>CAWIJG010000001.1:0-200515 GCA_963836315.1 uncultured Verrucomicrobiae bacterium
GACGAAATGGACGCGATCCGCCGGCAACTGATCCAGCAGGGACTGACGCCACAGCAGGCCCACGACCAGGCTTGGGAAATGGTCAGGGAGAAGTACATCCTCCTGCCGCCCGAGAACGATTAGGCCCGCCCCGCAACCAAGCCAACTACCGGATCTCCGACCGCGACCGCCTCGGCGAGGGGTCGCTCAAGCAGAAGTTCCGCGCCAACGTCGAGGCGATCAAGCTCCTGCGCCGCCTCGAATCCGACAAACGTCCTGCCTCTGACGACGAAAAGGCGGTCCTCGTGCGGTACGTTGGTTGGGGCGGGTTGCCGCAGGTCTTCGATGTCAACTCGCGCGAGTGGTTCAAGGAGCAGGTCGAACTATCCAAACTTCTGACGGACGAGGAACACACGTCCGCCCGCGCCTCGACACTCAACGCCCACTACACGTCGCCGGTCATCGTTCGCGGGATGTACGCTGCCCTCGCGCGTTTCGGTTTCACGGATGGGCGCATTCTGGAGCCTGCCTGCGGGCTGGGCCACTTCATCGGGCTGATGCCGGAAGAGATGCACGCCCACTCGACTATCACCGGCATCGAGATTGACCAACTGACCGCCCGCATCGCGAAGGCGCTTTATCCAGATGCCGACATTCGCCACCAGCCATTCGAGGAGACTCGGCTGGCCGACGGGTTCTACGACGCGGCAGTTTCCAACATTCCGTTTGGGGACTATCAGCCGTTTGACCCACGGTTCAACGTTTTCAAATTTCCGATCCACGATTACTTCTTCGCCGCCGCCTTGGAGAAGGTGCGCCCGGGCGGGCTGCTTCTGTTTATCACATCCAAAGGCACGCTCGACAAGGAGGACTCGACGCTGCGCGAATACCTGGCGCAACGGGCCAACCTCGTTGGCGCAATCCGACTCCCCAACGACGCCTTCAAGCGCAACGCCAACACCGAGGTCACCACCGACATCGTGATGTTGCGCAAGCTGAATCCCGGCGAAACCCCGTCGGGTCCGGCGTGGAAGGAAACAGCGGAGCACGTCAACGCCAAGGGCGAGACGATCTACATCAACGAATACTTTGTTCAGCGCCCGCAGATGATGCTCGGCAAGATGGAGTTGTCGGGCAGCATGTACCGCGACAACGAACCTACGCTGGTCAGCGATGGCCGGGATTTGGCCGAGGCGTTGGACGAAGCGGTCAGCAACCTGCCGCAAGACATCTATCGCGCGCAGAAACGGGCCGTGGCTCCCCCGTCTCTCGATCAATCGTTTCCCGCCCCCGATTACGTCAAGCCCAACGCTTTCGTGATGGTCCACGACGAGGTCGCCGTCCGAATCGGCGACTCATTGAAGACGCTGCCGGGGCTGCCGGCGGAAACCAAGGTGCGAGTCAGACGGCTGATTCGGGTTCGTGACGCCGTGCGGGAATGTCTCCGCAGTCAACTCGATGGCAGCGACGAGGCAACCATTGTCGCGGCGCGGGAGAAGCTCAATCAGACTTACGATTCCTTCGTCTCACGGTTCGGTCCGATTTCAAACCATGCGAACACCCGCGCGTTCGATGGTGACCCCGACCTGCCGTTGCTCCTGTCTCTGGAGGTTTACGACGAGGAGACGAAGCGAGCCAAGAAAACGGCGATCTTCCGCGAGCGAACGATTCAGTATCAGAAACCCATCGAGTCGGTCGAACTGCCCAAGGAAGCCCTGATCGTTTCGCTAAACGAAAAGGGCTGCGTTGACCTCGACCACATGAGCGCCTTGCTCGGTCGCTCCGAAGACGAATTCCTGCCCGAACTGAGAGGCGCAATTTTCCTTAACCCGCAGTCGAACGACTGGGAGACCGACGATCAATATCTGTCCGGCAACGTCCGCGAGAAGCTGGAGATCGCCGAGGCCGCGAGCATCACCGACCCGCGCTTCAAAGAGAACGTCGAGGCGCTCAAGGCTGTCCAGCCGGAGGACTTGTCGGCCACCGAGATCGACGTACGACTTGGGCTCGTCGTGGATTCCGTCTGAGGACATCGAGCGGTTCTGCCAGGAATTGATCAGCGCGACGGGTATCGAAGTCAGTCATTCGCACGCCATTGGTACGTGGGTGGTCAGTGGCGACTACTTCGCCAAGCGCACCGTGGCGAACACGACCGAATGGGGTACGGACCGCGCCGGTGCGGTTGACCTGATTCAAGACGCGCTGAATCTCCGCACGCCGACCATTTACGACAAAGAACCGAAGTCAGACAAATTCGTGGTGAACCCGGAAGCGACCGAAGGTGCGCGGGAGAAGCAGCAGAAGATCAAGGAGCGGTTCAAGGAATGGATTTGGCAGGACGACGAGCGCCGCGAGCGGCTGGTCAGGAAATACAACGACGAATTCAACAATGTTCGGTTGCGGACGTTCAGCGGTGATCATCTGACGTTGCCCGGCGCGAGCCAGGTTGTGGCGTTGCACCCACACCAGAAAGCGGGCGTCTGGCGAATCCTGCAAACTCCCAACACACTCTTGGGCCACGTGGTGGGCGCCGGCAAGACGTACACGATGGTTGCCGCCGGCATGGAACTGAAGCGGCTGGGGTTGGCCCGGAAGCCCTTGTTCGTCGTGCCGAATCACATGCTCGGCCAGTTCTCTTCCGAACTGCTCATGCTTTATCCGGGCGCAAACATTCTCGTGGCCGGTAAGGAGGACTTCGAGGCGAGCAAGCGTCGGCAGTTGATGAGCCGCATCGCCACCGGGAACTGGGACGCGGTCATCGTCACGCATTCGGGCTTCGAGAGAATCCCCCTGTCGGATGAAACCAAGAAGGCATTCTTCCGCGAGCAACTCCACGATTTGGAAATGGCCATCCGCGAACAGCGCACCGGCAAGAACGATCGGCGGATCGTCAAAGACCTGGAGCGTGCGAAGAAGCGACTGGAGACGCGGCTGAAGCTCCTGCTGGCCGAGGGGAAGAAGGACAACACGCTGACCTTCGAGGAACTGGGCGTGGACCGGCTGTTCATTGATGAAGCCCAGTACTTCAAGAATCTCTTTTACGTCAGCAAGATGACCCGAATCGCGGGCCTGCCACAGACAGCCTCGGAGCGGGCCTTCGATTTGTTCCTCAAGACCCGGTACATCCAGCAGGTAAACGGGGGAGGCGGCGTGGTGTTCGCGACCGGTACGCCGATCTCCAACAGCATGGCGGAGATGTTCACCATGCAGCGTTATCTGCAAATGGCCGCGCTGACGAAATTGCGGGTACATCACTTCGATTCATGGGCGGCAACGTTTGGCGAGCCGGTGACGGCGATGGAGTTGGCCCCGGACGGCGCGGGCTACCGGCTGAACACGCGGTTCGCGCGGTTCGTGAACGTCCCGGAGCTGATGCAGCAGTTCCGGCAGGTTGCGGATATTCGCACTGCGGAAATGTTGAAGCTGCCCACGCCCGCACTGCGGAACGGGAAAGCGACGATCATCCGCGCGCCATCCACGCCCGAACTGAAGGCGCTCGTTTCCGGTCTGGCCGAGAGAGCGGAAAAGTTGCGCAAAGGGCGTGTCGATCCACGCGTGGACAACATGCTCAAGATCACCACCGAGGGCCGCAAGGCCGCGCTGGACCTGCGGTTGGTTGATTCGAGTGCGCGCGATCAGCCCGAAAGCAAGGCCAACCTCGCGGTTCACGAAATCTTTCGCATCTGGCAGGAGACGAAGGCCGACCGGCTAACACAACTCGTCTTCTGCGATTTGTCCACGCCGAAAGACTCAGGGTTCTCGGTGTACGACGACGTGAAAGGCAAACTGGTTATTGCCGGCGTGCCCGCTGCCGAAATCGCCTTCATTCAGGATTATGATAGCGACGCGGCGAAGCTCGCGCTTTTCAAGGATGTTCGCGCCGGCAAAGTCCGCATCTTGATGGGCAGCACGCAGAAGATGGGGTCCGGCACAAATGTGCAGGAGCGGTTGGTTGCGTTGCACCACCTCGATGCGCCGTGGCGTCCGGCGGACGTGGAGCAGCGTGAGGGACGAATTCTCCGGCAGGGCAATCGCAACGCCGAGGTGCAAATCTACCGCTATGTCACCGAAGGCAGTTTCGACGCCTACATGTGGCAGACGCTCGAAACGAAAGCCAAATTCATTCACCAGGTCATGACCGGCCGCAGTGACCTGCGCCATATCGAGGACATCGACGGCGCGGCACTCACGTACGCCGAGGTCAAGGCTATCGCGTCGGGGAATCCACTGGTCATCGAGAAAGCCCACATCGACGCCGAGTTGGGCCGTCTCAGCCGATTGCGAGCCCAGCACCACGAGACGCAGTACCGGATTCGGAACACGATCCGACGAACGCACGAGGAGGTTGAGATTCTCACCGGCCGGATTGAGAACCTCCACAAGGACATCGCGGCCCGACAGCCGACACAGGGCGACGCGTTCAAAATCCGTATCGAGGGAACGGACTACACAGATCGAGGAATCGCCGGGGAGTTGATCAATCGCCGCGCTCAGCAACTCCGGGGTTCAGGGAAAGAGCACATGGTCGGTGATCTCGCCGGGTTTGCCGTGGTTCTTCGTGCCAGTGCCTTGGAACACACCGAACTCGTCCTCAAGGGCGCGAATCTCTACTCGGCGAGTATTTCCGACAGCGCCCACGGCACGACGCGTTCACTGGAGCATGCCGTGCAGTCCCTCGACCAGAAGTTGGCTCAGACCGAGAAGGACGTTGCGGAGTCCAGGAAACGAATGGCGGAATTGGAAGGGAAGGTGGGCGAGCCATTTGAGCACGAAGCCAAGTTGAAAAGCCTGACCGAGCGGCAGGACGAGATCGTGAAGGCACTGGACCTGACCCGGAATCAGGCGTCCAACAAGCTCGACGCAAGCTCGCCCAGCGACACCGAGGAGGCCGTTTCTGAGAAGGTGGGGAGATCGGTGCGACACCAGGTACAACACAGTCACAGAGCAACGGTGCATTAGCGTGATTCAGCCATTTCAAACAGGCGGCTGAAAAGCGCATTTTAGGAAATCAAAACATGCGAGAACCCCAATGAAAACAAAGAGTGATCTTACAAAACACGGCTTTTTCAGCAACCTGCTACGGAAGATCTTTCCACCGCGAGATTCCAGCCCCCACAACGGGGCGGCGAAAAACCTCAACCTTGTCGGGCAGCGGATTCGAACAATCCGCATGGAAAAACACTGGACACAGAACCGGCTGGCAAAAGAACTGCAAAGCGCCGGCCTCAACAAAAGCCGGGTGGCAGTGGCCCGCATCGAAGCCCAGATGGTCCACGTTTACGACTTCCAGTTGCTGTATATCGCAAAGGTGTTGGGCGTCGCACCGCTTGATCTGTTTCCCAAGACTCAGGCAAACGGAAACCTTCACGAAGAGGTCACGTGGTTGAAGAAGCTGCGAAAAGCCTGCGCCTCCATCGGTCGGAGGCACACGACCAACCGAGGGAGTAAATCGTCACTTCGATGAGCCCGAAGGTTACGTTACCGACTCGCGACCCCGAAACTCCGGATGTGGAAGACGGACGGAGGGCAGTTTGTCAATTTTCTGACGCGCGATTCGGTGAGCTGGAGACCCAATCTCTCCACTCGAACATAGGACGCGTCGTTATCGGTCAGTATCAAAAACAGTATCAAATGGCGCTCAAAGCGCTCAAAAAAACACTTCGCTCCCGCTCGAACTTGCATACGGCAAGTGGTTCTTTCTGTCAGACGCACTTCGACCCGGACTCGCTGGTTTTAACCGACCGCCGACATTTTTTCTTCATGCCCATTTGATACTGCCATTTGATACTCCATTGGTTTTTTGGGGCATATTTCGGCTAAACCGGGCAAAGGCAAAAGTGCAAGAAAAGCCCGTAAACATTGGGAAAGATAACGATAGCTAACAGGGGCAAAAACCCGTTTTTGACACCCCATGCAAGTGCGCTACCAGGCTGCGCTACGTCCCGACGCCGCAACCGACCAGCGGACTCTAACACACGACTCACGGAGGGCGCAAGCCTCTCACGCGGCGGCCTCCTGCCGTCAGATAAACAGGTACGCAGCGAACAATTCGCCGAACAGCACGCTGACCAGCATGACGTACAACAGACCCGTGGCCGCCTGGTTAGCTTTTTGCTGTACGCACCGCAACACCAGGACCGCCAGCACCAGCGGCAACACCAATCCCCAAAGGATGCGCATGAGAAAGAAAAACAGGTTTCCATGGGGAGACCACAGCGCGTGAAGAAACACACTCGCCAAGCGGGCATCGTAATCGCCCAGCGCCGTCAGGGTGGCGAACACAACCAGAATGCGAAGCACGACAACTCCGAGGACGATTTGGGCGAAACGCAGCAGGTGCTCGAAGCTCAAACGCCGCATCAGCAAGTACCAATGCCCAAGGATCATGGCGACGTTTGTGGCCCCCAGCAACAACGTGCCGCTCACCACACCGGCGTCAAAAAACTGCGGAGCCGTCGTGTCCATATGGCGTGCGGTGAGGATGTGCCCCACCAATGGCATCAGGCCAAGGACGAAGCCGACCAGGCCCGAGGTAATGAGCAGGAGCCTTCCCAAGTCGAGTTTCTCCAATCGGTATGCGCCATAGGCGGCGGTGGCGCCGATGACCGTAAAGCTGAGGAACCGAACGTCCTCCCAGGCAAACTGCAAGAAAGCTTTCAACAAAGTCAGCGCCAGCGCCGCCGTCAACGCGCAGAGCAGGCTGGTGAGCGTGAAGAAACTGGTGCGAATCTCCCGTGGCGGCAGGAGGCTGGCCATCAGCAGGCTGCCAATGCTAAACTCCGTGAGGACGATGCACAGGACTTGAATCAGTTTCATGGGTCGATCAACCCCAGCCGCGGGGGCGCGCCCTCCGCCAGGACGTTTCGTCCACGCGCGACATCCTGGAGCCAATTCAATACCACGTCCACATCGACTTGCTCACACATGGGCCGGTGCTTCTCCAGATGGGACGCAGCCCGCAGTGCCAGGCGCGCGGCCGGGGCGGGTTTGTCCTGCTGCAACTTCAAGAAGACCGCTGCGGTTTGGATGAGGCCCTTGTAAAAGTCGCGTTTCTCGCCGCTGGTTTTCAGCCACAACTCCTCCAGTACATCGTGTGCTTCAAAGTACGCCTGGCGATTGAAACACGCGATAAAATCAATCAGATGCGAATCAGGCGCCACGGCTACTTGCCAATCGCAACCACGGAGCACTTGCCGTAATCAGGATCATCCACTTGCGTCGGGTTTTCCGGGTCAGGGATCCATTTGCCGTCAACGATCAACTTGTACTTGTATTGCCCCGCAGCGAGTTGTTGGGTAACTGCCCACTGGCCGTCGGGCCGTTTGCGCATCGGTGCCGCCGTGGCGCTCCACTTGTTAAACTCGCCCGACAGGCTGACAGTGTGGGCGTCAGGCAGCGTCACCGTAAACTCCGCATTGTAGATGCGCACCGGCGGTTTGGGCGGTTTCGGCTGCGGATTAGGTTGCGGTACAGGAATAGGCTGCGGGCGTGGAACTGGTTTCGGCGTCGGCGGCTTGCTGCTCGGCCAGAAGACGTAGGCGAACACGCCGACAATTGCCAGCACGATCGCGACCGTCGTCAGCACCAAGGTGACCGGAGAGCTTGGCGGTGGTGGCGGAGGGGGTTCGGGCTCGGGCGGCTTGGCTTCGGGGTGGAGATCGACACCGAGCCGCTTGGCCGTCGCCTCAGTCTTGGCGTCCTTGAGTTCCGCCAGTAACGCGTCGTAATCACGGTAGCGGAGCAGAATGCTCTTGTTGAGCATCTTGTTAACGACTTCCTCGGTCTTGCGGGTAAGTGCCGGATTGAGGTCGCGCAGGAGCGGGGGTTTCTCATTGAGGCGTTTGGCGGCGAGTTCCTCGGGTGTGTCGGCTTCAAACGGTGGATGTCCCGTAAGGGTTTGAAAGAGGGTTGCACCCAAGCTGTAGACGTCGCTACGGAAATCCTCCGCCTTCTGGCCGACGCGCTCCGGGGAGATGTAGTACGGCGAGCCCCAAATGCCGTCGGTGGGAGCGACTTCGACGTTGGCGAGTTTGGAGAGCCCAAAATCGAGGACTTTCGCCCCGACGTCGTCCGTGATAAAGATGTTGGCGGGCTTTATGTCGCCGTGAATCATGTGGTTCTTGTAGGCGGCGCGCAGTCCCTCGACCACGTCGATCGTGAGATCAATGGCGTGCTCCTCGTCCATGGTGCCGTCATGCTCGATGATCTCGCGAAGCGTGCGGCCTTTGAGCAACTCCATCACAATGTAGTACTTGGACGATTCCTCGCCGACGAAATACACCTGGACAATATGTGGATGGCTGATCGCGGCTGCCGAGCGTGCCTCCTCCAGGAAATCATTGAGGAACTTCGGGTCTCGCGCGAGGTCCTCGCGCAGAAGCTTGATGGCGACCTCACGGTTGAGGGTGGGATCAAATCCGCGGTAGACGGTCCCCATGCCGCCGTGCGCAATCTCCTCGAGCAAATTAAAGTGGCCCAGCTTTGATGAAAGCGCCATTCAGAATCTGATTCTAGTGATTCTCACGCCATGCGCAAGCTTTGGTTATTGCCCCACCGAACGAACCTGGCTGCATACGGGTTCTCAATAATACGGTGCACGCCGCGTCTTGCGATGCGCACCTGCTTCAGCATACAATCTACGCGTGGGCGACATTACGTACAACATCAATCTGATTCAACAACGTATTCGCGCCGCCGCCGAGCGCGCGGGGCGTCGGCCTGAAGGCATTGCACTCATCGCCGTGAGCAAAACGGTTGAACCGGAAGGCGTTGAGGCGGCGCTGGCAGCGGGCCAGACGCTTTTCGGCGAGAGCAAGATTCAGGAGGCGCGGGCGAAGATTCCGCTCGTCTCAGGCCGGGCCCACTGGCATATGATTGGCCACTTGCAGACGAACAAGGCGCGGGATGCTGTGGCATTGTTCGAAGTCATTCACTCGGTCGACAGCGTGAGGCTGGCGATCGAACTGAACAAATGGGCCGAACGGGCCGGCAAGACGCAAGCGATTCTGCTCGAAGTGAACGTCTCGGGTGAAGCGAGCAAGTTTGGCTTGAAGCCGGAGGATTTGAAGTCCACGGTGGCGGAAATCAACCAGTTGGCGCGGCTGGAAACGCAGGGATTGATGACCATCGCGCCGTATGTGGAGGAAGCCGAAAAGGCGCGGGCCTGCTTTCGTCGGTTGCGGGAGCTTCGCGACGCGCTGGGGCTTCGGGAGTTGTCGATGGGCATGACCCATGATTTTGCGGTGGCCGTCGAAGAAGGCGCGACGATGGTACGCATCGGCACGGCCATTTTTGGGGAACGAAGACGACATGAGCCTACAGAATAGGATGATCGCGTTTATCGGCGCGGGCAATATGGGGGAAGCGCTGATCCGCGGGCTGTTGTCCGCCAAGACGGTTTTGCCTTCGCAGATTATCGCGACAGACGTGCGGGCGGAACAACGGGAGTTTCTTGCGAAGAAGTTCCGGGTGCGGGCGCTAAATGACAATGCGGAGGCCGTGAGAGTGGCGGACATCGTGGTGCTCGCCGTGAAGCCGCAACAAATGGGAGAGGTGCTGGCCGGCTTCAAACCGGTCATGTCCCCATCGAAATTGGTTGTCTCCATCGCGGCCGGCGTGACGACGGGTCGCATTGAGCGAGAGCTTGGCGACAAGGTGCGGGTGGTGCGCGTGATGCCGAACACCCCGGCGCTGGTGGGTGTCGGCGCGGCGGCATTGGCGAAAGGGGCTCATGCGACGGACAATGATCTGGATGCCGCCGAGTCGATTTTCGCCGCGGTCGGAATCAGTGTGCGGGTCGAAGAGAAATTACTCGACACGGTGACGGCCCTGAGCGGGAGCGGCCCTGCGTATGTATTCTACGTGACCGAAGCGATGATCAAGGCTGGCGTCGCGGCCGGGTTGGATGAAGGACTGGCAAAGAAGTTGGCGGTCCAGACGGTCTATGGGGCCGGGAAACTGATGGTGGAAAGCGGAGAGGAGCCCGTGTCGTTGCGACGAAAGGTGACATCACCTGGCGGAACGACCGAGGCCGCGCTGAAAGTGATGAGCGAACGCAAACTCGAGGAGATCTTCGCGGAAGCGATCAAGGCCGCGGAGAAACGTTCGCGGGAGCTTTCCGGTTCGTAGCAGGGAACACGTTCCGCAGCAAAGCATTGGCGAGGCGCACGCACCCGAATGGGGCGGGCCTGGAAAACCTGCGCAGGCAGTCGCCTCGTTACTCGGCGCGATCGTGCCCGCAGAACGGTACTGGTACAGTTTGGTTCTGAGGATACCGCGGCCTGGATTCTTGAAAAAAGGTTCCGAACGTTGCGTCGAAAGTGGTGGCGTCTTCCAAAGTGCGCAACAGGGATGGATTAGGACTGCAAAAGAAAAGCTTCCAAAGCTTCCAAACCTTCCAAAGTACACTAACGCTGTTTCCGGGATTGTGAGAGAATCGGGGTGTGAGCATGGATCATTGAGACATGCGCGGGGAGGCCGGCGAGGTGATGGCGGGCCCGGAACTCTCTATAGAAGAGTGTTTTTGCCAAACGAACCCAACCGAAAAATTTGGAAGTATCGTGGAATGAATAGGTTAAGAAAAAATCGAGTTGGGTTCGTTTTGCAAAAAGAGGCAAAAAACGGGGAATAAATGCAGAAAAAGCAGCGCCGGGAGGGTGATTTTATGCGCAAACCAACCCAAGAAGAACCCCAATTCGGGCACGGTGGGGTGGCGGCCGGGTTTGAAATAACCGTGTTCGATGTCGGAAGACGTCCGCCTTCGTCTGCGTCGGCGACCAGGGAGGACAAGACGCCGTGGCACTGAGCGTATCGTGCTGCGAGGAGAATTGTGAAACTGTTCCAGTACCCGCAGAACAGGTTTGTTGCGCGGGCGAGCGTCGCGCGGTAAACTGAAACTTCCAGCATGAACAAGAATCGCGCAGAGCGCGGACACATCGGATGGCAGTCGTGAAGGGATTGATCCTCTCGCTATTGGTATTTGTGTTATATGTTGGATCGACCGCGGTGGCGGGGCATGTGTTGCGTCCGAGGGGGCACCTTCGTGTGTTCCTCCTGGCGTCCTTGCCGTGCGGTGTGGTGTATTTCATCCTGTACACCGTCACGCCCTGGGATTTGTGGTTTCTTCCGCCGGTTTGGACAGTCTCGGACCGATTATTCGACATGGCGTACGGCTTTGCCGTGCTGCTGCTCAACTGTCATAGCTTTGTGGACTTTTTCTTCGCAACATGCGGTGGGTTTTCTGTATCCCTGTTGGTGGCCATCCTCAATGCCGGCGACAAGCCGATAACCGCCGCCGACTTGTCGGCGAAGTTCAAATTGGAGGAATCGAAGGCGGAATCCAGACGCATGGGGCCGGAGGAGTCCAACCGCATTTATGCATGGCGGTTGCCGTACCTTGTCAAGCGAGGCTGGATCCGGAAGGATCCACAAACAGAGCGCTACTCGTTGACCAACACGGGCCGGATCATTGCGCGAATCGTCCATGGCTTGAAGCGGAGCATGAATCTGGGTGAGGGAGGCTGAGGCCATGAAGCAGGGGGTGTTTGCGGCCGTGGTGGTGAGTTTGGTTTGGATTATTCTTCAGAACCTGCTGATGTTTGTCCGTCCCGCGGAGAACCGTTTCAAAGCGATGTTGACCGGATATATCCTGAGCCTGCCGTTCGTATTTTTCGTTTATCGGTGGCTGACCGCGCTCCGGGTTGTTGACGCCGGCGGCGGGGCGACAGAATCGCCATACCTGGGACTGTTTCACGCGTACTTCTTCCATCTGCTTGTGTTTTTTTGTTACGTGGAGTGCTTTTACCATATTGAACGCTCGGTATCGTTGCGTTTGATGGTGGAACTTCTCAAGCAGGGAGATGCGGGTGCACCCCTGGAGGAAATTCAAGGACGGTATCCCGTGGAGGGCATGATTCAGGAGCGGCTGGAGGTCCTGCGCGACCGTGGTTTCATCGAACTACGAAACGATTGCTGGCATTTGTGTTTCAAGGGCCAACTGCTGGCCCGGGTGACCGTCAGCGTATCGTGGCTATTTCAAGCCAAGGGCCAACACGAGCGCAGGTAGGACGTCACGAAACGCTTCGGCTCACTTCGCGCTTGCTGCCCGGCAGCCGTGCGCCTATCTTGGGGCCAGCGCATGGCTTCGCGATACCCACAATTTGACCGATCGCAGCTGAAGCTCAAGCCGCTGACTGAACGCGTTCACGACCTCCACTTCGGACACTGGCTGAAGGCCGACGACGCACCGCTGCCCTTTGCCCATCCGAATCTGCCAACGCTGGCCGACCGGATTGTCAGGGCGCGGCAAGGTGGTGCACCGGTCATCCTCATGATGGGCGCGCATGTGATCCGGGCCGGCGTGAGCGCTCACCTCATCGATCTCATCGACCGCGGTATCATCACGCATGTCGCCATGAACGGGGCGTGCCCGATTCACGAGTATGAACTGGCCAAGATCGGCGCGACGACCGAGAGTGTCGCGCGGTATATCCGGTCGGGTGAATTTGGGTTGTGGCGGGAGACGGGTGAACTTAACGACATCGTCAAGGCCGCGGCCGGTGCCGGTCTCGGATTTGGCGAAGCGGTCGGGAAGGCCCTGACCGAAGGCACGTTTGCGCACCGCCATCTGAGCATCCTCGCGGCCGCCTACCGGCACGCCGTGCCGGCCACGGTGCATGTCGGGATCGGCTACGATATCGTGCACGAGTTCCCAAATTGCGACGGGGCGGCGGTTGGCGAAACGAGCTACCGCGACTTTCTGATTTTCGCGAAGTCGGTTGAGCAACTGGAAGGTGGTGTACTGCTGTCGTTCGGCTCGGCGGTGATGGCGCCGGAAATCTACCTGAAAGCGCTGGCAATGGCGCGTAACGTGGCGCACCAGCGCGGGAACAGCATTGCCAGATTCACGACGGCGGCGTTCGACCTCCTCAGGATCGAGGGCGACTGGCATGAAGAGGCGGACAAGTCGAACCCGCAATACTACTACCGTCCTTGGAAGACGATCCTGGTGCGCACGGTGGCTGAGGGAGGAGAGAGTTTTTATTTCTCCGGAGACCACCGCGCGACGATACCGGCGCTGCATCGGCTCGTCGTTCAACGCAAGTAAGGGTCGGTGAGGGACGATGCAGACAACCAGACGCGGGATCACCCCGTTGGACGGACGGTGGCGACGCGTCAAGCGTCCGGAATGAATACTTCAGACCAAATCGAGGCAACAGAGAGCCAGTGGAAGTTCGCGTGCGTCTTGGTGGTCATCTTTGCCTGCCTGAGTGGAATCGGGTTGGCGCATCATGAGATGTGGCGTGATGAACTTCAGGCTTGGACTCTTGCCCGAGACAGCTCTTCGCTGGCGGAGCTCTGGCAGAACATGCTCACCGAAGGCCATCCAATGCTGTGGCACACCCTGCTGTTTGTGGTCGCAAGGTTCACGCGAAACCCGGTGGGGATGCAGTGCCTCCATTGGTTGATTAGCGTTGTTTCGGTGTACTTGTTCGTGAGGTTTTCCCCGTTTACGAAATTCCAAAAAGTCCTGTTTTGTTTTGGCTACTACCCGCTTTACGAGTACGGCGTCATTTCCCGGAACTACAGCCTGTGTATGCTGCTGTTGTTTGTATTCTGTATCCTGGTGCAGCGCCGGCCGCGCAACTATATCGCCTTGGGCGGGGTCATCGGCTTGCTGACCGGTGCGCATGCTTTTGATGTGCCGATCGCTTGGACATTACTGGTGGTGCTGGTTTGGGACTGCGCCAGAAGCCCGGAGGAACGAGAGTATCTGCGGCATCATCGGGGTGCCGCCCTGGCTGGCGTTTTCCTGTTTGTACTGTGCCAAGGGTTTTTCGCCGCAGAGATGTGGCGTTTCGCGAGGCAAATGCCAGTGGGGTTCCCGTTGAGGTTCCATCTGAGTGTGGCTCCGGAAGCCTTCTCCTCCTTGTGGAGAACATTCTTCCCGATTCCCAAGACCACGGTGGATGAATTCCTCTGGAACACGAATCTGTTGACCGACGTTTCGGATACCGGAACGCGGGTTGCCATGTTTTTCGGCGGCTTGGTGTTCGTCCTGTTTTTGGCCCTGCTGTGGCTGCGCAGTGGCCGGGCCGCACTCCTGTATTCGCTGGGAACGGTGGGTCTATTGGGAATGATGGAGTTGGTCGGCGGGTTCGGCGCGATGCGTCATTTGGGCAAGCTCTATCTGCTGCTGCTGGCGAGTTGGTGGCTGGCTTGGAGCACGGCACCGGTGTCAGGTCTCAGCGGATGGGCCGGGTCTTTGGGTCGTCGGACGGGGCAGTTCGCGAGCAACCTGATTACCGTCGTACTGACGATCCACGTGGTCGCAGGCGCGATTTGCTACTGGGGTAGTTTTCGAGGGGTGTTTTCCACGGCGAAGCAGACGGTGCGGTTCCTGACCAATCAGGGACTTGCTGACAAGCCCATCGTCGTCAGTCACGATGCGTGTGTCCCCTCCATCTCTGGGTATCTGGAAAAAAAGGTCTATGCTGCAGACCGTGGAAGAGTGCAGGGGTTTACCTGCTGGGACAGCGCGTACTACGCGAGCACCAACAAGCCAGCAGCGGTTCTTGTGAGGACAGTTTTCGACCTGTTATCGGGTGCGACCAATGATTTTGTTTTGATCACGAGTTACGAACTCGTGTCTACCGCGAATGGGAAAGCCGAGGTGGTAGAGACGATGGACATGCCGCCTGATCGGCGGGTTACCAAGCTGGTAGAGTTTCCGGAGCCGATCACCGACGAAAGATTCGTGGTCTACCGGTGTAAACGGGGTGCGACGGTCCCACCCCGCCGCCCGTAGTCATTGGGGCCCCATTCAGCGCGATCCGCGAGTATCGGGCAATTAAGGCTTTCCATCGGCGGAGGATTTGGATAAGTAGACCCCATGCCAATGAGTAAATCCATCCAGACTGTCTACGTGACCGGGGGCGCGGGCTACGTCGGCGCCGTGCTCGTGCCGAAGCTGCTCGCGGCCGATTACCATGTGCGGGTGCTCGACCTGTTCATTTACGGCGAGGACGTGCTGCCGAGGCATCCGAACCTGACGGCGATCAAGGGAGATCTCCGCGACGCGAAGCTCCTGCAACAAACGATCCCCGGCGCGGATGCGGTCATTCATCTGGCCTGCATCTCGAACGACCCCAGCTTCGAGTTGAACCCGACCTTGGGCAAGTCCATCAACTTTGACGCGTTCGAGCCGCTGGTGAAGATCTCGCGCGACAGCGGGGTGCGACGATTTATCTACGCGTCCAGCAGCAGCGTCTACGGCGTGAAGAAGGAAGACAAGGTCACTGAGGAGTTGTCGCTCGAACCGCTCACGGATTACTCGCGTTTCAAGGCGATGTGCGAGGAAGTGCTCGCCAAGCACTACGCGCCCGGGTTCACCTGTGTCACGGTCCGTCCCGCGACCGTGTGTGGCTATTCGCCGCGGCTGCGCCTCGACCTGACCGTGAATATTCTCACGAACCACGCCATCAACAAGGGACGGATCACGGTCTTCGGCGGCGAGCAACTGCGACCGAACCTCCATATCGAAGACATGACTGATTTGTACCTGAAATTGCTCGAAGCTCCCGACAAACAAATTGACCGGAAAGTGTGGAACGCGGGCTATCACAACCTCAAAGTCCGCGAGATCGCCGAGTTGGTGCGTAGCGTCGTGGGCAAGAGCGCGGAGATTGTGACCGAGCCGACGAACGACAACCGCTCATACCAGGTTTCGTCGGAGAAGATCGCGCGCGAATTCGGCTTCAAGCCGCGCCGCACCGTCGAGGACGCCATCCGCGACCTCAAGGGCGCCTTTGCCGGCGGCAAGATTTCCAACCCGATGACCGACATTCGCTACTACAACATCAAGACCATGCAGGCCGTGAAACTGCAGTAACGCCGGTATGCATCAAATCATCGGCGTTGATTTCGACAACACGCTCGTCAGCTATGACGATTTGCTCGAACGACTCGCGAGTGAGCGCGGCTTGGTCCCCGCCGACACAGCTCCGGGCAAGAAGACCATTCGCGACAGCATCCGGCAACTGCCCGAGGGCGAGACCGAATGGCAGAAGCTGCAGGGTGTCGTGTACGGGCCGCGCATGAATGAGGCGCAACTGATTGGTGGTGTCCCCGAGTTTTTCCAAGCCTGCCGACAGCACGGCGTCCGTAGCGTCATCGTCAGCCACAAGACCGAATACGCCGGCTACGACGATACGCGGACCAATCTCCGGCAGTCGGCGCTGTCATGGATGGAGGCCCACCGTTTTTTCGAGTCCGACGGGCTCGGTTTGCGGCGCGAGGATGTTCACTTTGCCGGCACGCGCGCGGAGAAGATAGCCGCGATCAAACAGATCGGCTGCACGTTGTTCATCGACGACCTGGAGGAGACCTACCTCGAACCGACGTTCCCGTCGAACGTGGAGAAGCTGCTTTTCGCCCCGCGCGGGCACGCGCCGTTGCCCGGCGTGCGCGTGTGTCGGACCTGGCGCGAGATCATGGATTACGTGTTCCATTCCGACGCGTTCAGCCGATTGCTGGGTCAACCCGTCACGGACCTCGAGTGGGTTGGCGGGGGCGGCAACAGCCGCATCTACAAGCTGCCCGGGCCGCGTGCCGGGCAAGGTCTACTTCGGCCAACGCCGGTTGAAGACGGAGCTCGCCGCGTTGCAGTTTCTCTGGCAACACGGCGTGCGTTGCATTCCCCAACCGGTCGCGGCGGATCCAGCCTCCATGTTGGCAGTGTACGAATTCATCGATGGGGCGAAGCTGGCTGCCAGCGACGTGACGGACGGGGACATTGACACTGCCGTCGAATTTCTCGCCACACTGAAGAGGCTGGCGGTCGAATCGGACGCCGCCACGTTGCCGGCGGCGGCGGAGGCGTGCTTTACGGTGCAGGCCATCATCGACAATTTGAGGAGCCGTCTGGTGCGGTTGGGGGCGGTGCCGGCACTACAGCAATTTCTTGAAGGGGGCTTTTGTCCGATGCTGGAACGTCTGGCAGCGAAGACGCCGGTCGAAGCGGAGTTGCCGGTCGAACAACGAACACTGAGTCCCTCGGATTTCGGGTTTCACAACGCCCTGCGGCGACCGGGGGGGCGGTTGGTGTTCCTGGACTTCGAGTATTTCGGGTGGGATGATCCGGCGAAGACGATCAGCGATTTTCTGCTGCACCCCGCGCTGGAGTTGCCGGAACGCCTGAAGCAACGATTTGCGGCGGGCATGTACCGGCGGTTCTCCGCCAACAAAAGTCTGGCAAAGCGGGTGGAGACTGTTTATCCATTGTTCGGACTGAAGTGGTGCTTGATCATGCTGAACGAATTTGTGCCTGAAGACATGCAGCGGCGGGGCTTTGCCAGCGGTGGCAACCTCGATCGCGCGGCCACGCAGGCCCGACAACTGGAGAAGGCGCGGCGGATGTTGGCGCGAATCGAACGTGAACATGAAGATTTCCCCTATCGAGACTAGGCTGGATCAACGCTCGCTGGATTTGCGCAAGCTGATTGTGCAGGGCATCGAGGGCGGACGGCGGGGTCATATCGGCTCGGCCTTTTCCCTCGTGGAAATCCTGCGCGTGCTTTATGACGACGTCCTGCACTACGACCCGAAGAACCCGCGTTGGCCGCAACGCGACCGGTGCATCCTGAGCAAGGGACACGGCTGCCTGGCGCTGTACGCCGTGCTTGTGGACAAGGGATTCTTTCCGGTGGCGGAGTTGAAGAGGTTCTGCAAACCCGACGGCATCTTGGGGGGCATCCCGAGCGGCACAAGGTGCCGGGGGTGGAGGCCTCGACCGGCAGTCTGGGGCACGGATTATCCATCGGCATCGGCATGGCATTGAACGGACGCATCGAAAAGTCGGGACACCGGGTGTTTGTGATTGTCAGCGACGGCGAGTCCCAGGAAGGTTCGTTGTGGGAAGCGGCGATGTGCGCGGCCAAACACAAGTTGAGCAGCCTGACCGTGCTGGTAGACTGCAACAAGCAGCAATCCTATGGTACGACTGCGGAAGTGCTGGACTTGGAACCATTTGCCGATAAGTGGCGGAGCTTCGGATTCGCGGTCACGGAGGTCAACGGTCACAGTGTTGACGAGTTGCGCGCGGCGCTGGCGCAAGCGCCGCTCGACCCGAGAAAGCCCACGGCGATCATTTGCCACACGATCAAGGGCAAGGGGATCAGCTTCTGCGAGGGCAATCTTTCCTGGCATCACAAGACCAAGGTCTCGGACGACGAGATTAAGTTGTTGTACGCCGAACTGGAGGCCCGCTAATGCGCCAGACCTGCCTGAACATGGTGTACGAACTGGCGAAGCAGGATCCGCGGGTTGTGTTTGTCGGCTCGGACTTGGGCATCGGCACGCTGAAGCAGTTCAAGGCGGAGATGCCGGACCGGTACTACATGGAAGGCGTGAGCGAGCAGAACATCATTGGCGTCGCGGCGGGTTTGGCCATGGAGGGCAAGGTGGTCTATTTCAACACCATCGCCACGTTCATCACGCGTCGCTGTTTCGAGCAGGTCGTGATTGATTTGTGTTTGCACCACGTGCCCGTGCGTCTCATTGGGAGTGGGGGCGGGATGGTGTATGCGCCGCTGGGGCCGACGCACCTCGCCATCGAAGACATGGCGATTTTTCGGGCGGTGCCCAATATGACGATTGTCGCACCGGCGGACGCCAACGAGATGCGTCGGCTGATGCCGCAGACGGTGAATCATCCCGGCCCGATTTACATTCGGCTGGGGAAGGGAGGCGATCCGATTGTCACACCTGATGACCAGCAGTTTGTCATCGGCAAGGCGTACACGATACGGGAAGGCAAGGACGCATTGATTGTGACCACGGGCATCACCTTGAAGACGTCGCTGGAGGCCGCGACGGCATTGGCGCAGCAAGGCATTCACGCGGCGGTGCTCCACGTGCCGACGGTGAAACCGATCGATGCCGACGCGATCCTGGCACAGGCAGCCAAGGTGCCGGTGGTCGTGACCATCGAAGAACACACGTTGCCGGGCGGTCTGGGCAGCGCGGTGGCGGAGTTGATCGCCGAGGCGAACTTCCCGGCGGCCAAACGCTTTAAACGCATCGGCCTGCCGGATGTCTTCCCGGATCAGTACGGTTCGCAAGCGAGCCTGATGGAACGCTACGGACTAACTGCCGCGAAACTGGCCCGAACGGTCGAAGAGCTTCACGTTGCGGGTGTGTCCTAAGCCTCCACTCGCGGCGTGCAGTGAGCGGACTAACGGGAGGGGCGGCTGGTAGGGTGGTTCATGAATACTTCGGCCTGGTGGCGACGGGTGTATTATGGAACAGAAACTGCGCCGCTGTTTCTTCCATCGCATGTTCCGCCTCGCGGCCGCCCTCGTTGTGGTCTCGACTCATTTCCTCCACCCGAGAAGTGGCTGCGCACATGAAGGCGCAATCGGCGTTGGGTCAGGCCGAAGGGGCGCTGGTTCTGCCGCCAAGCCAATCGAGCAGTAGAAAAGTGCAAACGAAGAATGGGAATACTCCATAAAGAGTATCGCTTGCCGAATGTGAATGACCGTCAACTGCCCGAAAAACCGTAAGGCAGAAGAGGATTGCGAGCAGGCACACGACAGCACCAAGAACTGTTACTGGGACGTAGAACCAACCGAAGCGTCTGAACAAGCATTTTGTATGCATATGTGCTTTGACCAGGGATTTCGAGATTTGTTCGAATGTAACGGTTTCTGGGTCGCGAAATCCAAATACCACGGACGGGAGCCCGCTCCCACAGTTTAGAGATTCGGAGATTCCCAGGGCGGGGTAAACATTGACTCTTTCGGTTCAACTTGGGACACTACCGCGCACTATGGGCCAACTTCTGAACATCGTCACGCCGCTGCACAAAGCCACGAAACGCGATTATTTGGCGCGCATGGTGGATGACAAAGTCCATTGCATGCTGAAGGCGAAGGAATACGAAGCGGATTACTGGGACGGTGACCGCCGTTACGGTTATGGCGGGTACAAATATCTGGCGGGTCGATGGAAGCCCGTGGCCGAGGCGATGATTGCGAGGTATGGGCTGAAGCCGGGTCCAAGGTTCTGGATGTGGGCTGCGGGAAGGCATTTCTGTTGTACGAGATGCAATTGCTGATGCCTGAATTGCAGTTGACGGGCTTCGATATTTCGAAGCACGGCCTGGCGAATCGGCACCCGGATTTCAAGGGTAAACTCTTTATACACAAGGCGCAGGAGGCGTATCCATTCAAGGACAAGGAATTCGACCTGGTGATTTCCCTCGGCTGTCTCCACAACCTGCGCGTCTTCGAGTTGCAGACCGCGCTCGGCGAAATCGAGCGCGTCGGCAAGCAGAAATACGTGATGCTGGAGAGTTATCGGAGCGAATTGGAGATGTTCAACCTCGAATGCTGGGCGCTGACCGCCGAATCGCTCTTCGATAAGGCCGAATGGATTTGGCTGTACAACCACTTCGGCTACACCGGCGACTACGAGTTCATCTACTTCGAATGAAAGCGCGCGCCGCCATCCTGGAGCAGTCGAATGCGCCGCTCGTCGTGGACGAGATCGAGGTGCCGCGTCTGGAATGCGGTCAGGTGCTGGTGCGCATCGCGGTCAGCGGGATCTGCGGCGCGCAACTCGGTGAGATTGCCGCCGTCAAGGGTCCGGACAAGTTTCTCCCGCACCTGCTGGGCCACGAAGGCGGCGGGGTGGTCGAGGAAATCGGGCCGGGCGTGACACATGTCAAAGCGGGCGACCGGGTCTGTCTGCATTGGCGCAAGGGGGTCGGCATTCAGGCGCAACCCGCCAAGTACCAATGGGGCAGCCGGACGGTCCACGCAGGCTGGGTGACGACGTTCAATGAGTATGCGGTCGTTTCCGAGAATCGGGTTACACCGATTCCGAAGGACATCGGTTTCGACATCGCGGCGCTGATGGGCTGCGCTGTGACCACGGCACTCGGCCTTATCAACAACGACGCCAAGGTCAAGATCGGCCAATCAGTGGCGGTCTTCGGGTGTGGCGGTGTGGGGCTGAACATCGTGCAGGGCGCGGCGATTGTGGCCGCCGACCCGATCATTGCGGTGGACATTTACGACCGCAAACTGGAGTTTGCCCGGCAGTTTGGCGCGACCCATTTGCTCAACGGCAAGAGCGTTGATCTCCGCGCGGAGATTCGCAAGATTGTTGGACCACAAGGCGTGGATGTGGCTGTTGAGAACACCGGGAATGTCAGCCTGATTGAGACGGCCTACGAACTGACCGCGCCACAGGGGCGCGCGATCTTGGTCGGCGTGCCGCGCCACGACGAGGACATCACGATTCATTCGTTGCCGCTGCACTTCGGCAAGGTGTTGACCGGCTGCGAGGGGGGGCAATCCCACCCCACCACCGATATTCCGCGTTATCTGAAAGTGTACCGCACAGGGAAGCTGAAACTGGATAGTCTGATCACGCATCGTCACACACTGAGCGATATCAACCTTGCGCTCGACGAGGTTCGCGCGGGCGAAGTCGGGCGCTGCGTCATCGTCATGTCTTGAACGTGGGGGGGCGATGAGTCCGCGGATTTTTAGCTCCGACAGCGGGTTGGCTTTCGGTCCTTTCGGAAGACACTCATAGCGTGGCAGTTACGACAGCGCAATGGATGTTGGATATTGCATATCGACCCCACAACTCGTATACTGGAAGGCTGTTAGATAACTTCGAATTGATATCGCTTTCGGGGCAAGCACATGGGCCAGGCAATGAAGATATCGGTGTCGCGGAGGAAGACTTGTCGGCTATGTGACGGCGACAAACTGGAGTTGGTGGTTCCGTTATTGCCGACGCCGGTGGCGGAAAAATACGTGACTCGTGAGAACCTGCATGAGGAGCAGGAGTCCTACCCGCTCGATTTGCACATGTGTTTGGGATGCGGTCACGTACAACTGCTGGACGTAGTAGACCCGAAGTTTTTGTTTAGCGACTTTACGTACAGCAGCGGGAATACGAAGGCGCTGGTTCAGAATTTTGAAGAGACCGCAGAAGCGACCTGCTCGCGGTACCACGTGGCCCCGAAGAGTCTCGTAGTGGATATTGGGAGCAATGATGGCTCCTTGCTCCGGTGTTTTCAAAAGCGGGGGATGCGCGTCCTCGGCGTTGACCCCGCCGCGGAGATTGCCCAGCGAGCGATTAACGCCGGCATTCCCACAATCGTGGATTTCCTGACGCCGGATCTGGCGCAGAAGATTCGGAAAGAACACGGGTCGTCGGCAGTGGTGTGTGCGTTCAACGTCTATGCCCACGCGGATGATTTGGCGGGCATGACGGACAGTATTCGGGGGCTGATGAGCCCGGACGGCGTGTTTGTTTTCGAGATTTCGTATCTCCTCGATGTGCTCGACCGGATGCTGTTGGGCACGATCTTTCACGAGCATCTCAGTTACCATTCCATCAAGCCGATGGTCGCGTTTTTACGGCGCCACGGGATGGAGTTGATCGATGTGCAACGGGTAATGATTCAGGGGGGCTCCGTGGTGGGCACGGCGCAGTTGGTCGGCGGTCCGCATCCCGTCTCTCCGTCGGTGAAGGAACTGTTGGATTTGGAAGAAGCGCGCGGACTCGATCGCCCGGCTACACTGAAGAAATTTGCGACCCGGTTGCAGGATGTGAAGCGAGGACTGGGAGACATGGTGACCGACTTGCAGCGCCAGGGAAAAGCGATTTGGGGCTATGGCGCGGCGCGCAGTGGGACGACGTTGATTTCCCAGATGAAGTTGGGGAAGGTGATCAGTTTTATCGTGGACGACAGCCCCGACAAGCAGAGTAAATACAGCCCCGGCGATCACATTCCCATTCTGCCTTCCAAGGCCCTGTACGAACGAAAGCCTGACTACGCATTCATTCTGGCCTGGATTCACGCGTCGAAGATCATTGAGAACAACCAGGCGTTCCTGAAACAGGGGGGGAAATTCATCCTTTGTTTCCCGGAGATTCAGATCATTGGTGCGGAACAGGGGCTCAAGAAATGACGGCGTGCTTCCTGTGCGGCCAGCCGCGATGCAGCGAACTGGTTGATTTTGGGGATCAACCAGTGTGCCACCACTATTTTGACGGCCGCGACCCGGAGGGAACGAATCGCATCGCTTTGGGACAGTGCGACGCGTGCGGTTTGGTGCAGTTGACGAAAGCGATACCGGCGGAGAAGCTGGTGCCGCGTTTCGATTGGATTGCCTACAACGAACCGGAGGGCCACTTGGACGAAATGGTGGCAGCGCTTCGTGCTCTGCCGGGAATCACACCAGCCGCGAACATCGCCGGAACCAGCTACAAGGAGGACTCGACACTGGCCCGTTTTCGGCAATTGGGATATGCGCACACATGGCGCATCGACCCTATCAGCGATTTGGGAGCCAGTGATAATCGGACCGGAATGGAAACCATCCAGAGTCGCCTCAGACCGGAGATTGTGAAGAATCTCCGGCAAAAGCATGGGGTGCCGGATGTGGTCATTGTTCGGCACGTTCTCGAGCACACCTATAATCCGCGCGCGTTCATGGAGGCATTAGGACAACTGGTGAAGCCGGATGGCTATGTCGCCTTTGAGGTGCCGGACTGTGCGCGGGCGTTTGATCTCCTCGACTATACGGTTCTCTGGGAAGATCATAGTCTTTATTTTGGGGAGCCGACCCTGCTGATGTGCCTGAAGCGCGGAGGTTTTTCGATCGTACGGTTTCTGCGTTTTGCCGCACCGTATGAGAACAGCCTCGTGGCCATCGTCAGCCCGCGGGCGACGACGGAAGTTGTTGATCTTTCGGAAGGGGAGATGCAGGCGGAAACGGATCGCGTGCATGGCTTTGCCGGGGGCTTTCCCAAACGACGCGCGGAGCTGAGGCGACTGCTCGGCGACTGGCATCAGCACGGGAAGATTGCCGTGTTCGGCGCAGGTCATCACGCGGCGATGTTTATTAACCTGTTCGGTTTGGGGGACTTTATTGATTTTGTCGTCGATGACCACCCACGCAAGTGTGGCTTGCGCATGCCGGGATCGCGATTGCCGATCGTCAACTCCGAGGCGTTGCCCCGCGAGAACGTCAGGCTGTGCCTCACGAGCCTGGGTTTCGAGAGCGAAAGGAAAGTCGTGCAGAAGCACCAGAACTTTGTCAGGCACGGAGGAACATTTGCGTCCATATTTCCCGTGAAGCCGAACGTGCTACTGAACTTTGTCGCGGGACCGAACAAGCCTGTCGAACTCGAAGCTCAAACAGGGGCCATGTAGCAGTCGGTGGTGTTATCAAGCCGCCACGTTCCGAGGTGCCTAATCCATGACACGAATGAAACGAATCAACGATGAAGTGTTTGTCGCCGAAGATCAGATTGTTCAAGTCGATGGTCCGCAATTGGAAACGCTGAAGGCGCAGGCGGCGCGCAATCCCCGACAGCGTGCCCGAATCTGTGCGCACAAGGACGTTCAGGACAAGCTCCATGAGATGCTCATCGTGCTCGCCCGGGGCGCGTACGTCCGCCCACATAAACACTTACACAAGCCGGAGTCGTTCCATGTAATCGAGGGCACGGCCACAGTGATCTTCTTTGATGAAGCTGGCAAGGTGGAAGAGATCATTCGCATCGGCGATTTCGACTCGGGCAGCCCGTTTTATTTTCGGAACGACGACCCACGGTTTCATACTCAGATTGTCACTTCTGACTTCCTGGTGTTTCATGAGACGACGAACGGCCCGTTCAATCGCGCTGATACGGTCTTTGCTCCGTGGTCGCCCGAAGAGAGTGACGTGGTTGCAGTCAAAGCATTCATGAACAAGTTGTCTCGCAATGCAAGCCAGGCCTGACATTCCAACGCGAACTTCGACCGGTGAGGGTAGCTGTCTTGCTGAGAATGAGGCGAGTGCGCGCAGCTCACTCCGGCAGGACCGATCCCGGTTTTTGGTTGTCGGCGCGTCCGGGTTTGTCGGGCAACATGTGTGGCGGCATGTGAAATCGCTTGGCTTGGAGGTGGTGGGAACGCAGGCGCATGCGAGAAAGCCGGAACTCGTTGCTTTTGATATTCTGCGGCAAAAGCTTACGGACTGTGTGGATCACTCGTTTTTTGAGAGGGAAGGGCAGGTATTTGTCATTATCTGTGCCGCCGTGAGCGATATGGACCGGTGCCTGCAAGACCGGGAACTGTGTTATCGGGTGAATGTGGAGCGGACGATCCAATTGGTCAACGAAGCCTATGCGTTGCGCGCCAAGCCCGTATTCATTTCCACGGGATTTGTTTTCGACGGCACAGCAGGCTATTACACCGAGGATGCGCCACTCTCGCCGGTCAATGAATATGGGCGGTTCAAGGCGGAAGTCGAAGTCTATCTGCGGAACAAAGCTCCCGAGACCTTCGTAGTCCGGCTGGACAAGACCGTCAGCGACGCGCCTCACCCGCAGAATCTTTTGTCGGAGTGGTATGAGCGGCTGGCGCAGGACAGGCCCATCATCTGCATTCAGGGACAGCTGTTTTCCGTGACGTCCATTAAAGACGTAGCGCGGGCCATTGTGCTGGGGTGTCGGGAGGGTTTGACCGGGCTCTTTCACGTTGCCAACTCCGAGTATTTTTATCGGGACGAACTTGCGCGTCAATTCTGCTACGCGGCCGGCAAGATGCCGAATGTCATTTGCAAACCATTAAGCGAGTTCAATTTTGTTGATAACCGGGCTTTAAAATCCTATCTGGATGGAGCAAAGTTTACCAAAGCGACGGGTTTCAGGTTCGATTCCATGCGACAGGTGATGCAGGAGTTTTTGCGGAACGTTCAACGTGACGAGGCGATACGCCAGGAAAAGCAACATGCGGCGGACAAGGAATTGGGTGGCTGATGAGTGACCGGAATTCCAAGCCTGCGGTTTCGTTTGTTGTCCCAGCGTTGAACGAGGAGAAGAATATTGAGGCGACGGTCAAGCATATCCTTGAAGCCGGCCGGCAGTCCTGTCGCGATTTTGAGATCATTCTGGTCAATGATGGCAGCATCGACCGCACAGGCGCGATCATGGACGAATTGGCCGTGCGTCACAGAACTGTGAGGGTGGTCCATAACGAACGCAATTCGGGCTACGGCGGGGCTTTTAAGAGAGGGGCGGCCGTGGCACAAAAGGATTACGTTGTCCGTGTGTGTGCCGATGATGTTTCTCCAGCGGAATGTCTCGAAAAGACACTGCATGAGGTTGGCAAAGCGGACTTGGTGCTTCCGTATTTGACCAACTCGGAAGTACGCTCGTTGGGGCGGCGGTTCTGCTCGTGGGGATTCACCACACTGATTAACGCGCTCTTTGGCCAGCGGGTACGGTATTACAATCATTGTGTCGTGTTCCGTCGCGAGAATCTCAAAGCGATTACTATCGTAACGAATGGGTTCGTCTACCAGGCGGAAGCGGTGGTGAAGCTATTGAAAGCCGGTTGCACCTATGTTGAGGTGGCGGTTTACGATGTGCCTCGTGTCCACGGGAAATCCACCGCCTTGCGCCCGAAGAACCTGCTCAATTCCTTCCGTGCCGTCTACGGCCTCGTGCGGGAAGTGCGTCGGCAGGGTGCGATTCCCAACTTCACATCGAAGCCTCCGGCTTCGGCTGCTATCAAACAGGAGCCATGAATTACCACAAGAAAATCGTCACCGTTGATCAACTTCGGGAAATCGTCCAGCATGCCCAAGCGGAAGGGAAAGTGGTCGTTCAATGCCACGGGTGCTTTGACATTCTACATCCCGGCCATCTGCGCCATCTGGGATGGGCCAAGGGGCAAGGTGACGTACTCATCGTATCCGTGAGCGCCGACAAGGTCGTCAACAAGGGATTCTTGCGGCCCTATGTGCCGGAGGGGTTGCGCGCCGAAAACCTGGCGGCCTTGGAGATGGTCGACTACGTGACCATCGACGATGGTGAGTGGGCGGGACCGATTCTAGACCTTATCCGGCCCAACATCTACATCAAGGGCAAGGAATTTCAGGATGTCTTTGACGGCCGGTTCGGTCGCGAGCGACAACTGGTGGAGTCGTACGGCGGCCAGATGCGATTCAGTTCGGGCGACGTGGTCTATTCCTCCACCAAGATCATCGAAGATTTTAAAGACCGTCTCGAACCCGGTATGGAACCCATACAGGCGTTTTGCAAGCGACATAAGATCACCGAGGAAACCATCAGCAAGACGCTTGAAGGAATCCGCGGCAAGAAGATTCTGGTCGTCGGCGACACGATTGTAGATCGCTACATCTACTGTGACAGCCTTGGCATGAGTGCGGAGGCCCCTGTGCTGGTCGTCCGGCCGCACGCTTCGGACATGTTTGTGGGGGGGGCCGGCATTGTGGCGGAGCACGTGCAAAGTTTGGGGGCGACCGCGCATTTCTGCACGATCGTCGGCAAGGATCCTGAGGGAGAATACGTACAAAAGCAGCTGGAACGCCGGCACCTCGCCGCGGAAGTTGTCGTAGACACGACGCGGCCGACGACCCTGAAGACCCGGTACCTATCCGAGGGCAAGAAGCTGTTGAACATCAACCAGTTCCGTGATCACAATTTGGATCCAGAAGTTGCGGCCCAGCTGCGAGAGCGCATCGAAGCGGCTGGCACCGATGCTGATGCGATTGTGATCAGCGATTTCAGTTACGGCGTGATTACGGCGGGTGTGCTCGAGGCGCTCTGCAAACTCGGCCGGAGACGCAACGTGCCGGTCATCGGGGACGTGCAATGCAGTTCTCAAATGGGCAACGTGGCGCGCATGAAGGGCATCACCATGACAACGCCCTCGGAGCGCGAAGCGCGGATCGCCTTGTGCGATCGGGAGAGCGGAATTGCGGACTTGGGCGCACACTTGCTCACCGTGACAGGAAACAGGTCGCTGCTGATCACATTGGCCGACCGCGGTGTCATGATTTTTGAAATCAAGGACAAACCGCTTGACGAAGAAGCCCTGTCCATGCCGCAGCATGAACTCAAGAAGATGATGTGGACCGAATACCTGCCAAGCTTCGCGCGGTATACTGTTGACCCGATGGGAGCTGGCGACGCAATGCTCGCCACGACCGCGTGCGCGCTGGCGGCGGGCTGCAGCATCATGCAGGCGACCTACCTCGGCAACTGTGGTGCCGCCGTTGAGTGCAGCAAAGTTGGCAACGTCCCCCTCGGGCGGGAGGAGTTGCTCGCCGTGGCCCGTTCTCAGTTTCAGGATGCGGCAGTGTAAACGTCTCTCCGGCGGGACCGAGCCTCGCTATTGCGCGCGCATTCTCTGCAACAACGGCTCATCGCTGATGTATCGGATGGGGGTGACTTGACTGACCGGGATCGGCACCTTGCGGCGGATCACAAAAATGTTATTCTCTGCGAAGATGACCTGGTAGTCCTTGTTCGCGCCGTACGCCATCAATTGTTCCCGCGGCACATACTCACCGAGGATTGGCTGTTGGTAGTTCATATCGAAGAACACCCAGTTGTAGTTGAACATCTGATCGGGAAACATCGCGATCATCTTTGGGTCGGCAAGTAATTTGCGGTGTGCCAGGTGCGCCAACACCTGACCCGGTCCGGCGACCAATGAGTCATCCGGGGGGATTAGCTTGAACGCCCGCTGGCGGGTTTCGTAAAGGGAGTTATATCGGTACTCACTCGGATTGAACCATTGCCACCAGTTGGAAAGGCACAAGATCGCCATGCAGACGGCCAGCACCGCGCCATACTGGCCGTCGCCGAGCGCCGTGCGGAGGCGACGTTCCAGTTTAACAATCGTGAACAGGCTGGCAATGACGAGAAAGGCACCGACCTCGCAGTTATAGAGGTAGATGACCGTCTTCATGCCGTCGTTACTGGACAGGAGATTGATAAACAGTTCCGGCACAAGGAAGATGGCTTCCTTCGACAGGAACGGCAGGACGTACGCGACGCCCCCCAACAGTAGCGCCAGATAAAACCCATTACGGGCGGTGAACAACCGTTGGGCCACGATGTCAGGTCGGGTAAGGATTGTCTTGGCGAATTCGCCGAGTGAATTGCCCATGCCGGGGAAGTATTGGAGTGCGAGGTACTCGTGGTTGGCTTGGACGAAATGCGGGCGGACAATCATCATGTCAACCAGCAACAAACCAATGGGCACGACGAACGAGGTCGCGACCCAGGGCCATCGGCGGCGTTTCCACAGCGCATATGGTGCAAACATCGCCGCCGTCAGCGGGAAGGATTCCTTGGCGAGGCTCACCAAGGCCAGGGTGATGAGGTAGGGCCAAAAGCGTTCCTCGTGAAAGAAGTAGAACGCGAACAGGAGGAACGGCAGACCGAAGCTTATCGTGTGCACCTGGCCAACACTCAGGGCGACAATCGATGGGAAAAACAGCAGGGCCACCGCCATGCAAATGGCGGCGGCATCATTGCGGAGAAGTTTGCGGCTCAGCAAGAACACCGGGACTGAGGACGCGGCGATGCAAACTGTTTGCAGGAAGATGGACATTTCCGGGCTCGGCGCGAGGGCGTACAACGGGATGTACAAGAACAGCAACGGCTCGGGGTGAGATTCAAAGTAGGAACCGGCGGAGCTGAAACTCCAGAAGAGATTCCCTTTAAGCGTATTGTAAAACGCGCACTCGAGGACCGTGGTGTCACCAGACTGAGTCAGGCAGGCCTCGTAGCGCCGGATCGCCAGCCAGACGAACAGCGCCACGTATCCGACGACCACGCATAACATGGCCCACCCGCCCCGCGTTTGTGGAAAGAATCGACGTAGCCCGGCGCTCATAAATTTGACGCGACAGGGTAGCAACCCCGAGCCAGAATGCAAGCCTTCCCCCCTGTTGTCAGTGGGTGGCGAATGCTTTCGCCGTCGCTTGAAAACACGATGGGCGTGCGATCTTCCGTCCCTCCAATGAAGAGGGACGGATGGCTGTTACGAGGGATCAGTTCCCGGGGGAGACTTCGACCCTGTAGAACCGCATCGCACCAGTGATCGCATTGGTGACCGTGATGGAGCTGCCCGTGCCGTCAATGAGACCGTCTGAATTTGTCCAGGTTGGCGCGCTCAGGTTGTCTTTGAATTCGACCTGATATTCCTCGTTCGAGAGTGTCGGGAAGCTGAAGATAAACTGATTCCCGCTGACATGGGCGTTGGAGATTTGTGGCACTTCCGCCACGGTGAGCGTGCCGTCGGTGTAGCTGATCGTGTAATTCGTCGCCACGGCGTCGCTGGCGGTGATGGAGTATGTGCCCGCAGGACTGCTGTCGATGGCCGTGGTGCTCAGGGTCGGCGGTGTTGTCAGCGCATTCGTGTTCTCCCCATTGACAAAGCCGACATACGTAGCCGTCAGGGTTGGGTTGGGCAAGCCTGCCGTCTTGGTCTTGTTGTCGGCAATGATCGTCAGGGCTGCCGGTGTGATATCGGCGGTAGTGCTGGCGTTGCTGGAGGTCAGGAAGTAATTCCCGGCGGTGAAGCCTGCCAAGGTAAGCCCGGTGGCCGTGACGGTCTTCCCGTTGCCGACAGTTCCGTCGCTGAAGTTGGCGGTGCCACCGGTGAGCGTGACATCATCGGTGCCGACCACGGCGCTGAGGCCGTAGCTGGCAATGGTCGCGGCAGTTGTGCCGTCATAGACTTTGTTACTGGCGGTGATACTGCCGGTGACCGGCGCCTGATTCACCGTCAATGTTCCGTTCTGGTAGGAGATGATGTAATTGGTCAATCCGGTGCCGACGGCGGCGCTGGGGATGATGATGTGAATGCCCGCCGCCGCGCCCGCCGGTGCGCCGTCACTGGTCAACGTCACGCTGGTGACCGAGTCGCCACCGACGAGGGTGCCGCTGGTTGAGAATTCCGTTCCGGCGAACGTAACCGTCTGGCCATAGGTCTTGGTCGTGCTGTTGGCCATGACGGTTATGGGTCCGGGGTTCACCTGCTGCGCCACGCTGTTGGAACTGGCGAGGAAGTTCGCGTCGCCACCATACACGGCAGTGATGGTGTAGGACCCGGGGAGCAACCCACTGGTAACGAACGCGGCGGTGGCCGTAGGCGAACCGCTTACCACCTGGGTGCCCAAGGTATCGGCTCCCGCCATGAAGGTCACGGTCCCCGAGGGTGTGGGGCCTGTTCCGGTGACGCTCGCGGTAAAGGTCACCGACTGGCCGTACGTCGAAGGACTGCCTGACGTGGCGACGGTGGTGGTCGATGGGCCCGTGAGCGCGGAAAGGACATTCAATGTGCCGGTTCCCTGGAAGTCGACATCGTCAATGTTAGCGGCGCCGGAGCCGGTTGCGCCCCAGGTGCCTACCGGCTGGTTGACGCCCGCGATCGTCAGGAGTTGGGCGGTGGACCCATTGATTGCGAGGTCCAGCACGGAGCCGCTGTTGATCGCGACATTGTTGAAGGTTGTCGCAAACGAGCCGTCGATGGTCTGCGGGCTGGAGCCGTTGAAGGTGACGGTCTGCGAATTGGTAGCCGTGAAGCCGTTACCGTTGTTGCTCCAGTCGCCAGCGATGCTGAAGTCATTCGTGCCGGCGTCGAAGGTGGTACCGGCGCCAATACTCAGGTCGCCGGCGAGGGCCGTTGAGCCTGCCAAGAGCGTCTTGGTGCCGCTTCCGCTGGTATTGAGATTGCCGTAGGCCAAGGCGGCCACGTCCTGGGCAGATCCCTCGTACTCCACCGTGCTGTTTGTCCCGAGGTTGAGGCTGGCGTAATTCGCGGGGAATAGATTTGCGCCGCCGATGTTCAGCGCCGCGCCGTTGGCGACCGTGATCGTGCCGCCGTTGGAGGCGCGGTCTGCGGTGAAATTGCCCAAATCAAACGTCCCGGCGGAAACAGTCAGGTTGCTGGTGACGCTCACATTGGAGCCAAGGGTGACGATTCCTCCCGTGTTGCTAACGGTCACGCTGTTGACGGTCGCGGGCAAGCCGTTGCTCGTGACCTGCGAGGCCGGGCCGTTGTAGATGTAATTGGCGGTAGTGTTGTAAGTGCGGGTACCGGACACACGGATATTGCCGCTTGCTCCCGAAGTCGTGATGCCCAACGGGTCGCCAATGCCCAAGGTCGCGCCGGCGGACAGGGTGAAGGTGCCGGTGCTGCCGCTGCCCAAGAGGTTCGTGCCCATGAACAGAGTGGCGTTGTTGCTGACGTTGAAGTTGACCGCACCCGAGACGGTCCCGCCCGAGGTGTAGTTCTGTATACCGGTGCCATTGAAGACGACGAGAGCGAACGGAGTTGTTGTGCCGCTTTCCGTAAGCGTGCCGCTGGTATGGGTGAAGTTGCCGGCGACATTCAACAGACCATGGCCGGCTCCGGCAGTCAGGTCGAAGGAGCCGCCGCCGAGGGAGAAGTCGCCGCCGACCGTCATGAGGCGATTCAAGCCGGCAGTAAGCTGGATCTTTCCGCCGGTTTGCAGATAGCTCTGGGCGATGGCCAGGTCGCCAGTCCCGTTGTTTCCGAGCCTGAGGAAGCCCGTTCCGCTACTTAGCAGGGTGAAGTTGCCATTGACCGTGCTCAGACTACCCTGGGCGGTGACTGTGCCTGACTGAGTGAGGCAGTTCCACGTGAAGTTCCCGAATGCTTGGTTGAGGCCGCCGATCACCGGAGTGCCGCCGCTGTTATCCAACGTGGTGTAGCCGATCATCTCACAGGTGGAATTGGGGTCCCACGCCGCGATCGGAACGAAACCGGCAGTCGTGGCAAAGTTGTGCAGGTAGATTGCGCCCGAGTTGAAGACCAGGGTGCTGGCGGTGGTGTTGGTGAGAACCCCGGAGTTCATCACAAGGCTGCCGGCTCCGACGGTCATCGACCCGCCGGCGGAGAAGGTAAGTGATCCCTGGGTAATCAACGTGCCCGAGAGGGCAACGGCCACATTATTCGTTACGCGGTGCGTGCTCTGGATGGTGATGTTGGTGCCGGCGCCGCCTGCGGGCGGGACACTGGCTGTAACCCAACTGGAACCGTTCCACGTTTGCCATGTGTTCGTGTTGCTCCACGGCCCGGTCTGGGCGCTACGGTAATCGCCGCCGGCGGCATTAACAACAATCGCGGAGCTGGTGCCGGTCTTCCCGGTCGCGTCGGACGCGGTAATGGTGTTGGTCTCGGCGACACCGTCTTCGGAATTGATGGTGAAGGTCCCGTTGGAGAGGACTTGCGTATTGTTGGTGAACGAGCTGTCACCGGTGCCATCGAACACAACGGTGAGCGTGCTGCCGCGCATGGTGACGACGGTTGTGCTATCCGGCACCGTGTTGCTGACCGCGTCCTGGGCCGTGACCGTGACGGGGAAGGGCACGCCGCGCGTTTGCGGCGATGAGGCGGTCACCACGTAGCGAGCGATCGCGCCCGCGGTCACATTGAAGGTGCTGCTATTGGTCGACAAGGAACCGCTGGTGGCGGTGATAAAGTAGTTGGAGCCGGGCGTAGTGACGCTCAGGTTGTTAAACGTGGCCACACCGTTCCCGGCAGTCGCGTGCGACAGAGTTCCATTGAGCACGGCAAAGCCATTCGGGGTCAGCGTCACGGTGGTATTACTGAGTCCGTTGTTGAATTCGTCAACAAGCTGAACCGTATTTGTGAACACCACTCCGGCCGAGATATTTGCGGCCGGTCCCTGCAGGAAGGTGATGGTCGCGTTGGCCACGTCCGGGGTGACGGTGATGATCCGGTTGCTCGAAGTCAGGCCGGAGGCCGACGCAATCAGTCGGTTAATGCCCGCGTTGGTAATGACCAGATCGCTGAAGGACGCGGAGCCATTCACGTCGGAATTGCTCGAGGTGGTTCCGCTGGCAAACGCGCCGTTGCTCAAAGTCATCGAGATCGGCACGCCATTGGTGGCGATGCTGTTGTTGAACTGATCGGCAATTTGCACGGTGAACGGAGTCAGCGTCGCGCCCGCAACGGTCGACGCGGGTGGCAGGACGGTGTAGATGAGTTTGGAAGCGGGGGCGGTGGTGACCGTGAAGGTATTGCCGGTCACAGACAATGACGGACTGGTAATGGTCGCGACGAGGGAGTTGTTGGTCCCGGCGACACTGATGGTCAAGTTGGTGAACGTCGCCACACCAGTATTGGTAGTGGTGCGTGACAGAGTCCCGTTGAGGGTGGCGCCACCCAGAAGGGACAGGGTGACGGACTTGTTGCTGAGCACGTTATTGTACTGGTCGGCGATCTTCACGGCAACCGGGGGCGAGAACGTCACGCCAGCGGTGGCAGGGGAAGGCGCATCCTGCTGGAAGGTAATGGCGTACGTCGCCGGGAGAACGACCAGCGCAGTGTTGGCAGAAGTCAGACCCGCCGCTGAAGCCGTCAGGGTATTATTGCCGGCGTTGGTAATGACCAAGTCGCTGAAGGTGGCTGTGCCATTCACGTCCGAGTTCATTACGGGAGTGCCGCTGGCAAAGGTGCCGCTGGCGAGGCTCATCGTGATGGGGACTCCGCTGCCCGGGACATTGTTGTTGAACTGATCCTCGATCTGCACGGTGAAGGAGGTCAACGTTCCGCCGGCCGAATTGGTGATAGACGGGACACTGGTGTAGACCAGTTTGGTGGCTGGGGCCGTGGTCACCACGAAGGTGTTGCCGGTCACGGACAAGGAAAGACCGGTGATGGTCGCAGTCAGGGAATAATTGGTCCCGGCCGCATTGACGCTCAAGTTGGAGAACGTTGCCAGACCGTTGGTGTCTGTCAGTTGCGATGCCGTCCCGCCCAGAACTCCGCCGCCATTGAGCGTGAGCGTTACCGTTTGGCTGGCGATCAAGTTGGTGGCTGAACTGGTCAACTGAACCACGACCGCCGGTGAGAACACGGCGCCGGCATTGGTTACGGCGGGAGCATCCTGAAGGAAGGTGAAGCCGAACGTCGGCGGCGTGACGGTCAACGTCGCGGTTCCCTGGAAATCAGTGTCGTCAATGGTGGTTGCGCCAGAGCCCGACGCGCCCCACGAGCCGGAGCCCTGGCTCACATTCGTGATGATCAACGCGAGGGCGGTATCGTTATTGGCCAGATTTAGCACTGAGCCACTGTTAATCGTGACGGTGTTAAAGGCTATCGGAGATGTGCCGGCGACATTCTGGGCGATGGAGCCATTGAACGTAACAGTCTGCGGGCCTCTGAACGAGAAGGCCGAGCCGTTGTTGGTCAAGTTTCCGGCGATGCTGAAGCTATTCGTGACCGCGTCGAAGGTGGTGCCGGCGCCAATGTTCAGGTCTCCGGCGAGGGTCGTCGGGCCTGCCAAGAGCGTCTTGATGCCACTTCCGCTGGTGTTGAGATTGCCGTAGGGCAGCGCTGACACGTTCTGACTCGACCCCTCGTACTGTACGGTGCTGCTCGCGCCGAGAGCGACGGTTGCATAATTGGTGGGGAAGGGATTCGCGCCGCCAATGTTCAAGGCTGCGCCACTTGCCACCGTCAGCGTGCCGCCGCTGGTCGCCCGGTTCGCGTTGAAGCCGCCCAAATCGAACACGCCGGCGGAAACAGTCAGGTTACTGGTGATGCTCACATTGGCGCCGAGCGTGACGATTCCTCCGGTGTTGGATACGATCAAGCTGCTGGCGGTCGCGGGCAAGCCGCTGCCCGTGGCCTGGGAGGCGGAGCCATTGTAGATGTAGACGCCACCCGGGTTGAACGTACGGGTGGTGGTTTGAACGTTCCCCGTCGCACCCGACGAGGTGATACCGCCGCTCGGGGAGCCGATCCCCAGGCCGCCGCCCGAGTTTAGCGCGAATGCACCCGCGCCACCGACCACGTTGGTGCCGCAATTCAGCGTGCCGCTGTTGAGCACCGTGAAGCTCTGGCCGTTGCTGACAGACAGGCTATTATTCAACGTTAAGGACGCACCGTTTGTGACTGCGAAGTTCACATTGAAGTTATTGAACGTGCCGCCGGATAGCGTAAATGTCTTGTTCGCGCCCGTGAAGTTGAGGGTCAAGGTGCCGGCGCCTTGGGAGAACGTGCCGCCCGTTTGGAGGAAGGAGCCTCCAATCTTCAGCAGGTTTGTGTTGCCGCCAAAACTGGGAACGAACGTGCCGCCCTGGATATTCACGTCGCCTGCGACCGTGAGGATGAACACGGCATTGCTCGAGCCCTGGAACGAGCCGGAGCCGGTGTTGGCGATCGTAAAGTTCCCGTTTACCGTCGTGAGACTTCCGGCCTCGCTAATGGCCGCGCTCTGATTCGGGCAGTTCCACAGGAAGTTGTTGAAACTTTGACCGAGCCCAGCGGCGGTACCGCTGTAGGTGGTGTAGCCAACAATCGCGCAGGTCGAGTTGGAATTCCATGCGGACGTCGGGACCGTACCCGAGGCGTTCGTATAAGCATGCGCGTAGATTCCGCCCGAATTGAAGATCAACGTCGTGGCGGAACTATTGATGGTCCCGGAGTTCATCACGATGCCGCCGGACGACGCCGTGACTGAGCCGCCGCTGGAGAAGTTCAGAGTTCCCTGTGTGATCAGCATGCCCGTCAGGCCGACGGCCACATTGTTCGTCACGGTATGGAAGCTTTGAATAGTGATGTTGGTGCCCGCGCCGCCGGCCGGCGTGGTGGTGGCCCCGACCCAGGACGTGCCATTCCAGGTTTGCCAAGTATTGGTAAGGCTCCAGTTGCCGTTGGCGGCGCTGCGGAAATCACCGCCGACCGCGTTGACAACCAGGGAGATCGAGCCGGTCCTGTTGCTTGCATCCTTGGCCGTGATGGTGATGTTCTCAGGGAAGAAATCGCGGGTATTGATGCTGAACGTCCCATTCGACAGCGTCTGCGTATTGTCGCCGTACATGAGGTCGCCATTGGCGTCAAATTGTACGTTGGCCGTGCTGCCGCTCATGGTGACGACGGTAGAATTGTCGGGAACTGTATTGCTGACGACGTCCTGGGCGGTGACCGTAACACTGAATGGTGTTGCGCGCACTAGTGGCGAGGAGTTGGTGGTGACCAGGTAGTGATTAATCGCGCCCACATTCACGTTGAAATTGCTACTGGTGGCTGACAGCGCCGGGTTGGTGGTGATGGCCGTCAGGTAATAGCCGGTGCCGTGCTGGTTGACACTCAAGTTGCTGAACGTCGCCACACCACTCGCGGACGTCACCTGCGACGTGGTGCCGTTCAGGGTGGCGGCGCCATTGAGGCTGAGGAGGACCGGCAAGCCGGCAATCGCATTGTTAAACTGGTCGGTGACTTTCACCGTCACGGACGGAGAGAACGTCGTGCCGGCGATGACGGAAACAGGAGGCTGTTGGATGAACGCAATGTTGCTCGCGTTGGTCGGAACGATCGTGATCAACTGGGCCACCGGCGCCAAACCCGTCGAACTCGCCGAGAGCGTGTAGGTACCGATGGTGTCGATATACAAATCAAAGAAAGTTGCCTTGCCACCCAAGTCTGAGGTCTGATTGGTCGTACCGCTGGCAAAGCTGCCGGTGTTCAAGCCGACCGCAATCGGCACGCCGTTGGTAGCGATACTGTTGTTAGCTGAATCCTCGATCTGCACAACGAAGGTCGACAACACTACACCTGCCGTGTTGGTCAAAGGCGGCAGAGTCGTGTAGACCAGTTTCGACGGCGGGCCCGTGGTTACCGTGAAGGTCTGGCCGGTGACGGACAAGGAATTGGTGTAGTTGGCGACGAGGGCGTAGTTGGTGCCGGGCGCGGTGATGTTCAAGTTGCTGAACGACGCAACGCCATTCGTGGCTGTCGACGCCGACGTTGTGCCGTTGAGGGGGCCCCCGCCGTTGAGGGACAACGTGACCGTCCGATTGCTGAGGACGTTATTATACTGGTCGGCGATTTTCACGGCGACCGGGGGAGTGAACACGGCCCCCGCATTGGTGATGGAAGGCGCGTCCTGCTGGAAGGTGATGGCGTATGGTGCCGGGAGGACGACGAGAGACCTGTTGGTCGAAGTCAGGCCTGGCGCCGACGCGACCAGGAAGCGGTTGCCGGCATTCGTAACGACAAGGTCGTTGAAGCTGGCCGAGCCATTTACGTCGGAGTTGCTCAAGGTGGTGCCGCTGGCAAAGGCGCTGTTACTCAAGCTCATCGTGATCGGCACGTTACTGGTGGCGACACTGTTGTTGAACTGATCCGCAACCTGCAGGGTGAACGGGGTCAAGGTTACGCCGGCAACGGTCGACGTGGGCGGCAGGACCGTATACAGCAGTTTGGTGGCGGTGGCCGCGGTCACGACGAAGGTGTTGCCGGTGACGGACAAGGAATTTGTGGAGTTGGCGACAAGGGCGTAATTGGTGCCGGCGGTATTGATAAACAAATTGGTGAACGAGGCCACGCCGTTGACAGCGGTCGTGCGCACCAGTGTTCCTCCGAGGATGTTGGTAGGCAGGAGGGTGAGCGTGACGGCCTTGTTGGTAAGGAAGTTGTTATACTGGTCGGCGATCTTGACGGCGACCGGGGGCGAGAACAGCGCCCCGGCATTGGTGATGGAAGGCGCATCCTGCTGGAAGGTAATGGCAAACGGCGCCGGGAGAATGACTAACGACTTGTTGGTCGAAGTCAGACCCGCGGCCGATGCCGTTACGATATTGTTGCCGGCGTTGGTAATGACCAGGTCACCAATGTTCGCCGAGCCGTTCACGTCCGAGTTGGTCGAGGTGGTACCACTGGCAAAGGTGCCGTTGCTCAAGGTCATCGTGATCAGCACGCCATTGGTCAGGACGTTGTTATTGAACGGATCCTGAATCTGGATGCCAAAACTGGACAGTGTGCGAGCCGGCAACGTTGGTGACGGCCGGTACGCTGGTGAAGACGAGTTTCGAGGGGGAAGCCGTGTTGACGGCGAAGGTGTTGCCGGTGACGGACAAGGAATTGACGGAGTTGGCGACGAGGGCGTAATTGGCCGCGGCGGTGTTGATAAACAAATTGGTGAACGAGGCCACGCCGTTGACAGCGGTCGTGCGCACCAGTGTTCCTCCGAGGATGTTGGTAGGCAGGAGGGTGAGCGTGACGGCCTTGTTGGTAAGGAAGTTGTTGTACTGGTCGGCGATCCTCACGGCGACCGGGGGCGAGAACGTCACGCCGGCCGTGGCGGGGGAAGGCGCATCCTGCTGGAACGTGATGGCGTATGCCGTGGGCAGAATGACCAGCGGACTGTTGGCGGAAGTCAGGCCGGAGGCCGATGCGGTCAGGGTATTGTTGCCGGCGTTAGTAATGACCAGGTCACTGAAGCCTGCGGAGCCATTCACGTCCGAATTGCTGGTCGTGGTACCACTCGCGAAAGTGCCACTACTCAGGCCCATCGTGATCGGCACGCCATTAGTCGCGAATCGAGTTCCCGAACGGATCGGTGATCTGCAGCGTGAAGCGGTGAAGCGTCGCCGCCGGCAATGTTGGTGGTCGCTGGTACGGTGGCGTAGACGAGTTTGGAGGCGGCGGCTGTGGTGACGGTGAAGGTATTGCCGGTGGCGGACAGGGAATTGATGGAGGTGGCGACAAGGGCGTAGTTGACTCCGGCCAGTGTGATATTTAGATCAGGGAACGAGGCCACGCCGTTGACGGCAGTCGCTTGCGACAATGTTCCGTTCAGGGTTCCGCCGTTCAGGAGGCTCAGGGTGACGGTGGTGTTGGGGACCGGGTTGTTAAGAGAGTCCATTAAGAGGACCGTTACCGCAGGCGAGAACACCGTGCCCGCGGTAGTTGAAGAGGGGGCATCCTGCGTGATCTGGATGACACTGGGCGTGGCGGCCACGATGGTAAACGAAGCGGCCGGTGTCGAAGTGAAGGTGGTCCCCGCGGCGGACGCCGTGAGGGTGTAGCTGCCGGATGTGTTGATAAGCAAATCGCTGAATGTGGCCGAACCATTCGGCGCGGTCAGGACGGTAGTGGTGCCGCTGGTAAAGGTGCCGGTGTTCAACGTCACCGTGATCGGCACGCCGTTGGATGCGATACTGTTGCCCGCCTGATCCTGGATCTGCACGACGACACTGGCGATCGTCACGCCGGCGGTGGTTACTGCGGCCGGTGCGGTGGTATAGCCCAGTTGGCTGGCAAATCCGGCATTCACGGTGAATGCGGTGCCGGTCACGGACAGGGACGGGCTACTAATGCTCGCGACGAGGGATTGGCTTCCGGATTGGGCAACGCTCAGGCCGCCAAACGTTGCCACGCCGTTTCCGGCTGAGGGTTGTGATGTCGTACCACTGAGGGTGGCGCCGCTCAGGAGGCTCAGGTTCACCGTTTGGTTGCTGATCAGGTTGCCAAAGGCGTCGGTTACTTGGATCGTCACGTTGGAAGGGAATGTCACCCCGGAGAAGATCGAGGACGGTGCATCTTGTAGGATCTGAAGTGCGCTCGGCGTCGCTGAAACGACGCTAAACGCACTGGGGAGCGAATTGGAGAGACTCGTGGCGGGGGCAGCGGCCGTGAGGCTGTAGCTACCCGCCGTATCGATGACCAAATTGCTGAACGTGGCCGAACCGCCGACCCCGGTGTTGGCGTTCGTGTTGCCGCTGGCAAAGGCGCCGGTGTTCAGCGCCAGCGCGATGGCCACATTGTTGGACGACACAGTGTTTCCAAACCGATCCTGAACCTGAACCACCACGTTGGTCAACGCCACGCCGGCAGTGTTCGTCGCGGCCGGTGGCGTCGTGTACGTCAACTTGTTGGCCGCCCCGAGAGTCTCCCGCAACTGGCCGAAACTGGTTGTCCCTTTGGTGATACCGAGGATGTTGGCCGTGCTGGCCGTGGACATGGTGAGGGTGTTTGTCGCGAGAGGCGTTCCAAACAAGGGCCGCGCCTGGATGCCCGACCACGTGAGGATCGAAGTCGTGGTGGCGCCCCCGTCCTGATTGGTCACGGTGATGGTGATGTTGCTGGTGGTGACAATCGCAGTTCCGGAGCTCAAACCGACCAGATTGCTGGTGCCACTCCCTCGAGTAACACTTACGGAAACGGTCGCGGCTGAATTAAATTGGAAATTCGTGGAGACGGTCAAAATAATCGTGCCGTTGGTGATGTCGTGATTACTTCCTTCCGTGAGCACTGGCCCAGTCACCGTGGTGTAGGCTCCCGATCCGCCTGTGGCGGCATTGTCGGCCGACATGGTCGTCACGTTGGTGGAGGCGGTGGCTGTGGCGAACGCGGAGTTGGCGGTGACCAGAACGAGCCCGCCCATCAGCAGAGATGCGACCCATGACTTCTTCATAATGTTACCTGTGATTGTACGGTTCATTTGCCGCCGTGAACGAGAGGGCATGTGCAGAAGGCATTCAGATGCGCCGATCCAGCTGGTGGTGAATTGCGCTTCTGAGGCAGTCGCATCGAGAACGAGCGAACTCCAGCGACCGCTAAACGCAAGAATGAACTTCGACTTCACAATACCCTATGCTCCCCCGAGTGGTTGAAACCGAAGAAAGGTGAGCGGACGCGACCCGCACTTCTCCAAAGCCAGTAAAGCAAAGGCCCCCACGGTTGTCGAGTAGAATTCACCAAGGCACCACCCGAAGACTTGACCAACTGCGACTGAGCGAATGGCGCGTACTGCACGACGCGCAAAATAATTGCGAATAGAGGACGGGAGACGACACCTCCCCAAGATCGTCATTTCACTCATAAAAAAATTCTAGGCACGCAAAAGTCCTACGACTCTGTATGTTTCTGTTCAGGGCCCTTCAGCGTAACTGCACTGCTTCGAACACACGCCTCGCCCACGAACTTAGATAGCTAACTGCATGCCAAATGGTTGGTTGCCCTTGCATGGGGCCGGCAATGGCTTTCCGTTGTCGTAACTGGCTACAGTTCAATACGATACCGTTTTCCATGAAAAGTGCCGAGTGGTAACCAATGGTAACCACTGTCAACTGATAGGTTGGACATGTACAGCAAGTCGGACATTGGGGACGAACGCGTTGCATACATCTAGTGTGTGCTCGATTCCACTCCCCACCCAACACACGGCCTCGCAGATGGATCTTTTGGGGCTGCACGCGCTGGACTTCGCTACCCCTTCCGCCTCAGCGCTCGCCGCGCCGCATATCGACCAACTGCGTTCCACGCCGCCGGGCCAGCGACTACCACACCGACCGTTCAGGTCGCCTCCCATCTTGGAACGATTTGCGAACGGTGGGGATTCAGACCCACGACGCACTCACTGAACAGCCAGCGCCCGCGTCAGGTTGCTTTGTGCCTCGGCAAAATCGGGCTTGATCCGCAACGCTTGGTCGAAGTGTTTGACCGCTTCCTGTACCCGACCCGCTTGCCACAGGGCGACCCCCAGGTTGTTGTGCGCCTCGGCGAAATCGGGTTGAACCCGTAGCGCTTGCTCCCAATGTCCCATAGCCTCGTGCACGTTGCCTGCTTGCGCCAGTGCATTTCCCAAGTTGTAGTGTGCCTCGGCGAAATCGGGTTTGATCCGCAATGCTTGCTCCCAATGCCCTATAGCCTCCTGGACCCTACCCACTTTGGCCAAGGCCCTCCCCAAGTTACTGTGCGCCTCGGCATAATCGGGCTTGATCCGCAATGCTTGCTCATAATGTCCCAGAGCCTCCTGCACGTTGCCCGCTTGCATCAGAGCATTTCCCAAATTGTAATGGGCCTTGGCGAAGTCGGGTTTGATCCGCAATGCTTGCTCATAATGTCCCAGAGCCTCCTGCACGTTGCCCGCTTGCGCCAGGGCAAATCCCCAGTTGTACTGCGCCTCGGCGTAATCCGGCTCGATCTGCAGGGCCTGCTCGTAGTGCCCAATCGCCTCCTGCACCTTGCCTGCTTGCGCCAGAACATTCCCCAGGTTGTTGTGCGCCTCGGCGAAATCGGGCTTCAGCTGTAATGCCTGCTCATAATGCCCCAAGGCCTCCTGCACCCGGCCCGCTTGCCACAAAGCGAACCCCAAATTGTTGTGCGCCTCGGCGTAATCGGGTTTGATCCGCAGCGCCTGCTCGTACTGTCTGATCGCTTCTGTCACCTTGCCTGATCGACGCAAGGCATTCCCAAAACCATCGTGTGCGCGTGCATTATCCGGTCGTTTGGCGACCGTGTCGCTCCAAAGCGTCAGCGCGCTTCGGTAATCCTGATTGCGTCGCCAAGTGAGAGCCCCTAAACCGATCACCAGCGCCACTACGACGACTACCGTTCGCCGTCCGACCAGCGCCCGAATTCCCATGACTGCCAGGACAGCGACCGCCGCCAGCGACAAATACATGCGATGTTCATACGCCGGGCTGTCACAAGGAATGATGCTCGAACTCGGTGCCAGGATCAGAAAGAACCACGCGCCCAAAAACCCCCAAGCCGAGTTCGCCACCCATGCCCAAACGCCTGCGCCCAGTAGCACCGCCATCATCAGCGCCGGCGGCACAATGCTCCTCCAGGAATTCGCCATCGGCCACCCACAGTAGTCAAAACACAGCGGGTGCGGCCACACGGACTGCCGCAGGTAATGGAGAATCACCCCGGGCTCGGTCAGTAGGTATTGCCACCAAACCAGGTGATTGATGTTCGCATTCCTGGCTGCGTTCCTGAAGCTCACGGGCAGCAAACAACCCAGCACGATCCAAGTGCTGGCCAAGGCCAGATAGAGCCGCCATCGACGCCGCCACGCTTCCCCCAGCGATTCCGAAACGAATGCGCGATCATAGAGCAGTACCATCAACGGAGCGGAAACCATCACTTCTTTGCTGGCCATCCCCAACGCGCAGGCGCTCGCGCACAGGCCGTACCACCACCGGGACGGGGGGGCGACTCGACTCCGCGAATGAAGCAGTACAGCGTCAGCAGGTAAAATAGCCCCATGATCGATTCGGCCCGTTGGATCACGTAGGTTACCGACTCGGTCTGCAGAGGATGAACCGTCCAGAGGAGCGCTGTGGCCAGTGCCAATTCGTTTGCCACTGCGCCGAAGCGCTCGCGCAGCCTCCGCTTCAGCAGCGTCCGCCGCACGATGCCCAACAAGGTCAAGCCCGCGAGAATATGAATGGTCAGGTTCAGGACGTGATACCCCCGCACATCAAGCCCGCCAAGCGCGTAGTTGATGGCCACGGAAAGGTTGATGACCGGCCGTCCTTCAACGGTGGCTCCGCCCGAGTGCGGTGGCGACAGCGCCGGCCAAATGGGCCAAAGATGATGGATGGTCGGGTTTTCTTGGATCGACGGCTCGTCGTCGAAAACGAATGGATTCGTGAAGCTGTTGTGATACGCCAGCAGTCCGGCCACAGCCACCAGCAACGGCATGAATTTTTGGGCTTTCAACGGCCCGGGAGACTACCCAAACTCGTCAGCGGCGACCAGCGCATACTTGGATAATTCCGGTCCCCTGCGGGTAGAGCTTCGAGCTTCCGCTTACTGGTGAGCATCTAGTCGCGTGAGCGCCGTCCGCGCCTCCGCTAAATCGGGCTTAAGGCGCAACGCTTGTTCGTAGTGCGCGATGGCGTCTTGGGGTCGACTGGCTTGTTCTAGGGCGACCGCCAGATTGTAGTGCGCCTCCGCTAAATCGGGCTTGAGGCGCAGCGCCTGCTCGTAGTGGGCGATGGCTTCCTCAATCTTGCCCTCTTGCTGCAACGCGTTCCCCAGATTGATGTGCGACTCGACGTGATCCGGGTTGGTCCGTAGTGCTTGTTCATAATGCCCGATCGCCTCCCCGACTCTGCCCGCCTTGGCCAAGGCGACCGCCAGATTGTTGTGCGCTTCGGCGTAATCGGGGTTGATTCGCAGCGCCTGCTCATAATGCCCGATCGCCTCCTGCGCCTTGCCCTGTTGGGCCAAAGCGACCGCCAGATTGTAGTGCGCCTCGGCATAATCGGGCGTGAGGCGCAGCGCTTGTTCGTAGTGCGCGATGGCGTCCTGGAGTCGACCGGCTTGTTCCAAAGCGACCGCCAGATTGTAGTGCGCTTCGACGTAATCAGGATTGATTCGTAGCGCTTGTTCGTAGTGGGCGATGGCTTCCTCAATCTTGCCCTCTTGCTGCAACGCGTTCCCCAGATTGTTGTGCGGCTCGGCGTAACCCGGGTTGATTCGCAGTGCCTGCTCATAATGCCCGATCGCCTCCTGCGCCTTGCCTTGTTGGGCCAAGGCGACCGCCAGATTGTAGTGCGCCTCGGCGTAACCAGGGGTGATTCGCAACGCCTGATCGAGATGCGCGACCGCTTCCGGGATCCGGCCCGTCCGCGTCAAGACGACCCCCAGATTGCAGTGCGCGCGTGAGTTCTCTGGCCGCTTCGCTACGGCATCAGCCCAGATGGCGATATCGGTCCGGTAATCCTCATTGCGCTGCATGGTGAGCACCCCCAGTCCGGCCGCCAGTACGGCCACCACGGCTACAGTTCGCCGTCCGGCCAAGGCATAAATCCCCATGACCTCCAGCACGACCACCGCTGCCAACGGCAGGTACATGCGGCTCTCCGCCATCGGCTGATAGGCAATGGGAACCACGCTGGAGGTCGGGCCCAGAATCACAAAGAACCAAGCGCCAATGAAACCAATGGCTGGCGACCGCTTCAACCCGACCACCGTGCCTGCCACCAGCACCAGCAGAATCAGCGCGTACGCCACGGCCTCAGCAGCATGATGGATGACCATGTCCATCCCATAATCGAAGACCAGCGGATGCGGCCAGACCGCGAGCCGGAGGTAGTTCACGACCGCCCAACATTCCGTGAGTGCGTACGCCTGCCAGGTAACACCGAGACCATAGCCGACTCCACGGCGCTGTAAGCCAGCCATGAGATATCCCAGCAGAATCCAAGTGCCTCCCAAGCCCAGATACAGCCATCGTCGCTGCGTCCATGCCGCCCGAAAGCTTCCGCCAACAAACGTCCGATCATAGAGCAGGACCATGAGCGGCGCCGTGACCATCACCTCCTTAGTGGCCATGCCCAGCAGGCACGCGACAATGGAAAGCGCGAACCAAAACTCCACTTTCGGCGACTCTGTCCCGCGAATGAAGCAATACAGCGTCAACAGGTAGAACAGTCCCATCAACGACTCGGCGCGTTGCGACACATACGTCACAGCCTCAGTCTGCAGAGGATGAACAGTCCAGAGGGCCGCCACAGCCAGCGCCAATCCGTCGGCGGCAGCGCCAAAGCGCTCGCGCAACGCCGGCTGTTGCAGTGTCCGCCTCACGATGCCAGACAACGTCAGGGCGGCAACAATATGAATGGCTAGATTCAGCGCGTGGTAACCCCGGACGGAGGTGCCGGCGAACACGTAGTTGAGCGCCAGCGAGAAGTTGATGACCGGCCGACCGCCAACCATCGCAGTGGCCGACGGTGACAGCACCGGCCAGATCGGCCAGAGATGACGAATAGTCGGGTTTTCCGGGATCGACCGCAGGTCGTCAAAGATGAATGGACCCGTGAAACTGTTGTGATACGCCACTAACCCCGCGGCCACCACCAACAACGGGATGAATCTCCGGGCTTTCACCAGCCCGGAAGACTACCCAATCTTATCACCCACGACCAGCGCATACTTGGATAATTCTGTCCCACTGCGGGTTGAGCTTCGGGCTTCCGCTTACTAGTGAGCCTCTAGTCGCGTGAGCGCCGTCCGCGCCTCCGCTAAGTTGGGCGCGAGACGTAGCGATTGTTCGTAGTGTTCGATTGCTTCCGACACGTTGCCTGAGCCCTGTAAGACGAGCCCCGGATTGTTGTGCGCCATCCAAGCGTGTGAAGTCTTGGCTAAGGTATCCCGCCACAGAGTTTCACCCGATGCGTAGGCACCGGCCCGTGTCCATGTGCCCCGCGCCAACATCAGCAGCGCTGCTAAGGCCGCCACCTCTCCCACAGACCGGCCCGGTTGGTCTGTTCGGCGGCCAATTGACACCACCGCCGCGACCACCAAGGCGATGACACCAACGATTGAATAGTACTGCCAATGATCCGACACCAACGAGTACTGATAAAAGGATTGATCGAAGAAACCCAGCACGGGAAATGGCGTCACGACGAAGTGGCCAAGCCCGAAGAGCCATGGAGGGCCCCCAGGTCTTGCGCCTCCATCAGAAGAGTGCGAACCATCCCATGATTGCCGCTCCCGGCAGATAGGAAACCCACTGCGGATAGATCGCGCTATGGTTGAATGACAGAAGAGCCTTGTAAAGGTAGAACCAAGGTACCCAGTCAGGAGCGGCAAGACCAAATGGGAAATCAATCATTCGGACCGGGTGCGCTCTCAGGTAGTGCTGATACTGAAACCATATGGTTACAGCCCCCAAGACTAATGAATCCCCGTGCGCCAATCATCCAACAGGCCACCACTTCTGGCGGTCAGTTCCAGCGCATCATCCAGTTCTCGGTACACCAGCAGGCCCGCATCGGAGGTGACCTTGGAACCGTGAAACTCCAGCTTCAAACGACTATCGAAAGTGACCCGCAGAGCCGATTTGTTAGTTGCACCCATTGGATTCTCCATCTTTTGTCGCGTCAACATCGACCACAGCCTTTGTTTATGGGGCTAAATTGTATGTCACTAACATTGACTTGTGAAGCGAATCCGGGAAATCTGGGATGAAAGCGCAAAGAACGGTACGCTGCACAGTAGGTCTTTCTACCGCATCCATCCGCGCCGCCACCACACACAGCCCAACAGCACTACCGGGAGCATAACCACCGCCGTCTTGCTGAAGAGGGCCAGTAAGAATGCCGTCAACGGAATACCGTACCATCGCCAGTCGTTCGTTTCGTCAAACCACAAATACACCAGGATTGCCACCGCGTAGAAGAGCATCGATAGCGTGTTTTTGTGCTCGCTGATCCAAGCGACCGTGGCCGCGTTCACCGGGTGAACGGCAAACAGGAGTCCGGCAAGCCATGCTCCCGGAATCTTCAGGCGCCGCAGGATCGTCCACACCGGTACGGCGTTGATGGCGTGTAGCAACACGTTGACCACGTGGTACCCCGTCGCGCTATTGCCCCACAGCCGCCACTCTAACCACCACAAGCTCCACGTCAGTGCATAATAATCCGACGCTTCCGTCGTAACCCAGAACCGATACAACCCGTCGCTGGCGTGAATCAACGGATTCTTGATGATCAGTTCATCGTCGAAAACAAAGCCGCCGCGCAGAACCGGAAAGTAAACTGCAAACGTGACGATCACCAAGACCACAGTTGGGAGCCAGGTTCGATGCGCGTCACCGACGTGTTGGCGGGAGTCAACTCGGCTGCCTGGTGATGCGAAATGTCATCGTTTGGCGTCCGTCCCACCATCGGTTCAACCCTAGCGTTTCACCTACGCTTAGACAAGATTCGCCACGGCCACGAGCGGCGACCGTTTAACGCGACATCGAGTGTCCAGGGGATGCTTTGAATGCTCCACTGGCTTGCTCTCCCATCCCGGGACCGGGTCGGCGATGGCTTCCTTACGGGTGAATGTCATCCGATCAACTTCGCGATTCGGTTTCAGGGACGAGAAAACGATGTTGAACTTTTGTCCGTCCTCGCTAATCTTACGCCGCCTTTCATGCCAGGGTAGCTCAGTGGTAGAGCAGGGGACTCATAAGCCCTTGGTCGGGAGTTCAACTCTCCCCCCTGGCACCAATTTCACACCACGACAGCGCCTCGCCCGATCATCCGCCGCGCGAGTAGCGTTTGTAACAGCGAGAATACGCGCGGCGCTTGGTCCAAGTGTCGAACCGATGTTGCAAAGAATTCCAGCGGGTAAACGGGGCATTCTGAAGAAGTTGCTCCTTTCGCGCGGAGGGAACAGCCAGCGTGTCCAACCAGCCGCTGAGCATGCTGACGAGTTGTTGGGCAACAGCGCGGTTGTCCGTAATCACATTCCGCGTTTGCGTCGGATCGGATCGAAGATGATACAACTCGGAACCCTCAAGTTGCTCTTTCGGGGAATAAAGGAGGCACCATTCGTCCGTCAATAGGGTGAGACAGCTCACGCGACCGCTGTGAGGGTGGCAGACCGGCAACAGCAAATGGCTGGCCCTTGGCGGCACCCGTCAGGCGCGGGACAAGCGAGTGGCCTTGTGTCCACGGCACCTGGGGAATGCCTGCGAGTTCGAGCGCGGTGGCATAAAGATCAGGCGGTTGGCAAAGTCCCGGGATCGTCTTGCCCGGCGACCGAGGCGTCAGGGAGCCGAATCAATAAGGGGATGTGTCCCAGTTCCTCGTAAATCGGCGTCGGCTTGTCGATGCGCATCGGTTTGCCGAGGAGGCCGTGTTCGCCGAAATAATAGCCATGATCAGAGCAAAACAGCACGGCGGTGTGGTTCAGAACGCCCTTGTCACGCAGGCGCGCCAGCAGATTTCCCACCCAATAATCGGTTTGCGTGACCTCGGCCTTGTACAGGCTGCGCATGTTCTGCACGTCGGCTTCGGGATAGGCGCTCGCGTAGCCGGATTTTGGCCAGAAAACCGCATCGCCTTTGTCATTCCACGGGTATGGCTTGAGAAACTGGGACGGCGCGTCCCATGGCTCGTGGGGATCAAACGCATCGATCCACATGAAGAACTTCTCCGGCGGATTGTCGAACCACTCGATCGCGGAACGAAACACCGTGGCTGTGGTGTTCGTACCTCGCTGCCGATACCAATAGGCATTGCGGCGATAGCGCTCCAAACGGCGCGTGGGAGGTTCGAGCTTCTCTTCCGCGCACGGCAGATCGGCCATTGGCGCGGATGACGGCTGAAAATGCTCGTGGGTTTGGCCGGGCACATGGTTCACGAAAGCGAACCCGCGGTCGAAACCAAAATCGTTCTCAAACAAATGTAAATTGTCCGCAATCAACGCCGTTGTGAATCCATGGCGCTGAAACACTTCCGATAACACGGGAAACTCGTAGGGCAGGGCACCCCAATCGAAAAGCGGGAACGTATAGCGGCCCGAGAACACCTCGATGCGGTTGACCAATGTCGGAAACGAGCACAGCCAGAAATCGGAAAAGGCAGCGCTCTCCGCCGCCAGCCGATCGAGGTTTGGCGTCTGCACGTCATGCGTGTTCAGAAAGCCGAGGTGATCGTGGCGGAATGTATCCGAGCAAATGACTAGGACATTCATGGGCGGCGCTCGGGCTGGTGGCTGGCGTGCTGTTTTTCCATCAGAAAGGCATACTTGGCGAGAACGTTCACCAGTTTGGCGGACGAGATTAGCCAGCCCCGCCAACCATCGCGCCACCCTTGCTTCAGAATGAGATGCTTGAAAAAGGCCGCCGTTGGGGAGAACACCAGATGATACCAGTGAGCGCGCCGGCCGGCCGTCGCGTACGAGTCCGCCATGGATCGCGCGTACTTGATCGTTTTGGTGAGGTGATCGTGGAAATCGTGAAACGCGGGATAGTGAAGCAGGTCCCCTGCAAGTCTCCCCGTCGAACCTTCGACCTTCGGCTCGACGTGTGGGTTGATCCCGTGCATGCGTACGCAACTCCGGCGGACGAGCCGCAACCGCCACTCCGGCTGCCATGTGTGCCAGATCCAGTCACCCAGGTAAAACGTGCGACGATTCATCCAAAACCCGTCTTCTTTCGGATCGCCATTGGCAAACAACATACGAATCGACGCCACTAATTCGTGAGTGACTGCCTCGTCGGCGTCGATGGTTAGAATCCACGGTTGCGAGCAAATCTTGAACGCGGCAGTGTATTGTCCCGAATGCCCCTGCCACGGGAGCACCTCGAACCTGGCGCCGAAACCCCTGGCGATTTCAGCGGTGCGATCCGTCGAGCCGGAATCCAACACCGCAATCTCCGTCGCGAGACCGCGAACACTTTCCAAACACCGTGGCAGATTACGTTCTTCGTTCAACGTGATCACCGAAACGGAGAGGGGCAGGGGCCGTGTCCCGGTTGACGTGCCTGCTGATTGTGCCTGCGCGGATTCCATCACCCAGACCCTATAAACCAATTTGGCGGCTCGTATCCAGCCGATTCTCCGTGGAGATTCCTGTTTACTTGGGTACGCGCCCTGAGATAGTTATCTGCTGATGCCACCAGCGACTCCTGACATTCGTGTGCAAACGCAGTCGTCCCCGGATTGGGACGAAGTGCCTTGCCCGACATGTGGGCCGCGCGCACCAAACCACTTGTTGTTTCAGCGGACCGATGGACACGGGATCCGATTCTGTGACGAATGCGGGCTCATCTTCACTTCCCCGCGATTTTCCGCCCGCAAACTGGCGGAAATCTACGAGCGCGAGGACTATTCGGACATCTCGGTCTTTGCGAATTTCGACTACGAGCAATGGAAGCAGCAAAAAGGATACAACGTCCGGCCGATGACCAGTTACAAGGTCAAAGGGATGCTCCTCGATTTAATTGCAAACTACCTGCAACCCGGCGCACGATTATTGGACGTCGGTTGCGGATTCGGCCTGACCGTGTACGAAGCGAATAGGCGCGGCTTTCGCGCGGACGGCATTGATATCTCGTCAAGGTTCCTGAAATTGGCGCGGGAAAAACTGGGCCTGACGTTGCGACAGGGGAGGGTCGAAGACCTGCATTTCCCAGATAACACGTACGACGGCGTAATTTTCTGGGATGTGCTGGAGCACGTGCATAATCCGCTGGAAATCCTAGCGGAGATCCGACGGATCGTACGGCCCGGCGGCTATCTCTTTGGACAAGTGCCGAACTGGCGGGGATTATCCAACCGGTACAAGACGTTCTTGAATCGCCATGGGCTCGCGCGGAAACAGTTCAAACATTTCGGCATTCCCCATCATGTATTCATTTTCGATGACCACAGCCTGCGCCAGATGGTTGAGAAATCCGGCCTGCGGCTGATTTACTGCCGGTCCTGGTCAAAGATGAAATACAACGTCAATCCCACGCCATTGCAGCGATGGTTTTACGGCGTGCTAGAAGAGCGGAATCTCACCGACTACATTTCCTTCGTCGCCCAGAAGGCGGTTTAAGTTGTTGACAGCCCGGGCATGGGGTGGGCATAACCCCGATGATTCTTCCAGCACGACCATCGGTTGCGTCCGAGCCAGCATTTGTAACCCAGCTTGTTCCAGACGGTGAACGGCGCGTTGTGAAGCAGTTGCTGTTTACTCGCCGGTGACACGCCGAGCCCATCCAGCCAGTTGTTGATGAGTAGCGTGAGTTGCGCGGCGACGTCCGGGTTCTCCGCAATGATGTTGCGGGTGTGCTGCGGGTCCGTGGGCATGTGGTACAGCTCCGACGGCTGCGATTTCGGAGTCGGCGAGTACATCAACGCCCATTCATCCGTGGTGATGGTGATACAACTGGCGCGACCCCGGTGCGGATGATAGCCGCTGACGGCAAACTTCTGCCGGCCAGGCTCACCTTTGAGTCGAGGCAGCAAGGAGTTGCCCTGCACCCACGGCACGCGCGGAATGCCCGCTAACTCCAGCGCGGTGGGGAAGATGTCGGGCGGTTGCGCCAAGCCCGAGATTGTTTTCCCGGCGCTCAGCCCTTCCGGGTGGCGGATGAGCAACGGAATGTGCCCCAACTCTTCGTAAATGGCCGTGCGCTCCGAGGCGCGGACTGTCTTGCCGATCAGGTCGTGCTCGCCAAAATAATAGCCGTGGTCCGAACAGAAGATGACGGCAGTGTTGTCCAGTAGATGTTTGCTGCGTAGTGCTTCCAGGAGTTTGCCGGTCCAGGAATCGATCTGTGTGACCTCCGCCTTGTACAGGCTGCGCATGTTCTCCAATTCACCGAGGGTGTATTGACTGGCCGTCCCACCCTTGGGCCAGATGATCGTGGCGGCTTGCGCATCCCACGGATAGGGTTTTAAGAACTCACTGGGCGCATCCCACGGATCATGCGGATCGAAGGCGTCAATCCAGGCGAAAAACTTCCGGGGTGGATTTTCAAACCAATCGATGGCCTTGCGGAACAATGTGGCGGCAGAGTTGGTACCGTGCTGCTGATACCAGTACGCGTTGCGGCGATAACGCGCGAGGCGATCATGCGACACGCCCAATCTTTCCTCTGGACAGGGCAGGTCGACCATCGGGGCCGAGCGGGAGAGCATGGGATCATAGCATTGCCCGCGCACCATGCTTGCGTGGCCAAAACCACGCTCGTAATCATACCCACGTCTCATGAAATGTACGTTGTCGGCAAACAACGCCGTGGCAAACCCGTGATGTGTGAATACTTGGGAGAGGACGGGGAATTGGTGGGGAAGCGGGCCCCATTTGAACAAGGGGAAGGCATAGCGGCCTGAAAATACATCGATGCGATTGACCAACGTGGGAAACGAGCAAAGCCAAAAATCGGAAAAGGAGGCGCTCTGTGTCGCCAACTGGTCGAGGTGGGGTGTGAAAACCCGCTGCCGCTTTAGAAAACCAAGGTGATCGTAGCGGAATGTATCCGAACAAACGACCAGAACATTCATCAAGATGGCCTCACTTGTACTCTAATGAACGATCAGAGGCGCGCGACCCCTGTCCGAGAACACAACGATTAAACTGCCATCATGCTTGCAGATTTCAAGTAAATTCCTTCGGTTGGCTCGACCGGGCGAGAATTGGGAGCACCTGTTGGTTGACGATTCATGCCAACTTCCCTACGATGGCGTCGTGTGTCGGACAGAATACCAGGGATTGCGATGGGAACTCGCGGTAGAGTTTGAATCCCTGTTGCCCGACGTGCTTCAACAACCGGGAGAAGCCGTTAAGACTTCCTCGGCGACGATTGTCACCCGGCACCGCGTGGCCAATCGGGAGTTCTACGTCAAACGCTACCTGCATGAGCGGCGCGGTCTGGCGCCGCTATCCTATTTTGTTCGAGCTTCCAAGAGCCGGAGAGAATGGAACCAAGCCCCACAGTTTCAGTCGCGCGGGGTCGCCGTCGTACCGCATCTCGCGCACGGGGAACGCTGGGGATGGTACGGGCTGTTGGAAAGTGTATTGATCACCGAGGGACTGGTGGGCTACGTGTCGCTGCTGACAATACGCGATGCGACCAATCCCGAGTTCCAATCTGCTTTGGGCCAGTTTCTGCGCCGTATGCACGACGCCGGTATCCTGTACTTGGACATCTCTGCCAAGAATGTGTTGTATTCAGCGACCGAACATAAGTTTTGTCTCATCGATATTGACAAGGTCCAGCTTTGCCCGACGATCGACGAGCAACAAAGAGTGGCCCATCTGGTCACGTTCTGCTCACGCTTCGCGTTGGCCCCGGCGTTTTACGACGGCTACGGGAGCGGGTTTTCACGCCATGCCGCCAAGATTGACCAAGGAGCAGCAGCGATGCGGCAGGAGCGCGTGGCGAGATTTTCGCGCATTTGCTTGACGCACTCGCACGAAGTGGCCAGAAGACGAATCGGCGGGTTGCAGTGGCACATTCGCCGCGCGTATTTGGATGAAAGGCTCGAGAAGATCCTGCGAGATCCCGACAGGCAGATCGATAATCCCAACGGCCTTGTGATCAACCGCCTTGCCTATCGCTCCGGCAAGAGAGCCTATCGTAAGGCTTACGGCAGCGAGTTGATGGGTGAATCTGCACCGCGCCCGGTCGCGGCCGCAGACAAGCGCGTACTGGGATTCGTGGTGCGCGGCTACTTCGTCACGAAGTCGACCTAAACGCAGGATCGTCTTCAATCGGCTTCACACGTCACGCGGAAGCCGCGGATATCCTTGACGTCGCCGGGATCGTCGCCGTCACGTAGTGCACTGGACGTGTAATGCAGCGCGCCACGCCAACTGCCGCCCTTGTCCACGCGGCAGTGCCCCGTGGGCGGGCCTTGCGGGTCTACCGCATCGTTGGTCGTGAACACGGAATACCAATCCTGGGCCCACTCCCACGAGTTTCCGAGCATGTCATAGAGACCCCACGGATTTGGCGGGAACGAGCCGACGGGTGCGGTGTATTCAAAACCATCCCCTGCATACTGGGCATGCGAACTCTTACGGTCTCCGCCGAAATTTGCTTTCGTGCGATCCTGGACATTGTCACCCCAGTACGTGCGGTTGGTTGTTCCGGCGCGACAGGCATACTCCCATTCGGCTTCGGTGGGCAAACGATACAAGCGACCTTCCTTCGCGGAGAGCCAACGGCAAAACAATTGCGCGTCGCGCCAGGCAATCGGCTCGGCGGGATGGTCGTCGCCGTCGGGAACAAGCTGATACTTCGGGCGACGATGCGCGTGTTGCGTGTCGTACTGATCGTACTGTTTGTTCGTGACCTCAAACGCGCCGAGGTAGTACGGCTTGGTAAGCCGCACACGATGTTGTACATACATCGGGCCACCGAGGGGATGTATGGGGCCGACCTCTTTCGACAGTTCGTCGTCGAGGCCCATCACAAACGTGCCCGGTTCAATGCGCACCAATTTCATCCCGATTGAGTTGACTGCGTAGGTGACCTTGATGGACTTGAACCCCTCGGGCATCACGGCTCGTACGTCAACCGTTACATTGGACCATGCAGCGGGCGGTTTCGGCCAATTCGAGCGATCAACAGGGGGCAAGTCTTGCATCCACGCAACAAAATGCCACTGCTTGCGGTACCAATGGTTCAGCCGATCCCCAACCACCCACAACACTGCGATCAACACGACGGCGGCCATTAGCCGCGTGATGATTTTCCCCGGCTTTCCAAGGGGTGTCATTTGCGGCGCGCAGTATGGGCCTTCATCAGAATGCGGTCAAGCGCGCCGGGTGGGACTATTTCCTGTGCTTAATTCGCTCGAACACAGCCAGGTGGAGCGTGTGCAGGACGGGCAATTGCGCGAAGTCCTTTACCAATCGGAAACCAGCGTTGCGGAAATAGCCTTCCACCTCGGCCAACGGCGTCGCGAAACGGTCTTGGTCCTTGCCGCTGAGTTTGCGACGGACCGATTGCACCGAGTACGGACTGAAGTACGACAGCACCACGGAGGAGGCGGCCACGCGGCAAAGTTCGCTGACGACTCGCTGCCGAATTTCAGGATTTGGGAAGTGGTGAAACAAACGGAAGCATACGATAGTGTCGAATTGCCCATCGGTGTAGCTTAGCCTCTCCAGATCCTGCCGCTCCACCGTGCAGGGCAGGTGTTCTTCAGTGGCTTTCTCGCGGGCAATCGCGAGCATGGACTCGGATAGATCCGCGCCATCGGTATGGTAGCCCTTTCGTGAGAGATGCAGCATGACTCGGCCGCCGCCACATGGCACATCGAGAACGCGGTGGTGTTTTGGAACGAAAGCAAAGGCGCGGTCAATCAACCGCATCTCGGCTTGATGCTTGTGCGGCTTGCGGACCTGGTATTTCCGCGACTGCTTGTCGTTATACTTGACGCGACCGCGGTAGGAAGTGGTGTTCTCGGTCATGACAGTGTTATTCGACGATGCAGCCGATTCGAAATCCATGAATGTCTTTCACATCATGAGGCGCATCACCGTCCCGATAAGCAGAACAGACGCGGTGGACCGGAGCCATCCAGCCGTCGCTCTTGTTCGCCCGACAGTGGCCGGTGGGCGGGCCGACAGGGTCGGTCACCGGTTCGCTCGTGAACGGCGCATACCAGTCGGCCACCCATTCGCGCGCGTTCCCAATCATGTCGAAAAGTCCCCAAGGATTCGGCGGGAAAGAACCAACGGGCGCGGTGTACTCGTAGCCGTCAGCGGCCCAATGGGCATGACGTTCACTGCCATCGCCACCCCCGACATTGGCTTTGGTGCGATCATCAACGTTGTCGCCCCAATAGGTGCGGGACGTGGTACCAGCGCGGCAGGCGTTTTCCCACTGGGCTTCAGTATTCAAACCGTACAGATGGCCCTCCTTTTCCGACAACCAACGGCAGAACAATTGCGCTTCCTGCCAGCTAACTGGTTGAACGGGGTGATTGTCGTAATCAGGACCTTCCTGATACTTGGGACGATGATGTTTGTGATTCACGTCAAACATGTCGAACTGTTTATTGGTGACCTCAAACGCCCCGATGAAGTACGGCTTCGTAAGTGTCACCTTGTGCTGCGTGTACATGGGGCCGCCAACGGGACTGATCGGTCCGACCGCGTTGGTCAAATTCTCCGGCAGACCCATCAGGAACGTGCCGGGCTCGATTCTTACCAACTTCATCCCGAGCGAGTTGATGTAGTAGGTGACCTTGACCGGTTTCATTCCATCCGGCGTGGCGGCTTGGATCTCGACCGTTTCATTGGACCACGCCATCGGCGGTTTGGGCCAGTGCGACCGATCCACGGGAGGCAGGTCTTGCAGGGACGCGACATAATGCCATTGCTGGCGGTACCGGAAGTTCACTCTGTCGATGAGTCTGGCGACAGCCACGATTGCCACCAGCGCCGCAACGACAATAATGACGCGTGTTTTTGTTTTGCTGCCTGATGCCATTTGTGAGCGAGAATAGTTGCGGTCGTATCCCCGGTCAAGCGGGGAAGCAGAAGCCGTCCGTCATTGGCCGTTATCCTCGACAACGAGGTCGTTTGATTTACAATAAGCAGGCACAATGACACCGAACCCTCTCGTTTCGACAACAACTACCCCGATGCTTGGAGATGCCTCGTCCCGCCTATCACCGCCGGCATGGCTGCGGACGGTGGTCATTGTAATCGCCGTTGCGTTATTTGTCGGATTGGGAATCAGCACCGTCTATCGCGCCGGGCCACACACGTTCGGAGGAAAGCCGTGGGGATCGCGTGTTCATCGCACCGATTTCACAGTGGAGACAGCGGCCGGAGCAGCGGTGCTGAACGGCACGGATATTTATGAAGCGCACAACGTTCGCGGTTGGTATTACATCTATCCCCCGCTGTACGCCATCGTGATGGTGCCATTCGCCTTGATGTCGACGTTCTGGGCCGCGCTCGCATGGTATCTACTGTCCGTGATATTCGTGGCGCGGGCGGTCAAGATGTGTGTTCCGCTTGTGAAGACTACCCTGAACTTCGATGGAGATCCGTTTGTCTTGTACGTGCTTCCAGTTCTGCTCATATTGTTGCCGCTGATGTCCGCGCTGGCGCGTGGACAGGCAACCCCGGCCTTGCTGTGGTTGTTCACCGCTGGATTGTATTACGCCTGGAAAGGACAGGACTGGCGCGGCGGAGTGTGCTTTGCCGGCGGGATTCTGCTCAAGGTATTTCCGGTTGTCTTGCTTGCGTATTTTGTCTGGCGAAAACGCTGGCGGTTTGTGGGGGCAACATTGGTGGCCACCGCGATCGGGGCACTCATCGTTCCAGCTGCTGTCTATGGATGGCGGGGGAATATCGACTACCTGAAGAAATGGGTGAGCGTGATCGGGAAGCCCGCGCTCGAAACGGAGTCGGAACGCGCCGATAACCCGCTCTATGGCCAGTTGCTGAGTTCGCAGTTGCCGCGAAATCAGTCTCTGTCCGCGGTCCTGACCAGACTGACAGGCAATCCCAACGCGCGCTGGATCGGCATGGCCGTTGGCGTGATTATGGCGGCAGCCATTCTTCTCGTGGGATTGCGAGTCAGCGGCGGCAACGAAATCCGTATCCTGTCGGCCGCTGTCGTGTGGATGCTCCTGATACCGCCGGTCTCGTGGTCGCACTATTTTCTGTTGCTCTTGTTGCCGTTGCCGGCGCTCGTTGTCACCGCGATCACGGCCCCGAACCAAGCGGTGCGTCGAGTCGCGGGCGGAACGCTCGTGTTTTTTGCAGCTCTTTCTCTGGGGCTCGGCGGGAGCCGCGGGGCGCAGGCATACGGCCCGCTTTGTTGGGGAGGATTGGGAATCTGGGCGGCGTTGTTGTTCGCGGCCGCGCGTAGTCCAAGCCCGGGCGGTTCCGTCGGGCTTGGAGCGGGCATCAGTTCACGCTTGTGAAAGCGTTTTGGGGTTCGGTTATGGGTCGGCTGGGATTGTTCGGCTGCGTTGCGGACGGACTTCTTCGATGTAACGCGAGTAATACGGGAAACTGCCCAATTCCGCCGCGGGCCGGAACTTCCAGCGCCGGTAAATCCACAGCCAGTACTCGGGCCGCTGGCGGATGATCTCTTCGCAGTATCGCAGACAATTCTGACTGATGACTCGCAAATCCGCCTCATCATCACCCGTGGACGTAGCGGGGATCTCAGGCCCGTACACGATGCGAAAGCGTCCGTCAGGCAACGGATACGAGACGGCGCAGACAAGGGCCGCTCCTGTGTGTAACGCCAGCGCGGCAGCCGCCGAATAGCTGAACACGGGTTTGCCGAAGAAATCCAGCCAGATTCCGCCCCGGCTGGGCAGAGCGTTCAGATCGATCAGCAGGGCAATGCACTCGCCGCGTTTCAACGCCTTGAACAGCTTGGTCACGGCATTCCGCTGCAAAATGATGCGGCTGCCGGCGCTCCCACGCAACCGTTCGAAAATACGGGTCACGTGGGGATTGCGGAGTTGCTCCGTCACAATGGTCATGGGGAAGTCGCGCATCGCCGTGCTCAGCCCGAGCAACTCCCACTCGCCGTAGTGCAGCGTGATAAAAATGATTCCCTTGCCCCGGGCGCGCGCACTTGCAACCAACTGGAGGCTTTCCGAGTCGACATCGATCAACTTGTCGAGCGTTGTCTGGTTGAGCCGCTTCGACCAAAACAAACCGAGGAAACTGCGCGCAAAGTTTTGAAAGGCTGAGCAGGCAATGCGCCGTTTCTCCGTCGCCGACTTGGTTTGGCCGAAAGCGATGTCCAGATTTGTCAGCGCAATGCGCCGCTCACGCGCTATTAGATGAAACGCCAGCCAGCCGGCGACGTTCGCCAGCCGCACCAGCATTCGTCGCGGCAGCAGGGGGATGGTCGCAGCCGTGAGTTCCAGAAGAAGGCCTTCGAGGCGGTACCGAAGGCGTTTCCAACGTGAAGGAAGTTTTCGTCTGGCGCTCACATCAACCCTGCACCGTTGTGGAAGTTAATTGTGCGCGCTGGACTCGTTGAAGCTGTGCGGAGCGCATCGGCTGGGCCACGCGGAGGATGAGACGCAAAAGATGTTTGTCGTCATTCGTCAACCGTCTCTGCCCACGGTAGAGCAGAAAGAAGCGCAATCGTTCAGTGCGTCGAAAAAACGAGGTCGCGGGCGCGTCCAACGTGGCCAGGTCCTTCGCGCGGGAGCGCCGTTCCATCCACGGTTTCCAACAACAGCCCTTGTGGGAGTCGATGAGGAAGAAATGCGCCAGCGAACGGCCACGGAGAAGAATGTTTCGCCAGAAGAAGTCGTGATGGACGAAGCGATGTTCGTGCATTCGCCGCGTGTAATCCGCCAGGTGTTCGATCAGTTCGCGTCGCAATTGGCGTTGTTCCGACGCGGGCCGCGCCGGCAACCAGTCGCGAATGAACAAGTCCAGCGAAAGGGGATCGTGAATGCCTTCGCTGATGAGAAACGACCGATACAACCAACCGGCTTGGCGTTCTTCGCCGTACGAGACGGGGGCCGGCGCATCCAGTCCCCAAGCGCGCAGCCGCGCCAGATTCTCGAATTCCCGCCGCACTTTGGATACACCCCAAAACGTGCCGCGATGGAACCCGCTCCAGCGGTCGCCGGAGGTCGGGTACCAATACTTTTTGACGTAAAGTTCCCGTCGTAAACCGTGGTCGAGCCATTCGAGACGCCGTACTTCCGTCGTGACGCCCGGCTTCAGGACCGTCCCGGTTTGCAGGGCATAGACGGCGTCGACACTCTCCAATTGGCGGGCGTGCAACTGCGCTTGCCAGTCGGGAGCTGTGACGACTTGATTGCGTCTCCTCCTCATCACGTTCAGTTTCCGAAGCTCGGATGGCTTTGTCCAACCAAAACTCCACGGGATACAATGCAGGCGGGGGTTTACTTCTTCATGAACTGGCGCATCGCTTCCAGTGCCGCCATTAGTTCGCTGTGATGGTCGGCGAGGGTCTGGCGCTGATTCGGCAACGGCAGGTCGTTTGTGCTCATCACGGTAATGGCCGTGTTGTACGCCTCAAGGCCAAACTCGGTGATGGAATTCGAGTCCACAATGGCCGCGGAACCCCAATTGGAAATGAGCACGAACGACCGGGTCGCGTTGGTGGTCATTGGCAGGCCTTGCGTGTAGTCGGAAAGTGGGTTCTCAACGCCCATGTAGGTGAAGACGGTTGCAGGCACATCCTCATGACTCGTCATGCGCTGGATGTGGCGTGGCGTTTCGCCCGGAATATGTGCGACACATACAGTCCTGGTTTGATAGCGGTCGTAGGCGCTGTCATGGCCGAAGAGCCCCAATTCATTGAAGGCTTCGCCATGGTCACCCACGATGAACACGAGGGTGTTGTCCAGCAGTCCCCGTTCTTCGAGGGACTGCAACACACGGTGGATTTCCGCATCCACGTAGTGCAGACTGTTGCGGTAGCGATTCTGGGCAAACCGGACGCTGTCGCCATTGCCTCTGCGGGCGATGGCGATGTAATTGATCTCCTCGGTCAACGTCCCGGTGTCAAAGATCGCGTGTTCAGCAGGGTAACGATACGGCTGGTGCGAGGCGTCATAGAACATGAACGCGAAGAACGGCGCGTGTTTCTCGTCGGCGAACTTGATGAACTCGTCGGTCATCGCGCGGTCGCGATCCACCCGCAATGATTCCCACTGGTCGGTAATCGTCTCGGGCACGTCGATGAACGCAGTGCTGCGAAACTCCGGGTAGTTGAGATCGGTGCAAGAGAGAATGCGGAAGTGATAGCCCAATTGCTTGAGTGCGTGGACCAGCACCGGACCCTGATGGCTGCCGAGCGCGGCTTGCCAGTACGTGCCGGGAATGCCGTAGAGCAGGCCGAAGATGCCGTAACGCGTCGCGTTGCCGCTGCTGTAGTCGTTTTCAAATACGAGATGTTTCCCACCCCAACTCGTCAGCGAGGGCATCACGTCCGCCGTGAGCATGTCAGAACGCGCGCCTTCTATGGCGATGACGACGACGTTGGGTCGCGGACCGCCGGGGCGAAAGCGGATGGGGGATTTTGGATAGTCAAGCGCGCCGTCAGTCTTCACTTTCAATCGCGCCTTTGGGGAGACGCTCATGCCGAGGACGCGATTGGCAAAGTGTTTCATGGTGACGGTCTGGTACAGCGGCAGCATGGTTCGCAACCGGATCACTTCCAGATTGTCGGCCAGGTCGCCGACGTCGTACAACGCCTTGTCGAGGACGACGAGCAAGGCAATCGCGGCTCCGAACGTGATGAATGCGCGCCGCGTGCGCCAACGCGCCGCAAACTCACGCGCGCGCAATCGTGGCAGACCGCCCCACGCAAACCCAAATTCCACCGCAAAGATGACAAGAATCGCGACGGCGGTGTACAGGACCGTGCCTTTGCCCGCAGTGACCGTGTCGCCGGCACCCGAGGTGGTCAGGAGATTCCAAACCATGCCGTTGAAGTGGAAACGCCACAAGACGTAGATGATCGAGTCCGCGTAGATGAACACGTTCAGGAGCCCAAACAGCAGCGGCGCCAGCGTCAACGTCAGCCAACGTCGCCGTGCGAACAGCGCGGGCAGGCAGAGAATGGTTGGAATGAGCGCCATCATCGCAAAATTCGCTGTATAGGCGAGGATGGTCATCGCCCAGCCGAGGAACGATGTCCCGTCCGGGATGCTCGCCAGGTAACTGCGCCCGACGACCGCCAGCAGCAACACGTTGAAGGCGTAGAGATAAGCCAGCGCCTCAACGTGGAACGCCAATGTCCTTGATTCGGTTGAGCGTGCCATCAGTTTGGCCAGTCAGGTGATTGGCGGCGTGGAATATCGCCAACGTCAGGACCGAAGGCAAGCAAACCTCGCGGGCGGCAGTGCATCAGTCTGAAAGTTGTAGCGGCCGGTCTAACTCGACGTAGGAGAGGCCGGGGCCTGCCGTGTGGGTATGTCGCCGGTTCAAAGCCATCCGGTACTCCGCACTGCGGCACCGAAGTGCGGGGTAAATTGGGTTCGTTAGTGCGTAAAACCACCCTTCCGGGGCCCGAATTGGGTTCGTTTTGTGCCATTTTTGTCGAACAAATCCAACTCGTAGTTTTCCTAACACATTCATGTCTAGATAGATGTGTATTTTGCATTTGGCTTCGTTTTGGAAAAACGCCTATAGTTCGGAAAAACCCTGCCAACCGTTATCTCGACTCTTCCGCCCATCACCCTCTTACAGCTTTCTCTCATACCCCGATTCTCTCACAATCCCAGAAACACCGTTAGTGTACTTTGGAAGGTTTGGAAGGTTTGGAAGGTTTGGAAGCTTTTCTTTTGGAAGGCGAAACTCTTCGTAGCGCACAGCCTATAGCCGCGCAAGGAGGAATTTCAAACCAAGGCAGTACCTCGCGGGCACATGGCTTGAAGCCACCTGCACCAGAATGCGTATAGTCCAGAATCCGAACATGCGTGTTCCGAGCCTCGCAAGCACACATCAGACAACGAGCATCGTGCGTCTCGTTCCAATTGGCTTGCGTCTGCAACGCGTTATTCGTCGAGGTGCGTCTCACCCGATCGCGCCGCGACCCACGTTACGACTCCAGCCAGCGCCATTCCTCCGCTGACCAAGGGGATGACGATGCCTCCGATCATGTAAGCCTCCTCTACATTTTGGAAGTCGGCGCAATTAGTTTTGTCGTTGGCCTCATTATTAGTCTTTGCGCGTTTTCGAGGCGGTAATGAAGCGCAATCGTGCCACAGGAGGCGGGCAAACGGAAGGCGAAACCGGTCAGTTCAGGAGCGCGGCGACTTCTTCCAAACTCCAAACGTGATCGGTGATCTGCGCTTCCATTGCGGGAGTGCATCGCAAGGATTGATGAATGCGACAAAAATTGTAGTGCATGAAGTGAAGCGCAACCGCGTGGCAGTGATTCTCGTATTTCTTCGAGAACGCATTGGTCATTGCGTAATCGACCTCACTTCCGAAAGCATCTTCAATCGCGCTGAGATAAGCCTTGTGGCCGTCAGTCGCGAGTTGAACGCGATATTTGAGGCGATTCTTCAAGTCGTGCATGAACTCGTAAGCCGCACCCGCGTCACGGGTTCCCACAAACCAGCAAGGAATCAATTTTGTGTCGGCGCAGATGGCCGTCCACGTCCAGATCGAACCGAATCCGGGCTTGTCCATCTTGTCGTCTGGCAGATTGGCGTCTTTGGCGTAGCAATAGGCCCAAATCTCGTCGCATTGAACCCTGACGCAAGGAAGGTCACGCATCACTTCATCCTGATACGCGGCGCAGGCGGTGCCGATGGACACCAACAACCGCTCAACGGTTTTCTTGGCCGCACCCGTCAACCTCGTGGTGCTACGCATCGAACAACCTTCGACAAGGCACCCGATGATTTTGGCCCGCGCATCTGTACTCAGCTTGTTCATGCGGGGAGTATGCTTAGTCGAGCAAGCATTGTCAAGGGGAATCGACCATGACACGGAAAATACTTGTGGACTTGAGGATGGGCGGGAAGGTCAGCTACTATATTGGCGACCCTGAACAGCGTCTTATGCTGATCGACGACGAAATACGGAAGTGCGTTGCTTTTGTGGGATGTACGACACCAAACGGATTCAAGCTGGCGGGGACGGTTTTCTTTATATCGGTGCCCCTTGATGCCGAAAACCTCGCTCTCTACGCGATAACCGCAAGGCATGTAATTGTCGCCGCCAACCGGGAGTCCGAGGATAAGCGAATCCTTCTCAAAGTGAACTCACGCGACGGCGGGCCGAAACTGCTAGCAACAAGTTTTTCCGATTGGAGCGTTCATTCTGACCCGTATGTTGATGTCGCCGTGTATTCGTTTTCTGATTGGCAAGGATTGGATTTCCGAACCATTGGTTCCGAAAGCCTGGCAACGGCTTCGGTTATGCAACAACAGGGCATTGGCATCGGTGAAGAGATTTTTCTGGTCGGACTATTTTCCGAACACGCAGGCAAAAAGAAGAACATTCCCATTGTGCGAGTTGGCAACATCGCGGCAATGCCAGAAGAACAGATTGAAACCAAAATGGGCCGGGACATTGTTAACATTGATGCCTACTTGGTGGAGTGCAAATCCATTGGCGGCCTCAGCGGTTCTCCCGTATTCGTACACATAGACGCCAAGAACCAAGTCCCTTGGTATTACCTTACGCCACCGCCGCCGTCCCCGACGATCACTTACCTGTTGGGACTCATGCACGGACATTGGGAATTTCCAAGCTCGAAGCCAGACACCCTTAAGCTCGATGAAGCGCGGGGCGATTCTGTCAACGTCGGGATTGCCATTGTGATACCGGCGCAAAAGATCATCGAGGTTTTGAATCAGCCCGAATTGTTGGAAGAACGGAAGAGGCAGTTGTATCAGATAAAGAGCAGGCGAGCGCCGAAACTGGATTCACCCAAGCAGAAACGGGCTAGTGGAAAAGGCACTCGCGCTTCTTGAAGTACACGTAATTGGGCCAGCTCCACGCCAGCCACAGCAAAACCAAGACCAGTGATGATCCAACATATCCACCGATTGTTTCGGCCATCGTTGATTGACGATGGATGTTTGCTAGAAACAACAGAACCGGTTCGCCAAAGACGATATACCAGTTTTCCTCAAGTGCTCGGGCGCTTCTTTTGCGAAGTCCACTAGACACCAACAAGGCAAACAACGCCATGAGCAGGCCGGCATTGCCCAAGTTTTCTGCCGCGTAAGATCGAAACGAGAACGATTCTTGAAGAAGGGACATAGACCGCCAAAGAAGAACACCCGCTCCCAGCGGAAGGCGAACAACTGACCAGAACGTCAGCCAGCGGGTTGGCAGCGGTTGTTCCATTGGCGTCCCTTGAGTATCCGCCGTTCCAATTAGACAGGCAAGCGTCTTTACTTGCCCTGTTTCTTTCGCCACCGGGAAAGAGCGGCATCCTGCGCGATCTGTGACCGCCGGGACGAAGAAAGGCTTTCAGCCCTCGCCTTGCCCCCCTTGCTCGCCCCCAGCTTCGACAGCGCGTACGCGGCCATGTTCTTCTTTTTCACCTTGCCGGTGGGCTGGATTTGCTCAGAAGCCGCTATTGCGTCGGCAACCACACTGGCCGCTAACTGATTCGGGTCAGCAGGTCGCTTCTTGTGGGTTTTTGGGGCCATGCGTGAAGATTGCCATAGGAGACGCCAACCGTCAATCAAACCGGATTTCAAAGTAGCCCACTACCCGCAAATTCATTGGTTCTGGAAGCGGTTTGGGACGCAAATTCATTGCGTTTCTGGAAGCGGTCTTGTACTGAAGGGGCGTGAAGCGGCGCAGGCGAATCGGCATCCTCGGCGGAACGTTCAACCCGATCCATCTCGGGCACCTCCTGATTGCGCAGGATGCGAGCGAGCAGATGCGGCTTGATCGCGTGAAGTTCATCCCGTCCGCCACGCCACCGCACAAGGCGGTCGACAGCCTGGCCAGCGAGGGCGACCGGATGCGCATGATCCAACTCGCGATTCGCGGCCATCACGGCTTTGAATCGGACGACATTGAAATCAAGCGTGGCGGCAAATCGTACTCCGTGGACACGTTGACGGAACTACGGCGACGCGACCCGCGGGCGGATTTCTACTTCATTATCGGCGCGGACTCGCTGCGCGAACTGCACCTGTGGCATGAGGTGGAGCGATTGGTCCGGCTTTGCACCTTCGTGACCGTCCCGCGACCAGGGTTCGAGCCAAAGCCGGTCGTGGACCCGCGGCTGGCTGCCGCCACCCGGCGGCGGTTGCGACAGCATGTGCTGCGCGGGCACGCCTGTGACATCGCTTCGCGGGAGATTCGCTCGCGAGTTGCCAGCGGGCGGTCGATACGCTATCTTGTTCCCGATGCGGTCTACGAATACATTCGGAGGCGAAAGCTTTATCAGTGAAGGGCACTAGCGGGCTCGCCTCCGTCAAACTGGTCAAACTCTGCCGCGAAATCGCCCTCGACAAGAAGGCTGAGGACGCCATTATTCTTGATGTTCGCGGCATTTCCAATGTCGCCGATTTCTTCCTGATCTGCAACGGCACGTCCGAACCGCATCTCAAGACCATCGCCGACGAGATCGCGCGCCGTCTCCGCGACGCTGGCATCCGCCCGCTGCACCGCGACGGCTTTCCGCCCAGCCGCTGGATCGTCATGGACTATAATGACGTTCTCATCCACATCTTCCATCCGGAACTACGCGAGCGCTACGGTCTGGAAGATCTCTGGGGCGACGCCAAGCGCGTGAGGTAAGGCGGGCGCCACACTCGGGTACCAGGAAGGGTTGCTCGCCGACCGGGTGTCTTTCGCAACGGCTCACAATCGAGCCGTGTCTTCCTCAACGCGGCCCAGGTTTGGCAGCCGCCCCAAGATACGGCTTGTTGCCTCTCTCTTGCGACGACGACAACTCGCTGATCACGGTAGCGACAGGCTTCGGTTTTTCCATTTCGAAAACCAACACGGTCTGGCCGCCGCGGATGCGATCGTTCGGCTGCAATTCCACTTCGGTGATGCGGTTGTTGTTGACGAATGTGCCATTGGTGGAATTGAGGTCACGCGCGAAAAACTTCTCCTCACGGGGCTCGACGATGAAGTGCTGACGCGACATGCGTTCATCCTTGATCTGAACGTCCGCCTCGTCGCCGCGTCCAAAACTGACGGGGTTGTCTTTAATTTCCCAGCGTTCCGCCGTCGAGCCGTCCAACTTCTTGCGCACGATATAGGCCATCGCGTTATCTCCAAGTACCCGTATTCTGCTCTTGCCGCGTGCCTGCTTCAAGCCAAAAAGGGCGAAGGCCTTGAGGGGAGTGAACAGCTCTGGAGCGGCGGTTACCACAGCCCAAGGCGTTTCTTGCCATCGTCGGTGATCATGCTCTGGTTCCACGGCGGATCCCAGACGATCTGGACATCGGCCTCTTCGACGCCCGGCACTTCCAGCAAACGGTCGCGCACCTGCCCGGCAATGGCCGGCCCCATCCCACACCCCATCGCGGTAAGCGTCATCTTCACATCGACTCGGCTGCGCGTCGAGGGCAGGGGAGTCGTCTTCACGTCGTAGACCAAACCCAGATCGACGACGTTGCAGGGAATCTCAGGGTCGTAACACTGCTTCATCGCTTCCCATAGCGCTTTCTCGTCCGCCGGACCTCCCGGTTTCTGATCGTCCGCACCCGAAGTCGCGGCCGACTCGGCCACGGGGACGCCGCCCTTAAGCAACGCATCCAGATTGCGGCCCGTGACCTGTACGAGGCCGAGGGTGGACACCTGTAGGGTAACGTTGCCGCCGAGCGTCTGCCCGACGTAGGCGGTCGTGCCTTTCGGCACCACGATCCGCACACCGCTGGGGATTTGCGTCCCTTCGCAGTCCCTGCCGAACTGCACTTCGTCCGAAACATGAAGAGTTTCAATGCCAGTCATGATTGATTCCTCAAAATGATGCACCTGCCATCTCTGCGACGCCAGAACTGTAAGCGCAGTCGCGCAATCTGTCGAGTGTCATTCGAAAACCTCGCCGCGCAGGCGGCGAACAGAACGCTTTCTTCTAAAGAACAGCTAATTTCATCCGATAATACTACCGGTGTAGTGTAACCGCGAAAAATGCCCTGCAAAAGGCAGGGTGGATGATTAAGGAGGAATGTGTACATATGAGCAGCGTATCCGGCGTGACTTTGGCGACCAACCCGTACCAGACCAACAACCAGAGTGATCTTGGCAAAATCTTTCAGGACTTCGGAGCCATCGGCAGCGCCCTCCAATCGGGCAATCTTTCGACCGCCCAGAGTGCGCTGGCAGCCTTTCAGCAAGCCGTGCAGGGCAGTTCGCAAACGTCGAGCAGTCAGCCGTTCGGCAGCAACAGCCAGGCGAATTCGGACTATCAAACCCTGGTCAGCTCCCTCCAATCCGGCGATCTTTCGAGCGCCCAGAAGGCGTTTGCCAGTCTGCAAACCGACCTTCAAGCGACCCACAAGGGCCATCACCACCATCGTCATCACAGTTTCGGCGCCACGTCGACCACCAGCACCACCACAGATTCCGCAGGGGGCAGTGACGACGGCAGTTTGAATGTGATTGCCTAGCGGGTGGAATCTTCGGAGAGCAAGTGGACGAAGCCGACCCCCTCGGGGCGCCGGTTTCGCGTTGCCAGATTGTCCCGGTGACACATGTTTTGCTGCACTGTTAACGACCAGATTAAGCTGCGGTTGATTGACTGTCAGCACGACGAGGAACTGTTCACGCTCATTGATTCCAACCGCGAGCATTTGCGGCGCTACCACCCCTGGGTGGATATCCTCTGCTCGACGAGGGATGTCCAACGGGCCATCACCGCCTGGCAGCAGCAGTACACGAACAACCGGGGGCTGTATGCCGGCATTTGGTTCAACGGACGATGTTGCGGAATGATCAGTCATGTGAATGTCGATTGGTCAAACCGCTGGGCGCCCCTGAGCTACTGGTTGGATGTCGCGCATCAGGGTCGGGGCATCATGACGGCCTCCTGCCGAGCGATGGTCTCCCACGGCTTCGATACGTGGAAACTCAATCGCCTCACCATCGAGTGCGCCACGCAGAACACTCGCAGTTGCGCGGTTGCCGAACGCTTGGGATTCACGCTGGAAGGAATCGTTCGTGGGATCGAATGGCTCCATGGTCGCTATGTGGATCATGCGATGTATGGCTTGTTACGCGAAGACCGCGCCAACGGGTCACAGGACCGGAATTCAAAAGACAGTGTGACAGCCGCCGCGAGAAACAAAGCATTGCGGCTTGGCCAGTGCGGCCTTCCGCCTGCGGCTGAGGGAACCGACTGAGTTCTCCCGGCAGCCTATTCACTTGACCCTCGGTTTGGGCTTCGTAGGTGCGTAAAAACACCCTCCCGGAGCGGTATTTTGGTGCTTTTTTCCCTGTTTTTTGCCTCTTTTTGCAAAACGAACCCAACTTCGATTTTTACCTACCTTGTTCAGGTGGAAACAGTTATAAAGGTTTTGGTTGGGTTCGTTTGGTAAAAACACTCTTCTATAGAGAGTACCCCCCCAACCAACGCCAAGCCGAGCCGCCGGGAGGGGCGGCAAACGCAACGCCGAAGGTGGCCCGAAGGGCGAGCCGAGCAGGCGCGAAGGAGGAAGGCCAGCCTCGGCGAAGTAGGCCCGACACATCCTTCTTTTCAAAGAACTATCACCTGTATACCACCACCGCAACTCCGCGTCCAGCAAAAACTATCGGTTTCCGATAGCGGAGTCCAACGACACGCCGTACTCCCGCGCCAAGCATCCCCTCTGGTGTAGTGCACGACCCGCTCGCGTGGTTTGCCACGCTCTACGTGGCGTGTACGGGATCCCAAGCCCATCCGGTCTTTGCCGCAACTATCCTTCACGAATCCAGGCCACGGTACCCTCAAAACCAATCTGCGCCAGTATCACTGCCATTCGAAACGATCAGCCTGAACAACGCCTCCGCCTACATCCGTTCAATGACGTCGATGTTCAAGAGATTCAAACCGTGTTCTTCGCTGGCTGTCACCACGGCTGGGTGATAAACTGCAACCATCGTAGCCGTAGCAATCTTCTTCAAATGAACGAAGCCGATTCAAACTCGAACTATGAAAAGCAAAATTCTATTGGGAATCCTGCAGGTTTCAGTTTTGACTGTTCAGGTCATCACCGCATCTGCTGCGCCGTCAACATCCAACGATATGACCCAGGCGCTTGAAGTCATCCGCAAGAAGCATGACCTGCCTGCACTCGCGGTCGTGGTCGTGAAAGACGGCCAGATTCGCGACCGCATCGCCCTGGGCATCCGCAAGTGGGGTGATCCGACCCCGGTGACGACCAACGACGTGTTCCATATCGGTTCGGACACAAAATCCATGACAGCCACGCTCACGGCCATGTTGATCGATGAGGGGAAGTTGCGTTGGGACACCACGATTACCGACGTGTTCCCCGAGTTGAAGGGCAAGATGGACAAACAATATGAGGTCGTGACGGTCGAGCAATTGCTCACGCATCGCGGCGGAGTTCCCGGCGCGCCGCCGGCAGTTGCGTGGAATCGAGCCGGGGAGCAGCAAGGCACGCCCGTTCAGCAACGTTATGAGTTCATCCAAGCCGTGCTCGCCCAGCCGCCGGAAGCCACGCCCGGGACGAAGATGATCTATTCGAATCAAGGCTACGCTGTCATCGGCGCAATGCTGGAAAAACTGACCGGCACACCGTGGGAAACATTGATCACCGAACGGCTCTTCAAGCCGCTACACATGGATTCCGCCGGGTTTGGTCCGCCGGGAACAATTGGCGGAATTGACCAGCCTTGGGGACACATCCGAAAACTGGGTATCACCGTGCCACTGCAGGCGGATAATCCGCCAGCCATTGCTCCCGCCGGCCGCGTCCATTGTTCGCTCGACGATCTCGCCCGCTTCACCATTTTCCACATGCAACGGGATCAGTCGGTCAGGCTCTTGAAACCCGAAACGCTCGCCAAACTCCACACACCGCCAGGCGGAGGGAGTAATTATGCCTGCGGTTGGATTGTCGTGAAACGCGGTTGGGCGGGTGGAAAAGCGTTGACGCATAGTGGCTCAAATACAATGTGGTATGTGGTGATGTGGCTCGCGCCGGAAAAGAATTTCTCCCTGGTTGTGGCAACAAATATCGGCGGTTCTGACGCGCAGCAGGGCTGCGACGAAGCTGCCGCCGCGATGATTGCCCATTGGGTGGCAAAGTAATGCCTTTGGAATTGTTGCGGGCGAGTGTCAGACTCGGAGACGACTTACATCTGCTCGATCACGTCGATGCCCAGGAGATTCAGGCCGCGTCTGATGACATCGGCGGTCAACCGACACAGCGCCAGCCGCGATGACCGGGTCGGCTCGGGCGACTGTAGCACCGGACAGTTCTCGTAGAACGTGCTGAACTTGTTCGCGAGATCGTATAGATAGCCGGTCAACCAGTTCGGCTTGTCGTCGTCAACGACCGCCTGCAGCGTCTCGGGGAATCGCAGGATGTGCTTGGCCAGGTCCAGTTCGGCCTCGTGTTCCAACGTCACGTGCGTGAGGTCGATCTTCGCGTCACCAGCCTTTCGGAAGATGCTCTGGACGCGAACGTAGGCGTACTGCATGTACGGGGCCGTGTTGCCGGTCATCGCCAGCATCTTCGACCAGTTGAACACGTAGTCCGTCGTGCGATTCTGCGACAGGTCGGCATATTTCACCGCGCCGATGCCGACCGTCCGGGCGATTTGCTGGCGCGTTTCGAGTGGAAGTTCGGGGTTCTTCTGGTTCACCACGGCCAACGCGCGTTCCTCGGCTTCGTCCAGCAGGTCGGATAACTTCACCGGCGCGCCTTCGCGGGTCTTGAGCGGCTTGCCGTCTTCCCCGAGGATCGACCCGAAATAGACGTGCCGCAAGTCGGGGACTTTCTTCCACCATTTCCGCGCGGCGGCGAACACCTGCTTGAAATGCAATTGCTGGCGCGCGTCGGTCACGTACATGATCTCGTCGGGATGCCACTGGTCGATGCGATACTTCAACGTCGCCATGTCGGTCGTGCCGTACAGAAACGCGCCGTCGGCCTTCTGGATGAGGAGCGGGGAAGCGCTCTTCAACTCGGGAACATCCTCGAAGAAGACGCACATGGCGCCTTCGCTTTCCCGCGCGACGCCGAGTTGCTTCAACTCCTCCACCACGTCTTTCAGCATCGCATTGTAAGAACTCTCACCGAATGTGTGGTCGAATTTCACGCCGAGCCGCTGATATGTCTTTTCAAATTCCTGCATCGAGAGGTCGATGATATTTTTCCAAATCGCCGTGTTCTCCGCATCGCCCTGTTGCAGCTTCACCAACTCGGCCTTCGCGTCGTCCCGCAATTCCTTGTGGTCGTTCACGTACTTGTAGAGCCGTTCCAGCTCGGCGATGGCGTCATTCTTCAACGCCTCGGTGTCGCAGAACCGTTTCCAGCCGATGATCAACATGCCAAATTGCGTGCCCCAGTCGCCGAGGTGATTGTCGGTGATGACGTTGTGGCCGAGGAACCGCATCACGCGCGCGAGGCAATCGCCGATGATGGTCGAGCGGATATGGCCGACGTGCATCGGCTTGGCGACGTTCGGGGAACTGAAATCGATGACGGCCGTCTTCGGTTGCGCCACAAGCGGCACGCCCAGCCGCTCGTCATTGGCTGCGGCGCTGACCCGCTGGGCCACGAAATCGGGTTTTAACCGGAAATTGATAAATCCCGCGCCGGCGACAGTGGGCGGCTCGCTGACTTCGGTAAGTTGAAGGTTGGCGATGACGTTCTCGGCCAGCGCGCGCGGGTTTTGGCCGAGTCGTTTGGCGACCGCCATGATGCCGTTGGCCTGGTAATCACCGAACTTCGGATCGGCACACGGGCGGATCAGCGCGGGGCCGGCATGGTCGTCGCCGACGACCGAACGCAAGGCGCGTTCGACGGCCTCGGCAAGGATTTCAGGCGCAGAGGGCATGAGGCTGAAGATTAGGCCGCGGAACGAAAGATGGCGAGAATTTCCGCAGCCGTCTGGGCGGCTTCCAGCTTCTGGCGGTTGTCCTTGATTATAGAGTAAGCACAATTATTTCTCCCATGGGGTGCCTTCCTCTTTAATATATCAATGTATCTCTCTCTATCTCTCTCTCTATATAGAGGACGGGGGGGGTGGGGGGGTAGGGAGGCGGCGGTGGGCTTTGGCGAGGGCTTTGATGAGGGCGAGGCGGTTTCGTGGGGTGGTTTGAATCGGTTTTTGGTGTCGCAAGCGGTGGAGTGGGATTGAGCAAAGTACGAGGTCTTGGTATTCGTCGCCTGAGGGCATGCGCTCGCGATGTTTTGGACTGCTCTGGTGTTTCCAACAGCACAGGGAAAACCACGCGTAGTTCTGCCACGGGGCGCGAATGAGGCCTAGGTACGTGGTTCGTCTACGGCAGTTTTCGGCCATGCAGTGGGTGTGTGTATACGGATGTATGGGGAGGTGGTGGAATTCGGCATTAGGTCGGTTGTGTCGGTGGAAGCAGCACCACTTGGAGTAGGAGGGGCGAATTGAGTGCTTGTTGTGTCTAAGGCCTAGGTATTCGCAGAATCTGTGACAGTGGGGAAAAGCGCAATATTTGCGGCGTGTCTGGAAGTGGGAGGGGTACGGGCGTAAGCGGTGGGCTGGTTGGGAGTGTTTGGGCCCAACGATATCGAAAATGAGTTGCAGAGCGCGTGTGGTCACGGTCGGGTTATAGCGTTGTTGTCGGGGTGGTTTCAAGAAGGAAATTGCGTGGGGGGGCTATAAATAGGGTGTACATGAAAAGGTGGTTGATAACGCTAACTGTGGGGATTGGGTTCGGTGTTGTATCGACGGTAGTCGGGGGCGTGTTGGAAAGAAAAGTGAGGGGGTGGGCGGAAGGTAATCGGGCTGTCTTCGGGAGATATTTGGAGCTGCCCGGTGTTCCGCTCGTGGTGTTCTGTACGAAGCGAATCAGTCAATCACGAAAGGAGAAGGGAGAGGAATGAACATGAGGCGCGTGCTGCGTTGGGTCGTGGTGTGGAAGTCGCTATTGGGTGATGGGTGTGGCGTGGGGCGCGGGCATGTTCACGCCGCCCGCCGCAGGCGGGCGGTGGGAACGGGGCGCGTCGATGTGCTCGCTGTGGTGTTGTGTGGGCTTCTCGTGTCGGTCGGCGGTGGGGTCTTTGCTCAAGGTCTTAACTTCGATTTTTTGAGGGGTACGAATGCGGTCGAGGACCGGCGGGGTACACACTTGGAGTTTGCAGCGGACACGAATCAGATTTGCGCGGTACAGGTGGTCAATCAACCGTCGAATTTTGTGGCGGATACGTTGTGGATGAAAATGACTAACGCGGCGGCACAGGGTAGGGAGGCGATGGCGACGGTTGCTGTCAATAATGTGTCGTATGGGTCGAACGCTGCGGCAAACATTTGGGGCGTGATTTTGGCGGGTAGGCAGTCGGGATTTGTGAACGGTAGTATGCTCGGGACGGGGATAGCGGCGGTGGCGGGGATTCCGAAGTCGGATAGTGATGTGGGAAGTGCGTTGGGGAATACGGTGGGGGGAGGCGGGAATGCAATCGGGGTGTTCACGATGCCAGACTTGTCAACGCATGGAGACGGCGTTAATGGGCGGGGGATTCCCGTGGCGGGTGGTACTGTGAGTGCGAATCCGTTGGGGTCGGGTGTGTTTCGTACGTATGCGGGTTGGGTGCGGCCTTTGGTGGCGGCGTTGGTGTTGTTTTGGGCGTACGGGTATGGGGTAGGGGTGGTCAAGAAGGGTGTCGCGCAGTTTGCGGCAGGCAATCAGCTTCAGCTTGCCAAGGTGGATGTAGCGGGCACGAACGTCGGGGGTGTCACGGCGATAGCGTACGTTCCGTGGGTCGTGACGATTACGTTGACGTTTTCTAGTACGTTGGGTGCGTTTTTGTTTGGGTTGGGAACCTTGACTTGGCCAAGCGTACAGCCTGTGTTGGTGGGAGGGGTTCAAGCGGTTAGTTCGGGGTCGTATGCCGTGGGTATGAACGGCTTCGTCTCTGGGGTGGAGGTGCTGGCGTTGGGTATGTTTGCGGAGGCTTGGAGTCTTGTGGATGCGTTGGTGCCTGTGGGGATGGTGGTGGGGACGTTGTGTGGAGCATGGGTACTGAGGCTGAAAACGGATTTCTTCGTCATGGGGGCGTTGGCTGCGAAGGCGCACTTGGCGTGCTAAGGGAAAGACGGCGGGGATTCTTCTTTCGATATTCTTGAATGAAGGTGAGCCATTCAAGGGGGTGATCTTCAAAATGGCGGTGGCATGAGCGGCAAAGGGTGAGTGCGTTACGGGGGTTTGTGCGTAGGTCGGGTCTTCGTGACTTGGGTTCTACGTGTGCGGCGTCGAGGCAGGTATTCGCGGTACAGTTCTGGCAGGTGTAATCGTCCAGTTCAAAAACCTCGGTTGTGAATCGTTGGTAATTCATTCGTCTCCCCTTTCTTCCACGGTGATTTCAACACCTGAGTTACCATTGGTCGCGTAGAATTTGCTGGCGAGAATGGTCTGGACTTGGGAATCATCGCTCCAGAGGATTCCTGTGAGCGCGTCCAGTACAAGGCGGGTGAGCTTGTCCACGTCTGGCTTTGTGAGCATGAACGGTGGGGCTGATGGCTTCAGGAGGGACGCGTACTTGCCGATTCGGAAATGTCCTTTGGGGCGGGGGAATGTGAAGGTGAGATCGACGCGTAGGGGCGAATCCTGTGGCACCTGCCAGTGGTTGAGGGCTGCGTTTGTGCGGGCGGCGGCGGAAACGGCGCGAGCCCAGATTTTGGCGGATTTGGGGTTGTCTGCGAATACTGTCGGGTATGGTCTTCCGGGTAGCATGAGGGCGCGGTGTGAGCCTTTCGGGGCGGGGATGCCTGCGGTGAAAAATTGAATGGATTGCATGTGAGTACCTTTCGGGTTGTGCGCGGGCTCCCCGTGTTGAGGAACCCGCGCGGTTGATTTACGAGTTACGAGGCGCGGGTCGCGTACGCAACGGCCCATTTCTCGGATGCGTCGGCAAGGGTGGAAGCCTGAACCCAGCAAGAAGTGAGTTTTGTCCACTGGCCTTGCTCAAGTACACGTACGAAAACATAGAACCATCCGGGTCTTGCTTCGCGTCCTTGAAAGCGGAAGCGGTTGCGGTTGATCGTGTACGTGCTCCAGAACCACTCGGCTGACATCGAGGCTATGGCGACAGCGGCGGCTTGGACTGATTGCGGGATCTGAGTGTGTGTTTTTCATAGTAAACATGCCTTTCCTTCTTCGACTTTCATTGCGAGATACGCATCTAAACGTTCGATTGGATTCAACGTTGTCGTGACGTTCACGTTTGAGTGAACTTGCAATTCATCGATTCGAGCTTCGACTTGCTTGCCTCGTAATCGATTTTGCTCGTGCCAATATTTAATCGGCTTCGAGTGAATGAGCCGTTGAATGCGCAAGCGTTCGTTGTACTCATTGCGTGATAGCCACATATCGTATCTCCTCGACAAGCGACACGCGCGTTGTGCCGTGTCTCTCTCTCGTCGTGACCTGTCAGCACGGCGGGGCCCCTCGATGGCGGCGCGCTGTTATGGGTGAAAAGCGGAGAGGCGTGAACGTGAGAGAGTGGAGGCGCGGTCGAGGGCTAGCTAGGTCAAGCGCGACGACGGCGACAAGACGAGTCCTACGAGTCGCAGGCTTGTCAAGGTGGAGGCGCGAAGCGCACTACCTTGATAAGCGGGGTGCCGTGATACAATCAGGTCACAGAGAGAGAGAGCGACGGTCTTAGACGACCAGAGAGCGGAGATTGCGAGTGCTGAGGTCGCGCGGAAGCGTCGTCATTGCGGAAGCGTCGTCATTGCGGAAGCGTCGTCATTGCGGAAGCGTCGTCATTGCGGAAGCGTCGTCATTGCGGAAGCGTCGTCATTGCGGAAGCGTCGTCATTGCGGAAGCGTCGTCATTGCGGAAGCGTCGTCATTGCGGAAGCGTCGTCATTGCGGAAGCGTCGTCATTGCGGAAGCGTCGTCATTGCGGAAGCGTCGTCATTGCGGAAGCGTCGTCATTGCGGAAGCGTCGCATGCATTGCGGAAGCGTCGTCATTGCGGAAGCGTCGTCATTGCGGAAGCGTCGTCATTGCGGAAGCGTCGTCATTGCGGAAGCGTCGTCATTGCGGAAGCGTCGTCATTGCGGAAGCGTCGTCATTGCGGAAGCGTCGTCATTGCGGAAGCGTCGTCATTGCGGAAGCGTCGTCATTGCGGAAGCGTCGTCATTGCGGAAGCGTCGTCATTGCGGAAGCGTCGTCATTGCGGAAGCGTGGGCGTTGCCGTGAATCGTGACGCGGGCGGGAGCACGAGGGCGCTAGCGCCTCGTAACGCAATCCATTATGTTGTTTGCACGAGGGCGCTAGCGCCTCGTAACGCGTTCCATCGGTAAGAGAATCATCAGGGTGAATGTCAGGTGAAAGCTCCGCGCCAATCCGACAATGTTTGGCGCAGAGGGCATGAGGCTGAAGATTAGGCCGCGGAACGAAAGATGGCGAGAATTTCCGCAGCCGTCTGGGCGGCTTCCAGCTTCTGGCGGTTGTCCTTGTTGCTCAGGAATCGCGCCACGCTGGACAGCAGCAGGAGATGCTTCTGAAATTGTCCCTGCGGAGTGAGAAACAGCAGACCCATCGTGACGGGCTGGTTATCCAGCGCTTGAAAATCGACGCCCGGCGCGGACCGACCGAATGCCGCCACGACGTCCTGGATGCACCCGACACTGGCGTGGGGCAGGGCGATGCCGTAACCGATGCCCGTGCTCTTGCTCGTCTCGCGGTCCTTGACGGCTTTGCGCACCGTCTCGCGGTCTTCCGTGCGGATCTTGTGCGTGCGCACAAGCACGTCGATGAGTTGGTCGATCACGGCCCAGCGATCCGTGGCGGCGAGGCGGGGCTCGATCTGGTCGACACTCAGGATTTCGGTGAGATTCATGTCTGTTTGGCGAACCGCCTCAGCGCTGATGGGTCTGGTTCACGAAAGTGCGGGCATAGTGCCACAAGGCGACGAGCTTGTCGAGAGTCCAGCCATAGGCCATGACGAAATCGCTGCCGAGCGACCGCGCCAGCATGGCGAACGTGGCCGAACGCGACAACGCGGTCGCCGTGACCACCATCGTCAGCAGGTTCATGCAGTAGATGACCACCACCGAGAACACCACGCCTTGCGATTTGACGTCGGGTTGTTCCACGGTCAGCAGCATCATCAGGGTGAATGTCAGGTGAAAGCTCCACCCCAATCCGACGAGGAAGAACAGCACCCATTGATACGCGGCGATATCCCAAATGGCGTGAACCAGCACGAATACGCCAATGAATAGCATCGCGTAGAATGGAAAAAAGTACGGCGCGAGGACGATAAACCAGTTCGTCTTGCTCGTCTTCACCTGGCCGCCCGTCTTCTTCACTTTCAATCCGCCCACACGCGCGCCCATCAGCAACGCCCAGATGGCGTGGGTCAGTTCATGGCCGAGGACATAGGTGCGCATCGGTTTGGGCAGAAACACAAACACCAGCAGCCACAGCACGTAGCCCGCGACGAACGCCCACAACGCCGTATCGCCCAACGCGTGCGGAACGAACGAAAGGTCCCGTGCTAGGCGCAATGCGGTCAACGTCAGCGCCCCGCACGCCGGCAACAGCAAAAGGCCAATGAATAGCTTTAGGAACCGCACAATTTTCCCCGTTGACTTTTGCGGGTCGGGCCGTAAGATGACGCGCCGTTCAAGCAACCCAGACGCAATAGATTCATCGGATACTTCAACATGGCCAATACACGTTCCGCAGCGAAACAAGCGCGCGCCAGCCTCCGTCGGGGCGCGCAAAACAAGTCGATCAAATCCAGGCTCCACTCACTGGAAAAGAAATTTCTCGAGGCGATCTCCGCCAAAAAAGCCCCCGACGCCGTCGAGTTGTATCGCCTGCTGAGCTCCGCGCTGGACAAGGCGGCCAAGACCCGCGTGATCCATCGCAACAACGCCTCCCGCAAGAAATCACGGTTGTCGGCGCACTTGAAGAAGGCTGTGGCAAAGTAAGCGGTTTTACCAGCTCTCCACCAGCAGGCCGGCGACTCTCTTGCCAATGTCGTCGGCCACCAGCGGCAACGCCTGTTCTTCGGCGCTTTGCTGGTCTTCACCGATAAACACGTCGGATTTGCCCTCGACCTCGGTTGATTTCAGGACGATTTCGCCCGTGCGACGATCCCTGGCTTCGACGCGCACGGTGATGACGATCTCGTACTCGCGGGGCACGCCTGTGTCCGAACGCAGCATCCGCAAGGCGTTTCGCACGTACCGGAACACCGTGCCGGTCAAGACGACATCGGCGCGCGATTCGGGTTCGAGACGGAGCGAGCCATCCTGTTGAAGGCGTATGATGACTGCATTGCTGATCTGTGCTTCCAGTTGCGGACGGAGCGTCTCGTTACGGAACATCGGTACGGCGATCGAATTGAAGTTGCGCTTGGTCACGGGCCCGACGTGATAACCTGCACAACCAAACGCGAAAAGAGACAGCAGAAATAATTGCAGGACCAGCGATCCTCTTGCCATGGCGGTCTTACTATTCACCGAAGCGCGGCGATTCATGGCGTGGCGGTGGTCGCGGTGGACAAGGGCGATAGTTTGGCGACCTTTTCCTTCGCCTGCGTCGCCCAACCGGACTCCGGATTCTTTTCGATGACGTCGTTGTAGTAGATGATGGCCGATTTGTAGTGGTGGTCCTTCTCGTAGAACTCACCGATGCGGAACAATCCCTTGGCCTGTTCCAACTTCAGCGCGGATCGGTATTGCTCGGCAACGGACGCCTTGTCGCTACCGGGATACCGAAACAAAAAATCGGTAAACGCGGCAATCGCCTGGTTCGCGGCGTTCTGATCGTATTCCGCGCGTTGGGATTCCTTCTTGTACTCCCAGCCGATCTGGAATTGCGCCGCCTCGGCCAGCGGCAGCTTCGGATAGCGTTCCATCAGTTTCTCATAGGCGTGCACGGCGGCGAGGTAATCGCGCTCTTTCTCGTACGCCAGCCCGATCCGGAACTGCGCCTCGGGCGAAACCGCGCTGTACGGGCCGTTCTTCACCACCTGCTCATAGACCTCGACCGTGCGCTCCATGGAAGGAAACCACCGGACACCCCACGCCTTTTGACGTTCGCCCGCCAGAAACAGATTGCCGATTTCGAACTGGCGCTGCAGGACCTCATCAAAGTGCGGCGTGTTCGGATGCTTCGTAATCAACTCCTGGTATGTCTGGAACGCCTTGTAGTGATAGCCGATGGCGCTGTAACACTCGGCCAACCCCATCCGTGCGTCCTGCGTCGACGATGCCAGCGGCCAGCGGGCAATCACCCGGCGGTAGGCGCCGATCGCATCGCGATATCGCTTCTTGGCCTCGAGTTCCTGGCCAATCTTGAGTTGGTCGGCTGGGTTCGCGGCGACCGCGACGCCCGCGTGTTCCCAAGTCCACCCCTCGCCCCTGCGCCAAATCAACGGAGCCGGGCTTTCCGTCGGCATCAGGAAGGCGAATACCATGACACTCAGAAGGGAGACGAAAAGTGTTTTGCGCGGGCTCATGGCGATTCGCGGCGCAGGCTACTACAACCCGTCCCCAGCGTCAAGCAAGGCACAAGACCGGCGCGCCCGGAGTGATCAAGGCCGGACTGGACAAATGACCGGGACGCGTGCGATATGTCCTCATGCATGGACACGACGGCGCAGATTCGACCGTATGAACCGCGCGACCGCGCGGCGGTACGGCAAATCTGTTCCGACACGGCGGATGCAGGCCAGCCCATCGAAGGATTCTTCCCCGATCGCGAAGTGTTTGCCGATGTGCTGACCAATTATTACACCGAGTTCGAACCGCGGTCGGTTTTCGTTGCGGAGAGCGGCGACGATGTTGTGGGCTACGTGACGGGGAGTGTGGATACGAAGCGATTTCTTCGCATGATGATGTGGCGCATCGGGCCGGTGGTTTTGGTCAAAGCACTCTTGCGCGGAACGCTGTGGCATCCGCAAGCCGTGCGCCTGTTCCGCGCCAATGTCGGGATGTGGTTGAAGAACGGGTATCGCACGGGCCCGACGCTCAACAACTACCCCGCGCACCTGCATGTGAACGTGCGAGATGGTTTCCGCGGCCAGCGAGTCGGCGCGCGGCTGGTCGAGACATTCTGCGAACGAGCCCGCATGGCGGGTGCGCGCGGCGTGCATGCCGGTGTGAGCGCGGAGAACCTGCACGGGCGGCATTTTTTCGAGGAACTGGGGTTCGTCGAGTTACATCGGGAGCCGCGGTTCCGCAAACCGGATGGCGCGGGTGGAATTCTCTACACGATCCTCTATGGCAAGCAACTCGAGTAGAGCGTGAACCGCACTTCGGGGGCAGCATTTTGCTTGAGGAAGCCGGCTGCTCGCCGCTATGATGCGTTTCTCGTATGGCTGAAGATACCAGCGTGATTGACGTCTCGTACGTGGCGCATCTGGCGAGGATGCATCTGAGCGACGCGGAGAAGCAGAAGATCTCCGCGCAGCTTAAGGACATTCTGGCCTATGTCGCCAAGCTCAATGAATTGGATGTCTCCAAGGTTGAGCCTACGGCACATGCCACGCCGCTCTCGAACGTTCTCCGCAAGGACGAGGTGCAGCCGTCGATCGACCGCGACAAGGTGCTCAACAACGCGCCCGAACAGGCCCGCGGCCTGTTCATCGTCCCGAAGATAGTCGAATGAGCCTGCATACCCTGACGATCCATCAACTCCGCGAGAAGTTGCGGCGCGGTGACGTATCCTCGCACGAGGCGACGCAATCGTTGCTCGACCGCATCCGGTCGGTCGATGATAAGTTGAAGGCGTATCTCTGGCTCAATGCCGAGGATGCGCTGGCGCAGGCTGACGCCATCGACCGCAGCGGCATCGCCCGGAACAGCAAGCTTCTCGGCGGCGTCCCCCTCGCCATCAAAGACGTCATCAACGTCGAAGGCCAGCCCTGCACGTGTGGCTCGAAGATCCTGAAGGGACACACCTCGGTTTACGATGCGTTCGCCGTGCAACGGCTGCGCGAAGCCGGTGCCGTGTTGCTGGGGCGCACGAATATGGACGAGTTTGCCATGGGAAGCTCCACGGAAAACTCGAGTTGGGGCGTCACCCGCAATCCGTGGGACCTTGAGCGAATCCCCGGCGGGTCCAGCGGCGGCAGCGCGGCAGCGGTTGCGGCGGACGAGGCATTTGCCGCGCTCGGCACGGATACGGGCGGCTCCATTCGCCAACCCGCGTCGCTCTGCGGTTGCGTGGGATTCAAGCCGACCTATGGCCGCGTCTCGCGCTACGGACTGGTGGCCTTCGCATCGTCACTCGACCAAATCGGACCCTTCACGAAAACCGTGGCGGATGGCGCGCTGATGTTGTGCGTGCTGGCGGGTCACGATCGCCGCGATTCGACGAGCGTGCCGCAGCCCGTGCCCGACTACATCACGTCGTTGGGGAAGGGCGTGAAGGGATTACGGATCGGTTTGCCGAAGGAGTATTTCATCGACGGGATGGATCGCGAAGTTGAGGGTGCGGTGCGCGCAGCGATCAAGAAATTGCAGGACTTGGGCGCTGAAATCGTGGAGATTTCGCTGCCGCACACGGATTACGCGGTGGCGGTGTATTACTTGATCGCGACCGCCGAGGCGAGCGCAAATCTGGCGCGGTTTGACGGCGTGCGGTACGGGGCGCGGGTGGCGGGCGAAGATGTGATCGACATGTATGGCAAGACGCGGGGCGCGGGGTTCGGGCCCGAGGTGAAGCGGCGTATCATCCTCGGGACGTATGCACTGAGCGCCGGCTACTACGACGCGTACTACCTGCGCGCGCAGAAGGTGCGGACGCTCATCCGCCAGGATTTCGAGAAAGCCTTCGAGAAGTGCGATGCCATCGTGACGCCAACGTCGCCCGAGGTGGCGTTCCGGATCGGGGAAAAGACGGACGATCCGCTGAAGATGTATCTCAGCGATATTTTCACCATCAGCGTGAATCTTGCGGGCATTTGCGGCGTGAGCCTTCCGTGCGGGTTTACGGCCAGTCCTCGTCTGCCGATTGGGCTGCAGGTGTTGGGCAAGCCGTTCGGCGAGGAAACCGTCCTGCGCGTGGCCCACACCTACGAGCAGGCCACCGAGTGGCACAAGCTGAGGCCGGGTTTGTAGCGCCATGCAATACGAAGCGGTCATAGGCCTGGAAGTCCACGTGCAGCTCAAGACAAAGAGCAAGATGTTTTGCGGGTGCACCACGACGTTTGGCGCAGAACCGAATACCCAGGTCTGTCCCGTCTGCCTCGGCTATCCGGGCGTACTGCCCGTGATGAATGAAGAGGCCGTGAGGAAAACGATCCTGACGGGTCTCATGATTGAAAGTGAAGTGGCGCGGTTCAGCAAATGGGACCGGAAGAATTACTTCTATCCCGATATGCCGAAAAACTATCAGATCTCCCAGTACGACCTGCCGCTGTGCGCACACGGTTCGGTAGAGATCAAATTGGACGGCGGCAGGACCAAGAAGATCGGCGTTACGCGGGCGCACCTCGAAGAGGACGTCGCGAAGAACCTACATTTCGAGACGAAGAGCGGGGTGGATTTCAACCGCGCCGGCACGCCGCTGATGGAGGTTGTGAGCGAGCCGGATTTGCGTTCGCCGGACGAAGCGTTTGCCTACCTCACTGCGCTCAAGGAAATCCTCATCAGCGGCGGGATCAGCGATTGCGACATGGAGAAGGGGCAACTGCGTTGCGATTCGAACGTGTCCGTGCGGCCCGTGGGGCAAACCGAGCTCGGCGAGAAGGTCGAGATCAAGAACATGAACACGATCTCGGGGGTTCGGCGGGCGCTAGCGTATGAGATTCAGCGGCAGACCGCCGCGCTGCAAAAGGGTGAGAAGATCTCACAAGAGACACGCCGCTGGGATGACGCGGCGGGCAAAACGTTTGTGATGCGCACCAAGGAATACGCGCATGATTACCGGTATTTCCCGGAGCCGGACCTGATGCCGGTGGTGGTCAGTGATGAAATGCTTGCCGAGATACGAAAAGGGTTGCCGGAGCTGCCCGAAGCCAGGCGGCAGCGCTTCATCAAACAGTACGGGCTACCGGAGTATGATGCGGGCGTGCTGGTTGCGGACGTGACGTTGGCGGTGTTCTACGAGCGGGCGGCGCAGGGGGCGAAAAACCCGAAGGCCGTCTCGAACTGGGTCACGACGGAGCTTCTTGGTAAACTGGCCGAGGCAAAGGCGACGATTGATGAATGCTCGATCAAGCCGGAACATCTGGCGGAGTTGGTATCGCTCATTGACGGCGGTCAGATCAGCGGGAAAATCGCCAAGGACGTGTTTGTTGAGATGTTCACCAGCGGCAAGAGCGCGTCGGCAATTGTGAAGGAGAAGGGGTTGGTACAGGTCAGCGACGCTGGCGCGATCGGGGGGCTTGTCGAAGAAGCGATTGCCAAGAACCCCAAGTCCGTGGCAGACTTCAGGTCGGGGAACGAAGCGGCCATTAATTTCCTGAAGGGACAGGTCATGAAGTTGAGCAAGGGGAAGGCGAATCCACAACTCGTCGGCGAAATCCTGCTTCGCAAATTGAGAGGTGGTTGACATGGCGCAACCCGCTAGCGGTTCGCGGGTTGCGACGCCTTGGCTTCTTGACTGACGCAGTCACAGGCGGTAATGTTCACTTGGCTCGATACAGTCTCGCACAGTTATGCCGGCTCAAGACGAATATACGATTGAGATTCTCAAGGACGTCGGGCTTGTCTCGCTGGAAGACATCCAGAAGGCGAACGAACGAGCCAAAGCCGACGGCGTGGGGGTTGTCGACGCGCTGATCCTGAACGGGCGGATCTCCCACATGGATGTGTCCAAGGCACTGGCCAGTCAGTTTGGCATGGATACGATCAATCTGGCGGATTACCGCGTACCCGATGATGTGCTTGCCCTGGTCCCGAAACACGTCGCCCGTCGCTACAAAGTCATCCCCGTTTACAAGCACGACAACACTCTCACCGTCGCCATCAGCGATCCGCTTGACGTCGATACGGTGGACAGCCTCCGGTACATCCTGCGGATGAACGTCGAGCCGGTCGTGGCCGCCAAGAACGACATCGAGAGTTCGATCACGCGGTATTACGGCGGTGCCGACGACACGGTCGAGAACATGCTGCAGGAAATCACCGAGGGGGAGATCGATCTTGGTTTGTCCAGCGACAGGGCGACGGACACCAAGATTGAGGAGGGGACGGAAACCGATACCGACGCGCCGATCATCAAACTTGTCGGACTGGTGATCATGGAGGCGTACCGCAACCGCGCGAGCGATATTCACATCGAGCCCATGGAGAAGAGGTTGCGTGTGCGGTATCGCATTGACGGCGTGCTGCACGAAGTGGACAACCCGCCGAAGCGATTGCAGGCGGCGATCCTCAGTCGTCTCAAGATCATGGCCAACATGAGCATCGCCGAGAAGCGTGTTCCACAAGATGGCCGCATCCAACTGCCGGTCATGGGCCGCACACTGGACCTTCGCGTCTCGTGTCTGCCAACCAATCACGGTGAGAGCATCGTGATGCGTATTCTCGACAAGACCAGCCTGCTGCTCGGGTTGGGCGACCTTGGTTTTTTTAGTGACGATCAGGAAGTAATGGCCAAGATCATCAGCATGCCCGACGGCGTGTTCCTCGTCACAGGACCCACCGGCTCAGGCAAGACAACCACGCTCTACGCGTGCTTGAACGATATTAACAAGCCCGACCGCAAGATCATCACGGTGGAAGACCCTGTTGAATACCAGCTTAGCGGCATTAACCAGGTGCAGGTCAATGCGGACATCAATCTGACATTCGCGGCCGCGTTGCGCTCGATTTTGCGTCAGGCGCCGAACATTATAATGATCGGTGAGATTCGCGATTTGGAAACGGCGAACATCGCCGTGCAAGCAGCGCTGACGGGTCACCTGGTGTTCTCAACGCTGCACACGAACGACGCGCCCTCCGCCGTGACGCGTATCGTCGACATGGGAGTGAAGCCGTTCCTGGTTGCCTCCGCCGTCAAGGCGATCATGGCGCAGCGGCTCATTCGCAAGGTGTGTCAGAAATGCAAGCAACCCTACACGCCCACGGACTATGAGATGGCCACGTTGAAACTAAATCCGGATGAAATGAAGAACGCGACACTGATACGCGGGGCCGGCTGCAACGAATGCTCCCGCACGGGTTACCGCGGACGAATGGGCATCTATGAGATTTTTCGGGTGGACGAGGAGATCCGGCGGCTGATTTACGAGAAAGTGCCCTCGAACGTCATTCGCGCGCGGGCGCGAGAGTTGGGCATGCGGACGTTGCGTGAGGATGGAATCCGCAAGATCATGGCGGGAATCACCACCCCCGAAGAAGTCATTTCGATCACGGCGGGCGATGAAGAATAGAAGGACAATGTGACTCACGTGGAGAACTGAACGGAGATACGCATTTTATGGCAGCGCAGATGGAAGATTTGTTGCAGGTCGTGGTGGATGAGGGCGGATCGGACTTGCATGTTCGCGTGGGCGTGCCGCCGGTGATCCGCCTGCACGGCAAGTTGATCCATATGGATTTGCCCGTGCTGAACTCGGTGGATACAGAGAACCTGATGAAGGCCATCACCTCCGAGGCCCACATCCAGAAGGTGCGTGAGCAGGGCGGCACGGATTTTGGTTTTGCATTCGGCGACGCAGCGCGGTTCCGTGTCAGCGTATTCAAGGAGCGCGGGAACTATGGCCTTGTGCTGCGGCAGATTCCCAACCGGCTGATGAGCCTGGAACAAATCGGTTTACCGCCGTCCGTAAAGGATTTGTTGTTTCGTCCGCGCGGGCTGGTTCTGGTGACGGGACCGACCGGCTCCGGCAAGACCACAACTCTGGCGTCGATGATCGACATCATCAACACCGAGGAAGATTGCCATATTATCACGATCGAGGATCCGATTGAGTATTATCATCCGCACAAGAAGAGCATCGTGACGCAGCGCGAAGTTGGTGTCGATGTGCCCGATTTTGCGGAAGCGTTGCGCCGCGGTTTGCGTCAGGACCCCGATTGCATCCTCGTCGGCGAAATGCGCGATTTGGAAACGATGGAGGCAGCCATCACGGCGGCAGAAACGGGTCACCTCGTCTTTGCCACACTGCACACCACGGGCGCGGCCCGCACGGTGGACCGGATTGTGGATGCCTTCCCGACGGACCAGCAGGAACAAATCCGCACGCAGTTGGCCTCGTCGATCATCGCGGTGATTTCGCAAGTGCTGTTGGTACGGGCCGACACCAAGGGGCGGGTGGCATGCTTCGAAATCATGATTACGACGCCGTCGATCCAGGCGTTGATTCGCGACAATAAAACCTTTCGTATTACCTCCGACATCCAGACCGGAGCAAAGTATGGGATGGTGACGCTCGATTCGAACCTGATGAGTTTGTACGAGCGGGGATTGATCAGCTATGGCGATCTTATTACCATCGCGCAAGATCCGCAGTCGATCGTGGCGAAGTTGCAGGGGGAAGGAGGCAGGCGTTAGGCTATGTTCGAAGGCGAAGGCTCAATACTTTCCGAGTTGGTCCGCGAGCGCGATCTGCTCAGCCCGGAGCAGTTTCACGAGATCGAGGAGGAGCACGAGCGCACCGGCAAATCGCTCTCGCAAATCATGGTCGATTTCGGCCTGGTCAACGAAGAGCAGTTGTTGCGCGCGGTGGCCGAGCATCTGAGCCTGGAGTACCTCAACCTGGAAGATGTTGATTTCGGACAGCCAGTGCTGCGGTCCATGCCCTCCAGCGTGGCGCGAATGTACGGCGCGGTGCCTGTCGCGTTGAACGGGAACACCGTTACGGTGGCCGTCATCGACCCGTACAATCCGCAACTCGTCGGGGAACTGTCGTTCATCCTGGGCAAGGACGTGCAACTTGCGGTTGCACCCGCGAAGCAAATTGAGGAGGCAATTCAGAAGTACTTTGGTGAAGAAAGCGAGTCCCTGAAGGATGTATTGACGGACATGGAGTCCCAACTCGCGTCCGCCGAAACCATCGAGACCGCGACAAAGACGGGCGGGACTGCTGCTCTGGAAGAGTTGGCGAGTCAGGCTCCCATCGTGCGATTTGTGAATCTGATCTTGTTTCAGGCGATTCAGGATCGCGCCAGTGACATTCATTTCGAACCATTCGAAGACGAATTCAAGGTTCGCTATCGCGTGGACGGCGCCTTGTACGAGATGACGCCGCCGCCCAAACATCTCGCATTGCCGGTTATTTCGCGCGTCAAGGTCATGTCAAACTTGAACATCGCGGAGCGCCGGATGCCGCAAGACGGACGCATCCAGTTGAACATCGCCGGGCGGCAGGTGGATTTGCGCGTGTCGACCCTGCCGACGCAGTATGGGGAATCGGTGGTGTTGCGCGTGCTGGATCGCTCGGTGGTCAACCTCGAGATGGAAAGTTTGGGAATGCCGACGGAGATTCTCGAGCGTTCCAAGGAGGTAATCAAGATCCCCAATGGCATCTTCATCGTCACCGGGCCGACAGGCTCCGGGAAGACGACGACATTGTATTCATGCCTGAGGCGCATCAACACGATCGATATGAAACTGCTCACGGCGGAAGACCCCGTGGAATATGACATTGAGGGCATCATGCAAGTGCCGATCAATGAATCGATCGGGCTGAACTTTGCGCGCGCGCTACGCGCCTTCCTCCGCCAGGATCCGGATATAATTATGGTGGGTGAGATGCGCGATTTGGAGACGGCACAGATTTCCATCCAGGCATCCCTCACAGGCCACCTTGTGTTTACGACGCTTCACACGAACGACGCGGCGGGGGCGGTCACCCGTATGATCGACATGGGAGTCGAGCCGTTCTTGATTAGCTCCACACTGCAAGCGGTGCTGGCCCAACGGCTGGTGCGCAAAGCGTGTAAGAAATGCCGGATTGCGTATGAGCCGACCGAAGCGGTATTATCGGAGTTGGGGCTGACGAAGGAAGACACGCAAGGCCGGCCGTTTTATTACGGCAAGGGCTGCGCGGACTGTAACGAAACCGGGTATCGTGGCCGCAAAGGATTGTTCGAGTTGATGGTCATATCGGAGCCGATTCGTGAATTGATCAATATGCGCGCGCCATCGGGCGTCATTCGTGGGCGCGCGCTGGAGTTGGGAATGAGGACCTTGCGGGAAGATGGGATTCGCACCATCCTTGACGGCGAGACGACCGTGGAGGAAGTTCTCAAGTACACATAACAGCGCGGGTCCCCACCGCGATGTGGGTGACCGATGCGGAGGTCGGTATGGCAAAATTCAGCTATGTAGCATTGGATCCACGAGGGAAGGAAATCACGGGCGTCCTGGAAAGCGAAAGCACCACGGCAGCCGTCAGCCGTATCCGCGAGATGGGCTATTTCCCGACGAACGTTTCGGAGGCGGACAAGGTCTCGGCAAAGAAGAAGGGCAAGGGTCCGGTGCCTGCGGGGCAGGCCGGCGGCAAGGCTGGCGGCAAAAAGGGCTTGGGCTCAATCGAGCTTAAGTTTTTCGGCTCCGGCAAGGTCAAATCCAAGACGTTGACCGCGACGACGCGGCAATTGGCGACGCTGATCGATGCAGGCCTGCCGTTGTTGCGGGGCCTTGACGTACTGCGTAAAGGGGAGAGGAACCCGACACTAAAGCGCACGCTGCAGCAACTGGCCGACAGTGTGGAAGCCGGTAGCACCTTCAGCGAGGCGTTGGCACAGCATCCCAAGATTTTCAATCGTCTCTATGTGAACATGGTGCGCGCGGGTGAAGCGGGCGGTGTGCTGGACGTTACGCTCGGGCGTCTGGCGGACTTTCAGGAGAAAGCACAGAGAATCAAGAACAAGGTCATATCCGCGATGGTGTACCCGGCGGTCGTAATCTGCGTTGCCTTGGCGATTGTGACATTTCTGATGATTGTGATCGTCCCCAAGTTCCAAGATATCTTTGCCGACCTGCTCGAAGGTGCGCAGTTGCCACCCTTGACCCAATTTGTGATGGGCATTAGCAACGTCGTGCAGCACCAGTTTGTCCTTGTCGCGGGAAGCGTTGCCGGCTTGTGGATCGCCGTCAAGGCACTGGGAAAGACTGAGAAGGGACGGTACTACCTGGACAAGGTCAAGCTGAACGCGCCGATGTTTGGGCAACTGATTCGTAAAGTCGGCATTGCGCGGTTCTCGCGCACCTTGGGCACACTCATCTCCAGCGGCGTTCCGATTCTGCAAGCCTTGAACATTGTGCGCGATACGTCGGGTAACGCGGTAATCGCGAAGGCGGTGGCGCAGGTGCACGACTCCGTGAAGGAAGGCGAACGCATTGTGCAGCCTTTGGAGGCGTCCGGGGTGTTTCCGCCGATGGTCATCAGCATGGTGGACGTTGGAGAGGAAACTGGCGCGCTGCCGGATATGTTGATGAAGGTTGCTGACGTGTATGATGACGAAGTGGACAACGCCGTGGGGGCGATAACTTCGCTGCTCGAACCGATCATGATCGTAGTCTTGGCGGTCATCGTCGGCACGATTGTCATCGCGATGTTCATGCCACTGATCGCGGTCATCGGCAAACTGAGCGGTTGAAAGCTTCTGGAGTTCGGGGATTCGAACTGGCGGCGGCGGAATCTGCACAAGGGGAGACCGCCGCTGTCTCATTTTCCGGCAAAGAGGTCTCTGGTATCCTGATCGGGCAAGGTCTCCAGGTTTGCCAGCAGGGATTTGAAACCGAAACGACGATATAGAGCCGCCAGTGCCGTTGTATCGGGAGGTTGAACCTTCAGGGATTCCAAGCTCACGGCAAGGGGAACGTCCGTTTGTAGTGTGATGAGTTGTCGATTGGCCCGCAGTCTGTCGGCGGATGCGGCCAGACTATCGCGTAATTTTGGTTTGGCAACTTCGGAGAGGTGCGCCAGAAGATTGTCCAGAGTGCCGTACGCTTGCAGCAATTGGGCAGCCGTTTTCTCGCCGACTCCCGGCGCGCGGGAATGTTGTCGACGGAGTCGCCGAGCAAGCTGAGAAAATCGACGATTTGTTCGGGGGCGACGCCGAAGCGTTCCCGGACAGCCGGCGGGCCGACCGTGGTTGTCTCTTTGGTGTCGGGGCGGAGAAGACGAATGCGCGCGCCAATGAGCTGCATGAAGTCCTTATCGTTGCTGGCGATAAGAACGTTGTGTCCGGCGCGCGCCGCTTGCATGGCCAACGTGGCGATGATGTCGTCTGCCTCTTCCCCATCCAGTTCCACCACCGGGACGCGCATGGCCTGCAAAACTGCCCTGATTCCAGCGAGTTGCTTGTCCAGATCTGGCGGAGTCGGAGGGCGTTGCGCCTTGTAACCGGGTAGGAGGGCGAGGCGCTTGTGGGGTGCGCCGAGGTCGAAGGCGGCTGCATGATGGGAGGGGCCATGGTCAGCGACCAATTTCTTGATCATTTTGGTCAAACCGTAAATCGCGTTGACCGGTTCGCCATCCGGCCCCGTCAAGGAGCGAATGGCATAAAATGCGCGGTAAATCAACGAGTAGGCGTCGTAGAGAAGAAACGTGTCAGCCATGGTGCGCAAGCGTAGCACGAGGTCAAAAACAAAACAACCCGGCCCGGCGCTGTTGCGCCGGGCCGGGTTGTTTGAATAGAGGCGAGCGCTAGCGGCTGCTGGCAGTCAGTGGACTGCGATGAATCGGATTGCCCGACGGGTCAACCAGCCGCGCGGTCACGAAAATCAGCAGGTTGCGTTTGTTGCGCACGGTGGTCTGGGTTCGGAACAGGCGTCCGACCATCGGAATGTCGCCGAGGAACGGAACTTTATCGTCAATCTTCTGCAGGTTCTCGGTGATCAGACCGCCCAGAACGACAGTCTCGCCGTCCCAAATCACGACGCTGGTGATCAGGTCGCGTGTGGAAAAGAGCGGTTGCTTGATGTCATTGAAGGTCGTCACCACATTATTGCCTGCCGCAAGGGAGATGGGGCCACCATAATTGATGAATCCGAGGAAATCGGTGACTTGAGGGATGAGAGTCAAGGCAATCGTGTAACCATCGGCTCCAACCAGCGGCGTGACGTTGAAGACGACCCCAACCGATCGGCTGGCGAAAGCACTGGGAATCGACGGAGTTACAGCGGCGGCGCCGCCGCCGGTGGTTCCGCCGCCAGCCGCCGTTGCCGTGGGCGCAGTGAACGTGGTCGGATAAATGAATTCCTGCGCGACGCGAATCTGCGCTTGCTCGCCGCTGATCGTGGTGACCTTTGGCGCGGAGAGGACATCCGTGCTCTGTTTCTGGGAGAGCGCCTTGATGATAACCTGAAACTGCGGATTTGTCAGGATTCCGCGGATGGTGCCAATCTGGTCGGATGACTGGGCAACGGAGCCGAAACCGGCACCCGCCAAGAGGGAATCGATCGCATTTGCCTGAATGGTAGTGGCGTCACGAAGACCGGACGTGACATCGTAGGACGGGGTCGTAAGCGGGCCACTTCCGGGAGGAAAGGCTTCGGCCCCGGAGCCGCCGGTAGCATCGAAACTACCGAACGTCTTGGTACCCACTTGCCAGTCGAAGCCAAGCTCATCGAGGTCGTTTTGGGACAGTTCCACAATCTTGGCTTCGATTTCGACTTGCGGCGGAATGGTATTGAACGTTGCCAAGACGCGCTCGAAGGTCTCAAGGTTCTCAACGGTGTTGCGGACGATGATGATACTGGTGCGCTCATTGTAGTAGAGGCTGGAATTCGTGGGAAAAGCCACGCCGGCTTGCATGAACATTCCCATCACATCATTCGTTAGAATCGTAATACTCACTTGAGGAAGGACAGAGGACGGTCCCTGTTGGGTCAAGGGCGCTGCCTGAGCTGCGCCGCCGCCTCCGCCACCGGTTGAGAACGACTGCTGCGTGACCGAAGCGTAATTTGTCACGACCACGGTCGAGTGAAGCGCACCCGGGTTGACGGGATAGGTGCGTGTGACCATGTCACCTTCGGGGCACCGGCCGGCAACACAATTACGGCGCTTGATTCGACCCGATACTTCAGACCCGCCAGTGTCGTCACATATTTCAGCGCGTCGATCAGTGGAACATCGCGGAGCGAAAGCGTGATTTTGCGGCCCTCAGGAGTCTCGCCTCCGGCGCCAGCACCTGATGACGCGGCTTCTGCGTTGGGGGCGGGCGTTGGGGCAGGAGCCGTCGTTGATGCCGGGGTTGGTGAGGGAGAGGCGATCCCACCGCTAAGGACGATATTGACGCCGACCTTCTCAGCATCGAGGCGACGGCTCTCATCGCTCAGGAAGGTGATGACGTCGCTGACAACGGCCTCGCGATAGTTGATTTCGGGGATAATGATCTTATTGAGCTTCTCCGTGATTTTCTGCTGCCGAAGGGCCTCGCTGCCGATGGGACTGGTTGTCGATTCAGATTTCGGAGGTTGCACACTACGGTTGATGGGTGGCGTCCAAGCGTCGGAAACTTCCCAAAGGCGGTGCACGCGAGTGGCTTCCTGGGCCGTGTGGGCCGCTTCGATGCGCATTTTGTCAAGAGACTTGAGCAGGGCTGACGCGTCCTCATTGTATGTGTCGAGAAGCAAAACCTGTTGAAGCCGTTGTTCGGCCTCGTCGTACTGGCCGGAGTTCATCAGGATCTTGGCTTCCCGGAAGAGCTTCTTAATCTGGTCTTTCTTGGCGACGAACTCGGGTGTTTGATCCAGATCGGGACTGGTGGGGGCTTTGGGTTTCGTGCCGGCGCTGACCCCGGCCTCGATTCGCTTCGACTTTATGATGATATCTTGCGCGGTGCGGTTTTCGGGATCGTATTCGAGTGCTTTCTGTGCCAACTGGGGAGCCTTGACATAGTCGCCGTCACGAAACGCTGCATCAGCGAGACGGGTATACGAATCGGTCAACCCGTGCAACGCCCGGTTATAATCGATGTCGGTTGCCGGAGCGCGAGGGAGCAGCTTGAGGGCTTCCTCGAGTTTGGCGATCGCCTCGGCATACTTCCCGGCATAGTAAAGTTTCTCGCCCTGATTCATCAACTTCTGCGCGGTGACCTGCGCTTCCTGACGGCGGATAAGCTCGTCTCGGGCGGCTTGTTCGGCGGTTGAAGAACCGGCGGGTGGGGTCTGGGCGGCCGGCAGGTCCGCACAAGCGACCAAAGTTGCGGTGCCGATAAGCAACACCAGTAAGATTTTTGTCATAAACTGTTCTCCGTTCCGTTCACGAGCCGCCGAAAGCGCTGCGGACCTTGCGCGCATCACCATTAGACGAACCATCACATCTGAATTTTTGTTGTAAGTCTGACTACTGCTGGGATTTGATGATGTGCTGCTCCTGCGTTTGCGCATCAACGATTACCATCCGTTTTGGATCACTGTCAACGACAATGTCAATGATTCTATACGCTTTGCGTTGACACTCGATCAGTTGTCCGCGGCGATAGTCTTGCGTCGGGCCGGCGGCAGTGCAACGCACCTGCGCGACCGGCTCTTGCTCCTCAGACTCCTGCCCGAGGACGAGGACAACCGGGTTGTTTCCCGCATGCTGCACAGTGAGTTCCGAGACATCTTTTTCGCGTTTGGCGCCGAGCGACGGATCGTTCACAGTCGACAATTTCTTCTCGAACGTGACGATTTGGTATCCCGTGTCTTCGTAGTGATCTTTGATGCCGTCATGCACGGCACGGGTGAAAAACGTGCGTTTGCGGAACTGGAAGTTGATCTGGAAATTATAGCCCATGTTGGTGGAGGCATCGTACGAATACGCCTTGAACAACAGTTTGAACGGCAAGCGTGTCACGTTCATGAGAATGACGGGGAATTCGTTCGAGCCAGGAGCCTGTGCGATCACCGGGCCGATGGGGATCGGGTCGAACATTTTCGCCGGTACGTTCGTCCACAAAGGAGGTTGAGCCAACTGCTGGATGGCGTTCGAATAGGGGTCCACAACGGCGCGGGGTGCCGCGGTGACTTTGGCGACGGCACTCGGGGTGACCCCCTGATCGGCGCTGAGATCGCTGATCTTCAATGCGAGAAGGATTGCCGAGACGATCAGTGCGAGCAGCGCGACCGCCAGCACGATTTTCTCATAATGTTTCTTCAGGAAATCCATGTTCGTCTCATTTCACGCGCCCGGTTTCCCCGCCTCCTGCTTGGCAGGTTGGTTGTCGGGGAATTCGACCAGGTCGATACGCATGGTCACGGCCAGACGCACTGGCTTCGCGGGAGTTGCCGCCGCGGGGGTTCCCGGCGATGATTTTTCCGTGGAAGGCGCTTCGCCAACGACTTTCATAGATCTCACAGCAAAGAACCACTCCGACTTGGTAAGGCTGTTGAGAAACGCGCGGAGCGCTTCGCCTGAGCACGTGAACTGAAACTCAAACGGCAAGACCTGGTACAATGCCTTGGGGTCGCTGTTGATGGGGGCGTCGAACAGGTCGGTGCTGGTGGTGTTTTCGACTTCCGAGCGACGAATCTGGTTGATTTCGTCGACCCGGCTTGAGATGAGCAGCTGGCTGATCTGGTCGATGGCGTGGAGCTGCTTGACCAACAGGGTCAGGACGCGCTTGGTGTCTTCGTCAGAGAGCCCCTTGGCTGGGAGTTGCGGCGGTGGCCCGGCGTAACGGCCAAAGCCGAAGGCGAATCCGTCCGCCACCGTGACGTTGTTGGTTTGAGCCGCCTGACGAAGGTGGGCAACCTGCGAGGCCATTTGTTGGAGGAAGTTCACCGCCCGCAAGTCCGACTGAATCGGGATTTGGCTGCGGCCGACTTTCGCCAGGAGCTGCTCGTAAAGGTGGTCAACCTGTTCCCGGTCCTGCTTGACAAGATTGATGTTTTCGCGCGAGGGCCCGGGTTTCAGTTTGGTAAGATGATCGAGTTGCGATTGCTGCTCCTCCAAGGCGGCGTCGACCTCAGCCCGGTTGGACGAGGCGCTTTGTTGCAGCCAGACCACCACTCCCAAGACGATGAGAAAGGCCGCAATAAAGCCGACAATCACCGCATTCTGTTTCAGCCACTTGATATTCATGTCACAGGGGAATGGGTTTCGACAGCTTGGCTCGCATCGTGAAAGTAAAAGTTTGACCCTGCGAGGTCGGGCTGGGTGCCACCTCGATGACGACGCCTCCGGGCCCTTTGTCGTAGAACGGCGATTCGGTCAAGCTCTTCCTGAAATCGTCAACCAAATCAAAATCACGTCCGGGATTGTCGGCCGAGTGAAGTCCCGCGCCGTCGATGCGGATCTCATTGATGATCTTGGGCCCGCTCGCTGCGGAACCGGAGCCCCCGCCGCTGGATTCGGCCGGGGACTCGTCCTCAGAAGACGACCGTGATCGTCCGCGCCCGGGCGGTGCGTGCGCCGCCGGCTGCGCTGCGCCGCCGCCTGCAGCAGCGTTTGACTGTTGCGGGACGAAGGAAACGATCCAGATGTTCGAACTGATCCGCAGGTTCAAGTCTTGCAGTAACTCGGGCCACATCGACCGTTGGTCGATCAACGACCGAATCTGATCCGCCTTGCCTTCGACTTCCTTGAGCCCAGTGTCCTCGCGGGTGAGCTGTTTGCTCAGGTCGCTCAGATTGGTGACCTTTTGCTGCAACGCCTGAAGTTGGTGGGATTTGATGGCGACGATCTTGTGGGTGTAACCGAGCCAGCATAGCGGAATCAGCAGCACGCAGGCGGCGGCACCGGCGAGATAGGGCCGTTTTTGCTCCATCTGCTCGCGGTTGCGCGCCGTTTTCGGAAGCAGATTGACTTCAATCGGGCATTCGGCGTTTTTGCGCAATCCCAGACCGACGACTTCGCCGAAGAAATGCGCGCAGCGAGCCAGGTCTTCCCGCGACAGATGCGGATCGATGTCCACATTGCGAAAGGGGTTGAAGTATTCGATATCCGTCTGGAGTTTTTCCTTAAAAAAGCGGTCCGTGTAGGGAATGATGGAGCTTCCACCCGAAAGCAGGGCGCGTGTGGGAAGGCTGCCGCCCTGTTGTCCCTTGTAGAAGTTCACCGAGCGGGCAATCTCCGCGTGCAACCGGGTCATCACATTGCGGATGATCTTGCTGACGCGGGCCTGGGTTTCATTCTCGGGTTCCTCGTACGCGCCGCCCAACGCGACGAAGCCATACATCTTCTTCATGTGCTCGGCTTCGAGAAACGGGACGCTGAACTCCGCGGCGACGCTTTGCGTGATGGCGTTGCCGGCGATCGGGATCGAGCGTGAGAACACGCGGTTTTGTTCGATGAAGAGAAGATTGGTGGTGCGCGCCCCGATATCGATGATCATGGTGCACCCTTCCAGGTCGCCGTAGTTGTAGCGCACGGCGTTATACAACGCCATCGGCGCCACATCCACCACGTCGGTGCGCAGACCGGCGGACTCGACGCCTTCCGTCAGCTCCTCGATGATATCGCTCTTGATCGCGAGGAGCACGACCTCCAGCTCGCCTTGCGGGTTGCTGCCGAGCAATTGATAGTCCCAAATGACTTCGTCAATGGGGAAGGGGACGTTCTGTTGGGCTTCGTACTGGATGATCTGGGCGACTTTTGACTCATCGACAGGTGGCAGCTTGACGAAACGCGTGAAGACCGATTGCCCCGAGACGCTGAACGCGACATGGGTGGCCTTGATGTTTTTTTCGCGGACGACATTGCGGACGGTGGAAACGATCAACGCCTTGCGGTTTTCCTCATGATCGGGGTCGATGCCGAGGTCGGCAAAATTGAAATTGATCAGCCGAAGTCCATGGCCCTTGGCCAGTTGAAATTCACCAACCTTGACTGTCGATGCGCCGATATCCAGCGCCAGAATTCGCTCGGAGCCTAACATGGGGTCCTGAGTTTATCTCCTCGTTACGGCGTTATTAACTGCATCATAGCGGTCGAAGGCGATGACTACACCCGGCATTCGCGTTTGCAGGAACTTGGGCAGAACTGAGAGGGCCGCGTATCAGAAACGCGACTGATACGGCCAACGTCAATATGGTCTTTCGATCACGCATGCTTGCCCCCTGCAGGAATACGTCTCATCCGCATCCACGTAAGAATTATCCGAACAGTAAAATGTAAAGAAGCGCAGGACATCGGTCAACAGCAAAAGCTGGCATCGGCCAACTCCCGCAGACAGGCACGGGCATATTTGCTGCTATTTCAGGCTGTTGGATGTACCCCCGATGTAAATTCCCGGGTCTAGCACTGCCCCAAGAGGGCTGGCGGCGCGGTCGCGTTGTCCTTGTGGCAGGCGTCATGGCCATGCTTTCCAGTTGCGGGCGGTCCCCCGTGTCAGGAGACAAGGAGATCGTCCATACCGGCGCATTCATACGCCCGGAACAGGTCGCTGTCAATCCAACAGTCACCGGGGCTTCCCGGCCCTTCACGGCGGAAGAACTGGCCCGCAAGAACCAACTGGAAGCGGAACTCGCCGCCGAACGCCCGACGCAACGGCTCAAGCTCCGTGACGGTCGCGTGCTGGATGGCCGGGTGGTTTCCGAAACGGGGTCCGCCATTCGGTTCCGTGACGGGTTTGGATACTCGGGGTTTGTTGTCGATTCGTACCCGCGCGCCGAAGTGCTCGGGGTGGAAACGTTGCCGGCGGCCTCGTTTCAGGTGACGCCGGGGGACGTGCGTTTCAGCGCGGAGTTTCCCCAATTCCATTTCGTCAAGAGTCCGCCGTACACAGTCGTCACGGACGAATCGTACGGCGAAGTGCAACGGATCCTCGGCGTCCTGACCAACCTGCGCGAGCAATTTCGCGGGACGTTTGGCCCGCTGATCAAGAAGGACGGCGAACTGCAGGACATCCATGTGGTGTTCTTCGGTTCGGAAGGAGCGTTTCACCACTACGCGATGCGCGTGGCGCCGTTTTTTGTCAACAGCGCGGGCTTTTTCTCTTCGGGCGAAAACCGCCTGGCGTTGCTCAACCAACTCGGCACCACCCGGTACACGCAGGCGCGAGGCCGGCTCGATGAGCGGGCCCGCGCGTTCAGCGGAAACGCCGAAGCGGGCCAGCAACTCGCGGCGCTGCGCTCCGATATCACGTCCGAGGCGAAGTCGATGAACGAACGCGTGATCCGCCACGAGGGCGCGCACCAACTGTTTCACGCGTACCACATCGATTCCGGCTATGGCCTGGAACCGACCTGGCTGACGGAAGGGCTCGCGCAATACTGCGAGACGCCCACCATCGGCCACTACCATTTCGTGCTGGCCGACCGTGTGATTCGCGCCCGCCAAGCCGGCCGATTGCTGCCGTTGAAGACCCTGCTGAACCATCGGAATCCGTCGGGGTTTTTCGCGTTCGGCCAGGGCGACGTCGAACTGGCCTACGCGGAGAGTTGGGCGTTGGTCTACTGGCTGATGCAGGACGATTCCCGCGCCAAATTTTTCGATTACGTGAAGTCGTATCGTGACATCTCCGACAACCGGGTGGCGGCGGTGGAAAAGGCCGAGCCGGAACGATTGTTGGAGACGCGCTTGAAGACGGATTTCAACTCCCTGGAACGCCAATGGAATTCCTATATAACCCAAATGTAGTTCGCCGCATCGTGGTCTACGGCATGTCGCTGGTGCTGCTGTTCATCGTGCTGCGGTTGGGGCGCGGATTCGGGCAGACCGGCCCGCACGCGGGCAAGTCACCGTCGCTCCTGACGTTCGACGGCCTCCAACACGCGCTGCTGGGGGACACGAAGGTCGCGAATAATCTTTCGGAACTCGATTCCAAACTCGAGGTCCGTCATGAAAACATCGAGGGGAACGCCGGTGCGGTGCGCGACAAGCAGGTCGTCTACGCCTCGGCGCGCGACATTCCGCCGCGCGACGACACCGGACGCCCCAACTACGTGCCGGGCCAACTGGTTGTCCGGTTCCACGGGGGCGTTACCCATCGACGCCAGGACGAGATCGTCGACGAATTAGGCGCGCGCATCGTGCGCACGCTCGACGCGCGGCGCGGTGAATACCTGGTGGTGTTGTCGGGGATATCCGTGCCCGCCGCCGCCGAGCAATTCGCCAAGCTTCAGGAAGTCGATTTTGCCGAGCCGAACGTTCTCCATTACATCAACGACATGCCGAACGACCAGTTGTACGCCGCGTACGACAACCAGCCGACGGAACTCCAGCGCTGGTGTTTCAACGGGATCGGCACGGATTCAAACATCGACGCGGAAGCGGCGTGGGCGGTCACGACCGGCAGCTCCAACGTGGTCATCGCGGTCATCGACACGGGCGTGGCGATCGGTCATCCTGATCTTGCCGCCAACATTTGGACCAACCCGTACCAGGCCGAGGACGAGGCCAACGGCTACACGAACGCGGTTCACGGTTGGGATTTCTACAACAACGACAACGACCCGACGCCCGATCTGGGAGACGGCGGCGGCGATGGCAACGTGTTTCATGGGACGTTTGTCGCCGGTGTCGCGGCGGCGGTGTCCGACAACGGCGTGGGAGTCGTCGGGGCGAGTTGGCACAGCCGGATCATGCCGCTGAAGGTGTTCACGAACTCCGGCGGCGCGCCGTCGACGGCAATCAACGAGGCGATACATTACGCGGTGGATCACGGCGCGAACGTGATCAACATGAGTTTCGGCAGTTCGGTCGCCACGCGGACGATCTATAGCGCGGTGCAATACGCGGCGGCCAGGGGCGTGATCATGGTTTCGGCGGCGGGCAATGGCAACTCGAGCCGCCGGAGTTACCCGGCCAGTTATCCGTACGTCATTTCGGTCGGCGGCACCGGCAGTGGCAGCGTGCTCAGCGGCGGCAGCGTGACCAACATGCGGGCTCGCGCCAGCTTTTCCCAATACGGCCCGAAGGCGGTCGACGTTGTCGCCCCCGCCGTGGACATCGTCAGCACGGCGGTGCTCAGCGTGACGGATCAACAGAATGGCTGGGGAACCGCCGGGAACTACACGTATTTTTACGGCAACGGCACGTCGTTCGCCTCGCCGATGGTGGCAGGCGAAGCGGCGTTACTGCTCGGCCGTGCCGAACAACTCGGACTGAGCGGTTCCATCAGCGCCAACGCGATTGACCGCGTCATCGTCAGCGCCACTACGAGTCCGGATCCCGACCCCGTCGGCGGAGCGAATTGGGCCGGGCACGGGCGCGTGGATTTTCTGGCCGCCATCCAGCAGATCGGTCCGCAACTCGTCACCCCGCCCGCCGCGCCGGTAAAACTCACCGTGAGTTCGACCGGTACGGGCGCTGTGGAATTGGATTGGACGGACAAATCGGACAACGAAGAAGGTTTCGTGATCGAGCGGGCCGAAAAGAGCAACGGTGTGGTCGGCCAATTCGACCCCATCGCCGAGGTGAATCCGAATGTCACCAGCTACATCGATGACACCGTCGAGTCCGGCGTGACCTACGACTATCGCGTGGATGCGTTCAATGTGGCCGCCACGAACTCGGTGCGCAGGGCCGCCGTCGTCACCACGCGGTAAGGCGCGCTCTTCTACGGCACCAGCCGCACGCGATAGTAGCGGGCGGGCTTGTTCATTGCCCCGCCGATGTCGAGGTAGTTGGTCGTCGTGCCGACGGTGTTGGTGACGATGAATAGATTCGCGAAACTGTTAGTTTGGTAGCTCCCGTCACCCGCGCCCGCCGTGGCCTGGAGCGCATTGGTCTTCCCGGCGTATGTCGTCCAGGTAATGAGGATATCGTTCGTCTCGCGGGTGATGGCGGTGATCTGGAGATTGACGCAAGCGGTTTGCGTCTCCAACGCGCCGATGTCACTCCCGTCGCCGCCGGAAGCATTCGCGACACAAGGGTCGTCCACTGTTCTGGGAAACCCACGCTGGTCGGTGGTCACGCCGAAGCTCTTGCCCTTATCAATGACGGGACTGCCCGGCTAATGGCGCATGAGTGAAGGTGGGTCCCCCATTGTTGGCGAGCGGGCCGAGCATCGGATCGGTATTGATTTTGTCGGTCGCGTTGATCAAAAAGCCGTCACCGTTGTCGCTCGCCAGATTGTAGCCGACGGAGGTCACGGTTCCGACGTTGTTCGCAATATTCGCTCCCACAGCGACAGTCTTCAGGATCGTGTCTCCGATCGACACCGTCGCAATGCCACTGTTGCCGAGATTAAAAAAGGAGCTGCCATTGCTGGCCGAGTTGCCGTTGAATGTGCAGTCAAACAGGGAAAGGCTGGCACTGCCAGAGGCGCCGCCATTGTAGATGCCGCCGCCACTTTGGGGCGCCGAGTTGCCGCTGAACGTGCTTAGGGTTATCGCGAGGGATGCAAAACCGGAATTACCATCGTTCCAGATGCCGCCGCCGACGACACCGGGTCCGCTGGCTATATTACCACTGATGGTGCAGGCGGTGACCGAGACATACGAGGTGCCGTGGTACGAATAGTTGTAAATACCGGCACCACCGGAGCCAGTGTTGCCGCTGACCGTGCTGGCGATGAGCGAAAGTTGCGCGTAGCCGGATGACCCATCGCTGTAGATGCCGGTGCCGATGCCGCCAGAGTTGCCGGTCACGCTGCAGTTACTGAGAATCAGAATCGAATGATCGTTCCAGATTCCACCGCCCTCGTTGCCGGGAAAAATGCCGCTGACCGCGCCATTAGTGATGCCGAGGCCGACAATGAGGGCGTTGACAGCGTTAGCGACGTGAAACACGCGGTTGGTGGAGTTGCCGTTGATGGCGAGCTTGGCGGGGCCGGGACCGAGGATCGTCAGGCCGGTGGCCACCACCAGCTGACTACTTGTCAGCGTAATCGTGCCGGAAATACCAGTTGCGTCAACAGTATCACCGACCGACGCGGCGGCCAAAGCCGCTCGCAGCGAACCTGAGCCGCTATCATTCGTGTTGCTGACGGTGATCGTAGCGGCATGGACCGTTGTCCACAGAAAAAGGGTGGCTATCGCGGCTGTTGTCCGGTTCAGTTTCATTGGGTCTCCTCGCTACGGCACGAGGCGTACGCGATAGAAGAGCGAGGGTCGGTTTGTGGCGGCATCAACGTCGAGGTAGTTGGTGACGGAGCCGACGGCGTTGGTGACGGTGAAGATGGCAGCGAAGTTATTGGTACTGTAGTTGCCGTTGGCATCGCCCGTGGTGCGTTGGAGGGCGTTGGTCGTACCGGGGAACGTGTTCCATGTGACGCGGATGTTGTTGCCTTCCTGCCCAACCGCCATCGTGTGCAATGGCGTCGAGCCGGGGTCGTTCGGGTCGGTGCCGGCCTGGTACTCCTGCAGGTTACTGAACCCGTCGCCATCGTTGTCCGCGCTGGCATCGGCGGGATTGAGCGGATCGAGACCATGAGCCTGCTCGTAGCCATTGGGAATTCCGTCGCCGTCTGTGTCCGCGTTCGGATTGAGCACGGCGCTGTTGTAGATCAACGTGCCCCCGGTCCGGACAAAGTGCGCACAAGCATTGGTCATCACAAACTGATCCACGACCACCGTGCCCGAGCTGAGCGTGAATGTGCCACTTTCCACATCCAGCACCGCGTTGCCGGCCCCATTCGTGACAAACAGGCTCCCGCCCACAACGTCGACAATACCTGTCGCCGAGCAATTGGGCTCACCAAGCGTCAGCGACGTAAACACGCTGTTCGTGCCCCCCGCAATCGTCAACGTACCTGCGCCAAGGACTGTGCCCGCCGTCACGTAAGTGGCCATGACGGTGCCGTTGGAGACCGTCATCTGCCCAGACCCGTGTAGCGTGCCCAGGTCAATCTCCTGGCCGGTCGCATCCAGCACTCCACCCGTGACCCACACTGTGCCAGTCCCACCACTGTCTTCTCCTACCATCGAGGGATTACCCATCGTGCTGCTGCCGCCAGCGATGGTTAACGTGCCTTGACCGATAGCACCGACGACGAACCCCTGGCTAAACCATGTCCCGTTGGAAACGATCATCCGTCCAACCCCAAGACCGTTGGCGATCTTCGTCTGCGCCCCGTTCACGGATAATTGCCCGCCCGTCAACCACAACGTACCCGTGCCACTAATGCTGACCCCCAGCGACGAGAACGTGTTCGTGCCGCCCGCGATGGTCAACGTCCCTTGCGACAAATTCTCGGCGACATCCACCTCGCCCGCCGTCCAGGTACCGTTGGATACGGTCATCTGCCCGGTGCCATTTTGGCCAACGACAGTTACGTTGGTCACGCTCAGTTGTCCGCCCGTCAACCATACCGCGCCGGGCGGTACCGGACGAATGCGCGATCTCGAGGCTCGACGACAGTGTGCTGCTTCCACCAAGGATGCTCAGCGTGCCCGAAGATCCCAGGCCGTTGCCGACACCCACCAGGCCGGCCAGCCAGTTGCCGTTGGACACGGTCATCTGCCCGACGCTACTCTCGCCAATGAAGACTTCGTTGGTCACCTTCAGTTGTCCGCCCGTCAACCATACCGTGCCGGTAGTGCTGGGGGAGGCAGCCACTTGGAGATTTGCCATCAGGTTGGTGGTTCCACCGGCCACAGTCAACGTACCGCCAGAACCAAATTGATTCGCCACGTACACATTGTTGGCTGTCCATGTCCCATTGGATACGGTCATCTGTCCGACGCCGCTCCAGCCAATACTGGTCTCGTTCGTTGCGTTCAATAGTCCACCCGTCAACCACAGCGTGCCAGTGCTGCCGGTGCCGTAACCGATTTCGAGGCTGAACATCGGGCTGACATTGCCAGCAGCAATGATCACCGTGCCCTGGGACGCGACACCAAGACCCAGATACACGTCGCCCGCCAACCAGGTCCCATTGGAGACCGTCACCTGGCCGACGGCATCCTCTCCCACAAAGATTTCATTAGTTGTGTTCAACTGCCCGCCCGTTACCGATACCAAACCCGTGCCACTGGCGCCGATCACGAGTGACGAAGACAGAGTGATGGTACCGCCGCCAAGGAACAGCGCGCCGGATGCTCCGCTGCTGGATCCCACGACCATGGCGCCCGCCAACCACGTTCCGTCCGAGACCGTCACCTGACCGGTCGCCGCATCCCCGACGTAAGCGGTCGTGTTGGTGGTGATGAGTGAGCCGGTGTCGAGTGTTAGAATGCCATCGTCCGACACAAAGCCGCCGCTCAGGGCGTCCACTTGCAACGTGGAGTTCGTGACAAAAATATTCCCGCCATTGGCAATGGTCAGGATGCGAATGATCCGCAACGGCGTGCCGGCGTTGTTGCTGACAACGAGGGTGTTGTGGCTGCCAAAGCTGAAGCCGGTTCCGGGCGCCGACACCGTTAGGTTGGTGATCGTCAGCGTGCTCGCGGACGTGGTGGAATCAATATTGATCGTCCGAAAATGCCCACCGGTGGGCCCGCTCACGAGATTGGTGATGAAGATCGCAGTTTGATTGATTGCCGGGGCCGCGTTCAATGACCAATTCGTCGTCCCGCCCCAGTTCCACGAGCCGCTCTGCGGATTGCTCCACGAGTTCACCTGGGCGTGAATCGCACCCGGCTGTGCAATTCCCCACAACGACAGCATCCGGATGCACCAGATTCCAAACCGATGGTGTCTCATAACAGCTCCTTTCCTGCGCTTCTCATTGCCAAAGCTGAATAGAATAATGTTTCCAATTACGGCACCAGCCGCACGCGGTAGTAGCGGGCGGGAAAGTTCGTGGCGGCACCAACGTCGGTGAAATTGGTAGTAAGGATACCACTGCCGCCGATTAACATTTGGGCGCCAAGATTCGTGAAGCTGTTCGTCGAATAGGCCCCACCTCCTCCGCTGGCAACCTGCATCTGATTCGTCAAGCCACCGGCCGTGTTCCACGTGAGCACGATGTTGTTGCCCGACTGCACGATCGACGTGATCTGGAACGGCGGGGCCACGATCTGGAGAGGCGTAGACAGGGGGTTCTGCGGATCGGATCCCGCTTCGTATTCCTGCACATTATTGTAACCATCCCCATCCGGATCACCGTCTGGCCCGTTGTCCCCAACCGAGGACAGCGGGTCAAGTCCGTGCTCTTGTTCCCACCAGTTCGGCAGGCCGTCGCCATCCGCGTCGCCGTTCGGGTCAAGCACGATGGCGCCGGCGGTGAGCGTTCCGCCAGCGTGGTCAAAAGTGCCAGAACATACATTGGTAATGACGAGCTTATCCACGACGAGCGTGCCGCCCTCAAGAAGGAAGAAGCCGTTGCGTACTTCCAGCGTCGCGTCGTGCGTGGCATTGGTCACGTACAATTTGCCGCCGGTCATCACGACAATACCAAACCCATTGGAATCGCAATCGCCGACCGTCATCCTGGACTGCACAGTCACCGAACCGTTGTCGCTGATCGACAGTTCACCTTGTGGGCTTTCATCAGAACCAATATCCAACTCTCCCGTCAGGACAAAGCCGTTCAGGGCGACGAACATGCGCCCACCACCGGAGCCAGCAGGCGGCGGAAACAAGGCCGCATCCGAACCCGCAACGCCCACGGCGATTCTGCCGGTGCCGTTGGTGATTATCACTTGTCCCCCAGCGGAGGTTAGTACCCCCAGCGACCCAAGCGAAGGGCCAACATCGATTTCGTCGGCTAGGAACGTTCCATTCGATACCGTCAGGTGGCCGTTACTGACCTCGCCAAGATAGGTTTTGCCGGTGACCGTCAACAATCCCCCCGTCAGGTAAATCGAGCCGAGACAGTTGCTCACGATGCCCATATGCAAGGTGGAAAAGTTGATGGTTCCACCCGCGACCGTCACCGTACCGGTGCCTGGCTGGCTGTCTTCGGTTTCATCGTCTCCCACTATCGCAAAATCACCCAGCCACGTCCCATTCGATACCGTCATATTACCGGTTGCCTCAACACCAATGCTGATCTTGCCCGGAGACACTAGTGTTCCGCCCGTCATCCACATCGTGCCGGGACTCCCGGCAACGGCGAAAGTGTAACCGCCACCGCCACTCAAGTTGATGGTCCCACCAGCAATGGTTAGCGTTCCCTGACCGAATCCGACGCTGAAGCCGGGAGCCTGCCACAGGCCATTGGATATCGTCATCTGACCATTGAAAATACCAGCGCCTCCATTGAGTTGGCCACCGGTGAGCCAGACCGCGCCTGCACCCCCCAGTCCAATGTCCAAGCCGTTCCCGCCGGTAGCGACCGTGCCACCTTCTATGGTCAATGTCCCCTGCGAACCACCGCCGTAGCCGACTTCAAGCCAGTAGGACTGCACGTAACCGCCGCTTTGCACCATCATTTGGCCATCGCCGTTCCACCCGACAATCAGCGGGGCATTGATGTTGTTGGGAGTTATCAACTGGCCGTTGTTGCTCACCACGATCACGCCGTCGTCGAAGATTCCGCTCGTGTTGGGGAAAATTCCGGTGCCACCCGCATGCAAGGAAGCGTTGGTGATAGAGATGATGCCGTGACTGGTGAGGGTGAGTGAATTCTCAATGGTAAGCGCGAGAGGCAGTCCGGTGCCATTGCTTAGCAAGACAGTGTTGGGCGACATGGAGGTGCCTCCGACCGTCATGTTGCTGATGGTCAGGCAACCGTTAATGATATTACTGGCCACTGTGGTCGCATCGGCCGTGATCAATCGAGAACCGACCGGAAAGCCGATGGTGATAGAATCCAGCACGTTCGCCGGTGACGGCGTGCCTGCCGACCAGTTCGAACCAAGCTCCCATTTGCCACTGGAGGTGTTCCAATTATTCGTGATCAATGCAGCGCGTACGCTCGGGCCGAAGATGATTCCGGACACGATGGCGATGAGCGCAACGAGAAATCGGGATTTCATGGGTGTGCTTTCCTTGAGGCCGGGACAGGAATTCCCTGACAAACAGACCACTGCTGTAAGGCTTGCGTTCTCATGCCGCGCGACCGCTTCGGACACAGGAGAGAAGAAAACGGGATCTCACGCCACGCGCTTCTCTGTCCCGAATAAATCAAAGTGTGGTCTGCATGTCCAGCAAATACTGGCTTTCGTGGCCATTTCCTGTCACGAACGGCACGAAGCGGAGTACTGGCTGCGACCTACGGCACCAGATTTACGCAATAGTAGCAGACGTGAAACAAGGAGCGCAGCCGGGGATGGTCCACCGGGTCGTGAACGCGGCTTCGCCGAGCATGGAGAAGATGAGTTCGAGGTCGGTCATGCGGTCGCGGAGGTTTTCGCGTCGGAGTCGTTTGAACTCGGCGTACTGCGATGGCGTCAGGCCGAAAGTGGCTTGGGAGATTTCGGCAGTGAGGATCGCGTACTCACGCTGCTCTTTGAGGCCGCGCTTTTTCCATTCATAGGTGAGTTCGTCGCGGATGGCGATGGAGCGCAGCCGTTTTTCGATCCAGTCGTCGGAGTAGCCCTTGGCTTTGTAGAGCGCGCGGGTGCGTTTGGTGGCGAGTTCCGGGTCTTCGATTTCCTGAATACGCTCGTAGCCGACCCGTGCGAGCCAGCATTTGAACGGCTCGGCCTTGGGGCTGGGAATGGATTGAATCAGCCGAAAGAGGCCTTCGGTATTCCAGCACTGGAGCAACTGGCGTCCGCCCGGTGTGTCGAATTCAAGTCCAAGGGGGGGACAAGTTGTCCCCCCCTTGGAACGCTTTGCCAAGCGACGGGTCGCGTTTGCGGAGCTTTTTCAGATAATCACTGGCATCCACGGAATCCGTCAGTGCGGTGACGACATCCGTGATGACAAACCAGCATTCGTTGTTCTGAATCGTGCGGCGGATTTCCTTGCGCTGGAACAGTGCGAGGCGCATTTCAGGATTTCGTGTTATGTCGCTCACTGTCGGCCTTCAATCCTCGTCAAACTGCCAGTGCTGCTTTCGTCAATCTCCAGAGGCTGCCCGCACTTGCCACAAGAGAAGCAAATATCCATGCCTGCGCAGTGTAGCAAGGCCAGAACGGCGGGGCAAGCGGGGTGGTTGGTGGGGAGTTAGGGCGGGAAGGCGGGAGGGCAGCATGGCGACTGCGCGGATCGAGTCGGACCGGAAATCCGGGTTGCCGTCGGATGTGATCGTTATTGTTTCGCCCGTTCCGTCAGGCGCGCGCGGGTCATGCGCTCGCGAAGGCCGCCCTCTTGCACAAACGCCTTTTCCAGTTGGCGCAATTGCTGGTCGAGGAGGTAGGTGGTCAGCTTGATCAAGCCGATCATCACATTGGCAGCGATGGCTGGATCATCGTGCTCGATGCCTTTCTGAAAGGTCTCATAGTTGGCATTTGGCTGTCGGTTCAGTCGCCGGAGACGCCGAGTGTAGGGGTGTTCCTTGGGCCATTCCGCAATGCCGCGCACCCGTAGAAAGTCGCGGTAGTCCTCCAGCAGTTCCTCCAAGCTGGCTCGCGCGACGTTGGTCAGTTTGATTTCGGTTTCCTTGGAAGTGCCGGAGGCCTGGCTGCCTTCGAGAATGTTTTGTTTGCCGGAGCGCGCGGCCTATATCATCTGGTCAAAAGTACGGTCACTCTTCTTCAGAAATCGTTCGCAGAACCGCACCGTGCCGTCATAGACAATTCTGGCCTTCTGAAAGGAGAGGAGGCTTTCATAGCCGCCGTGGGGTGGGATGAAATGCTCGGTCATGCCGTTCCGCTCTCGGAAAGGACTAAAGGGACGAAAATGACCAAAGAACAGCTCTCAGACAACCGCAGGAAATCTGCTTGCGTCGCTTTTGTCCTTTTGGTCACTGGTTTCGTTGTCCTTCTCGCGATTATCGCCGCACCAACTCAAACGGCAAGCGCGAACAAAGGGCTTGGCTTCCGTCCTCGATTTCACTCGGTAGCCGACGGAAATGATCACGTCGAGGTTGTAATAGACGGTCTGGTAGGTTTTTCCGTCGGCGGCAGTTTGTGCATGATTTGCACATACTGCTGCTTCCACCAATTCGCCCTCTTCGAAGACGTTGCGAATGTGTTTCGTGATGACCGACCGCTCACGCTGAAACAACTCCGCCATTTGCGCCTGTGTCAGCCAGACGGTCTCGCCTTCCAGCCGCACTTGCAGGCGCGTCTGCTGGTCCTCTGTCTGGTAGAAGATGAATTCCGACTTCGGCTCGGCCATAAATCCTTCCCGGCTACGCCGGTGGTTTCGTTGTCCTTCTCGCGATTATCGCCACACGACCGCAAACGGCAAGCGTGAACAGGCGCGGGCGAAAACGGAACGGCCCGCGCACAACGAGCGCGGCTACAGCGGAGGGGATGGGTATCGATAATTGATATTTGTGCTGGACGGGGCGGTTCGGCGGTGGTATAGGGGCGATAGTTGTTTGAAAAGGGGTTGGGAAGAAGGCGGCGAACGGAAGCCCGGTCGCGACCGGGAGGGCGCTCCCACAGTCACAACCTAGGGGCACGGCGATCAACCGGATGTGCTGAGACAGCACAGCTGTAGGGCGGCCGAGACGGCCGCTACTACACCGTTGGCGTCGGTCGAGAGGGAAAGGCTTTATATAGAAGAGTGTTTCTGCCAAACGAACCCAACGGAAAAATTCACAGCTATCGCGGCATGAATTGGTTATAGAAAAAAACGGATTGGGTTCGTTTTGCAAAAAGAGGCAAAAAACAGGAAAAAAACAGGGAAAAGATGCCCGAAAACAGGGCCGGGAAGGGTGGTTTTTGGGGGAAACGAACCCAAATTGCCGACACATACGACGTGTCTACGGCACGAGCCGTACACGATAGAAGAGCGAGGGCTTGTTCGTGGCGGCACCAACGTCGAGGTAGTTCGTGACAGAGCCGGTGGCGCTGGTGACGGTGAAGATGGCAGCGAAGTTATTGGTACTGTAATTGCCGTTGGCATCGCCCCTGGTGCGTTGGAGGGCGTTGGTCGTACCGGGGAACGTGTTCCATGTGACGCGGATGTTGTTGCCTTCCTGCCCAACTGCCATCATGTGCAACGGCGTCGAGCCGGGATCGTCCGGGTCGGTGCCGGCCAGATACTCCTGCAAATTGCTGAACCCGTCGCCGTCGTTATCAGCTGTCGCGTCGGCAGGATTCAACGGATCAAGGCCGTGAGCCAGTTCGTAACCGTTGGGAATCCCGTCACCGTCGGTATCAGCGTTCGGGTTCAGGATGGCGTTTCCGTAGATGAGCGTGCCACCGGTGCGCACAAAGCGGGCGCACGAATTCGTCATCACAAACGTATTCACGATGACCGTGCCCGAACTCAGTGTGAACGTGCCGTTCTCCACGTCCAGGACGGCGTTCGCACTATCATTCGTGACGAACAGGCTTCCGCCGGCAACGGTTACCGTACCCGTCGCTTTGCAGTCCGAAGTGCCGATATGCAACCATCCGTCCACGGTGTTCGTGCCGCCCAGAATTGTCAAAGTCCCTTGTGCTCCCGCGAATTGCCCGACAGAAGTCCACAGGCTCTCCCAAGTGCCGTTGGAGAGAATCATGCGCCCCACGCCAGCGCCACCCAAGCCGGAGGTGGAGCTGGTGAGCAATTGCCCGCCGGTCATCCAGACCGTGCCGGTCGTGCTGGCCATTTGAGAGATGTCGAGGCCATTCACGAAAGTGGAGGAGCCACCCGCAATCGTCAGCGTGCCGCCATTCCCGCCATTACAGGCTTGATCCACAATGGTCGAGTAGGACAGCCACGTGCCATTGGAGATGGTCATTCGACCCGTGCCGAAATTCCCGATGATGGCGGAGCCACTCAGCATGTTGAGTTCCCCGCCCGTCATCCACACCGTGCCGGTGTCGCCACCACCACCGCTAACGCCAAGGACCAATCCAGACACTTGAAGCGTGACGGTGCCGCCGGCGATCGTGAGCGTGCCCCCCGAGTCGGGGGGATACCCCAGTTCCACCCCCTCGGCCATCCATGTGCCATTGGACACCGTGATCTGCCCGGCCCCTTGATAGCCGTAGCCCGCATAGGTGACGTCGTTGGTGGTGATGAGTCGGCCACCCGTGATCCACACCGCGCCGGTGCCGGCGATGCCGACGCCGCTGACGCCACTGCCGACGGACAAGGTAGAGGAAAACAGATTCGTGCCACCGGCGACTACGAGCGTGCCTTGTGCAGAGAACGTGCCATAACCCACGGTGACGTCCCGGGCCAGCCACGCACCATTGGACACGGTGAGTTGTCCAGCACCACTGGAGCCCACAATGATCGAGTTGTTGGTGACCGTCAGATGGCCGCCCGTCATCCATACCGCGGCCGTGCCTCCGCTGCCACAGGTGTTGTCCATCATCAGCCTATCGGCGGTCAGCGACCCATTGTTGAGCGTGACCGTGCCATCGCGGACGTCCAATACGCCGGATTGGGTGCCGTTGGTTACGAACAGAGTACCGCCGGAAAGAAGAATCGAACCGGCGATTGCCTGGCCGCAATTACCGATCGTGAGGTTGGCGATCAGGCTGGGCGCGCCGCCGGCGGGTACAGCGTCACTGCCGTAGAGCAGGAGCGCGCCCGTCGATTGATTGAGCGCGAGCGGGCCACTGAACGCACCGCCGTAGAGGTTGGTGCCGCCGCCAAGCGCGAATGCGCTGGCGGAAGCGGCGGTGATGTTGTTGGAGAAAGCGACGGAACTTTGGTTGAACGTGAGCGTGCTTCCGCCGAGGATGATCGGGCCGTCGCCGAGTTCGTTGGTGTCGGTGATGGCGGTCTGCGCATTGAAGAAAGCCAGGGTATTGTTGGTGGGCGGGATGGCCAGGCCACCGAGCGTCACCAGGTTGCTATTGGGCACGGTGTTGGTGACGGTGACGTCGGCGTTGTAGAGGGTCAGCGTATTCGTGTTGGCGGGCGTGGCGAGATTGCAGTCGATGAACTGGATGCCCTGGGCGTTATAGACACTGAAGGTGTTCGTGGCGTCGGTGAAGTTGACATGGGAGATGACCACGTTGGAAACGAGCATCTCGGGCAGGCCCCAAATGATGCCGGCGATATTGCCGATGCCGCCGCGCGTGCTCGCCGTCACGTTGGAGATGGTAATGTTGCGCCAGATCGGGGTGGTGTTGGTGACCGTTTGGACCGAATCCGTTGAAGCCCCAAATGCTGTTTCGCTGATGGTATGCGAGGGGGAGCCGATCCAGTCGTAGTGGCTGTAGATGGCGATCACGAAATTCACGTTGGTCATGGTGAGGTCGCGATACGTGAGATTTTGCACGAGACCGCCCGTGCCGCGGGCCGATTTCATGTGGATGCCGTACTCGGTGCCGTTCCAGGTGCAGTTGCTCACGAGCAGATTATTGTCCCCGCCCGAGGTGGAACTGCCGATTGACAGGCCATGACCGACACCGAAGGCACAGTTGGAGATGGTGACACCCGTGGCGCCGCTGCCGAAGGCGATGTTGTCGTCGCCATCGTTGATCGAGCAATTCCGGATCAGCGCGTTTGACGATCCGATATCGATCCCATCGGTGTTATGCGAATCGAACGGGCTGTTGATGGTGATGCCCTGGATGGTCACGTTGACGTCGCCCCCTTTGATCACGATGTGGAAGGTGGGCGGGTTCTGAAGGGTCACGTTTTGGATGAGCACATTGGTGCAGCCGCTGAAGTTGATGAGGGTTGGCCGGGTCGGGGCGAGCGGGGACCACCAGTTTGTGCCCTGGCCGTCGATGATGCCGGAGCCGTTGATGGCGACGTCGTGCAGTTTGGCCCCGTTGATGAAGTTCGTGCCGGGTTGAAGCCAACTGCTCATGGGAAGCATTTGGAGCTTCGTGCCGGCATCGATCTCGAGGCAGATGTTGTTGGACAGGTTGAGCGGACCACTCAGGTAATTCGTCAAGACGCCGACTGCGGCCACGACGACGGTCCCTCCGCCCGTGGCAGCGACGGCGTTGATGGCGCTCTGGATGGCAGGCCCGTTGTCCGTGGTACCGTCACCCACCGCACTGAAGCTGGTGACATTCACGCTGGTGGCGGGAATGCTCGGCAACTGCGGGTCGGCGTGGCAGGGGAAAGCGGTCACGAGCAGCACGCCCACCATGATCGCCAGCCACGGCGGCGTTTTGGATTGGGCGTGGCCGAGGCCACAAATGCGAGGTAATGGAGACACAAATGGCGTCGCGTTGCAATGAACCGCTTTGCGGTGCGACCCGCGTAGTACATCGAACGTCACTAAGCCCAGCACTCTGAAGGGACACGGAGGAGAAAATGCAAACGAGACGCCAGCCTCATCGTTTCTCCAACGATCATTACGACTAGCAAGCGAAGGCGTACAAGTCCAGTGAATTCAGGTCGTCAGCTTGGTCGCCGCTTCCAGGTGGTTCTCGGTGGTCTTAAGGACCACGGGGACGAGTGGCGTCTTGTCTCAATCCAGCGTTTCGGGTCTGCAATTATCGAAATGCGATATTGTTGTGGACGGGGCGTTGCGGCGGTGGTATAGGGGCGATGGTTGTTTGAAAAGGGGTTGGGAAGAAGGCGGCGAACGGAAGCCCGGTCGCGACCGGGAGGGCGCTCCCACAGTCACAACCTAGGGGCACGGCGATCAACCGGATGTGCTGAGACAGCACAGCTGTAGGGCGGCCGAGACGGCCGCTACTACACCGTTGGCGTCGGTCGAGAGGGAAAGGCTTAAAGAAGAGTGTTTCTGCCAAACGAACCCAACGGAAAAATTCACAGCTATCGCGGCATGAATTGAGTTAGAGAAAAAAACGGATTGGGTTCGTTTTGCAAAAAAGAGGCAAAAAACAGGAAAAAAACAGGGAATAGATGCCCAAAAACAGGGCCGGGAAGGGTGGTTTTTGGGGGAAACGAAGCCACGGAAAGGCAGGAAGCAGGAGATGGAAGTGTGCGACGGCAGGAGCGAACACGCCGACAGAGCGGCGTGGCTACATCGACGCACTGCAAAGACCGAATGGGCTGGGGACAGCCCCGAAAAGGATTCGGGGCAAGCCCACGTTACACCGGCGTTGCTACGCGGTCAGTTTGGTGAGGGCTTCGAGGTATTTCTCGGTGGTCTGGCGGATGACGGCGTCGGGGAGGACAGGGCCGGGCGGGGTTTTGTCCCAGTCGAGCGTTTCGAGGTAGTCGCGGACAAATTGTTTGTCGAAGCTGGGCTGGGGTTTGCCGGGCGAGTAGGAATCGGCCGGCCAGAACCGGGAACTGTCGGGTGTGAGCGCTTCGTCGATGAGGATGAGCTTGCCGGCGTCGAGACCGAATTCGAATTTCGTGTCGGCGATGATGATGCCGCGTTGGGCGGCGTAGTCGCGGGCGAAGTTGTAGAGGGCGAGCGAGAAGTCGCGGACTTTTTCGGCGAGCGGCTGGCCGAGAATCCCGGCGCACCGGTCGAAATCGATATTCTCGTCATGGCCCGTCTCGGCTTTCGTGGCGGGCGTGAAGATGGGTTGGGGGAGTTGGCTGGATTCAACGAGGCCGTCGGGCAGCCGATGGCCGCAGACGGTGCGCGTTTGCCGGTACTCTTTGAGTCCGGAACCGGCCAGGTACCCGCGGACGACGCATTCGACCGGCAGCGGCTGGCATTTGCGGACGAGCATCGAACGGCCAGGAAGTTGGTCGGCGAACGGCCGCAGGTGAGATGCCCGCGCGACGATGCGGTCGAAATCGCTGGTGATGAAATGATTCTCGACGAGGCGTTTGGTTTTGCCGAACCAGAATTCGCTCAGGGCGGTGAGGACGCGTCCCTTTTCCGGGATCGGGTTCGGCAGAATCACGTCGAAGGCGCTGATGCGGTCGGTGGCGACGAACAAGAGGGCGTCGCCGAGATCGAAGACCTCGCGGACTTTGCCGCTCTTGAGTTTCGGGACGCCGGGAATGTCGAGGTGCGTGATTGTGTTCATCATAGTGCTCGCCTACAATGGACGCATTGTATGAATCCGAGCCGAAAATTTAAGGAAAATGTTCTGGTTGTCGGATTTTTTCTATTGAGCGTCGCGGTTGCCGTGATTGTCGTAATCGGAGTCTGGAAGGGACGCACGTCCGCGCGACCGTCAGCTCCACCGGCGGAGGAGGTCAAGCATTAGCCGCACGCCGAAACCCGTCGCGCCCTTGGTCAGATAGGGCAATTCCTCCGTTGTCCACGCGGTACCGGCGATGTCCAGATGCGCCCAGGGCGTGTCGTCGACGTAGCGGGCGAGGAAGGCCGCGGCGGTGCTGGCGCCGCCGTATCGGCCGCCGGTGTTTTTGATGTCGGCCACGTCGCTGTTGATCTTGTCTTTGTATTCCTGCCAGAGCGGCAAGGGCCAGACGCGGTCGCCGGTGCGTTCGGCGGACGCGCGAATTTTCTCCTGCAAGGCGTCGTTGTTGCCGAGGAGGCCGGCGGCGAAACTGCCGAGGGCGACGACGCAGGCGCCCGTGAGCGTCGCGAAGTCGATGATCGTCGTCGCGCCGCGTTGGCGCGCATAGGCCAGGGCGTCGCCGAGGACGATGCGGCCTTCGGCATCGGTGTTGAGGACCTCGATGGTCACGCCGCGTTTGTCGGTGCCGCAGTAGCTGGTGACGATGTCGCCGGGGCGGTAACTGGTCGCGCTGGGCATGTTTTCCGCGGAAGAAATGACGCCGATGACATTGAGCGGCAGCTTGAGTCGGGCGATCGCCTTCAAGATGGCGAGGACGGCGACGCCGCCGCACTTGTCGAATTTCATCTCGTCCATTTTGTCGGAAGGTTTGATCGAGATGCCGCCGGAGTCGAACGTGATGGCCTTGCCGACGAGCGCGATGGGGGCGGCATCCTGCGCGCCCGAATACTCCAACACGATCAGATGCGGCTCGTTGGCGCTGCCCCCGCCGACGGCCAGCAAGCCGCCAAAGCCGGCTTGGGTGAGTTCGTCTTTCGCGAGGACCGTGCACGCAAGGTCGTGCTCCTTGGCGATTGCCCGGGCGTAGTCCGCCAGCACGCGCGGAGTGACGACATTGCCGGGCAGGTTGCCGATTTCGCGGGCATAGTTGGTGGCATCCGCGACGATCTGCGCGTCGGCGACGATTCTCCTGGCCGACTTCGCATCCATGTGCGGAGGCACGCAAAGGACGAGCGATTTCAATTCGGTCGCATCTTTGTCGGCAGGTTTGAATTGGTGAAACTTGTAGGTGGCCAGGATGGTCGCTTCCACGATGGCGCGGAGGGACTCCTCGACGTCGCCAACCGCGCGCACAGCGGCCCGTTCGATGCCGAGGTCGCGAAGCCGTTTTGCCGCAAGGCCCATGGCGCGACGCAGGGTTTCGGCGGTGAACTTGTTTCGTGGGCCGAGGCCGACCAGCAGGACGCGTTGCGGCGCGAGTTTGCCGGACGAATGAAGGAGAAAGAGTTGACGATCGGTGCCACGGAATTCCTTCGGGCCGACGTGCCGAAGGAGGTTCTTGAAGGCTGCGGGCCCATCGAGGCGTTCCTTCTCGAACGCGAAGAGGACCGCGGCGGGTTGCTTTTGCGAAAACACGGAAGAGGTGGAGACAGAGAAGTTCATAATTTTCCGCGGATTATAGCAGTGGCGGAGTGGGCGTCAACGATGGTGGATTCGTGGTGAAACACGGCTACCGCCAAGTGGTTACGTGGACTGACAAGTCCGGTGTGTCTGTAAGGGACGCGACATGAACGACATGCGATTTCTCCGCAGTTGTTTCTCGTGGCAAGTTTCGTGCTTTCTGATGGTTACAACGGTGAGGCGCATTCCGTTGATTTTCAATCCGAGGAAGCCGAGCGACAGCGCATATGACTAATCGTTTGCTGACCGACGTGATGACGTTTGTGAGCGCAACCTTTCCGTCCGTTGGGTTGAAGTCCGGCCTTCTTCCGGCTTTGTTCAGCACATGGGTCGCGGCGGTGGTATTCGCCTACCTCAATTTGCATACGCGTCAGGCGTGTTTCCGGTTTTGGGCGATCGCGTGGTTGTGGTTCTCGATGTACGTGGCGGCATCGATGGGACTGGAACAACGGCCCGACCTGGCGCTTTTCGTGGCCCTTGGCCGCGCCTGCGTCGGGATCAGTGCCTTGTTCACGCTTTGGGGAGCCCTGCATGTGGCGGGCCGAATGCAACGCAGTCGGGATGAGGAACTGGCTCTTGGGTCGATCGTCATCTTCGTGTGGAGTTTCAGCGCGCCACACATCGTTTCGAATCGATTTTGGAGCGACTTTCCGGCGTTTCTTCTGCTGGCGTTGGCGAGCGCGTACGTGGCGATCCTCCACGTGAAATATCGGAACGCGTACAAAGGCGCGAAGGTGATCACGGTCAGTTTGTTGCTGTGGTCTCTGCTTCTGGTGGCGGTTCCCTGGGAAGTTTTCCTCACCCCCGGTTTCAAGGAATTGGATAATCTTGTTTTGGCGGCGCTTCCGGCCGTTGTCGCGATGGGGGCGATCATGCTGGTGCTGGAGGAGGCGCGAGAGCGCAACCGCGCGCTTCGCGACGACCTCAAGAAGAGCGTGATGCAGCGCGGACTGCTCCAGGGCGAGATCAGCGCGTCCGAACAGAAGTACCGATTGCTATTCGATTCCGCCGGCGACGCAATTTTTCTGGTGGATCTCGCCAGTCTGGAGGTGTTGGAAGCCAATCCGGCCGCTGCTGAATTGGTAGGGTGTGCTTCCGAGAAGTTGATCAAGCGGTCGTTCCTGGAGTTATGCCCGAAGCTCCGGGACCGCAGCGCGAGGCTCCTGGAGAACAAGCGGTTTGTGGAAGAGTTGTTCGACGAGGCCGGGGAGTTTCAGATGATACGAGGCCAGGGCGAACAGGTGCTTTGCGAAGGGCGCGCCACGCTGATGGATTACCACCGGCGACCGGTGTTTCAGGTCAACGCGCGCGAAATCAGCGGTCGCAAGAGGATGGAACAGCAATTGCGGCAGGCGGAAAAACTCTCGGCGCTGGGACAACTGGTGGCGGGCGTTGCTCATGAGTTGAACAACCCGCTTGCGGTCGTGATGGGCTACGCGCAACTCCTCGCGAAACAGGAAGCGCTGGGGGAAAAGGTGCGCAAGGACCTGATGAAGATCCTCCACGAAAGCGAGCGCGCGGCAAAAATCGTGCGCAACCTGTTGACCTTTGCGCGTCCCCGTGAGCCGCATCTACTGATGGTCGACGTGAACCGACTCGTAACCGAGGCGCTCGAAAGGCGCGAGATTCAGGTGCAAGGCGCCGATGTCAGGGTCGTGCGACGATTGGCCGCTGATCTACCGGCAACGAGGGCTGACCCCGACCTGATCGAGCAAGTGTTGGCCAACCTGGTCACGAACGCAATCCAGGCATTGGAGGGCCATCCGGGCCAGCGCGTCCTCGAAGTCAGCACCGAACGGCGCGGGGATGCGATTCGGATCTCGGTCACCGATACCGGCGCTGGCATTCCGATCCAGATTATCGACAGAATTTTCGACCCGTTCTTTACGACGAAAGGGCCGGGCCGGGGACGGGCCTGGGTTTGTCGATTTGTTACAGCATTATGGAGGAGCATGGGGGCAGGATTTGGGCGGAGAGCCAGGTGGGCAAAGGCTCGCGGTTCATGGTCGAATTGCCGGTGGTGAAGGGCGCGGGCGCAGTCGAAGAGAGACGGAGCAACGCGGGCCTTGGCGAAGAAGAACCCGGCGGGCCGCAGCGACGGTTGCTCATCGTGGACGACGAGCCGGGCATAGTGGAGGTCTTGAAAGAAGCGCTCGACAGCAGAGGGTATCACACCGAGACAGCTTCCAATGGCGCGGAGGCGTTGCAACGGATGGAATCGCAGGACTTTGACCTTATCATCTCCGACCTTTGCATGCCGGAAATGAGCGGCGAAAAATTATTTGCCATGATTGGCGAGCGGTATCCACATCTGCAAGACCACATCGTTTTCGTGACGGGTGACACGGTGAGCCCGGCGTCGCGACGATTCCTGGACCAGTCCGGCACGGGCTGGCTCAGCAAACCTTTTGACATCAGTAGCATCGAAAAGCTCGTGAAAAATCACGTGCGCGCGGCGTCCGGCGAAACCGTGCACCGCATGGGTTGACAGCCGCCGGGCCGCTCCCGCGGCGCGGGGTTTGATTTTCACAGCTTGCTTCGGCGCAGACGCCCCGGTATCATCGCGCGACCGTTATGCCGAGGGCGCTAATCACTGGTATTGGAGGACAGGATGGATCGTACTTGGCCGAATTCCTTTTGGCCAAGGGCTACGATGTGGCGGGTCTCATCCGGCGGCCGCGCTCGGAACCCCACGACCGCATTGCCCACATTCAGAACAAACTGACCCTCTTTGAGGGCGACGTGCTCGACCAGATTTCGTTGACGGGAGTGTTGCGGAAATTCGAGCCCGAGGAGGTGTACAATCTGGCGTCCCAATCCTCCGTTTTCCGCAGTTGGGCAGAGCCGATTCTTACGGGGGAAACCAACGCGCTCGGTGTCAGCCAGATTCTAGAGGCGATTCGCAGCATCAACTCCAAGATCAAATTCTACCAGGCTTCGAGCAGTGAAATGTTTGGCAAAGTGCGTGAATCCCCTCAAAACGAGCTGACGCCGTTCTACCCGCGCAGTCCCTACGGCGTCTCGAAAACATACGGGCATTTCGTGACAGTGAATTATCGCGAGAGCTATGGAATCTTTGCCGTGTCGGGGATTTTGTTCAACCACGAGTCGCCGCGGCGCGGGCTGGATTTCGTGACCCGCAAGATCTCCCATGGCGCCGCGTCCATCGCGTTGGGGCGCATGAAGGAGTTGGTGTTGGGCAATCTCGACGTGGAACGCGATTGGGGTTTTGCGGGTGACTACGTCGAGGCCATGTGGCGGATGCTGCAGCATTCCGCACCGGAAGATTTCGTCATCGGGACGGGCGAGGCCCACACCCTGCGCGATTTTTTGCAGGAGGCGTTCGAGCACGTGGGCTTGCACTGGGAGAAGTTCGTCCGTTGCGACGCGCAATTGATGCGACCCGCGGAAGTCGAGCGGGTCGTAGCCGATTACACCAAGGCGCGCACCACGCTCGGCTGGAAGCCCCGCACCAGTTTTCGCCAGTTGGTGCGCATGATGGTCGACCACGATCTGCAATGGGTGAAAATGCAGGCATCCGCAACGTGAAACACCCCGGCACGGCCATCTGCGAACGGTTCGACCAATCGGCATGCGCGTTTTAGTCATCAACCACCGGGACATCAAGAATCCGCGGGCAGGCGGCTTGGAAGAAGTGGTGCACCAGACCGCCAGACGCTGGGCCGGCTGGGGACACGGGGTGGACCTGTTGTGCGCGGGTTATGGCGCGGCGCCCCACGAGGAGATGCTGGATGGCATCCGTATTCTTCGCGGACCGAACGAATATGTCTTCAACTGGTGGGCCCCGTTGAAGACGCGCGCCCTCGGCCCGCGCCGGTACGATGTCATCCTCGAATACATCAGCAAGGTGCCCTGTTTTGTCCCGGTGTTTGTAAGAGCCACGCCCACCGCGGTGATGATCCCGCATTTGTTCGGGAAGACGGCGTTCGCGGAGTTGCCATGGTTGATGGCGGCGTATGCGTATGGGCTGGAGCAGCCCATACCGTATGTGTACCGCAAAAGTTTGTTTTGGGCGTTGTCGAAAACCACCGCCGAGGATCTGTTGAGTCGGGGGATTCCACAGGAACGCATTGAAATCATCTATCCGGGTTTCAATGAAGACCTTCTTCAGGCGGATCAGCGCGTCCAGAAGACACCGTATCCCAGCTTGATTTATATCGGGCGCTTGAAGCGCTATAAACGCGTCGACTTGATCATCGGGGCCACGGCGCAATTGCGAACTCAATTCCCGGACGTTCGCTTTTTCATCGTGGGTACCGGCGACCACGAGAAGGAACTGCGGGAACAGGTCGTGTCACTGGGGCTGGAGAAATCGGTCGAATTTTGCGGGTTTGTAAGTGAGGCGCGCAAGAAAGAACTTCTGCAGATGGCGTGGGTCGGCGCACAGACGTCCACGATCGAAGGCTGGGGATTGGGAGTGATCGAGGCGGGCGCATGCGGCACGCCAACAGTGGCCAGCGCTTCGCCCGGATTGCGGGAATCGGTGCGCGACGGTCAGACAGGTATTCTGGTGCCGCATGGAGACGTCGCGGCCCTCACTCAGGCGGTCGGGCACCTGCTCGCCGACGCGGGCATTCGCGAGAAAATGGGTGCGGCCGCTCGCGAGTGGGCGGAGCACTTCTCCTGGGAGGAAATGGCGCGTCGATCCCTGAAGTTTCTCGAGAGGGCGGCAGGCGCATCCAAATGAAATCGCGACTCGGTCTCTGGATTATACTGGCCGTTTCGCTCGGGTACGTTGCGTATCTGGGTGCGCATTGGCTGCCGTTGGGGATGAGCGAGCACGAGTTGAGCGCGTCCGCTTCGCGGGTGTGGGACATCAAACGCGAAATCGTCGAGCACCATTATCTCCCGTGGTGGACGCCCAACTTCATGAGCGGTTCGAGCTACGGTCTGCATCACTCCCGCGGGTTCTATTTGCTGCCGTGGATGTTCTTCTCGATGTTCACCGATCTCATGACGGCGGGCAAACTGACGGCGCTGCTGGCGATTGTTGCGGGCGCGATCACAATGTATTTCTGCGCGCGACATTTCATGAGGAACGAATGGGCCGCGGTTTTGGCCGCGCTGGCGTTTATGCTGCATCCCGAGCAGATCATTCGCGCGGCGGGCGCCGAGCATATTACGATCATCCTATTCCTTCCCTTCATCCCGTTGCTGTGGTTGACGCTGGCGCGGGCTCTCGAACGAAATACGTTTCGCGACACGTTTCTGTGCGCGGTCGTTGCCGTGCTCGCGTGGTGGATGGACAACAAACAGGCGTTCATCAGTTTTCTGTTCCTGTTTTGTTACGCGATCTACTGGCTGTGGCCGCGGCGCCAACAGTGGCAGCCGACGGCCCGCGTGTGCGGACTGCTGGCGGCGATGGGGCTGGCGCTGGGCGCGTGGGTTCTGGCGCCGGGTGTGATCGAATCCAGCCAGGTGAAATTATTTATTGGCGACCCGTTGACCAACTGGCAGAGAACGTATTCGTTTAAGAGCTTGCTGAGTGTGGTGGATCGTAATGGCACGGCCACCAGCCAGGCCGTGGCGACGGTGCTGGCACGAGTCCGGGCCAACGGGGGAAGTGTCGGCAGCCAGGCTGAGGTGGACCAGATCCAACGGTTGATGTCGCTCGGCATGGAATCTCCCGAGAAATACATGGGCTTTATCCTGGTGCTGGTTATTGTCGTGACGGTCCTTGGGAACGACCAGCGCGCGGACCGGCGGGCGTTTTGGTTCTTCATCGCCGGGCTGCTGGCGAGCGTGATGTTTTCGACGGGATTGAGCAGCGTGTGGAGCGCGAACTGGACGACATGGCAGGCATTTTCTTCGCAGCACGTATCCGGGGTTCCACTCGCGTGGCTGCTGGCCGGCGGGGCGTTTCTGGTGGTCTTTTATCGCAGGAAGTTGACGACCCTGCGCAAGAGAGTCATCGCGGGCGTCGTGCTCGCGATCTTCCTGTTCGTGCCGGGCTTTCAATGGCTGGCGATGCTGCCGTACTTCAAGGAAATCAGAGCCCCGTTTGTGTTCTACGATACGCCGGCGGTCTTTCTGGGGGCGATGGTGGCTGGGTTCTTCGTAACCGACGTGCTGGCGGCGGAGAAATGGCGCGCGCATATTCCGAAGATCGTCGCGGGCGTTGGCGTGCTGCTGTTGCTCGATTACTGGCCGTACCAGAAGTCGACGCGGGACAATGGTGTTCCCGAGCATACGCTGCAAAATCTGCAAACCACGTACCGATCGCTGCAACCGGACAAAGACTGGGTGAAGACCTACTCGCTTTCCGGGCGCTACTTCCATCTGCTCGGACCAATGTGGGGCGGCAAACCGCAAGCGTACGAGGCATTTTACAATTGGATGTGCCCGCTCGGCGTGGGGATGCTCAACCAACAAGCGGTCGTGCAATTGCCGGATCATCGTATCGTTATGAATCGTGCGTTTCTGGATCTCCTTGGCGTCCGATACGTGGTCTTTGATCTGGGCAGTCCGGGAGTTCCCGAGCCGCAGTCTGTTTTCGATGATCTCGGTCGGAGTTATCGTGTCGCGCTGACGAACGAGGACTTTATCGTGTTCCGCAATGATACCGCCCGAGCCTACGTCACCGCGTATGCGCGGGCGTGTCTCCATGCGGGGGACGTTCGCAAATCCGCGCCACTCGCGCTGGCGTTGTCGGCGAGGAACTGGCCGTTGGTTCAGGCGAAGGAGGCCAGCGTGGGAGAAGTGCCGGCGGACGAGCAGCAGAAGTTCGAACGGGTGTATGGCGACAGCAGCTCGCCGTATCTTCCGGTCAATCCGGGCGCGCTGGTGGCTTTGGATAACGTCCAGCTTACGCGTGAAAGCTCACAGGTGGTTCGCATTCAATTGACTGCGCCGTCGGCGTGCCTGGCGGTGATCGCGGAGAGCTATTATCCGTTCTGGCGCGCCGAAGTGGATGGCCAGCCGACGGAAGTCTTGCAGGTGAGTTGCGGCCTGATGGGGCTGAACTTGCCTGCCGGCAGCCACACGATCCTCTTGCGGTACCAACCACCTCGGGTGTACGCGATCGCGGCGGCGGTGAGCCTCATCACGTTACTTGGTTGTGCCGGAGTCAGCGTTCGCTCCAAACGAAGTTAGATGTCCGGAATGCCGATTGCCCCAGAGGGCAATTGCGTATTGATGTCCGTGGCCGGCGCATGCTATAGGCCGCTCGGGATAGTAGGGGGCTATCCCAAGCAGTGAAGACCGACCGAACCAACTCATCACATCTGCCCATCTGGCAGAGAAGGAGAAGTCATGAAGCAGGTCATTACCATCGCCACAATGATGGTTTTATTGTCCTTGCAGGCATTTGCTGATGTGACCAACGAGGTAATAGCTTCGCTAACCTATGTGGGAAGAAGCACGGAATCCGGCAGTTCAATTGTGTATGGTTCCACGCTGGGAAGTGAGGTGTCCGCGGGCCTGGCGCTTCCCTTGGATCCGAATCAGGCCATTTTCGACAATGGCGCTTATCATATATCATACCACAGACAACCCGGCGAGCAGTGGCGTGAACTGGGCTTCGTGGGGCTACTACAGTGGCGCTACCTATCAGGCGCGGCATTTTGAGGCGACGTTCGTTCTCCCCACGGACTTGCATGATGTCGTGGGCTTGAGCTTGTTCAGCCCTTACTATACAGCGTATGGAAATGTCATTCCAATCGATGACAACGCCTACTTTTATTTGAATGGAACGTTTATTGGTGAAAAGGGCACCAGCTACGGCGCGACCAATGGGGGCGACGTGGGCGCCATCATCCACGAAACCAATGGATGGCACCAGGACGGAAACTTTGGTTTGGCGCCGGTGCTCGTTGCTTCACCCCGGGACGAACGTGGTCGACATCGTTGCCGAAGACCGCCTCTATGGAGGAGGGATGGATCCGCTTAATGTGGCGCTCCAGGATGTTGTGTCCGTGCCCGAACCGACGGGGGCGTTGCTGGTGCTCGGGGCGATCCCGCTGCTGTTCGGCTTGCGACGAAAACATAACGCCTGACCAGCACGCAGGCCTTCGGGGGGCCTGCAACGTTCACAGTCGACGTTGTTTCCACCAGTCAATTGTCTGGCGCAATCCGTCTTCGAGTGGGTAACGCGGCTTCCAACCGGTGGCCTCGCGAAGTTTGGTGTTATCCGCGAGAAGATGCATCGGCTCGTTGGCTGCGCAGGGCAGGGCGCCGAGTTTGATCAGATCGACACGGTCGAGCAGCGCGCCGATCTTCAGCGCGATGTCGCGCACAGTGACGGGCTCCCCGCTGCCGATATTGACGGCCCCGGTCAACTTGCCCTGGGCGACGGCGCAGACCGCGCTCGCGACATCCTCGATGTGGAGGTAATCACGAATGCGATCCCCCACGACGAGCGGCGCTTCCTGGCCGCGTCGCAGCAAGTTGATGACGACGGGGATGAGCCGTGGGGATCCTCAAACGGCCCGTATTGATAAAAGAACCGGACCCAGGCGAAATCGATACCGACGGACGGGAGCGCGTGTAACAGTTCGAGTTTCGACTGGACGTAGAGCGTGGACGGTTTCGTGGGAGTGGATTCGCGTTGCGGTGAGTCGCTGGTCGCATACTCGAAACAGGTTCCCGCGGCGACGAACCGCCGGCAGCCCGAATCCTTCATGGCGCGCGCCAATCGCAAGCTGGCCTGGACCCAATCCTTGTTTTGCGGCGCGTGAAGATACCTGCCCGGCTCGACATACCAAGCCAGATGAATGCATGCGTCAAGGGATGAAGGAAGAGGGATGGGGGATGAAACGAGTAAGTCGTGTTCGATCAAATGGAGGGACGACTGGATGTCGGCGATGCGCTCGTGATCGGTTTCCGGTTGCACCAGCGCGTGGACTTCGTGGCGCTCGCGAACCAGTTCGCGCGCGACGTGCGATCCGATGAAACCCGTGGCGCCGGTGAGCAGGATATTCACAGCCGCGAGCCGTACTGGGCGGTGTAGTACTTCTTGAAGTCGCCGCCCTTGATCTTGCGCCACCACGGTTCGTTCTGGACATACCAATCGACCGTGGCTTCGAGCGCGTGGGGGAAATCGCGTTGTGGCCGCCAGCCCAGGGCGGCGAGTTTGCCGGCGTTGAGCGAATAGCGGCGGTCGTGGCCGGGGCGGTCCTTGACGAGTTGAATGAGCGATTCGGGTTTGCCGAGTTTGCGCACGATACCCCGCGCGATCTCGATGTTCTCGACCTCGTTGCCACCGGCGATGTTGTACGTCTCGCCCAGCTTCCCGTTGGCGATGAGGAAATCGATGGCGGCGCAGTGGTCCTCGACGTAAATCCAGTCGCGCACGTTGCGGCCGTCGCCATAAAGCGGAAGTGGTTTGCCTTCGAGCGCGTTGGTGATGAACAGCGGGATGAATTTCTCGGGATATTGGTTGGGACCGAAGTTGTTCGAGCACCGGGTGATGATGACCGGCACGTTGTGCGTCGTGAAATAGGAGAACGCCAGGCGGTCCGCCCCCGCTTTGCTGGCGGAGTAGGGGTTGCGCGGGTTGAGCGGAGACTCCTCGCTGAAGCTGCCGCTGGCGATGCTGCCATAGACCTCGTCCGTGGAAATCTGGATGAACTTCTTCACGCCGAACTCACGCGCCGCCTCCAGCAAGGTGAACGCGCCGAGGACGTCGGTCTTGATGAAATCGTCCGCCCAGAGGATGGAGCGGTCCACGTGTGTTTCCGCGGCGAAATTCACGACGATGTCGACGCCCTGGCTCCAGAGACGGGCGACGAGCTCGTGGTCGGCGATGTCACCTTTCACGAACTGATGGCGCGTGGCGTCGGGGAGATTGGTGAGGTTTTCGAGGTTGCCCGCGTAGCTGAGTTTATCGAGATTGACGATGTGCCAGTCGGGATGGGTTTGCAGGGCAAACCTCACGAAGTGCGAGCCGATGAAGCCCGCGCCGCCGGTGACGAGGACGCGCATCAGGTTTTTCCCTGCGAGGCACTGAGCTTCATGCCATCGCGTTGGGCGATGAGCAGGCTGGTTTCGAGAAGCTTCTCGTGGGAAGCGCCGGCATCCGCCCACCAGCCATCGAGGATGTCATAGGCCAGTTGGCCCCGCTTGATGTAGGCGTTGTTGACGTCGGTGATTTCGAGCTCGCCACGGCCGGAAGGCTTTAACTTGCGAATAATGTCGAACACCGTCGGGTCGAACATATAGATGCCGATCACAGCGAGGTTGGACTTTGGGCGCGCGGGTTTTTCGACGATGCGGACGATGCGGTTCTTGCGCAACTCGGCCACGCCGTAGGCGCGCGGGTTGGTCACTTCCTTGAGGTAAACCCGGGCACCCCGCTTCTGCCTGCGGAACGCGGCGACGCCGCTACGAATATCCTTCTCGATGACGTTGTCGCCGAGCATGACGACGATTTTTTCGCCCCGCGCAAAGTGTTCCGCCAAGCGCAACGCGTCCGCGATGCCACCTTCACCCTCCTGATACGTGTAATTGATGTGCGGAAGCTTGAATGCGCTGCCGTTACCGAGCAGCCGGAGGAAATCGCCGGCGTTGGTGCCGCCGGTGACGATGAGAAGATCGCGCACACCCGCATCCACAAGGGTCTGGATCGGGTAGAAAATCATCGGCTTGTTGTAAATCGGCAGGAGATGCTTGTTGGTGATTTTGGTCAACGGTGCGAGGCGCGTGCCCAAGCCGCCGGCGAGGATGACGCCCTTCATCGGGTCCCCTTGCTTGCCGGATGGACCGGTGCGGACTCATTCGGTCTCATAGGCGGCGAGAGTAGCGAAGCGCTGCCGGCAAGTCAACCGCGCGTGGATGGCGGGCGGGAGCCGATTGCTACAAGAGGTCGCGAAAATTCCAGAAAGCAGAGGGAAGAAGCCGGGGCGTTGTTGCGAGGTGGAATTCTCCCGCATCGGTTTACGGGGAAAGTTTCCGCTTGATTTCATTGGGGCGACCCGCTACCTTGTTCTAGAAAGGTAGCTTGCGGGATATTAAGCCATGAGCGTGAACGAAAAATTCTCCGCGATCCGGAAGGGCCTGCTCGAGTTCCTCCTGCTGCAGATCATCGCGACGGAAAAGGTCTACGTGGCGGACATATTGAAACAGCTGAGCGCGACCGAATTCGCAACCCAGGAAGGCACGCTGTATCCATTGCTGAGCAAGATGCGCCGGGAGGGGCTGCTGGATTACGAGTGGAAGGAATCCGAGGCCGGGCCGCCCCGCAAGTATTACGAGCTTACCGCGAAGGGCCGGGAGCAGCTGCGCGAAACGCTGGAGTATTGGGGCAAGATCAACGGGACGGTCAAAAAGCTGGGACAAAAATAGAACGGAGGCAATGCCTACCATGAACAAGGTTATCACGATCAATCTGGGTGGCACCGCGTATCAGCTCGAAGAAGGCGGCTATGATGCCTTGCGCGCGTATTTGGAGACCGCGACCGTGCGGCTGCGGGGCAACCCGGATCGGGATGAAATCCTCTCGGACATCGAGCGGGCGATCGCGGAGAAGTTCCGCGCACTTTTGGGTAGTTACAAGACGGTGGTCGTGACGAAGGAGGTTGGCGCGGTGCTTGCAGAGATGGGGACGATCGAGGCGGACTCGGGCGAAGCCGCGGACCCGGGTGGGAGCGGCGCGGGCGCCCCGGGCAGCGCGAGCGGACACGGGACGGCGGGGGTGGGGGAAGAACAAGCGGCGGGGCGTGGTGGGACGCCAAGGCGGCTCTATCGGATCCACGAGGGGGCGATGATCGCCGGCGTCTGCAACGGGATCGCCGCCTATGTGAACGTCGATCCGACCCTCGTGCGGATTGGCTTCGTTCTCCTGACGCTTTTTGGGGGCACCGGGTTGTTTGTTTATGCGGTGATGGTGTTTGTCGTGCCCGAGGCGCGTTCGCCGGAAGAAAAGACGGCGGCGTCCGGTGCCCGATTGACGGCACAGGAATTCATCCGGCGCGCGAAGGAGGGGTATTACGAGGCGATGAAGGACTTCCCGGACCGCAAGGCGCGCCGCGAATGGAAGCGCCGGTTCAAGCGGGAAATGCGCGCGAACGCGGATCAGTGGCGGTATAATTGGCATAGCTATTGGGCGGAGCACGCCCCCGTTCATCCCGGGATGGTCTTCGCGATGCCCTTATTCTCGGTGCTGCACGGTGCGGTGACGGTCCTGTGGATCTGTGCCTTGATCTCGCTGCTGGCGACCGGCACCGTGTTCGGACTGGCGCTGGCGGCGAACGTGCCGGTGTGGGTTGCGGCGGTGCTGTTGTTTATGGTCTTCGGCATTCTCACATGGCCGCTGAAAATGGCGCGACGCGCGTGCTATCGGGGTTTCGGGCGGCCGATATGGGCCTGGCCGTTCGTGCTTCTTCTGGATACGGTGGTGTGGCTGGCGGTCGTCGCCACCCTCCTCTGGCTGGCGGTTCATTATTCGCCGGAATTGCGCGAGGCGGTTCGGAGCATTCCTTCGCTGGCGCATCAAGCCTTGGACGACATCCGGGCGTGGTCGAAAGGGAAGTAAGGCGGGCGCACGGCAGAAGTCAGACGGGAAATGCGCAGGAGTGACCCCGATGCCGTTTCCTACGAGCGCCGACGCAAGCGGCGACTGCGAAGAAGCGCCACGCCGCCCAACACCACCAACGACCAAGCGGCAGGCTCGGGGACTTGCGCTGCGCCAAGCTGCGGGTCAAACAAGCGACGTTTGCCCGTCTCACGAGCGACACTTTTGTCGAGCATCTTGATATCCACTGACATCGGGCGGCGGGCGATCCTCAAGAAGGCCCAGTCGTGCTGAGGAGCCGGCAACGAAGTGCCGGGGATCGGGACGACAGTGAAACTGGCCACCAGAATGCAGCTCACCGAAGCCAAGATGCACAACACCGAAAGATACACCTGCCGTCTGAACCATAGAACGCTGCCGATCAGTGTCACCAAACAGGCTGCGGCTGCTATGCCAACCAGCAGGAGCTGTGTAGAAGGGTCGAAGGGGGAATTGCACGCAAGGAGAAGCGCGAGCAATTCAATAACCAGGGCAACAAGTGGTAAAAGCGCCGTCCTTTCACACACCCTCGCGATTTTCTGGACCCGCATCAATGCTGGGTAGCCTCGCATCGCAACCTCCTGGCGCGGGAGCATGAAACGAACCCCCCCCGTCCGCCTCGAGTCGCAGACTACAACGCGACGCACTACGATTGCAAGTGAAACCCGTCTCTCCTCACGCCACTGTCTTGAAGTCGATATATCCGCGATCCACATCCGTACTGACGAGTTGAACGCGGAGCCTGTCGCCGACGCGCTTGTTTTCAAAACCGCTCGCCAATCTTCCTTCAACAGGCGGATGCAGAAGACGGACCCACGTGCCTTTGTTTGATGCGCCGGTGACGATGGCATCGAATTGCGCCCCGATCCTTGATTCCAGCAGCATCGCGGCGGCGGATTTCGTGACCTGCCGCTCGACTTTTTTCGCGGCGTCTTCCTCCTGGGTGCAGTGCGTTGCGAGCGCTGCCAATTCAGCATTTTCGTACGGCACGGAATGACCAGCCATGACGGCCTTCAGCAGGCGTTGGGTAATCACATCGGGGTATCGGCGATTCGGGGCGGTGGAGTGCGCGTAATCCTCGACCGCGAGACCGAAGTGCCCGGCGACACTGCCTCCCGGAAGTTCGACGACGTATTCCCCCGGCCCCATGAGCTTGATGACGCTGAGAGAGAGATCCGGGAAGCGAAGAGGATCGGCGGCTTTCGCCGACACCAGGAACTGCTCCAAGCGCTTTTGCGTCCGGTTCCCTGGGTAACGTTGAGCCGCGCCCGGCAGCAAGCGCGACGATCTGGTCCCAACGTTTGGGGGTGCGGACAACACGGCGCAGGGACGGAGACTTTTTCGACGCCAGGTAACGAGCGGTGACCCCGTTGGCGGCGATCATGAAGTCCGCAATAATGTCCTTGGCCCTGTTCGTTTTGTCGGCTACCAGGTCCCTGAGTTCATCTCCAACAAAGACCGGACTGGCCTTGATCGTTTCGAAATCAAGCGCGCCGTGCTGGTGGCGAAGCGCTTTCAGTTTCTGGGCCAGGCGGTCCTGGAGTCGAAGGTTTTCGTCGAGACCGCTGACCGTGCCGATCGCCTGGGGCATCGGCCCGGTCCCCTCCAGCCATGCGGCAACGCTATTGTAGGCAAGTTTCGCGCGATTGCGCACCGTCGCTCGATAGAGGTCCGAACTCTGAAGCGAACCATCCGCGGCGAGAACGATTTCAATGACGATGGCCAGGCGGTCGGATTCATAGTTGAGAGAGGTCAGATCCGTGGAGAGTTTCTCGGGCAGCATCGGGAAAGTCTGGGCAACGGTGTAGACCGAGGTGGTGTTTTGGCGCGCATGATCGTCAAGGGCTGATCCCTTTGTGACGAGAGCGTCGACGTCGGCAATGGCGACAAGCACCTTGGCGGCCCCGTTGGGCATGGCTTCGGCAACGGTAAGCTGATCCAGATCACGCGAATCGTCGTTGTCGATGGAGCACCAGAGAAGGTTCCTGAGATCCCGCGTCGATTGGCCAGCTCCTGTGGCGGGCCCATGGATTCCAGCGAGTTCCGCGAGCGCCTGAGGCGGAAACTCTGGAACCAGTCCTCTTTCCAGCATCACCCGGCGGGCGATTCTTTGCAGAATAGCGCGATGTTGTTTGTCGACTGTAGCGGCCATTACTGCTTTTTATTGGCCGATTGTTTTGTGAACAGGGCCTGCTGCTTCTGCTGTTTCAATTGATCGGACTTGGCCTGTTTCTGCGAGGACTGTTTGTGGACGGCTTTCGGAGATTTATCGCCCATGATCGATCTGCCTTTCGTCTGCGGGTTGGAATGATTGGTTCCTCCGCAGATGGTGGGACAGTGCCTGATCCGGTCGGGTATGTAAACAACGATTGGCGGAACGTTGAGGCTGGGGCGTGGCGCCGCGGAGGCGAAGGATGTCCAATTTGGGGTGACGCTGGATGTTAATTTCAAAAGCAGGAACGGACGGTGCCGCCGTCCACGCGCAAAGCGGCTCCATTTGTGGCGGACGACAGGGGGCTGCAAAGATAGACGACGAGGTTGGCGACTTCCTGCGTGGTGGCAAAACGCTGGAGCAGGGAGCTGGGCCGGACGCTGGTAAAGAATTCCTTTTCAAAGTCGGCAAAGGGTTTGCCGCCACTCAATTGTTTGACGAATTCGTCCACGCCATGGGAGCGGGTCGGGCCGGGGAGCACGGCGTTGACCGTCACACCGGTGCCGGCGCAGGTCTCGGCGAGGCCGCGAGAAACGGCGAGTTGGGCGGTCTTGGTCATGCCGTAATGAATCATTTCGGCGGGGATTTGAATACCGCTTTCGCTGCTGATGAAGACGATGCGTCCCCAGTTTTTCTTTTTCATTCCGGGTAAATACTGGCGGCTCAGGCGAACGCCGCTCAAGACGTTCACGTCAAAGAATCGCCGCCAGTCGGCATCCGGGATTTGTTCGAACGGCTTGGGTTCAAAGATGCCGAGGTTGTTGACGAGAATATCGACGGCGGGAAACGTTTTGACCAGCGTGTCGACAACGGTTGCATCCGACAAATCGCCAGCGAAGCCTTCAAGCTTTGCGTTCGGAACCGTTTGGCGAATGGTAGCGAGCGCTTGGGCGACAGACTTGTCGGCGCGGCCATTGACGATGACAGTTGCACCTTCACGCGCCAAGCCGGTGGCGATGGCGAGGCCGATGCCCTTGGTGGAACCAGAAACGAGAGCGAGTTTGCCAGTCAGTTGTAAATCCATACGGCAACGAATTTCGCATGGGGCATCGCGATGTCAAGTTGTGAGCAGTTTCGCGACCGCCGAGACGGCGCGGGACAGAGGGGACCAATAGGACGAAGGCGACAGATAGGAGGGAGGGAGGACTCGCCACCCGCGCCTGTCGGGGATTATCGGAAAGCGATATTTGTGCTGGACGGGGTGGAGCGGGGCGGGTATAGTGCGCGTAGTTCTTTGACAAAGGACGGACGGCGTACAGAAGCCGAGGGAATTGCAGATCTGAAATTGGAGATCTCAGAGAGACGGCGAAGGAAGATCGGTCGGGAGGGGAAGTCTCTATAAGAGTATGTTTTTGCGAAACGAACCCATTTGAAAAATTCTTATCGGTCGTGCTATGAACAGGTTATGGAAAATGAGGGTTGGGTTCGGTCGGTCAAACCGAACCCATTTTGAGGGGGTAGAGTGCTGGAAATTGCTTCGGAAGGGTGGTTTTACGCAGAAGCGAAGCCAAAGCGAACCCAAATTGGGGGACGGATTGGCGGTGGACGGCGGTGAAACGAAGTGAAACGGAGCGGAGCGGAGGTATTGACGGGATGAGCCAACAGGCGGGAGGCCTGAGCAACGGGAAACGGTAATTGCGAGGGATTAACATGCTTGACATAGGAATCGGGTTGCGGCCTCTTAGCGGGCATATGTCCGTCGGCGAAGGCGCTCACAGAATCAGGCCGTCCGTGGATATGGATGCACATTATCCGACGGCGGCGCTTACCTATCAATCGAAGCTGGGCGATCCGTATTCGAGCCACTCCGTGATTCTGGCGCGCGTGGGCGAGGGGAAGGGGCGGAGGCTGCTGGACGTGGGTTCGGCGCAGGGAGTGCTCGCGCAGAAGTTTACCGAACGGGGGTTCGACGTGACGTGCGTGGAAGGCAGCGCCGAGTTGGCCGCGTTGGGCCGGGACAAATGCCATGAGATGATCGTGGCGGATCTGGACAAGCCGTTGCCCGAATTGAAGGAACTGTTTGACGTGATCGTGTACGGCGATATTTTGGAGCATCTGCGAAATCCCATGGAGGTATTCCGGGGATTCAATCGGTCGCTGCGCCCCAACGGGCGGGTGATTGTTTCCGTGCCGAACTTTGCCCACGCGTGGGTGCGGCTGAATTTGCTGGTGGGACGCTTTGAGCATGCAGACCGGGGGATCCTGGACCGGACGCATCTGAGGTTTTTCACATTGGATTCGTTTAAACGCTTTTTGCGGGAGGCCGGGCTGGAGACGGAGGAGATTGTGGCGACGCCGGTGCCGCTGCTGCTGCTGGTGCCGGAGCGTTGGCACGGCGGTTGGTTGCGAGTGTTGCACGGTGTGAATGCGGCGGTGGCGCGGGGCTGGAAGAACATGTTTGGCTACCAATTTGTTGCCGTCACTCATCCGAGGAAGGCGCCATGAAGCCCAAGGTCGTCGTGGTGATGCCCGCGTATAATGCCGGGCGAACTCTTCGCATGACGTATGAAGAACTGCCCAAGGACACCGTGAGCGCGGTGATCCTGGTGGATGACGGCTCGACGGACGAGACGTTGCAGATTGCGCGTGAGTTGAAGCTGGAGGTGTTCGTTCACGATCGCAATTACGGATATGGGGCGAACCAGAAGACGTGTTATGCCGAAGCCATGAAGGCCGGCGCCGACATCATCGTCATGGTGCATCCCGATTATCAATACGACCCGAAGCTGGTGCCGCAGATCGTGGAGCCGATCGCCAAGGGGGAGGCGGACGTCGTTTTGGGTTCGCGACTCAAGCACGGCACGGCGCTGCAGCAGGGGATGCCGTGGTGGAAGTATGCCGCCAACCGGTTCCTCACGGGGGTCGAGAACTGGACGTTTGGGCTGCGCCTTACCGAGTTTCACACCGGGTACCGGGCCTTTCGACGGGAGGTCCTGGAGTCAGTGAACTACTCGATCAATTCTGACGGATTCATTTTTGACCAGGAGATCATCGCCCAGGTGGTGGCCGCGCGGTTTCGGATCGCCGAGATCGCGGTGCCGACGCGGTATTTTCCCGAGGCGTCTTCGGCGAGTTTTTCGGCGAGCGTGGTGTACGGACTGAAGATCCTCGCGTTGGTATCGCGATTCACGCTTTTTAGTTGGAAGATGATCCCCGGACGGCAGTTCATCAGCCTGCGCGCGCGCTATACGAAGATGGAGGCCAAGTCTTCGTGAGAGCGAAACGGAACTTCACTTCGTCTCAGACCCGGCCCGCGTTGGAGGAAGCGGTTTCGGGGGCCAAAAGAGAAAGAAATCATACAGGATCTGCGATACGCCTCCGCAACCATTGCGAATGATGGAAAGTTTGCGGACCCCGCCGATGCGTTTGGGTTCGTCGCCGGGGATTTCGGCAACTTTCAATTTCAGACGCGCGGCGCGGATGGCGGCGGCGAGTTCCCAGGAGTTCACCAACGGGAATCTCCGTCGAAACCAGGACTCTTCCGTCATGTCTGGAAGCCGCATGCGCCGAATCGAGTCGGAGGTATAGGCTCGCAAGCCCACCAGGACATCGGTGAAACGGGCGCGGAACAGGAGGTTGACGACCATCGTGAACGCACGATTGCCCAGGGCGGTCAGGAAATCGTCATCTTCGCTTGTCGCGCCGCCATAGTAGCGTGACGCCACCACGATATCGTAGCCCTCGGACAATTTGTTGCAGAGGGCGGGCAGCACCTCCGGCAGCGAGTTGCCGTCGGGGGTGAAAAGAATCATGGCATCCGCAGTGACATGTTTGAAGCCGGCCTCTTCCGCGTCGGGGATTCCCTTCTTCGGCTGGAAGACCACGGTAAGTCCCTGTTCGCGGCAGAACTCCGGCGTGCCGTCGGTGGAATGGCCATCAACGACGATGATCTCCTTGAACAAGGAACGATCGATTTTGGGGAGGACGCATCGCAGCCCCTCGATCTCATTGAGCGTGGGGACCAGCAGCGCAAAAGTCATCGGTCGATTTGTCAAGGTCTGGACCAGTCTATCCAGGTTGTGGTTGCGATGGGCGGTGACGCCGTCGATCTCGCCTGGGTCGGCGGGGACAGCGCGGCTCTCACTGTGGCTCCTGAAAGTAATTCTTCTTCTTCAAATACTCATCCTGGTTGTGCGCGAACCAATCCCACGTCGCCTTGAGGCCGTCGTGGAGAGAGGTGGAAGGATTGTAGCCGATCATCTGGCGCGCGAGCGAAATATCCATGACGCGCTTGGGGAAGCCGGCGGGTTTGCTGGTGTCGAACTGATAGTTAAAATCCACAAAGGTGCGGATGGTTTCCACCAACTCACGGATCGTCACGCCGGTGCCATTGCCAAGGTTGACGAACCGCCCCTGCGTGCCGTGATAGAGCGCGAGGATGCAGCCTTCCGCGACATCGCGGCTGTAGACGAAATCACGAATGGCGGAGCCGTCACCCCAGATGACGACGGGATTTTCCTTCCGAAAAACGCGTCCGAGCAATGTGGGAACGACCATCGCATTTTGGGGGTCGAAGTTGTCGCCGGGGCCGTAGACGTTGGAGGGGCGCACGATGGAGAAGTTCTGAAGGCCGTACTGGATCTTGTACGCGTGGATTTGGAGTTCGCCCATGCGCTTCGCCCAACCCGCGAAGTCCATCGGCGGACTGGAAAAGTCGCCTGGCTGTTCCGACGATTCCGTGAACACGGCGGCGGTGGCGTATGCGCCGATAGAGCTGGTATAGACGAGCTTCCCAACTTTGTTCAAGCGGCTGGCTTCGAGCATGTTGGTGTTAAACATCATGGTCGGAACGAAATGGCTCGCGAGTTTGGTCGCCGACACACCCGCCGAGCCTTTGATGCCTGCGAGGTGGAAGACGAAGTCCATGTCCTTGGTAACCTGTCGGCAAAGGTCGAAGTTGGTGAGGTCGCCGACGAGGTGCTCGGCTTTGTCACTGATGTGGAGGCGATCCAACGAAACGATGCGAACCCTGGCCCCTGCCTGGCAGAGGATGTCTACGACCTGACGGCCAATCAGGCCCGTACCGCCTGTGACCAGCGCGTTCTTGCCGGCAAAACTCCCGAGGATTTCGTCCTTGATCATTGAGGCCATCGGTTATTTGCCCTTATGAAATGTATCAACGTACCAGCGGACGGTGTCGGTCAAACCATCTTCCAGGGTGACGCGGGGCTCCAGGCCGAGCAACCGCTTCGCCTTGGAAGTGTCAACCATGCGGAACGGGATGGTGCTGGGCTTCGTGGTATCAAACTGCACCGCCGCATTTTCATGTCCGGCCGCCTTGAGGATGATCTGGATGATGTGTTTAACGTTCACCGCTTTCCCGTAGCCGAGATTGACGGGATCGCACGTGGCATGTTTTTCCACCATAAGAAGGCAACCACGCACCAGGTCGGTAATGTGAAGAAAGTCGCGCACTTCATCGCCCGTGCCCCAAACCACATAGGGGTTTTCCTTCTCGACCGCGCGACGAATGAGCGCGGGGACGACGTGGCTGGCCGAAGGGTCGAAATTGTCCCACCGGCCATAGACGGCGCTGGGGCGCACGAGGGCAATCTTCATCGAAGACTTGGAGGCGACGAATTCGCTGATCCGTTCGAGATAGCGTCGCATCCAGCCGTAGCCGAAATAGGCGGGGTAGGTGGGACCGGTCCACATTTCCTCTTCGGTGATCGGGTGATCGGCCGCCGGGTAGCCGGTGCTGCTGCTGAAGACCTGAAACCGTTCCACGCCCTCCATCCACGCACCCTGCAAACACTGCGCCGTGAGAATCAAGTTTTGCGTAATTGCCGACATCGGGTTACCGGCGGTCACGGCGGCGGCGGCGACGGCACCCGCCGCGTGGAAGACGTACTGCGTGCCACGCATGGCCTGGCGACAATCGTCCAGTTGCGTCAGATCAGCCGGGACGGTCTCGATCCTTGGGTCCTTGATAATCGGGGGGCGGCGGTGGATGGGAATGCGCACCTGCGCCCCTTGTCGGAGCAATTCCTCGACGAAATGGGTGCCGACAAAGCCGGCCCCGCCCGTCACCAACACTTTTTTGCCCTGGTAAAAGCCCGTATCTGGCATGTTCAATTCTCCATCCGCGCCCGCACCGCTTCCCGGATGGAGGCGGAATCGAGTCGGATCATCTTGCGGATATCATGCACCGTTCCATACCAAACACAGAACTGATCTGGCAACCCATGATATGCGACCGAGAGGTCGGGTGTTTCGGTGATCGCCTCGCGCAACCCGAAAGCGTCATGCACCACGAGGATCTTCGTGTGACGGAACCGCGCGATGACCTCGGTATCGATCGGTTTGAGGGTGTGAAAGTACACCAGGTTGACCGGCAGATCGGCGCAGGCTTCCATGACATTACTGAGGATCGGCCCGGCGGTCATGACGGTCACGGCTGCGCCGGTATCCTTGAGAATGACGGCCTTGCCGAACTGGACCGGCAGGTCAATGTTGTGGCCGTGATCGGAAAGACGGAAATACGTCGGCTTGCCATTGTTGTACTGGCTGCGGATGAGCGCATCGAGTTCCTTCTTGGAGCCGGGCTGAGTGACTTCCATGCCGGGAATGAGCCGGAGGATGGCCAGATCGGTGTAGCAATGATGGGTCGCACCGTCCCAGGCGTAGTCAAACGACGCGCCGGTGGAGACGATGTTCGCGCCGAACTGGTTGTAACCGAGGTCGAGCTTGATCTGTTCCAGGCAGCGCTCGGTGATGAACGGGGTGATGGTGTGCACGAACGGGTGAAATCCCTGGGAGTTCAGGCCCGCCGCGACGCTAATGAGCGTGTTCTCACAGATCCCCATGTTGAAAAAACGTGTCGGATATTTCTCCTGGAACGGATTGAACAGGAAATGGCTGATGTCGCCGAGGATGACGACAATCTTGTCGTCGTGACCGGCCAGGTCGAGGACGGTGTCTTTGAACTGCTTCCTCACGGTTGCTCCAGTTCGGCCAGCAACTGTTCCAACTCGTCCGGCTTCGGCGACCTGCGATGCCATGCGAACACGTCGTTGGTCAGTGTCGGGCATCCATACCCCTTGACCGTATGGGCGACAATCGCCCGGACATTTGCAACGGGCCGGGCGAGCGCGGTCTTTAAGGCGTCGAGGTCGTGACCGGGAACCTCCATTGTGTCGCACCCAAATGCGGCCAGCCGCTCGGCTGGGTTCGGGATGTGCAGCGACCGGACCTGGGAATGATTGGCATCGTACAGGATCGAAAGATTGCTCAACTGCAGGTGGGTGGCCACCATCACCGCTTCCCAAACCGAACCTTCATTGGCTTCGCCGTCGCCGATGAGTGTGATAACGCGGCGGGGCGATTGCTGCAACCGGAAGGCCAGCGCTATGCCGACGGCCACGGCGATGCCATGACCAAGCGACCCCGCGGACAACTCTACGCCGGGCACCTTCAGGCGGTCGGGGTGACACCCCAACCGGGACTGAAACGCCCCGAACGTGCGAAGTTCATCCGTCGGGATGTAACCATAGTGGGCCAGCACGGCGTAGTAGCCCAGGGAACCATGCCCTTTGCTGAGAACGAAAATGTCCCGTTCCGGCCATTGGGGATCGGCCGGATTGTGCTTCGTCGTGTCGTAGACGGCGCACAACATTTCGATGATGGAAAAGGAAGTCGGGACATGCCCGTGGCCGCTGGCACGGGAGGCGTTGAGGATGTTCCGGCGAATTTGCCGGCAGGCCGGGGTCATCGCCGCCATTACTGCATCTCCAGGAACGAAATGCGCGCGGTCATCGGCAACCGCTGGAGGCGCACGTTATTCAATCCGAACACTTCGTTGAGCGCCACGGTCTCGCCGGGGAAGATATCGTCGCACAACTCGTCGAACACCAGGATGCTGCCCTTGCAGAGGTGCGGTTTGAGTGCTTCCAGCGCTACTCGGGTGGGTTTGTAAATATCAAAGTCGAAGATGGCCAGCGAGACGATCGTTTCCGGATGTTCCTTGAGGTAACGTGGGATGGTTTCGCAGGCATCGCCTTTGACCAACTCATACTTCTTGAGGTGACCCATGGGGTTCAGTGCTTCCTGCAACGCCAGAATCTGGCCGAGGAAGGACTCGTAGTCCGCGGCAACGGAGAAACTGCCGTCCGTGCACTGGCACAGCTTGCCGTCTTTCTCGCTGAAACCCTTGAAACCGCTGAACGTGTCGAACCCGACGATCTTGCGATGCCGGTTGAACGGCTCGAAGATCCCGCGTAGCGCTGCCATAATTGACAGCGTCTGTCCCCAGCGCACCCCGCATTCGACGATGATCCCGTGCGTTCTCACAACCTTCTGGTACACCTCGTAGAAGAACAGCAGTCGGGACAGCGCCTTGGAGGTCAGGAACAGCCCGAGGTTCGGCAACAGCTCATCATCCGGCAACGGTGCCGACTTCAATAACGCCGTGAACTGTTTCTGCGCATCTTTCTCTGACGCGCTGGACAAAATGATGGCATCGTGTTTCCGGGTCTTGATCTTTTCCATCGGTTTCTCCTAAAAACTGTAGCTTTCGCCTCCATCCACGGAGATGCAGGCGCCGTTGACCAAGCTGGCTTTCTCGGAGCAGATGAACGCGACCACAGCCGCCACTTCGTCGGGCGTGCCCGCTCGTCCCAATGGCAACCGCCGTCGTAGCGTCTGCTCAAAGCGTTGCGGGTCTTCCTTGCGGAATTCGTCCCACTCGTTCCCCTCAAAGATCACCCGGCCGGGAGCGACGCTGTTGAACGTCATTCCATCGCGGACAAGGTCATGATTCAACGCTAGAGTTTTCATCAAACTGATCTCGGCGCTCTTGGCCATGTTATACCACGGACGCCCTCCGCCTTCACGTCCTTGGAGGGAAGCGATCGTCACCACGCGCCCCCATCCCTGTTTGCGCATGTGAGGGATAGCCAGCATGGTGAACCGCACCGCGGCGAGAGCATTGGTGGCGTACACGCCCTGCCAAATGTCATCGCTCGTCTGTTCAACGGGGGTACTGGTGCGGCCACCCCCTCCGCCGACGTTATTCACGAGGATATGAAACGGGCCCCAGGTTTGGACGACAGTCTGCACCACGTTCTGGATATCATGTTCCGAATTCACATCGGCTGGAATGTACAGGGCTTCGCAGCCCCGGCTGCGGATGTCCGCGGCGGTCGCCTCCAAGCGATCCTTGGTGCGGGCACAGATGGCAACGCGAGAACCTTCGGCGGCCAGCGCCAGGGCGATGGCGCGCCCAATGCCGTAGCTGCCGCCCGTTACGAGCGCGGATTTGCCTTTAAGTCCGAGTTCCATGATTCAGTGGTTTCCACACAACGTACGAGTAGCCCTCATGGTACAGGCTCCCGAACCGCAGGCGTTGTATCTTCAGAATCTCGATTCTTCCTTCATCAGCCAACTGCCGCAGGCGCGCGAGATAACCGTTCAGGTACCCGCGCTGTGTGTGATAGCGGATTGCCAGGCTGTCCACAAGATTGTTTGGATCGTACAAATCGAGCAAGGGTTCCATCGTGATGCAGAGCAAGGGAGATTGCCGCAGAACAAACTGCAGGAACTCCTCAAACCGCGCGCCGACCTGCTCCAAGGCAACCATGGTCAACACCACGCTGTGGGGAGCCAGTTTGAGTTCGGGATCGGGCGCAAAGAGGTCGAAACGCCGGCCTTCCAGGCGGAGGTGATGCGTTTGGGCGATCAAGTTCACCAGTTTCACGGAGGATTCGGCCCAATCCAAGCCGTGGAGTTCCATCTCCGGGTGAAGCTCCGCCAAGGCCACCAGGTTATAACCGCTGCCGCAGCCGAACTCGTACACGGCCTCGGCTCCGTTCAGGTAGCGGCTAAACAAACACAACCGGAGCGCTGAGAAGAAACGATACTCGAATTGTGGATCATGCGCGCGGACGAACTGTTGATTGAGCCGCACGATGGGGTTGGGACGGACAAAGCGCGGCACCAACTTCTCCAGCGCGTAGCCTTTCTGGGCGAACTCCTGCAGATTCTCCATCCAGCCCTGTTCCCACACTTCCTTGCGGTGGGCCCCGACCCTGGTGAAGGCATTTGTATCCAGCTTCTGGCAAATGTCCTTGACCACCTGGTCCTGTTCCTGAGGTTGCAACGGATGATACCGAAAGTCGCTACGCGCGATCAGTTCGTGCACGGACGGGTGCATCTCCCCTGAAGTGGTGCCAAACGAGCGGGCGAAATCCGCGGGCGTAATCGTCAACGCAGTGTTCAATGGCTGGGTCGCGCGTTGAGGTTTTCGTAATAGATGGTAGTGCTGCCTTCCCAGTCGAATTGAAACGGCACCCACAGGTGGTGGGCGAGAGCTTTCATGACGGCGGCTTGCCGGGCGGGAGGCACGTAAAATACCATGAAACCTCTCGCCCCAGCCCCAAGCAGTTTGCCGCCGAGCGCACCGTGTTGGCGGGCCGTTTCATAAATCGCGTCCACTTCCGGACTGGTGACCCCTTCGGCCATCTCACGCTTCAGGGTCCACGTCTCGTGCAGCAACTCGCCAAACGCATCGAGATTCTTATCGCTGGTGAGAATTCCTGCTCCTTCATCAACCATGTCCCGCATGCGACGCAGGGATTTGGCATTGTTCTGCAAATTGGAGATCACGGTGGCGGCAATTTCACCACCCATGCGGCTGCTGCCCGTGTACAGCATCAGCAGGCACTTCTCGAACTCCCGAACACGCTCTTGGGACATGGTCACCGGTTCAACGTGGATCGAACCGTTGGGGAGAAAGCGGAGGATGTTGAGCCCGCCGTACGCGGCGGCGACCTGATCCTGTGAACCGACACTCTCCTTCAGGACGACCTGTTCCAGATGGATTGACTTCAGCGCCAGCTCGTGTTTGCCCATCATGTGTCCTCGCAACGCAGCCAGGGCCTTGATGAGGCCCACGCTGAAAGAAGAACTGGAGCCGATGCCGCTGCGCGCCGGCAAGTCGCCTTGGTGATGAATCTCCAAGCCAACAGAGTCATTAAAGCCAAGAAACTTGAGTCCCTCACGTACAGCGGGATGAAGGATTTCCGAGATGGCGGCCACAGTTTCGATGTGTGACCAGACGATGCGATGCTTGATGTTGAAAAACGGGGGCAGGTAACGGCAGACTGATGTAGCAATACTTGTCGATCGTGGTCGAAAGCACGGCCCCACCTTCTTTTTCGTACCAAGTGGGGTAATCCGTGCCGCCCCCGAAAAACGAGATGCGATATGGCGTGCGGCTGATGATCACGCGGCCTCCACGGCGAAAAACTCCGCCGCTCGCCGCAGTGATTCTGGCGTGCCGATGTCAAGGAAAGGGAAGCTCCCCTTCATCGCGTAGAACCGGCGCCCACAGAAGCGCGGAAAGACCTCCCGCTCGATGGAGACGGGCCGATCGGGTTCGATTTCCCTGATAGCCGCTCGTTCCATCAGATAAACACCGGCGCTGATATACCCTCCCGCGTCCGCAGCCACCGGTTTTTCGCGGAAGGAGGTGACCAGTCCGTCCGCGTTGGTTTCGACGAGACCACTTTGCCTGACCTCGGGCTGATAGGTGAGCAGGATGGAGAGTAACGCGCCCTTGACGCGGTGGCGCTTCACGAACTCACACAAATCCACGCGGGTCAGCGAGTCGCCATTGAGCACCAGTACCGTTCGGGAACGCAACTGGGCCAGCGCCGCCCGCACCGCACCGCCCGTGTCCAACGGCTTGGCTTCGACGCTGGCCAGGATTTCGATCCCGTGCCAGTCCTGGGTCTTCACGTAGTCTTGCACCATGTCAGCCTTGTAACCCAAAGCAAGAATCACCCGCCGCGCGCCGAATCGCTCGAGCCACGTGATACAGTGACGCAGAAACGGCTTGCCGTCGACCGGCGCCAGCGCCTTGGGACGGTCAGCACACACCGCGCGCAGTCGTGTGCCCGCACCGCCCGCCAGGATGATCGTATCAATGTCATGGAGACAGGTCTCAGCCAACGTGTCTTCTCCAGTAGTCCAGCATGTCTTGCAGGGTCTGCCGGTACGGAATCTCCGACTTCCAGCCGGTGACTGCCTTGAATTTGTCGGAACAGGGGATCTGCAGCGTAACGTCGGCGGGCCGCAGCAGTGCCGGGTCAACGCGTACCTCAATCTTACCTTGAAAGTTTGTCATCCCCAGCAGCATGTCCAGCATTTCGCGGATGGTCATCGTGGTGTCGCCGCCGATGTTGTACACCTCGCCCGGCGGGCACTTCTGCGTCAACAGCCAGTAGGCGCGGACCGTGTCACGCACGTCGGCGAACGTCCGCACGGAATCAAGATTTCCTACCCGGAGCAGGGGCGGTTGCACCCCGTGTTCGATCCGGGCAACCTGCTGTGCGAAGAATGAATCCACAAACACTTCGCCGCGCCGCGGTCCGCTGTGCGTGAACATGCGGGTGCGGATCGTCTTCAGTCCGTACGCCCGGAAGTACATGTATCCCGCCATGTCTTCGCCGACCTTGCTCACCGCGTACGGACTGACGGGCCGAAGGGGACAATCTTCGCGGATGGGCACATCCTCCCGGTTCACCTGCCCGTACACTTCTGACGAACTGCAGATGTGAATGACGGGGTCGAGTTTGCAGATGCGTACCGCCTCCAGAAGGTTTGTTGTGCCGAGGATGTTGCATTCCATGGTGTCGGCCGGCGCGACGTAGCTGGTCGTGACAAATGATTGGGCTGCGAGATGAAAGATCACATCAGGTTTGATCTGTGAGAACACCGTGATCAACGAGGCGAGATCCCGCAGGTCGCAGTCGTGCAACGTGACGCGGTCCAGAATGCCCTGGATGTTGTCCTTGGGGCTGCGCCAGCGCTTGGTTCCGAAAACCTGGGTGTCGGGATGATGGGCCAGAATGTACTCGGCCAGGTGACTGCCCACGAACCCGGTGATTCCTGTGATCAAAGCTCGCATACTACCTTCCCGCATCCCGCGGCGACACGATGGGGTTGCTGATCGGCCACCAAATCTTCAACTTCGGATCGTTCCACACGAGGGTGAACTGCCCGGCGCGGTTGTAATAAGTGGATTGCTTATAGTGGAAGGCGGCTTGGTCGCTCAACACGACGTGACCGTTGCCAAACTTTGGCGGCACCAGCACTTGTAGCCGGTTCTGATCGGATAATGTGAACGACTCCCATTGGCCGCACTGAGGCGAGGCCGGATCGTTGTTAACGACAACCAAGTAGAAGCGCCCGAACAGACAGGACACCAGCTTCCACGTCTCCGCGTCACCGTGAATGCCGCGGAGTACATGTCGCGACGAGACGGATATGTCGTCCTGCACAAACTTCACACGAATGCCTGCGTCGGCGTACAGCTTCTCGTTGTACAGCTCGACGTAGCAGCCGCGAAAATCCTCAAAGACGGTGGGCGGCTTGATCAGGACCACTCCGTCGAGCTTGGTTTTGGTGACTTCCATATGAGTTTCCTACATCGGTGGGGGAAGAGTACCGGGTTCTTCGGTAAAAGGGAAGTCCCTAAGTTGTTGGACCGGCACTAGGAGGCAGGAGTCGGCGTGGAGGTAAACGGCGTCACTCGGCAAGAAATTGCATTGCCTGCGGAGAGGTCTCCATGCAGTATATTGGTCGTGCAAACGAGGCCGAACGTGCTGGTGACGGGTGGGGCCGGTTTTATCGGTTCGCATGTGGTGGATGAATTGTTGGCGTGCGACTGGCGGGTCGTTGCCTTGGATGATTTGTCCGGCGGCTTTCGGGACAATGTGTCAGCCGATGCGTTGTTTATCCAGGGCAGTGTGGCCGACGCGACGCTGGTTCAAGGCCTGTTTGCGGAGCACCACTTCGAGTACGTATTTCATTTGGCGGCTTACGCGGCGGAGGGCTTGAGCCATTTCATTCGCCGGTTCAATTACGAAAACAACCTCATCGGTAGCGTTAACCTTATCAATGCGGCCGTCAATCACGGCGTCAAGTGTTTCGTGTTTACGTCCTCGATCGCCGTGTACGGTAAGAACCAGTTGCCGATGACGGAGGACTTGGTACCACAGCCGGAAGATCCCTATGGCATCTCCAAGTACGCCTGCGAGTTGGACCTGCGGGCCGCGCATGATCTATTTGGCCTGAATTCAATTGTCTTTCGGCCACACAATGTGTTTGGGGAGCGGCAGAACATCGGGGATCGATACCGGAACGTCGTCGGAATCTTCATGAACAACATCTTACAGGGCCGCCCACTGCCGATCTTTGGGGACGGCATGCAGAGCCGCGCGTTCAGCTACATCGGCGATGTCGCCCCCATCATGGCAGCCTCCGTGCAGGTGCCGGAGGCGTATAATCAGGTCTTCAACGTGGGAGCCGATCAACCGTACACAGTCAATGATCTGGCTCACGCTGTCTGCCGGGCGATGGGAGTCGAGTGCCAGCCGCAGTACCTGCCCGCCCGTAATGAAGTGCAGCACGCTTACTCCACGCACGAGAAAGTCGCCCGGGTCTTCGGACGCAAGCCACGCTACACACTGGAAGAGGGAATTGAACGAATGGCGGTATGGGCTAGAAAAGTCGGCGCGCGCCAGAGTCAGAAGTTTGGCACGCTCGACATTAAGAAGAACTTACCACCGAGTTGGCGATGACGGACTGGACGCGGTACTATCAGACGCGGTTTCAGCTCGATCCACGGCGGACGGCAATCTGGCGGATCATCTGCGCGTGGCTGCAACGCGAAATCCCCACCGATGCCACCGTCCTCGAACTCGGTGCCGGCTATTGCGATTTCATCAACCAAATCCAAGCCGGGCGCAAGGTTGCCGTGGACATCTCGGAGACCGTGCAACAAGCTGCCGCAAAGGATGTGGAGACACATATTTGTTCGTGCATGCAACTTGACTTTTTGGAGGACGGGAGCTTCGACACCGTCTTTGCCAGCAATCTTTTCGAACACCTCACACTTCCCGAAATGCAGGAGACACTCGCCGAGGTTCGGCGGGTGCTCAGACCCGGCGGGAAACTACTCGTCATCCAACCAAACTTTCGCTACTGTTACCGCGATTATTTTGACGATTACACTCACGTGACGATCTACACTGAACGGGGACTGTCGGATGTGATTGCCGCGGCGGGAATCAAGCCCGTCCGGGTGTTGCCGCGCTTTCTGCCGTTTTCCATGAAGTCGAGACTGCCGTCCGTTGCCCCCTTGGTTTGGCTGTACCTGCGCAGTCCCTGCAAACCATTTGCCGGCCAGATGATGATCGTAGCCCGCAAACCGGCAGGTTGAACCCGTATTATGTGGAATGGTCATAAAGTCAGCGTCGTCTTCCCGGCCTATGACGAGGAACCCAACATCGGTGCCGCCGTGCAGGATTTTCTCGTGCCCGGGGTGGTTGACGAAGTCCTTGTGGTGGACAACAACTCGAAGGATCGCACCGCCGCGTGCGCAACGGCGGCGGGCGCGCGTGTCGTAACGGAGACGACTCAAGGTTATGGGGCCGCCTTGCGGCGCGGGTTGCGCGAGGCCACCGGCGCCTACGTGATTTTGGCAGAGCCCGATGGCACGTTTGTCGGCCGTGATGTCATCAAGTTGCTTGCGTACGCCGAGGATTTCGACATGGTGTGCGGCACACGGACGACGCGTGAGTTGATCTGGCAGCAAGCCAATATGGGATGGTTTTTGCGCTTCGGCAACATCGTTGTGGCGAAAATGCTGGAGTTTCTCCTGAGCGGTCCGTCATTGTCGGATTGCGGGTGCACGCTGCGGTTGATTCGGCGCGAGGCCCGTGACCGGATTGTGGATCAGCTCACAGTGACTGGCTCGCACTTCTTGCCGGAGATGATCATTCTTGCCTTACGGGAACGGCTGAAACTGATTGAAGTACCTGTTAATTACCGCAGCCGGATTGGCACCTCCAAGATCACCGGCAGCCTTAAGGGAACACTCAAGACAGGCACGAAAATGATTGGCCTGATTTTGTACTACCGGTTTCGAGCATGAACAAAGCGAATCGCTTCCCAAAATATGCCACACCGTTGGTGCTGCTGATCGGCGGGTATGTGTTGTTGTTCTTCTACCTTGCGCACCGCCGCTGGGCGGTATTCGGCAACGACACAACAGACTTTGGCCATTTCAACAATATGTTTTGGTGGACAATTCGCGGACGGCCTTTCTATGTTTCGCAGACCGGCGGCAGCAATCTGGGGATTCACGCTGCGTTGCTCTGGGCAGAAATCATTCCTATTTACTGGCTGTTTCCGGGTGTGCCGATCTTGATTTTCATGCAAACGCTGTCTCTCGGCATCTGCGCGTGGCCCATGTACCTGATTGCTCGAGAGGTTTTCCAGGATCACAAGACCGCACTGATTGCGGCTGCAGCGTTCATTTTATTTCCGTCGATCGTCTCGCAAAACGTCAACCAGGTCGAGGAACCCTCGTTCGTGGCTGTATACTTGTTGTTCACGTTCTACTTCTTCATGAAGGAACGGTTCGCGTTGTTTCTTCTGTTCGCGTGTATCGCATGTCTTGACCGCGAGAATATGCCCCTGGCTGTGGCGATGTTCGGCCTGTACGCAGCCATCCTGCGGCGCAACTGGAAGTGGATTGTGATACCGCCCGCGGTGGGAATCCCGTATTTCCTGTTGGCAATGAAGGTCATCATTCCGCACTACCAAACCGGGCCGCAATGGTTCCCGATGCGAATGTTCAACTATCTCGGTAGTACACCGGGCGCAGCCGCACTGAACATCCTGACACATCCCGGGTTGGTGTTTCAGCATCTCACCGGGGGGGAGAATGTGCAGTACTTTGTGTTTCTCGTGCAGCCGTTGGCGTGGCTGCTACCCTTCGGCAGTGCAGCCTGTCTGATGGCACTGCCAGATCTGGGGATCAATCTTTTGGCCGACAACTCGGCGATGAAGGTCATCGGTTGGCACTATAATGTGGTCACGGGGTGCTTTCTCTTTATTGGGGCGTTGTTCACGATCAAGAAGCTGACGCTGTGGCTGGCGCGGCGTGGCAACGGGCCCGGGGTGGCGCCGGTGATGGTGGCAGGATTGGCCGTGTTGTCGTTGACGCACTGGTTTCTGTGGTTCTATCCGGCCCAGTACTTCCAACTGCCGTACCACGATACCTTGATGCGGGCGATAGAGAAGGTGCCGGCAGATAAGTCCGTCCTCGTTCCTCTACGCCTGCGGGGACACGTGAGCAGTCGTGAACACTCCGATTCCCTCGAATGGTTTCAGAATCAGCCCGAATACGCGGCGCAGTTTGAGTATGTCATCCTGAACGCGAATGAGCGCCAATATCCGCCGATTATCACGCAGCAGTTCTTCGACTCGTTTTACAAGAACCCCGCCTACAGTCTAATTTTTGCGGAAAATAATGTGTTTGTCTTTCGCCGTTCGGGGGGAGAGTCCGACTGGAAGGTCTATCCACGATAGCGCCGTGGGTAGGGAAGCGCGAGTGCGATCGCGTCAGTTGGCCCGCGAAAATCAGCAGCCGGTGTGTTGGTAGCGCAGGGACTGCTGAGCGCCGTGCAAGGACCGGATGACCTCGACCGCAAGGTCGAATCCCTCGGCTGTGCCGCTTCGGATTCCCTTCACGAGCGTTTCCACGGCGGTTTGCAGGGGAAGCTTATCCGCAACGGCGACGGGCGTGCTGTCCAACCGAAGCTTCTGGGGCGAAAGATCGTCAAAAGTGAGAGAATGCTCGTCGTGGCGAACCATAAAGATTCTGACTTTTGCGCCGGTCAGATTGCCGACCTTGATGGACGCGCGGACACTGTCCGGAAAGACCAGGTCACACGCGTAATTGCCGCCCTCTTTTGTCTCGAATCCCTTGCATGTGACAGATTGCGGGGTTTTGCCCAGCAGATCCAGGCACATGGAGATATCGTGCGGGCCGTAGTCCCACAGGGCGGTGTAATTCGGGCGGAAGGGCCCGGGACCGCCGCCTTCCGATTGGATTGAACGGACTGGCCCGAACTGCGAACTCAATCGCTTCAGTTCGCGATACGCGGGATGAAATAAATACGTGTGATCGACCAAGACAGGCGTCGGGTTTTGCCGAACCAACCGCTGAAGGTCGAGCGCTTCCTGCAAATCCAAGGTCAAGGGCTTTTCGACCATCGACGGAATTCGCGCGCGAATCATCGCACCGAGGATCTCGGCATGAGTGTCCGGCGGGGTGGCTATAATCACCCCGTCGCAGAAATCGTTGCCAACAAGATCGTGCCAGTCACGTAGAATTGCGCAGGAGGAATCGACTAGACGGCGGCTGTCGGGATGGCGGCTGCAAAGCGCCGAGAGAGCGACGCCGTCGAGCACGCGGATGGTACGTATAAAGTTCTTTCCCCAACGACCTGCGCCGATGAGTCCCAAACGGACCACCGTTCCGGACTTACTGCTCACCGGTGTAAACCGAGTTTGACCAGGTCAGGAATCTTTTGAGACCTTCCCTCAGCGACACGCGTGGATGGAAGTCCAACTGCAACGACGCCTTCCTGATATCCGGGCAGCGGCGATTCGGCTCGTCGGCGGGATAACTGTCCGGATAGGTGATCGTGGCAATCTCCAGCGAACGTCCCAGCACTTTCTCAATCTCGTGGGCCAGTTGCAGCATCGAGATCTCGGGCTTCGGATTGCCGATGTTGTACGGTTCGCCCGGCACGCCGTGCACGAGCACTTTGAGGAACCCGGCGATAGCATCGGTGATATAGCAGAACGTGCGGGTCTGGTTGCCGGAGCCATAGATGTGCAGGGGCTTATTGCCTTTGATGCGGCTGGCGAAGTTCGGCAGCACGCGGTAGTCGGTTTCCTGCATCCCTGGTCCATAGATGTTGAAGGGACGGACCATGTTCGTCTCGACCCCGAACTTTGTGTGATAGATGCGACACAAGGTCTCGCCCAGCCGCTTGCTTTCGTCGTAACAGGCGCGGGCGCCGAGGCAGGAGACGTTGCCATTGTAACTTTCGGGCGTGGGCACGAAGTTCTGGTCGGGATCGCCGTAGATTTCGCTGCTGCTGAAGAACAGGAGGCGCGCCTTGTGATCGCGCGCCAGTTCGAGCATGTGGCGCGTGCCGGTGACAGCGACATCGAGAGTTTCAAGCGGGTAGGCGCGGTAGTAATACGGACTGGCAATGCCCGCGGCGTGCAGGATAAAATGCACCGGCTTCTTAACGCGGATCGGTTCGATGACGTTGTGCTTGAGGAACGTGACGCCGTCCTTGTCGCGCACGTCCTTGCCGAGCGCGCCTGCCGTGATGAGATTGTCGGTCGCGATAACTTTGCACGGATGCTTCAGGCGCTTCCGATTCAAATGCGCAAATGTTTCGGCGAGATAACGGCCAAGGAATCCGCGCGCGCCCGTGAGGAGGATGGTTTTGCCGGCGAACGCGTTTGCCGTGTCCCCGAGGAGGTCGGCGATTTCAGCAACGTCGCTGGGAAGAAGGTATGCGTTCATGGTCAGACCGCGCGTACGGTCGGGACGGGGACGATAAAAACGCCGCCTTTGCGCCGAAACTCGGCGTGCTTGGCGATGATGGGATCGGCGAAGTTCCAGGCGAGAATCACCAGGTAGTCCGGATTGCGTTTGTCGATTTCAGAGGACGGAACGACCGGGATGTGGAAGCCCGGCGAGTAAAGTCCCTGCTTGAGCGGGCTGTCGTCCACGATAAAGTCCACGAATTCCGGACCAATCCCAAAATGCAGCATTAGCGTCGTGGCTTTCGCGGGTGCGCCGAAGGCCGCGATGTGTTTGCCTTCGGCTTTGAGTTTCTTGAGCAACGCGTTCAGGTCGTCCCGCAGCGTGTTAATTTTGGCTGAAAAGCCCTTAAGTGTCGCGGCTTTGTCGAGACCGAGAGTTTCTTCGCGCTTAATAAACTCGGCGACGGAAGGCTCGACCGGATGCGGTCCGCCTGCGAGTTGCGCCATCGCTCGCAATGAACCCCCATGGGTGTCCACGGACTGCGCGGCGATCAACTCCATGCCGTTGGCTTTGAAGAAGGCGCGCAGCGGTTTGACTGTGTGGTAGCAGAGATGCTCGTGATAAATCGTGTCGAAGAGCGTTTTCTCATACACGTCCACGAGGTAGGAAACTTCGAATACGAACACGCCTTGCGGCTTGAGCAGCGTGCGGATGCCTTTGACGATGTCTTGCAGATCGTCGGCATGCGCAAACACATTGTTCGCGACGATCAGATCAGCCTGACCGTGCTGAGCCTTGATCGTTTCGGCGAGTTTAGACGTGAAAAATGCGGGGATCGTCTCGATTCCCTTCTTCGTCGCCTCGGTCGCGATCGCTGTGGCGGGATCGATGCCGAGGACCTTCAGGCCGGCTTTGCTGAAGAACCGAAGCAGTGTGCCGTCGTTGCTGCCGATCTCGACCACGAACGCGTCCTTGCCGAGGTTGAATTTCCGGATCATGTCGGCGGCATAATTCTTGAAGTGCTTCACGAATACGGGCGACGTGCCGGACACATAAACGTAGTTCCTGAAAAGAATCGAGGGATCAACAACATCGAGAAGCTGCACGTGCGCGCAGTCCTGGCAGAAGAACACGTCCAGCGGAAAGCGCTCCTCGTTCTTTTCGAGGTCGGCTGCCGTAACGAAGGCGTTCGCGGGCGGTGTGGGCGTGAGCGACAGCACCAACTCGAGATTCCGCGAGTGGCAAAGACGGCACGTCACGCGGCGGATACAGGACTGGCTCATGCGGATGCTGTGTAGGAAGTGACAACGTCCACGCGGACGACGTCTGCCTCGTAGACTTCTTGCGCGCGCGAGTTGCGTCCGAGGCAGACGAAAGCGGTGTCCTCGGGGAAGCACATCGCATGTTCGATCATCGGTGGCGTGAAAAAAATCTGTCCCGTCTTTACTTTCACGTGTTTGGGTGGTTGCTTGTTGCCGACCGGCCGAAAATAGTAGTCGATCGACCCTGAGAGCACGTAGCAATAGTGCCAATCGGTCTTGTGATAGTGGTTCGCGCGAATGGAGCCCGCCTTCGAGGTGATGAGGACAGCGCTTTTCATCTCCTCGTCCGCCAACGGCAGGATCGAGCCGCGTGCGTCGGCGAATTCCTTCGTCATCGGGACGATGGGGTCGTCCAGAAACCGTTGATTGCCACTGAGCTTGTTCTTCAACATAGGGAGACCTTGGATGGACGGGCCTGCCGGCGCCGCCGTTTCGCCGCGCAGTTTCATTCAGGCGCTCGCCGCTGTCAACGCGATTTATTTCCAAGCTTGCATTCCCCGGAGAATCCTTCTAGTTAGGGCCGCGACGCCATGATCAAGGTCACGATCCTCGTCCCCGCTTACAACGAAGGGGAAACCATCATCCAAGTTCTGCAACGGGTGAACGAGCAGGTGGTGCCAGGAGTTTCCTTCGACGTTGTCGTGGTTGACGACGGTTCGAACGACGGGACGGTCAAGCTTCTGGAGCAAAATCCAAAACTTTACACGCAGCTCATCAAAATGCCGACCAACGGCGGCAAAGGTGCTGCGGTCAAAGCCGGGATGGCGGTCGCGACCGGCGAATACATCCTGTTTCAGGACGCTGACTTGGAGTACGACCCGGCGGATTATGCAAAGTTGTTGATGCCGGTGACGCGATTTTCCGCCGACATTGTCATGGGCAGCCGGATCGCAGCGCCACCCTGCACGCGTGTGGCATATTTCTGGCACAAGATCGGCAACCGGCTTATCACTCTGTTGTTTAACGTGATCAACATCCTTTAAATCCCAATATTCGAGCGGAAGCGTGTTGACATCATCGATATAAAAGCTGCGAAAAATAGGGATACGCTGTGCCTTTCGCCACTCGCTGAACGTGTCCAAAGGTTCCGGAATTTCGAGCGGAACCTTTTTGCTCTGGATAGGGGGAGCCTCACTGGGCATGTTCATCGCGTCAATTCTCCGATCGGTTGATCGATGCTCTGATCGTCGCGCGATGAACTGAGGAGGGTGCTCTCGCGCGGCTCATGAACGATCCGAGCCGAAGGGCTTGATCGCGTTTCGAAAGATTGCGGCGAGCACGAGAGACCGTCAACGATCTTCTGTTGCGGCTAGCCGAGCGACTGGCGATGCCGAGAGCGACGGCTGGTCAGATCAAATCAGCGTCGTAGCTCTAGAGCGTGTTGCGATCAAAGCGGATTGTATCCGCAATGACGGATGTAGTTTTTGCATTCTTCGGGGGTGAAAAGGTTGAGGGTGCGGCCGATGAGTTCCCAGAGAGCGTCGACGGTTCTGGCTTGGGCTTGCCGCAATAGTTCTTTGAATTTGGCGAAGGCCATCTCGATTGGATTGAGATCGGGGCTGTAGGGCGGCAGGAACAGGAGGCGTGCGCCGGCGCCGGCGATGAGGCGCGCCGCTTCGTCGTTCTTATGGCTCGACAAATTGTCGAGGATCACGGTGTCGCCCTGTTGCAGAGCGGGGACGAGAATTTGCTCGACGTAGGCGAAGAAGCACTCGGCGTTGATCGGCCCGTCGAGCACAAAGGGTGCAATCAGCCCCTCGCAGGTGAGGCCGGCAAGAAACGTCGTCGTCTTCCAATGACCGTTCGGGGCATAGCCGATGGCGCGTGCGCCGACGTCGGCCCAGGCGTAACGACGCGTCATCGCGGTCGTCGTCCAGGTCTCGTCGAGGAAAATCAGCCGGCCACCTAGGCTCGTCTGCGTGCTCCGCCACGCTTCCCGGCGCTCAGCGACGTCGGGACGATGCTGTTCGCTGGCGTGCACGGTTTTTTTTGAAGCTGATCCCCTCGGCGGCAAAGAAGCGCGACAGCATCGATTTGTCGGCTTCCACGCCGTGCGCGCGAAGCAGACGCTCGGCGATCGCATCGAGCGTCAGGTCGTTCTCCTTGCGCCGCAATTCCAGGAGCCAGTCCCGATGCGGCCTCAGCACAGAGCGCCGGTCCCCGCCGGTCGGCAAAGCTGTCGTGCGGCGCGTCTCCTCGAATGCGCTCACCCAACGTATCGCGCTCGCGATCCCGACCCGGAAAATCCGCGCCGCCTCGTTCCGCGAAAGACCGTCCTCAACGACGGCCTTGATCACCCGAATCCGAAGAGCCTCTCCATGCGCCATCCTTGCCGGCCTCCTCCCGGCCATAAGGATGAATCACGCTTCGCCCGATTTGGGAATCCCCCCGAATTCAATTCGACCCCAACCCGCTATAATGATTTGATTGAGCATCGGATTGGACCCGAAACCGGTTCCCGCTTTCGGGTCCGATGCTCGGCGCAAGATCCCGGAAATTCCTGGTGGGCGATGCAGGGTTCGAACCTGCGACCCCTCGCGTGTGAAGCGAGTGCTCTCCCGCTGAGCTAATCGCCCGGTAGAATATCGCGAGGAATTAGGCTTTGGGGCCGGGCGAAGTCAAGCTCGGACCCGGCATGATCTCAGCTACCGCCGACCAGAGCGCGTCGAAATGCGAGATCACGCGGTCAGGGCCGAGTTCGGTGACCGGCATGTCGGCATAGCCGAAATCGACGGCGACGACCGGCACGCGGGCGGCCTTGGCGGTGGCGATGTCGGTCGCTGAATCGCCGACCATCACGCAGCGGGCCGCGTCTCCGCCGGCTCTGGCGACCGTGAACAGAAGCGCGCGCGGGTCGGGCTTGGCGATCGCCCGGCCGTCGGCACGAAACGTGTCCTGGCCGCAGATCGCCCGAAACCGCGTGTCGACGCCGAGTGCGCCGAGCAATTCCTTGGCCGCGCGTTCGATTTTGTTGGTGCAGACGGCGAAGGCGAATCCGGCGTCGGCGCAACGGTCGAGCGCTTGGACGACGCCTGGATAGAGCCGGCTCTCGTCGCAGATATGCGCTTCGTAATAGGCGAGGAAATCGACATAGAAGCGGTCGAGCTGCTCACGCGGAAGCGCCCGATCGGCTGAGGAAAAACCGCGCTCGATCAAGGCCCGGGCGCCGGCGCCGACCCAATTCCGCGCTTCCGCCACGGAGACCGCCGGGATCGCCTCCCGAGCCAGGATGTGGTTGAGCGCTTTCACCAGGTCGCCGGCCGTATCGGCAAGCGTCCCGTCGAGATCGAAGACGAGGAGCGGGGCAGGGGTGGGCATAACGACCTTGACCGGATTTCACCGCGTCTGCGGTGTGCACACGACGGCCTCGTTCAACACATAGCAGATCGACATCATGCCGGTGCGCATATCGACCCGGAAGACACCGCCTTCGCCCGTGTGATGCGAGGCGACGAGCTCATATTCGCTCGAAGGCTGGGGGCCGGCGCCTTCGCCGGCGGGATAGCAGAGCGTGACCCCGATCGTGTTTTCCTTTAGCCCGTACTGGCAGGCTCCCATCTCGCCGGTCACGCGGTCGAGGCGATAAACCCGGTTGAGGTCGGTCTGGGGCGCGGCCAGGAATTGATAGGTCTGCGCCGCCGCCGGGCTGGCAGCGGCGATGGCCGCCAGGGCGGCCAGTGACATATTTGAGCGACATCGGGACCTCCGGTCGGCACGAATTGGTTGCGCAGAGTTTACATGAAGGGCAGAAGGTGCCCTATTTGCGGAGGCACCCACTTGAAAGCTTCCATGGAAGCCGATGTCTTGAAGCAGCGGGCAGCGAGCCGGGCGGCGGAATGCCTGCGTCCGGGGCTTAGGCTTGGGCTCGGCACCGGAACCACCGCGGCCCATTTCGTCGAGATCGTCGGCGAAAGGGTGCGCCAGGGGCTCGGTCTCGTCTGCATACCGACCTCTTCAGCGACCCGCCGGCGGGCCGAAGCAACTCGGTATTCCGCTCACCACGCTCGATGAAATCGACGAACTCGACCTTACTGTCGACGGCGCCGACGAATTCACGGATGACCTGATTGCGATCAAAGGCGGTGGCGGCGCGCTGCTCTACGAAAAGATCGTGGCCGCGGCCTCGCGCCGAATGGTGGTGATCGCCGACGCTTCGAAGCAGGTCGGCCGGCTTGGCCGGTTTCCGCTGCCAGTCGAAGTCGTACCTTTCGGCCTTGCCGCAACTCGGCGCCACATCGTCGAGGCTGCGGCCTCGGTCGGGGTCTGTGGCGAATTGAAACTGCGCATGGGAAATGACGGCCATGTTTTCGTCACCGATGGCGGCCATCACATTTTGGACTGTGCCTTCCGGGAAATCGTTGATCCAGTAGCTCTTGCGGCAGCGCTTTCCGCCGTGCCCGGCGTTGTCGAACATGGTCTTTTCATTGGGCTCGTCAGCGCGATCATCGTGGCCCGTCCGGGCGACGTCGAAGTCATCGGCAAAATTGCCGAACAATAGGGGAGAGGGTCCCGTGGTGTTGAGGTTCTTTGTTTTTGCCGCCGCGTTGGCGATAGCGCCGGCCGTTGCCCAACAGCCCGCGCCGCCGCCGTTCTTTGCAATGCCGGGTTCTTCCCCCGCCGCCCCTCCGTCCCTAGCCCCTCCACCCGGCGCCGCTCCGGCCGCTGCTTCTCCGGTCGTTCAACAGTCCGGCACGCCCGGCGCGACCATTCCGCCCAGTCAATTTGCTGCCGCGCGCGACCTCGTCATTGCTTCGGGCATGTCGCGATCGTTCGACGCCGCCATTACCGAACTCAAAACTCAGCTCGTCGCCACCGTGACGCGGACGCGGCCGGATCTCACCAATGATTTGAACGCCGTGATGCAGGAGCTTTCGTCCGAATTCGCCAAGCAATCGGATACGATGATCAACAATGCCGCGCGCATCTATGCTTCGGCGATGACAGAGCAGGACCTGAAGACTTCCGCAGCCTTCTTCGATTCGCCCGTCGGAAAGCGCTATGTGGACTTCGAGCCCGTGATCCTCGTCAATGTCGAAGACGCTCTGAAGCAATGGACCCAGGGCGTCTCGGTGGGCATGATGGATCGCGTGCATCAGGAAATGAAGAAACGAGGCCACGATTTCTGAGCGGAGCGACCTTCTCTCACAAGCGGGGAGGGATTAGGGGACCGGATATCATTGGATGAAAGATTTCGATGTCGATCTTTTCGTCATCGGGGCCGGCTCCGGCGGCGTGCGCGCAGCGCGGATCGCCGCCGGTTATGGCGCCAAAGTGATCGATCGCCGAAGAATTCCGCATCGGCGGCACCTGCGTCATCCGCGGCTGCGTGCCGAAAAAGCTGTATGGTCTATGCGAGCCGCTTCGCCGATGATTTCGAAGATGCGGCGGGCTTCGGCTGGAGCTTCCCGAGACGCCGACCTTCGACTGGCCGAAGCTCGTCGCGGCCAAGGAAAAGGAGATCTCGCGGCTCTCCGGCGATCTATCGCGCCAATCTCGAACGAGCCGGGCGTCGCGCATCATCGAGACCCGCGCCGATCCTCGAAGGCGCCCAACAGGTCCGGCTCGCCGACGGCAGCGCGATCAGCGCGCGACATATCCTCGTTGCGACGGGCGGCCGCGCCGGTCGCTCGAGCCCGCGATACCCGGCCGCGAATATGCCATCACCTCGAACGAAATGTTCGATCTCGAAGGATTTCCGGAGCGGCTGCTGCATCGTCGGCGGCGGCTATATCGCGGTCGAATTCGCCAGCATCTTCGCGCGGCTCGGAGCCGAAGTGTCGCTGCGTCATGCGCGGCGAAAACGTGCTGCGCGGCTTCGACGAAGACATGCGCGATGCGGCCTGCGCGACGCGCTGACGAGCCGGCATCGACGTTTCATTTCGACCGACTGCCGACGCGGATCGACAAGAGCCGACGGCGGGCTCGAGGTCGAGCTCGACCAATGGCGCAGAAGCTCGACGGTCGACCAGGTGATGATCGCGACCGGGCGGCAGCCCCAACACGGCGGGCCTCGGGCTCGAAAAGGCGGGCGTCGAGCTCGATCGCGTCGGCGCGGTCAAGGTCGACGCTTATTCGCAAGACCAGTGTCGCTTCGATCTATGCGGTCGGCGATGTCACCAATCGGCTCGATCTGACGCCGGTCGCGATCCGCGAGGGCCATGCGCTTCGCCGACACTTTGTTCGGCGGCAGGCCGACCGCCGTCGTGCATGCGCAAGTCCCGACAGCCGTCTTCACGACGCCGGAACTCGGCACGGTCGGCCTGACCGAAGCACGAGGCGCGGCGCGATCTTCGCGATCGTCGATATTTATTTGGCGAGCTTCCGGCCGCTGAAGGCGACGCTCTCGGGCCGCGCCGAAAAGATGATCATGAAGATCGTCGTCGACGGCGAGACCGACCGGGTGCTCGGCGTCCATATTCTCGGCGAAGACGCCGGCGAAATGGCGCAGCTGCTCGGCATCGCCGTCAAGATGGGCGCCAAAAAAGCCGATTTCGACGCCACCATGGCGCGTGCATCCGACCGCCGCCGAAGAATTCGTGACCATGCGCACGCGCACGGCCCGCTACGAGCGCGAAAGCTCGACGCGGGCCTGGCGCAGCGGTGGCGGAAGCGTGAGAGCCGGTGCGGCCGCGACAGGCTGTCGCCATGCCGGCCGGCTCGTGTATCGCCATCGCCGCCGGCCCTGTATGGCAAGCGCTCGCGATCATGAGGCGTCGGAGTTCGAATGATGGCCATTGAGCGCTGGGCTGCGAATGCCGCTGGAGAGCTGGCGGGCAAAGCCATCGAGCAGGCGCCGGTCTATCCGGACGCGGCCGCGCTCGCCGAGGTCGAGCGCCAGCTCGCCGGCTTTCCGCCGCTCGTTTTTGCCGGCGAGGCGCGCAAGCTGAAGCGCACGCTGGGCAAGGTGGCGCGCGGCGAGGCCTTCCTGCTGCAGGGCGGCGATTGCGCCGAAACCTTCGCCGAACATTCGGCCGACAATATCCGCGATTTCTTCCGCGTCTTCCTGCAGATGGCGGTGGTGCTGACCTTTGCCGCGCGCTTCGCCGGTGGTCAAGGTCGGCCGCGTCGCCGGGCAGTTCGCCAAGCCGCGCACCAAGCCGACCGAAAGCGCAGAACGGGGTCGAACTGCCGAGCTATCGCGGCGACATCGTCAACGACATCGACTTCACCGCGGCCGGCGCGCACCCCAGATCCGCAGCCGCCAGCTCGAAGCCTATCGGCAATCGGCGGCGACGCTCAATCTGCTGCGCGCCTTCGCCACCGGCGGCTATGCCAATCTCGAGAATGCGCATCGCTGGATGCTGGGCTTCGTCAAGGATCAGCCCGCAGATCCGCGCGCTATCAGGAACTCGCCGACCGCATCACCGAGACGCTCGGTTTCATGCGCGCGATCGGCCTCGATCCGGAAGCCATCAGGAATTGCGGCAGACCGATTTCTATACGTCGCACGAGGCGCTGCTGCTCGGCTACGAGGAGGCGCTGACGCGCGTCGATTCAACCTCTGGCGATTATTACGCGACCTCCGGCCATATGATCTGGATCGGCGACCGCACGCGCCAGATGCGACCACGCCCATGTCGAATATCGCCGCGGCGTGAAAAATCCGCTCGGCCTCAAATGCGGTCCGTCGCTCGAGCCCGACGATCTGATGCGTCTGATCGACGTGCTCAATCCCGCGGACGAGGCCGGGCGGCTGACGCTGATCTGCCGCTTCGGCGCCGACAAGGTCGGCGAATCGCCTGCCGGCGCTCATCCGCGCCGGTGAAGCGCGAGGGCCGCACGGTCGTCTGGTCCTGCGATCCGATGCATGGCAATACGATCAACGGCGGCGGGCGGCTACAAGACGCGGCCGTTCGATCGCATCATCAGCGAGATCCGCACCTTCTTCGCCGTCCATCAGGCCGAAGGGACGTATGCCGGCGGCGTGCATCTCGAAATGACCGGCAAGAACGTCACCGAATGCACCGGCGGCGCGCGGGCGATTTCCGAATCCGATCTCACGACCGCTATCACACCTATTGCGATCCGCGGCTCAACGCCGAACAGGCGATCGAAGTCGCTTTCCTGCTCGCTGAATTGCTCAAAGCGGAACGAGCTGGACGGCGCGCGGCCGCTGAATGAAACTCATTCGGTCCACTGAGAATTCGCTCGCCGGTCTCCGTCACGCGCTGAAGACCGAGCGGGCGCTGCAGATGGAAATTGCCACCTTCCTCGTTTCCGTACCCTTGTCGCTGATCGTCGGCGCCGATCTTTGGCAACGAGCTCTGCTCATCGCCGCCGGGCTCTTCGTGATCGCGGTTGAACTTTTGAACACCTGTATCGAGAAGCTCTGCGATCATGTGACGCCGGTGCTCCATCCGGAAGTGAAGGCGGTCAAGGATATGGGATCAGCCGCAGTATTCTGTTCGATCCTCGCAGCCGGCGTGCTTTGGCTTCTGGCTCTCTTCACCCGGCTGGGATTGGGATAGGAAATGAGGGGGATGTTTCCAACCCTGTTCATTTCTCATGGCTCGCCGATGATGGTCCTCGAAAGCAGTGCGGCGCGCGATTTTCTCTTATCGTTCGGGCACGCACTCGGACGGCCGGAGGCCATACTCTGCTTCCGCCCATTTCGACGCCTCCGGCCCACTGCTCACCGCCGATGCCAAGCCGGAAATGATTTACGATTTCGGCGGTTTTCCGCGGGCTCTTTACGAGGTGCAATATCCGGCACCCGGTTCGCCGGCGCTGGCGCGGCATGCGGCTGAGCTTCTCCAGGACGCTGGCTTTGCGGCCGCGGCTGTGGAGGGGAGAAGGGTTCGATCACGGCACTTGGGTGCCGCTCAAGCTGCTCTATCCAGAAGCCGACATTCCCGTCGTGCAATTATCGGTCGAGCCGCAGGCAGGCGCCGCACATCATGTTGCGCTCGGGCACGCGCTAGCGCCTTGCGCGAAAATGGCGTGCTCATCATCGGTTCGGGATCAGCCACCCATAATCTTTTCGCGCTCGCTCGTGGCGGCGGCGCGCACGACCCGCCGGTACCGTCGTGGGTGCTCGAATTTTCGAATTGGGTCGCTGACAGGATTGCGGCGGGGGCGTTGGAGGACATCGAGCGTTACCGCGATCGGGCACCGTTTGCTGTGGAGAATCATCCGAGCGAGGAGCATTTCCTGCCGCTGCCATTTGCGATGGGGCAGCAGGAGACAAGTCAAAAGGAAAGCGCGTCCATACGAGCCACCAATATGGCGTTCTAATGATGGACGCCTATACATTCGAGTGAGAAAATCGGCTACTCGATTTTATCGTCGCAACTTGGCCGGAGTTTCAATGCGGCTGATGTCATCCGTCGACTAGGCTTGGATCTGGCGCAGCATTTCGACATCGGCGGCTCGCCGCGCGGGCGTGACCACAAACTTCCGGCGCTGTGGACATAGCGAACGACAATTTTCCGCTCGAGTCAGCTTGCGGCGGTTGCGCGCTTTACCGGTCGCATGCGTTGCAATTCAGAACTAGAGCATTTTCAAGCGAAGTGGACGCCGGTTCGCGTCAAGAAAATGCGTCAAAACAAAAACCTAGAGCCTCGTTCCAATTCCATCGGAACGAAAAAGGCTCTAGCCCCAGGGAAACGCGGTAATCGGCCGATCTCATTATTCTTCGTTGGGAGACGGCATTCTTCGTCGGGAGACGGCGGAAGATGGCGGCGTGCCGCGACGATTACCGATCATGTCCCCATGTTTGTTTAGGTCTTGTGCAATTTTGGACAAACGACCCTAACACCCGTTGCAAATCATCTGTAGAGCTGATTGCTCAGGCAGAGCATCGAAGTAAATTCCGGCCGGTTCAATTGGCGATCTCGTGATCGACGAGTACCGCTGTAGTGGAGTTTGTAGGTCTGCTGAGAGGACGTGTTCTGCGAGGCCGCACAATGACGAAGTTTGCAAAACTGGCGTTGCCCGGGTGTCTCGTATTGACGATTTCCGCTGGTTCGCACGCGGCAATAGCGGAAACGATGGATCAGAAGATCTCTGCGCGCCTCGATGCATTGGAAAAGGAAAATGCCGCGTTGCGCGCACGCATCAGCCGGCTCGAAACGAAGGCGCCGGCGACGACGGAGCCTCGTCCCAGCGCTCCCGCCGAGACCGCCGCGGAACGCAGATGCTTTCGCTGCCGACGCCGACCGCGTTACGGCCACCCGAAGACCCTACGTGCCACGCTTTGAGATCAGCGGGTCGCTACTGTATCTGCAACCCGGCTCTGGAAATCTCAGAATACGGGACGCTGACGACCCCTCTTCCCGTGGTGTCACCGAGCTGGGCAAATCAGTCGCTCAAGCCCGAATACCGTCCCGCTTTCAGTATCGGCGCTCGCTATATCGCCAATAAGTCCACCGACTTCGCGCTGGACTGGACGCATCTGGATACGACCACGAATGCTTCCGTCTCTGCCTCGCCGACACAAATGGTCGGGCCCCCGTTTTTGATCGGCCCGGAATCGGCGCTGTACAAAATCGGGCACGGCTCGGTGCAGACCGACTTCGATTCCGCCAAGTTGGATGTCGGCTACACTTTCTGCGCCGAATGTGCGGTTCAGTTGCGCGCCCTTGGCGGCGTGGAATTTGCTCGCATCGGCGAAGATCTGACCGGGACGTTCCAAAGCCCGGACGGCACGGCTTCGATCGGGAGTACCACCCATTCATTATATACTGGCGCCGGGCCCCGCTTGGGCATGAAGGGCCAGTACGAAATAGGCGACGTCCTATTCATCGGTGAGGTCGCGGGAACGACCTTGATCGGCACCGAGCAGAGCCACATGGATTTTACGACCGTCAATCCAAAATTGTCCGGGCCCAACAACCAGTCCATCACGTCGCCCGATACGACACGGATTGTTCCCGGCATCGACACGAGATTGGCCGTCGCCTATATGTTCCCGCCCGGCGATTACGGGCAGTTCAGACTTGAATTGGGCTATCGCGCCGCCGTCTATTTCGATGCCATCAGCGAGTATGCGCTGACGCAAGTCCCGACCAGTCTCACGCTTCCCCCACGGAGTCTATCTGGCAACGCAGGAACACCTTCGAAGCAGCTACACGATCCAGGGGCCTTATCTGACGGGTAGCTGGCTGTTTGGGGGCTGATGCCGATTGCGGGGGAAAGACGCGGGATCGACCGATCACGTCTGCCCGTCGCCGGCATGGCTAGGCTTTGCCGGATCTGCTGGAAGAGCGGGTTTGGCTTACGCCGTTCCCCTTCATTGCCGCGGCGCGAAGGGCGGGCTAAATCCAGAGGATGATCGCTTCTTCTCATCCGGCCGACCGCCTCGTCATCGTTCTCGCCCAAATCGGCTGCACCGTCGGCGATATTGCCGGCAATGCCACGGCTATACGGCGCGCCCGCACCGAGGCTGCGGCAATGGGCGCCGACCTGGTCGTCTTCTCGGAGCTCTTTCTCGCCGGCTATCCGCCCGAAGATCTGGTCCTGAAGCCGGCCTTCCAGGAAGCCTGCCGAGCGTCTCTCGAGGAACTTGCACGCTCGACCGCCGATGGGGGGCCTGCCGTTCTGGTCGGTCTGCCCTGGGCCGAGAGCGGCCAATGCTACAATGCTTATGCGCTGCTCGACGCAGGCCGGATCGAAGCCATCCGCTTCAAGGTTGATCTGCCGAATTCTGGGTCTTTTGACGAAAAGCGCGTCTTCGCTGCTGGGCGCCCGCCGGGGCCGATCGTCTTTCGCGGCGTTCGCATCGGCGTGCCGATCTGTGAGGACATCTGGGGCGAGGAAGTCGTCGAATGTCTGGCAGAGACCGGCGCGGAACTGCTCATCGTTCCGAACGGCTCGCCCTATTGGCGCGGCAAGCAGGATGAACGGTTGCAGATCGCGGCTCTTCGCGTGCGCGAGAGCGGGCTACCGATGATCTATCTGAACCAAGTTGGCGGCCAGGACGAACTCGTCTTCGACGGCGCGTCCTTTGCCCTAGGCGCCGATTGTGCGCTTGCCGCTCAACTGCCGGCTTTTCGCGAATCTATTGCCAAGACCATTTGGCAGCGTCAGGCCGAGGGCTGGGTTTGCATCGAGGCGCCGCTCTCCTCGATCGAGGAAGGAGATGAAGCCGATTATGCGGCCTGCGCGCTCGGCCTGCGGGAATATGTCGAAAAGAATCATTTTCCCAGCGTTGTTCTCGGCCTGTCAGGCGGTATCAATTCGGCGCTCACGGCGGCGCTCGCCGTCGACGCGCTCGGGCCGGAACGCGTCCGCTGCGTCATGATGCCTTATCGCTTCACGTCGTCGTCGTCGCTCGAAGATGCGGCGCTTTGCGCAAAAGCACTCGGCGTGCGCTACGACATCTTGCCGATCTATCCTGCCGTCGAGGGGTTCGAAGCCGTACTCGCTCCGCTCTTTGCCGGTCTTGCACGCGACATCACCGAGGAGAATTTGCAGAGCCGCGTGCGCGGAACCCTGCTCATGTCGCTGTCGAACAAGTTTCGCGCGATGGTGGTGACGACCGGCAACAAATCCGAAATGTCGGTCGGTTACGCAACGCTCTACGGCGACATGAACGGCGGCTTCAACCCGGTCAAGGATCTATATAAGACGCAGGTATTTCGTCTCGCCGAATTGCGCAATTGCTGGAAGCCGGCGGGGGCGCTCGGACCGGGGGGCGTTGTAATCCCGCCAAATATCATAACCAAGCCGCCGAGCGCGGAATTGCGCGAAGATCAGAAGGACGAGGATTCGCTGCCGCCCTACGCGATCCTCGACGATATTCTTGAGAAGCTTGTCGAGCGCGAGATGCGCGTTTCCGACATTGTCGTCTCCGGCCACGATTTGGCGACCGTCGCTCGCGTCGAACATCTACTCTACGTCGCCGAATACAAGCGCCGGCAATCTGCACCTGGGGTGAAGGTTACCAAGAAGAATTTCGGGCGCGACCGGCGCTACCCGATCGTCAATCCTTTTCGAGACCGCGGCGCCGTTCACGCGCCGGACCCAGCGATCGCGCCGAAAAAAATCTCGGGTGGCGCTGAACGATTCGAGGAATGATGGCGGAGCGGACGGGCTCTTCCCATCCCGATGTCCGGCCCACGGAAAAAAGAAGGGCCGCCCTAGGCGACCCTTCCATTGTCGTACCGCGGTCCGTCTCGGACCTTCGAGGAGACGCGTTACGCGGGATTTCTCCCTGCGCGTACAGGTATCCAGGTCCGTAAAACTGACGACCGCAGCTCGTGACAATGAGACACTGGATCACCTCCTTTCGGTTGTTGACGACTTGTTAAGCCTACTCCAATTCTCCTCTGATGGATAGGCCTCAATCGTCGACATTCATCCCGGCCGCTGCATCGCCTCTTCGGTTTCGCGCACGCTCATGGCGTTGCCGCGCCACACGAAATCGTCGGTCAGCCAAGCATCGAGCCAGACCATGAGATGGAGAAGGTCGCGCAACAGAAGGGCGAAAGGGGTCGTCCAGGAAAGATGCCACCCGAGTCTGTAGCTCAATAGAATTTGCGGCAGATACCAAAGTGCTGCGATCAGGGCGACGACCGGCGCCCAATCGACACCATAGTGGAGAGCCGCATAGGCGCCGGCCAGCATCGGGAAGATGGCGCCAGTGAAGATTTCCGGAGCGAAGTAGAGCGGGAATGTCGATCGCCGCAACCTTGCCCAGCGCACCTGCCGTGACCAGACTTCCTTCAGGGTGCGCCGGCCGAGCGGCTGCTCGAACGGTCTGTCGACGAGACGGACGCGAAGGCCCTGGCTGCGAATGACTTTTGTGCCGGCCGCGTCCTCGGCAAGCTCGGCGCCCAGCGCGCGAATCCCGCCGCGATTTTCGAGAATATCTCGGCGCCACAACATGGTTTTGCCCTGCGCGAAGCCAAATCCCAGCGCATCGGCGACATATTGCCAGGTCGCTTGAAAAGCATTGAGGTAGGCGCACTCGACCCCGGCCCAAAAGTTGGCGGGGTTCGATCCGAGCGGGGGCGAGCATACGAGCCCGGTGTCGGGCCTCCAGCTCGCCATCAGCCGCTCGATGTAATCGACCGGCATGAGCACATTTGAATCCGCCAGCACGATCCAAGGATACCGCGCAGCATCCCAGCCCTTGATGCAATTGTTCAGTTTCGGGTTTGACGTCTCTTCGTCGTCGCCGACGAGAAGCCGCGTCGGCACCTGCGGGTTCTCCGCCATCAGCCGGCGGACGAGAGGCACGACCGCATCGTTGATGCGCGCCACGCAAAAAATGACTTCGTAGCGGGGATAGCCGAGACTGAAACTCGATGAGAGGGTCTCCTCGCAGAAATTGTCGATGCCGCAGACCGGCCGCACGAGCGAAACGCCCGGCTGCTCCCCACCCTCCTCGTGGGGCATCCGGCGCGGCCGCAACCGCACCGCGGCGATCCCGTGAGCACAAAGATGAACGCCCGTGTTCAAAACGGCGAAGAGGGCGGCCCAATCGGCGAGGCTCATAGCTGTACCTTCTTTTGGGGCGCGCCGGAACAAACCGTGCTGCCCGCGGCTATACCACATCTACCGAGGGGTATTCTGGAACTACATAGGGCTGATGACGCGCACCTTCTTCTGGGTGCCGTCGGGACCGACTTCTTCCTTTGTCTCGCCGGCATCCAGGCCGTAGGCCGGGCCGCCTACGGATGTTTTCGGCCCGATGTCGGCTGATTCGTTGCTGGCAGTGGGGACTTGCTGGGCGGCTACGCCGTCGGCCGCAGTAGCATCGTCGCCCTGAACCGCTCCGCTCTTCGGATCGGTCTTTTGTGCCGCCTTGCCCTTGGGCGAAGCCTTGGGCTGCGCCATCGCGTCGGATCTTTGCGGTGTGACGAGAATGTCGCTCGAACTTTCGTGGCCCAGCGCGTGTTCGGCTGCCGAGAGCGCCTGGACCCAACTTTCATTGGCGGGCTTGCAGCTGCAGGTTGGATCGAATTTCGATCGGAATTTGTCGGCGTTCGGCAGGTCCCGATACGGCTTGCCATCGATCGATACCGCATCGTCGATGTCTTTATTGGGAGAATAAGTGAAGAGGGTGGTTTGCGCGTTCGGGCAAAGCGCCTGACACCGCTGGGCGAGATTGCCGAGTTGGCTGCGGGTCGCCGAATAGCTGACCGGGAAGAATCCGCCGTCGCAGCTTTTGACGCAGACGGCCTTCGTGCCGCCGCTAGGGGTATCGTCCGCCGGCGGAGGTAAGACATCCGGACTGTCCGGCACGGAAAGGGGCGGGGGCGGCGGAGGTGCGGTCCCGAACAGGCTGTCGAAAAACCCGCGCGGCTGTTGCTGGCCACCGCGGCAATACGCGTTGAAACGCGCGGTGAGGTCGCGTCGTTGCGCGTCGCCGCTGGCCCGAGCGGCTTCCGCCTGCAATTGCGAGAGATTCGCCTGCATTCTGCTGATGCGGGAGCCAATTTCGCCGCATTCCGCCGGCGGGGGCGAACCGAAGAACAAAAATTGCTGATGATCGCAGCCGATAGAATGCGAATAGGCGACGGTGCGGTCGAGCTCGTATTGCTGCTTTTGCACGGCTTTCGTGAATTGCGCAGCGCGCGCCGGATCGCCGGGTCCGATCGAGGCGAGCTGCGCCTGAAGACTTCGGCAATCCGGACTCTGGGCGTGGGCGCCGCCCGCCAGGAGGAGCCCGGTCAGGAGGCAAAGATTGGAAGATCGTTTGAGCCGAGAAAAGGAATGCATCAAAGCCTCGCCGCATCGCGCGGCATGTTTACCGAAAACGCTCTGTCTGTCATCTCGTTCGCTAACATGACAAGATGATGGCAGTTATGACAGATCGAACGGTTTCCGGCCTTGAGGTGCTGACGCGAGGCCGGCGGGGCTCCTACCGGCTCTTGAGCAAAATGCATTCACATTAAATCGTCACCGGCTCCTATCACATTGTTTTAACACCCGATATTACCGAAGCAGACCGCAATTCTCGCAGATCGCGCGCTAGTCGCCACAGGAAATCACCACGGAGCCAGGCGAGGCGTCGGACGCACGTTTCTGCGTGGCCGAAATGAAGTCTGCGGCTGGACCGAAGGAAATCGCATGCGTTGCACCATGCGCCACGCACCAGGCGTCGGCAATGATTTGCCCACAACTCCCGCCTTCGGCGAGGCAATCGCCGACGCCATAGCCGTCGCTGGCCGCGATAACGAAGGTCGAAGGCTCCTGCGCGGCGGCCGGATGAGCCGCGAATAGGGCGGCAAATGCAAAAAGCGACGGTATAAGGATGACGGGACGCAGGAGACGCATGTCGGGATGTTCCGCAACTGAGCAGGGATGGGCCAGAAGCTGCGCATCATCTCCGCCAGCCATGAAAATTTTTTTAAAATCAGCCCCTTCAGCTTTCGGACAATTGCCGAGGCTGCCTGGGCCGCGGAGCAAAAGCGCCTTTTTCGGTTCCAGCCGGCACGGGCCGAGGGAAGGCCAATGTGCGAAGGAGTAATCGTTCATAAATGTGGCCTTGACTGCCGTGCACGGAACGCTCATCTTCCGCGCCATGACGTATGCTCCGCGCGGCCGGACTATTATTTGCAGCTAGCTTCTCAGCTGGCTGGTGCCGTCATGTCCTGAAAAATCAGTTCGACGCCCCAGGCCAGCCGGCTTTCAGGGGTTTATATGGTTTGGCTCTATAATACGTTGACCCGCCGCAAGGATGCCTTTGTGCCGCTCGATCCGGCCAACGTGCGCATGTATGTCTGCGGCCCGACGGTTTACGATCTGCGCCCATATCGGCAATGCGCGGCCGCTCATCGTCTTCGATGTGCTGTTCCGCCTGCTGCGCCATCTCTATGGCGCGGATCACGTCACCTATGTCCGCAACATCACCGACGTCGACGACAAGATCAACGCGCGCGCCGCCGAGCGCGGCATTGTCGATTCGCGAACTGACCGAAGAAACCGACGCGATTTTCCACGAGGATGCCGCGGCGCTCGGCTGCCTGCGAGCCGACCGTCGAGCCGCGCGCGACCGACCATATCGCCGAGATGATCGCGATGATCGAGCGGCTGATCGCCAGCGGCCATGCCTATGTGGCCGAAGGCCACGTGCTCTTTTCGACGTGCCGTCGATGCCGGATTACGGCGCGCTGTCGCGCCGTCCGCTCGACGAGATGATCGCCGGCGCCCGCGTCGAAGTCGCGCCTTATAAGAGCAGCCCGATGGATTTCGTTCTGTGGAAGCCCTCGAGCGCCGAGCGAGCCCGGCTGGGAAAGCCCCTGGGGGCGCGGGCGGCCCGGCTGGCATATCGAATGCTCGGCGATGAGCTGGAAATATCTCGGCGAGACCTTCGACATCCACGGCGGCGGCATCGATCTCGTCTTCCCGCATCACGAGAACGAAATCGCGCAGACGCGCTGCGCCTTCGGCCATCGACGTCATGGCGAATGTCTGGATGCACAACGGCTTCCTGCAGGTCGAAGGCGAGAAAATGTCGAAGAGCCTCGGCAATTTCGTGACGATCCACGAGGCTGCTCGAAGGAATGGCCGGGGGAAGTGCTGCGCTTCAACATGCTGAAGACGCATTATCGCCAGCCGATCGATTGGACGGTCGCGAGCCTGCGCGAAAGCCAGCGCGAACTCGATCGATGGTATCCGATCGCCAAGCAATTCGCGGCTTCGTCGGCGAGCTCGCCCCGAATTTCGTCGAAGCGCTGGAGGACGATCTCAATACGCCGGAAGCGGTCACGGTGCTGCGCCGGCTTTATAGCGAAGGCGAATCGACGAGGTCGCGTTCGCCGGCGCGCGGTTCGCTTCCTGCGGGCATCTGCTCGGGCTTTTTCAAGCACGGGCTTGCCGAATGGAACGGCTGGCGGCCGGCCGCTGTTCAGATCGACGAGATCTTCGTGCAGCGCCTAAGATCAAGGCGCGCGCTCGCTGCGCGCGCTGCCAAGAACTGGGCGGAATCCGACCGCATCCGCGACGAACTCGTCGCCATGGGCATCGCGCTGAAGGACAATAAGGACGGCACGACAAGCTGGGAGGTGAAGCGATGAGCACTCCCAAGAACAGCGCGCGCAAACCCTCTCCCGGTGGGAGAGGGTCGGCCCGAAGACCGGGCTGAGCGGTTGCAACATGCGCGAAGATCTTCCCGAGTTCCGATCGCAGGGGCTGACCGCATCGGCGACTTGACGACGACTGCCGCAGCGCGAGGTCTGTGGCCGCAATCGCCGAGCGACGAATTACGAAGAGCCTAGTCAAGACGCTCTTGTCGCGATCGATCATTGTGCGAAGCGCAGTTCAAGCGAATCCGTCGGCTTCGATCAGTCTCGGCGGCGCCGATCACGGTCGTTTTGCTTCATGTGCGCTTGCCGTCGAGTTCGAGGGCCAGGCCGACATCGACGCAGCAGTATCTACCACGAAGCCGGCGATCGAACTGGCGTGCGGCGTCGCGAGCCCGCTCGAGCTCGATGCGCAATGCGCCACAAAATTCTTCCGGCGCGGTCGCACAGGTGCCAGGCTTCTTGCGATGGAGCTTGCGACCCAAGCGCGCAGTTTCGCCAATGCCGGCTTGACGGCGCAATGGCTCCCCAACACCATATCGGCGAAGACGCTCTGAGGCAGACGGCCGAGCGAGGAGCACCCATGACCCGCGAACGTCTCTTCCTCTTCGACACGACGCTGCGCGACGGCGCGCAGACGACGGGCGTCGATTTCTCGCTCGACGACAAGCGCCATATCGCCGCCCTGCTCGACGAGCTCGGCATCGATTACATCGAGGGCGGCTATCCGGGCGCCAATCCGCTCGATACGGAATTCTTCGCCGCAACAGCCGAAGCTGAAGCATGCGCGGTTCGCCGCCTTCGGCATGACCAAGCGCGCCGGGCGCTCGGCCGCCAACGATCCGGGCGTCGCCGGCGCTTCTCGCGGCCGAAGCCGACGCGATCACCTTCGTCGCCAAGACCTGGGACTATCATGTCCATGTCGCGCTCGGCTCGACGCTGGAGGAAAATCTCGACGGCATCGCCAATCGATCGCAGCCGCGTGCGCGCAAGGGCCGCGAGGCGATGCTCGATTGCGAGCATTTCTTCGACGGCTATAAAGCCAATCGCGATTATGCGCTCGCCTGCGCCGAGGCCGCCTCGAGGCCGGCGCGCGCTGGATCGTTCTTTGCGACACCAATGGCGGGACGCTGCCGCATGAGGTCGAGCGGATCGTCGGCGAGGTCGCGCGCGCATATCCCGGCGATCGCAGCTCGGCATTCACGCCCATAACGATACCGAAAACGCGGTCGCGAATTCGCTCGCCGCGGTGCGCGCCGGCGCGCGGCAAATCCAAGGCACGCTCAACGGGCTCGGCGAGCGCTGCGGCAATGCCAATCTCGTCTCGCTCATCCCGACGCTGCTGTTGAAGAGCGATTATGCCGATGCGTTCGAAATCGGCGTCACGCGCGAGGCGCTCGCGACGCTGACCAAGGTCAGCCACACGCTCGACGAATTGCTGAATCGCGCGCCGAACCGGCATGCGCCCTATGTCGGCGCCTCGGCTTTTGCGACCAAGGCCGGCATTCATGCCTCAGCCGTGATGAAGGAGCCGCGCGACCTATGAGCATGTGGACGCCGGAGACGGTCGGCAATCAGCGCCGGCTGCTGGTCTCCGATCAGGCCGGCAAATCGAACATTCTCGCCGAACTCGAACGGATCGGCGTCGCGCTCGCCAAGGACGATCCGCGCGTCGCGCGCCTTCTCGACGAGGTGAAGGACAAGGAAGCGCAGGGCTATGCCTATGAAGGCGCCGACGCTTCGTTCGAGCTTCTGGCGCGGCGCACTCTCGGACGAAGTGCCGGATTATTTCGAGGTCGAGCGTTTTCGCGTCGATGTCGAGCGCCGCCATAACGCGCAAGGGCGAGCTCGTCTCCGTCTCGGAGGCCGTCGTCAAAATGCGGATCGACGGCGAAGAGCTGATTTCGGCGGCCGAAGGCAACGGCCCGGTCAATGCGCTCGATCTCGCGCTGCGCAAGGATCTCGGCAAATATCAGCGCTATATCGCCGATCTCGAACTCGTTGGATTATCGCGTGCGCGTGTTCCAGGGCGGCACGGATGCGGTGACCCGCGTGCTGATCGAATTCGGCGACGCGAGCGGCGCGCACTTGGTCGACGGTCGGCGTCTCGGCCAATATCATCGACGCCTCGTTCCAGGCGCTGATCGATGCGATCACCTATAAATTGCTAAAATCCGGCGCATAAGTCCCGCTGATGCGTCCGACGATCGATCTGTCTCTTCGCATACGGAACGCCCGGCGCCGGATCTACGACCTCATTCGACGAGATTGAGGTTATTGTCCTTGCAGAGATCGAGCGCGGAAAGTTCAATCGTCGACTGATCATCGAACGTGCCGCTCACACTATAGATGCACCCACCTCTTTTCGCGAGCGCGGCTGAGATTTTCTTCCCGCTCGCAAGATCGTGAGCCACCACCTGCGGTTTGGCGTCCTTGGTAGTCTCCGAAGTGAGCGAGAGTTCGACGAGCGTGGCCTTCCGCTCGTTGATGACATTGACCTTGCTGGCCTGCGTTGGGATTCGCCGGTTTGTGTGGTTTCGGTTTGACGATGGCTGCCTTTTTCGCAGATGCGGGCGGCGCAGGAGTCGCCGCCGTGCCGGCGGGCGCCGCCGGTGTCTGGCCCGGAGCCGCTCCGAAAAGACTTTGGGCCGAAGCAACTCCCGACGCACTCGATGCCATTGCCAGCATCAAGCCGAAAAGAATTTTGGCGGGATGTCGAATGAACATAAACCTCTTCCTTGTCCGGATCACGCGACCATAATCCAACGAAGCCTTTTTTCAAAGGCGGGGATCATGGGGGCGGGGCTCCGCTCCCTCGCGGGCCGTGCGTTCGACAGCGGCTTCGAGCATCGGCAAAACATCGGCGATTTTTTCTGCAACCATATAACGAATTTCAAAATGCGGCTGAATAAAGCCGTGATCGCGCATATGGGCGAAGAGATTGAGCAAAGGTCGCCAGAACCCCGCGATATCGACGATAAGTACGGGCTTGCGATGTCGTTCTAACTGCACCCACGTCAATTGTTCGACCAGTTCCTCAAGCGTCCCGATTCCGCCGGGCAAGGCGACGAAGGCGTCGGCGCGTTCGAACATCAGGCGCTTGCGCGTATGCATGTCGGCGACGATGACAAGTTCCTGGGCCTCTTTCAGCATCAGTTCCCGCGACTTCAGAAAATCGGGGATAATTCCGGTGACATTCCCGCCATGCGTCAGGACGCTTCTTGCCATCACGCCCATGAGGCCGCCGCTCCCGCCGCCATAAACAAGGCCGATGCCGGCTTCGGCGAGAGCGCGTCCCAAGGCGCTTGCCGCATCTGCAAAAATGGGGTCGGCGCCGGCGGAGGAGCCGCAATAAACGCAAACATTCCGAATAGCGGTCATGACAGGCTTGTCGCAAGGCAGAGCGGGCTCGGTCAAGACACGGCGGTTGGATTGGCATGGCCGCGCAAAATGTGGCATTTCGCCTGCCGAGGCGCTAATCTGGCGGACCAGGGAAGGGAGACCGAAATGTTCGGCCTCACAAAAGGTGCGATGCTCGCCATCGGGGCGACAGTTACGGCCGCTGCGGCAGGGGTGGCGGTCGGCTATTACGCGTGGGATATGGTGCAGTTCTCGTCTCCGGCCGCACATGTAACAGCGGCCGCGCCGAAGACTGCTGCGATTCCGTCGGTCCCGGCCCTTCCCCTCGCGGCCAGTCAGTCGCCGACGACGCAGGAGGCGGTCGGTGCGGCTGTTTCCGCCGCCTCGGCGCTGCCTGGTTTCGACGTTGTCAGGGTCGAGCCTTCGGGGGAGGCGGTCGTTGCCGGGCGTGCGTCTCCGAATGCCGAGGTTGCTCTGCTCGACCGCGGCACCGTCATCGCTCAGACGAAGGCGGATGCCGCAGGCCAGTTCGCCTTCCTGCCGCCGCCTTTGCCGGCCGGCGACCATCTTCTCGCGCTCGGCGAAAAATCCGGTTCGGGCCAAGTGATTTCGCAGCAAACGGTGACTGTGGCGGTCCCGAAGAAGGAAAGCTCCGAGCGGGTTGGTCGTTGCGCTGACCGAGCCAGGCAAGCCGACGCGCATACTCTCGGACGCCTCCGGTGCCGAGGGACAGAAATCTGCCGATAAGCCAGCGGTTTCGATTCGCACCGTGGAGGCGGAACAGCGGGGTGGATTTTACGCCACGGGGTCGGCGCTACCCGGTGCCGAGGTCAAACTTTATCTCAATGATAGTGCGGTGGCCGATGTGCATGCGGGCCCGGACGGCCACTGGTCGCTGCAAATCTCCAAAGGCATGCAGCCTGGCTCCTATGCCGTGCGGGCCGACGAGATCGACCCAGTGTCGGGCAAAGTCGTGGCGCGAGCGGAGGTGCCTTTCGATTACAAGGTCGTTTGCCACGGCCGAGAGCGACGCCGGTCAGGCCGCGACCAAGAATGTTTCGACGCCGAAAGCCGCTCGGCCGGCGCCGATCGGTTCGCCGGCGAGGATGAATCACCGAACGATGCGATTGTTGCTGCGATCCAGACGGTGACCGTCGTGCGCGGCGATAGCCTGTGGCGCATCAGCCGAAAAGTACTCGGCCGCGGCATTCGATATACCCAGATCTATGCCGTCAATGCCTCGCAAATCCGAGATCCGGCGCTTATTTACCCAGGGCAAGTCCTGGTCCGGCCGCAGAGTAGCGTGAATTGATCGATCGGCTGCAGGTGGTACGTCTGCACAGCGATCGTGCTTCTGCGCGGAGCGCGGGCGACTGGCTGGTCAGACACGGCCATCTTGGCCTAAATGCCTATTTCCGGGTGCCTCGGCACGCCTCATCCGCCATGTGAAAGAGGATAATGACGGACGAAACCGTTCCAGCCAAAACCGCCGTTCCGCCTGAAGCCGCCAAGGTGGCGCGGCCGACGATTTCGGCAGAGGCTTCGCTATTTCACACCATCGCGCACCTCTGGCCCTATATCTGGCCGCCGGATCGCGCCGATCTGAAGCTGCGGGTCGTCGGAGCGCGTCGTACTCCTCGTCGTTGGCCAAGCTGGTGACGATCGCGGTTCCCTATTCCTTCAAATGGGCGACGGATGCGCTGAACGAGCAGGCTGCATGCTCCGCTTCCCGATCTGCTCGCCGGGGCCGATTGCGCTCACCGTCGTCTACGGTCTGCTGCGCGCTCTGATGGCGCTGCTTACGCAGGCGCGCGACGCTTTATTTGCCGCTGTTTCGATGAATGCGGTGCGCAGGATCGCCGACGAAGTCTTTGTTCACATGCATCGGTTGTCGCTGCGCTTCCATCTCGAGCGCAAGACCGGCGGCCTCACCCGCGTACTCGAGCGCGGCCGCACCGGGATCGAGACAGATCGTTCGCGCTGAGCATGCTGACCGGCGTTCCGACCGCTGTCGAATTCGCGCTGATCATCGCGGTCGTGCTGTTCCAGTTCGATTGGCGTTATGCCTTGTCGGTCGTGGCGTATGATCGCCGTCTATCTCGGCTATACCACCGTGGCCACCAATTGGCGCATCGGCGATTCGCCGCTCGATGAACGAGATCGACGCGGACGCCAATACCAAGGCGATCGACAGCCTGCTCAATTACGAGACGGTCAAATATTTCGGCGCCGAGGAGCGCGAAGCGCGAGCGCTATGACCGCTCGATGGCGCGCTACGAGCGGCTCAGCGTCGGCAGCTATGTTTCGCTGGCCGTGCTCAATGCCGGCCAGGCGGTGATCTTCACCGTTGGACTCACCGTCGATGATGGTGATGTGCGTTGCCGGCATTCGCGCCGGCACCAATACGCTCGGCGATTTCGTTCTCATCAATGCGATGATGATTCAGCTCTATCAGCCTCTAAACTTCATGGGCATGCTCTATCGCGAAGTGAAACAGGCGATCATCGACATCGAAGTCATGTTCGAGATCATGAACTCGATCCCGAAATCGCGGACTGGCCGGACGCGCCGCCTCTCGTCGTCGCAAAGGGCAGGCTCGTCTTCGAAAACGTGCATTTCGCCTATGACCCCGTACGCCCCATTCTAAAAGGAGTTTCCTTCGAAGTCCCGGCCGGCAAGACCGTCGCCATCGTCGGCCCCTCGGGAGCCGGAAAATCGACGCATTTCGCGTCTGATCTTCCGTTTCTACGAGCCGCAATCGGGACGGATCCTCATCGATGGGCAGGACATCGCCACCGTCACCCAGCGCTCACTGCGCGACCATATCGGCATGGTGCCGCAGGATACCGTGCTTTTCAACGATACGATCGCGTACAATATCCGCTACGGCCAATGGGATGCGACCGAGGCCGAGGTCGAGCGGGCAGCGACGCTAGCGCAGATCGATGGGTTCATCCGCCTGGTGCCGGGCGGCTATGATGCCCAGGTCGGCGAGCGCGGCTTGAAATTGTCGGGCGGCGAAAAGCAGCGCGTCGCCATTGCCCGCACGATCTTGAAGGCCCCGCCGATTCTCGTGCTCGACGAGGCGACTTCCGCCCTCGACAGTTTTACGGAACGCGAGATTCAGCTCGCGCTCGACCGTGTGGCCAAAGATCGTACGACGCTCGTCATCGCCCATCGCCTGTCGACCGTCGTCAACGCCGACGAGATTCTCGTGCTCGACAAAGGCCAGATCGTCGAGCGCGGCCGTCATGAGGAGCTACTTGCTATGGGCGGCGTTTACTGCGCCATGTGGAACCGTCAGCGTCAGGTCGATGCCGCTGAGGAGGCATTGCGCCGCGCCGCGGCCGAAGAGGGTGAGGACGTCACCGTGGAATTTGCTCATGGCGATACGGCGGGCGAGGACGACGCGGGAGAAGCGCTGCCGCGCCCGCGCGACCTCGCCGCCCTTTGATTCGGCGCGCTCCCATGTCCCTCTTCGATACGATGCGTCGCCAGATTGTTCCGATCCATCCGGAAGGCTATCTATTCATCGTGCTTTTTGCGATTGCGGCGCTGCTGCTGCATTGGCTTTGGGCGCCGATAGGCTGGCTCGCGGCGGTGGCAACGCTGTGGTGCGCTTATTTCTTTCGGGATCCCCCACGCGTCACGCCGCTGCGCGACGGACTTGTGGTGGCACCGGCCGATGGAATTGTCTCGGCAGTCGGCTTTGCAACTCCCCCGCCCGAACTAGGGCTCGGCGAGCGGCCATTGGCGCGCGTTTCAATTTTCATGTCGATTTTCGATTGCCATGTGAATCGCGCGCCGATCGCCGGCAGACTAACGCGCGTCGCCTACAAGCCCGGACTGTTCCTGAATGCCGATCTGGACAAGGCGAGCGAAGACAACGAACGCAACGGCATTGTCATCGATCACTCTGCGGGGCGCTTCGCCGTGGTGCAGATCGCCGGCCTCGTGGCTCGCCGTATCGTCTGTTTCGTGCATGAGGGAGGGACGATCGGTGTAGGAGATCGCATCGGCCTCATCCGGTTCGGTTCGCGCGTCGACGTGTATTTGCCGGATATGGTCACGCCGGTCGTGGGTCTCGGCCAGCGTGCAATTGCCGGGGAAACGGTTCTCGCCGATCTCGGCTCGCGAGAGCCGCTGCGCAGTTTCAAGACCCAGTGAGGTCGCCGTGCACGACGTGATCGACGCCGATCTGGAGCCGCCGCGGCGCCGCCGCGGTTTCCGGCGCGTTCCTTTCCGCATCATCGTGCCGAATCTCGTCACCCTGATCGCACTGGCGCTCGGTCTCACGTCGATCCGAATCGCTGCGGAAGGTAATTACGACCGCGCGGTCCTGGCTATTCTTGCGGCGGCGGTCCTCGACGGGCTCGACGGGCGCATCGCGCGCGCGCTGCGCGGAACGACTTGCTTCGGCGCTGAACTCGATTCGCTCGCCGATTTCGTCGATTTCGGCGTTGCTCCAGGGCTTCTCCTTTATTTTTGGAGTCTGCACGAGATCAAAAGCTTGGGTTGGTTTGCCGCTTTGGTCTTTGCGATTGCCTGTGCGCTGCGGCTCGCCCGTTTCAACGTCATGATGGACGACCCGAAAAAACCTGCCTGGTCGACCCAATTCTTCGTCGGCATGCCGGCGCCGGCCGGCGCCATCGTTTGTCTGCTGCCGCTCTACCTGAACCTATCGGTGATCGGCTTTCCCCAGGTCCACGAATGGGTGCCGTTCGAGATCGCCTACGTCCTTTTCATCGCCTTTCTGATGATCAGCCCGATTCCACATTTCTCTTTCAAGAAAATCGGGCGCGTGCCGCGGGAATGGTTCATCGCGGTTCTGTTCGGCATCGCGGTGACTATTCTGCTCTTGGCGACTTTCACGATGGAAATGCTCATCGCTCTGAGCCTGCTTTATCTCGCCTTGATCCCGGTTTCGATTTGTCGTTACCGCACCCTCCAGAATGCCGATGCGGCCGCGGTCCCCGCCGCTTCGGAGAAGAGTTCCGATGGGCCGTCGGGAAGCGCGCGGGTCGACGATAGCGACGATTTGAGCCAAAGGCGTCGGAGGGGGCAGCCGCCCGTTTGGCGGTCATGAACCCGCCTCTCTCCTCCGGCCAGCGAACGACCGTGGGAAGGCTTCGTCCGCCGTTGCCGTCGTTCCGGACGGCTGACGAGCCTGTGGGCGGCGCGATATCGAATTTCCCGCCGCGGGTCACTGTTCACAAACTCGCCATTCTCAATTAGGGTCCGCGCGGCTCGAGTGGCGGCGCTCGGCCCGAAGAAACTCAGATAGGATCATATGTCGAAGGAAGAATTACTCGAATTTCCCGGCACCGTAACGGAACTCCTTCCCAATGCGACGTTCCGCGTCAAGCTCGAGAACGAGCATGAAATCATTGCTCATACGGCTGGCAAGATGCGCAAAAATCGCATTCGCGTCCTGACCGGGGACAAGGTGCTTGTGGAAATGACCCCCTATGATCTGACCAAGGGGCGGATCACCTACCGCTTCAAATAATCGGGATCGGTCGTGACCAGCGAAGCCAAGGCATGGCGCCCTCGACTTGTGCTCGCCTCCGGATCGGCGCGCAGGCTCGCCCTATTGCAGCAGATGGGCCTTGAGCCGGATGCCCTGATTCCCGCCGACCTGGACGAGACGCCGAGAAAGAACGAACTGCCGCGCGCGCTCGCCCTGCGGCTGGCGAGCGAGAAAGTCCGGGCCGCCGCGAAAATCGCGATCGAGCGCGAGGGCTATTCCGACTGCTACTCCGTAGCCGCCGATACGGTTGTCGCCGTCGGACGGCGCATTCTGCCGAAATGCGAGATCGTCGAAGAAGCGAGCGCCTGTTTGCGGCTGCTGTCCGGCCGGACCCACCGCGTCTATACGGGGGTGGCCCTGATCACGCCAAAGGGGGGTGAGCGCAGGCGGCTCGTCGAGACGCGGGTGCGTTTCAAGCGGCTCTCGGGGGGCGAGAGTGAGGCTTATCTCGCTTCCGGCGAATGGCGCGGCAAGGCGGGGGGCTATGCCATCCAAGGATTGGCCGGCGCCTTTGTCGTCAAGCTCGTCGGCTCCTATAGCAGCGTGGTGGGGCTGCCGCTCTACGAAACTCTCTCGCTGCTCGCCGGGGAAGGTTTTCCGGCCCATTTACTTTGGCTGAACCGCGTTTGAAGCGAGAAGCCATGGCGCGCGTCACGAAGGTTCAATGTCCTGGCCAGGCCGATTCCGGCGAAGGACGGCCTTGCCCGATCTGCAGTAAGCCACGGGTCCACGCTTTCCGGCCTTTTTGCTCAAAACGCTGCTCCGACGTCGACCTCGGCCGATGGCTCGGCGGTCGCTATGCGGTCCCCGGCGAATCCGTCGAGAGCGACGAGGAGCGTAGCCGGTCTTCTCGACAGGACGAATGCTGAAAACGGCATCGACGCCGCAAGGCTCGTCCCACTGGACATCGCCGCCGGTGCTTTCTATAAACCGCTGCACTTTCACGGTCGTATCGATGCCGTGCGCCCAGGTAGCTCAGTTGGTAGAGCAGCGGACTGAAAATCCGCGTGTCGGTGGTTCGATTCCGCCCCTGGGCACCAGGAAATTATCTCAGTAGATCAGTTATTTAGCGGAAGTTGACGTCGATGTTTGTCGCTGATTCCGTGTCGCAGCCTGTCGCACAATTTTCCCTTAAATATCAACGAGTGTCAGCGAGTGCCGGCAGCTCCGCGCGACATAGTTGCGACATGGAAGGGATCGTTGTTCTGGCCTCGTCCACGTCGCTCATGACATGAAAAAACCCGTGCTTCGGGGAGGACGGCCGGTAGCGAGTTGACGTGTGAGGGTCGCCGAGACTTCGCCGGGGAGCGACTAGAAGGGCCAGCGCAGCGATATAACGTGGAACCCGCTGCCAGAAAGAACCCGTGCCTTTGACGGAGCGAACGCCCAGGACCGACCCTTGTCGCTAATGCGCCAGAAACCGGACATGAGGGAGATTTGCGCCCGTGAGCGTGCCAGATGCGCTGGACGGAGCTGACGGAAACGCCAGCGGCTTTCGCCATCATCGCGCCGGTCCAGTGCGTGGCCTCGGCGGGAGGGTCTGCAAGCGTCAGGGCGACGATCCGTTCGGCCACGTCGTTGCCAAGCGGATCGATGCGAGGTGGTCGCGTCTTGTCACGAAGAAGGCCATCGAAGCCTTCGTCCATGAATTGCTCCTGCCAGGCCAGACGCAGGTCTTCGACTTCCATGTCCGGCGCATGATCTCGTTCGTGCCGATCCCCTCGGCGCTCAGCAGGACGATTTCGGGGCGCCAGACATGCTTTTAAGCCGCGTTGCGATCGCCGACGAGGGCTTCGAGCCGGTGACGGTCGCTCGGCGAAACTTTGATGGAGATTCCGGTGCGCATCCGACAGATTCGCATGACACGAGCCCACAGGGAATCCCTATCAGGACTCAAATGACAGATTTATTCCACTAGCACACTTGGGATTTCGAGTTCCAAGGAGAAATGCGGGTAGGACAATCATCGGCTTGAAGCTTAGAAAGTTCTGATTTCACCGAGCTACATTAAAAGTAACCTCTAAAGGCTGGCCGTCCCTCCATTGTTGCGGTGTTGCGCTTTTTTGAACTTAACATGATTCCGTACCTATGGCGTCCGCCGTTCGGAGACCAAGTTCGTTATTGCGCTTTCGGATGTACGCACGGTTGCGCGGTGACCGCGTAAAGAAGCCGCTATAAAATGTGCTATATCGTTCTGGCGCGAATAAGCGCGCACCTGGGCCCAGAAGAATCCAAGCGCCCTTAGGGTAGGGCATCGAGCAACCATCGGGGACGTGCGACACCGGATCTTTGCATCACAGGGGCGAGTTAGCGCCATTGCGCCTCCGATCAGAGAAGGTGGAGTTATCGGTCTGCGAAAACGGGTCCGGATCTTACCTCGCTGCTGACGCAGCCGTTCAAAGGCTCCGACGTTTGATTGTCTATCCATCGCGCGGCGGCGCCAGGCGAGGGCCCGAGCACATCGGGAGTGATCTCGGCAGCGCTCCTGCAGCCGATAAAACCCAACGTCTGCATGTATTCGTTCTTGAGCATCTTTAGAGCGGCCTCGCCTCCGGCGTGTCCTCCTGCGGCAATTCCAAAAGCGGTTGGCCGGCCTGCCATCACCGCATCGGCGCCGAGCGCAATCGCCTTAACGATGTCTGTGCCACGCCGGATGCCGCTGTCCAGCAGGATCGTCACCTTGCCCTTTACGGCCGCGGCGATTTCCGGAAGCGTATCGAGCGAGGCCGCTGCGGCATCCATGAGCCGACCGCCATGATTCGAGACAATGATCCCCTGAGCGCCCTTCTCCACCGACCGCAGAGCATCGTCGGGCCGCTGCAAGCCCTTCACGATCAGTGGCCCGGGCCATAGGTCGCGTATGCGATCGAGATCAGCCCAGATGGCACTACGGCTGCGCATGGCATGCAATACTTTGGTAGCGCCCATGCGCGTCATGATGCTGCGCTGATAGCCGGGCGGATAGTTGACGTGCCTGGGAATGCCGCCGTTCGCAATGTAGCGTCCTATCACGCCGAACAACCATTGCGGATGGCAGGCGAGGTCCGGTAGGTTGCGGCGGTTGAAACTGAACGGGGCGCCAAAGCCACTCCGCACATTGTGGGCGCGGTTGCTCGAGATGCCGAAATCGACGGTGACGATCAACGTGTCGACTCCGGCATCGCGCGCCCGCTTGATCTGGCTAAGCGTCAATTCGCGGTCTTCCCAGACCACCACTTGAAACCACAGCCTGCAGCCTGACTCGTCGATCAACCGTTCTAGCGGCGTGATTGATCCTGTCGCGAGTGAAATCGGGACGCCGACCGCGGCGGCGGCCTTGGCTAGTTCGACCTCGCCGTCGTACCAGCAGAGTCCGGGCGCGCCGGTCGGCGAGATTGCAAAGGGCATTTCCGAACGCTTGCCGAAGAGCGTCGTGCCGAGGTCGAGATTGTCAATGTCAACAAGCCCGCGATGGCGCAGCTTGATCCGGGCGAAAGCCTCACGATTATTCTTCGGCGCAATATTGTCCTCGACACCATAGTCGATGAAATTGAAGAAGCCCCAAGGCAGGCGCTTCTTCGCGGCGAGTCGAAGATCCTCGATACTGTAGCAATTGTCGACAATACTCATCTGTTTCCTCCCGCGATCGTTGTTCTCGCACTATCGCCGTGAACACATTATGGTGGCGTGTCGATTCCCGCCAACGCAGCTTTCACAAAGGCCGGGTCGAACACTTTGTCGCCCTTGGCTTGGGCGCGTTTCATCAGGCGGGGCTCATCCGCCGTGTAGTCGATCACTACCCGATGCAGGGTGCCGACATTATCCCACATGAGGACGTCGCCCTTGGTCCAGGTATGGGCCCAGCGGTATTTGGGCTGAAGCTGATGATCGCGCAAATACCGCAGCAGTTCTGCCCCGTCGCCGACTGCCGGACCGGTGATGTCGGATACCGTAGTTGGGCAGCAATAGAGCACCGTCCTGCCGGTGACCGGATGTTTCAACAAGACAGGGTGAAAAGTATCCGGCGATTTCTCAGGCTTCGTTTTGAAGCTCTGGCGCTGGCTGCCCGCGATTATGGCGCTGGCGCTATAAAGGCCGTGGTCGTGGCGACCGATCGCGCCACTTAGGCGCTGGAGGACATCGATCGGCAGATCGTCGCAAGCCGCCGAACTATTTATGAATTCGGTCGGACCCAAAGGCTTCCCGTCGCGCTGAGGCACGATATGAGCGTGAAGAACGTTGATAAAGCCTGGAGTCTGGTAATAGGTCATGTCGCGATGCCAGATCAGGCCGGCGTCCGGATGACCGATACGTTGGCCGTTTTCGATGATGTTGGATAGCACGCTGATTTGCGGAAAGCCCGGCTCGTGGAAGCCGGAAGAGCTGTGGATCTCGCCGAAACGGGCGGTGAAGACCGCCTGAGCGGCGGCCGTCAGATTTTGCTGTGGGAAGTGAAGCACGCCATAGCGACCGAGAGAGGCAAGAATTCGGCCAAAGACCTGCTCGTCGAGGGATTCGGACAGATCAACGCCTCGAATGGTCGCGCCGAGAATTTTGTTGGTCGGTTCGATGGTGATCATTGGAGCCGGTCTTCCTTGTATTGCGGTCAACCCAGGAATTTTAATGCTGGTCATAAAGGTGCGTAAGCGGCGACTGGCGGCTGATGCTGTTCTGCGCGTACTTTATTGAGCCATGACCGGTCGCAGACTTGCTCGAGCCAAGAGGCATCGCCGGCCGCAAGCTGCCTGCGCTCGGTGAGGATGTCGATATTGAGGTCGAGATCCTGGTCTCGCGGTTCGCCCATGAATTCAGGGAAGTTTTTATCGTCGCGAATGGGACCGAGATTTCAGCAGGAATTCCGATTTCCGTCCAACGACCTTTCGAGCACCGCAGAGCACGTCGCCAGGCGCAATTTCAGGGCGCGAACACCATTGTCGCCGCGCTCGGGAGAGGCAGATATTACCCTGTGAAATTCGGCATTCCGCTCTTGTCGTCGACCTGGTAAAGGGTAACCGGATTCCTCCTGGTTGAGTGAATAGAGAAACTTGCCCGATGGATCGAGCGCCAGACTACGGGGAGAGTCACCTTCAGTCGGTAGCTCGCCGATCATCTTGGCGTTGCCATCCGCTTCGGCCGAGAAGACGGCGATCGAATTGTGCAGGCGATTGCCCACATAGAGAGTGCGTCCGTCCTTCGAAATCAGAAGTTCAGAGGCGAGATTACTGCCGGCAAATCCCTGCGGCAGAGCCGAAACACGCTGCTTGAAAGTGAGCGCGCCCGTGTGCGGATCGAAATCGTAGGAGGCAAGCATCGAATCCTGCTGGTGAATTTCGTAAAAACGAGTGCCGTCGGCATTAAATGCGAAATGGCGTGGCGCCGAGCCCGGCAGTGCTGCGGTGGCGGGGGGCGTGTTAGGCGACAGCTTGCCGGTTGCGAGATCGAGCCGGAACACCAGAATTTGATCGAGCCCCGCATCATCAGCGATCACGAAATTTCCCGACGGATCGGTTGCGATCATGTGCACATGCGATGCCTTGTGATCGCTGGGCGCCAAATTGCCGGGCGGGTCGTCGTCGGCGCGCGCTGGATTGAGCGGATAATTCGGGTGCACGACGTCAATCGCTTCACCAAGCGCTCCATCGGCTTCCACCGGCAGAACGGAAAGGCTACCGCCGGCATAATTGGCGACGAGCAGAAACTTTCCAGATGGATGCAGGCTGATATAGGCGGGCCTGCCGCCCTGGCTGCTGACGACATTGAGGGGGGTCAATTTGCCGCTCGCGGCATCAACGGCGAAGGCCGAGACCGAGCCGCTGTTCGTGTGATTGAAGTTGCTATCCTCATTGGCCGCATAGAGAAATTTCCCGTCCGCCGTCATGGCGAGCCAGGTCGGCGACGGCGTTTTAACGGCCGACCTCACATTGGCGAGCTTGCCCGTGGCAGGATCAACGTCGACAACATAAATGCCCTCGCCACGCTTTGACGCCGTCCCTGTGGAAGGCACAGCGGGATCGGCGCTAAAGGGCGTGAACGTCAATATAAGCGCGTTTCGAATCCGCCACCGAAGGCGTCGACAGCATTCCGAGAAGCCACAAAACGGCAGCGGCGTGGGCGCAACCGGTCGAGACATTCAATTTCGTCTGCATGGCGCCCTCCAAATTGCGATAGTCTCGGCGCTCTCCCCACGGCAATAAAGATCGGAACGCGGAGCGGATGTCCAGTAATTTCCTTCCTGCGTCGTGCGAACAGGAAGTGCATAATTGGCGACAATCGTCACTCAGTTGATGAGAAGAATCAATCACCTTATGAGAACTGAGCGGTAACTCGCCGCTTTCCATTCTTCTCCAACGTGAGTATCATTTCTCAACGTAACAATTGAATTCTCGTCGGGAGGAAATTATGAGGGCCAGTCTCGTCGTCATTGCGAGCGCCATCGCCTCTCTCATGCCTTGGGGAGGCGTCAGCGCGCAATCCGCGAACGAGTTTTATCACGGGCGGCAGATTACTATTATTGTCGGTTCTGATGCGGGCGCCGGCTACGATGCTTACGCGCGGTTGCTTTCGCGCCACCTCGGCGTGCATATTCCCGGTAATCCCAATTTTATCGTGCAAAATATGCCCGGCGGCGGCAGCATGGCGATGATGAATCAAATGACCAATATCTCGCCAAAAGATGGAACGGTCATCGGGGCGCCCGAGGCAAGCGCAGTGTTCGAGCGAATGTTCCACCTACTCTCTCCCGATGGAGGGGTCGCGCACTTCGACTCGACCAAACTCAATTGGCTCGGTACGATCGCGCAAGAAGTGAATGTTCTCATCGCAAAAGATACTGCGTCGGCGAAGTCGATCCAAGACCTGAAAATGAAGGAGTTTGTCGATGCTGCCGCGGGACCGAACACCGACGGCGCACTCGTCGTGAGGATCGCTGACGCCATGCTGGGTCTGAAAATGAAAGTGGTGACCGGCTACGCAGGTGCAACGGGAGAATTGCTCGCGGTGGAACGAGGAGAAGTCGACGGAGCTGGGATATCGTACGGAACTGCGCTGGCTCTGCGTCCCGACATCCTTTCCGGCAAAAACTACAAAATTCTGTTGCAAGCTGGTGAGGCGCCGCATCCCGACCTGAAAAACGTTCCGTTTTTGGATGATCTCGTGCCAAACCAAGATGACCGAGCCCTGCTCGAGTTGATCTTTGCGAAATTCATGATGGGTAAGCCATATCTTGTGACCGAGGGGGTTCCGGCGGATCGAGTTGAATTATTGCGAACGGCGTTCAGTCAAACCATGTCTGACAGGGAATTCCTCGCAGACGCGAAGAAAAATGGGCTCGAGATAAGTCCCGTCGACGGAGTGGGTGTGCAAAGTCTCGTCGAAAAACTTTACTCCCAACCTACCGATCTCGTCGTTCGCGCGCGCACCCTCCTGCACCCACAATAGGATGCCGCCTGTCCTCCCACTGACCCGGCAATCCCTATGACGGCGGTCCACACTCGAGACCGTGATCCCGGACACACCCGTGGGAAACGCCAAGATTGGCGCCCGATCGAACAGCCGTGAGATCTCCCGGAGATGGCGACCGATATTCTACGCTACAGCTAGGTCCCAGACACGTCGCGAAGAACGCTCCCGCGTGCCGGAAGTATGGGCGCGACAACGACGATATATTGCCATCTGTGCGAGCACGCCATTGCCACGCCGATCGAGCGGCTCGCGCCGTCTCCAAGCTCGGTGCCGTTGGGGAAATGCGTCGATAGTGTGGATGGTGAATTTCACACCGAGCTGCATTCGCGATCAACAGCCATGAGAAGCCGATCATGGTCAATGGGGCAGGGGATCGTGCGGGTTGGAATGAATTAAGAGTGAGGCAACGATGGTCGGGTCACCGGCCCGAAGTCCCGAGGATGGCCCGCTGCTTCTTGTCCCGTGTCTTGTTGGGATCTTCGATCGCCTCAACCGATTGGATGTATTCGGCAATATACTCCAGTGGCAGGCGATGTTCCTTGCTGCCTGCAAGGACAAGGTTCTTGTACCAGCCATACGGTTTGAGGCCGTCGTCGATGTAGTCGGGTGTGGCGAGATAGGTAAAGACCTTCCTCCTGCGACCTTTGTCGTTGATGACCGTGACCATCGCGTGCTCGTAGCCACTGCCAACTCCTTCGGCCTCATCAAGCTTGGCACGATCGACAGGATCGAAGGTAAACAGGACTCCAATCACGCTATTGTCGTTGCCGCTGGCAAATGCGTTGCACCTCCCGGACTTGTCCATGCTGTGTTTGTGGAAGCGAAGGGTATGGCCTAGCAAGGTAGCAACGCCAAGCGGCTTGCAGCTCAGCATGCGCTTGCGCAGCCGGGCGGTCGACATGTTGGACCCGTAGGCAAAATAGACGACCGGCTCCGGTGGTCCGGTCTCTGTTTTCTTCAGCGGCTTGATCGGCGGATTTCCCGGCTTAAGGATCGTGCGCAGCGGAACTGTCATGATGCTGTGCTCGTCGGATTTCTCGCCCTCGCGAGTGATGATGAGCCGTCGGTTCTCGAGGTTGAGGATTGGAACCGGCCTGCCGGTCCATCCGCAGTCGGCGCAGGCCGGTCATTCCCAAGTGCCCCCGGTGCCGCGGTATTTTTGCCCTGCTCGGGTTCGAGATGCGGCGACAAACCGGGCAATTCAGCGAATGAGCCGTCGCAACGAACATAGCCCTCAAGCTATGTTCTGGTCAAAATCGATTTGCTGCTAGTGTCCCAATTCTGAAATTCGCAAGATCTCTATATCGGCCGCTCGGCGAATTTCAGAATCGTGAGGACACTAGTAAATTATTAAGTCTAGTGTCGTTTTGGTTTCGAAGTTCGCTTTGGAAGCCTGATATCGAGACTGAGCGAACTTCGAAACCACGACACTAGCAGCCGGTGGTCGACGACGTGTCTGCGGAAGTCAGCGGCAGGGCTTCCGGGGAGGACCACAGGGAACGCGTCACAAGGTAAATTTCATACACCTCGTGGGGGACACCATGTGGACACCACGTCAGAAGAGCGAAAAGCTGCTTTTCGGCGGCTTTCTCGTAACGACCTTATTTCCCGAAAAAAATTTGGAGCGGGCGAAGTGCTCTGAAGCTTCGCTATCATGCCGATTTCCAACGAAAAATAGATGGCTCTTGCAATTAGCGAAACGTGGGATGTCGGACAATTTGCTGGACGCTGCTCATGCCATCATCCGATCGCGCTGACAAATATCAAGCCTGAACTCAGAAAAGCCTAGCCCGAAACAAGTGAGCGGTGGACGAACGGATGATATGAAGCTTAAAAAAGCATGCTGTGCCGGTTAAGCGCTACAGACTGCTGGAGGGGCGCTGCGAGAGGCATTCTCCTTAGCTTTCGCGGAACTGCGGCACTGTCATGTTGTTCCAGAGGAAAATCACGCGCTCCTGGATGCGCCAACCGCCAGCAACTTTAACGAAGCGATCCTCAATGTACCGCAAGGATTCGAATGCTTGTGGCGGTTCCGGAAGGTGCCATCGGGCCGTGCTAAGATAGGATTTCAACACGACCGTGGCTCCCTCCCGTCGAAAGAAGAGCGGGAAATTGAGATGCATGCGCCCGGTCAACTCCGGCCCACCGATCGCCTTTGCTGCAAATCGCGAAAGCCCTTCAAATCCTTCGTAACGCTCACCTAAATCGTAGCGGACGACACCGTCATTCGCAAAACACTCAATCACTGCCAACTCATTGCTTGTGTCGATCGCCCAGAAATAGGTCCCCAGCAACTCCAAGATTTCGAGCCGATCTGCTGCGTTGATCTCAGATGCCATTTTCATCCTGTAGCGATCTCAATCCAGACTGTTGGAAATTTCGGCCGCTTGAAAGCGCCATAGCCCGCGTTTTCTCCCGCCATGGGCTCGTGCCAATGGGGCTGTTCTTCAGCATCATGCGGCATGGCGTTCCTTCTTTCCGTCGACTGATACGGGGCCGGGTCCACAAATCATTACCATGAGCAGTGCGCCGAGCGATCCGACGTCTTTCTCGAAGCTCATGAGATTGCCGCCATTCCGCTCGAACAGATTGTACATAAACGTATTGAAATTCCCGCCGAGCAGGCCGAGATCCGGGTTGTGCAGCACGAAGCCGAGGATAAAAGCCCAGACAAAGAGTATCGCGGCGCAAAGCCGGGCTCGAAAGCCGACGAGCAGACCGAGACCGCAGACGGCTTCGATGGCGATTACCAGATAAGCGGCTGCGGCAGGAAGATGCCCGGTTTCGAAGAAGGCCATCTGCTGCGGCAGATAGATGATCTTCTTGACAGCATCGGCGAGGAAGGGAAGCGCGACCAATGTTCTGCCGAAGAGGAGCAGCCAGCCGACGAAGACGGAATTGCCCATCCATCGCATGACAAATGGAAACATCCGCGCAAATATGTCGTGACGATTCTTGTCGACGATCGTATCGAACGATAGCGCGCCGGGCCCGAATGTGAAAAGCAGAACAAAGCCGCCGGCCGCCGCAAAATCCCGCGTAAAATTTTCGAGGCTCGCAAGCCAAAATAGCGAAGGCGCGATAATGCAAAATCGAACAGAGCGGCGGCAGCAAGGCGCGCCTGCAGGGCCAAAAAGGTCATCCAGCCAAAAAAGATCTGCCAGGGAATGACCAGATAGACGAGATTTCCGGGTAGATGGAAATTCTCTATCCATTGATAGATGATTGGTGGATTCAGAAATTTGCGCGCGCCGTAAATCATGAATTCGTTGGCGAGCAGGAAGCGTGCAAGCACTAAAGCCAAGCTTTTCGTGTTGATGTCCACGGCCGATAGATCGTTGGATTTTTGGACGACGGCATCGGTCATTTTCCTCATCCCTCCCCATATTGTTTCAGCTTCTCGAAAGCTTTTCATCGTTCGTGACGACGCGCCCGATCGCGCGAATTTGCATAATCAGCCTCGCACATGGAAACTGTGACGGCAAATCCGATTGAGCTTCCTCGCTAGATAATTTTTGTTGGTCTGCAAGATAGCTATTGTTTATCTCGCATCCGCCCGCCCGATGTATTCTTCCCGGGCTGCGTCGATCATCGGCACTGTTTGATGACAGATGAAATCGCAATCACCGCGTCGCGGACGCGGCGTCACGGAGTTTGGGGGGAAGCCGATGAGTTCAGCCGCGATTCGCATGGGCCTTCTAGCATTGGGCCTAGCAACCCTTCTCAGCCGAGCAGCCGCGGCACAGCAGCCGGTCGGCGACTTCTATCGCGGCAAGACCATCGATTTTCTCGTCGGCTACCCGCCAGGCGCAGGTTACGATACATATGGTCGGGCTCTTGCTCAATTCATGGGGAAATTCATCCCCGGAAGGCCGGCCATCGTCGTCCAAAACATGCCGGGCGCGTCGAGCTTGAAAGCGCTCCAATATCTTTCGGCGCAGGCGCCGCGCGACGGCACCGCGATCGGCATATTCAATCCTCAGCTCGTCAACCTTTCGATGCTCGAGCCCGATACGGTGAATGTCGATTTCTCCAAGTTGACATTGCTCGGAAATATGTCGAGCGACACCAAGGTTTGCTTTGCTTGGAAAGGCTCGGGCGTGAAATCCGTCGAAGATTTGCGCAAGAGGCCTTTCGTAATCGGTGGCACTTCGCAAGGTGCCGGTTTCATTTACGGCGCGATCATGCGCGCGGTCTTCGACGACAAAATGAAGATCGTGCTCGGCTATCCTTCAAACAGCGACGTCTGGTTGGCGATGGAGCGCGGCGAGGCCGACGGAAACTGTACCGGATGGGGCGTCATTCCGGCAATGCGGCCAGATTGGATTAGAGACAACAAAGTCAAGGTCCTCGTTCAATTCGCCGAGACGCCGAAGTCCGGCACGTGCCGCCCGCGCCGACAATCTACGATCAAAATATGTCGCCGGAGCTCAAGGCCGCTATCCACTTTCTGACCATTATTGACGAGATTCCGCGCCCTGTCGTAGCACCTCCCGCGATCCCGAAAGAACGGGCCGATGCGCTACGGCATGCTTTCTTCGACACTTTGAGCGATTCCGATTTTCTCGCGTTTGCTAGATCGGCGACGCTCGAGATCGATCCCATGCAACCGGATGTCTTGGCGCGTGAGATCGGGCAGATTCGCTCGACGCCTCCTGCCGCCGTCGAACTCGCGAAGAAACTCAATCAGCAGCCTTAAGGCGTGTTCCGGAAAAGTTGCGTGATTTTCTCGATCAGAACGAACGCAATTTCCCGCGGCGGTTGGCGTCAACTCGATGCCTTTGACGGCCCGTCGATCGATATGCGGCCAGGGCCGAACACAAGCACCATCAGAAGCGCGCCGGCGACCTCGATATCCTTATAGAAGCTCGACAATGTGCCACCGTCTTTCTGAAACCAATTATAGATAATCGTCGAGAATTGCGCATCTGGCAGGCCAAGGAAACCCGCGATTCCATGGATGGCGAGAGCCTGAATCAGAGACCAAGTGATCAAAACGCTCGCGGCGATCTTGGCTCGATACCCAAAAAGCAACATCAGACCAAAGACGATGTCGATGACGATCACGCCGTAGACGAAAGCCGCCGGCAATCCGGACGACTGGAACAATGCCCGCTCACTCCCGAGATGGATCATTTTCTTCGCCGAATTGGCCAAGAACGGCAGTGCGATCAGCGCGCGGCCAAGATAGCGAGAAGGCGATCGACGAGCTTTCCATCTTTCCAAATCCATCCCAAGTACCGTGTTACGAGGTCTCCTCCTCCACCGTATTTCGCATCGAGGGAGAAGGGGCCCGGTCCGAAGATGAAGAGGAACACGAATCCGCCTGCCGTCGCATAATCCCGTGTCAGATTTTCAAGACTGTTGAGCCAAAAGATGGAAGGAGCGATGATGCAAAAGCCAAAGAGAGCGATCGCAGCGAGACGGGTCTGAAAAGCCAAAAAGCAAAGCCAGCCGAAGCAGAACTGCCAGGGATAGACGAGATAAACCAGGTTTCCCGGCAGATGATGCGCCGCAATGACGCTCGCGATGTTATCGGGATGGAGAGACTTTCGCACGCCGTAGGTCATGAATTCAGAAGCGAGAAAAAATCGCGCGACCGCGAGCGTGAAGCCGGCCGTGTCGATCTTCCATGCGTCTGTTGTAATCGATCGCTACTGGATGTGATCCGTCACGATTGCCTCCCTCCTCGCTCGAGCTCGAAACGGCCAGAGCCTTTGTGATTTGGGACGCTATTTCATGGGGACGACGGTCAGCCAGCTCAAAAAAATGATTAGCTCTTAAACAAATTCAGCTTGCCTCTGGATATCAGCGATGCCTAGAAGCAGCCGCTGTGAGTGACTTCTGATCAGCGTGCGACGATCGGCTGTGCGCCGAAGATGCCGCCGGTGAATGTCTCGCCAGCGGACGACATGAGAAAATAAATGAGCCGCGCGATATCCTCCGGCATCCCGACGCGGCTCGCGATCCAGCGTGAAGCCGTGCCCGCGAGTTCGATCGGCGGCATAATGCTCGGTCATGCCGGTCAAGGTGAAGCCCGGCAGCACAACGTTCACGCGGATTCGATCGGTGAGGTGATCGGCGGCGAGACAGGACGATAGCGTGTTCACGCCAGCCTTAGCCGCCGCATAGGCAACCATGTTCCTGCGGCCGTAGGATTGGGCGAAGACACATTGACAATGCTGCCGCCGCTGCCCTGTTCGCGCATCAAAGTAATCGCCGCCTTGCAGAACAGGAAGGCGCCCTTGAGAACGGTATCGATTGTTTCGTCCCACTGTGCCTCGGAAATCGCAGTGATCGGCCCCTCGTGCCGCATGGCGGCGCAAGTGACGAGCCCGGCAAGTCGCACACCCGCAGAACGGACGGCGGCGATGGCAGCACTCGCCGTGTTGCTATCAGAGACATCACCGATGACCGGGACTGCGTGGCCGCTGGCGGTTTCAATGCGTGCGCATGCTTCCTCGGCGCGGCCGGCATCGCGGTCGACGATGACGAGCAGCCAGCCATCAGCAGCGAGAATCTCTGCCACGGCGCGGCCGATGCCGTAGCCTCCGCCGGTGATGATCGCCGCGCCCGGCGAGGAAGGATGTGCTTTCATTTGAATGGCAGTTCGAGCGGATCGAACCCCTGAATCTCGGTCGTCACGCGATCTCCGGTGGCTACGCTGACCATCGGACCCAATGCGCCGGAAAGGACAATGTCGCCAGCGTGCAAAGGCCGACCGACCTGAGCCATCTTGCGGGCGAGCCACACGGCCGCGTTCAATGGATGACCAAGACATGCCGCTCCGAGGCCTGACGAGATGATTTCGCCGCGGCGGCTCATCAGCATGCCACAGAGACGCAGGTCTATGCCCTTAATAGAACGTGGCGCGATGCCGAGCGCGAATCCACCGCTCGATGCATTATCGGCGATCGTATCAACGAGTTTGATATTCCACTTATCGATCGCGCTGTCGACGATCTCGAGCGCCGGCAGGCAATAGGCGACCGCACCAATGAGATCGGTCAGCGAGGCTGAAGGATTGAGGACATCTCTTTCCATGACGAACGCAATTTCGGCTTCGATCTTCGGTTGCATGAATTTCGCAAGCGGCACGCAGTCGCCATGATAAAATGCCAGGTCGCCCCAAAGCATTCCATAATCGGGTTCGTCGACGCCGAGTTGCGTTTGAACCGCCTTTGAAGTCAACCCGATCTTGCGCCCGACAAGCGAACGGCCAGCATCGAGCCAACGGCGCGTGTTTGCGTCTTGAACACGATAGGCGGAATCGACATCGGCTACGCTGCACATGTCCCGGATCGGAGCGATCGGCGTAAGGTCGCGCCGCGCCGCAAAAATGGCATCGGCAGCCGTCGCTTCCGACTTGTTCAGCTCGTGCTCACTTCCGCCATTTCTTCCTGCTCCCAAGTCACGCTTGCTTTTCTGTTTCAACATATCCAGCGCGACATCGATGATCATGTCTTCCTGGCCGCCGACCATGCGTCGGCGTCCCAGCTCGGCAAGATGGCGCGGTCGAGCCGTAAGTCTTCGCTCGCTTTTTCGGCATGACGCAGAAAGACGAATAGACCCCGGCATAGCCGAGGAAAGGGTTTCGCGGTCCACCCGCACCGGCCGGTCCTGGCAGCGGCCGCACCAGATCCTCCGCCGCATCCATCAGAGCAAAGAGATCGCAACCGTGATGCCAGCCCTTGCGGTTGGCCGCGGCGATGAAAACTTCCAGCGGCGCATTGCCCGCGCCCGCGCCCATGCCGGCCAGCGACGCGTCGATGCGCATGGCGCCCGTCTGGGCGGCGACGATAGAATTGGCCACGCCCAGCGACAGATTGTGATGCGCGTGCACGCCGCGCTTCCGTCTCGGGGCGCAGCACATCCGTCGTAGGCTTGCAGGCGCGCTACTGTAGCCGTCCATGTCCAGCGCGCCGCCGCTATCGGTCACATAGACGCAATCGTGCGCCATAGCCCTCCATCAGCTTGGCCTGGCGGGCCAAGCGGCGCGCGGTTCGCTCATATGGCTCATCATCAGAAAGCCGGACACGATCCATGCCGATCTTGCGGGCAAAGCCGATATGCTGTTTGGCGATGTCGGCTTCGGTGCAATGGGTCGCGATGCGCACCGATGTGACGCCCAGGTCGTATGCGCCGGTGAAGATCCTCCACCGTGCCGATGCCGGGCAGCAGCAGGGTGGTGAGCACGGCATTGCTTCAACACTCTCGCCGACGGCCTCGATCCATTCCCAATCGGTATGCGCGCCGAAACCATAATTGAAGGAGGAGCCGTTCAGGCCGTCGCCATGGGAGACTTCGATCGCGTCGACGCCGGCATCATCCAGCGCCTTGGCGATGCGCGAACACCTGATTCGACGCTGTATTGGTGCCGGATGGCATGCATGCCGTCGCGCAAGGTGACGTCCTGGATATAGAGCTTGTCGGTATCCGGATTGAACATGGTCAGTAGCCGCCTGTGCTGACTAGCTTGCGCATCGCGATCTTCTCGCCGCGTCCTCAGCGCCGCCGATGTCATGATGTCGAGATTGCCGGCATAGGCCGGCAGATAATGCGCTGCGCCTTCCACCTCCAGAAAGACGCTGGTCTTTATCGCCTTCGAAGGTGCCCACGCCGGGAATGGCAATGGGATGTTGGAGCCGAAGCGCTCGAACTGCACCTTCTGCTTCAGGCGATATCCCGGCACATAGGCTCTGCACCTTTTCGACCATGGCGTTCACGGAACTTTCGATCTGGGTCCCACTCCGCGCCGCGGACAGCGTGAACACCGTATCGCGCATGATCATCGGCGGCTCGGCCGGATTGAGGATGATGATCGCCTTGCCGCGTTCGCGCCGCCGACCGTTCTCGATCGCCGCGCGACGTCGTTTCGGTGAACTCGTCGATATTGGCGCGCGTGCCGGGACCGGCCGATTTCGAGGCGATGGTGGCGACGATCTCGGCGTAAGTGCACGGCGCACGCGTGCGAACGCGCCGCACGATCGGGATCGTCGCCTGGCCGCCGCAGGTCACCATGTTGACATTGGGCGTCGCCTTCGAGATGTGCTTCGAGGTTGACGGCGGGATGACGTAGGGACCGATCGCGGCCGGCGTGAGGTCGACATCGTAATTGCCGTGCGCGGCATGATCAGCGGCGCGTTGTGCTCGTGCGCCTTGGCGCTGGTGGCATCGAAAACGAAGTCGATCTGTCCATCAATTCCGGCAGCGCCAGCAGGCCTTCGATCACCGTCATGCGGTGGTGGCCACGCCATGCTTGCGCCGCGCGCGCCAGGCCGTCGCTGTCCGGATCGATGCCGACCAGCGCGCCCATCTCGAGATTCTGATGTGCGCAAGATCTTGAACATCAGGTCGGTGCCGATGTTGCCGGAACCGATGATCGCGACCTAACCTTGTCCTGCTGACGAGACATAAAAAGCGATTCTTCCTCTACCGCGCCTTTTCAACCTGCTCAGACCTGGGCCGGCGTGCCGAAATCGTACCAATAGTCGGGAGCCCAGCGCACCTTCGGTCCCGAAGCTGGTGGCAGGGGGCGGCGCATGAATTTCAACCACATACCCAAGCGATTTGCGGGTATCCTGATATTGAAACAGCGCCGAGCGTCCGCGAAGCCAGCCGCTCATGCACGTCGGCGCCTGAAACTCGTCCGCAAGCCAACGGTTCAGCGCACCCCACTCGTCCCAGTCTTTGACCTTAAAATTGAGATCGAGATGATGGATACCAGGACCGAGCTGCAATAAGAAATCTTCCTTGTAATGGCTGGGCCCGAAGGTCGGCTGAACCACTTCGAATCCGAAATCGGTACCATTCCTCGTCTTTCCTACATCGGCGCGGCCGGTGAAATAGGAATGAACGACCGGCTTGCCGTTACAGGTCGTGTCTTCAAGCGAGCCCGGGGCCGTGCGCCAATTCATTCCGCGCCAGATCGGTTGGTTGAACAGCTTAGCAAAATTGGGAAGATGGGCGTCGAGATCATGCACGATGACGCCATAATGGACGATCGCGCTGGTATTCCGCGGCGGTTCGCCCGCAGGAGCACTTTTCAGCTCACCCGACAAATCCCACCGCTCGTCTTGGGCATCGCTTTTTCCCAATCGGCTCGAAGCGGGACGACGACTTGGATATAGAATCCCCCCAACGCTTTGCGCGTGTCGAAATAATAGAAATCGGCGACGCCATCGATTTTGAAGGATTGCGCGATCGGGATGTTTTCCGAGCCGAGCCAATTTTTCAACGCCGGAAATTCCAATGGTTCCACGACCGACATGAAGACGCTGTGCACGCCCATGCCGCGCGTCGCAAGGAAATGCTCGAACGTGCTCATCCCACTCAACGGCTCGATAATCTGAAACTCGATACCTTCGTTCGGATGCCGTCCCGTCGCCATGAGAAAGCCGAACTCGCCGCCGGGCGGTGTATTGCCATAGAGACCTTCGTTGGCGGCGCGGCCGGGCCCGCGCCCGCGAATTGAGGTCTTCGTCAAGCGGTCCGGCGTAAGTCGCGCGACTTCCCATTCGGTGATACCGTAGAATTCCGCGTGCTGGCGCGCCGTGGCTTTGGCATCGCGGCTGACGATCGTCGTGTAGTAGAGCGTATCGACCGGGATCGCATGGGTCATAATTACCTCCTCCTTGTCGAATTTTCGGCTGCCGGCGCGGCGCCACGCTCATCAAGCGAGCTGAGGCGCCTGCTGACCGATCCGGCGCCGCCGCTGGCGCCGAGCCGAATGCCGAACGCACGAGCGAACAGGGCCACGCCGACGCAAAGCACCAGCATGATTATCGTGACGACGGCCGCAGCTTCTCGCTGTGGCGACGTACCCACCAGATAGTCGAGCGATAAAAGCGACAGTGTTCGCACATCGGTCGAGGCGAGAAGGACAACGCCGCTGATTTCGTTCACTGCGCCGACAAAGGTCATCAGCGCGACACCAACGAGCATCGGACTCAGAATTGGAATTGTGATTCGCATCTGAATTATGAAGGGTGTCGAGCCGCAGACGACCGAGGCCTCCTCGAGTTCTTGGCTGATCTGCATGAGGCCGCTCTTGATGAGATGAACGCTCAACGGGAATTCGAAAGAGCACGACCGATAAAACTAACATGGAGAGCGAGCCGTAGAGAACACGCAATGGCGCAATGCCGAGCACGATGGTGACCAATCCAAGGCTGAGCAGAACCCCGGGGACCGCCCACGGCAGCCAACTCACGAACTCGAGCAGCCCTTTCGCGGGAAATTTTGCGCGCACCAGGATATAGGCGATGACGAAGCAGATTGCGGCGGCTGCTAAGCCCGATGTGACGCCAACGATCAAAGTGTTCTTGAGACAAGAGATAAATTCATCATTGCTGAGCACGTCGCGCCAACGATCCAATGTCCACGGCGACGGAATATTGAAATAGCCCCACCTCACCATAAAGCTCCCAGCGAGCGTGGCCAAGAAGGGAACTACCGTCTGTAATGCGACGAAGAGACTTACGCCGGTACAGGCGATCCAGCGCGCCCTGAATATCGAAGGCCCACTCGAGCAATGCGCATTTTGCTGCTGACTGTTGTGTATTGCTCGCGGCCGACGAAGACGCGCTGCAGCAGAACGAGCGGTAAAAGAACAAGGAGGATCAAGCCCGAAAGCACGGCGCCGCCGGCAATGTCCGGCGGCTCGTCGGACAGCATCTGCACGACGAGCGTTGAATAGACGGTGATGCCCGCCGGCTGTCCTAGAACGGCCTCGACCTCATAAGACTGCATTCCGCGAATGATCGCCATGATCGCCATCATCGCGAGCGCGGGCCGCGACAGCGGCAAGATGATTGTCCCGATGGTCCGCCATTTCGACGAGCCGCTCATTTGCGCCGCTTCCTCGAAGCTCGAGCTCAGATTTTCCGAAATGCCAGTGTGAGCAGGATAACGAGCGTCGACACGTTTTGCGACATCAGGTGAACGAGATGTATGCCCCAATAGGAGAAGACATCGAGCCGGTCGGCAATTGCCGGGCCGAACCACGGCGCTTGTCGCAACCAAAAATTGACCAAGCCTCGCTGACTGTCGATCAAAAATATCCAACCCTGGATGAAAGCGAGGCTCGGCATGAAAAAGGCCACCCAGAAGCCGAATTCGAGCCAATGCGCACCGGGCATGTCGGTGCGCGCCAGAAGCCACGCGATCGGCACCGCCATGATGAAACCCATGATCCCGCGCGTCAGCACGATCGACGTCGTATAGCCGAGGGCTTTTTGTAGTTGTGGATTTTGCAGCGCCTCATACCAATGTGTGAGGCCGAAGTGAAAACTTTCACGCGGCGCTGCAACGTCGAAACTTTGCAGCAAAACCGCGAGGATCGGGCCGACCACCGCCAACAACAATACAAGCAGAAACAGCCATTGCCCTGCGCGCCGTGCGCCGAAGCGACGGCACCCGAAAGGCAGCCGTACCGATTTCAAGGCTACTCACGCGAGACATCCTGCCGGAGAGAGGATTTCACAACGTCGCTCAATGTTCGCTGATGGCTTTTGTCACAAGGTCGCGCATTGCTTTGGCGTATTGGTCGCCGAAAGCGCCTCACTATTCGCATTGACGTATTTCACGCCAGGCACCTGCTTCAGACGCGCCGGCAGACGACTTTCATCGACATCGGAACGAACACTGAACAAGCCCTCGATATCGCAACCATCGCCTGCTGTCCTTCCCGCGAATACATCCAATCGGCATAAATACGTGCTGCATCGGGATGCGGCAGCGGATTGAGGTTGGGGATCGATAGAGAAGAATTTCGCTGCCAACAACGAGATTTTGCGGCACGCCCCCAGCGACGAGAGCAGGAAGCACCGAACTGCTGCCTGTATTCAGGAGCGGAGCTATTTCGCTTTCACGCAATGCAAATCCGAACAAAGACACTGTGTCCCGAATTGACCCATTCCGCAATCTGGCGCTGATCGGGTGTGAAGACAGGCAACGCGGCCGCCCTTGTAGAATTTCTCTACGTAGCTCGGGCCGAGGTTCAGCGTTGTATATAGAAACAAGCTATATGCGAAGGCCGAAATCCAGACTGACGCGGATCGAGCCAGAATCTACCTGCTGTCGAATTTCGACGAGAGAAGGTCATCCCAATTGCGGACCTCGCTTTCGGCGACCGACGGATCTATAACGGGGGCGCGCTGGGGCAAATCGCCGATGAGCACATATTGCTTGTCGTTATCCACCACATGGGTCGCCCGTTCGAAACTCAGTTTTCTCGCCCGCTTGTCGAGAGAATCTCGGGACGCATAAAGGGGCGCAGCGGTTGAACGGCCTTCGCCGGCTTCAGGCGGCCGATCATCCCGCCCGATCCAGATACGAGAGCGTCGGCTTTGAAGACGCCAGCGTCCATTTCGCGCAATACTCTCGTA
>CAWIJG010000002.1:0-1782825 GCA_963836315.1 uncultured Verrucomicrobiae bacterium
GTCATTGACCATTGACAGATTTACTTCGACGGTCGCCCGCCCGCCCCACTAGCCTCACTTCACATCTTCCCAGCGCGGTAGGAACTGCGGCGGCGATCGGGCGGCAAGTTCAATGTCGCCAAGGGAACCCTCAGAGAAAAAGTTTCCCGCCTTGCCCTCAATCTACCCTGGTTGCCCGGTGTGCATTCCCCTCAACCGACCCTGGAGGGCAAGGCGGGACATTATGCGGCCTAAAACCCTGATGACCCGCTTCTTTCAAATCTTCCCGTTCACCGCTAGCATTCACCTTGCCACTCGGGAGACAAATTGAAAGCACCCAAGGAACGGTCGGTACATGAATGAGTTATAATAATCCGCAAGGTCAGACATGGGCGTGGCCCCCAAGGACGTTGTATGACAGCGTGTCAACCAGCCTCGAATTCTTGGACAGGTTGTCGTCCCTCAGTGAAGAGTCGAACGCCCGAATGTCAGGCTTCTCGGCCATAATTGAATTCGATTGAGCGCCGCGTAATAGGTCTTGGGGCGGTGGAACTGGTGCAGTGAGGCGGCGAGAACGACCAAAAGTGGATTCGACGCTCAACTCCCTATTGTCAAACCTGCTGAACCGTCAGGAATAGACGTCTCGGCTTTCAGTTGCCCCAAGGCGAGGACCGTTCCACTCCCCACCAGAGTCTTGCCGAACTGAACCACTTCGTTGACCGAATCTCGAAAAGATTCAAGGCCACTCACGGGGATGATGATTGAGTTGCGGTGACCACTGCCAACCTGTTCGGTGATCCGCAAGAACGTCCCTTGCGGATTCTCTTTCAGATCAAATGTGATTTCCTTCCGCTCGATCCGAAGTCGGGTGCTTTGGTAATGCGTATCCACAATATCTAGTTCTTGGGGACTTCGCCTGGCAGGTCGCGAAGCCCCTTCTTAAGCTGGAGGCCCTGCGCTTGCAGGGCCACAACCATAATCACAAGGAAGGCGATCAGAAAATCAACGGCAGTATCCGTGCTCATTTGCTCCCTCCTTAAAAAAGCGTTTGAGAACTTCTTACTCGATTCTTCGGCTTCCTTATATGTCGCGGCGTGGGGAATGCAAGAGGTTTCTGGCGTTGGCATTGTCTAAGGGGCCAGTCATTGACTACTGACAAATTTGCTTCGGCGACCGGCCCGCCCCCTTCTCCTTCACATATTCCCACGCCTGGTAGGTACTGCGGACGAGCAGGCCGCTTTCGACGCGCCGAAAACCACGCCCCCTGAGCTATGGCTCTCTCTCTTTGCTGACAACCGGCAAAGTCTTCTTGATTTCGTCGGGGATTTTCCGAGGGCGGCCGGACTTCGCATCCACAAACACCCAATCAGTTTCGGCTTGAGCCACAACCGCTTCGTCGCCACCACGGATGATCTTGTATTTGCGCAACGACCGAACTCTTCGGAAGTTGGCAACCCACGTCAGAACGGTGATCGCATCGCCCGCAAATGCCGGTCGGAGATATTCGACCTGATGGGTTCGCGCCACCCACGTCGCCCCCAGCGACAACGACGCCTGCGTACAACCCGATACTTCCGCGTGGCGGACTGCCGCATCCTGCATCCATTGGATGTATGCGACGTTGTTCACGTGCCCGTTCCCATCGACCATGTCGGCGGTTACAGCAATGTCATGCTTGTAGATCGCATCCATTTTCGTCTCGCCCCGTTCTCCGCTGCCAGAAAGTCGCCACCCAATTGATTGGGTATATCCCTTCCGCTGTAAACAAAATTCCTCCATTAGTGCTTTCCACGAGGGGAAAAACCGCGTTTTCCACGATAGCCAATTGGCAGGTAAAGTGCTCCTTGTCGATTGAAGAAAGAGCACTATGGGTATCTTCTCCGCAGCAATCGCATCTTTCAGCAAGGGTGGTGTGGCCAAACCGAAATCCACCATCCTCGTCATTGATGATGACCCCGTGCTGCTCCAAACCGTCAAATCCTTGCTGGGCAAGCGTGGCTTCAATGTCGTGACTTCGTCTTCCGGCCCGAAAGGACTGGACGTGCTCCGCAGTGACGCCCGGGACATCCGCGTCGTGGTCCTCGATTATCGAATGCCGGAACACAATGGCGACGAGACGCTCAAGCTCATAAAGCAACTCAGTCCAACCGCGAAGGTCATTGGACTCACAGCTGTAGACCTCGACTCGGTGCCCGAGGCGTATCTCGACGAAGTCGACAAGTTGCTCACGAAACCGGTGGTCGCCACCGAACTGATCGGTGCCGTTGACGAACTTCTTGTCGATGGGCAGTCGGCGTGATCCGCTTTCGATCAAGGTAACAACTCTTGCGGTGAGAGGTCGCGGACGACCGCCAATCATTTCTTAGTCGGACGCGGGCCTGCGGAGAATTCGTCCCCGGCGTACAGACGGTACCGATACCCGATCCGATAGAGCGGCCGCGCCGAATCCGCCACGTTGATGGTGACTGACAAGGCATTCATTTTTCCGGGGTACCGGTACATCTCCATCAAATCCTTCAGATCGCGAAGCGCCGGATTGACCAGAAATCCGCTCCTGGCAATCGGCCTCACGAGAAGGTAGCGCGCGGTCTCGTGGTTCATCGATTCGATCGTCATGGTGATCTTCGCCGGCTTGTACAGAAATTCCCGCACTTTCCCGAGCCAGGTGCTGTCAATCTCAGCTTCGAGCCACACGGAACCCTGATCGGACGGCAACGGCAGCGGTTCGCCCCAACCAGCCATTCCCTCGCGAAGGAGACGATGGGGAGTTGGCGGTGGTCTCGTCGCCTTTCGCTTCCAAAGAATATACTCCCTCTCGACAGCCACCGGTTCGTAATCCCGCAGGATCACTTCCAGCGCGCCCGCGTCATCCTCGGCCGCCAGTCGGTCATCGATGGTCTGGTATTTGAAAATGACAAATGCGGGAGCCGTGGGCCCCAGATAAAAGTCTCGATTGCGCGCGAGCAGAAGAGGCGTGTAGGCGGAGTATCCCTGAAACACGGGACGGGGCCGATAGTTCAAATCATTCAACAGGACAATCGCCTGTTCATAGCCGAACACATCGACCGACTCCTGGCCGATCAGGCGCTTCATTTCCGGCAGGGCGTTTTCCTGTTGGATCCGTGACAGGGTGCCGTCCAGCGTTGCGCGAAACCCAGACGGGTCGATGAACGCCGTGGCGTTTCCGACGATCCTTTCGGAGACGAGCGGGAGCAACTGCCCAAAGAACTGCGGGCGGACGAGGAACAAGAGGATATAGGGTGACACGAGCGCGATCAGCGTCACGCCCAGCAGAAGTCGACGGTGTCTGGCGGGCGGACGAAAGGTGGCCCACGCCGCCGGCACGACGAAGAGCAGAAATGCAAACAAACTGTACAAATGCGAGCGGTCGGCACGTACGATGCCTTCCTTCCAAGCGAGGAATAAACCGGCGCCGAAGACAAGCAGGATTGCCAGATCGCGGTCCTTTTCCTCACTGGCCCACGCCAGACCCATCAGCAGGCTCCCGCCCAGCAGGAGTGCCCCAAACCCGCTCCAGAACGCCAGCCACGGTCCGTAGATCGACATCGCCTCGGCATAGCCGGATGCCACCTCGCACGCGCCGCGCAAGAAGGGCAGAACCCCCGACAGTTGCTGCCCGGTGAGGTGCCACAACGAACCAACACACACCAGATAGGTTGCTACCAGTACGGTTGCCCGAAGCCGCTTCCTTTTGGTCAAAGCGTATACGGCAACCGCCAGCAGGCTCACTGCGCATAGCAGGAAAAACGTGAACTTGGTGAGGGAGACAACGGCAAACAGAACCCCCATGCCGAGCGCCACGAGTGGGGATAGTTGTGACTCAATCGCATAACAGGCTGTCAGGATAATGGCAAACAAGTACACCGCGTCGACAGAAACCGGAGAAAAAAACACGATGTTCACAATAAACCACCACCGCAGAATGGCGCGCAGCCGTAACGCCACCGCAACCATGAGCACGGCAAAGACGCCCTTCAGCAGCAGTTCAAAACCAACCCGGCTCGCCAGAAGATAGCCCGAATACGTGTCGGTGGTGATGTATCCCAGCGGACCGTAGGTGAAAATCACATCTTTCCCGAACTGCAGCCCCTTGAAAGCAAAGTAGCTCAGCACCCCCTGCCACGACTGTTCCAATTCGGGACGGAAACCCCGCATCGGCAGCCGGATCAGCGCCAGCCAAAACAGCACAAATAACCCGAAGAAAGCCGCCCTCCGTTTCGCTTGAGCGCCTCCTCGAAATATGGTCACTTTGAGATTCCTGTCCCTCGGTCGTTAACGACTTGGAAGCCCGTTCTACTTCACGTGTTCCCATGCATGGTAGGAACTGCGGACGAGCGGGCCGCTCTCGACGTGGCCGAAACCGAGCCGCAACGCGTCTTCCTTCAACCCGGCAAACTCGTCAGGCGTGACGTAGCGGACAACGGTCAATTGGTCCTCGGTCGGACGCAGGTACTGTCCGAGCGTGAGAATGTCGCAACCGTGCATCCGTAAATCGCGGAAGACGGTGAGAAGTTCCTCGCGCGTCTCGCCGAGACCGAGCATGAGCCCTGATTTCGTGAGGATGTCGGGCCGGAATTCCTTCGCCATTTCCAGCACACGCAGCGAACGCTCGTACACCGCGCCGGGCCGCACCGGCTTGTACAACCGCGGAATGGTCTCCAGGTTGTGCGCGAGAACGCCCAGCGGCGTTTTCACCACGCGCTTGACGCACGCGGATTCACCGCGAAAATCCGGTATCAACATTTCCAGTCTGCACGCCGGCAACCGGCCATGAATCGCTTCAATCGTCCGGGCGATATGGTCCGCCCCCTGATCCGCCAGATCGTCGCGCGTCACCGACGTGAGCACGCAATAGTCCAGCCGCATCGCCTCGACGACCGTGGCCACGTGTTCCGGTTCGGCCGCGTCCAAAAACCCGGGCTTGCCCTTATCGACTGCGCAGAAATTACACCGCCGCGTGCAGACATCCCCCATCAACATGAACGTCGCCGCCCCGTGTTCCCAGCATTCCCCCATGTTGGGACACTTGGCCTCTTCGCAAACGGTGTGCAGATTGTACTCGCGGAGCACATTCTTCAGTTGCGTGTACCGTTCCCCGCCGGGAACGCGCTGCCGAATCCACCCCGGCAAACGCCGGTGCGGCGCGGGACCAATCGTGACCAGTGCAGTGTCCATGCCTTGCGCGGGAAAGATAAAACACCCGGCCCCATTTGTCACGCGCCACCCGACCCAATATCCTCATCCGCCGACTCGTTTTTTTGAGTTGTGTTGGACGTTCCCACGCGCTCTACTGTCACGGCGAGGTGCGCGTTCCAGTCCGCCCCGAATCTTTACCACGATTCACGTGGCTTTTCGGAGTTGTCTCCGGCGCATCCGGGCGAGATGAGCAGGCGAAGCAAACCGCGGGTGACCATCTTCGAGGTGGCTTTGTTTCTGGTGGTGCTGACCATCGGATGGGCAACCTTCCGCGCCTTTTCCATCGCCCGACAAATCGAACAGATTCCCGCCTCATTTCGCTTGATGCCCAACGCCTACTTCCGTATCGCGGACTACGTGGAGCCAGCCATCGGTGACCTCAACGACACCCTGTTCCGCTATACCACCCGACATGATGGCGCCGATTTGAACCGCTTCCAGCGCAAGAGCCAGGAATTGAAGGAGTGGCTGGCCAATGAGAAATCATCTTCGATGAAGACCAAGGTGGCGCTGCTCCGACCGGTGCAGATTACCATCGACATCGGGACATTGCTCGACGACATCAACACCGCCTACGATGCGTATCTCGTGGAAGCGCAAAACGCCGTGAAAGCATCGGGGGTGTCGGATACGGCGACCCCGGGTGCCGCGTCACAGGACCGGGTCCGCCTGCAATCGCGAAAACTGCTGGTTCTCGCCAGCCAGGCTCGCGCGCAAGGCCAGGCGATCCAGATTTTCCTGTCGGGATCGAAATCATGGTTCCCGTGGCTGCAACGCCTGCTGGCAGCGGCGCTGCTGCTGCTCGGCGCGTTCGGCGTCTGGTTGATGGTCGTCGTCTACCGTCGCATCGTCTTCCCGCTCCGCCGCCGCCTGGTCGAAAGCGACACCATCATCGAACGTCATCAGAAGATGGCGCATTTCGGCGAACTCGCCGCGGGCATCGCGCACGAAATCCGCAATCCGTTGACCGCCATCCGCGCCCGGCTCTTCACGCTGCAACGAACGCTCGTGGCCGGCACCCCGGCCCACGAAGATGCCCTCGTCATCCGCAACGAGATCGACCGCCTGAACCGCATCGTCACTGACTTCCTTCAGCTCGCGCGCCCCGCCGAACCCCGGCTCGCGCCGGTCGCCGCGGAACCGTTCCTGCGCGAGGTCCGCGACCTCTTTGCGCCCCAATGCGAGCGCCAATCCATCGAATTGAAAATCGAGTCGGCCAACGGCGCGCGGTTCGTCGCCGACGCGCAACAGATGAAACAAGTGCTGATCAACCTCATCCAGAACGCCGCCGACAGCATCGAGGTCGATGGCACGATCACGCTACGGGCGCGTCAGGACACGCGGCGTTTGGAGGACCACGCTTCCGATGTGGTGGTGCTCGAAGTCCAGGATACGGGAGGTGGCATCCCTCTCGAAGTGCAGAATCGCCTTTTTGACCCATTTTTCAGCACCAAGCGGGGAGGCACGGGCCTTGGCTTGTCAATTGCTGCGCAGATTGTCAATAATCACCATGGCAAGTTGGAGTTTCAGACACAGCCAGGCCAGGGCACAACGTTCGCCATAATACTGCCAGCCGGGCAAACGCAACCATGAAAGCCGCCCCGAAAATCCTTATCATCGAAGACGACACCTCCCTGGCGTGGTCGCTCAAGCACGTCTTGCAGGTCGAAGGGTACACCGTGGAAACTGCCTTCAACGTCGACGACGGATTCGCCCGCGCGCGGGACAACGTTTTCGACGTGGTGGTCACCGACCTGCAATTGCCAGGTCTCAACTCGCTCGGCGACAAGGCCGGATTGGAACTGATCAACCGCGTCCGCACCGTCAAACCGCAACAACCGATCATCTTGATGACCGCCCACCACACCACCGAGACCGCCATCGAAGCAACCAAGCTCGGCGCGTACGATTACCTGCTCAAGCCGTTCGACCCCGCCGAATTGCTCGACATGATCGACAAGGCCGTCGCCAGCAGCCGTCTCGTCTCCGAGCCGGTCGAACTCGGCGAAACCGCCGCCCCGACCGATGCCATCGTCGGCAACAGCCGCGCCATGCAATCCGTGTACAAGGAAATCGGCCGCCTCGCCGCCAAGCCCGTTACCGTGTTGATCCGCGGCGAGACGGGCACGGGCAAGGAACTCGTCGCCCGCGCGCTCTACCAGTACAGCGACCGCGGCAAGAATCCCTTCATTGTCGTCAACTGCGTCGCCATCCCCGAGACACTGCTGGAAAGCGAACTGTTCGGGCACGAACAAGGCGCGTTCACCGGCGCCACCGCGCGCCGCGTCGGCCGCTTCGAGCAGGCCAATGACGGCACGATTTTCCTCGACGAAATCGGCGACATGACGATGAGCACCCAGGCGAAACTGCTCCGCGTGCTGCAGGAAAAAACCATCCAGCGCCTGGGCGGCAAAGAGCCCATCTCCGTGAACGTCCGCATCCTCACAGCCACGCATCGCGACCTCGAAGCGGCCATCCGCGAGAACCAGTTCCGCGAAGATCTCTACTATCGCCTCAACGTCGCGGTCATCACCGTGCCGCCGTTGCGCGACCGGCGCGAGGACGTCCCCGCTCTCGTGCGTTTCTTCCTCCATCGCTATGGCGACGAGTTCGGCTCCGCCAATGCGTCGATGTCCACCGAGGCCATTCAGTTTCTCCAGCAACAACCGTGGCCCGGCAACGTGCGGGAACTGGAAAACGTCGTCCGCAAAGCGTTGCTGCAAGCGCGTGGGTTCACCATCGGCCCCGACGAAGTTCGCGGCGCCCTCGCGCAAACCAAGCTCCCGCGGCCCGCCATCGATCAAACCCTGGCCAGTTACATCTCCGATCTTCTGGGCCGCGCCGCCAGTGGCGAGCTGGAGAACGTCGGCGACGCCGTGACCGAGGCGACCGAGCGCGAATTGTACGCGCAAGCCATTCAACTGGCGCAGGGCAATCAGGCAAAGGCCGCCAAGTGGCTCGGCGTCTCCCGTCCAACCATGCGCGAAAAGCTCACCCTCTACGGCTTGCACGCGAAACGGGACGCGACGACTGAGTGATCCGCATTATTGATTTCACGCGTGGACATGTTCCACGTGCAACCAATGCCATCTCGATGAAAATGCGACAATCCAGGTTGGGGATGCAGAACCGACGAACCATCGACTCCCCGTGTTGTTTGGCCGACTTTCATTCTGACGGAACATTCCCGCCTCAGTAGCGGCAGCGCTCGCCCGCCAACCCAAGATTGGCTGGCCGAGGTTCGGACACCGTGTCAGTAAGCGATTGCACTTCGGGGACCTCCTGCTATTCTGCTCTGAAAGGAAGCTGCGACTGTCCAGATGACCCACCGAACCCACCGAGTTCCTGCCCGTTTGCATCCCGCTTTGGTTTGTTTTCTAGCGACGTTTTCGAGCTGCGTTGCGATCCTTCCCTCGGCAATGGCGGCTGTCAGGGTATTGCCGCAAACGATCACGACGGAACAAGCCCAAGATCACATCGGAGAAACCAATACGGTTTGTGGCTTGGTCGCCACCGCACGATATCACGGTACGCAACCGGAAAAACCGACCTTCTTGAATTTCGACCACCCCTATCCCAATCAGACGTTTGCGGTGATGATCCCCGACGCCAGCCGGGCCGCGTTCAGCCAACCTCCGGAAGTCCTGTTCAACGGGAAGACCGTCTGCGTCACCGGGCTGATTGTGGATCGCCGGGGAAACCCACAAATCGTGGTCGAGGATCCCGGCCAAATCGTCATCCAGGACGCGGCGCCAGCCACCACCAGCGAAACGGCCGCCAAAGCGACTACGAATACGAACCAGAAGACGCCGGCTACCGCCATCGAGACGGTTACCAACACGAGCCAGAAGCCTCCGCCACCATCTCCTCCCACCGCAACACGTAAGGGGATCCCGTCAGCTCAAGCCCAACAGCACATCGGAGAAACCAATACGGTCTGCGGCTTGGTCGCCACCGCACGATATCACGGTACGCAACCGGAAAAACCGACCTTCTTGAATTTCGACCACCCTTATCCCAATCAGACGTTTGCGGTGATGATTCCCAACGTCAGCCGCGCCGCGTTCAGCCAACCTCCGGAAGTCCTGTTCAACGGGAAGACCGTCTGCGTCACCGGGCTGATTGTGGATCGCCGGGGAAAACCGCAAATCGTGGTCGAAAGTCCTTCCCAAATTGCAATCCAACAGTAGGCGCCGAAGAAGAACACGAGCCGGACGACCCGGGCAACCGCCCTTCTCTATCGATTGGCTCCCAATCCAGTAGCCGAGGCATTCGCCTCAACCCGATCATCCGGCCAACCGATGATGGCGACCCCAGCGGGATTCGAACCCGCGTTTCGTTAGCGCACGAAGAAATTGCAATTCCCTAATAAAACTACACATAATAAACACGCTTGACACGGCCACGCGTTAGCATTACGGTTAGCACATAGAAAGCGAGGCTAACGATATGGCATCCATCCACCGCAAGAAGAACTCCCCCTTCTGGCATTGCGCGTTCTATCTGCCCGATGGACGGCGCACATTGAGAAGCACCGGCACCAGCGACAAGCGCAAGGCAAAGGACATCTGCGTCGAATGGGAGCGGACAGCACGAGAAGGACGCGAGGGGCGACTCACAGAAGCGCGGGCGCGGGACACGATCTCCACGATCTACGAAATCGCCCACCGGGAAAAGCTCCCGCAGTCCACAACGAAAGACTTCATCGCCTCGTGGTTGAAGGGCAAGGAACTGACGCTGGCGGAATCCAGTCTTGCGGAATACCAGACCGCAGCCCGTGAGCTTGAGGCTCATTTAGGGCACAAGGCCGGAAAGCACATGGACACGATCACGCTACGCGACCTCTCCAGCTTCCGCGATTCCCTACTGGAACGCGTGAGCGGGGCGACTGCTAACAAGGTGGTGAAGATTCTGCGCGGTTGCTGGACGCGGGCCATGCGGGATGGACTTATCCGCGACAATGTTTTCTCCCGTGTTGACCTCGTGAAAGAATCCGCTTCCAAGCGCCGAGCCTTCACGATGGATGAACTCCACCGCATCCTCGCCGCCTGTGACACTGAGTGGCGCGGCATGGTCTTGTGTGGCGTGTACCTGGGGCAACGGTTGGGCGACCTCGCAGCCCTCACATGGCGCAACGTGGACTTGGAGCAGAAAGAAGTTCGCCTGATTACTCAAAAGACCAAACGCGAAATGAAGATTCCCCTGCATCCCGTGTTGCAGGACTATTTCCTCAGCTTGTCCGCCCCGGACGATCTCGACGCCCCGGTGTTTCCGCGAGCGGCAACGACCGCCGCCGTCCGCGTCGGCACGCTCTCGAATCAGTTTGCGGACATCCTCGCAGCAGCGGGACTCCAGAAGAAGCGCGATCACGAGAAGCAAGGTGAAGGCAAGGGACGCAACGCGGAGCGCAAGGCCAGCCGGTTGTCCTTCCACTGCTTACGCCACACCGCCACGAGCTTGCTGAAGAACGCTGGCGTGTCAGACGTTGTGGCGCGGGAAATCATCGGCCACGAGTCCCCTGAAATCTCCCGCGTTTACACCCACATCGAAAAGCCCGCCTTGAAGGATGCGATGGACAAACTGCCCGACGTGACCGCGACCGCGAAGAAGGGGGCGAAATGAAGAAATCAAAATCCTCAAGGACCGGGCATCGCCCCGTCTCGAAGGCGGCCAAAGCGTCCCCCGAGAATCGTGACAACTGCTCTGTCGAATTGGATGCGCTGAGAACCAGTCGGCCTGACCTCGCCAAGCTCTACGAGCACGCCGAACGAGTTTTTTCCATCCTTGAGAACGCTGCCAAGTCCGACCTTGGTGCGTGTCGGGTCTTGGTGAGGCTTCTCCATGACCACATTTACGAGTTGAATCGCGTTGACGAAAGCAATCCACACTTGCGTCAGATCGCCCGTGAAACTCCGGCGTGGCCCATCCTCACCGATCCGCACCCGAAGAGTTTACAGGCCGTGAAGAGCAAATTGGATCGCCTCGGCGTCGGCGAGGCGAACGGATACCATATTCGACAATATGCCCCCGTTACCGCCTATGCCCTCAAACTTGTGGACGAATTCATCCACCGCCGCGAAGAACTGCTTCTAGCCCGCAGCACAGAACGCACTCACGGCACAAAGCACGACTATTCGCCCCTGCACCCTTGGGAGCATGGTCTTGAGAAGGAGCCGCCACTCACCAAGAGCAACTTCCCGAAGTGGCAACCTAGGTTCGTCGCTGTCATTAACGAACACCGCAAGGAGATTCTCGACAACCCCGATCTCCGGCAACTCGGCAACACCCGCACCGCCGCCGAACGGCCCACGGCTGCCTTTGCGGAAATACGACAGGCCATTTTACGCGCAGTCCAGCGCATCCTCAACGACCCGTCACCTGTGAAATAGTCCGACAACTCGACCCGCGACGAAACGGACGACGAATGCGTGCCCGTGTCCGATGATACGGGCATGCAAAAGAACAAAGTCGAAACGGCAGACGCGGGCCAATTAACCGCGTCCCCGGTGGCCGTCCCGGCAGTGACGGCCAGCACGATCTACCCCGAATGGGTTCGATTGCCCAAGTCCGGGCACTTGGACTCGTGGACGGGGCTGACGCGCAGCAAACTCAACGAGCTAATCCTCCCCTGCCCCGTCAACGACCATAAGCCGCCGGTGCGCTCAATCGTGCTCCGGCGCAAGGGTGCGGAAAAGGGCGTCCGGTTGATCTATTTACGCAGCCTGCTCGATTACCTCGAAGCGCAAGGCCCCGAGCAAACGCAAACCGAAGGGAGCGCAGCAGCATGATGGCACAAAACGAAAGCGCCCACCGCCTTGCCGGGCAAATGAGCGCGCAATCAGAACAACGTCAGAGTAGCACAGCCCGCCACGGATACAAGACGGTTCTCGGTCACTGCGCCCGCTGCGGCCAACCCGTCACTGAATCAAGTTTCGGGTCATGCGATGCGCGCCTGAGCATCTTGATCTGGTGCCGGGCTTGTACCGCTTACAACCGACAACCCGACCTTGATTTTACGGAGACTGCGCCGTGAACATTGGCTGGGTGAAGTTTCACCGTCGGCTGGTCGATCACCCGCGTTTCAAAGACCCGGAATGGCTGGCCGTGTGGGTGTATTTGCTCCTGTGCGCCACACACCAACCGCGCAAGATGGACTTTGACGGGCGCATTGTCGAGTTGAAGCCGGGCCAACTTATCACGGGGCGGCACGCTATCGCGGATGCAACGGGCGTTCACCAATCCAAAGTGCGGCGCATCCTCACCAAGATGAAGACCGACCAGCAGATTGACCAGCAAGCAGGTGTGAAAGGGTCAATTATCACCGTGGTCAACTGGCAGTCCTTCCAAGAATCCGACCGGCAAAACGGCCAGCCAGTGACCAACGACCGACCAGCAACCGGCCAATCAGCGACCACTAACAAGAATGGAGAAGAACGTGAAGAACGGGAGAATCGAACACCGTCCGCTCACGATACCGCCTTCGCTGGCTTTTGGGACAAGTACCCCCGGAAGGTTGGGAAGGCCGAGGCGGAAAAGGCGTTCAAGAAAATCAGCGCGGAATTGCTGCCGATGATCACCACCACTCTCGAAACCCAGAAGCGCAGTGACCAGTGGAATAGCGACGGGGGGCAATTCATTCCTTATCCGGCGACGTGGTTGAACCAACGGCGCTGGGAAGACGACCCGAAGGCGCTGCAATGCGGCCACGGCCAGCGCAAGCAACCGCGACCAACCACCGACCAAGACCATGCCAAAGGATTCTGATATTTCGCCCGAGCCGCCGAGCACGCCGCCGTGTCCTGAGGTTCCGGCGCATCCGGCGCGACCATGCGCCGAGTGCGGCAAAGAGTTTCAGGCGTCGCGGAACCGGGAGCACAACTTGGACTTGTGCAAATCATGTTCAGACCGGCAGGACACATTCTATGCGATTTGCCCGCCGCTGTACCGATTTAGCGACCGCGAACGGCTGCCGTGTGGCCTAGACAAACTGCAGCAGGCGTTGGCGTGGCAGTACGGCGAGCGCGGGCTGCTGTTACACGGGCCTACCGGAAACGGGAAGACGCGCGTCGCTTGGTTGCTGTTGCGCCGGCTCCATTTCGCCGGGCACGGCATCATCGCCTTCGACGCGGTTTCATTCTCGCATGAAGTAGCGCGACACTTCGGGCCGAACGGTGACGGCTACGGCTGGGCGCGGAAAATCTACACCGCGCCCATCGTGTTCCTTGACGATGTTGGCAAATGCCGGTTGACCGAACGCGGTGAGGCGGAACTGTTCGGACTGGTCGAGACGCGCACCGCCAACGGCAAACCCATCATCGCCACGACGAACCTTGTCGGCGACACACTCGCCAACGCCATGAGGCAGGACACCGGCACCCCGCTTGCGCGCCGACTGCGGGAGTTCTGTGAGTGTATCGCGTTTTGATTCCGCGGCTAGATGCACACGCATCATTTACCGACCTGACCGCGTTCACCTACAGCCACCGGATAATGTCATCGAAAACTGGCGTGCGCGTTATCGCTGAAAGCGGCCACTCATCTAGCACAATCTCGCGTGTGCGACCATGCCACGGGCCGCTCCTATGCGTCCCAACCTTTCGAGTTGGCTCGTCCATTCATTCGCCGAGCCGGATCAAGTCGTCAAACTTGTACGCACTCGCGCACGCTTTTCACTCAACTCCTCAAGCCGTACGGCCCATTGTTCTGTTCTGGGAGTCCATTTCCTGATCTCCCCTGTAACGCCTATCCGCCAAGTCGTACACTTATTTTCACCGGCGAAGAATTCGTAAGGCATCCACTCTTCGTTATGGGGTAAACCCTGGCCAACGGGCGAAACCATGAACGCGATAGCCGTCGTCTGTCCTATCCGCCTCATCTATGTGATCGTGCTTGTACTCAAATTTGTCGTAGAAGGCATCGACAAAGGGATGCTCGATCTCTTCGACGACGAATTGCAGCGAGTCCCCCATCTTCAGCGAGCGCACGCCCTCCAGCGTGAAAGCCGCTCTCCGCATAAAATCGTACTTCAACTGCGCCCGCTCCGGCAGGGTGTTGTAAAGAATATCCTCCATGCTTTCTTCCACGCGCTCCAGCCGTTCGCTGATTTCAGAATGCAGGGTCATGTTGTTCTTTGTGGTGATGTTCTGTTCCTCAACGATCATCTTTGCCAGCCCGTTCACGGAAGACCCCACCTGCCATATCACTGCCAAGACGCCGATGATGATGATGACGTACAACATGCCGAGTTCCCTTCCGTCTCGCTGCCGGTTGACTACAAAGCAAGGGGCGCGCTCAACGTACCCTGCTCCGAGGCACCGCGAAGCGCCTGTCACAGAAGATACGCCAAGACGCGCCCGGTTGGGCGCGTGCTCGGTCGGTCTCTGTGACGGGCTTGGAAAATTCGCGGTTTTCGGAGCAGCCCGTAGCCAAAGCTACGCGAAATTATTCTATTGATTTGTTCTTTTGATAAGGTTTTTCGTACTGTTAGCAGTTTAGGAAATCGACTTCGCACCGGCAACGCTTTTCGCAGTTGGCGTTTATCAGTCGGCGCGATGGGCGAGCGGCCCGGCAGCCCAACTGCGCAGCCTTGGCGGCCTTGTGTGGGCGCACCGGCTCTACCAGTACGTTGCTGGCGAGCCCTTGGCGGCCCTATGGAGGTGGGGCACACAACGCCTCGATCTCGCGCGTCAACTGCTCCTGCAATTCGAGCGATTGCTGGAGCACCCGAAAGTCGAACGTGAGGCCAGCAGACTGGCCTTGCAGCAATTCCGTGCCGCGTTGCGCCATTATGCCTGCAACGACAGCGGCCTGCGGCGCAGAACAATCACCGATGCGCTCGCCCGCAATCTCGACGGCATCCCCCGCTACTGTGAACATCCGCGTTGCCAGCGCCTTTTTCACAAGGGCAAAATCATCGGGGTTCCGGTCCAGAATCGCCCGCACTGTGTTGGGAGCTACACCAACTCTGGCCGCAGTTTTCTCCAAGCTACCCGTCTCGCCATAGGCTTGAATGATTTTTGCAGGCAGCATTCTGGAAATCGCTTCTGAACGCGGTCTGCCCCGTTTCGGTTTGTCTTGCATGGTCACAAGCAAAGGTGCTTGCGGGATGCCAACGCGTTCGGAATGTCTTTTTGTGATTTTTAGTGGCGGAGAGGAATGAGTCCAGTATTTAGAACCCCAGCATAGGGAGTCCTGCCGTTCGGACACTCCACACTCCCGCCTGCTGACTTGCCGCGTGGCACGCTGAGACTGACGCACTCCCCGCCATCGCGGACGCCCCTTGCGCCTGACTCGGGCACCCCCCCGCCGCCAAAAAAAGCTTGCCTTGCCACCTGCGGGAAGCGCCTGCGGACGATCTCAGGGCAGAATGTCCAAAGCCCCGCACCCTGCCCTGATCGTGCCCCAAATCGCCTCGTGACATCCTCACACACGACCGCAACCGTTAGCACGACGCGTTAGCACTCAGGGCGTAAATCTCAAAAATACGCCATTTCATTAGGTAAAGTGAAATGGCGACCCCAGCGGGATTCGAACCCGCGTTACCGCCGTGAAAGGGCGATGTCCTGGGCCGGGCTAGACGATGGGGTCATCGAAAACGCGTCGCACGGGCGGGCTGAATATAGCGGAACGACCGCGATTCGCAACGCCGAAGTTTATCCAGAGAATCTCCGGGCGGCCTCAAACCGCGAGGATTTCCTTTTCCTTGTGGGCCAGGACGGTGTCGATCTCCTTGATGTATTCGTCCGTCTTGTTCTGGATTTCCTTTTCGGAATGCTTCAGCTCGTCCTCGGTGATCACCCCGTCTTTTTGCAGCTTCTTGGCCTGATCATGCGCGTGACGCCGTTCGCTGCGAATGGCGATGCGGCCATCCTCGGCCATTTTCTTGCAGACCTTGTCGAGTTCGCGCCGGCGCTCCTGATCGAGTTCGGGAATCGGGATGCGGAGGATCTTGCCGTCCACGCGCGGCGTGATCCCCAACTCGGATTTCTGGATTGCCTTCTCCACCGCCTGCACGAGGCTGACATCCCAGGGCTGGACGACAATCAGGCGCGGCTCGGGCGTCGAGATGCCTGCCAACTCGCGCAAGCGCATGTGCGAGCCGTATGCATCCACCTGAATGTTCTCCACGAGCGACGCCGACGCCTTGCCCGTGCGAACGGTGGCGAATTCGCTGTGGACGAACTCGACCGTCTTCATCATTTTTTCTTCCATCGAGTCGAGGACTTCTTGCAAGGTCATGGTTCTAAGATTAGAAACTCTGGTCGAAGATGTCAACCACACGTACACTGCTGATCGATGCCGACGACACGCTTTGGGAGAACAACATCTACTTCGAGCGGGTCACCGCGGAGTTCGTCGCCGCCCTCGGCCAGCGCAACCACCACCCGGATCGCGTCGAACGACTTCTCCGGCAGACCGAACACCGCAACGTCAAGGTCACTGGTTACGGCAGCAAAGCGTTTTGTCTGTCGTTGCACGAGGTCGCCCGCGAACTCGGCTGCACCGATCTCGAAGTCTGGATCGCAGGAAAAGAGAACTGGATCGCTCATCACCCGATTGAACTGATGCCCGGCGTGCGCGAGACCCTTCCCCTGCTCCGCGCCGCCAACCAACTCATCCTGTTGACCAAAGGCCGCGAGGAAGAGCAACTCGGAAAACTTGAACGCTCCGCGCTGTCGGGATTCTTTCACGCCCGGGAAGTCGTCTCGGAAAAATCGGTCGAAACCTACCGCGACATGATCGCCAAGCATCGCCTCTCGCCCGGCCAAACATGGATGATCGGCAACGCGCCGCGTTCCGACATCAATCCCGCCAAAGCCGCCGGGCTGGGCACGGTCTTCATTCCCTACCACACCACGTGGCAACACGAGTTGGAGGAAATCAGTCCGGATGGCGTCACGCTCACGCTGGAACACTTCGGGCAACTCGCCCACCATTTCGCGTAGATTTGGAGCAGACATGTTCGTGAACTACGGCGAGAGGCGAATCCCGCTGTGCGTGTTCTCGACGGAGACACGATACATCCGCAAATCAGTGGCCTCCGGGGCCACGGGATCGAGCGAACGAAACTGTTCCCCTCGCGTTTGCCCCAGCATCTCGCGCAGAAACGCGTCATCGGCCGCGCCTTGGTTGGTGACCGGCAGCGCCCGTCCGCCCAGCCAGTAGCGGAAGCTCTCGACCAACGCCACCCGCGCGTTCGGCGACTCGTTCACGAGAAAATCGCTGCGATTGCCTTGGGCGATAAACAGCGCCTTCGTCTCTCGTCCGTCCCCGTGGACGGTCACCTGTGTATCTTTCGTGGCGAAGATCGTGTTCAGAAAGCTCAGCTTGCCGTGGAAATCATTCACCTCGATCATGGGAATGTGTTCTCGATAAGCCGTCGCCACGTTGGCGCCATGCAGCGTGAACTCACCGGCGCCCTCGCAACGCAGGAAACGCGGGAACTGGCCCGTTTCATACCACGTGTCCCGCACCAGCAATCGACCGCCGTTAACCACCTCGTAGCTCAACTCGTCGTTGCTCGATGAACCGCAAAAAATCACCGCGCGCCCCACGGATGGCGAATCATTCGTGCCCGTTGCCGCGGCCCCGGCAACTTTCACGCCCAGCACCTGGTCCGCATGGTTGAAATTGAGCATGCTGACGTCCGTATGCCGCAGACGATCAACCAACAGGCCGACTTCCTGTCCACCGTGCACATTCACCTGGTCCATAAGAATACGCGCCCCAACCTGGTCGCAGTTCTCCACGACCAAACCCGTTGCCGTCTTGTTACCGTTGATTGTCAAATCACGTAGCGTGGCGCGCGCCGGCCCTGGCGTCCGCAAGACGCACCCGTTCTCGCCTCCCGTCCATTGCAGGATCGTTGCCACGCCGTCGCCGACGAGTTGCAAGTCACTTCCTGCGGGAATCACCAGCGTGCGATCTATTGGGCACGTGCCTGCCGGCAGATGAACCACCGGACGCCGACCCGGTTGTTTGATTGCCGTGTCAATGACCTTCTGGATCGCTTCGGCACGGCTGCCTGCGGGTATTTCTGCCACGGCGCGATCATGCCTCGGCGGCGTCGCCGGCATGGAAGGCAACTTCGCCCGAAGAGAACCATATTCCACAACCCGATCATCCACGGTCCGCGGACAACGCTGCCCGCGAATCGGGTTCTGAACCGTAAACGTGTTGCCCATCGAAACGAGACCGGCCATGTAACGCACTCGTACCGCCGTCTCCGCGTGCGACTTGATGACATTGTCCAACAGCAGTAACGGACCCAGATTGTCGACTTGGATCGGAACATCCTCCGGATCGAGAATCGTACTGCCTTGAATGGTGAGCATGCTGCAGGCGTTCATCAAACTGGTGGCCAGGAACGTGCGCGACCCGATTGACGTGTTATCGCGAAAGGAAAAGTATCCGGTGTTGCCGATATGGATGTCCGCCGTCTTGGAACGATGGAACAGGCTTTGGTACACGTAAAAATTGCCCGCCCCGCGTGTGTTTGTCACGCCGTCGCCGCAGTCGTCAAACGTCGAGAACCAGATGAACCAATCCAGCGAGTTGAAGTTCTGCAGGCTGATGCCGGCCTCCGTACAGCGCACAAACCGGCAACGCATCACCACCGTCTCCGCAATCCCCTCGCCGCCCTTTGCGCCCGCCTCGATGCCGAACCCAACGTCGCGAAATACCATGTCGCAAAACTCATTGTATGTGGCGAAGCGCCTCCCGTGTGCCACCGCCGTGCCCGCCGTGCCCGCGCCGTCCAATGTCAGCCGACCCACTTTGCTGTACCACGCCCCATAATCGAACATCACTCCGCCAGCCGGCCCGTTCCACCGAATCACCGTCGTCGCGGGATCTTCCCCGAGAATCATGATGTTCTGGGATTCGTCCTGATGTTCTCGCAGGAGATGAAGCGTGGCCGTGATCCGGTAGTTGCCGGCGGGCAGATACAACACGTGAAACTTGCGGTTCGGCGGGCGCAGCGCGTCGAGCGCCTTCTGCAAAGCCGCGGTATCGTCGGTCTTGCCGTCGCCCACCGCGCCAAAGTCACGCTTCACGTCGCCCCAGCTTGCGAAGGGGCCGACAAATTCGTCGTCCACCGCAAAACCGGCGGGTGGGTTTTCCGACCTCGCCGATGCCACGCAGCAAAACAGAAGCAATGCGCTGACGACTGCAAATCGGCGACCCATGTCGCTACTCCGCGACCAGGGTGCCGATGGGTTCCCCGAGAATGGCGCGCTTGATGTTGCCGTATTGGAAGAGGTCGAAGACGACGATGGGAATGCGATTGTCCATGCACAGCGAGAACGCCGTGGAATCCATCACATTGAGCCGTCCCTTCAACGCGTCCATGTAGGTCAGCTTGTCGTAGCGCGTGGCCGACGGATTCTCCTTCGGGTCGGCGGAATAAACACCGTCCACCTTGGTCGCCTTGAGCAGCGCGTCGGCGTCAATCTCGCTCGCCCGCAACGCGGCCGTTGTATCGGTCGAGAAGTACGGATTGCCCGTGCCGGCGGCAAAGATGACCACGCGCCCCTTTTCCAGGTGGCGGATGGCGCGGCGGCGGATGAACGGCTCGGCGATCGCGCGCATCTCAATGGCGGATTGCACCCGTGTCTCTACGTGGTTCTTCTCCAGTGCGTCCTGCAACGCAAGCGCATTGATCACGGTCGCGAGCATCCCCATGTAATCGCCTGCGGTCCGGTCGAGCCCATGCTTGCTCCCCGCCAGCCCGCGGAAGATGTTGCCGCCACCAATGACGATGGCCAGCTGGACATCCACCTGTTTGATCTCTTTGATTTCCTTCGCGATGGCGTCGCACGTCTCGGGGGAGATGCCATGCTCGCGGGGCCCCAGCAACGCTTCCCCACTCAACTTCAACATTACCCGCCGATATTTGGGCTTGGGCGCGGAGGTCTGAACCATGATGACGGTTTTACACGCTGAAGCGACTCTTGGCAAGCGTGTGACTGGCACAGTTTCACGACTTTCCTCATGGTGCGATACTCTCCACCTCGTGTCGTGCCGTAGTTTCAGCGAAGGCGGACGCCCTGCGCCTTCCAACACGCCCTGTTCTAGGCCATCTGCCGCCTTAATCTCGCGGTAATTCGGGTTAGTTTGCGCGGTAAAACACCCTTCCGGCGCTGTTTTCCAGCATTTATTCCCTGTTTTTTTGCCTCTTTTTGCAAAACGAACCCAACTCGTTTTTTCCCCTAACCAATTCATTCCACGATACTTCCGCATTTTTCAGTTGGGTTCGTTTGGCAAAAACACTCTTCTCTGATAAGGAATCCCATGCCCGCCATCATTTCGCCGGCCTCCCCGCGCATGTCTTTATGATCCATGCTCATACCCAGATTCTCTCAGATTCCCGGAAATAGCGTTACTGTACTTTGGAAGGTTTGGAAGGTTTGGAAGCACTTCCGGGCTGTCCTGAGCGTTTCCAGCTTTAGCTGCGATTGTTCGGAAGGTCTTTGTTCTCAAGCGATTGGGAAAATCCTCCAAACGCAGATAAAATTGGAAACAACCCGAAATCTGCAGGACAAGTGGTATCCACGTGTGGTATCCACAATTTCATATACCAAGTCCAACCCTTGGCGCAGGAGCTTCCTGATTTCCCCGAACCAAGAGACGCACACGCTTCGCCTGCTTGAGCAAGTGGTCAGATCGCACGTCGCCATACGTCCGCGCGATGATCGCCGGGCCACTCTTATCCCCGATCAGCGCGGCGATCTCGGTGTCAGGCAGCCCGGACTCACGACACTGTGTCACAAAGAAACTGCGCAACCCGTGAAGCGTCACGTGGCGCGATAGCGTGGAACGGCAGAGCAGCGTCAATCTGCTCGCAAGTGTCGGGTAGGCAAGCGGCTTACCGGCGTCCAGTTCTGACGGGAATAACAGGTCACCCCGTACCCGTTTCTGCATCTGCTTCAGTAGTTGCTCCATCTCCGGCAGAATCGGCACGAAGGGATTGATGCCGCGTTTCTCCCGTCGGACGTGGATGATCCCCTCGACCCAATCCACCGCCTCCCACTTCAATATCAACGCCTCGCGCACGCGCAGCCCGGAGAACGCCAGGAACATGACACAGTCCGCCTCCACGACGTAGGAACGCTGCCGCAGGGCCGCGTCAATCATTTGCAACTGCGGCACCGTCGGTGCGGTCTCGCGGCAATGGCGAGTGTTTTCCTCGGAATGGTAACGTGGCCGACCCGCCAGCGGGTTGAGTTTCAACTTCCCCCGCCTCATGGACAATGCCAGGGCATTGCCGAGCGTCTGCAATTCAAGGTCGACGATCCGGGTGCCCGCCTCGCTTTTCCGCGTCACCTCGCCGTGTGTCCATGTGTAACCGCCCTTGGCGCGCCACTCGCGGTAAGCATCGCAGTCCTTCAGGTTCAGGCTGATGGCCGCTTTTTCACCAAAGAACGCCGTCAATCTCAGAACGTGCTTTCGCTCCTGCTGGACTGTGACGGGGCTTTTTGCGCGCATTTTACGGTCGGGGCATCCTGCTTCCTCGTACTCCTTGAGAACCCGCCCCACACTCAGCCGGTTCCGCTCCAAGACCATCGCGCGCGTCTCAATCCCGTGCTCCTGCAAAACCAGGTCGTTTTCCCACCCCTTCAGGATTTTCCGCGCGGTGGCCGGATCGTCCGTGCCCGTGCAACGAAACGTCCGCTTTCCCTCCACCCAGACCCGGCAGTAAATGAGGCCGCTGCGTTTGTACAGATTGCAGCCGATCCGCTCGAACCGCCGCGCATCCTTCTTGCCTGCGTCCTTCCACGTTATCACGGCGATTCATTTCCCTTCTGCTCACACGTCTGGCTGCCGCCGTTGCTGCTCGTGCAGTGCCGCTCAAGCCAAACCAGCAAGTCATGCTCGCGGACACGCCGGATACCGCCCACGCGAATGACGCGTAACCCATGCTCGTGCATCAAACGCCAGACGGTTGTTCGACTCACGTTCAGCCGGTCGCACACGTCTTGAATGGTGAGAAGTCGCTCGGCGACCATCAACGCCCCTGATAGCGCCTCGCCTTCTGTTGCCGGGTCACTGGTTGCTCGATTCTCTCTGCTTGCCATCGTGCTCATGTCCTGCACCTCAGGTGACCACGCCAATGCGCGCTCACCGTATGCGATCGGCTGGTTCGGCGGCGCACCGCTTTCGCTGCCTTCTCCGCAACCACCTCGTCATGCGGATTTTGACGGCGCGAACGTCCCTGAAAAGCGCGATCTCGGCTGCTGCGGGGCATTTAACCATGAATGGCCGTGTGAGGTTGTTCCCGTTTGGGAACAAGATCAGCAGTGGGGGTATGACGGCGTGACGTTGCTCCAGCGTGAAGTCATAGAAGCCAAAGCCGTGGCGGAGCGAGCACAGTCACGGTGGAGACGACGGGCGGCAGGGCGTTCAACCTTGACGGCGCGCAGCGAGCCGTACAATCGAAAGGCGCTTCACGCAAGCCGACGTAAACAAAGCGCGAAAGCGCGGTGGAACTGCGACTTTGGAGGACGATGTGGCCGCGAGAAACCACGGCTCGCAGCGGCGACATCGAATGCGGCATCGGATCGCCACGGCCAGAGCCAATGTCTTCGGGTTTTGTAGCAGAGCACCGGCGTTTGTGCTCTGGCGAAAAACACGAAGTCTTTGGCTGGCCGCGTCGGTGGTTGCGGTGCCTGCGGACTGCCGATTCTGTCCACCAGTGCGGCGTGGAAACCGCAACTCGCGATCTCTACGATTTGGTGAAGAAGAAGGTAATCGTCAGTCGCGGTATTCATTAAGTAATCGTAAAGCAGTTCCCCGCAATCGTTAAATGCGCGCTGTAGATCAGGCCGTACTTGAGGCATCTCGCCAAGTCCAAGTAGGTGCACTCAAGTAGCCCATTTCTTCCGCCATCCCCCAATGGCGTTCTTTAGTGCCTGTTTTGGCTCGACTTCGCTCATGGTTCACCCGGCAAAATGATTTGACGGACAGTGTTGATTTGTTCGTGGAACTGCCGTTGCCAGTTCTTGAGCCGCTGGCGGTCCATGAGGGAGAATTTCTGGTATTGAATCCCTTGCCCGACAGGAAGATTGGCCTGGTGTAGCAACGCAACCAACCAGTCGTGCAGTTTCGGCATGGTCATTTCCTTCGCCGCCAGTTCGTTGAGCAATCGCTTTCGGGTATTGCTGGCCTCGTAGATGGTGAGGTGCTCCGTTAGGGCGTGATTCCTCACCACGAGATATCGGCAGCGATTGTCGAACGCGTTGGCGATGATTTTAATTTGCTCCACGCTGTCGAGGTCGTGATTGACCGGCGAGACCACTGTCAGAGCGGCGCCCAAGCTCTGGAGGACATCAAAGACCGTCAACTCGGTGAAGTAATTCAGGAAGAAGTCTGTAGAGGCGGCGCGGCAATCCACGACGACGAGACTGACGCGTTCGACAGCCGCAACCAGTTGATCGAGTTCGCGCAGGTTGGCCAGGTTCACAAACCGAGCGTTCGGGTGGAATCGCATCAAGGTCGAGTTCTCGTTGTCGGTGTCGATTGCGATATGGGGAACCTGCTCATCTTTGAGGTGCTGAACGAAGTTTGTGGCGAAGAAGCTCTTGCCGACGCCGCCTTTACCATTGATGATGAGATTGATCTGCTTTTGCATGGCTAAATGGTGTTAGGATCGGCAATGCGTGGTCCGTTTACTTGCGTCCAGCGGTCGGGTCTTTGCGATGAACCGCCGGGACTGAGGACAGGCGGTGTCGGTGATGGCATGTCCGGTTGTTTTCTCACCTTCCGTGTCGAGGTTTTACGGTTCCGCCTGTAGCGGGTCTTTCGTTCGCCCAGGACTTCGTGGCAAAACCGAAAGACCGTGTCGCAGGAGACTGAGATGTCCTGGTCGCGCAGAATGTCCGTGATGGTTTGGTACGAGGCACGTCGTTTCCTCAATTCTGCGATTCCGGTTTTCAGTGGGAGCAGTTTCTGAAACTTGCGCGGTGGTTTTGGCGAATAGTTTCGGACGGCGTTTTCGAACCTCTTCGTAGGCAAATCGGATGACAAATCGGAATTCATGTGTATGTGTGACGGATCGTTGGCCAAAGGGAATTTCTAGCGGGAGCTAGGGGTCGGGCGTCTTTTGTTTTCACGCGCTCCAGTAGAGCGCATCCGGCAGAGAATGTTGTTCCCAATTGGGAACAAGTTTCGCGGTGGGAAGTGATAGAGCCCTCTCGCATGCTGTCACCGAAAACGAAATATACCCTTATCAACGCCAAGCAGCACTTTGAGGAACACCTCTGTGCTGGCGATTATTACAGCGAAGAACCGTCTATTGCCGGATTGTAAAGGGCGGTAACTTCGTATCCGACCGACGAACCACGCGCAGACCGGGGCCGGGAATGAGGCCCCGCGCAAAGACGAATCAATAAGCAACCGATCAATGGTTTTTTCAATCTCCAAAGGAGATGTCCAGTGTGCGCGCGGTCATCACCACGTGGCCGTCCACGGGAACAAGTTTGAGCTTTGCGGTCGCCTGCTGGAGCGGAACGTAGTCGATCCGCGGCGGGTTGATGGCGACCATCACGCCATCCTGCCCTTCTGCCAATGCGCGCACTGCGGCCGCACCGAAGACCAATCCAAGAGACCGGTCAATCGAAGTCGGCTGGCCCCCGCGCAACAGATGGCCGAGCACCACGGCGCGCGTTTCCTTACCCGTCAGTTCCTGCAACTGACCGGCCACGATTTCGCCGATGCCACCGAGCCGCTCGACGTGATCGCTCTTCGCGGCTTCTTTCAACGTGACGCCGCCGCCAATGGGCTTCGCACCTTCGGCGACGACCACGATGGAGTATTGCCGGTCTGCGGTTCACCGCCTTGCGTTTGACATGCGCGGCGACCTTGGCGATGTCGTAGAGGATTTCCGGTATTAGAATCGCGTCCGCGCCACCAGCAATGCCGGTGTGCAGCGCAATCCACCCGGCATTCCGGCCCATCACTTCGACCACCATCACGCGCCGGTGCGCCTCAGCAGTGAAATGCAGCCGGTCGATGCACTCGGTGGCGAACGACACCGCGCTGTCGAAACCAAACGTCAACACCGTGGATTCGAGATCGTTGTCGATGGTTTTCGGCACGCCGACGACGCGCAGGCCTTTTTCATTCAACTCGCGGGCGATGGCCAGTGTGCCATCGCCACCGACGGAAATCAACGCGTCCAGTCGATGTTCCCGGAAACGGCGCACGACTTCGTCGCTGCGGTCGATTTCTTTGACCGAGCCGTCTGGCTGCGGGATGCGCATGTTGAACGGGTTGCCGCGATTGGTCGTGCCGAGGATCGTGCCACCGAGGTGCGTGATGTCTCGTACCAGCTGGCGGTTGAGTTTTATCAGACCACCGTCCGGATAACTCGGTGGATCGAGCAATCCTTCGAGTCCATCCCGGATGCCGAAGATTTCCCAGCCGAGATTACGCGCGGCGTACACGGCGGCGTGAATGACAGCATTCAGTCCCGGCGCGTCGCCGCCGCCGGTATTGATGGCGATTCGTTTGATGTCGGTCATAAGTCAGCTCTCCTCATTCAATGGCTTGTGCATGCCGGATAGCAGCGGCCGGCAGCTTCGTTGGCGCGGGCGTCAGTTCGATGGTCAGGATGCTGTGCTTCGGAATGACCAGAAGCCGGTCGCCTAACTCCAGCACCACGTCATTGGTCTGTAATGCCTTCTCAACCCGGCTGGCCAATTGCACGTCATCTTCGTCTTCTGGGGTGAACCGAAGGCGGTGGACGCTGCCGTCCACAAGCCGGACGATCATCTGTGTGGGAGATTTTGATTTCATGTGTTGGTTCCTTTCTTATCGGGCATGTGCTTACTTTGAGTATTCGGACTGCTCCTCGGACGACAGGTCGCACAGCAATTCCTGGTAGCTCACCGATTCGCGTAGCAGCCGGCCAGCAACTTCGCTTAAACGGTCCACTGCGCCAGGCGGGAGATAGAATTTCGTCGACAAATTGTCGAAGTATTCGCGCTCCTTGGGATCAGCCAACTGCTCGAAACTCACCTCAATCCCATAGACCTTGACCGGCTCGACGCCGGTTTGCCCATCATTCAATTCGCTTTCCCATTGCTTGACACTTTCGTGGAAGAGTTGCCGGGTTTCGAAGGAGTACCGGTTGATGACATCGCCGAAAGCGAAGCCGACTTCCACGAGACCGGGAGCCCTCGCGCGTCTGTCCCAACCCAGATCGCGGTGCGTGGCCGCGTTGACGGCAATGACGACGATTTTGCGGGGGCGTTTTACCCCGAAATACTGCATCGCCGGGCGTGCTCCGCCGAGCGCCAAGACAGGCTCTAACGGTCCGCGCAAGCCCAAGTTGTCGGACAGACCGCCGTCGATCAAATGAAAATACGGGTGGTTCGCCGCGTCCTGATAGGTGCGCATTTCCTTCGCTTTGAGGTAGCCGCGTGACAACCGCTCTCGTTGCGCCAACGCCGTTTCCACCTGCGGCGGTTCGATGTACCCACAACTGCCGGCGTAGTTGTTGACCGTGATCGGAGTCAAGAGAACCGGGAATGCCGACGAGGCTGCCACCGCGCGGCCGACCGGGAACGTGGAAAGATCCGAGCACATCAAATCGAATTGGTCCTGCGAAAACCCAAATTGCGATGCCGAAGACATGTCGGTCGCGTTTAAGAGCAGAAACGGCGACTGGTGGGCCTGCGCCAAATCTCCGAATGTTTTGCCGCGAAACACATGCCGATCATAAAACTCCGCCGCCATGTCGCTGCGGCTGAAATACGGTGACAGGAAACGCACCCAATTCAACGGCGACAACATTCGCCACATCAGCCGTTGCTGAATGTTTTGCTTCAGAAACACGTTTTCGTAGTCGCGAAAGATTTCGTCTCCGAACAGGGCGTAGTACGCCGCCGTGAAGCTGCCGCCGGAGACGGCGGAAATCACCTGCACCTCATCCAGCAAACGTTTGTGCTGGCCTTCCCAGACGATGTCGGTCCGCGCCAGTTCCTCCAGCACGCCATAGGACAGCGCCGCAGCCCGATGGCCGCCACCGGAGAATGCCAGAACGACGACCAGGCCGTCGGTGTTCTCCACTTTGGACACTGTTTTGAGACGATAGCCGGTGTCGGGGTTGTACTGAGTCAGCCGCGCGTTCACCGGGTAATGAGCGCAGCCGGCGAGGAAGAGCGCATAGAATACGAATGCAATGCAGCTACTGCTTCGCTTCATCTCACGCCTCTTCCTTAGCTTGCCCGAGTTGACCCGGCGGAAACAGCCTGTAAACGGCTTCGACAATGCCACGGTCCACAGCACACTCTTGCTGCTTTTCGCCAACGGTGCTCATTAACCGCTGCAGCGCCGTGTTGTTCGCCAGGAGAACAGCTTTCCAATGCCGGACTCCCGTTGCCCAAGCGTCCTCTGCGAGCGCAGCGACGAGGAGTTTGCCAATGCCACGCTGCTGCCAAGAATCAGCCACCACAATGGCGACCTCGGCGCGGGCGAAGTTTTCCGTGTCGCGCACGTAGCGCCCGACGGCGACAAGTTCCGGTTCGCCGCCTTTGGCATCTGTCAGAAACGCTCCCAGGGTCAAGTGGTTCGCACCGTCGCAGTGCGTGAAGTATTTCAGCTCAGATGGCGACAGACCGATCTTGTATGTCAGAAAACGACAGTAGCGCGATTCTGGCGAAAGTTGGTGAAAGCCGGTCTCCAACTTGGATGCGTCATCGCTGCGAAGCGGACGCAACACGACCGGTGTCCCATCGTTCAGAGCGCAGGTTTTTTGGGGCAAGGTCATGTGCCTAGAACAAATAGCTCGCGGTGATCGCTCCATACTGTGTGGCCTTATCCGGCTGACCGTCGAACTCCTTGCCCCAAAAGACGTACGTGAACGAAGTTTGGAAACGCCGGTTACCGACGCAGAAGCCGACTCCTTCCGCGGGGACAAACCACTTCTTGTCCACACTGCGACTGTCCTCGAATGTGTTCCCATCGAGGGTGATATCCCGCAAGACCAGATTAGCCACGGCACCGCCGTAAACGGAAAAGCCCCAGTCAGCATCGGATTTTGGCTTCTCACTTCGACGGGGCGGCGGCATCTCGCCCATGCCGCGTACCAGTGTTGGGCCGAAGTCATCGGGCATGTTGTAGCCCGCACGCACCAGGCCACCGATCGCCGCCTGAGTCAGCATGTTGCCCAACCACGCTCCCGCAAACGGCAACCCTTCCACCGACCAGCGGACACGTTCGCCAGCGAGCTGGAACTTGTGGCGATACTCATAGTAAAGGTCCATGATCGGCTCATTCTTCAACTGCTGGTCCCAGCCTTGTGGTATGGTACTGCCTGCGTGACGATGCACCTCAGCCTGTGTTTTGTCGGCGAGTGAGTCTGGGCCAATGACACCCGTGACGAACCTCAAACCGTTGTAGGAATTGCCCTGCTCCACGTGAAGCGAAAGTCCGAGGGCAAGAATCCCAGCATACGGCCGGTCCTTCGGATCCGGGTTGTGCAGGCTCAAGTTATCCGGAGTGAACATGAGCTGGGAGAAGTCATACCCGACCGTGCGGCGTCCCTGCCCCCAGGGCAGCCAATCGGCCAGCGGGTCGAGCCAATTGGGGCCGGTTTGAGTCAGCGAAAGCGCAACACCATCCGTGTAGTAGCGGTCCGAGCCGCCGAAGCAGTCGTTATCCCACCGCGCGGAAAAGGCCCACTCCCGGGGGACGGAATTGGTGACTTCAACCTCCGCGAATGCCGGCAGCGCCAGCATTCCGGCGACGACCACAAGGGTTTTCACAGAAACATTAATGGCGATTCGTTTAATACTCATCATTGGATCCTTTAGCGTTTGGAAACACGCAGTTCGTGGGCGACGCCACCCAAGTGCCAACGCAACCGGTGATCCTGAGCTAGGGCCATAAGATGGAGCAACATTCTCCCACCGGATGTGCTCGCCAGTCTCAGTTGTTTGGCCGCGCTCATTGTTTTCTGCGTTCTCGTTCATTTTCATCTTAGGAGGCCGTTGACGGATTCCTGCGCGAGGTTTCACCATCCCTTGTGAGCCACGGCCGTAACAGCGTTCCAAGTCCATCCAGAATCCGCGCGCCGGTAAAGATCGGGCCTTCGATGAGGTCGCCGGCCTGATGCACCAACCGGTCGGCCCGATCCAACCAACCGCGGAGGACTCGGAGCGATTGATCCACCTCGTCGATCTGCTGCTGGGCCTGCGTGGTGAGCTTGTTGACGTTCTGCACCATCGTGCGCGAATCCTGCACGAGCAGCTTCACGTCCGTTTTTAATTCGGCCAACTCGCGCGCCGCATTCGCGAATTGTTTGCGCAGTCCAAGTAATGCCGGGACCAGCACTGCCACCAAGGCGACTACCGATACCGACGCCAGAAAGAGCGCAATTTGTGGGGCCATTCCCATCGCTCATCTCTGGTCAGGGCTTGTCGACAACACCACCGCCAACAGAAATCCCGCTAAAAAAAGAAGCGTCATCATGATTACCGGCCTCCCTTGTGTAATTCGCGAACGACGCCCGCCAAGTGCCAGCGCACCCGTCGATCTCGCGTAAGCGCGACCAAATGCAGCAGCACTCTTCCTCGGGAGGTGCTCGCCAGTTTCATTTGTTTCGCCGCGCTCATTGCTTTCTGTTCCGTTCACTTTCTCGACTTCATTTCAACTTCAACCGCTACATACTCAGTCCGCGTGCCAGCCAGCGAACGCTTTCGGAACTGCTTGAAGACAAGCAGCTAACGGAAAAAACGCAGCGAGCACTGGGTGGACCAAAACTTGAACGTACAAAAACTTGGTCCTGTTAGGGACAGGGCCGGTGGGCTGGAGTTTATGGAATGAGAAGTGAAGCGCTGGTCAAGGTCCGGACGTGCTCCACACGCCGGAGCTTGGATACGAATTAAGAAGTCTCAACCGCCGGCTTCTTGAGTCCCCATTTCTTCATACGAGCCAGCAAGGTGGTGGGCTTGACGCCGAGGAGTTCAGCCGCGCCATCTGCGCCTTTGATCTTCCAGTTGGCTTCTTGGAGAACGCTCAAGAGGTTGTCGCGCTCACGGCGCTGCATCTCGGCTTCGGTAAGGAATTTTGGCGCGTCAGTGTCACCGGGTGGTGATTCGATTCGAACCGGAGTCGGAATCTTGTGTTGGTTTGCCACCGGCGGGTCAAAATCCAGCGCCCCGCCGCGAGCCAGAATCACGGCGCGCTCGATCACGTTGCGTAACTCGCGAACATTTCCAGGCCAGTCGTAGTTTTGCAGTGTCGTGATCCCCGCCCGGGTCAGACGCGGTTTGGCGCATTTCAAGTCGCGCGTGGAGAGATCGACAAAATGTTTCGTCAGCGACGGGATGTCGTCGAGACGTTCCCGAAGCGGTGGGACGTTGATCGGGAAAACATTCAACCGGTAATACAGATCTTCGCGGAACTTGCCGGCGGCTACGGTTTGTTTCAGATCGCGATTCGTGGCTGCGACGATGCGCACGTTGGCCCGCCGCGTGCGGTCGTCGCCGACGCGTTCGTAGCGTTTTTCCTGAAGCACGCGCAGGAGTTTGTTCTGAACGTCGAGCGGGATTTCGCCGACTTCGTCCAAGAAGATCGTACCGCCTTCAGCGGTTTCGAAACGACCGGCCCGGTCCTTCACGGCCCCGGTAAACGAGCCCCTCACATGGCCGAAGAATTCGCTCTCGAAAAGTTCGCGCGGAATCGAAGCGCAGTTGACCCGAACCATCGGCCCGTCTTTGCGCTGGCTGCGCCGGTGAATCTCGTGGGCGACCAGTTCCTTGCCGGTGCCGGTCTCGCCGAGAATCAGCACGGAAGCTTCCGTGGGCGCGACCACATCAATCTGGCTGACGATGTGACGGAGCGGGGCGCTTTGTCCGACCAGGTCGCCAAAGGCTTTGGCTTCGACGACGGCTTCCTGCAAGTACGCGTTCTGAAGTTCAAGTTGTGCTTTGAGATTCTTAATCTCGTCGAACGCTCGCGCGTGGGCGATGGCCGCACCCAACTGGTTGGCAAAGATGCGTCCCCACGGGCCGATTTCCTCGGGCCGTTCTTCGCGCGTGAAGGCCACGGTCGCGCCCAACGGTTCGCCTTTGAACCAAATCGGCACGACCCGGTATCCGCGGATCGCTTCGTCGCGCAACCAGTCCAGGCCAGGATGATTCTCGGTATCCAGAAGAACCTTCTCCTGACCGGCCAGGACAGATTTTCCAATCGGCCCGACGCCCAACGGGATGCGCGCGTCGAGATTTTCGAAAGCCGGCCGGCTTCTTGCCGGTCCGAGAGCGAGCGTCCTTTGGCGGCACCAAATGCAGGCAGCGGGATTGGTCAGGACAGACGGACCGGGACGGACACGTGGCGCAGAGATCGCCTTTCTCAATCAGCCAGGCTTGGACGCACACGATATTCGGGCGTTCCCCGCCGTCGGAGACGAGTAGCTTGAATATCTCGTCAAGCGACTGAGCTTCGCCGATCCCAACCAACATTCGTACGGCGACGATTCGCATCAACCCGACTGTCACTCAGAGATTCCACGCCGAGCCAATGTTCGCAAATACAGGAGGAAACGTCCACCGCAATCCGGACAAGTTTTTGGACGTCCAATTTATCGAACCGGACGCTCACCGGACGCGCTTTTTGTAAGTCACTGATTCTTAGCGTGTTCGAGCTTTTGCGAATCGCTGGCACAGCCACTGCAAATAGCAGGCAGCGAAGTTAAGACACGAGTCGAGAACATGAACACAAGCGAAAACAACACAAAGCCAGTACAGATAGACAACGGGAATTTCGATTCAGAAGTACTCAATTCCAAGCAGCCGGTCTTGGTCGCGTTTCTGACCTCTTGGAGTCGCCCTTGCGCAATCCTTTCGCCGGTACTGGACGAAATCGCGTCCGAGTGTTCCGGTAAACTGAAGGTCGTGCGAGTGAACGCGGACACAAATCTCGATCTAAGTTTGTGGTACGACGTGCAATCAATTCCGATGCTTCTCTATTTCGTTTCCGGCAATGTCCGCGCCAAGATTATCGGCACGGCCACCAAAGAAACAATTCTCTCCAAATTGGAGGCAACCCGAAAGGAATCATGAACAGGCTAATCTCATTCTCCGATTCGCGACTGGCCCATATTGCCGAATCGAGGCACACCGGGCGGCAGTCGGTGCGCTGGTTCTCCCCGACCGCTCTGGAAATCCCGATACTCTTCGACGAAGAGGACGGTCGCGAAGCCGGCGAGAATCTTTGCGATCGCCTCCTCGCTCACCTCGGACCGCGCTACGCCGTGCACCCGCTTCCGTGGAAGCTAACGGTGACGCGATTTCCGCAACCGGCAGAAATTGTCGCGCGCGAAGCGATGCGCTCGCCGTTCTTGCTCGTGACGATCAACGGCGCGAACGCAGTGACGCCCGAAGTGGAAACCTTTATTCGGCGCTGCGCTGATGCGTTGCGGCGTGGCGGAGCGGCACTGGTTGTGCAGCTTCATGGAATCGCCAAGGCTCAAAAGGAATCCTCCCCAGCCTATCAATGCCTGAGCCGTATCGCCGAAGAAGCCAAAATACCGATTTTCTCAACAGTCGTTGAACTAAAGCAATCAAGGGGCGCTGGGCGCGCTTCTCCTAACCGCACTAGTTTTACCCACCTTGCGGCCCTGCCTAAAACTCCCGCCTAACCTCACCCGCGCCCAGCGCCCCCAAGGATATTAATATGAACACAACCTCACGAATTGAAATAATCACCGCGTTGGTTTGCTCGGCACTATTGCTGGCCGGCTGCGACAAGGAACCGGCCAAAGCACCCGAGAAGAGCCTCGTGCACACCAAAGTCGTCCAGTCGGTGGACAATGTCCGGTCCGACGGCGAGGCGTCGTACCTGGCGAGCGTCAAGTTCGACCACGAGACCGATCTCAACTTCAAAGTGGGGGGGATCGTGGTCACCATCGGCCCGGCGGCGAACACCGATTGGGACGAAGGCACGCCGGTCACGGCCGGTACGGTGCTGGCCGAGTTGAAGCAATCGGATTTCAAGAATGCGTTGGATACGGCGCGCGCGAAAGCGGAATTGGCCGGCAAGACTCTCGAGCGTTTCCGGAAACTGCGCGTCCAAGACGCGATTTCGCAGCAGGAACTCGACGTCACGGAAGCGGACTGGCGTACGGCGCAGGCCGCGTTGGATCAGGCGGAGCAGAATCTTCGCGATTCGCGATTGGTGGCGGACAAGAATGGAGTAATTCTGGCGCGCTATATCAATCGCGGCGTCACGGTCCAACCCGGCCAGCGCGTGCTGCGCTTTGCGGATACGAGTCTGATGTCCGTCGAATTGGGATTGCCGGATCGGTTGATCGGAAAGCTGACGCCCGGTCAGGAGACTGATGTCGAGATGTCGGCGCTGGAAGGAATGCCGCCGTTCAAAGGCCGGGTGTCGGAAGTCGGCGTGGCGGCAGGCGGCGAAGGCCGGTTGTTCCGCGTCGTGATCAAAGTGCCGAACCCGGACGGACTGCTCCGCTCCGGCATGACGGCGCGCATTCACGTCAGCGACGCCGCCGGTGTGAAACCGGACGCTGTGGTCGTTCCGCTCTCAGCACTAGTGACTTTTGCTCCCGGCACGCAGTTGGGCGTGTTCGTCGTGCAAGACGGTAAAGCCGTGAAGCGCCTCGTGAAGACTGGCGACATTCTGAATAGTTCCATTCTCATTACCGAAGGCTTGCGCGTCGGCGAACGGATCGCGACCTCGGGCGCGGCGTTTCTGTACGACGGCGCGCCAATCATCATCGCCGGTAACTAAGGAGACAGTTCGATGTCACATCCAAATCAAAACGAAAAGAAGTCTGGCGGTCTCGCGCAATACTGCGTCGAGCACCGGGAAGTGAGTTGGCTGGCGTTGATCGGCGTGCTCGTGTGGGGCGGCATTGCGTACACCCGGCTCGGCCAGCAGGAAGACCCGACGATTCCGCAACGCACGGCGATGCTCGTCACGGTGTTCCCGGGCGCGACGGCTTCGAAAGTGGAGGAACTTGTTTCCAAGCCGCTCGAACGAAAGATCAGCGAACTGAAATCCATCGAGGAGATCAAGACCGAGTCGCGCCCCGGCGTCTCCACGCTGAAGATCAAACAGCTTCCCGCGCCCAACGCCACGATTGACGAGGAGTGGGACAAGCTGCGCGCCAAACTCCTGGAAGTGCCGCTGCCCGAAGGCGCGCGCATGCCGTGGCTGAACACCGATTTCGGCAACACGATTACGATGTTGTTCGCCATCACGAGTCCGTCGATCAGCGATGCCGAGTGCGTGGCGCGGGCGAATCTGTTGCGCGACCAGCTCGCGCAATTGCGCGCCGGAGCGACCTCGACGAACCACGCGGCCGTGGCGGTATTCTTTCCGCCATCCATCGATCAGAATTACCGGGAAGTGCTCCTCGGCCGGTTCGACACGGCGCTTCGCGCGGCCAGCCTGGCCAAACAGGTGCGGACGGCGCAGGGGCATGCGTTCATTCTGGCTGACTTGGAAACGCCGGCGAGCCGGGCCGACCTGGAGAAATTCATCGCGGATTTCACGCGGCTGGTGACCGGCAGCGACCGTGAATTGTTCCACCCGGATTTCACGCCGCCGATCTTGCTGATGGGCGACGAAGACCCGTTGCCGCAAATCCGCGCGTCTGCGCCGCCGCGGTACAGTTACAAGACGCTCGAATTGTTGGCGCGCGATTTCGAGGACGAACTGAAGCAAGTGGACAGCGTCGGCAAAGTTACCAAGGTTGCCATCGTGACGGAAGCGGTCTATCTCTTGTACTCGGATGCGAATCTCGCCGGCTACGGACTGACACCGGAAACCATCAGCGACTCGATCGCCGCGCGCAACGCGGTGATTCCCGGCGGCACGCTGCGCACGGAGGGACGCAACTTCCCGGTGCAACTCTCCGGCGAATACAAAACCGAGAACGACATGCTCGGCACGATCGTCGGCATGAGCCGGCAAGGCGCGCCGGTGTATTTGCGGGACGTTTTCGAAGTCCGCCGCATGTACGAATCGCCGATTCCGTACAAGGTGGACGTGCTCGCGCGCGACGGTGAAAACGGCCCGCTCGACACGCAGCGCGCCGTGATGGTCGCCGTCGAAATGCGCGACGGCAAAATCATCCGGTACTTCAACAGGGATGTCTGGAAGGTGGCGAACGCCATGAAAGCCCGCATGCCCGGAAGGCATCGAGTTCCGGTTGCTCTCCGACCAGCCGACCGCCGTCGCGCATCGCATTCATCACTTCGTGCGCTGCTTCGTCGAGGCGGTGGTGATCGTGATCATTGTGGGATTGTTCCTGATGGATTGGCGTTCGGCGCTGGTGCTGGCGATGGCCATTCCACTCACGGTCGCCATGACGCTGGTTGGCATGCAGATGCTGCATATTCCGTTGCAACAAATCTCCATCGCCGCGCTCATCATCGCGCTGGGAATGCTGGTGGACGTGCCGGTCGTGGCCGCCGACGGCATCAACCGCGAGCTGCATCTGGGCGAGCCGCGGTTGCGCGCGACGTGGCTTGGGCCGCTGCACCTCCGGCATCCAATGGTGTTCGGCACGTTGATCAATATTTTCGCCTTCCTGCCGCTGCTGATGCTCACCGGCGACAAGGGCGAATTCATGAAGAGCATGCCGGCCGTGGTCAGCATTTCTCTGATGGCAGCGTTGTTGGTCTCGATGACCTTCACGCCGCTGATCAGCTACTACGTGCTGCGCGGCCAAAAAGGCTTCGATGAAGGCGGCGAGGTCCGGTCGTTCTTCCTGTTCCGGTATGTGGACAAAGGACTCATGGCTGTCTTGCCGCGCTACCGCGCCGCGTTGGAAGGCTCGCTCAAGCGGCCGTTTCTGGTGCTGGGAATTGGCTATGCGATATTGGCGGCGAGTCTGCTGCTCGTGCCGCATCTGGGTAGCCAGTTCTTCCCGCCGGCAGAGCGCAACCAGTTGTTGGTGGATATCGAATCGCCTTCAACCGATTCGCTGACCAGCCTGCGGGCTACGGTGGACAAAGCCGTGAACATCATCAAAACCCACGAGGAAGTCACCAGCGCCGCGATCTTTACCGGCGGCACTGCGCCGCGATTTTACTACAACGTCGAACCGCAAGGCACCGGCCAACTATCTCGCGCAGATTCTCATCAACACGCGCGACGACGCACGATGTGAAACCGTTGCTCGTCAAGTTGCGCCAGGAGCTGGATGCGAAAGTGCCCGGCGCGCGTTGCATCGTCAAGCAACTCGAGCAAGGCCCGCCGGTCAAAGAGCCGATCCAAATCCGCCTCAGCGGCGAGAACCTCGATAAACTCCGCGGCTTGGCCGACGAAACCAGAGCCGCGCTCCGCGACGCGGGCGGCTATCACGTGTTCGACGATCTCGGCCTGCGCATGCCGAACATCCAGATCGACATCGATCAGGATCGCGCCAATTCGCTGGGCGTGAACAACGAGCAAATCGGCAAGGCGACGCTCGCGTCCTTCAGCGGCTTGAAGGTCACGGAGCTGCGCGAAGGCGACCGGCTGATCCCGGTGTTGATCCGCGGCCGTATCGAAGACCGCAGCGAGGCGGAAAAGATTCGCGGCCTGTATGTGCCGATCGCCAACGGCAAGAGCGTTCCGTTCGAGAGTTTCTCGAAGCTCAACATCCAGCCGGAATTCGTCACGATTCCGCACTACAACCAACTTCGCACGGTCACGGTCAAAGCGTATGCGCCTTTCGGCGTGTTGCCGTCCGAGATACTGGATCGCGCCCGCCCCGGCCTTGGCGAAGATCAAATTGGATCCCGGGCTATGAAATGAAGTTTGCCGGTGAGGATAAGGAGTTACGTGAGAACAAGGCGGAAATGGCGTTGGTCATGGAGGTGTCGTCTCGCCCTGATCGCGTTCACGATGGTGCTGCAATTCCGGTCCGTCATCAAATCCATGGTGGTCATGCTCACTGTGCCGCTGGCACTGATCGGCGCGTTGCTGGGGCTGTGGATCACCGGCTCGCCCCTGGGATTCATGGCGATGCTGGCGATGGTGAGTCTGGTCGGCGTCATGGTCAGTCATATCATCGTCCTCAGCGATTACATCGAGCAAGCGCGGGCGCAGGGCATGCCGCTGGAGCAGGCGCTCGTCAAGGCTGGCCTAGCGCGTTTGCGACCAGTCCTGGTGACGGTTCTCGCGACGGTCGGCGGACTGATTCCGCTGTTTCTGTACCGGCGGCGCGCTTTGGCATCCGTTGACGGCGGTGCACATCGTCGGCCTGCTTTTGGCCACGGTGATGACGCTGCTGATGTTGCCGACGCTCTACTACGTCTTCTGCGCCAAACTGAAATTCATCAAGTAAGGATCACGCCATGCGTTCAATTTCTTCTCATCGTTCTGGTGCGTCGGCTGACACTGACCGGGTGCGCCGTTGGCCCGAACTACCGGCGTCCCACCGTCAACACGCCGGCCGCTTTTCGCGGCACTACCGAGGAAACCGTTGTCTCGACCAATTCGTTTGCCGATCTCCCATGGTGGGGCGTATTCAAAGACCCGGCACTTCAGGACTTGGTCCGCGTCGCACTCACGAACAGTTACGACCTTCGAATCACCCTGACTCGGATCGACCAAGCGCGCGCGCTCCAGGCTCAAGCGCGCTCGCAATTCATGCCGCAAATCAATTACGACGGCGAAGCCGCGCGCGGTCGCGACATGTACCTCGGCACACCCACGCTTTTCCCTCATCCGACGACGACGGACAGCTACCTTGCCGGCTTTGAAGCCGTTTGGGAAATCGACCTCTGGGGTCGCGTCCGCCGCATGAACGAAGCCGCGCGCGCGAACTTCATGGCGTCGCAAGAAGGCCGGCGCGCAGTGATGACCTCGGTGGTCAGCGGCGTCGCGGCGTCCTACTTTGAGTTGCTGGAACTGGACGACCAACTCGCCATCGCGCAGCGCACCCGGGACTCCTACGAGCGAACGCTGAAACTGTTCTGCCGACCAACATGCCGGCGGCTTGGCATCGAAGCTTGAGGTTTCACGCGCCGAACTCGCACTGCGGACGGTCACCGCCACGATCCCGGAAATTGAGCGGCAAATCGGTCTGAAAGAAAACGAAATCAACACATTGCTCGGACGCAACCCCGGGCCGGTCGCTCGTACCTCGACATTGCTCGCTCAAGAGATGCCGGTGGAAATCCCGGTCGGGCTGCCTTCGAGTCTGCTGGAGCGGAGACCGGATGTTCGCGCGGCAGAGCAGCAAGTCCGTGTTGCCAACGCCGAAATTGGCGTGGCCATCGGCGACTTCTTCCCGCGCATCGGCCTGACCACGTTTTACGGCGGCACGAGCATGGACTTCGACAAGCTGTTGAAGAGCGAGGCGAACATTTGGTCCGCCGCCGCGACCGCCGCCGGGCCCGTATTCACTGGCGGCCGGTTGACTGGGCATTACCGGCAAGTGAAAGCCGCGTTTGAACAAGCCAAGCTCGCCTACCAACAAACCGCGCTCGTCGCCTTCCACGAAGTATCCGACGCGCTCATCTCGCATCGCCGATTCGAAGACGAACGCGGCGAGCAAACCCAAGCGGTCGGATGCCGGCCGTGAGGCGGTTGATTTGGCGACGGCGCGTTACAAGGAAGGCAAGGCGAGCTACTACGAAGTGCTCGAAGCCCAGCAACAACTCTACCCTGCGGAAAATTCTTTGTCGCGGATCGAAGCCGCGCGCCGGCTCACCATCGTGCAGCTCTACAAATCCCTCGGCGGCGGTTGGGGGGCCGCCCAATCCAATTCGAACCATGAATCCAACCCTAATTGAATCCAGAGAACTTGGCGCGACACCGCCAACCGTTTTGCCTCCTCCCTCAATCCGCCGTGTGGATGGAGAGATGGTCGTTTTGTGGAGTTTTATAATCGTCTGTTTTGTCGCCGGGGTGCACTTCCTATGGACGCTCGCGAATAAATGCAATGGCAACTGACGCAGACAGAGAAGTTATGATCGCTATCCAAATAACGAAGATCTCGCTGTTGGGGTTGGTCCTGATGTTGATGGCCGGATGCGCGGCATTTGAGTCAACGCCCGAAGATGTCCACCAGAAGCTCGCGCATCCATTGGACGGTCATCTGTACGTTCCGGCGGAACACCCGCAAACAATTGCAGCCTACTGAGCGATGAAACCGATCCTGCTGAACTCATACGACTTGGTGGTGATCGGCGGCGGGCCGGCGGGGCTGATCGGCGCAGCGGAGGCCGCGAGCTTCGGTCGCAGCGTGGCGCTGGTGAATGCCGAGAAGGCGCTCGGTGGCGCGGGCGTCAACACGGGCACGATGCCGAGCAAAACACTTCGCGAGACAGCGCTGGCGCTCTCCGGCGCGAAATCCCGCAAGCTGTACGGCGTGGATTTGTCGTTGCGGCGCGAGGCGACGGTCGCGGATTTTCTTCGCCACGAGCAGAACGTGAAGGCGGGCTTCAACGCCATGATCGCCCAACGCGTCGCGTCGCAGAAGATTGATTTCTACTACGGCAGCGGCGTGTTTCGCGACTCGCACACGGTCGCGGTTGGCAATGCGACGGTTCGTGGCGAGAAGATACTGGTCGCGACCGGCTCGTCGCCGCGCCGGCCGACATTGTTTCCGTTCGGCCAGTCGCACGTGTACGACTCGGACACGATCTTGAATCTCGACCGGCTGCCCAGGACGCTGGTGGTCGTTGGCACCGGCGTGATCGGCAGCGAGTACGCGTGCACGTTTGCTGCGCTGGGCGTGGAAGTGCATCTCGTTGACGGGCGCGATGTGCTGCTGCCATTTCTCGACAGCGAAGTGTCGCAAGCCCTCAGCGACGCGATGCAGCGCAACGGCATCGTGTTCCACCGCAACGAACGCGTGCTGGAGTGCGCGGCCGGCGACCCTGGGGATCGCATCGCGCTGAAGCTGGCTTCGGGCGGCGTGTTAAGGACGGACGCGGTGCTGGTCGCGGCCGGCCGCAAGAGCAACACCGAGCGGCTGAACTTCCCGGCGGCGGGCGTGGCGATTGGCGAGCACGGACTGATTCCGGTGGACGAACATTACCGGACGAGCGCGCCGCACATCTACGCGGCGGGCGACGTGATCGGTTTTCCCGCGCTGGCTTCCACGAGCATGGAACAAGCGCGGCGCGCCGTGCGACATGCGTTGGGATTGCCGATAGGCAGCGAATTTCCGCGGCTGTTGCCGACCGGCATTTATACCATCCCGGAAATCAGCATGACCGGCGAAACCGAAGAGTCGTTAAAAAAACAGGGCGTCGAGTACGTCGTCGGACGTGCGCGGTACGAGGACTCGGCCCGCGGCCGGATCATCGGCGACACCGATGGGTTTCTCAAACTGCTCTTCCGCCGCGCCGACCGCAAACTCGTGGGCGTGCACGTGCTGGGCGAGGGTGCAACGGAGTTGGTGCACATTGGTCTGATGGCGATGCTGACCGGCGCGACCGACGCGATTTTCGACGAAGTCTGTTTCAATCTGCCGACGCTGGCCGATCTGTACAAATTCGCCACCCGCGACGCCTGGCTTAGCGAGCGCGGGATCAGTCCAGCCGATGCCGAGTGGATTGGAGCTTCGAAGTTATGAACCAAATCAGCCAATTCCTGATTTTACACGGCGGCTTGATTTTGTTCGCGATCGCCTTCACGGAACAGTTTGGCTTGCCGTTGCCGGGAGCGCCGTGGCTCATGGCGGCAGGCGCTCTCTCCGCGAGCGGGAAATTTAGTCTGCTCGCCGCCACCGGCTGGGCGGCTGCGGGCTGTGTCGTAGCCGACGCGATTTGGTTTTTCCTGGGACACCGCGGCAAGGCGCGCGTCTTCCGGGTATTCCCCCATTTGCGTTCGGTGCAGGTCCGGCTTGAGCGCGCAACGCTCGCCAAAACCATCCTGCACGGCACGCGGATGCTCACAGTGGCAAAATTCCTGCCGTTCGGCACGGTCATTCCCATGCATCCCGGCGCGTTGGAGGTTGGTCGGCTGCGCTTCCTGCTCGTGGATGCTTTCACCTCGGTGGTTTACGCCGCCGTGTATGCCGCCTTGGGATTCACGTTCCACAATCAACTGGAACAGGTAGTGATTTTCCTGCGAAAGCTGGGTGCAGTTTCGTTGGTGCTGATCGTGGCCTTGGCGGGAGGATACGTTGTCTATTCGTTTTCCAAGCATCGCCGAGCGCAACATCATCGCCGAGCCGGGCAAAAGTGAAGGGAACATATGTGTTTCATGCTCATAATGGCCGCATTGTATTCGGCCACCATTTTTTTGGCCAACTATGAACCCAGAGAGGAGTCCTAGTAATGAAATCACATTGTTATGTCTGTGGGGGCGACGTTTGTGACGGATGGTTTGCGCGGCTGAATGCCGGCCACCAAACGGTATTCCTGTGCAGCGCCATGTGTGCGGGGATGTTTTTTGAGGTTGAACCGCCTCCCGCGCACGATCACCGGGCGCGCCACAACTTTCAACGAGTTCGGGCCGCTATCCTTGAGGCTGCGCGCGGCGCAATGGGGGTGGGCGACTTGATGAATGAACGAGGAACTTGTTCCCACTGAAGGACAACAACGATGAACTCGACGCTCGAAACCATATGTAGATATCGCCAGGCAGGACCTGCAGTCCGCTACTCTGCGAAACGCAATATTCATCATGTGGATTTCTTTTGCGATGCGCCGGGAGCGTCGCATGTCTGCCTCGTGGGCGATTTCAACGGCTGGGATCCGACAGCGAGCCCAATGCACCGGGATCCCGGTGGCCGCTGGGCAATCAGCTTGGAACTGCATCACGGTCATCACCACTACCTGTTCATGGTGGATGGCAAGTCCAAGCTCGACCCACACGCTGGCATTGCTCGCAATGAGCGCAACGAGCCCGTTTCCCTGATTGCCGTTAGTTGATTGATAACAAATCAAAAAAGGAAAGGAAGCTGATCACGTATGACTCCGTTCAATCTGAAAGACCACGAACTCACTGTGGCGGAGGTCCACCGCAACTTCCCGCCGAGTTCGCTCTATGAACACGCGATCCGGTACGAGAAAGATGCCAGCATTGCCGAGAACGGCGCGCTCGTCGCTTACTCCGGTGCGAAAACCGGCCGCTCGCCCAAGGACAAGCGCGTCGTCAGACATCCCGATTCCGAGAAAGACATCTGGTGGGGCAAGGTGAACATCCCGCTCGACGCGCGGACGCTTCGCGATCAACCGCGAACGCGCGCATCGACTACCTCAACACCCGCGACCGGCTTTACTGCTTCGACGGCTTTGCCGGCTGGGACCCGAAGTATCGCGTCGAAGGTCCGCGTGATCTGCGCGCGCGCCCTATCACGCGCTGTTCATGCACACCATGCTGATCCGCCCGACGCGCGACAGCTCGCGATCGTTCGGCAAGCCGGACTTCGTCGATCTACAACGCCGGCGAGTTCCCGGCCAACCGCCTGACACGCCGGCATGACGTTCGACGACGAGCATCGACCTCAGCTTCGAGGACAGGCGAATTGGTCATCCTCGGCACGCGAGTACGCCGGCGAAATGAAGAAGGGCGTGTTCACCGTCATGAACTACCTGATGCCCAAACGCGGCGTGCTCTCGATGCACTGCTCGGCGACGGCCGACAAGCAGACCGGCCGCTCCTCGTTGCTGTTCGGCCTGTCGGGCACCGGCAAGACGACGCTGTCGGCCGACCCGAAACGACAGCTCATCGGCGACGACGAGCACTGCTGGAGCGACGACGGCATCTTCAACATCGAAGGCGGCTGCTACGCCAAGGCCATCGACCTCACGCCCGAAAGCGAGCCGGAGATTTTCCAGGCGCTGCGCTTCGGCGCGGTGCTCGAGAACGTCGTGCTCGAGGAAGACCGCACCGTGGACTTCGACGACACCCGCATCACCGAAAACACGCGCGGCGCATATCCGATCGAATTCATCCCCAACGCGAAGATCCCGTGCGTCGCCGGCCATCCGACGGACGTGATCTTCCTGACCTGCGACGCATTCGGCGTGTTGCCGCCGGTCAGCTCGCTGTCGCCGGCGCAGGCGATGTATCATTTCATCAGCGGCTACACCGCGAAAGTCGCCGGCACGGAAATGGGCGTGACCGAACCGCAGGCGACGTTCTCGCCATGTTTCGGCGGCCCGTTCCTCGTCTGGCATCCGAGCAAGTACGCCGAACTGCTGGCGGCGAAGATGAAGCAAGCACAACGCTCGCGTCTGGCTGGTCAACACCGGCTGGGGCGGCGGCGCGTACGGCACCGGCAAGCGCATCAAGCTCAAATACACCCGCGCCATCATCGACGCCATCCACAGCGGCGCGTTGGCGAAAGCGAAAACCCAACGCGACCCCGTGTTCGGTTTTGATGTTGTGACCGAATGCCCCAACGTGCCGGCGGAGATCCTCGTTCCGCGCAACGCGTGGGCCGACCAGACCTCCTACGACGCCACCGCGAAGAAACTTGCCGGCCTTTTCAGGGAGAACTTTAAGACCTACGAAGCCGGGGCCAGTACGGAGGTGAAAGCCGCCGGCCCGGCATAGACAATGACAACTGTGCAGCACAGAGAGGCGATTGAAACCACAGATGCGGTCCACCTGTGTCTTCTGTTGGGACGGATCTTGTTCAGCTTTGGGGCAACGGCCCAGCGCATCCAGGACTCGATCACGTGTCTGGCCCGGTATTTGGGCTGCAAAGTCGAGACGCTTGTGAGTTACGACGCGCTGCTGATCACCGTCAACGACAGCGAGGGGTTCCGGACTCGTATCGACTCGGCTCGCGGGGTCGCCGGTCTCAACCTTTTGGGAGTGACGCGCGTGAGTAAACTACTCCGGGACCTTCCTCATTCACAGCCCAGCGCCAAGGAACTCGAACAAACCTTGTGCGCGATTCGCGACGCTCCGCACATCCATCGAGTTGCTCTCCAAGCGCTCGCGGCGGGTTGCGCCGGCGTGGGTTTCTGCATCGTCAACGGGGGAGATCCGGCAAGCTGGTTGTGCAGCTTCGTGGCGGGGGCGTTTATTTTCGCGATTCGTCGTCCACTTGCCGCCTGGAAATTCAATATTCACCTGACGCTCTTTGCCATCGCTCTCGCCGGGAGTTTTTTGGCAGCGTTACTCGCTCGCCTCATGCAAACGGCAACGCCTGCGATTGCTCTGGTTGGCCCGGTTCTTTTTCTGGTGCCCGGCGTGCCGATAATCAACGGCGGGATCGACGTCGTCCGCAATCACGTGACCATTGGCATTGCCCGAGTCGGCTTCGCGCTCGCTGTTACTGTCGCGCTGTGCCTCGGAGTGGGACTGACAGCTTCCATTTTGCCGATGCGAATCAATTCACCGTTCTCGCTGCCGGGGGCGTGGGACATTTTGTTGGTTTCGGTCGCCGGTGCGCTCGCGGCCGGCGCTCTCGCGTGCCTTAACAACGGCGATCTGCCGCTGATCGCATTGTGCGCTCTGGGCGGGCTGACGGGTCGCCTCGTCCGCGCCCTGCTAACTCGCGGCGGTCTCGACCTGATTAGTGCCTCGCTGATCGCGGTGCTCTGCAGCACATTGGTGGTCGGTTTCATCGCCGAACGGCTTCGTTGGCCGTCCGTGTTCGCCGCAGTCATGGCTGCTTTGCCGATGGTTCCGGGCTACTTCGCAATCGCCGGGCTGTACTCGCTCCTGACGTTCGCGGCGGCGCACACGCCGGACCCTGTACAACTTTCCGTCGGCGTGCAGGCTTTGGGTCGGGCGATCTTCATTTCGGTCGCCCTTGTCATCGGTGTGATTGGCCCTGTGATAATTCTCCAGCGCCAAAAGGAGCGGATCTGAGGAAGCAAACTCATGAACAAAGATGACCTCCTCAAACGTTACAACTGCGGGCCGGTCAAGATTGTCCGGTGACGCCAACGCATTTTATGAACGGCATTTGACTTTCGATCAAGTCATCCCGGATGCCAAAGCCACCGCGCGCGACAAGTACGAGGCCAGCGCCCGTTCCGTGCGCGACGTGCTTTCACAACGATGGCTCAAGACCGAAGAGACTTACCGGCGGCGCAATGCCAAGCGGGTCTATTACCTCTCGATGGAGTTTCTCCTCGGTCGCACCTTAGCGAACAACATCACGAACTTGCTTCTTAACCCGGTCTGGGGCGAATTCTGCAAGCACCACAAGATCGACCCTCTGGAAGTCATCGAACAAGAACCGGATGCCGGCCTCGGCAACGGCGGACTGGGCCGGCTCGCGGCGTGTTTCCTCGACTCGATGGCAACGCTCGCCATTCCCGGTATGGGTTATGGGTTGCGCTACGAGTACGGGATTTTCCGGCAGACGATCCAGAACGGCTGGCAAGTCGAGCAACCGGATCACTGGTTGGCTCGGCCCAGTCCATGGGAAGTGCCGCGGCCCAACGAAGCCGTCGAGGTGAAGTTGAACTGTTCCTTCGAAATTCGCGGCGGCGCGCTGCATATCGTTGAAGGACGCCCGTCATCGCTGATCGGCATTCCGTATGACCGGCCGGTGGTCGGCTACGGTGGCCGGACCATCAACACGTTGCGACTGTGGGCAGCCAAAGCGCCGAACTCATTCGACTTCGCCCAATTCAGCAGCGGCGATTTCGTTGGTGCGCTGGCCGAAACGCTCACCGCGGAAACATTCACGCGCGTGTTGTATCCCGACGATCACACGACGGAAGGGAAAGGTCTGCGATTCCTCCAAGAGTATTTTCTCGTCGCCTGCTCGCTCGCCGATCTCGTCCGTCGTTTTCGCGCCGCCGGCAATGACTGGCGGATGCTGGCCGACAAGGTCGCCATTCAGCTCAACGACACGCATCCGACGCTGGCCGTACCGGAGTTGATGCGGCTGCTGTTGGACGAAGCGAAGCTGAATTGGGACGACGCGTGGACTCTCACTCAACGCGCGCTGGCGTACACCAATCACACGCTGTTGCCGGAGGCGCTGGAAAAATGGCCGGTGGCGTGGTTTCAGGATTTGCTGCCGCGCCATCTGGAAATCATCTACGAAATCAATCGCCGTTTCCTGAACGATGTTCGCGCCCGGTGTCCCGGCGATGCCGACTGCGTCGCGCGCGTCAGCCTCATCGAGGAAGGCGCGCCCCGGCAAGTCCGCATGGCGCATCTGGCCATCGTCGGCACGCACAGCACCAACGGCGTCGCCGCGTTGCATTCGGAGTTACTCAAGCAGCGAGTCGTGCCGGATTTCGCGGCCATGTTCCCGGAACGCTTCAACAACAAGACCAATGGCGTCACCCCGCGCCGCTGGCTGCTGCTGGCCAACCCGTCACTGGCGGCAGTCATAACCGAAGCAATCGGCGATGACTGGATCACCGACCTGGCGCAGTTGGCGAAATTGAAACCGCTCGCCGACGACCCGTCGTTTTGCGCCGCCGTCCGCAAAGCCAAACGCGAGGCGAAGACCCGGTTCATCGAGTGGCTGGGAATGCCCGGAACTGATCCCGACACGATGTTCGACACGCAGATCAAGCGCATCCACGAATACAAACGGCAACTGTTGAACGCGCTGCACATCGTCGTGCTCTACAATCGTCTGCGCGAGAACCCGCATCTCGACGTGCCGCCGCGCACGTTCTTCTTCGGCGGCAAGGCCGCGCCCGCGTACCACTTCGCCAAGCTCGTCATCAAGTTCATCAACAATCTCGCCGGCACGCTCGACAGCGATCCGAGCACCAAAGGCCGGTTGAAGGTCGTGTTCGTGCCGGACTACCGCGTCTCGGTCGCAGAGTATCTGATTCCGGCCAGCGATGTCTCCGAACAAATCTCAACCGCCGGCTACGAAGCCAGCGGCACGAGCAACATGAAATTCATGATGAACGGCGCACTGACCATCGGCACACGCGACGGCGCGACCATCGAGATGGCGGAAGCCGCTGGCGAGGAAAACTTCTTCTTATTCGGTTTGACCGCCGAACAGGTCGAGAGCAGCCGCGGTTGGTACGACCCCCGTTGGCATTACGACCATGAAGCGGAAACGCGCGCCGCGCTTGACTTGATTGCCAGCAATCATTTCAGCCGAAACGAACCCGGTATCTTTGCGCCCATCCTCGATACGTTGCTGACATACGGCGACCACTACCGGCACTTGGCCGACCTCGCGAGCTACGCTCAAGCGCATCGACAGTTGGGCGAGTTGTACACCGACCAACAAGCCTGGACGTGCAAAGCGATTCTGAACATCGCCTCTTCCGGCAAGTTCTCCAGCGACCGCACCATTGCCGAGTACGCCAAAGAGATTTGGAACGCGAAACCGTGCCCAGTTTAACCCAGGAGGAAACAGTTTATGCACAACCCCCAACTCGAGTACACGGTGACGGTTCATCGGGTCGACGACAACCCGCTGCGCTTCAAATTGCGGCTCACGGTCGATGAGATGCGCAATGCCGGTGCGGCCATCGAAAGCGGATTGGCCGCGAATTATCTCGGTGTGGTTCTCGACGGAAAGCTCATCGTCGTGCCAGCGCGTCGGATAGCCGGGCATCGAGATGGATCCGGCCCCGAATGTATTGGTCGCGCACGTCATCAAGGACGCCGAACCCGCGTAGGATGCAATCAGCAACACAGGAAGGCAGCCCGAGACCGCCAGGAGTGACGTGGGAGGGGGATGGGTGGAACTTCGCCTTGTACTCCCGGCACGCCACCGGCATGGTGTTGCTCTTGTATGACCAGAACAATCTTGTTAAGCCCCTAATCTCGCTTCGGCTCGATCCTCTCCAGAACAAGACGGGACGCATCTGGCATTGCTTCGTGCCGCAGTCAGACGCGCCGGGTGCGCGATACTACGCCTATCGGATCGAAGGCCCGACCGAGGCCATGCACCAGTTCGACGCACAGAAGGTGTTGCTGGACCCCTTTGCCGAGCAGGTATTCTTTCCGCCGGATTTTTCGCGTGCCGCCGCGATGAAGCCGGGCGCGAACGATGGGCGCGCGCCGCTTGGTGTGTTGCCGGTGAAGAAGCCAGCCACTAGCAAGTTCGCGCAGCCCCGGCATCTGTGGCACGAGATTGTCATTTATGAGTTACACGTCAAGGGTTTCACGGCCAGTGTGAACTCCGGCGTAACGACAGAAAGACGCGGGACCTTTCTTGGCTTGATCGAAAAGATTCCATATCTGAAGGAACTCGGCGTAACGGTGGTGGAATTGTTACCGGTCCATCAGTTTGATCCGCAGGAGGGCAATTATTGGGGCTACATGACGCTGAATTTTTTCGCGCCGCATCAGGGGTACGCGGTACGCGATGCGGTGGCGGAGTTTCGCGAGATGGTCCGCGCCTTTCATGCGGCGGGAATCGAGGTGTGGCTCGACGTGGTGTACAACCACACGTGCGAGGGCGACCGGACCGGCCCGACCTATTCGTGGCGCGGGATTGACAACAGCAGTTACTACCTGCATCGGCCGGATGGACAATACTGCAACGACAGCGGTTGCGGGAACACGCTGCGGTGCGGCCGCGACGCCGCGCGCTTGCTGATTCTGGAGAGCCTGCGGCATTGGGCGAATCTCGGCGTGGACGGGTTTCGTTTTGATTTGGCCTCGGCAATGGCGCGCGATGCGCACGGCCAAGTGCAGACGGAAGATGCCGCGCTGATCAGTGAAATCACCGCGCTGGCGATTTCGCGCAATCTCCGAATAGTGGCCGAGGCGTGGGACATCGGCGTGAATTTGCTGGGGAAAAGATTTCCGGGCTGGCTGTGGGGACAGTGGAACGGCCGGTATCGCGATGATGTGCGCGCGTTTGTCCGTGGCGATGCCGGCAAGGTCGGCGCGTTGATGCAAAGGTTGTACGGCAGCGATGACTTGTTTCCCGACGGACCGGGGATGTGTACCGGCCGTATCAGAGCGTCAACTTTATCACCGCGCACGATGGTTTTTGTCTTTACGATCTGGTCGCCTACAACCACAAACACAACGTGGCGAACGGGCACAACAACACGGATGGCACAGACCACAATGTGAGTTGGAACTGCGGTTGGGAAGGTGATGGGAGGACGCCGGTCGAGGTGCTCGCGCTGCGCCGGCGACAGGTGAAAAACTTCTTCTGTCTGCTGATGTTATCGAACGGCACGCCGATGTTCTGCGCGGGCGACGAGTTTCTGAACACGCAAGGCGGCAACAATAACCCCTACAATCAAGACAACGAGACGACGTGGCTCGATTGGTCGAAGCTGGAGAAGAACCGGGACATCTTTCAGTTTTTCCAGCGGATGATCGCGTTCCGCAAAGCACACCCGGACATCGCGCGCGGCCGGTTCTGGCGCGAGGCGGTGAGTTGGCGCGGCGCGACTGGCCCGGTGGACTTTAGTTCGTGTTGTGTGGCTTATTGTTTGCGCGGCGCGAGCGACCTGTACGTTATGATCAACGCCTTCTGGGAGCCGGTGCGATTCCAAATTCAGCAGCTTGGCAACTGGAACTGTGTCGTGGACACCAGCCGCCAGGATTTGGCAACGCAAGCTGTCGATGGGCTGAACTACGAGGTCGCGCCGCGGTCCGTCGTCGTGCTGGAGCGCGCATCCTGAGTACCCCGTGCGGCCAAAAACTCGTCCTCGCTGAATATCCTCGGCTAGCATTACCCCGAGGAACATCGCATGCCTTGGAGACGAATGCTGGCCGATATCACGGGCAGCGTCAACGAAGACCTGCTACGCAGAATCGATTAGCTGCTCGAGCGAAACCAGCATCCTACGCGACCAGATCCAAAGGCCCAACAGGCCCCTGCCGCCCGCTACTACCGTTTGCGGATGGTCCCGTAGCGCGCTGGACTGCTGTCTCCGATCCTGCTCGGGCATCCGCGCATTGCAATTCAAGCTACTTGCAGACACAGCTTCTCCTTCTTCGCAGGCAGAACCTCTCGGGAGCGTCTGAGTCCGCTGCTGCTGACATTCAGAGCCCACGCGAGCAAAGCGCGGCTAATGAAAATCTAGTGGTATCCACGTGTGGTATCCACTGCCGCTATCGCAATTCAGTGCCGAAAAATAAATCTCCTGCAACTCCTTGGAATCGCAGGAGATAAATTGGAGGCGGGTGTGAGAATCGAACTCACCATAGGAGTTTTGGAAGCTTTTCTTTCAAGAATCCAAACTGCGGTATTCTCAAAACCAAACTCTATCAGCGAACAGCTGCGTTGAGAGTGAAGTGACGCCCTTCGTCGCTCTTGTTCGAGTCAACTTGCTTCTGTACACTCTGTCGCACCCTCAAAGGGTGACTATCGAATCCGCAGTCGCCGCCGATGAACAAGCCTTCGAAGAAGATGAAGCTTTACGTTTTGTGTGGATTCGCCGTTCTCTGCCTCTTCATTCTCCTCGGTTGGTTTGCCTTCCACGAAGAGCCGTCACCTCCGGACCAGCACCCCGCGAAGATTGAATCGGCGAAATCGCAAGTGCGACAAGTTGGACCTGAATTCGAGCCTCTTGATGATTCGACAAATGACGAGATGGCAAGCCATACAGATGATTCAGGGTCGACCAACGCGGCGGCGATCTATCGACAGGCATTTGATCTCTTCCATGCGCTGTCGAAGGAGCAAAACTTCATCCTAAGTGATTGGCGGACGAATGTTGATGCGTCAGTCGAAGCGGAACTTTGCGAGAAGATTCACCCGATTTGCGATCTGATGCACCAGGCATCTAGCGTGACGAATTGTGATTGGGGCATCGACCCAAAAACGTTCGCACCAAAGTTGTCGGATCTTAACGGTGCACGAAACATTGCCCGGGCGGCAATTTGGAGCGCCGCGCACTGCCGGTCAAATGATGTGACTGGAGCGACGGACGATGCAGTGTCGGCATTACAACTCGGTCAGCAGATTTCACGAACCGCGGTCATCGGCTGCCTCGTGGACATCGCCGTGCAAAGTATTACGTCGTCCTATGTAACGCAGAATCTCGGATTGTTTCGCGATGCTAATGGCGCGCGACTGGCCGCGGCATTCGATAATCCAGCCTACCAGGAGGCTCCGAGTCGCGCGATGGAGCAGGATGCCGACAGCCTTGATCGCTTGGTAACAAAACTGTCATCGCTCCCCACAGGCGAAGCGGAGAAACAGCTCGCCGAATTATACGGGTTGTCCGACCCAGACATTTCCATAATGAATCGAGATCTATTCCTCGTGGACATGAAGCAGGTTGTCGATTTGGACCGAGAGTTGGCGAAGGCATTAACGCCCTCATCGGAAGACGAGTTGGAAACATGGCGAACGCACTCGACGGAGCTTACGGCGTCCAATCCTTTGGCGAGTGTAAATAAAGCTTATGACGCATTCGTGGACAGGGCACAACGCGCGGCGGTCAGCCGGGCGATGGTCGTGGCCGGTCTTGCGGTCGCGCAGAATGGAACGGACGCGCTGCAATCGCACACTGATCCGTCCAGTGGGAAGACGTTCCTCTACACGGGGACACCTGATGGATTTGAACTGCAATCCAGTTTCGAAGTGAACGGCAAGCCAATGAAGATGCAGTTCAAGTAGCGGCAGGATCTGAAAAAAAGAGGCCGGGGTGACCGGCCTCTCGAATGCTTCAATTATTAGTTCGCGATTCTACGTGGATGCGCCGGGAATCTCCTCGCCCACCTGCCAGCGGGTGAAACGCCGGATCACGATGTTCTCGCCCAGTTGCGCGACCTTCGCCGTCACATGGTCCTTGATCGTGATCTCGGGATTCTTCACGTACGGTTGCTCCAGCAGGCAGACGGTTGAGTAAAACTTCTCCAACTTGCCGGTCACAATCTTGTCCATGGCTTGCGGCGGCTTGTCCTTCACCTGCGCCCGATAGATCTCCTTCTCGCTTTCGATCACATTCGCGGGGACATCCTCGCGCTTCACATAGCTCGGGCTGGCCGCCGCAATGTGCTGGGTGATGTCCTTGACGAATTCGCGGAAACTGTCGTTGCGCGCGACGAAATCGGTCTCGCAGTTTACTTCGACCAACACGCCGAGCTTGCTGCCGTGGTGAATGTAGCTGGCGATGCAGCCTTCGTTGGCCGTGCGCCCGGCCTTCTTGCCGGCCACCGTGATGCCCTTCTTGCGAAGGATCTTCTCAGCCTCGACAATGTCGCCTTTGGCTTCCTGTAACGCCTGTTTGCAGTCCATCATGCCCGCGCTGGTCTTTTCGCGGAGCGTTTTAACAAGTTTGGAGTCGATTTGCATTGCTGTCGTAGTCATCGGGTGTAATGGCCTCGTGAACTGTCAGGCCGACACGGGGGATTGCTCCGGCGTCACCGCCGGTTCCACTTGCGGCTCGGCAACCGCAGCCGCTTCCGGCGCAGGCGCCGGTGGAGGCGGGGGCGGATACTTCCGACTCAATTCGCCTTGTGCCTCCGCGACGGTGTTGGCAATCACCGTGGTGATGAGCTTGACGGCCCGAATCGCATCGTCATTACCGGCGATCGGATACGTGGCCTGGTCAGGATCGCAATTGGTGTCCACGAGCGCGATGATCGGAATGTCCAGACGCTGCGCTTCGTGAATCGCGATGGCCTCGCGCTGGATGTCGATCACAAACATCGCGGCGGGCATGCGTTCCATGGTCACGATGCCGTCGAGATTGCGGTGCAGCTTGCTCTGCTCGCGCCGAAGGGACGCCACTTCCTTCTTGGGCAAATGCTCGCCTTCGGGCGACGAGAGCAGGCGGTCGATTTCCTGCATTCGCTTCACGCTGTTACGGATCGTACGCAGGTTCGTGAGCGTGCCGCCAAGCCAGCGATCCACCACGTACGGCATGCCGGTGCGCGTCGCGCACGTCCTTGATCTCCTGTTGCGCCTGTTTCTTGGTGCCGACAAACAAAATCGACCCACCGTTGAGAACCGTATCATGGAGAAAACCGCAGGCGACTTCAATCTGCGTGAGGGTCTTGTTGAGGTCGATGACGTGAATGCCGTTTCGCGCGGCGAAAATGTATTTCTTCATCTTGGGGTTCCACCGCTTGGTCTGATGTCCGAAATGAACCCCGGCTGCTAACAACTCTTCTACGGTTACGCTTGCCAATGTATCCTCCGCTGTTTCATCCTGCGACCGCACGACATTTTGATCGGCGCAGAACATCCCGTCTGACTGACGACTGGATTTAGGTTTAGTGTTCTTATGTCCCGAATCTTTACCACGTCTCACGTGGCCTTCAGGACGGTTCAGTACTGCCTCGACTACTCGTGGCAGGACTAGCCATAGTAACCCTGGACTCTGGCTTTGCAAGCGGAAAAGGATGGCTGTTCCGACGCCAGGAATGCCCGTCCGGCTCAGAACTTCGCCGTGGAAACGCCCAAATCCGGCAGGAAATTCCGCGTCGCCGCGTCATCGTACGAAAAGAGCACAAAACCGGGCACGCCGAGTTGCCGCGCTGCCTGAATCTGCGCCGATAACTGGCTCATGTGGTCGAACTTCCAGCTTCCGATGCCGACGACCACCTTGTTGCGTTGCGACGCCCACGCCTGCTGCTGGCGAACTTTGGACTCAAAATCGCGCAAGTCCGGCGTGTAGGTCATCGTGCAGACATAATCCACATATCCACGGTCGAGCCACAGCTTCCAGTCCTGTGCCTTTTCCTCCCGTGCACGATTGAGATCCGAGAACACGGCCGCTGAGACGGCGAGATTTGGCCGGGCCAGACGCGCCCGCGCCGCGAGGTCCTGTATCCAATCATTGATTTCGTGCTGCCGCCAGTCGTTGAATCTCGCCGCGTACGCTCCCTGCAACACGGCTTCCGGCCAATGCTTCAGATGCGTGCCGATACTGCGCTCGAACTCACGACGGCAATTCTCGCAAAAACACGATGGCTGTTCGCAAAAACGGATGTAATCGAACTGCACGCCGTCAACGGGATACTTCTTCACCATCTCCGTCACCGACGACGCAATCAACTCGCGGTTCGCCTCCTGCGATGGACATAGCCAGGTGTAGCCCGATTGCAGAACCGGACGACCGTTCGGCCCGCGCATCACGCGATTCGCGGCCAGCAATCGACGCTGAAACTCGGACGGAGCCTTGTACATGAATGTGACGATTTGCTTGGCGTGCACCGCCAGCCCGCGCTGGTGTGCCAGATCGATGCCGCGCGCGATGGGATCGGGGGAATCATTCACGATGCTCGGCAACGCCCGGCTGTTCGGGTAAAACGCCGCGCCACCCGAGGCGAGATTGGCGAAGATGGTATTGAATCCCGCCCGCTGCAGACTGGCCGTGGCCGTGTCCCAATCGAGTTTTGTCGTGTCGCTCACCCACACGCCGCGCAGTTCGCCCAGGCGCGTCACGCGAGGGGTCGGCGCGGCCACGACCGCCGGCGCAGGTGACGGCTTGGACAATCTCGTGTCACACGTCGGGCACAAATGGGAGCACGAGTTCAACAATACGACAACGCAGGCCGCGACCAGCGTCCTTGCGAGAAAGTTCCCCAACCCCCTCATAGTATCTCCTTGTGATCTCTTGAAATGCGGTGACTTGCCACCGCGCTTTATCCCCAAAGCGCCGGTCCACTGACGCACTCCAAAATGCCGCCGCACTATAAGCGGAATCCCGTGGTGTTGCCAAACGAAATGTTTGCTGTTACAACGACCCTCGATGCTTCGTAAACTTTCCATCCTCGGTCCCGGCCTCCTGGGGGGGTCCATCGGCCTTGCAGCCCGACACCGCAAGATCGCCAGGCGCGTCGTCATTTGGGCGCGCCGGCCCGACGCCGCGGATCAGGCCTATCAACTCGGCGCCGCGGATGAGGCGACGAATGATCTGGTCAAGGCCGTTACCGACGCCGACCTGGTTGTGCTGGCGACGCCCATCGGCGTCATGCGCGCTCTGGTGGACCAGATACGTCCCGCCCTGCCCGATGGCTGCGTCGTGACCGATGTGGGCAGCGTCAAATACCCCATCGTCGCCGTCTTGTCCGATGCGCTTCAGGGCAAAGCGCATTTTGTCGGCTCCCATCCCATGGCTGGTTCCGAGCAATCGGGCATCGACGCGGCGCGACGCGATCTTTTTGAAAACGCCACCTGCATCGTCACCTCACGCGAGGACACCGACCAGGCTGCGCTCAAGGTCGTTTACGATTTCTGGAAGGCATTGGGTTGTTCGGTGAAGACGCTCGCGCCACTGGAGCACGACGAAATCGCCGCCCGCATCAGTCATCTGCCGCATGTCGTCGCCGCCGCGGTCGTCAATGTCGTGTGCACGGACGACGCACAGGCGTTGAAGTTTGCCGGCCCTGGCTTCAAGGATTTCACCCGCATCGCCGGCGGCCCGTTCGAGATGTGGACGGAAATCTGCCTGGAGAACCGCGTGGAAATCGGGCGCGCCCTTGACCAATTGATCGAGGAACTCGGCAAGGTCCGCGCCGCGGTCGAGAACGCCGATGCCGTCGAACTCTGCGCCATGCTCAAACGTGCCAAACATTTCCGCGATGAGTTGAGGTTCCGGACGTGAAACCGCTTCCCGATCCATACCCGATCGAACCGCTGGCGAAGCCGCCGAAGGGCACGATCATCGTGCCCGGCTCGAAGAGCATCACCAACCGCACGTTGATTCTGGCTGCTTTGTCCAAGGAGAAGTGCGTCCTTCGCGGCGCGTTGTGGGCCAACGACACGCAGGTCATGGTGGATTCGCTCTGGGAACTCGGGTTCAATGTGCAGGTCGACCCCGATCCAACGGAGGAATGCAATCGGACCATCACCGTGGTCGGTCGCGGCGGCGGGATTCCCGCGAAGAAGGCGGAGCTTTACGTCGGCAATGCGGGCACCGCCGCGCGATTCCTGACCGCGCTTGTCTGCCTGGGTCACGGCGAATACACCATTCACGGGAATGAGCGGATGCATGAACGGCCCATGAAGGATCTGTTTCAGGCGCTCCGACAGTGGGGGGCGCAGATTCAAGCCAACGAGGACCGGCTGCCCGCCGTGGTACGCGCCAACGGTCTTACCCCCGAGCCAATCACGATGTCCACGGAACAGAGCACGCAGTTTGCGAGCGCCATGATCCTGATTGAGCGGGCGGCAGGAGCAGAGGGTTGTGTTTCACTCAAAGACGCCCCCGACGAATACGGCTACATTTCGATGACAAATCGCCTGCTCAGGACGTTTAATCCTGACTTCAGGATCGAGCCGGATCTTTCCAGCGCGTCTTATTTTCTGGCAGCCGCCCACCTTTGTGGTGGAACTGTCGAGATCGCCGATTGGCCGGGCGAATCGCTGCAAATCGACCGGGAGTTCCCCGAGATCCTGCGGGAATCTTCCAGGGCGGACCCCAAAACGATGAGGGGCGAGGCCGGAGGCCCATTCTTCAAATTGTCCCGGCTCCTCCACCTTGGCGACAGTGCCATGACCCTCGCCGTTTGCGCGCCTTTTCTGCCCGCCGGCCTACGGCTCGTGGATGCGTCCAACATGAGACATCAGGAGTCCGACCGAATTGCAGCATTGGTGACCGAGCTGCGGCGTGTGGGAGCTCGGGCGGAGGAACAGCCCGACGGTCTCACCGTCTGGCCTGCGAAGAAGGACCAATTGCACGGCGCCGACATTGAGACGTACGACGATCATCGGATGGCGATGTGTTTTGCGGTGTTGGGATTGCAAGTTCCGGGGATTCGCATTAAGAATCCAGACTGCGCAAGCAAGACGTTCCCGAATTTTTTCGAGAAGCTGGAACAACTACGAGGATGAACGTGCAGTCGACAACGGACAAGGTCATGGTGGTGGCAGTGGACGGCCCGGCGGCCAGCGGCAAGAGCACGGTGTCGCGATCGGCTGCCAAAATGCTCGGCTTCAATTATGTGGACACGGGCGCGATGTACCGCTCCATTACCTGGAAGGCCATCGAGGAAGGCCTCGACGTCGAGGACACCATCGCGGTCATGGCGATGATGCATCGCATCAAGATCAGCTTCGAGTTGGTCGAGAAACGGGTGCGGATGCTGATCGACGACATGTACCCCGGCAACGCGATGCGTGAGCCGCGCGTGACCGAAAAGGTTTCCGCCATCGCCGCGATTCCTGAAGTGCGGCACGTGTTGGTGCAACATCAGCGGTCACTCACAAGGTTCGGCAACCTCGTGATGGAGGGGCGTGATATTGGCACGGTTGTGTTCCCCGACACGCCTTACAAATTCTACCTGGAGGCCAACCCCGAAATCCGCGCGTTACGGCGCAAGCGCGATCTGGAAGCAATGAAAATCCCCGCCACTCAGGAAGGCGTGGCCGAGTCCATCCAGCGACGCGACCGGAAAGATTCGGGCCGCAGTGTCTCGCCGTTGCAGATCGCGCTCGGGGCAACTGTGGTCGAGAACTCGAAGCTCACGGTGGACGAGACCGCGCAGGTCATCGTCGACCACATCCGTCAGCAAGACCAGCGGCGCGGCAGTTTCAGCGTCGGCGGCGCCTGAGCGCGTTATGCGATTACTGTGGTATCGGTTCTGCCGTTTACTGTTCCGCATCTACTTCTATTTGTATCACCGGGGCCGGGTCTATAACGCCGAGCGATTGCCGGACCACGGAGCATTTATTCTGGCGGGAAACCACATTAGTTTTCTTGACCCGCCATTCTTCGGGCTGGCCTGCCGGCGCGAAGCGTTTTATATGGCGCGCGATACGCTGTTTCGAAACCCGTTGGCGAACTGGATTCTGCGGAGTTGGCATTGCGTGCCCATCAGCCGCGACCGTGGCGACATCGGTGCCATGCGAACGGTCCTGCGGCTGCTCGGCGAAGACAAAGCCGTGTTGATGTTTCCCGAAGGCACACGCAGCCCGGACGGACAATTGCAGGAAGCGCGGGCGGGGATCGGCATGATTGCGGCGCGGGCGAATGTTCCCATCGTCCCCATGCGCATCTTCGGGACCGAGCGGGCCATGCCGCGCGGGGCGAGTTTCCCTCGTCCGGTACGGGTGGAGATCAAGTTTGGCGAACCCTTTGTGTATCCACTGCCCCCGAATTTCGAGGAATTGCGCGGGGACGCGGTCAAGGCTGTGTATTTCGATATCGGACGTGAGATTATGGGCCGGATTGCCGCGCTGAAGCCGCAGACTGAGTAGGATTTGGACGACCAGAAAGGGCTTGCTAACCGTTCCTACTCCCGCTTATATTTGCGTGCCTTTTCAGCATACCGCACCATCGTTGTGCCTTGCCAAGGGCAGGAGAAAAATCGCTCGAATGTCGAATTCAATGGAAAAACTATTCTCTGAGGTGAAAGCTTTCACCGAGGGAATGCTGGTCAAAGGGCGCATCCTCGAAGTGCGCCCGAATGAAGTGTTGGTGGATATCGGTTACAAGTCCGAGGGCGCAATCTCGCTCTCGGAATTTGAGGATCCAGTGGAGCCCAAGGTGGGCGACGAGATCGAGGTCCTCTTGGAGAGCCTCGAAGACGACGACGGCATGGTCGTCCTGTCCTTCGCCAGGGCCGAGCAAAAGAAGAACTGGGACCGCATCGTCAGCATCTGTACCGAGGGCGGCACCATCGATGGCAAAGTCCGCGGCAAGGTCAAGGGCGGCTTGATGGTTAACATCGGCGTCGACGCCTTCCTCCCCGCCTCGCAGATCGACGTCATCCCTCCCCGCAACCTTGATGAATATCTCGGTAAGACTTTCAAATTCAAAGTCGTCAAGATCAACCAGGAACGCCACAACATCGTCCTGTCACGCCGTGAGTTGATCGAGCAGGAGCGTGAAGACAAACGCCGCACACTGCTCTCGGGCATGCAGGTCGGCCAGATTCGCTCCGGCATGGTCAAGAACCTTACGGACTTCGGCGCGTTTATCGACCTCGATGGCCTCGACGGCTTGCTACATATCACCGACATGAGTTGGGGCCGGATCAATCATCCATCGGAGTTGCTCAAGGTCGGTGACACAATTGAAGTGATGATTCTCGAGGTGGATCGCGAAAAGGAACGCGTCTCGCTCGGTTTGAAACAGAGGAATCGCAACCCGTGGGACAATGTCGAAGTGAAATATCCCGTGGGCAGCAAGGTGCGCGGAAAAGTCGTCAGTGTCGTGCCCTACGGCGCGTTCGTGCAGCTCGAGGACGGCGTGGAAGGCATGGTGCACGTCTCCGAACTCTCGTGGACCAAACGCGTCGCGCGCGCGTCCGACGTATTGAAGGTCGGCGACGAAATCGATACCGTCGTGCTGGAAATCAAACGCGAAGAGCAGAAGATTTCCCTCGGCCTTCGCCAGCTCGAAGCAAATCCGTGGTCGCAAGTGCCGAAAAAGTATCCGCCGGGCACGAGAATCACCGGCAAGGTCCGCAACCTTACCAATTTCGGCGCGTTTGTCGAAATCGAGGAGGGCATTGACGGCATGGTGCACGTCTCCGACATGTCGTGGTCGCGCAAAGTCACCAATCCCGCTGAGCTCCTGAAGAAGGGCCAGACCGTGGATGCGGTGGTGCTCGAAGTGGACGGCGCCAACCAGCGCATTTCTCTCGGCATGAAACAGATCGAGGACGACCCGTGGCGGACGATCGAGCAACGCTACAAGATGGGCGATCTCGTGAAAGGCAAAGTCGTCAAGCTGGCGTCGTTCGGCGCGTTCATTGAGTTGCCCGACCGGCTCGAGGGCCTGGTCCACATCTCGCAGATCAGCGAAGAGCACATCGACAAGATCAAGAGCGTGCTCAAGGTGGGCGACGAAGTTACCGCGCGCGTCATCAAGGTCGACGCGCCCGAACGCCGCATTGGACTGAGCATCAAGGCGGCCAACTACAGCTCTGAGCAGTTGGAGGCCGAGAAGGAACAGTACGAAGCCGCGCTCAAGCCGGGTGAAGCCATCGTCGATCTCGAACACGCGTTCGAGCAGGCTGAGGAAGAGAAAAAGCAGTAGCCGTTTCATCCCGAATCTAGTACAAGAAACCCAGCCCCAAACGTTTTCGGGGCTGGGTTTTTGTTTCCATACACGCCATGAAAAATGCCAACGAGCAACTGGACCTCCTCACGCAAGGTTGCGAGGCTGTCGTTACCCCTGACGAGTTGAAGAAGAAGCTGGAACAGAAACGTCCGCTCCGCGTCAAGTTGGGCTGTGATCCCACCGCGCCGGATCTGCATCTCGGCCATAGTGTCGTTCTGCGCAAGCTCCGCCAGTTCCAGGACCTCGGCCACGAGGCTGTGCTCATCATCGGCGATTACACGGCGCTGGTCGGCGACCCGACCGGCCAAAACAAGACTCGTCCCATGCTCAGCGAAGCCGACATCGAGAGCCACGCCCGGACGTACTTCGAGCAAGCGGGCAAGATTCTGGACACGGCCCCCGGCAAACTCGAAATCCGCCGCAACAGCGAATGGCTGGCGGGAATGCGTCTCGTTGACGTGCTCAAGTTGACCAGTCATATGACCGTTGCCCGCATGCTGGAACGCGATACGTTTGAGAAACGCTACGAAGCCGATGTACCGATTGGCCTGCACGAGTTCCTCTATCCACTCATGCAAGGCCATGACTCGGTGATGATCCGGGCGGACGTGGAACTGGGCGGCACTGACCAGCTCTTCAACAACCTGGTGGGTCGCGATCTCCAGCGCGACGCCGGCCAGGCACCGCAGGTGGTGATGATACTCCCGATCCTCGAAGGTCTTGATGGCGTCGAGAAGATGTCCAAGAGCAAGGGCAACTACATCGGCATCAGTGACACACCCAAAGATATATTCGGCAAAACCATGAGCATCGGGGATGACCTGATGTGGAAATGGTACACGCTGTTACTCGGCAAAACACCGCGCGAGATTGCCGACCTGAAAATGGGACACCCCATGGAAGCGAAGAAAGCCCTCGCCCACGCCATGGTCGTTCAATATCACGGCGCGGTGGCCGCCGATCATGCCCGTGAGGATTTCGAGAAACAGTTTTCGAAGAAAGACCTCGCGGAAGTCGCCGAAGACCTTTGCGTCCCCGCCGGCGAGATTTGGATTGTCGAGTTGGTGGAGAAGACCGGCAAGTTCAAGAGCCGTGGCGATATCCGCCGCGTCATCCAACAAGGCGGCGTGACGCTTGACGGCCAGAAGGTTACTGATGACAAGGTCCGCGTGACTGTTCGCAACGGCCAGATTCTGAAAGCCGGCAAGCTGGTCGTGGTGAAGCTGGCAGTTGCCTGACTCTCCCCTTTGTCTGCCCCGTAATTCCGAAGCTATTGAGTTTGCCGCGCGAAAACGCCAAGCTCTAGGGAAACTGATACACGAACAGCGTATCCGCGACCCGGGCAATTGGCGACCGTGACTGGCGCAGCCACTCCCATTCGGGTCGCATGAGTTCCGAGGCGGAAACGACAAGCGTGCCCTGCTGGAGTTGCTTAGCCGTCTCGGCACTCACTCGCGTATTGGGGATCTTCAGGTATTCGATGGAAAACTGCGTGCCAAAGTAGTCCAGATAGATGTGGCGAATCTGTCGCTCGTCGAGAAATTGCTTCAATCGGTTGGCATCCTGGCCCCAATCATAATTGGAGTCGATAAGATACAAATACCCGTTTCGGGCACCGCCCACCGCTTCGCTAAAAAACTGGATGTACAGGGGATAGACAACGAACGCCGTCACCGCCAGCCACCCGACCACCGCCAATGCGGCAAGTCTCAGCCTGCGACTTGTCAACTTGGCAAAGGCGCACCCGATACCTACGGAAAGCAGCGGCAGCATCGGCAGCAAATGGCGCACTCCGATGTTTATGCCGCTGGTCATTGATACCGCCAGATATACAGTGGCGCCCAGCCAGGCGATTTGCTCCAGCAACAGCGCCGATTTCATCTTGGGGACGAACAGCCACAGCCCGCCTGCCACCAGCAACACATATGCGATCGGCGATTTCAGGAGGAAAGCGAGCGGGAAATAGTACCACCAGCCACGTTGTCCCCACTGGCCCATCAAATAAGATTCGTTGCCTCTTTTTGAATGGCCCAGTGCAATCGCGATACCCTTGAACATTTCCGAAGGGATCAGCACGGGCCGCAACGTCGTAAACCATCCCGGCGGATTGTACAGTGACTGCTCCGCCAGCGTTGGCGGCGGTGCGGGCGCCGCCCACGGGAGAAACACAATCAGCGTCACCACCCAGCCCGCCAGCAGGAATGCGCCCGCGATTTTGCACAGGTCCACGACTGGCCGTTTCACGCGCTTCCATACAAGAATCAACGTAAGGACATAGATTGGCCCGAGGATCAGCGCGGTGAACTTCATCGTCATGGCAATCCCCGTGGCCGCGCCGCAGATCGCGGCGGTCTTCGGACCCGGCCGTTCCAGAAACCGACCAAACATATAGATGGCCAACGTCATCCCCAGCGTCACGCCGATATCCGTGTTGGCAAGATGGCCGTAGCCGAGCGCAAACGGGTTGAATCCCCAAAGCGCCAACGCCACCAAAGCGGCTCCGTCCCGATTGGTGGCGCGCCGCACCCAGAAGAAAATCACAACCCCGGTCAGCAACGCCATGATGATCGCCATCACTCGACCGGCAAAGAGTATCGCGTCCCCGTCATTCAGGCCACCGTAGACCAAGAACTTGCCAAGCAACTGGCCCTCTGGCGACGCCCAATAATACCAGTTACGAGTCGGATAAGATCCGGAACATTGCCAGTGGACCATCACATCGCCCAAGGGAGGAAGCTGAACGTAGCGTCCTTCGCAACCCGGTGAGACCAGGTCGCCCGCGGAACGCATTGTGCCGTTCCATGAAACTGTCCACGGAGAGCTCAGCTCCCCCCCGAGAATCGCCTGAACCGTGTCGGAAAACTTTATGTTCATAAACAACATCGGCGACGCTTCCGCCAGTTGCGCGAGGGGTGGATGTTCCTCCGCTCCCATCCGCGTCGGCAATCCCTTCCAATAGATGTACCCAAGCGTGATGTGCGCCGTTTCGTCCACCGTCGCACTGTCCTGCCAGGCCGCACCTACCATCAGCGCCGCCATGATCGCCAGCAGGCCGACAGCCAGCCATCTCGCGGGAACCTTCACCGGGCGACTCATTAACAAGGGGCAAAGCCACCGCAGAGGCTGGAGATTGACCCGGTTGTTCCGGCGAAACTCTTTGTTTTTTCTTCCTCACAAGAGTCGCATGGATATGGCATCTTGAAACAATTTACAAGGCTTTCCACGTGTCGTGGGTTGGTCCCCTCAAATGCCCGTGCCTCAAGAAGGCTCATCATCAACCAACATCAGCCGGGGAATCAATTCGGACCCTCTTGCGCCGACCAAACGCGCACTCCCGAGCCATTATCGAGGATTCTGTCTCACGGCTGTTATTGATATCCGCGCTGTGTTCGCGTAGACTTCGAGTCGCCGTCGGGGCGTAGCTCAGCTTGGATTAGAGCGCCTGCCTTGGGTGCAGGAGGTCGCAGGTTCAAATCCTGTCGCCCCGACCAATCTCAATCCTTCCGCTTGCCCTGCGCGGCCATTCACGAGTACATTCAGGATCGACGGGTAAGGGAGGTCATTCTTATGCATACGGTCAAGGAACTGTTGCGAGAGAAAGGCAGCCAGGTCTGGACCATCGGGCCGCAGGCCACTGTGTATGAAGCCCTGGAGTTGATGGCCACGAAGAACATCGGCTCCGTGGTGGTCCTCGAGCACGGGAATGTCGCCGGCATATTCACCGAACGTGATTACGCCCGCAAGGTTGTCCTCAAGGGGCGATCATCCAAAACCACCATGGTCGGCGAGTTGATGATCACCGATGTGCTCTACGTCGGCCCTGACGATACGATTGAGGATTGCATGGCCCTGATGACAAACAAGCGGCTGCGTCACTTACCTGTGATGGAAAGCGGCAAGTTGGCGGGGGTCGTATCCATCGGCGACATTGTGAAGGTGATTATCTCCGATCGCGAGTTCACCATCCGCGAACTTGAGCGTTACATAACCGGCGGACACAGTTCTTTCGTCTGATTCATTCCTTTCATCACCACGCGATCTGATTTTTCGCCTGAGGTTGCGGTCACGTTTCCTGAGGCGGGACTCCATGAGTTGTGCTAGCATCGCGCGATGCTCGAAGCACCCCATTCACGCGCCGCATCGCCGCCGCGCTGGCAAATCGTCACCGCGTTCACTGCGGTCTATCTTATCTGGGGATCGACCTACATCGGCATCCGTTTTGCGGTGGAGAGCCTTCCACCGTTCTCGATGGCGGGCGCGAGAGCTCTCGTAGCGGGAGCACTCCTTTATGTCTGGGCTCGTTTGCGCGGCGTCGCCAAACCTGAATCCATCCATTGGCAATCCGCCGCCATCATCGGCGGTCTGCTGCTGCTGGGTGGAAACGGACTGCTGAGTTGGGCGTTACGCCGCGTCCCGTCCGGCATATCCGCGCTCATCATTGGTTCCACGCCATTGTGGATGGTGTTGCTGGAATGGCTCTGGCACAGCGGGCCACGGCCAACCGTAGGCATCGTTTCAGGACTCGTGGTGGGGTTTGTCGGCTTGGGTTTTCTCGTTACGCCGGGCAGGTTCGGCAACCAAACCCACCTTGACGGCTATTGTGTAGCCTCCCTTCTGCTCGCGGCGTTTCTGTGGGCGGCCGGTTCAGTGTATTCGCGACACGCACGGCTGCCGTCATCGCAGTTGGCGGCGACGGCCATGGAAATGTTGGCGGGTGGCGCATTGCTCCTGCTGGCGGGCGGCGCGCTCGGCGAATGGACCCACTTCGGGCCGGCGCGCGTGACCGTCCGCTCGGTGGTCGCCTGGCTTTATCTCACCTTCTTCGGGTCGCTGATCGGTTTCACGGCGTACGTGTGGCTGCTCAAGGCGACCACGATGGCACGCGCTTCGACGTACGCGTATGTCAATCCCGTCGTTGCCGTATGTCTCGGTTGGGCGTTGGCGGGTGAACAAATCACCGCGCGAAGTCTGTTCGCCGCCACGGCCATCATCCTCGCCGTGGTGATCATCGTTACGCAATCAGCCGAAGCACCGTCCGAAGTTTGAGTCAGCGGCGACCACCTTTGAGTTCCTCCTCCAGCTGTTTCTCAATTGCGGCGCGGATGAACGGATCATCATTCTTGTATGACGTGCGCGCCCATACCAAGGCATCGCGGTCTCCCAGCTTCGCAAGCGATTCGTAAATGTAGGGCTTCGCGAGTGGTGACGCTTTCGAACAGGCGCGGCGTAGGGGCGTGATGCTCGGCTTGCCCAAAGCCACGAGGGCATCTTCGGCGGCGTAACGCACATCCCACATTTCATCTCCCAGCGCGGCGATCAGCTTCGGAATCGCACGCGGGTCGCCCATCCGGCCAAGCGCCTGGGCCGCCCGCAGTCGCACAAGCTCCTGAGAGCCGCCAAGTGCGGTCACCGCCGGCCCGAACGCTTCACGCGCACGCAGGTGACCCAACGTGTAAAACGCCGTCGTCCGGGTTTTGGCGCGGTCAATCAGCGGTAGCACATGCGGAATTGCCGCGCGCGCCTTTTCGTCGAAGCGGGCAAGGAAGTAGCAACAAATGCGGGCAATCTCGTCGTTTCTCGCCGTATCGATCGCCTTGATCAGCGCCGACACGGCGTTCGTGCCGAGACGGTCGATCAAATCCTCTGTTTTCACCCGCACAAGAACTTCCGGGCTGTCCAATCGCGTGAGCAAATACGGCAGTGCTTCGGCGGCACAGTTCCTCAACTCTTCGGACGCTGCCGCCGCGTCGGGTCTGTCGCTGATTGCGCGGCGCAACAACCGTTCGATGGGTTGATTCGGATTGACGGGTTCGATGGTGTAAAGGCGCTTCTGCGGCGCGTGGTTCGTGGTGATGAAAGATACCGCACCAGGAAGGGACGCGGCCAGGGTCTTTGTCCCCGCTTCGCAGTCCAGCCCTACGCCATACAGCGGCTTGATCCAGAGGGTGTTGTTCGTTTGTCCCTGCGAGTACTTGTCCTTGCCGCCGAGGTCGAGCATCAGCGCCAGCGAACCGTATTCCCGCTTGTCGCCATCATGGCCGGCGGCTTGCGATTGTTTGGGATCCGTGCCCGTGTAGGTATCATTCCCCGAATGATCCAACAACATCGCGAACGAATTGTTAATCGCCGAGCCTTGCGCGGTGGTCTCGCCCGAATACTTGTCGTCGCCCGCGCGGTCAATCAACATCCCGACCGCATAATCGTGTGCTGCTCCCTGGCAGATATGCCCTGCGGTATAGGTGTCGTTGCCGCTCCAGTCAATCAGCGCGCCGCTGCTGAGATGGATGCCCGCACCCTGACAGTATTGATACGCGTCGTAAGTGTCGTTCCCTTCCGCATCGAGCAGCAGCCCGACCGAATACCAATAGCTGGCGCCCTGACCGTACACGTCTGCGATATAGTGGTCATCACCCTTCAAATCGCACAGGATGCCGATCCCGCCACCTGCGAACGGTCGCATCCCGTATCCGAAACCTTGCGACAGCGAGAAGTAGTGGTTTGGAAGCCAGCCGCACGGATATTTCCCGCCCGAGACATATGAGTCGTTGCCGTCTTCGTCGAGCAACAGCCCGATTCCACTGGTGCCGCCGAAACCCTGCGCCATCTGGGCTGCCTTGTACTTTGTGTCGCCACCGCGCTGCCACAAGATACCAGCCCCGAACATTCCCGCCCCCTGACAAAAAGTGTCCGCTTCAAATGTCTGTTGCCCCCGCCCCGTCACCAGCAATCCACAACCGAAAAGCCCGGCACCCTGCGACAGGTGCTTGGCTTGAAACGTGCAATTGCTGCCAAGCGCCGCGAGAATTCCGATACCAAACACGCCCGAGCCTTGCGAGAAACTGCGCCCCGAAATGAATTGGCCGTTGCCGCCAAGATCGATCACGATGGAAATAGGCCGCCCCACCAATCCGTTCGCTCCGCCCGCGGAATTCAGGTAGATGTCATCACCCCCCGTGTCGATGATCAGAAACGCTTCGTTCGTGTAAACGTTATGCCCCACCCCACCGCAAATGATTTTGCCGAGCGGCGTGTCGGTTTCGACCTGAAACTCCCCGGTAAACGTGTTGGTGCGCAGATCGGCAATCGCGGCATCGACTGCGCTGGCGAGTTCATTGAACGCCAACAGAAGCGCAGGTCGGTCGAGTTCGTCGCTGGCCGTCAGGATTGAATTGCCGAGTTTATCGTCCTGCAATTCGAGTGCCTCATTGCGTCGGGCCAGCGCGCGCGCCTGTTCGGACAAACCATCTAATTCCGCGCTATCGAGCGACTCGATGGAGAACGCGGCGAACGCAACGTCGTTCGGGTGAGGCAATAACGGTAACGCTGCGCCCGCTGCCCTGTAAAGCCCCTGCACCGCGCGGGCGACCGCCGGAGGAAGTTGCGAAAGAAACCGCTCATCGAGCTCCACCGGCCGCGAGTGGCGGTCAATGTAGCTCACCATCGGCACTTCGAGTTGTTCGCGGGCGAAACCGGCCAACGCTCCAAGCGAAGCCACCGCTTGCAGATTCGTTGTCACGAAGTGGCCGTACGCTGGCAACGTGAGCGGTTCCTGCAAGAACCTGCGGGCCTTTTGCAACACAAGTTCGGAGTCCACGTTGGTTTTTGAAAAGGAGAGGTCGTGCGTCGTCATCTTGATGGCGCGCAACGCCACCTCAATCTCGTGCTCGTCGGCGGCATCAAGAGCCGGCGGAGTTTCACCATGGAGGAACGACGGGCACGAAGCCACGAGACAGAATGCGAAGACGATTCGAATGGCGTGAATCACCAATCAGGAATAGCGGATACGCCGCGCTGAGTCACGAAAATCTGTCGTCAGTCCACGGATCAGCGGTATTGGAATAACCCCGCACTTCCCAGAACCCGGGGTGGTCTTGCGGCAGGAAAATAATGTCTTTCACCCACTTCGCACCCTTCCACGCGTAGACTTTCGAGACGACCGCACGAACCGGACCGCCATGCTCGCGCTCCAGCGGACGGCCCTCCCACCGATGAATAATCAACACGTCATCGAGGGCAAGATCGAGCGGCAGGTTCGTCGAATACCCATCGTAGCCGGTGAAAAGCACGAAGCGCGCCTCGGGCTTTGGCTTCACGAGGTTGCAGATGGCCTTGAATTCGACGCCCGTCCAGTGGTTGTCGAACCGGCTCCAGGTCGTGACACAATGAAAATCGGCGACCTTCTGGACCTGTGGCAACGCCATGAAGTCCGGCCACATGAGGAGTTTCGGTTGCTCGACGAGGCCCTCGATATTCAATGACCATTTATCCAGAGGGATTTCAGGCTGCATGCCGAGATCCAGTACCGGCCAATTCTTCACTTCGTGCTGGCCGGGCGGGAGGCGATTGCGCGCTGGTGACGCGACGCGCGGTTTGCCGCGTCCCGCTTCCGCGATGCGCTCCTTGCCTTTGATAAGCCGTTCGTTGATCTCGTCCATGCCGGATGTACCGTACCCAAATCAGATGCCGAATACCCGATTTCGATTCGGCGGACAGCGGTTTGGGAGATCGTGAACGACCTGGGTTGCATTCAAGTCGCGGCGTGACAGCCCCTGCTGCGTTATACGGTTACGGATACCGGCTTGGTCTTCGTTGACTGCGCGAGGGCCGCCTCTGCTTTGCGTTTCGCCTCTTCCATCTTCGGATACCGCACCTCCCGGTAGCCGCGGACTTCCTCGATGCAACGTAGCGCCTTGACGTAGCGGTCGTAGCCGGCGCGATCCGAGTACTGGAAGTTTTTGACGATGTCGATATACCAGTCACGGAATTCGCGTTCGCGTCGGTGCCATTGCGGCATGACGCGTCGCAGCCAGCGCAGGTGCTTCAGCAAATTGAGCTGCCATTTCTTCGGGCTGAACTTGAACCGGACGTCCCGGCCGAAGACGTTGAATTCCGGACGGTTCAGGTGGTGATACACAATCTTGTCGCCACGGTTCTCGTCCACATGGTAGCGATGATGGTCGCGGCGCGTCTTTTCCTCGCTCGTCAGCAAGTGAGCTACATAAATCTCGTCCTTAATGACCATCGCCTTGTGCAGGTTCCAGATGACCGCCTTGGTTGCCGCGTAATCGAACCGGCCGCTATCCCTGGCGAATACCTTCTCAACCAGATCAAGGTAGAACCCCGCGTACGCGCCGACCCCGCCGTACTCCAGCAGGTCATACAGCCGCCAGACAAGGTCTTTGTCCGTCTGTTCGCCGAGGCGGATTGAGTTTTCGACGCGGCGAATCAGTACTTCGAACTCGCGCGACCAACGTTCCCCCGCGCGATGGTTGCGCTGTAATACGTCCTTACGCTCCGCAATGAACTGCTCGTACGTTTCGCGCAACTCGTGTTTGTGAGCCAGCTCCGGCTCGAAGACAAGTTTGCGGCCCAGATGGAACGCCTTGATATTCTCTGCGGCGGCGGAGCCCATCGTTTCGCGCAAGCCCCACTCGATGTTCTCAAACGACAGCGGCAACTGGCCCTTTTGGAAGGCAATACCGAGCAGGACAACGTTCGCATACAACTTTGTGCCAAAGAAATGTTCGGAAATACCGGCGACGTTCAGACCGAAATATTCCTCCGACTTCGTATAACGGCGCAACGTGTCTTCCAACTCCGTCACGCTAAAGTCGTCCTTGCCTAGCAAGGTGAGGATCGTGGGCGTCTTATAGGCATTTACCACCGCCACGGTGTGCTCCGGACTGGCAATGCGCAGATTTCCCTGAGGCGACAGGCTGCGCACGGCTTCGAGCGGGTCGATCCCGAGCAACAAATCGGCCTGGCCGTAAGGGATGATGTTGGACGTATGGGTCGAACCCTTTGTGAAAGTGATCTGCGAGAATACGCTGCCGTTGCGAATCGCCAGCCCCTTTTTGTCGCAGAACAGCACGTGGTAACCCTGTTTGAATCCCGCGCGCACGATACTGGCCGTGCTCACGCCGATGCCTTGCCCGCCCACGCCCGCCAAGTAGCAATGCCACACATCCTTGAAATCGGCAATCTGCGGCAGTGGAATGTTGGTAAGATCAATCGAATCGATCGGCGCGGGCGGTTTCTGGGTGCGGATGACGGTGATTTCCTCGAACGACGGACAGGCGTAAATCTTCGTACACGCCGAGTCGGCCACACACCATGACAAATCGGTTTGAATCTTCGCGCCGAACGGTGTCTCGGCAATCGCCAGCCCCGGGCAGCCCGTCGCCACCGTGCATTCGAGGCAATACTCACAGATGTCGGCGTTGATATTCACGAAGCGTTTCTCGGGCAGGAACCCCTTTTCGCCAATGGCACGCCGCTCCTCGCGCGATTCGCGGCGATGGTAAGTGATCCCGCATTCCTTGTCGGCGACAATGACCTTCACGCCGTCACGGAGGATGGTTTCCTCAAGCATTTTCTTCCACGACTCGCGGTACGCGGGATTGGCGCGCACCACGTGGACACCCTGCCCCAACATCGCTTCGACAATCCCATCGATGTTCTGCTTGTAGGTCTGCTCGCCAACAATATCCACGTCCATCGATGGGGTCGGCTGGTGGCCGGTCATGGCCGTGGTCGCGTTGTCTAGGATGATGTAGGCGATGTCCTGGCCCTGTTTGAGGGCATTGGAGATACCCAGCATCCCACTATGGAAAAACGTTGAGTCGCCAAGAAAGACAACTTGTTTGTTCGTAATGAACGGGTCGATACCCGCTCCCGTGCCCCCGCCCAACCCCATGCCGCTGTAATTATGCATGAGGTCTTTGGTCGGCTCAAACATCAGCATCGTGTAACAGCCCGTGTCGCCATGGAACACGAGATCCACGGGACCCCGCCGGTGATGCTGCTTCATGTAGCGCGGATCGATGAACTGCTTCTTCATCTCAATCAACACGCCGGCGCTGTCGCGGTGTGGACAACCGGGGCAGAACGTCGGGGTACGCAGGGGAATGCGAATGTCAAACTTGTCCGTCTCGCGAATCAACTTGACCGCGCAATCGATGCGTTCCTGGTCGAGCTCCAGATTCGGGTCGTGGAAGAACCGTCCGAGCGGCGCGAGGCGCTCGATGAGGATGCTGGGATTAAGCCCGCGCGTGGCCGGAATACCCGTCAACCCCACCGGAAACTCCTTGCCCCAAACGTTCGTGCGATTCGCGGCCATCGCATGCTGGTTGAGCTTGCTGACAATCTCCGCGATTTGCTCCTCCATGAACCCGCGGCGCTCTTCGATGACGAAGATGCTGCGCACTTGGTGCGTGAACTCTTCTATCAGCCCGGAATCGATCGGATAGCTGACCCCGAGTTTGAGGATCGGCACCTGGTCAGCCACGCCGAGTTCCGCCAGCGCATGCTCGAGGTAGCAGAACCCAAGACCCGACGCTACGAAACCGATTTCGGCGCGCCACCGCGGATTCTCGCGAGCATTGACGATGCGGTTCACGCCGTGATGTCGCGCGCTCTCAAACAGCCGCGCGTAGCGCCGCGGCATTCCCTCTTCCTTGACCCAGGTGCGCGGCGGCAACAGCACCGTGTTCTCCAAGTCAATTCGCGTCGTGTCGAGCGAGTACTTTTGGGTGGTGTTGACGTCGGGAAACCGGTTCGGCCGGACTTGGACGCTGCCACCACCATCAGCCTGATTGGTGGTCACGAGGTAACCGATGAACAAGTTCGATTCGCGCGAAAGTTTGAAGCCGAGATCGATCCAGTCTTTCAACTCCTGGTTGCTGCTGGGTTCCATCACCGGCATAAAGATGTGCTTGCACAGGAAACGCGAGTCAGCCGGCACTTGCGTCGAGTCACTCCATGGATCGTCGCCAATGATCACCAGTGCGCCGCCTTGCGGATGCGCGCCGGCAAGATTGCCCAGTGCCAGCGCGTCGGTGGCGACGTGCAAGCCGACCGATTTCATCGCGCAGATCCCGCGCAACGGGCCCATTTGCGTGCCGTTGAGCATCGCCGCGCCCAGCGCTTCGTTGTTGGCGATGCACGCCCGGATGCCTTTCGCCTTATACAAAGGCGCAACCAGTTCCATCGCGTCAAAAAAGCCCGCGATGGGCGAACCGGGGTAGCCTGTGAGGAGATGGGTGCCGCCTTCTGCTTCGAGCGCGCCCTTGATCAGCAGTTCGTTCCCGGTGAAGACCTCGGCCCCCTCCTCCTTGAGGAATCGTGGATCGACTGTCATGATTTTGTTGTAGCGAGACGGACACTACCATAGAATCAGCGCCCATGCAAACCCTTAAAATGGCGGCGTATTTCGCGGTCGCGGCGACGTTTTTTGTCGGTTGTGCTTTATTCCACGGTAAACCCAAATCCGACGAGACGACCGTCCGCCTTTATGAGCAAGCCGACACCGCACTACCCGCTGAGAATCGGCAGATGATCGAAATCCCGCACACGGACTTGAAACTGACGATCAGCCCATTCCCCACGCTCACGGAACAAGACGTCCAATCCGCCGAGTTGTACGACACTGCGGGCGGCAAGGCGATTTTCCTGCGGTTCGACGCGCACGGCACCGTCCTGCTCGACGAAATGACCACGCGCCTGCGGGGCCAATATGTGGCCGTTTTGATCAACAATCATCCCGTCAGCGCGTGGCTTGTCGATCAACGGATCATCAACGGGCAATTTCTCATTGAGGGCGATTTCACCGACGAGGAAGCCAAGAAGGCTGTCGACGATCTCAATAAACTAAGTAAGAAGAATAAAGAATGAACAGTCGATGAGTCCGCTGCGAGTTTTCCTCCTCATCGTCTCCAGCTTCATCCTTGCCACGACCGCCCGCGCGCTGGATATTTGCCTGCCCACCGCCAATGACGCCCTCTTGCGGCCTGGCGGCGACGCGGATTTCTTCCAGCCAACCGTCGAAGGCACGGTCGAATCCGGCATGTTTGGATGTGTCCGCGTCAACGGTCATCGCTTCCACGAGGGGATCGACATCAAGTGCCTCCAGCGCGACCGGCGCGGCGAGCCGGTCGATCCCGTTCACGCCGTAGCCGATGGCGAGGTCGCGTTTGTCAACGCGCGTCCAGGGCTCTCGAACTACGGTCGCTATGTCGTGCTGCAGCACCGCTGGGACGATGTGCAGGTTAGCACACTTTACGCGCACCTCAGTGAGGTTACGCGCGGCCTCGTGGCCGGCCAGCCCGTGAAGAAAGGCCAGGTCATCGGCGTACTCGGTCACTCCGCCAACACCCGCGAAGGCATCCCCCGCGACCGCGCCCACCTCCATTTCGAGATCAATTTCCTGCTCAACCCCAACTTCTATCTTTGGTATCCGAAGCACGATCCCGACGCGCCTCCCTTCGGAAATTTCAACGGCAAAAACCTCATCGGCCTCGACCCGGCCGCCTTCCTGCGCGCCTACGCCGCCAACCGCAATCTGAACTTCGCCCAATACATCTCGCAGCAACCCGTCGCGTTCACGGCCCTCGTCAGCGCGCGCCCCTTGCCATGGCTGACACTTCATCCCGAACAGGTCCAGCCCGCCAATGGCACTCCCGTCGCCTATGAAATCGCCATGACGTATTTTGGAATGCCCGTGGCCGTGTGGCCCCGCACCGCCGCCGAGATCGGCGAATCCCAACGCCGCGTGCTCCAGCACGGCGTGCCGGTCGTGATGCGGGTCAACGAAGCCGAATTAGCGCGGGCGACGTGCCAGGAATTGCTGAAACATTCCCGGCATGGCGGCGGTTGGATGCTAAGCGAGCAGGGCCGAGAGTGGTTCGAGCTTCTGACGTACACGCCCTAGCAGGCTTGATCTGCGGCGGGTGCCGCTCAGGCGCCTTATGGCAACACGGCGGCGGGGGAACTGCGGAACGACCGCAGCGCTTCTTGCAGGTCGTCGTAACACTCAATCAAGTCGCCCATCGCAATCAGGTTGGCCACCTGCTGGATGGTCTGGGGAAGCCCGACGCATTTGACATCGCCGCCGCGGGATTGCGCCAGGTGGGCGAAATCAATCAACTCCTTCAATTGCGCGCTGCCGATGTAGCTGACGCGCGAGCATTCGAGAACGATGCAAGGGGTGACCTCCTCCATCATGCGGTTCAACGTGGCGGAAAAAGCCGTGAAGGCGATGGCGTCGACCGCCCCGCTCATTTCAATGACTTCCACGTCGTTGACCCGACGCATGTTGAATTGCAGTTCTTGCATGTCCGATGCGGAACTGTTAGGAGCATCGTTTATGCCCCGCCTCGCTACGGCTGTATTTGGACGGCAGAACTGCGAGGAATTACAATTTTGGTAATTGGAAGAACGTTTCTGCGCACCCCTTTTGGCGGGGCCGTACAAGCCCCCGCCAAACCCATGCTGCAAGTTGATTAGCCCAGGTGCTGCGACTGCCGCCTGATTGAACAGCCAAACCCCGCCCGAATGGCGTCGTCTGCGATGTGGTCGTCGAAAGGCCAATCTACCCCCCTCACCGACCGTCACAGTCCCAACCACCGGCCAATCCCAAACTTGCGACTCACCCTGTCCGAAAGCTGTGATGCGCCACAGGCAGTTTTGTTCCCGGGCGCTTTTCCTGTTGCAGCCGCGTCTTTCGTTGGTAACAATGAGGCTGGTCAGCGATCACGGAACAAGACCGGGGCTGCCGCCTCTTATGGGTACGGAAAACAAAGGACCAGCTTCGTCCGCGCTGGATTTCGAGGCGCTGGTGGAGGGGTACTACCGACGATTGTACCAATTCGCCTACAACCTATCGCATGACGAGGCACAGGCGTACGACCTGACTCAGGAGACCTTTTTGAAGTGGGCCCGTAAAGGCCATCAATTGCGCGACCCGTCCAAAGTGAAGACCTGGCTCTTCACCACGTTGCACCGGGAATTCCTGCAGGCCCGCCGCCGAACCACGCGCTTCCCTCACCTCGAACTCGACGAAGTCGCGCACGACCTGCCCACCATTCCGCCCACGATGGTGGATCAACTCGACGCCGCGACCGTCCTCGCTGCGCTCGCGCAGATGAATGAGGCGTTTCGCGCGCCGTTGGCGCTGTTTTATCTCGAAGATTACTCATACAAGGAGGTCGCGGACATTCTCGACGTGCCGATCGGCACCGTGCAATCGCGCATTGCCCGCGGCAAGAGTCAACTTTACAAGTTATTGACCGATAGCTCGCCATCGCCGACCAGCGGAGGCAAGGAATTGCATGGATAGAGAACAAGCCAAAGAGTTTTTGCTCCGCTACCGACCGGGTTGCGACGACACGGCCGATCCGCAGATCGCCGAGGCGTTGCAGTTGCTCGATCGCGACCCCGAGCTGGCTCGTTGGTTCGAGGAACAGCAGCGCGCCGACGAAACGATCCGCGCCGCTCTCCGCGAGATGCCCGTGCCCGCCGACCTCAAGGAGCGCATACTGGCCGAACAGAAGATCGTGCGGCCTGATTTCGCCCGGAGCAGACTCGTGCTCGTCGCCGCCGCTGCCGCCGTCATCCTGCTGGGTGCGATATCGCTTTGGGCGTTCCGGGCGGGGGCTATCGGTGGAGTAACTGCGTATCGCGCGGAAATGGTGCGCCACGTCGAGAAGGGCTACCTCATGAGCGTCCGCGCCAGCAACTTTGACCAGTTGCGGCAAATCCTCGCCGAAAGGAAATGGCCGTCCGACTTTATCGTGCCCGACCGCCTCCGCGACGTCACCGTCGTCGGCGGCAGCGCTCTCGAATGGAAAGGGCACAAGGTCGCCCTCGCCTGCATGCAGGATCATCGACGCGGCCTGTGGTTGTTTGTCGTCGAGAATGCGGCATTCCGCTCCGCGCCCGATTCCGAAACCCCGAGGCTCCAGACGGTCGGGACCTCGCCGACGGCGATCTGGACTCAAGGCGGCAACACCTACCTCCTCACCGCCAACGGCGACGAATCTTTTCTGCGAAAGTATCTGCCGTAGAATCTGAGGCGCTCCCTGCGAGCCGGCTGACGGTGAAGCTCAGCTCCCCGATGGTCGCAGGTTAATAATCTTCGGCCCCGCCGGTTGTGGGGAATTGCCGGCGGCTTCCGCGGCGGCTTTGTCATACGCGGCCGCACCGTTGATGCGGTAGGCACTGATGAATGCCTCCCGAAAATCGGCCTGGGCGGGTGGCGGCGCCGTCACGATATAGGCTCTCAGGTAGGCGACAAACTGGTCCCACGTCACAACCTCTCGGCGCAAGTCTTGTCCCCAACTCACACCAACGTCGCTGTAATCGGGCCCCGCTTGGGTGTTGCTCGCCGTGTCCACCGGCGGAATGTAGCCCCCACCCCCGTCCGAACTGTAGTCAGCAGTACTGGACACCACTGGAGGCGGAGCATCGTAATAGTACGGGTAGTACGGATACGCTGTGTAGACCGGATACCAACAGGGTGCGCCGTTCACGAAGACGCAGATGAAATGGCGGTGCGCAAACCGATTATGATCAAAGTCTCCTCCATGCAGAAAGTGGCCGGCGTGATGGAAATCACCTTGCCGGGGACCGAAGTTCATAACGGGCAAGGGTTGCGGGTGAATGACCGTGTGGCCAGGGTGCGCGAATTGAGCGGCTGGCGACGGCTGCCCCTCAAATCCAGCGCCATGCCCGATGTACACCGGGTGCGCGCCGGACGCTGCCGGCGCGGTTACCACGGGGCTTGATGTAGTCAATTGCTGGGCCGAAAGACCGCCAGAAGTTTGCATCATGGCCTGTGTTCGACCAGCTGCCAAAACCAGACCTATTGCCAACGTACCACTCCAGAGAAGTGCCTTCATATACCCTACTCCCCTTCCGAGAAGTTAGATGCTCCGGAACAGGTTTTAATTCAAACAGAATCGCAGAAAGAGACAGGTTGCCGGTGCGGGTCCGGATTCTCCCAGTTTCCGACAAACCGGCCTGACGGGCCTGTTTTTTCAACGCCGGCCCGCTGAATCGGTTTGACCTCCGGTATTCCCTCTGATAACAGAGTGATTGGGCGCAGTTGAGACGAGTACAACCTATTCAAGTGGGAGAGGTGTGTTTTTATGGGAAACCATCAGTATCGGCTCTTGGGCGGGCTTCGGGCGGCGGTGGCGCTGGTGGCAGGCGGGCTTTGGTTGTTCGCAGCCGAGGCCAAGGCGGCTCCGTTCACCCATGATTTTGATCCCTTGATTGCCGATTTGCAGGGTCGCGCGGCGACACTGAGCAATAGCACCGACAAGGTTCAACAGAAGCAGTTCAAGACGATAGAGAAAGTATTGAGCACACTCGATGGCAAGGCATCCACCTCGTTGGCGACGGACATCAAGAATCTCGGCAGCATCTCCAAGACGCTGATCAAAGCATTCCCGACCGATTACACTCCGCCGGGAAGCTCTCTGCTTACAAATACGGAAACCGCGTTGGATGGTCTCATCAGTGACGTGCAGACAGCGATCAATACCACGCAGACCAATTTGAACGCCCTCGCGGCGGGTTCCTGCAAGGACAAGGCCCAAACCGGATTAACCGCTGCGCAGACTCAACTCAATGCCGCGTCGGCTGCGACGGATTTTCCGACAGCGGCGAAGCTTCTTGGAGCAGCCCTCAAAACTGAACTGAAGGCCGATGGGGCTGTCACCAAGTGCAGTTCGCAAAGCAGCGGAGGTGGCGGTGGTGGTGGTGGTGGTGGTGGTAACGGCCTCGGCGATTCCGTCACCGCGACGGTCAATGGGACATTGAATCTGAATTTCGACGCTATTAATGGCACGCAGGGTTTCGTGGCCGCCGGACAATATCATCCGGTAAACATCATCAGCATCGAGGCAGGATATGCCCCGGGAGGCGTTCTGCAGCAGTCGATGCTGCTCTACGTGGACAACGTCACCGGCCCCGGCACGTACCCGATCGATTTCGCCTCACAGTTCGACCAGGAGGCCGCGCCGCCGACCGATTTCCTTGGCGCCGAAGGCTCGGTCACGTTTACGACGGCCGATTTTGTGAAACAGCAACTGATCGGCTCGTTTGAATTCACCGCGCCGCAGGTGGGTTCATCCACGGGAATGGTTACGGTGACGAGCGGCACGTTCAACATCTCGAGAATCAGCCCGGTGTCTGTGAACGTTCCTACGAACAACAATTTCATGACCGCCACGGACAATGGGTTTGTCTTCGACGGGACGTGCGCCGGCGAATTCGTTACCGCAAACAGCGAACTCCTGATTACCGGCGAGAATACACTCCTGACGGCGCGATCCATTACATTGGTGCTGGATAACCCAACCTCGACGGGCGTCGCTTATCCCATCCAGAATGGGAGTTTGTATACGGACGAGAGGAATGTCTCGACGATCTATCAGGATAATCCTTCGGGCTCGGTGGTCTTCAGCACGCTCGATATCGCACACGGTTTGGCGGAGGGTACGTTCACATTCAATGTCAGCCAAACCGACCCGCCCGGGACCGATACGGTGACAATCGTCAACGGTCATTTCAAGGAGTCAAATATCACCACTCAATGAACCGAACACCGAAACACCAAGAGGAGGCCGACCAATGAATGTCAAACTTGCACGTTTCACCATCTGCACCGCGATTCTCATCCTGTTCCTGTCAATCGGCCTCGGCGCGCGCGCCCAGTCAACCGCCCCGGCGAAGCCGGCGGCCCCCACGAAGTCGACAACCGCTGCTGCCGATTCGGCGGCCTCGGGTTTGTTGAGTCAGGCCTATGCCTCACTGTCCTTGGCGGACCATGATTATCAGGGCCATCGCGTCAAGGCCATGAAACATATCGAAGTCGCCGCCAAGGCGCTCGGGATCACTCTCGGAGGTAACGGCACGGGCCATGAACAACAGACGAATTCCGATCAACAGCTCCACACGGCACAAAACCTCCTGCAACAAGCTCTTGTCCCCGGACTCAAACCGAGAGTGCAGAAACAAATCAACCTGGCGCTGACTGAGCTCTCCACCGCGTTGAGTATCAAGTGAACTGACGGCTGCGCTTCCCGAGCGATCCTTGCGCCTGCCAGACTCTGCTCCCCTGCTCGCAATGCCGTTACCCCAAGGATGGGTTAGGGTCTTTCGCCTTGTCCGCGTCGGCGCGTTTCGGTACCGTACCCTTCCGTGAACGGCGAATCGACAGTGCCGACCCCGACTGCTCGCCGCGACGTCTTCGGGATCCAAAGGACCTGATGCCGAGTCGACGAACCACTCTCTCAATCATCCGGACGGTGGTGTACGGATCCCTTACGATACTCCTCGCTCTGTGGCGTGGCGAAGTCAAGGGCATCCCCGATGCCGTCCTGGCCGGGGCGATCGCCGGTGATTACCTCACGTGGCTCATCTGGAGCGTGATCGAACTGCCGGATAATCTGCTGCACGGATGCTATGACGCGTGTGTGAACACCCTCTTCGGCCTGTTGGTGTACCGGGTGGGAAACATCGGCCTGCGAGCGGATGTGGACGGGGAACTTCTGGGGGTGATGTTCCTGGCCTTTCTCTTGGTGGTCGGGGTTAAGGTGTTCTATCTCGGTGTTATCTTCGTGGAGGAAGAACTTGAAGATGATGACTGAAGTGCGGAGCCCCATACCGAACCGCACACAGAAGCGCGCTTCGGACTTGCCCGTCGACCTCGAATGTGGTACTAAGAGCCAAACCCGGAGGAAAACCATGAAAGTCAAACTTTGTCGTTTTATCATCCCCACTGTAGTCCTCATTTTGTTCCTGGCAATCGGCGTGAACTCACGCGCCCAGTCAACCACCCCTGTGAAGCCGGCGTCCACGAACACAAATTTGTCACCTGCGGCCAATTCAGCAGCCGCGAACCTGTTGAGTCAGGCGTATGCCGCCCTGTCCGTGGCGGACCACGATTATCAGGGCCATCGGGTCAAGGCCATGAAGCATATCGAAGTCGCGGCCAAGGTTCTCGGGGTTACTCTCGCAGGCAACGGCACGGGCCACGAACCACAGGCAACGTCCGATCAACAGCTCCACACAGCACAAAGCCTCCTGCAGCAGGCTCTCGTCCCCGGACTCAGGCCGAGAGTGCAGAAACAAATCAACCTGGCGCTGACTGAAATCTCCACCGCGTTGAGCATCAAGTAATCTGAAGACACACCGTTGAGGTGGCCGGCGGTGTCGGAAGGGAAACCATGAATGTCAAACTTCCGCGTCTCATCATCCTCACTTTCGTTTTGTTTCTGGTCGCGTTGTTCGGGGTGAATTCTCGCACCGCGACGGCCGGTGAGGCGAAGCCGCCGGGTCCTGTCGTTCCGGGCGCCCCCAACAGCCTCTTGAGCCAGGCGTACGCCGTGCTGTCCACGACCGACCGGAGCTACCACGGGCATCGCACCCGGGCCATGCGCCACATTGCCGCCGCCGCCAGGGAACTCGGCATCACTCTCCAAGGGAATGGCAGGAGTAAGGAGGAACGGGTGGTGTCCGACGAACAACTCATCACGGCGCAACACATCCTGCAACAAGCCCTGCCCGGGCTGCCTCCAACAGCCAGGACACACGTGGAAAGCGCGCTGGACCAACTTTCCCTCGCGCTCAGGCTCAAGTGAACTGACGACCACTCTTGACGAGCGCCGCTTTCGGCTCCCAAAGTTTGCAGAAGAAAAGCTTCCAAACCTGCCAAACTTTTTGCAAAAAAGAGGCAAAAACCGGGGATAAATACTGGAAAACAGCGCCGGGAAGGTGGTTTTTGACCGAAACGAACCCAAAACGAAGACGAAGGACGGGAACAGGATGCGCCAAGATGGACCCTTCCATCTGTCAAGATAATACAGTTGCCGGGCGAACACGCTACGTGGTACGGTTTGATCGAAGTAAGCTCCCCGTTTGAAGGCTAAGATTATGATTATGAAACCGGATTTCGCGTACGGTCCGACTTCTCAGAGCTGCGCGATCCCTCGCGGATCAAACCGGACCCGCGCAAGCAGGCGTTCGAGATGAAGAGCAAAGACCGGCTCGATTCGATCAACCTCTTCAACATCACTTGGAGATCGTCACGATCTCCGAGCCAAAAAGTGTTGCCTGGTTTTCGCAACAACCGGTTTCATAATTAGGTTGGCCACACAATATTCCAAAGAAGCTCAGAGAAAGGTACCCATGAAGGAAAACGTCAACGCGAAAATTTTGAGCAAGACCATTCAGCGCTGCCGGGAGAGAGGGATCATCATTCCCACTTTTGCCGAGCAGAAAGATCCGTCCAAAGTCCCGCAGAAGATCAAAGACAAACTGAAAAACATCGGCCTCTGGGATGTGGATCCCGCCAACCTGTTCCGGATAACCTGGAAGAACAACCCGAAGGAAAACGGCGGCGACAATCTGTTTGGCGGGGTAAACTACATCGAAATCCCGCCGGAGCTCAGCGGAGTGAAAGCAAGAATCGTCGGGATGCCGGGCAAATGGTTCCCGACGGGCGCGCACAAGGTAGGCGCGGCATTCGGATGTCTGGCGCCGCGGCTCGTAACGGGCGGGTTCGACCCGACGACCCAGAAGGCGGTCTGGCCCTCGACCGGTAATTACTGTCGGGGCGGCGCGTTCGACTGTGCGCTGTTGGCCTGCGATGCGATCGCGATCCTGCCAAAAGGGATGAGCAAAGAACGATTTGACTGGCTCGCTGAGATCGGTACGAGCGAGGTTATTGCCACGCCCGGGTGCGAGAGCAACGTGAAGGAAATCTACGACAAGTGTTGGGAACTGCGGAAAGAGCGCGGCAACAAGATTGTCATCCTCAACCAATTCGAGGAGTTCGGTAATGCTTGTTGGCATTATGAGTTGACCGGTTCAGCGATTGAAGAGGCGTTCAACAAGATCAAAGGAAAGAAATCGCGCCTGAGCGCCTATGTCTCGGCCACCGGTTCGGCCGGCACCATCGGCGCGGGCGAATACTTGAAGAAGGCGTTCCCGATGATCAAAGTCGGCGCGACCGAGGCGCTACAGTGTCCGACTCTCTACTTGAACGGGTTCGGCGGCCACCGAATCGAAGGCATCGGCGACAAGCATGTCCCGTGGATTCACAACGTCCGCAATACCGACAACGTCATCGCGATCGACGACGAAAACACCATGCGGCTCCTGCGCCTGTTCAACGAGCCCGCCGGCAAGAAGCGCCTGGAAAAGGAAGGGGTGAAGAAAGGACTCCTCGAGAAACTTCCCATTCTCGGGATTTCCAGCATCTGCAATGTTCTCGCTTCGATCAAACTCGCCAAGTATTACGAGATGAACGAGGACGACATCATCTTTACGATCTTCACGGACTCGGCCGGCATGTACCAGTCCCGCCTGAAAGAGTTGGAACAGGCGCACGGGAAATACTCAGAAACCGATGCGGTAATCGATTTCGCGCGGTATCTGCAAGGCGTCGGGATCGACTGGGTGAAAGAGCTTTCTTACTGGGACCGGAAAGCACTGCACAACCTGAAATACTTCACCTGGGTGGAACAACAGGGCAAGACCGTGGAAGAATTGGATGCCCTCTGGGAGCCGGAGTTCTGGGATGAGATGTTTTCGCAGATTCCCCACTGGGATGAGCTGATTAAGGAGTTTAACGGCCAGACCGGACTCTTGAAAAAACCATAGCTGATCACTAGCGGAAAATTGCGTTTGGAGTTCAGGGACTTCTGGCTGGGCGAGAAGTCCAAGATTGCGACATCGACAAGAAACTGGCACGAGCGAGGGGATCCTAGCCGCCAGAACGTCTGGCCCGATTCCGGCTGTCCCCGCCCGCCGTGACCACCCTTCGGATCGGTGTGATCCCTGGGGCCGTCCTTTGCGCGTATGGCAGAAGCCTACAACGCTTTGCGCTTCTTCAATTCCTCATCGAGCGCCTTGAGGTCGGGCGCGATGTGGATCGGGGTGCCGGCGGTTTCGATGGCGGCCTTGATGTCTTTGAGGCCGTTGCCGGTGATGACGGCGCAGACGCTTTCGCCCTTCTTGATGATGCCGTCGGCGACAGCGCGTTTGACGCCGGCGACGCTGGCCGCGCCGCTCGGTTCGCCGAACACGCCGGTCAAGCGCGCGGTCTTGTTCATCGCTTCCATGATCTCCGCATCGGTGACGGTCACGATTTCGCCCTTCGACTCGCGGAGGGCGCTGACCGCTTTGCGCCAGTTGCCCGGCGAGCCGCAATTGATGCTGTCGGCCCGGGTCTCGCCGTCAACGGGCACGAGATCCTTGCCCGAGTGGAAGGCATCGGCAATGGGTTTGCATCCCGTGGCCTGGACGCCGAGCATCCGCGGCAGTTTCTTGATGAAACCAAGGTGATACATCTCGCGAATCCCCTTCCACGTGCCCGCGATGGTGCAGCCGTCCCCGACGCTCAAGCACACCCAGTCGGGCATGCGGTCGGAGCATTGTTCGGCCAGTTCGAGGCCGCAGGTTTTTTTGCCTTCCACGAGGTAGGAATTGATGGCGCAATTCCGGTTGTACCAGCCGTATTTCGCGCAGGCGTCCATGGAGAACTTCGTCGCCGCGTCGTACGTGCCTTTCACCTTGATCACAGTCGAACCGAACACGAGCAGTTGCGCAATCTTCGGTTCAGGTGCTTTCTCAGGGACGAAGATGAACGCGGAGAGGCCGACGGCTGCCGCGCAGCACGCCAGCGACGAGGCCGCGTTGCCCGTCGAGGCCGTCGCAATGGTTTTCGCATGATACTCGATGGCCTTCATCACGCCGACCGAGCTGGCGCGGTCCTTGAACGACGCGCTCGGGTTGCGTCCGTCGTCCTTCAGAGAGAGATCGCGCAGCCCAACCCATTCGCTAAGTCGATCCGCGTGATACACCGGCGTCCAGCCGATCTGCAGCGGCGGCAGGGGCAGCGAGAAATCGACGGGGATCAGTTCCTCATAGCGCCAGTGCGATTGCGTCCGCTGCGCGAGCGCGCGGCGTGTCAGTGTTTTGGCGACCTTGCCGTAGTCGTATTCGACATCCAGGATGCCTTCGACGCCGCACTTGTCGCAGGTGTAGCGGTTGTCGGCCGGATATTCCGTGCCACAGACGACGCAACGTAAATGAGAAATATGCTGGATAGCCATCGCACGAGTATAGGGGCCCCGTGGTGTGGAATCAATCTGGAACTACCGCGCCGGAAGCCCGACGTCGCCCGCCCTGAGTGGCTATGCGGCCAGGACGCGACGGGCCTCACGGGCAATCATCAGTTCCTCGCGAGTATGGATGACCAGAATCCGCACCGCGGAATCAGCCGTCGCGATGTCGGCGTCAGGATGACAGGCCGCGTTGCGGTGCGGATCCAGTCGCACGCCGAGGCACTCGAGTCCATCGCAGGCGGCGGCGCGCAGGGCGGGCGAGTTCTCGCCGATGCGATCGGTGAACACCAGCGCGTCCATCCCGCCCATCGTGACCGCGCGCGCGCCGATGGCGGAACGGACGCGGTCGGCAAACATGTCGAACGCAAGCTGGGCTCGTTGATTGCCGTTGGCGGCGGCAGCCTCGATCTGCGCGAGGTCCGAGGACACGCCGGAAATGCCGAGCAGCCCGGACCGATACGTCAGCGCATCATCGACATCGTCGACCGACAACCCGCCATGGCGCAGGAGATGGATCAGGATGCCGGGATCCACCGAGCCCGAGCGGGTCCCCATCATTAGTCCATCAAGCGGCGTGAGTCCCATGGTTGTGGCCACCGGCACGCCACCGCGCACCGCGGTCGCGGAACAACCGCCGCCGAGATGACAGGTGACCAACCGCAATTCGTCGGGAGACCGGCCCAGCAATTCCGCGGCACGACCGGCGCAGTAGCTGTTGCTGATCCCGTGAAAACCGATCCGCCGCACGCCCCGTTTCTCGTACCACTCATACGGCACCGCGTACATGTACGCCCGCGCGGGCAACCGCGCGAAAAATGCGGTGTCGAACACGGCAACCTGCGGCACGCGGGGGAGCGCGGCTTCGATCGCCTCGATCGCGGCGAGGGCCGGCGGGTTGTGCAACGGCGCAAGCGTTGCCAGACAGGCGATAATTTCCTTCAGCTTGTCGTCGATCAACACGCTGTCGCGAATTTCGCTGCCGCCATTGACCACCCGGTGACCGACGACGGTGATGTCGCCCTCCGCCGCAAGCGCCTGAACGGCGCACGTGGCGGCGGCCTGGTCGTCATGCACGGCCACGACCGAGCGCTTTTCGCGTGAACCACGGCGCAGGAGAAACTGCGCCCCTTGGCGGTTACCGTCGGCCCAGTCGATTGTGCCCAAAACCAATGTCTCGCGTGCTTCGAGGTCGAACAGGCCGAATTTCAAGCTCGTTGAACCTGCGTTGATGACCAAAATGCTCATGGAGATGTCCCAAAGGTTTGCTGCTGTAGCATCGAGTGTTCTGCTACGCTGCCGCGTTTTTCTGTGGTTGGTCTTTTACCTTGACACTGTCTGGTCTAGCAGAAGAATACAATCAGATTATGGAGAATGTAATTGATACGATAAAGAAACGCGTGGAAGAGCAGCGAGGGGACATTATCACCTTCCTGCGCGATATCGTTGCGATCCCCTCGATGGATGGTCAGCTCAAGGAAGTCGGCGAGCGTATCGGCGCGGAGATGAAGCGGCTCAAGTTTGACGAGGTGCGGTTCGACAAAATGGGCAACATCCTCGGCCGGATCGGCAACGGCAAGCGCGTTGTTGTGTACGATTCGCACGTGGACACCGTCGGCATCGGTGATCGCAACGACTGGCAGTGGGATCCGTTCAAGGGAAAGATCGAAGATGGCAAGCTCTACGCGCGCGGCACGTGCGACGAGAAGGGCTCGACGCCGGGCATGGTCTATGGCCTGGCCCTGGCGCGCGATTTGGGGCTGCTCGACGGGTTCACGGCATACTATTTCGGCAACATGGAGGAATGGTGCGACGGCATCGCTCCCAACTCATTCGTCGAAGTGGACCCGAAGGTACGCCCCGATTTCGTCGTCATCGGCGAGCCGACCAAGATGCACGTCTATCGCGGGCACAAGGGACGGCTCGAGTTGAGGATCGTAGCCGACGGAAAATCGGCCCATGCGGCGCACCATCATCTCGGCGACAACCCCGTGTACAAGATGGCCAACATCATTCAGGCGATCCGTGAACTCGATCGCCGCCTCGGTCGCCATCATGCGCATCCGTTCCTCGGCAAGCCGACGGTTACGGTGACGGATGTCGAGGCGCGCACGGCGTCACTCAACGCCGTGCCGGACCAATTCATGATCTACCTCGACCGGCGCCTCACGGTTGACGAACCCAAAGAGAAAGTGCTCTCGACGATCCGCGGCCTGATTCCCGATTACCTGCAGGAAGAGGTCCGGGTTGAAGAATTGCACTACGACAAGCCGAGCTACACGGGGTTTGTGTTTCCGGTCGACAAGTTTTATCCGGCATGGGTGCTCGAGGAGAAACATTCACTCGTGCAAGCGGGCCAGCAAACCATTCAAGCGTTGTGGGGCGAGACGCGCCCGACCGGCAAATGGGGGTTCTCGACGAATGGGACGTACTGGGCGGGCAAGGCAAAGATTCCGTCGATTGGTTTTGGCCCGGGCGACGAAGAGTGGGCGCACATGATCGACGAGCATATCAGCTTGGAAGAAGTTGTGCGCGCGACCGAGTGGTACGCGCTATTGCCGAAGCAGATCGGGTGAGGACAAGCGAACCGCGCTTTCGGCACGAACAATAAAGAGAATCAACAAAGACTGACGAACAAAGAAAGGGATACGAGAATTATGCGCAGTTTCATGGGTCGCGACATCTTGTCGCTCAAGGATTTCGAACGGGAGGAGTTCCAGCATGTGTTTGAAGTGGCGGAGAAATTGGAACCCATCGCCAAGAGCCGCCGCAACAGCGACATGCTGAAAGAGAAAACGCTGGTCACGGCGTTCTATCAGCCGAGCACGCGGACCCGCCTGGCACACGAAGCCGCCATGCACCGCCTCGGCGGTCACGTCACGGGCTTTTCAGACGCGAAGATGACGCGCGCCGGCGACTTTTACCAGGAGTCCATCAAGGACACCGTCCACATGCTGGAATTCTACGGCGACGCAATCGTGATGCGGCATTTCCAGCAGGGCGCGCCCGCTGAAGCCGCCAAGTGGTGCAGCGTCCCGGTGATCAACGCCGGCGATGGCTGGGGCGAACATCCCACCCAGGTGCTCACGGACCTGTACACCGTCCTGCGCGAAAAAGGCCGGATCGACGGGTTGACATTCCTCTGCATCGGCGACATGCGGATGCGCACGATGCACTCGATTTCGTACGCGCTGACCCAGTTTGATTGCCAAGTGATCTATGTCGCGCCGCCCGAGTTGTCGCTCACCAAAGAGTTCAAGGCCGAACTGAACGAGAAGAACCTGCGTTTCCGTGAAGCCGCGCACGTGAAAGACGCAATCGGCGACGCCGACGTGATCTACATGGAGCCGGTCGTCCAGGCCGATTACACGAAGTCCCGCGTCGAGAAAGAGCAGAAGTATGGGATGACCCCCGCCAACTACAAAGTGACCCGGGAGTTGCTGGCGAAGAAGGCGAAATCGGATTCGATCATCCTGCACTCGCTGCCGCGCATGGACGAACTTCCCCTCGATGTGGACGCCACGCGGCACGCGCGCTACTGGCAGGAAGCGTTCAACGGGGTCGTGATGCGCATGGCTCTGTTGTCGCTCGTCCTCGGGGCGATGGAATAAACGACGGATTGAGAGCGCACGGCCGGGCTTCGCCCCGTTTTGGGAAGCCCGGCCGCGCCGTTTGTGTCTTGCCCGTCAATTGATTCGTTGACATAATACACCCGTGTTCTACCAGCCGAAGGACATCCAGGAAGCTCTCGGGCTCAAAGCGAAACTGAAGGAACGCGGCACTTTCATCGCGGGCGGCACCGACATCGTGGTGTTGATGAACCACGGGAAAGCCGCGCCCGAGAACTTCATCGACCTTACGCACATCCCCGAGTTGCGCGCCATTCACCGGCACAACGGCACGATAGAACTGGCCGGCAACGTCACGTACGCCCAATGTGGCCGACTGCCCATTCGCTGCCTCGCGCAGGCGTCGCTCAGTGTCGGCGGACCGGGGATCCGCGAACTTGGGACCATCGCGGGCAATCTCGCGACCGCCTCGCCTGCGGGGGACGGTTCCACGGCGCTGCTCGCACTCGATACGGAAGTCGAAGTGACCAGCGTCCGCGGCGTGCGCCGGCTGCCGCTGGAAAAATTCTTTCTCAGCTATCGCAAGACCGCGCTCGCACCCGACGAGATGATCACGAAAGTGTTTCTCCCGACGAACTACCGGAGCGATTGGGCGAAGAACGGCAAGCGCGGCGCGATGAACATTTCGGTCGTGGCGGCGGCCGTGGCGATCACGCCGCAGAAGCAGGTGCGCATCGCGCTGGCGTCGGTCGCGGCCACGCCCATCCGTTGCCACCAAGCGGAGAAGTATCTTGCGCAACACGGGTTGGGTGATGAGGCGATTCGGCAGGCGGCGGAACTCGTGCGGGGCGAAATCAAGCCGATTACCGATCATCGCGCCAGCGCGGATTACAAAATTCATTTGGCGGGGGTCATGGTGCGGCGGTTGTTGGAGAATCTGGTGAAGGAATGAAGAAACCGGCCAAGGCAAAATCAAAAGACGGTCTCTGGCCGTTGCGCTTCACGCTCAACGGCAAGAAGGTCTCGGCCAAGGTGCAGCCGACACAAACATTGCTCGATTTCCTGCGGGTGGAGATGGGACTGACCGGCACGAAGGGCGCGTGCCTCGAAGGCGAATGCGGGAGCTGTTACGTGCTGGTGGACGGCAAGCCGATGAACTCGTGCCTGATGCTGGCCCCGCAGGTGCAAGACCGCAAGGTCACGACCATCGAGGGATTCGCCCACAACCAGAAGCTCGACGTGATTCAGCAGAAATTCATCGAATGCGGCGCGGTGCAGTGCGGGTATTGCACGCCGGGGCTGATCGTGGCCGCAAAGGGGTTGCTCGCGGAGAACCCGCATCCGACGCGCGAACAATTCCTCGTCGGCATGGAGGGCAATATCTGCCGGTGCACGGGTTACAACCAGATTCTGCGCGCGTGCAAACTCGCCGCCGATGAAATGGGTTTGAAGAAGAAATGAGCCGACTGACGGACACACTGCAGGAGAAGGTCGCGCAGCTTCACACGGCGACCAAGAGTTCATCGGCCTACGAGAGCGGGCCGACGAAAGTCGTTGGGCAATCGGCCCAGCGCCTGGATGCGGTCGGCAAGGCGACGGGGGCGACGAAGTACGGGCAGGATTTGTTCGACAAGAAGTTTCTATTCGCGAAGGTGCTGCGATCCGCGCACGCGCACGCGGAGATTCTCGGGGTTGACACGCGCGAGGCGAAGAAACTGCCGGGGGTCGTTGCCGTGCTCGCCCATCAGGACGTGGATGGCACGAACCTGCACGGATTGATCCGTCGCGACCAGGAAGTGTTGTGCAGCCGGAAGGTTCGTTATCGGGGCGACGCCATCGCGGTGGTCGTCGCGAAGACGGAAGAGATCGCCATTGAGGCGCTCACGAAGATCCGGGTGGACTACAAACCGTTGCCGCCCGTGCTCACCATGGAAGATGCGCTCAAGCCCGACGCGCCAAAGATCCATGCCGAGGGCAATGTTCTTGGCGAGAAACACCTTCGCAAAGGCGATGCGCCGGCGGCCATGCGCGAAGCGGACATCGTCGTCGAAGACATGATCCAGACGCAGACGGTTGACCACGCGTTTCTCGACATTGAAGCGGGTCGGGCGCGATACGACGGGAAGCAGTTGACGATTGAGGTATCAGGCCAGTGGCTGCACGAGGAACGGCGATTGATCGCGCTGGCGCTGGGATTGCCGTTGGAGAAATTGCGGATCATCCAGCCGGCGACGGGCGGGGCGTTCGGCGGCCGCGAGGACATTTCGATCCAGATCTATCTCGGGCTGGCGGCGCTGAAGTTGAAAGGCAAAACGATCTGCCTGCGTTATTCGCGCAGCGAGTCCATGATCGCGCGGCACAAGCGGCATCCGATCCGGGTCCATTACAAGCTCGGCGCGAAGAAAGACGGCACGCTGGTCGCGGCGCAGATCACGTTCTATGTGGACAAGGGCGCGTACGCGTCGACGGGCATTGCGGTGATGCGCAAGGCGTCGAGCCACGCGACGGGGCCGTACAAGGTGCCGAACGTATGGGTCGATGTCATCGGCGTGTTCACCAACAACAATCCGTGCGGGGCGATGCGCGGGTTCGGCGCGGCGCAGACGGCGATTGCGTATGAGGGATTGATGGATCGGCTGGCGGCGAAGCTCGGCATGGACAAAGCCGAATTGCGCATGAAGAACCTCATTCACTCCGGGGACGCGGTGACCACGGGCCAGATCGTGCCCCACGCGACGGGCCAGGAATGTTTTGAGGCGGTGCTGAAGAAGATCGACTGGAAGAACCGGAGCTACGAGACCGGAGCGCCGCATCTCAAGCGCGGTTACGGCGTCAGCGTCATTTGCTTCGGCCTCGGTTACGGCGATGGTTTTCCCGACGCCTCGCGCGCGCGCTGCAAACTCACAGCCGACGGGATGGTGGAGGTGTACTCGAGCGCGGTGGACGTGGGCCAGGGATTGATGAACATGATCGCGCAGATCGTGGCGGAAGAGGTTGGCGTGCCGCTGGCGCGGGTGCGCCCGATCCTCGGGGACACGGAGTTGACGCCGGAATCCGGCAGCACGTCGGCGACGCGGCAGACCTATTTCACCGGGTCGGCTGTGCAACTGGCGGCGTCGGAATTGAAGAAGCAACTGCAGGATATTGCCGCGTCGCACCTGGAAGAGTTGGTGTACGAGATCAAGATCGAGAACGGCGAGGCGTACAACGTGTTTCACCCGAAGAAGCGGATGACGCTGCCGGAACTCGCGCGTGAAGGCAAACGGCGCGGGTATTCGCTGGAAGCGATGGGCCTGTACAAACCGCCGACGATGCCCGAGAACACGCAGACGGGCCAGAGCATGCGCGCGTTTGTGACCTATCTGTTCGGGAGCCATGCCTGCCAGGTGCTGGTCGATACCGAGACCGGCGAGGTGAAGGTCGAGCGTTACATCGCCTGTCACGACGTCGGCAAGGCCATCAATCCCGACCAGGTCATCGGCCAGATTCAGGGCGGCGTCACGCAGGGGATCGGCATGGTATTGATGGAAGAAGTCGTGATGAAGGACGGCCGGATCATGAATCCCGGTTTCACGGATTACATTTTGCCGACGATACGCGACGTGCCGGAAATCGAATGTATCGTGATGGAGAATCCCGACCCGGGCGGCCCATTCGGCGCGCGCGGGATCGGCGAACCGCCGTTGATCGCCTGCGGCCCGGCGCTCATGTCCGCCATTTACGACGCGATTGGAAAACCGGTTCGCACATTGCCCGCGACACCCGAGCGGGTTTGGCGAACGATTGCGGAAGATTGATTTTGACGCCATTTTACAAACTGATTTGTAGGAGCGGCCAAGTTTCGCGCCCGGAAGGGCGCTCCCACAATTGTGATATGAGATTCCTCGAATGACACGCGTCCCCTATCTCGACCTGAAGACCCAGTACGCAACCATCCGTGACGAAGTGCAGGCGGCACTCGCGGAGGTGTGCGAGACGCAGATGTTCGCGCAGGGTCCACCCACGAAAGCGTTTGAAAAGGAGTTTGCCGACTTTTGCGGTGTTGGCCACTGCGTCACGGTCAATAGCGGCACCAGCGCGTTGCATCTGGCGATGCGTTGCCTTGACATCGGCCCCGGTGACGAGGTCATCACCACGCCGTACACGTTCATCGCCCCTGCTTGGGCCATCAGCTACGTCGGCGCGAAGCCGGTGTTTGTGGATATCGATCCCGTGCGGCGGACGCTGGACCCGGCCAAGCTTGAAAACGCCATCACGCCGCGCACGAAAGCGATCATCGTGGTGCACATCTTCGGCATGCCCGCCGACATGGACGCCATCAACGCCATCGCCAAGAAACACAAGGTCGCGGTGGTGGAAGACGCCGCGCAAGCCCACGGCGCGCGCTATAAAGGGAAACGCATCGGTCAATTTGGCGCGATGTCGTGTTTCAGTTTCTATCCGACCAAGAACCTCGCGGCGTTCGGCGAAGGCGGGGCGTTGTTGACAAGCGACGAGAAGTTCGCGAGCTCGCGCCCGGTCGTTACGCGAACATGCGTTGACTCGACCGCTACGTGCACGGTGAGGTTGGTTACAACTATCGGATGGACAGTATTCAGGGGGCGGTGTTGCAGGTAAAACTCAAACATCTCGACACTTGGAACGCGGCCCGCACCGCGCACGCGAAACATTACAGCAAAGGGCTTGCGGGCACGTCCTACGGTCTGCCGTCGATGCCCGCCGACTCCGAACCCGTCTGGCATTGCTACGTCATCGAATGCAAAGACCGCAACCGGGTTCAAAAGGCGCTCACCGAGGCCGGCATCGGCACCGCCATCAATTACCCGCTCCCGCTTCATCTGCAACCCGTCTTTCAGTCTCTCGGCTATCGACCCGGCTCTCTGCCCGTCGCCGAGCAACTCTGCGAACGCTGCCTCTCCCTGCCGATGTATCCGGAATTGAAGGACGAGCAAGTGGAGGCGGTGGTGAAAGCGATAAGGGCAGTTGCGTAGGAAGGGGCCGACGCGAAGCGATCAACGCTGAATCCATCACGGCGGAGAAGCGACGGGAAGCAGGCGGGGCGAATTTCTGAAAATGAGAGCTGAGCCCTAAACCTTTGTGAAGAAGCATTATCGCGCTCAGTAGATCATTCGTTAAGACAATTCTCTGCTTACACTAAGGCTGTGGTATTGAGAGAATTGCTAATTCGCTAATAGCGATCTCCTTAGAACTAAGCAAAGAATTGATGGCATTTGCTTACAGACGCATACAAATTGTTGACAGTTTGCACAATTTGTCACAAACTGTCACAGTTGTTTAGGAGAGCAACGCAGAAACAATTAGCAGTGCGTAAAGAAGTACGTTCTTTGTAGCTCGAAAAAAGGAATTAGCAGCGGGAGGATTCGAACCTCCAAACCTCCCCCAGAGCCCCGAGGCCGGTCACGCGGTCAAGGAAGCTCGATGTGGGCGCTCTGTCCTTCTGAGCTATCGCTGCTGTGTGAAGCGTAGGATTTTTTTATACCGCCGTCAATGCCCAAAGCGTTGGCGGCGCACTTTTTTTGCATTTGATGTCGACGATGAGGCTCCGACGCTGGAGTTCGGTGGACGTCTCTGGAGGTTGCTGGAGGTTGGTGGAGTTCGGTGGAGGTTGATCTACGACGATGGAGACCGTTGGAGGACGCTGGAGACGTGATCCGGTTAGATAGCTCCCGGAGGATTGGACTGGGTTCGCCTACGTTCGCCCCGGTACGACTGGATTCATCCCGGTAAGTCTAGATTCATCCCGGTACGACTGGGTGAGACGATGTAGATAGGATAACAATATAGGGGAACTCGTTTGAGTTACCGGTACAATCGAAACCGTCTGGCTGCGATTCATTACCGGAGCCAATTGATCCTCCCGGGAGTATTTGAAATAGTAGGAGGCGCGGGACGTTTTGAGCCTTGATTTCGCAGGTCGTACTCTCAGAATACTAGCGTCATGACTCAAAACGTCCTCTATATTCTAGGCGCCGGCTTTTCTGCACCGCTGGGCCTCCCGGTCATGAGCAACTTCATCGCGAAATCTAAGGATATGTTTGCCATTGATCCGGGCACGTATGCTCATTTCTCCGACATTTACAAACACATCAATAGGCTGAGTCGAGCAAAGCAGTATATGAATTGCGATCTCCACAATATCGAGGAGGTTCTTTCGATACTCGAAATGGAGTCGTTTATTGGTGGAGAACAATCACAGCAACTCGAAAAGCCATTTCAACGCTTTATTGCAGACGTTATCAATTACTACACACCAAAGATCGAACCGTATGTCGGTTTTCATGGAGGCCACTTCCCGAACAATTGGCATAGTTTTGTTTTCGGCAACGATCACATTCAACGCTACTATGGGACGTTTATCGCTTCTCTTCTGAATCTCAGAATGTCTGCCTCTACGAGTCCTCCCATTCAGTTATGCATAAGGCCCGGAGTTACGGCAGCCGCTAGATATGGCGTAATCAGTTTAAATTACGATTCAGTTATCGAAAACTATTTAGGATTCACCCATAGAGAATTTGAATATGAGGATGAGAATTATGGGCACGTGCGCCGCAACCCACAACCCGGCGTCGATTGCTTTGAGAATCGTGCCTCTATGAGTCTTGCAACAGTTCATGGCAGCGTTATTACGCAGGCATCGAGTATAATTGCTCCGACTTGGAACAAGGGAAATATTCCAGACGCATCAATTTGGAAACTCGCGGAGAATCTTATAAGCCAAGCGAACTATATCCGTTTTCTTGGGTACTCGCTCCCGCAATCAGATAGCTATGCCCTTGCCCCGATTTGGTGGACACTTGGTGTGGATAAGTGTGTGAGTTAAAAGGACACACCATGAACCAAGAAACCACCATCCCACGGAAGCGATACGACGAAGCGTTCAAGCGTTCGGCGGTCCAGCATTGGCAGACGAGCGGCAAATCGGCAGCGCTCGTGGCCCACGAACTGGGTCTGAACGCCGGGACGCTGGCGCAGTGGAAGAAACGCTGGGGCACGGAGCCGCCCGCGACCGGGCTGCGCACGGTCGCCGAACTCGAAGCCGAGAACCGACGGCTGCGTCGTGAGCTGCACCAGGTGGTGCAGCAGCGCGACATTCTAAAAAAAACCTTGGGCATCCTCTCGGCACCGCCCGAGAGCGCTGGGAACGGATCCGAGCCATGAGCGCGGATCACCCCATCGCTACGCTGTGCGGGGCGCTGCACGTTTCGCGCAGCGGTTATTACGCCTGGGTCGAACGTCGGCCGGGGGCGCGGGCGCAAGCCAACGCGACGTTGCTGACGCTGATCACGCAAGCCGACCAGGAAAGTCGCCACACCTACGGCAGTCCGCGCGTGACGCGCTGGCTGCAGTTGCGTGGTCACCGGTGCGGTCGCCATCGCATTGCGCGACTCATGCGTGGGGCGGGTTTGCGCAGCCGACCGCGCCGCCGCTTCCGCGTCTGCCTGACCGACAGCGATCACGATCTGCCCATCGCCGCCAATCGGTTGTTGGCTCGCCACCAGCCGCCTCGTCCCGATGCGGTCTGGGTGGCCGACATCACCTACGTGCCCACGGCCGAAGGCTGGCTCTACGTGGCCGGTGTATTGGATCGCTGCAGCCGCCGCTGTGTGGGTTGGGCGATGAGCGATACGCTGGCCACCAGCTTGCCGTTGGCGGCACTGGACATGGCGTTGACGCAACGCCAGCCGCCCCACGGGCTGGTCCACCATTCCGATCGTGGCCGGGAATACGCCAGCGAAGCGTATCGGCAGCGGCTCGCCGCTGCCGGCCTCCAGCCCAGCATGAGCCGCAAAGGCAACTGCTACGACAACGCCGTGATCGAGAGCTTCTGGAGCAGCTTGAAGCGCGAGTTGGTGCATCGCTGCGAGTTTGCCACTCGCGCCCAAGCCCAGGCGGCGATCTTCGAGTGGCTGGAAGTCTTCTACAACCGCGAGCGGCTCCACAGCGCTCTCGGCTATCAAACCCCTGTGGACTTCGAAACCAACCTCAACTAAACTCATGACTCATGCACCCACTTCGCTGTCCACCAAATCGGGGCAAGGGCACTATATCAAGTATTTACTTATCGCTGGCATTGCGTCAGCCGTCGAACATTACAATCTAAAAGCGATCGACGTGATTTGCCTAGACCCCGACAAAACGGTTGAGGATCGATTCAGGTCGCAATTTAGTTATCCGAGTTTTCGATTCATCAATGTAGACGTGATGAGCTATTTGGAACTCATAGCAGGAAAACTTGACCCTATGGCAGATGCCAGGAAGCCTATTCAGTTTGATTTTATCGAAGATGCACATCGAGAGTTTTTTCATTCGTAGTCAAGCTGCGTTAGTCGCCGGATTCGCCATTCCCAACATTCGTTGGGGCTACGCTTGCCGTAGACGACAACGGCGTTTGCAGCCTAGGCACGACGCGGTCGCGTCTCAAGGACTCGACTTCGTACGCTAGAGGAAACGACAGAGATTCCTCGACAAGCTCAGGGTGACAACTTTGGGGGAACGGACGGCGCGGCGGGCAAACCAACCACGGCAAGCGGCGGGCGAAGCAGGAGGTGCGAATGTCTGAAATGAGACCCGAGCCCGTTCTCGCTCACCCTCTTGACTATATATCAAACTTGATATATTATCCCGCATGACATGCAAGAGGACAAGCCGCTGGTATGGCTGCACGGCGAGATCAAGACGCCGCCGTTTTCCGGCGACGCCCGCATCGAGGCGGGTTGCCTCTTGCGGCGATTGCAGCGAGGGGAATCACTCGGCCTGCCGCACTCGCGGCCCATGCCGGTGATTGGCTCGCGCTGCCACGAGTTACGCGTGAAAGACAAGAGCGCACAGTGGCGCATCGTGTACCGGCTGGACGCCGACGCGATTGTAATTGCGGACGTGTTCACCAAGAAGACGCGCGAAACGCCGCAACAGGTGATTGAAACCTGTCAGCGACGACTGCGCGCCTACGATGCGGCTGCGGGAGAATGAATCGATGAAGACAGAGAAGCGAAAGAAGCTGGAGAAAGCAGGCTGGCGCGTCGGCAGCACGGCGGATTTTCTCGCGCTCACGCCCGCCGAAGAAGCTTACGTCAAAATGAAGCTGGCGCTGGCACAGGAACTTGCTGAAGCGCGTCGCGCCAAACGTCTGACCCAGCAAACACTCGCGGCGAAACTGCGCACCAGTCAACCTCGCGTGGCGATGATGGAAAAAGGCGATCCCTCCGTATCACTTGACCTACTCGTACGGGCGTTGCTGGTTCTCGGCGTTACACCGCGGGCGCTGGGCTGAGCGGTCGCGGGCGGGAGGCTACTCCTACGAGAAGTGACGGCAGGCGGCGCGCCTGCCCTGCAATTCGGAAAGAGAGCGGTGCGGCGCGGCGGGATAGGACGAATCCGCCGTCGCCAAAGCGCTATGGCGGACACGTGGGACGGATAGGACGGATTCGACGCTTCGCCACGTGAGGCGTGGTAAAGATTCGCGGGCAGGCTGGGGCGATTACCCTACAAGCAGACCGGATGCGCTGGGACAGCGCACGCTACACCAGAAACGGCAGAGACCCTTCGACAAGCTCAGGGTGACAGCTTGGGGGGAGCGGAGCGGCTGGATTGCCACGGGAGTACGGCGGGCGGCGTGTCGACACACTCCGCTATCGGAAAGCGATATTTTGCTGGACGGGGCGTTGCGGAGCGGGTATAATGGCGACAGTTGTTTGAAATAGGAGTTGGGAAGAGGTGGCAGCCCCATCGACGGCCCGCAGTCAGCGCCCGCGGCTACAGGGCGGCCGAGACGGCCGCTACTACAACATTGGCGTCGGTTGGGAGGGGGGAGGGTCCTACTATAGTCGATTTTCCAAAACGAAGCCATCTTCCGGCGAAGCCAGATTTGGCTGGAGGCCAGGAAATTATTGGCGTGTAGGAACGAGACGGGGGTTGGCAGAGTCGGAAAAGTTGGCAAAAAACGAACCCATTTTCGGGCAAAAATGGCTTCGTTTCACCCGAAAAAGGCATGTTTTAGAGGAGCAACAACGGCAAGCGGGATGCTTGCCCGCCTCGAAATCCCGCAAGTGCCCGCAAAATCGTTTTAGTTGAACTGGCCCGAAAAGTGGGCAATACTGGCATTCAGATGAGTACCTCGAGCGTCGCAGAAGCGCCGAAACCGAAACGAGTCAACCTGCGTCGGCCTGACATCATGGAGGCCGTTCGCGAGCAGGTGGAACTGCATTATCGCAGCCAGATCGTGGAGAAGCTGCGGCAGCGGGGGGGCGTGTTCGAGGCGGGCGGTCTGAAGGTGCGGCTCGCCAAGGAATTCGGGTTCTGTTACGGGGTGGAACGCGCGATCGACCTGGCGTACGCGGCCCGGAAGGTGTTTCCCGACCAGCCCATCTACATTCTCGGCGAGATCATCCATAATCCCGAGGTCAACGAACAGCTCATCGCGATGAGCATCAAGTTCCTGTCCGGGCCGATCAAGAGCGCCAGCATCGATGACCTCAAGGAAGACGACGTGGTGATCATCCCCGCGTTCGGCGCGGAAGTGGCCACGATGAACAAGCTCAAGGCCAAAGGCTGCCAGTTGGTAGACACGACGTGCGGCGACGTGATGAGCGTGTGGAAACGCGTCACGCAAAACGCGAACGAAAAATTCACGTCCATCATCCACGGCAAAGCGAAGCACGAAGAGACGAAGGCGACGAGTTCGCGCGCCACGTCCAACAACGCGGGCCACTATCTCGTGGTGCTCAACATCGCGGAGACCGATTACGTCTGCAACTACATCCGCCACGGTGGCGACAAGGCGGAGTTCCTGGCAAAATTCCCCGGCTCGCACTCGCCCGGTTTCGATCCGGACCAGCATCTGAGTTCCATCGGCGTCGCGAACCAGACCACGATGTTGCGCACCGAGACGGAGGACATTCAAGGGCGGTTGCGGCAGGCGATGGTGGACCGATACGGCGAGGGCGAAATCGACCGGCACTACCGGATGTTCGACACGATCTGCGGCGCGACGCAGGAACGGCAGGACGCGTTGATCCACCTGCTGCAGGAGCGGCTCGACCTGATGATCGTGGTGGGCGGATACAATTCGAGCAACACGTCGCATCTGGCCGAGATGAGCGAGGGGCGCATGCCGACGTATTTCATCCGTAACGCGAGCAAGATTCTTTCCGACAAGGCGATTCTGCATTTCAACCTGCACAAGCAGGAGGAAGTTCTTTCCGAGAACTGGCTGCCGACGGGAAACATTTACATCGGCATCACGGCCGGCGCTTCCTGTCCGAACAACCTGATCGACGATGCCGTTCGCCGTCTCTTCAACCTGCGCGGGGTCAATGTGGACGAGATGATCGCTGCCACCGAAGCCGCCGCGCCCATTCCGTGATGGTTTGCGACCCAAGCACAGATTGTGCTGTACCCGGGTATTTCAAAGAACCCAACAGCTTCATGAAATCCCATGGATAAAGGCCCCTTGAAATTCCGTTCCACGTCGTTGGCCGACATCGAACTGCCCAATGAAGTGGTGGGCCTGCGCGATCTCGCATACAACCTGTGGTGGACGTGGAACCCGCAAGCCCGACGGATGTTCGCGCATATTCAGCCCGGCTTGTGGTCGATCTATCGCAATCCGGTCGAATTGCTCATCAACATCGAACCGGCCCACTGGGAAACGCTGCTGGAGGACGAGATTTTCCTGAGCATGTACAAATCCGTCCTGCGCGAGTTCGAAACGTACATGAAGACCGTCAGCGACGCGTGGTTTGCCAAAAACCATCCCGGCTACCAGGGCGGGCCATTTGTTTATTTCTCGACAGAGTTCGGTTTCCACGAGTGTTTGCGCACCTACTCCGGCGGACTCGGCGTACTTTCGGGCGACCATTGCAAATCCGCCAGCAATCTCGGCATCCCGTTCATCGGCATCGGCCCGCTCTACAAGCATGGGTACTTCGAACAAGAAGTTGAGCCGGACGGGCGACAGCAACATTTTTATCCGGCGTACGATTTCTCGCGTCTGCCGATCCGGCAGTTGCTCGGGGACAACGGCCGCCATCTGACCGTGAACATCGATTTTCCCGACCGCACCGTGTACGCGCGCGTGTGGCTGGCGCAGGTGGGTCGGGTGCCCGTGCTGTTGCTCGACACGGACACGAACAAGAACCAGGCTGCGGATCGGCCCATCACCGGCCAGCTCTACGTCAGCGGCCGGGAAATGCGCATCTGCCAGGAAATCGTCATTGGCGTGGGGGGGGTGCGGGCGTTGCAGGCGCTGGGCATCGAGCCCGCCTGCTGGCATATGAACGAAGGTCATTGCGCGTTCCTGGGCCTGGAACGCGTCCGCAATTGCGTCAAGGCCGGCGCGAACTTTGCCGACGCGTGCAAAGAGGTTGCCAAGAATTCCATTTTTACGACCCACACGCCGGTGCCCGCGGGCAACGAGGCGTTTGACGTCGGGTTGGTGCGCAAGTATTACAAGAACTACTGCGAGGACATTGGCATTTCGCTGGATCAACTGATCGACCTCGGTCTGTCCAATCCCGGTCAGGGCAATCAGCCGTTCAGCCTCACGGTGCTGGCAATCCATCTCTCGACGTTCTGCAACGGCGTCAGCCAGCTTCACGGCAAGGTCAGCAACGACATGTGGCGGCATCTGTTCAAGAACCTGAAGCCGGGCGAGAATCGGATCCAAGCCATCACCAACGGCATCCACACCCAGACGTGGATGGGGTATCAGACCGCCGATTTGTTCGACCGGTATCTGACGCCCGCCTGGCGCGACAATCTCATGGACGAAATGTTCTGGAAACGGGGTGTCGCCAACATTCCGAACAAGGAACTGTGGGACGTTCACAACCTGCAGAAGGAGAATTTGGTTCGGTTCATCCGCAATCGCGAGCGCGCTCATCTGGCGCGCCACGGCGCTTCTCCGGACGACCTGCGCGGCGTCGAGCAACTGCTCGACCCGAATGTCCTCACCATCGGATTCGCGCGTCGGTTTGCCACGTACAAGCGCGCGGACCTGCTCTTCCGCGATTTCGACCGCCTGCGGTCCATACTCAAGGACCCCGAGCGGCCGGTGCAGGTTGTGTTTGCCGGCAAGGCGCATCCTGCGGACAAGCCCGGCCAGGAATTCATCCGCCGGATTTTCGACATCTCGCGAAACACGGATTTGCACGGCCACATTGTTTTCATCGAGAATTACAACATGCGCGTCGCGCGCATGCTGGTGCAAGGGGTCGATGTCTGGCTGAATAATCCGCGCCGGCCCCACGAAGCCAGCGGCACCAGCGGCATGAAGGCCCCCGTCAATGGCGGGATCAACTTCTCCATCGCGGACGGTTGGTGGTGTGAGGTGCAAGGTCCCAATGCGGGTTGGACCATCGGCAACGACGAGGAGTCCGATAACACGGATAAGCAGGACCACAACGACAGCGAGTCGCTCTACGACATCCTCGAAAACCAGATTGCCCCGCTCTTCTACAAACGCGATGCGAACGGTCTGCCCACCGGTTGGATCAAGATGATGAAAGGTTCCATCGCCACCGTCACGCCGCGGTTTTCGACCGCGCGCATGGTGCGCGATTACACGGAGGAAGCGTACCTGCCCGCGGCCAAGCGCGGCGGCGTGGTCACGACGACGACGGAGCAGACTTGGTAGGGTCGGCAATTTGCGGGTTGGAATTGATCACCTCGTTCACGAAGAAAGCCCCGAGCAGCAACAATCCGTAGAGCGGAATGTAGCTCACCGCAAACTCCAACCACGGACTTCGCCAATCGCCCATCAGATTCAACATCACCAGCGAGACGCCCAATGTGGCGACCCGACCCGGCGTTGGCCGTTGCGTCACTCGGGCCACGGCGATCGCGAACGGAAACGCGAGCATGACGTAGTAGTGACCCCACCCTTCCGCGATCCCCGCCAGCATCGCGATGCTCAGCAAACAAAACTCGGCCTCGATGTTCGCGCCCTTTCGCCTTCGGGCAACCCATCCGATCACTCCGTACGTCAACACAATGAGTACGGCGCCAAGGATGGCGCCCGTCCTCGCCCACGCGTGGAGGCCATTCCACTCGGGATCGAAGCCATGCAGCAACCACGCCACATTCTTTACGAAGGACGGAACCGTGAAATTGAAGTGGCGCTGCCATTCGACCCACGCCTCGATGACTTTCATCCCGTACGCCCAGAATTGCTTCCAGTTCTCCAGTCCGCTGGCCACAACCACTCCGACGCTCCACACCAAGGCGGCGCCCGCGCAGTTCATGCGCGTCTTCCAGTCGCGCGAGGCACGCCACACGAACCACGGAACCAGTACGACCGGAAAAAGTTTCAGCCATGTCGCCGTCGTTATCGCCAGACAGGCGGCGGCCGGGCGACCGTTCCGCAAGCATGCGTAGGCGATCAAGATGATGGCCCCGATCAGCAACTGGCATTGCGAAAAACAAAAATGCCAATAGACCGGTGCCGAGGCGATGATCCCCGCACACACCAACCGCCGCGCGCGCGCCGAGAGTCGCGAGGCCGTCAGCCGCCAGATCAGCACGACGATGCAACCCAAAGCGAGAATCTCGAGTGACACCCAAGCCCAAAACGCGGCGTGCGGTGGCAATGCGGCGAAGGGCGCGAACACGCCGACGAGAAAAGGCGGATTCGTCGCGGTTGGGATCACATGGGCATAACGGAACCCCCAACGTTCATATTCCGGTTGCAACGGTGTGGAATAGACGTCGGCGCCAGCCAGCAGCAAACGGCTTGAGATGTAGTAGTGTGCGAAGTCGTTGCTGATGGCCCGCGATGGGAGAATGCCCGCGACATGCACCACGCCGAACAGCACGAGACAGAGCGCCAGCGCGTCCAACACCCGGGCCTGCCCGGCGTTCTTCACGCGGTTCCGTGCCGCATTCCGGCCGCGCGCACGGTGTTGTGCATGAGCATGGCGATGGTCATCGGACCGACACCCCCCGGCACGGGCGTGATCAACGCGACTTTCGGTATGACCGCATCGAAATCCACATCGCCGACGATAAAGTGGCCTTTCGGCGACGTCTCGTCGTCAACGCGATTGATGCCAACATCAATGACCACCGCGCCGTCACGCACCATGTCGGCTTTCACAAATCGCGGCGCGCCGATCGCCGCGATCAGGATGTCGGCAGACCGACATATCTCTGCGAGGTTCGTGCTCCGGGAGTGGCACACTGTGACCGTCGCATTCGCGTTAGGGACCTTCTGTGACAGCAGCAGCGAGATCGGACGACCGACGATGCGGCTGCGCCCTAGCACCACGACGTGGGCTCCGTCGATCTTCACGCCGCTGCGAATAAGAAGCTGATGGACACCCGCCGGCGTGCACGGGACGAAGCCCGTCAGGTCCCCGAGCGCCAGCTTGCCAACGTTCAACGGATGGAAACCGTCGACATCCTTGGTCGGATCAACCGCTGTAAAAACCTTCTCCTCCGAAATCTGCGGCGGCAGCGGCGATTGGACAAGGATCCCGTGGACCTCCCGTTTAAAGTTCAGGTCGTTAATGATCGCCAGCAGTTCACCTTCGCTGGCGGACGCGGGAAGGCTGACGCGTTCGGAGTGCAACCCGAGACGCACGCACATCTTGTCCTTCATCGAAACATACGCGGAACTGGCAGGGTTTTCGCCAACGAGAATCACCGCGAGCCCGGGAGTCAGGCGATGCCGATCCTTGAGGCGCGCGATCTCGGCGACTGTCTCGGCATTGATCTGCTCGGCGATGGCCTTGCCGTCGATGAGTTTCGCAGGCATCGCGCCACGGTTACCAAACCATGTCGATGCGTTCGACTGCGATGACGGGATAGCGATCGCCTTTGCGCCAGCGTTGGTTTCCGACGACGCGGACATGTTTGCCCTCGAACTTCTTCAGATTCGTATCGGACGCCTCCAAGTATGCCATCCGAAAACTGAGCCGGTCCACTTCCGGGGTCCGCAATTCGAAGGGTGCGGGAGCGTTCGGCTCATTGACGGACCACAAATACCCGTCCTTCACCGCGTAGGTCACCAAGACATCCGGGTCGGTATTCACAACGCTGACCGCAGGCCCTGTCGGTGCGGCCACGGGCGGAGTAACGATCTGCGTCGTGTTGGCCGATGGCGTAATCGGCGTCGCCTGAACCTCCACCAACTCGGCGGCGATCCAACCGCTGCACTCCGGCGTAGGCTTGATCTGCGCCCATTCGCCCTTCTTCTCAACCACCTCGACCTTGGTGCCCTTCGGCAGCTTGCCAACCTCACGGTAGCTCGATCCGGGGCCACAATGAACGTTCAGATTGTCCACGTCTGCGGCGCCATCCGCCAGATGCTTTGCGCTGACGTAGCACTTCGCCGTTGCCGGCAAGGCAATGCGCAACCAGTCCATTGATTTCTGTTCGGTCACGGTCTTGCGTTCAAGCACATCCACGCTGTCGCCCTTGTGAAGCTGGGCGACGACCTCCGAATGTAGGCTCGGTCGCGAGCGGACGTTGCAATGATCGCCCTTGACCGTGCCGTGACCCGTTTCCGCAACAGGGGCAGCCACGGGCTGAATGGCCGCGCCGGAATCGGCGCGGCTGATCGGCGCACTCACTGTCGCCACGCATGCCAACGTCACACTAAGAATGAAAAGCCGCCGATGAAAATTGCATGAGCCTGTAAACCTCTTCATGAGTCAGATGCCTCCATTGTGATATTGCCAAATTCCCCAATTCGACCGGGCCCACCGCGAGCCGCACCAGACGCTTCACGCGATGCCCGATTGCTGCCATCATTCTGCGAATCTGCCGCTTTTTCCCTTCGCTGAGAACCAGCTGCAGTTCAGTGGTGGTATTGCGCGTGCGCACCTGGAAGATTTTTTCGGCGTGCAACATCTCGCCTTCGCTACGAACACCCTTAAGCAGGTGTGCGATCCCAGCGCTTTGCACTTCCCCCTCAACCTCCACCAAATATGTCTTGCTCATCTTGTAACGCGGGTGCGTCAGCCGCAAGCTAAAAGTGCCGTCGTTGGTCAGAAACAACAGGCCCTCGGTGTCCTTGTCGAGCCGCCCAACAGTGTACAGACGGGGTAGCGAACGCGGGAGCAAATCGACCGCGCGTTTGCGGCCGTGCGTGTCGTGGTTGGTGCAAAGGAACCCGGCCGGCTTGTTCAACACAATATAGACCTTGCGTTCGAGGACGACCGGCTTGCCGTTAACAATCACCGAGTCGCGGTCCGGATCAACCTTCGTGCCCAGCACGCGGACAAACTGGCCGTTGACCGAGACACAGCCATTCTCAATCAGTTGCTCGCAGCGGCGTCGGGAGGCTACGCCTGCTTCCGCAAGAAACTTTTGCAGACGGACGAACACGGGCAGGGCTGTCGACTATTCCGGCTTGGTTTTGGGCAGGCCGAACACCCGTTCGCCATCTTTCCAACGGCCTTGCCTTTTGAGCACTTCGACGCGCTCGAATCGTTTCAGGACGTTGCGGCGCGCCTGAATCTTGCTGGCTCCCTTGAGACTGCGGTGCTGTGACATGGTGTACTTCCTGAGTTAAGGCTTAAGTGTCAGTTTCAATGCTTCGATTTTTGCCGCGACTTCATCACGGTACTCCATGCTTTTACCAGATTCCAAATATTTTTCAAATTGTTTTATCGCCTCGGCCGGTTTGTCGTTCTCGTAAAACAAGCCAAGTTTGTAATACACGAGCGCGTAATCAGGTCGAAGTTCAAGGGCCTTGCGGTACGCAGTCAACGCTTTGTCGCGCTCCTTCAATTGGGCATAGGCGTCGCCGAGTCCGCTGTATGCCAGCGCGTATTTCGGATCTTTCTCGACGGCTTTCTGGTAGTAAACGACCGATTGATCGGGCTGTTTCTCGAACAGGTAAATATCTCCCATTGCGTTGTTAAAACGAGAGACACTCGGGTCAATGTCGATTGCCTTCTGCAAAAGAAGCTTCGCGTCTTTGTCGCGCAACTCCTGCAGATACAGAATGCCGAGGCTGTAGTAGGCATCTCCGTTCTGCCGCCCCGCGGCTTCTTCGAACTTCACGAATGCCGCCAGATGTTCTTCCGCCCCCTTCAGATCGCCTTCCTCCTTGAGCAACACGCCGAGGTTGTGGTGCGCGCGTCCGAACTTCGGGTTGATCGCGAGTGCCTTCTCGTAGGCAGTGCGCGCTTCCTTCTTGGCGCCCGTCTCATCGTAAAGCACTCCTATCTGTGTCCACACGTCCGCGTCGTCCGCTTTGATCTCCAGATAGCGCTTGTACTGGTCGATCGCTTCACCCTTTTGTCCGAGTCGCTCACAGACAACACCAAGGTTATAGAGCACATCGAGGTGTTTCGGATAAATCTTGAGCGCCTTTTCGTACTCCTGCTTCGCCCGCGACAAGGACCCGCTCTCGACAAACTTGTTGCCGCGCTCGAAAAACTTGTTCGCCTCGATGAGTGCGCCCTTGTCCGGACCGGTAGCGTCCGCGGCCAGTGCGGTCGCCATCGGCAACATTGTCAGCGCCACCACGATCCGGAATGCTTCCATTGCCCTGTTCATTTGTCCCCCTCGTTCTTCTTCAGCTTATCCAAGGCCGTCTGCGCGCTCTTGGCGGTTGAGCTGTTGGGAAACTCCTTCAGCAACTGCTCCAGACGGGCGCGCCCCTTGTCCTTCTGCCCCACCGCCAACTGGCTCAATCCAAGGCAATACAGCGCCTTGTCTTTGTCCTTGTATTCCGGCCAGCGCTCCAGCAGTTTCTCGAAACTGTACGCGGCCTGCGCGTATTCGCCGCGTTTGCCGAGGGCAAATCCCAGCGCGAACATCGCCTTGTCCGTGTACCCGTATTGGTTCTCCCCGTCGTGCTCCACGACGTTCCGCAGATTCGGTTCCGCCAAATCCTCGCGCCCTTCCTCCAAATACGTCTCGGCAACTTTCCAATTCGCCTGCACGTCCGCCGGGTTCTGCATGGCCAACCGCCGAGCCTCGCGGAACGTCAACTTGCTCCGCTTCGCCTCGTTCAGTTTTGCCAGCAACTGGTCCTTCTCCACCAGCCCCGCCACACGCGACATTTCGTTGCCCTGCCCGTCCAATAACAGGATCGTCGGCGCGCCGCGCACGTCCAGCTTGCGAGCTTCATCCGCCTGCTTCGCCGCGTCGACACGCACGCATACGAATTCCTCCGCGACGTCAATGACCGATTTGTCGGCCAACACACCTTCTTCTAGTTTCTGACAATAATCCGAATCCCGCAGGGAAAAGTAAGCGAGAACCGGTTTCTTCAATTGCCGCGCTTGTTTCTCCGCGTCGGGCAACGACCGCATCCACTGGATACCCGAGCGCAGTTTGCCCAGCGCCTCGCTCGCCGCTTCGCGGACCGAGTCAGCCTGATCGGATTTCCCGACCTCTTCCAACCACGGAATCGCCTCCGCCCGCCCGCTGTTCTGCAAGGCCAACACCGCTGACCAGCGCACCTCCGAATTGTCGTCCTTCAAGCATGCGTGCGCCCTCTCCAAATCCTCATTACGGTCACTCACCTCCAGCAAGCCCACGACCGCGACCTGACGCCGTTCGGGACTCGGCGACTTGAGCATCTCGCGAAACTCCTTTTCGACCCGCGCCCCGCCGATTCGCGTCAACGTGTCAGCCGCTTCCACTCTGTCCTCGTCGTTGGTGCTGCCCAGCTGCTTCATCAAATCGTCGACTTGATCCGCGCGGGCCACGCTGATTGACGCCAGCAGCATGAGGACCGCGATCTTCGCCACACACGAGCCGATCCACTTTAGGTACTTACTCTCCCCCGCGACAACGGGCACAAATATCACCTCGGGAATCTCGTAACTGTGCGCAGCCTTGACCGCGCCGGTAACACCTCGCGTCCGTGGGCGCGTCGTCTTGATAAGCAGCAGACATTCCCGCGCGCTTTCCAGTTTGCCCCGCCACCAATAATGCGATTCCAGCCCGCCCACGATGTTCACGCAGGCCGCCAGTTTCCTCTTCAAAACCACCCGGGCGACCTTGCGCGCTTCCGCCCGCGACGAACACATCACCAATCCCATCACAGCATTTGTCATGGTTTGTTCCCTTCGATGATCTCAATTACTTCCGACAGTTTCGTCACGATGAAATCCGCGCCCTTCGCCCAATCAGGTTCGCCCTCGCCGTTCGTCAACAGCACGCACGGCGCGCCGGCATTCTTCGCGCAGAGCACATCCCACTTGTAGTCGCCCACCATCAACACCTCGCCGGGCTTCGCCCCCCACCGCCGCGCAATCTCCCAGATCGGCTCGGGCGCCGGCTTGTGCGGCCCGTCATCCCTGGTGACCGTGATGTCAAACTTCAGATTCAATCTCCGACACACCCCGTCCACCGACTTCCTCGAGTTCCGTGTCAACAACGCCGTCCGCATCCGGTTCTTCGCCAGGTACGTCAACAGCTTCCGCGCCCCCCGGTTCAGCTTCGCATCCGCCACGCCGGCCTCCTCGAACCTCATCAACACCCCGCGCACCCGCTCATACTCCGCGCCCGTCGCCCTCCGCAAATAATCCAGCATATCCACATCCCCGATCCCCGCCTCCTCCTTGATCTTCACAAAATCAAAGTACGGCGCCGTGATCGTCCCATCCATGTCAAAAATTACACCCTTCACCTTCATTGGGAACGCGAGTGAACCACATCCCGCCGGAAATGCCAATGCCGAAGCTTTCCACCCTCCCTCCCCGCCATCCAAACCACCACTCAACGCAACTCAGCGCCACTCAACCGCACTCCCCTCCCACTTCCCCGCCTCGCCCCCACCCTTCAACGCCGCCCCTCCCGCCTCGCGCCTTCCCTGTTGAAAATCCCCTCCCTTCCGTCTACATTTCCCCGTCAACTAAACCGGCCCCGGCCCGCGCTGGCGTGCGTGCCTCGTCCGACCGAAAGGAGCCCATGTCCATTCGACCCGTCCACCGCCTCATCAAATCCAAACCCACCCTCGAAGGCGCCGGCGTCCACCTCCGCCGCGCCTTCGGCTTCGGCAACACCGCCGACTTCGACCCCTTCCTCCTCCTCGACGACTTCCGCAACGACATCCCCGCCGACTACCTCGCCGGCTTCCCCTGGCACCCCCATCGCGGCATCGAAACCATCACCTACGTCCTCGCCGGCCACGTCGAACACGGCGACAGCATGGGCAACCACGGCTCCATCGACCCCGGCGACATCCAATGGATGACCGCCGGCCGCGGCATCATCCACCAGGAAATGCCCAAAGGCGACCAATCCGGCCGCATGCACGGCTTCCAACTCTGGGCCAACCTCCCGTCCTCACTCAAAATGACCGCCCCCCACTATCAGGAGGTCAAATCGCCCCAAATCGTCAGCATCACCGACGACGACGGCACCCAGGCCCGCATTATCTGCGGCACATTCTGGGGCAAAAAAGGTCCCGTCGACGGCATCGCCGCCGACCCCATCTACCTCGACGTCACCGTCCCCCCCGGCAAACGCAAACGCCTCCCCGTCGACACCTCCCGCCACGCGTTCGCCTACGTGTTCGCCGGCTCCGGCAAATTCTGCAACGCCTCCGGCCCCCTCGCCGTCCCGACCGAAAGCGTCGGCTGGCTCGACACCGCCCCTCCCTCCGAAGCCGACGACCGCTCCCTCATCCTCTTCGACACCGGCGACGAAGTCGTCGTCCAAGCCGGCGAACAAGGCATCCGCTTCCTCCTCGTCTCCGGCAAACCCCTCAAAGAACCCGTCGCCTGGTACGGCCCCATCGTCATGAACACCCAGGAACAACTCCGCCACGCCTTCGAACAACTCGACGAAGGCACCTTCCTGAAAACCAAGAAAGCCGACTGATGCTGGCCGTTGGTAGGGCGCGGTGGCTCACCGCGCCGTGTAGTAGCGGCCGTCCCGGCCGCCGCTCCGCCCCCTGTGGTAGCCGCACCGTTGCCATCTGCTGATGGCGTCTCGCTGACTCGGCTTACCGGTGCGTCCTCGCCATTATAGGCCGCCCGCCCATCGCGGCGTCCGCTTCCTCTCCGAATTGTAGGACAGGCGGCCCGCCTGTCGCCCCATTGTGGGAGCGCCCTTCCGGGCGCGACCGGTCCGCCGCTTTGCCGTTCCCCGCTGAACAGGCAGTCCCGCCTGTTGGCTCCCCGCCGCCTTTCTCCTCGTTGTCGTTTCGCCCTCCCGCCCCGCTCCGTCGCCGCCCCATCCGCCCTATCGGTCCTACGTGTCGCGCCGTAGCTCGTAGAGCAAAGGCGGATCGGTCCGACCTGTCCTACCCGTCCGACCACGCCGCCCGCCTCATTTCCCAAACGCTGTCACCCTGAGCTTGTCGAAGGGCTCAGTCGTGCCTTCCATCCTTCCTATCCGTCCTATGCGTCCTATCCGCCCTTCATCCTTTCCCCAAAACGCCCGCCCTCCGTTTGTAAGGCAATCCCTTACCCGCTTGTATGGTTTTCCCTTACAAAGAAACATCCCCCATACACTTGCCCGCCCAACCAAACGCTTGGTACAGTGCGCACCTGATGCCAGCGCTGAATTGGATCGAGAAAGACATTGATTCACAAGACATGGCCCGCCGCTTCAACGAAGACGAAGCGCTCTGGCAGAGCTACCAACACAAGCGCGCACTGCGCCGAATACTTGGTTCGCCCTCGCCACTGCCACAGGTCATCTTGGATTGCCTCGACTGGCAGGAAGCCCAGCGGGAATGTCGCACAACCCGCGCCGTCGGGCTCCCTCTCCCCCGATGATCATGAAATCCAGCAAACCACTCGAATCTCGCATCCTTACCATCCGTGGGCGCAAGGTTCTACTGGATGCTGATCTAGCCGAAATCTACGGCGTTTCAACCAAGCGCTTGAACGAACAGGTCAAACGCAATGTCGATCGCTTCCCGGAAGATTTCCTGTTCCAACTCGCCGCCAATGAGAAAGAGGAGGTGGTCGCAAATTGCGACCACCTTGCCCGCCTGAAGTTTGCCAAGGCGCGACCGTGGGCCTTCACCGAACACGGCGCCATCATGGCCGCCATGGTACTGAACAGTCCGCAGGCGGTGACGATGAGCGTGTATGTGGTGCGCGCCTTTATGCAAATGAGGGAACAATTGGCCGCCAACGCCGCGATTCTCAAACGCCTCGCGGAAATCGACAAGACCCTGCTGGCACACGACCAATCGTTGCGGGTCATCTGGCAGAAATTGCAACCCCTGCTGTTGCCGCCCGCCGATCCCCCCAAACCCAAGCAAATCGGCTTTCACGTCCGCGAACGCCCCGCCAAGTACACAACCCGCTAACCGCCCCGCCGCTCCGCTCCTCGCCGGTGTAGCGTGGGAAGCCGAGTCCTCGAGACGCCGTTGTCGTCTACGGCAATCCCCAGCCCATCCGGCAGTTTCCTCGCCGTTTCCGCTGTAGCCACGGCGCTCCGTCGCCGTGCCGCCGCTTCCTCTCCGCTCCTTGTCGGTGTAGCGTGCGCTGTCCCCAGCGCATCCGTGTCGTCGCCGTTGACCCCTCCCGCCCCGCTCCGTCGCCGCCCCATCCGCCCTATCGGTCCTACGTGTCGCGCCGTAGCTCGTAGAGCAAAGGCGGATCCGTCCTATCCGTCCTATCCGTCCTATCCCGGCGGCGACCGGCCCGCCGCATTCAAGATCGCAAATTGCGACCTTAAAGCGCGGATAGAATCCCAAATTTCCAATCTGCGATCCCGTCCGTCCCACTCGTCCTACACGTCCTATCCGCCCCTCCCCCCGCCCCCCTGAACGTTGAATGTTGGCTGTTGAATGTCGGACGTTGATTCGCCTTACCGCAGGTTGCGAAAGGGCTTGCCGGATTATATTCATATCGGCGCTCAGTTTATGCTAAACGAAGTTGCGTATGGACTTTCGGGAGATTCGTCGAATCGTAATTACGGCAGTGTTCTCAGACGACATCTTGTTTGACAAGTTGGTGCTCAAGGGCGGGAACGCGCTGGATATTGTGCATCGTGTCGGCGTTCGTACATCGCTTGATATAGATTTGTCAATCGATGGCGATTTTGAGAATGTGGAAGACGCTAAGCGGAGGCTTTTCAAAGGGCTAGAGGATCGTTTCGATTCTGCTGGGTACGTAGCGTTCGACTTGCGTTTCTCCAAACGGCCACCCGCACCGAAGGAAGGTCGTGCCGATTGGGGCGGGTACCTGATTGAATTCAAGATCACGGAGAAGGAACGATTCAAGCATCTTGCTGCCGATCGCGAGGCTCTGGGGCGGACCGCAACTCACATTGGTCCCGGCGACAGGCGTGTATTTCGAATCGAGATAAGCAAGCACGAGTATTGTAAGGGCAAAATGGAAATGGAGGTCGATGCGTACAAGGTTTTTGTGTATACCCTGCCGATGATCGTTGTCGAGAAGCTGCGTGCAATTTGTCAACAGATGAAGGAGTACACGCTTAGAGGGCCAAAGACTGCACGTGCTCGCGATTTCTTGGATATCTACTCGGTGTTAATCAGGGGGGATGTAGAGTTGAACAACGTGGAGACTTTCGAGCTAATCCGGGGTATGTTCGCCGCGAAAAGCGTGCCCCTCACATTGCTAGGAAAGATCGAGGAATACAGGGAATTCCATCGCGGCGATTGGGATGCCGTGACCGTGTCTGCCGGGGTACAACTTAACACTTTCGACTTCTATTTCGATTATGTTCTGAAGACGGTGCAAGAACTAGAGTCCCTTTGGGTAGTATAGTCGCCAGTCTGAGTCATAGACCTTATCTGTTATATGGTGCGTCAGGTAGAAATCCAAATGTAGGCCGAGTTGCTTGAGCTTGGAGTATTGGCTCTCAGGATAACCCGCTCGCTGCATATAGAAGCCGATGGCTTGATGGTATGGGTACATGTATCCCAGCTTCTTGAGCGTAGCGACGATGGTGTTAACAGATACGCGATCTTTAGCGGCGCGATATGCTTCAAGCACTTGATATGGCCCGCCGCTATAAATCGGCCGAACACATATATCAATAAGTGTCCGTTCGAGTTTCGTCAGTTCAAGAATTTCACTGTTTGGGCCGCGAATGGTTCCGACCTCAAGGCGATTCGTAAACTTTCCAGAAATGAGGACGAACTCAGTTTTACGATACTCAAATATGTAATTTGAACGTCTCTCGGTGTTGGAAAACGCCCTATCGAGAGCTGCCTGAGCAAGTTCACCTGGCGAGGACGGCTTTGCTGACTGCTCGGCATTGACGTAAAGTATTTTGGGGAGCAAATCTGTAAGACCATGGAGAAACACAGTCTGTCGCGTGTGATAGGTAAGCGCCGCGCTTTAGCGAAAGCGCCATCTGATACGAACTCACTTCACCCCAAGCGTATCGAGTGACGTGTGAATACGAGAGGCTGCGCAGGTTGATTCGGTGAAGCTTCCCTTTCGACGTGAGAAAATCAATGAAATCGGGAACGGTCGTGCCCTGCGCTAGTTTCCAAGTATCGCGGTTGGAGAATAGAACCTTCGCAAGGTCACTGCGGGAGAAAATCTTCGTCTGAGAACTCTCGAAGAAGGAGGAAACGTGGCGACTTGCGGTTTGAAGACGAGATGGCATAAAAAGAAATGGTGTTTGGTATATATACCCAAACACCATTTCAAAACCGGGTCAAGCTCAATTCGTCGTATACCGGAGCACACAAGGTATATATACCTTGTGTGCCAGCCTATATTCTGGCTGTTTTGCGATCTGCTTGCATACGTGGGCGTTATGAAAAACCGTGCCCGGAAGACACTGTGGATAGGTATATATACCTATCCACATCGGCTATTGGCTCTTGTTCGCAACTTCGGGCTCACGCTCTCACCTCCAAACCTCTCCGTGTGCTCGACCCATCTGCCGAACCGCCCTTTCTCGCTCGTTCCGGCAATTCCCCTTCAGTCTCCCCCCGCTCGCGAATCCTTTTCGGAGTTGCTCGCGTGTCGTTTACGGAGCTGCCTTGAGGCGCATCGCCTCCTCCGAATCCTTTTCGGAGCTGAATTCTCTCCACCGCCCTTGCCGCGAACGCGCCTCACGCTCGCCGCATTACGATAACGAAAACCGAGCAGACCCCTCTTCTACTTCGTCGATCTCGGCGACAAACGATTCTTGGAGGTCGGCAACGGAAGCCACATTCCGCACGATTTTGCGTTTTTTTTCATAAGCCACTTTATTCCGGGAAAACAACATAGTCGTCGCTTTCCCGATGCAAGCATATCGCAAGCTTTCTCGATCCGACGCCTCCGCGTTTCCGGTTGCCTGGCTGTGCTTATCGAAAAAATCCAGTCCCGGCGCGCGATGGGTGTGATATCCGCCCACGATGCCTCCGCCCGCGGGGCCGCTGCAAGGGCTTTGCGTAGATCCATTGGCACCCGGATCTCCGGTTCTTCCCCGGCCCGCGTAATCTCCACCGTTATCGTGTCTCCAGCGTCTGCGCCCGCAGCATCGTGCATGGTTTTGTTAACCCTGAGCGAGTGACTTCCTTTGCCGTTTGGTTCGAGAGCGGCTCGAAACGGCAAGCCATTGATGGTTCCCTCAACCATCGTCAGTCCTCGTGATGGAAGCCTCGTACTCGCGTTCTTGGGCAGTGTTAGAAGGGTCCACGATCCAGTCTTTTCGGCTGCCTTGGGCCAAAACAACTTGGCACCGAAGCGAATCGTTGACTTGGTTTCTTCCAGCCTGGCCTGTTTCATATTAGCCGCCCGCTCGACCCATTTACCAAACCGCCCTCACTTCCACAATGCGTTTCGTGCCGCGACCGTCCATCCCCCGTCGTTGATAGGAACGTCTCTCCACGAGGTGATTTCATGGCTGTGACTCAGATCACCCTGCCAAATCGCCGCTTGACTTCAGACGCCGGCGGGAGTGCAATAACACTCGTTCACCCCGTTTGGGGCCTATCTACGGCCCAAGGCACGAGTACTGTCTGCTCGAGAGGCTGGGAGAAGACATGAATATCGTTGCGAGGTCTTCAGCACGCCGAGTTACACAGTCAGAGGGTGGCACTACGTACCGCGTGATTTCCCGGGGCAAGTTCAATTTGCTACGAACGCACTGGAAGAGGTGGGAAGATCGTTTGCCCCGCAGATTATTTCCTTTCCTGACCGCCGTTGTCCTTGGATTTTCGATGGTCGGTCTTGCAACCGCGGAGACCGCGTCGGGTGAAGCGCCGTCCGGCACGCACACCATTATGCACCCGGACCATGCCACCATGCTCAAATGGTTCCAAGCCCACGACGCCATGCCGAAGCCGCCAATGGCGCCTCAGGAGGCCTTGCTCGCGCCGAGCGCTTCGCTCAGTTTGCTGCCGTATCTGGACTACGTGCCGTCGCAACGCAACCAGGGATATTGCGGCGACTGCTGGTGCTGGGCGGGCCACGGCTGCATGGAGATCCTGCTGAACGTCCAGAACGGGATATTCGACCGGCTCTCCGTACAGGAGATGAACTCGTGCGAAACCGCGGTCATCGGTCTCGGGTGCTGCGACGGCGGCTGGCTTAACGATTTGCAGAACTTCTACAGCGCCGCCGGCTATCAGCGCGCGGTCCCGTGGTCCAACCCCGGGGCATCCTGGCAGGATGGAGGTGCCGCGTGCGCCACGCCCTGCGCCAGCATCACCACGACCCCCAACTATCCGGTGCACTCCATCACGGCGAACAGCATCTCCACCTACGGGGTGTCGCAAGCCCAGGCCATTGCCAATATCAAAGCCATCCTGAACCAGAACAAACCGGTCGCGTTTGCCTTTTTCCTGGCCACGCAAAACGACTGGAACACCTTTTATAGCTTCTGGGACAACCAGCCGGAAAGCGCCACGATCAACCTCGATTACGCCTGCGGGCATTCGTGGGACTCGGGGGGCGGCGGCCACGAGGTGCTCTGTGTCGGTTATAACGACACCGACCCCAACAATCCCTATTGGATCATGGTCAACAGTTGGGGCACCACTGCCAACCGCCCGAACGGCATCTTTCACGTGTCGATGACCAATAACAACAACTGTACCTATAACTATGGGGGGACATACGCCAGTTACTACTGGGAATACCTGAACATCACCTACACCCCGCCGCAATTGTCGGTCAGCCCAACCAGTTTGTCACAGACAAACAACCAGGGCCAAACCGCTCCCAGCCAGAGCTTCCAGGTGCGGAATTCTGGCAGCGCCACGCTCAACTACACGATCTCAACCAATGCACCGTGGCTGTCGGTCAGCCCACCCAATGGCGCAAGCTCTGGTGCCACGAACACCCACACCGTGACGTACAACAGTGCGAATCTCGCGGCAGGCTCTTACAGTGCCACGATCACCGTCAGTGCGCCCGGCGCAAGTAGTTCGCCACAGACGATCTCCGTAAGTCTCACCGTGCTTGCGGCATCCTCGACGATCGCCATTGGCGCGGGCAATCTGTACGACCGATTCGGCATGCTGGCGCCGACCAACAGCGTGGCGGTGCTGGTGGCCGATACCGGGAACGATGGTTTTGTGGATCCCCGGCCGGATTCTCCGCTGAGCCTGGGCGCGACGTGGGGAGCGAATGATAGGATTATCGGCCTGTGGGACCTGAACAGCTGTGGCTGTGGAGACGGCGTGCTGGTGGATCAGACGGTGGCAGGCTACACCAATGGAGTCGCCCCGGGCCAGGAACTGCAATTGTACTGGTTCCCCTCCCTCACACTGGCTTCCAACACGGTCGGCGTCACCTTCTACGGCAAATACACCGATACCAATAGTCCGCCACTGGATGGCGGGGGTGCGTGGCAGTTGCCTAACAGTGGGACGAGCGTCAATTTGGTTTTCCTGACCGCGTTCTGGAGTGGGTCAAACCCCGAGTCCGCTGGCTGGGCCACTCATTGCACCACCGTTGCACCCGTGGCGGTGTTCACCGCCAGCCCGACGGCCGGTCTGGCGCCATTGTCGGTGACGTTTGACGATACTTCCACTGGCGCAACGCCACTCACGCTCTACTGGGACCTTGGCGACGGTACCAAGGTCACCAACTCGGGTGGTGGCAGCATCATCGCGCATCCATATGCCGCGGGCGTCTATACCGTGACGCTGACTGCCAGCAATTCAGTGAATACAAGCACGCTCGTGTCGAACCGCCTGATCTGGGCGGAGACCGCGTTGGAGTCGTGGCAGACGCACTACTTCGGTAGCACCAATCGCGCAATGTGCGGCGGGGATGTTGACTTCGATGGCACCGGCATCAGCAACACCAACAAATTCCTGTCGGGCTTCAACCCGACCAACGCTGCGGCGTACGCCCACATCACTAGCATCGTGAAGTCGAATGGTGACATTCGAGTAACCTATCTGGCGGCCAACGGTGACAACACCTGGTCGCCGGGCATCATATCGCGCACCAACATCCTGGAGTTTACGACCGGTGACCCCCACGGTGGCTGCTCGAATAACTTCGCGAGCACCGGCCAGACCAATATTCTCAGTGGCGGCAACGGCCTTGGCACGAATGTTACCGCGGTGGATGCCGGCAACGCCACCGGCACGACGCGGTACTACCGAATCCGGGTGCGGACACCGTAGCCAATGACGGATTGACCAGCAACGAAATGGTCGGGCGCAGGAAGGTAAAAGGTCTCAGACCAGTGCTCGTGACATCTTTTCGCCTATTCGCCCGCGCTCGCCCCGTGTCCTGTTGAACAGGTTCGCCACGTCTAACGTGGCCTGCCTGTCGGCTTCGTTTCCTTCCAAGTTGTTATGACAAAAAAGGTTACCACCCTCGACCGGGTTGGCTTGACACTCCTACGTCAATTTGTTCAACTATGACTTAGGAGAAGCAAAGAGGTGACCGCCAGTCGCGGCAACCCCGCCCTCTTTTGCAGACACGGTAGTATGGATCTGGGCTTCAGAGTCAGGCGAGAGGTATCAGCTGACGCAATGAGGACGATTTCCCTGGAAGCCACCATCGCACCTTGCGTCCGTACTGCCGCCGCAGGTTTCCAACCCTCGGAGGATCGAACCCATGAAATATCGACAAAAATCACTACGTCACCTCTTCGTCGGTCTCTCTACCGTCAGTCTGATCCTTCTGCTGAATGCGCCGATGTGCCCGGCGCTGTCGTGGGTGATCAACGGAACCGTCGATATCGGTACGGGCTTTGTCCAAGTGTTGGCTGATCCTGCGCGACCGTATGTGTACGCCATCGACCGTATCAACAGCGAGGTGATCTTCATCGATCTGAACACCCGTACTGTTACCAACCGCCTGTATGTGGGTCAGGATCCCACAAGTTGTGACATCGATGCCACCGGCCAGTATCTCTATGTGGCCAACAAAGGCCCCGGCACAGGCGTACCGGGCTCATACGAGATCGCTGTCATCGACCTCCAGACCCAGCAGAAGGTCAACTCCTACATTCTCGCCACCAAATACATCAACAGCAGTTTGGTCGACGCGGTCAATGTCACCGCGGGGCGGAATGGCCGGCTCTATTACAATTCCGGGAACGATATCTGGAATTACGGCGACGCCGGTCTCATCAACACCGTGACGGGCGAGGACCTCTCATCCTTCGCCGCGATCAAGACGAAGATGGTGATCTCGTCGGACAAAACCCGCCTATATGGACAGTACGTCTACGACGGCAATTTGGGCCAAATGGGCGTGTTCGACGTGTCCACCGACGTCATCCCCATCGTCGACCAATTGGGCTATCCTCCCTACGCAAGCAACTACGGTTGGGGGCCTGACAACTACACCCTCTCCGGCAACGATCAATTCCTCGCGTTCGGCGACGTATACTTCAATGCGAAAAATCTCTCCCAGCAATATGGGGTCTTCGACGAATACATCTATGCGCTGAACTACGACGGCACCGTGGCCTTCGGTCAATCAGCCATCTGGGATCCAACAACTTTCCCGATTCACGGCAGTGCCACCAAGATACAGGATCTGCCCTTCACAACCACCGTGATGAATTTCGATCCCACCCACAACGTGCTCTACTTGGGGAATACGACCGAATCAAAGCTCTACATCCTGGTCGGCACGTGCGTCACCCTTGCCCCGTCGTCCACCAACCTCAGCGCCGATGCTGCTTCCGGTGGTTTCGCAGTCCAGGCCGACAATAGTTGTTGTTGGACGGCGATTGCCTCCCAATCGTGGATTCAGCTCACCAGCGCGACGACTGGTTGCGGAACCGGCACGGTCGCCTATACCCTCACGGCCAACACCAGCGCGAACGTGCGGTCTGGCGTCATCAGTATTTCCGGCCAATCTTTCTCCATTACCCAAGCCGGTGCCTGCAGCTATACGCTTTCGACTACCAGCACCAACCACGGCGCAACGACTGCCTCTGGCAGTTTCACGGTCCAAGCCGACACCAGTTGTTGTTGGACGGCGATTGCATCCGACGTGTGGATTCAGCTCACCAGCGCGTCGACCGGCTGCGGAACTGGCACGGTTGCCTACACCCTCACGGCTAACACCAGCACGAACGTGCGGTCCGGCGTCATCAGTGTTTCCGGCCAATCTTTCTCCATTACCCAAGCCGGCGCCTGCGGCTACGCGCTTTCGACCGCTAGTACCAACCACAGTGCAGCGGCCGCCTCGGGTGGTTTCGCCGTGCTCGCAAACGACGGTTGTTGTTGGACGGCGATTGCGTCCCAATCTTGGATCCAGCTCACCGGTGCAACGGCTGGGTGCGGAGCCGGCACGGTGGGGTACGCCCTCACGGCCAACACCGGCGCGAACGCCCGGTCCGGCACGATCAGTGTCGGCGGCCAATCCTTCTCCATCGCTCAGGCCGGTGCCTGCAGCTTCACGCTCTCGGCGGTCAGCACCAACCACAGCGCAGTGGCGGCAGCCGGTGGTTTCACAGTCCAAGCCGACACTAGTTGTTGTTGGACGGCGATTGCCTCCCAATCGTGGATTCAGCTCATTAGCGCAACGACGGGTTGTGGAACCGCACCAGTATCTTATATGCTGGCTGGCAACTTTGGCGGAACCCAACGATCTGGCGCAATCAGCGTGGGCGGCCAATCGTTCTCCATCACCCAGGACGGTGCCTGCAGCTATACGTTTTCGACTACCAGCACCAACCACGGCGCAACGGCTGCCTCTGGCAGTTTCACGGTCCAAGCCGACACCAGTTGTTGTTGGACGGCGATCACGTCTCAGGCGTGGGTTCAACTCACCGGCGCAACGACCGGCTGCGGGGGCGGCACGGTTGCTTACTCCATCTCGGCCAACACCAGCACCAACACACGCGCTGGCACAATCAGCGTGGCCGGCCAATCGTTCTCCATCACCCAAGCTGGGCAAGCCGAGTACTCGCCGTTGTACGTCAGCGGTCTTATCCTGCGTGCCAAATTCAACCGCGTCGGCTCCGATACTTGTACTCTCATGGGCAGCCTCACCGGCCTTCCCGCAAATGCTTCCATCGCCAACGCCGCCGTCACTCTTAACGTCGGCGACGCGATCACCGCCTTTCAGTTGAATGCCAGAAGTCGCGGAGTAAGTCGCAATGGAACCATTCGATTCTCTTTCGTCAAGAAAACCGGAACTTGGGCCTTCACGGCCAAGTTGAAAGGCGACCTGAAGGCGTCGTGGGCTAAATATAGCATTACCAGCGGCATCGTGATCAACAGCGACGTCACTTTCCCGGTGCAGCTGACGCTCCAGTCGGACGCTTTGGAATCCTTCGGTGCTGAACTGCCGCTAAGCTACTCAAACAAGTCCGGTACATTGGGCAGCGCCACCTACGCGCCGGTGAGGTAACGAAAAGGGACTCTGGAGGAACGCGACTTCGGCTCAGGCCTCAGCTTCAAACACCTCCACGTGCTCGACCCATTTGTCGAACTGCCCTTTTTTACTAGACCTTGCCACGTCACCTCCGAATTGCACGACATCTAATGTAGTGCGCGAACGATCATCACTGTTCCCAAAACCACTGCCGCTGCACCCGAAATCCGAACAACCCACTCAGGTTTCGACATGATCTTTTCCAGGGCGATCACCATCGCCACCACCACCATCACGGTCACATCCATCGCCCCTAACACCAGCATGGCCAACATCAGTCCCGAACAGCAAATCGCGCAGTTCACGCCTTGCCTCTGCCCGCCACGCCACGCATCCCACCGTCCATCACACGCGCGCACGGCACACGCCCGCGGGTCGCGGCACGAGCACAACCCTGCCATCTTCCACGAGGTGAACTGCATGAACCCGGCGATTACCATGGCTGCGCCCGCCGCCGCGGGCATCGCGGAACTGACACTCGGCCATCGCATCGCGGCCCACGCGACCGTCACGCCCACCGGGTAAATCAATCCGCCAACCGCCGTCCACACCGCGAAATATCCACCCGCCATCAACGCCGTCGGCAGGCCAAGCCGCGTCTCCCCGGCGGTCCGGAGCGCCCGCCGATAACTCAGCAACATCGGTAGCGCCGATGGCAACATCATTGCCACCATCATCGCCACCCACATCATCAAGAACATCGCGACCGCGCCCGCCCACGTCTGCCCCGGCATCCGCATCCACATCATTGACATCATCCACCCGCCGGGCATTTCCATCCCGCCGGCCATCGACTGGCAAAAATAAACCGTCGCCGCCACGCTGCCGCCAAACACAACGGCACACATGGCCACAAACGCGGCCGGCCAATCCGCATCGATACAAACCGGCGCTTCGACGAGTTGACTTCTTTCCGTCATGCGGTCCGATTACCGGGAGCGTGCGGATGATTCCTTGTATTTGTCGTGATACCGCACCCAGTCCTGCGGTTGCGACGGGTTTTCATCGCGTCCCTTCGCGGTCAGGTCGAGGAAATGATAAGTCGTGTTCAGCGTGTCGATGCCGCGCGCGTAGGTCGAGTAGGTGTGAAATATGTCGCCGTTCTTGTCCTTGTAGAACGCACTGACACCTTGGAGTTCGTCCATATCCATCTTGAATTTTGCGTAATTGTAATCCAGCGTCCCGCTCTTGATTTCCTCCGGCGTAAACGACACATGGTAATCAAAGTTGAAATCGCTCCGGAACGAGGAAACCCACGGGAATTTCCATCCCATCCGCTTCTGGAAGGCTTTGATCTTTTTCAGCGGAGCGCGTGAGACCACGACCAGCGTCGTGTCCCGCTGGTTCAGGTGAACCCGTGTGGCATCATAATGGTCACACCAAAACGAGCAGTGCGCGCAGCCTTCCTTCCAATCCGGGCCAAACATGAAGTGATAGATAATGAGCTGGCGGTTGCGTCCAAATAGTTCCGCCAGCGTCACTTTGCCATTCGGCCCGTCGAAAACGTATTCCTTGTCCACCTTCTCCCACGGCAGATCGCGCCGCTGCCGGTGTAGCTGGTCTCCCAGTTTGGTAAATCTCCTTTCCTTCGCGAGAAATTGTTTCCGGGCTTTGATCCATTGATCATGTGAAACGACTTTGTGTTCCTTCTGTCCTGCACGCGTCGTTAGTTTCGCCATCTGCTTCTCCGGTTCTAGTTGTGTTGGTTGGGATATGGCAAAAAAAGCACATTCCCGCGAAAACGCAAGTCGTGCAGCCGCACGCCGCGGCGGTCGACCGCCGAACCGTTATCGGCGGGACGACCTGCTGCCATCCTTCTCACAACCCAGCCACCATCTCCACCACTGTCTTGTGGTGCTCCTCGCATTGCTTGGCGAATTGAGTGAGGAACTCTTTCCGCTTTGCGTTCCCCTCCTGCTCCGCCAATTGACCTGCCAGATGCGACGCATAATCCAACGCTTGCACCTGCGTCAGCAATAACCGCAATTCAAAAGTCTTCCCACTGGAAAACAACAGGTCCTTCGTCGTCGTCGATTCGATGGCCGCCCGCGTCTTTTCCTCCATCGTCGGCAGATGCGACATCTTGTAACTCAGCCCGCTGTCCTCTTTCGCGAATCCATCCAACCGCTCCTTCGCCTCGCTGAACACCTGCGCAATCTGCTTGATCTCCGCCGACACCTTCGCGCTGGCGCTCTTGATGATCAGGATTTTCCCAACATTGCTCTGCTTGTCGGCGAGACTATACAAAAGGCTGTATCCTTCGTCCCGAATCCGCGCCGGCCTCCCGAAGATCGGAATCACCGGCGGCACCGTCGAACATCCCACCAACGCCATCAGGCACACCACCGCACCGTGGACGAAAGATCGGGGGGCCAGTCGTGGAATCATGCCGCCATATTAGTCCATCCCCACCCAAAACGCCAATGCGATGCCCGTCACGGATTCCCGCTACGGCTCCGCCACCAACACGCTTCCGTCGGGAGTGTCATTGGTGCCCGCCGTCGATGGAAGGCTGTTCCACCATAACGCGTGACCGTCATTGAACAGGACATTCCCGCCGTTGTCCTTGTGCGGCGCGACAGGGGAACTACCGCTGTTCAACCATCTCGCGCCCTTCGTATAGCCCGCCGACGACACCGACTTGCCCATGCGATCCAAAGCGATGATCGAATCCGGCTGATCTTGCCACACCAGCCCAACCGAATATGAATAACTGATCCCTTGACCACTGGTCGAGTTCGTCAGCGGATAGCTGCTCTGCAACTTCGCCGCCAGGTCGCTCGGGCACGCGAAAATCTTCGCCGAGGTGATCACATTGCTGAGAAGGTTATACGAGCCCGCCAACGTCGGGTTGCTGGCGAGGTCCTGGGGCATCCGGCTGTTGTAATTGTCCGCATACATCGCAATGCCCAAACCAATTTGCTTGAGGTTGTTCAGGCAGTTGGCGCGCCGCGCTTTTTCGCGGGCCATGTTCAGCGCCGGCAGCAGCATCGCCGCCAGAATTCCGATGATTGCGATGACAACCAGCAGTTCAATGAGGGTGAACCCGGTTACGTCTCTCATGGAGCGCTTCATTGCACGGCCCTCCCAACAGTTGCTTGGGACCGCATCCCCATGCCTTCTGAACGCTACTCCCGCACACCTCGCCACGCACGTAAAAGCCCTGTAAAATCGCGTGCCGTCGCGCCTCCGCTACTTGGCTGCTTGGCAATTCTCTCCCACCTACTCCGGGGGCGTCCACCAAAACTCGGGTTTCCAGTAGGGCATCTCGCCAAATTCACCGTGCCCAAGCGGGTTGTCGCATCGCTCCGCAATGCCTTTCGGGACCGGCTGCCTGTTCCATTGATACCCCGCGTCTCGTATTTGATCTTTGTTGCCGAAGCCAACCGAGAACGCTTTGAAATGCAACCGGCCCTTCAAATCCGCTCCGCCCAGATCGTCGTAGAAACTCCGGATGATGGGCTCTCCCGTCGGGCTGCTGCGAAACAGATTCCGCCAATTCCCCAGCGTGCGCTCCTGTTCCGTCACGGGCTTGGTCAGGAAATTGTCGAGCCAGACCAGCAAGCTGCCCCGCGGCGGCACGTCGGCCGCATTGATTTCTCCATCCTCCGCCACCGGGTGCAGGCTCAGATTGTAGAACTGCGTTCCCGGATTCTTCCTCATGTACGGCAGCACGGTGGACTCAAAGTCGGCCACGGAACATGCCGCCCCCATGTACACAATGTTGGCGAACTGCATGTCCGCGTCGTCAATCACCCGATTCAAAATGATCGTGCCCATGCTGTGCCCCACCAACGTGACTTCCTGCAGCTCCGTCCCGTGCTCCTGCCGTTGGCGGAGGGCCTCGATGAAAATCGGCAAGCCGGCCGCCGCGTAGCGCTGGGCCCGCATCTCTTGACGCACCGAAAAATATCGCCGCAATGACGGGCCGCCGGAAGCCGCCGCTGGCGAAGACTGGAGATTTCCCTGCCGCGTCTGGTTGTTCTGCAGATGCTGCAACACGTCGGCATTGACCCTGGCAGGATAAACCTCCTGCGTGCGCCGCAGCATGTCGTCCCACGCGCCCTGCCCAAACCCGTCGATTAACGACGCTCCCAGATATTTCAGCGGAAGGGTCGCCCAGTACGTAATCCCGCGGACGAAAAGATCGGACCTCCTCGAATAATCATCTCCAATCGACACCGGATAGTTCGTGGCCACGAGTTGCTGGTACTGCAGCACCGCCGCCCCGCCACTCAGCCGGCGCGCCGGGGTCACCGACTCGATGTCCGTCCTCGAATTGTTCGCGATGACGAGCGGCAACCGCGTCACCGATCGTCCGACATCAGCCAATAACGCGAACGGGCTGGTGGCGATGCAAAACGCCTTCTCCGTGCCGCTTTCCGCCTTCAACCCCTGACGGACCAGAAACAGATGCTCGAAATACGTCGAACCCCACCCCGAAGGCCATACGACAAAGACCGGGTAATAATTGCCGGATAAAATGTTCTCGTAGTCATCCCAAAAATGGGACATCCCTTGCTGCTGATTGTTTAGCCCGCCGTGTACGAATACCAACATCCTCGTCTTGCCGCTCTCCCGGAAGCCCTTGAACACGGTCTGCTCCAGATAATCCTGCACGGCCCGCCCGTCGGTGATGACAACTTTCGGCTTGCCCGATCGCAAATCGTACAAAAAACCGTCGGCGTTCAACTCGATCACGTGATAGCTGACCAACTCGGGACTTTTGGGACCTCTCCCCGGTTCACCGACAGTTGGATGGCAGGATGGCAGGGAACTACAGCTACCCGACAACACGGCGATTCCCAACGAAATCATCTGGACGAATCGGCTTCGCGCGGTGCACATCCATTCACACGCGTGCCTGATGAGTCCACCGTCAAGCCCCTCGCCCCGGCAATGAAAACCCGTTTCCGTACACCTTCCGATTGTCATGTCGCCACCTCGCCTCTGGGATTGTACTTCTCCACCTAAAGAAGCCTGCTGGCCTATACCAAAGCGGGGTTCGGCTGTCCATCAGGGTTTCCCTGATTCTGTTGTAAGGGTTTCCCTTACAAACTGGCGCACGACTTCTATTTGGTTCACAGGCGCGTGAGAAAGGCATCCTGACATGCATAACAAACGACTTCGGCTCTCTCTTGCCCGGCCGCTCCCGACCTGCTAAGCTGCGGCACGATCAGCAGCGCCAACGTTTACGACAAACAGGAATCCATGCGCGAAATACTAAGCGGCATCTTCACTTGGGGCGGGGCGTATCCCGACATGCCCTGGGACTTGAACGGATTCGCAATCCGTCTGGACGAAGGAGGGGCTATCCTGGTTGACCCGCCGTTGCCTGCCGACGCCGACTGGCCGCAACTCGACGCCTTGAAGCCGATCCACAAGATCGTGGTCACCAATCGCGATCACGACCGTGAAGCGGCCCTGTTTCATAAACGCTATCGAGCGCCGGTCGTGGCCGGCGCCAACGAGGCTGGTGGTTTCGTCTCATTGATGGTGGATGAGACGGTCAACGAAGGCGACGTCCTGCCCGGCGGGTTGCGGGTGATTGATCTGCCCGGCAAATCACCCGGTGAAATCGGCCTGTACTTCGAACCGTCGCGTCACAATCTTTCCAAGGACGTCGGCGGTATCGTGCTCTTGGGCGACGCCCTCATCGGTCACCCGGCGGGTAAATTGCGCTTCGTCCCCGAACACAAACTCGACAACCCGGCCCAACTGAAAGAATCCTTACAGAAACTCCTGGCCCTTAACTTCGATGTCCTGCTGCTCTGCGACGGCCATTCCATCCTCAAAACCGCCCACCAAAAAGTGCAGTACTTCCTCGGCACCCAACTCTGACGCTGTGTCCGAGCGATCAAATGATCAGCTACGGTGACATGAGCATCAATTGGTAGTCGCTCGTCATGCCCTGTTGCAGCACGTTGACTGCGATCTCCTTCCCGAGCGCGGGCCCATCGAAGAAGACAGAAATGCTAAACCCCTCCATGCCCCGATACTTGAGTGGCCGCGCATAGAGTTCGCGGACGGGCGGATAGCCATTGTTGTCGGCCAAAGCCACCAACGGGTGGGCGAGCGAACCTGTCGCGACAAACATATTCAAGTGGCTCGATGTGCTGGTCGCCCGACAGGTTATTCGATAGACCTTCGCTGCGAGCAACGGTCCAGGCGCTTGCTTCGAAGTTGCACAGCCGGTGATCACGAGAAGCGTAGTCAGCAGGGAGGCTTTTGCGATGAGGGAATTCTTCATGCGTTCCTTTGTGGTCGGAGTTTCGGCGGTAGGTTACCACGTATACCGTACCGTGTACGTAATCACCTGCTCGCCGTCTTTGTCCACCGTCACCGGGAAATGGATTGTGTTGGAGTCGTACTTCGTCCACTTCTGGTTGGAATCGGTGATCTCCCAGTTGTTCCACCGATAGAGCGTCTCCTTGACAAGCACTTCGACAGGCTCGGCCTTGTGATTGCGGATGCGAATCTCGAAGCTCTCAATGATAATGTGCCGGCCCATATCCACGCTGTAGTTCGTCCGCTTCCGCTCGCCCACGATGTCAAACGCGTCGCCGATATGCAGCCTGACGGTCTCATCCTTCGGGGTGTGATCGATCTGGTCTTCGCCGATAAACTCCAGCGAACCGTCCGCTTCATCGCGCTTGTAGAGCCGCACCTTGCCCTTCGGCAACGCCATGCCCATGTTGTTATCTTTGGAATTCTTCAACTCGATGACCACATTGACCTTCTTGTTGCCTTCTTCACCGCCAAAATTGGCGTCGCTCATCAACCCGCCGTAGAACCGATATTGCGGCGCGCCGTCATACAGAAAAATCTTCTTTACCGGAACATCCCCTGCCTTGAGCAATTCAATCTGTTTTGTCTGGTTCTGCGCCACGGTCGCCGGGCGGCCCAATGTGTACAGGTGATACTCGAAGAACGATTTCTCCTCGAAACCACCACCTCCTAGGGCATCAGCCATCATCGCCTTGCGCATCGGAAGCGCAGAAAGCACTTGGGGCGGCTGTACGCGCCGCACATCTCCGGCAATAAGCTTCAGCTTCGCGTCCTTGTATGTCGCGCCCGACTGATTGTTGATCGTGACCCAACCGTTGAGATCGAGCTTGGTGTCGTTGGGATTCAGCACGGCGTTGTAATCGGCATGCCAGTTGATGCCTTCCGTCTGGTACGCCACCTCGATAAGCTGTTGGCCCACCTTCTCCGTCGCGAGTTTCCAGACCAGCGTCGGTTTGGTGATCAAACCCTCCGGCAACGCGCCAAATTGTACGTCCTTCACGTTGTCGCCGCGTTGCACCATCACAATCTCGGACTTCTCGCCGTCCTGCCGAATCACCAATTGGTTCGCGTCAAAACTCAGCAGCTTGCCCGAATACCGCGAACCGTCTTTCGTGAGCACGGCAATTTGTTTGTCGACGTATTTCTCCAGCAACTTGTCGGCGGAGACGAGGTCGTACTCATAGTTCTGCTCCAGCACCGTTGCACTCGGGTCCGTCAGCGACTTGAAATGCACGCTCGTGCCGTCGATCTGCGAGGCCACGTCGGCAAACTCGACCGTGCCAATCTTTTCGGGCACGTCCACCTTGCGCCGTCTCGCGCACGACACCAAAATTCTGGTTGTAGATCGTGAGCACGACGCCTTCCTCCGGTTTTTCGGCGGCAAGTGTGGTGGTAGCGAGCGCGAGTGCCAGCGGAATCATCGTCAGTCTGCGCAGCTTCATATACGTTCCTCCGTGGAAGTCCGACACCTGCACTGTACCGAAGTTCCCTCCCGCACGCGATATTTTCGGTTAAACTTTTCAAATCAAGCCGACTGCCTATAATGCGCCCATGGCTTCGTGGAAATACGACGTCGTCATCGTGGGAGCGGGCCCGGCGGGCATCACGGCCGCCATCGCGCTCGCGAAAGCGGACGTCCCGGTGCTGGTCATCGAGGCGGGCGTCTTCCCCGGCGCGGAAAACTGGTCGGGCGCCGTCTATTTCACCGAGAACCTCGCCCAGCCCGACGTGCTCGGCGAACAGGCCGTCCGCGAATCGGCCTACGAACGCCCGGTCACGAAGCGCGGCTTTTACATCTACAACGGCCACTCGCTTGCCGGTCTCAGCTACCGCAATCCCGCCACGTTCGCCAACTGTTACACCGTCCTCCGCCCGACCTACGACCACTATCTCGCCGAACTCGCCAAATCATTCGGCGCTCATGTCCTCACGGAGACCACCGCCGACGGCCTGCTCCGCGACGATAACAACCGCATCATCGGCGTTCATACCGACCGCGGCTCGATCTACGCCGATGTGGTCTTCCTCGCGGAAGGTGACGCCTCGCAACTCGTCTCCAAGGAAGGCTACGAACGCAGCTCGGAACCCGGCGCGCCGCACTTCCTGCAAGGCATCAAGGAAGTCATCGAGGTCGATCCCGAATACATCGAGCGCACGTTCGCGTTGCCGCGCGGCGAGGGGGCGGCGTTCGAAATCCTGCTGCGCAACGGCTCCATCCACAATCGCACCGCCAATCTCAACATGGGCGGCTTCCTCTACACCAACAAAGCCAGCCTCTCGCTCGGCCTCGTCCTGCCGCTCGACAACCTCGCCCGCGAATTCGGCGGCGACCACAACCGACTCATGGAATGGTTCAAGGGCCTGCCCGAAGTCCGTCGCTGGACCAACCACGGCCGCTCATCCGCGTACGGCGCGAAAATCATCCGTGGCGGCGGCTTCCGCGAATTGCCGCGTCTCGTCGACGAAGGTCTGGCCATCGGCGGCGCGGCGACGGGCATCGGCCTTGATTTCCCCTACCCCAACTTTACCGGCCCCGCCACTGCAATGGGTCGTCTCTTCGCGAATGCCGTCAAGCAAATCCGCGCGACCAACCAGACTTTTGCCCGTGCCCGGCTCGAGCAATTCTACGAACGCCCCCTGCGCGAGACGCATTACTTCAGGAACGTCGAGTTCCTGCAAAAATGGCCGCATTACGTCGAGCACACCCGCGTGTTCTTCGGTCGGGCCGCCGATCTCATCACCGGTGGTCTGTACGTCTCGAGTGTTCCTTCGTTGCGCCTCCATCAAAGGCTCTGGCAACTCGCCAAGTTCGTCCGCGAGACTCTCCCGTTGAAACATTGGGGCGGGTTCTATCGCGACTTGCGCGAACAACGCGAAGCGCTGGGACTCACGCGTGCCGGCAAGTCTTCTGCAGGAACAACTTCTCGGCCGCGACCGGAGGAGGGTGAGGTTTACGTGGACTTTCGCGTCGATGGCGAAAGTCGCGCCGGCTTTCTCTGGCCGATCGCCGGCCTTTTCGAAAAAGCGCCCGCAATCCTGTCCGTGGCTTCCGACCATCTGTATCGCAATGACGCCACGCCCTTGCCCGACAAACTACGCGCCGCCATCGCGTCAGCGCGACGCCACACGGGGATGGGAACTTTCCTGGCGCTGCTGTGTTTGTTGGCCGCGCTGATCGTCCTGATGCCCATTCAATGGATCTGCGAGTTGATCAATCTCGTGATCACACGGCCTTCACCTGAGAAGTTTCTGTCGGGTTTCTTCCAGAAGTATCGCGCGCTCACCCGCGAACGCGTCAAGCTCGACTCCGATGCCGTTACCATCGAACAGCCATGGGAAGAAAAGCTTTCCCTCATCCGTTACTCGTCCGAAGACCGCACCCATATCAAAGTGTTCCGTCCCGAGAACTTCGAAAATCGGGGCTCGATTGCCGACTCTCCGCTCTTTCACGTCTGCCCGGCCAAGGTCTACGAGTGCCACACCGACGACCTCGGCCAATCGCAACTCGTCGTCAATTTCGAGAACTGTATCAAGTGCGAAACCTGCTGGCGTTCCGCCCCGAACGACGTGGATTGGACCCGCCAGCGCAAACAGCGATTGGTTTTCAGCGCGCCGACGGAGGCGAATGACAAACTGCTGGGACTGCTGAAGCTGACTGTGGGAGCGCCCTTCCGGACGCAAAACGCAGAGATACCGCGCATCGACGCGCGCTCCGAGAATCATCAACTGTTGGCCGCGAAGCTCCGCAACTTCTGCGAAACGGTCTACGCCGAACCACGCTACCTTGACGCGGGCCGTACTCGCTGGTTGCAGTCGCTGTTGGACGAAGCGCAAACGATCTCCGCCGACATCAGAGACCCGCGCATCGACCAAGCGATGGCCCGTGTCCTCGCCCACGCCAAGCGCCGCAAATTCTTCTGGGCCGAGGCCGATGCCCGGCAATTACTGGAGCAACTCCCGCCACTACCCGTGCCTCCGGTTGAAAAACCCCAGCTGACCCGGCTCGCGATGGTCGCGCGGCTCGACAAACTGTTTCCGAAACAGGCCATCAAGGACCTCGAACACGGCCAGCCGCTGTCGCAGGAACAGAAGAACTTCCTGCACGTCCTGACCGATACCGCCTCACCGCCGCGTCTTGTGATCCTGCGCGAGTTGTCGCGGCGCGACCCATCGCTGGCCGCGCTCGTTTCGGGCATCTACCCGTCCCAAATCGCCGCGCGACCCGAGCTTGCGGACCAGCCCTGGATCGGCCTTGCCGCCGCGCGCGGTGCGTGGAAGGAATTCGTGCCCGAACCGACGCCCACGCTGCCTCAGGTTGCGGTGGATGTTTGCGCCATCGCCCTCGGCGCGGGCGAGATGCTGCTGGAACGTTGCCGGCAACACGCGACGAGCCGCGTCCAGTTTCCCGGCTTGTTCAAGGATGAAGACGGTTGCGACGGCATCGCCAAGTTCGGTTCCGTGAAGCAGTTGCTCAGCGAAATGGAAGCGCAGGTGTACTTGTTGAAGGCCTTGCTTCCACGTGCGGAAGGGGAGCCCGCCGCTGGCGAAACTTCTCGCCTGCGAGGCGCTGGGCCCCGATTCCGCCAGCCTTGCGTATGACGCCGGTCAGATTTTCGGCGGCACGGCCTACAGCGAGGACGATGTGCTGTCGAAGTTCTATCGCGATAGCGTTTGTTTCTCCCATCTGCTGATCGATGACGGGGAGCTACGACGGCAGATCGGCCCCGGTGCTGACACGAAGCTCCGCCAGTTCGCGCTCGAAATCGTCCGGCAACGCGCCGTCGATCCCACGGAACTCGAAGCGGAAATTATCAAATTCTTTGAGTCTCACGCGGGTGGAAGCGTACACTGGCTCGGTGGTTTCGGGTCTCATATCCATATCATCGAGCACGGGTACATCGAAGCGCCGTTGCGACGACCGCCGTCCTTCAACTATCGCGATGCGCTGGAGACCAAACAAGAGTATGACTACGGCGATTTCCTCGTAAAACCGTTCGAAGCAACCGGCTGGCGTTTCACGCCCGAAATGCTTCACGCGGACGCCGAGTTGGGCGCGTACCACGATCAACTCTACAAGTACTTCACCGAAACATTTTGGAACGCCCGCTTCGATGGCCTGCCATACCACCGTTTTGTCGAGAAACTGCACATGGTGCCGCTCGAGGACATACATGACATGGTGGCCCGCGGTTTCACCCGCATGTACATCCCGAAGGAATTCGGCGGCGAAGGCCTGCTCAAGGCCCACTACTACATCCTCTGCCCGCTCTCGATGCGGTACGCCGATCCGTCCTACGCGCTGACCATCATGGCCCATTCCAGCATCGGCACAACGCCGATTCTGCTCGGCCTCAACCAAGATTTGCCGCGCGCGAGAGCCGATTTGCAGGAGTTTCTTTCCAATGAATCGGCAATTTCCAATCTCAAATCGGAAATCCAAAGAATCCTGCGGATGGTCGAATCCCCCGAGGCGCTCAAGGTAAAGAAGGTGTTCACCGCGCTCGGGGAAAAGGTCAAGACCGAGATTGGCCGCAAACCGATGCTGCGGGCCATCGCGAGCGAGTTCCTCGCGCATTTCATGGATGCGGGCCGCGCGGGGTTGCGCACCGATCTCGCCGCATTCAAGAGCAAGCTGCAGCAGTCACTCGAAACACTGGACACGTTACGACCACGCGCGGAGGCCGTCATCGCCGAACTCGATCGCCGCGCCGAAGCGCACAAACTATTCTTGAGGCTTATCTCAGCGGGTCAGATCAGTGCGTTTGCGTTGACCGAACCCAGCGCCGGCAGCGATTCGGGAGGGATACAGACCCGCGCCGAGTTGAAAAAGGTCGAAGTACTCACCGATGCTGACGGCGTGAAATATTTCATGCTCGGAAGCGAACGGAAGAACATCGTCGATGCCGCGACCATCGATCTCTCGAAGATCGACTACAAGAAATACGACTACAAAACCGACGACCCGGCAAAATTCCGTTACTACCAACACAACGGGAAACGAATCGCCATTCATGACATCGCGCAAATCCGCCGCGAGGGCGACAAAGAGTTCTACGAGTATTACGAGTTGAACGGCGCGAAAATGTGGATCACGAACGGTCACGTCGCGGGCGTGTTCTGCCTTTATGCGCGCACGAAGGAAGGCCCGACGGGTTTCATGGTCGATCGCCACGCCGAGGGGCTTGTCGTCGGCAAGGACGAGGAAAAGATGGGGCAGCGCGGTTCGCCCACGAACGAACTCGGCCTCACCAGCGTCCGCGTTCCGCGTGAGAACGTCATCGGCATCGAAGGCCGCGGACAGGTCAACGCGCTGGAGACGTTGAATGTGGGCCGCATGGGCCTGTGCGTCAGCGCGGTGTCGATGATGACGAAGATCGTCGAGCAGACACGGGCGTTTGTCAAAGAGCGTGAGTTGGACAAGGAAGAATGGGTGCAGCAGATCCTCGGCGGGATGGCGACCGAATTGTACGCCATCGAGTCGCTCGCCTACGAATTGATCGGTCGCGCCGATCACCACGGCACGAAATCAGTCCGCACCGAGTCGGCCATCGGCAAGTATTACGCGAGCGAGGCGTTGCATCGCACCATCCGGTCGGCCGAGAAGATTCTCGGCATCGAAGGCTGCACGCAGATGCACGAGTTGGAAAAACACCGGCGTGACGCGCGCGTGCTCAACATCTACGAGGGCACCAACGAAGTGCAGCGGTTCCTGATCCTGCGCGACCTCGTGGACCATGTCCTGCCGCAATGGCGAAAAAGCAAAGTGCCATTCCACGCGGAGGACAAGAGCTCGATACTTGGACAACTGGCCGATGCCAAGAATTTGTTAATGCGTGCCGTCGGTAGTGCCGTGGATGCGTTCGGGCCACAAGTGTGGCAGAACGCCAATTTCCAACCAACAATGTTCAAGCTCGTGGACATTGCCGGGTACATCAAAGTGATGGATTCCACGGCATGGCGCGCCCTCTGGACCCGGCAGAATTACAAGGCTGCTCCCGGCGACGACCTCGTCACCAGAATGTCCGACCCGGATTACAATCGCCTGGTTTTCGCCGAACAGGCGAGTGCCGATTACTTCGACTACGCCATACGCGAGATTGAGCAACTCGACGAGGAGTTCCAACGCGACCTCGCGCTCCTCAAGCAAGGACTCTACCCACCAGACATTCGGGTCGCGCAGTTGTCGTTGCAGGCGCAGGAAGGTCGGAAAGTGGAACAGCGACTGCGGCCTGCACATCGCGTCACTCGTCCGCTACATGTGCTCGTCGTATTGAACGTCGTGCCGATTCTTTCCCCACGTCCACGCGTCATCGACGGCAAACTTCTGGAAACGCATTTTGATTTTGAACCAGCGAGCCGCGCGGCCTTGGATCTCGCCGTGGAACTCAAAGCCGCGTCGAAGGAGGTTGCGGTGACCGCCATCGCCGTGGCTCCGCGTTACGCCACCGAGTTGTTGCGGCGGGCGCTGGCGCTCGGCGCGGACAATGCGGCGCTGATCAACACCGATGAGCTTCCAGACAATCCACACGATGCGGCGCGATGGACGGCCAATCTCGCCGGGCAGAAACAGTTGCCCTGCGATCTCGTGTTGTGCGGGGACGCGATTTTGGCCGCGGTGCTCGCCGGCAACCTCGGCTTGTCACATTTCTCGGCAGTGAAGGAATTCGTCGTCAGAGATGAAAAGATACGGATCGATTTGCAGAAGCCCGAGACGTCCCTCACCGTTGACGGGCCGGTGGTATTGGCGATGGAACCTCGCGGGGCCGGGACGGATTTCACCATCGATGATTACTTTGACGCACAGGACAAGCCGTTGGAAGTGATCGACGCCGCTCAGTTGGCGGTGGGTCCGAAATTCGAGTTGCGCTACCAGCTTCCGCAAAAACCGGCTGTCGAGGAAAAGATCGAGACCACACCCGAATCGGTCGCGGCGTTGGTGCGGAAGATCGCGGGAATCGAAACCTCAACCTCGGACGGCGGGACGTACACCGGCACGGTGAAATCGACGGAGAAGCAGAGTCTGCCGGGTCGCGAGGCGGCGGTGTTTATCGCCACGGCGGACAAACTCGAAGGAATCGACACCGCCGCCGCCTGCGCCGCCGCGCTGTCACTGCCGTTCCACGTACTGGTGCTGGGGAGTTTCGATAAACGCGCCGCCCGCGCGGTCGCGGCGCGCGTGAATGCCGGTTCGATTTACCTGGTGAGCAGTCCGCATCTCGCCAACCCATCGACAGCGGCATTGCTCGCCGCGATGCAAACCGTGTGGAAAGATTTACTCCCAACCGTGCTGGCGGCGGGCAGTTGGGCCAACGAACTTCTCGCGCAGTTTGCCCAGGCGTTTCCGCGCATCCAGGCGCGCTATAACGTGGTGGAAGTCGTCCAGCGTAACGGCGAAGTGGAACTCGTCCAGCCGGCGTTCGGTGGGAAAGTGCAGCGCGTGGCGACCATCGCCCACGCCGCCGAAAACCCGCTCGTTATGACCGTCGCCGCCGGCGCCGCTGGTAGTGCCGAACGGAAGACCGAGACCGACAAACGGGCTTTCCTGGTTCCGCTGGAATTCGAGTACGACCCGGAAGCCGATCAATTGTCGCGCGCGCTCCGTGCGGCGCATGAAGAAGACGGGCATGAAGTCCATTGCCGATGCTGAGTTCATCATCGACGTCGGGTATGCGCTGCGCAACAAGGAGAATTTCGACGCTCGTGATCATGCCGCTAAAGAAACGCCTCGAACAGATCGGCGTGAAGAACGTCGTGCTCGGCGGCACCCGCAAGGTGGTGGAGGAACTGAAACTTCTCGGGTCCGAACAGCAGATCGGCCAGACGGGGACCGCCGTCAACCCGAAGTTGATCATCTCCATCGGCGTCAGCGGCGCGCCGCAACACGTGGATTACATCGGCGAACGGGCCACCATCATCGCGTTCAACAAGGATGCCGACGCCCCGTTGATGACCCTGAACCGCCGCCGCGCCCGCCCCAAAGTCGTCCCCATCGTCGGCGATTTATTCGAGACCGTTCCGAGATTTACGGCGGCGCTGAAGGTGTAAGGGGCCTACGCCTTCTCAAATCCGTGGCGAATGCCCACGGCAACAAGCAGAACCAGCACACAGATATCAAACGCGAGTGCCGCTATCATGGCACTCCTCCTTTTTCTTAGCAACAGACCTCCCAAGGCCAATAGAACAAGAACCAGAGCAACGGCGCCTCCGCTCACATAGACGTCCGTCGTGCGCGCCCACACCGTGTGAAGTGGCGCAGGGAACAGCGCATAGAGCGGAAGCACTACGAACTGGGGGTATCCTTGCGAAGCCACGCCATAATAGTACAAAAGCCACGGGACTAGTCCGAACAAAGTGATTACTTTTGGGCTTAGTTTATTCAGCGAATGACTGTGCATTCTATCCTCCGATACAACGCAGGCCTTCCAAAATCGCCGAACCGCCAGATCTCAACCAGCCTACCTCTCGCCGGTGGATTCGAGCAACTGCCAGAACTTGGGGTTGTCCTGAAGAAGCTGGTCTTCGGAAATGGGCAGTTTGCTGCGGAAGAAGAAGTCCTTGAGCGAATTCTTGCTGAGGATGCAGCGGACACTGATGATGTCGACGTTCCGCTCGAAGTAAATGCGGTAATCCTTCACGCGATAGCGGTAAATCTTCGTCCCGCCGCGCGTGAGCTGGCCGAATTTATCGTCGTCCTTCTCGAAGTCGTGCGGGAAAAGCTGGAAGCCGTCGATGATCTCCAACTGCAGTTTGCGGGGCAGCGCGGCCAGTTCCTTGGCGCTGACGGGGTTGAAGATGATCTGCAGCATGGGCAAAGGATAACCGAACGTCAGGGCCGCGCAAGACAAGATTTGGCGCGGTCGGGATGATTCGTGATCAGGCCGTCCACGCCCCAACTGGCCAGCTTCCGCATCTCACGTTCGCGGTTGACCGTCCAGACGAACAGTTTCCAACCGCGTCGGTGAACGCGGCGCACGACGCGCGGCGAGGTGACGAGCCGGCGGCTCAGGCCGAGACCATCGATGCTCTCCATGGATTTCAACCGGGCCATCGCGAGCCCCAAATGGCGCGCCACCAACCCAAAACACGGAATCCGTGGATTGGCCAAAGCGAACCGCCTTATTCGCGGGATCGACAGTGAAAAGACAATCACCTCGTGTTCCATGCGGAGCGCGATAATCAGCGCCGCGACCTTGCCGGGGTCGGCCCGTTTGATCTCGATCAGCACCCGCGCTCTTCCCCGGCAGGCGCACAACACCTGCCGCAACGTCGGCACCTGCGGGTTCAATCCCCGGATCTCGGCCAGAGTTTTGTCGCGCACTCGACCACGCGCGCCACAGATTCGTCGAAGCCGGTAATCGTGGAACACGATCAATTCGCCATCGTGGGTTTCCTGCACGTCGATTTCCACGAGGTCGACGCCAAGCTGGAGCGCGGCGCGCACGGACGCGAGCGTGTTTTCCACGTAACGGCCGCTGAACCCGCGATGCGCGATGATCAGGGGCCGTTGGGTCACGGGAGGCTTCGTTTCCATTCTTCGACGTAATGGTTGAATTGGGCGCGTTCTTCCTCGGCGCTCCAATTCATCATCGGCGCCATCAAACGCGCCACCAGCAGGGCGGTTTCCGGTCCTCCCGACCGGCTCAAAGCGAGGGAGGTGCGCCGTCGCATGACATCGCCCAGCGTTACCACCATCTCATGTTCACAGGCGTGGGCGATATCGCTGGCATGGACTTCCGGCGCATCGGACAACACTTCACCGCTGGGCGGCGGACGGTGGTCCGGCAGCAGGACCTCGGCGGTGCGGCACGGTTTCACCGGCGCGTTGAGAAGACGGTATGCGGCGTCGACGGTTTGCTGGGCGATGACCCGGTAGGTCGTGTACTTGCCCCCCACGATGCTCAAGAGGTTGCGGCCCTGTCGCACAACGCGGTGCTCGCGCGAGCGCGCCGAAGGCCAGGCGACATTTGAAGCCAACAAGGGACGAACGCCGGCGATGGTGGCGACGACATCCGATTCAGAGAGGGGCGCCGCGGGAAACAGCGTCCGCGCTTCGGTCAGCAGATACTCCACGTCCGCCGGGTCGGCGTGGACCTGGCCGGGATCGCCGTCATAGTCCGTGTCCGTGGTTCCGATCAGTGAATATTCACCCCACGGAATGACGAAGAGGATGCGCCCGTCGCGCCGGGCTTGAAACGCGATGGCGTGCTCGTGCGTCAGCCGCGGCACAACCAGATGGACACCCTTGGTGGGACTGATGCGGGCCGCGCCGGCGTCATACGGCGTGAGCGCGCTGACGCGTTCCACCCAGGGTCCCGCCGCATTGACGAATACACGGGCGGAGATCTCGAACGTGCATGCGCCGACTTCGTCACGGACGCGGGCCGCCACGATGCGATCCTCGCGCGTGATAAAGCCGTCGAGCGTGCAGTAGTTGAGGCACACCGCGCCGAGTTCCGTGGCGTGGAGGATGTGGTCGATACAAAAGCGGGCGTCGTCTTCCTGGCAATCGTAAAACTTCACGGCGCCCCGCAAACCTTTGGCGGAAAGCGTCGGCTCCGTCGTTCGGATTCGGTCGGGCGAGAATGTTTGATGCCGGGCGACGTTGCGGTAGCGGGCCATCGCGTCATACAGGGTCATGCCGAGCCGCAATTTCATCAGGGAGATCGCGTCACCTTTGTATACCGGAAACAGAAATGGAAGCGGCCGGACGAGATGCGGGGCAATTCGTTGAAGAATGCTTCGTTCCCGACACGATTCGGAAACCAACCGGAAATCGCGCTGCTGCAGGTAGCGGAAACCGCCGTGAATCAGTTTGGAGGAACGGCTGGAGGTGCCACTGGCGAAATCCGATTTTTCCACCAGCGCCACGCGCAGTCCGCGCAATGCGGCGTCACGGGCCACGCCGGCTCCGAAGATACCGCCGCCGATGACCAGGACGTCGAAATACTGCCCCGACAGCGTCAAGAAATCGCGTTTCATTTCAAGGGCTTAAAAATATAGCAGGTAGCGCGCCTTTTGTCTCGTGGTTTGGCCGAAGCGGCACAAGCGCATACGGCTACAGTTGGGTTTTGAGGATGATGAACTTTTGAAGACGCATCTGAAACGGAGAGGATTACTGGTTCAAGATTGATCCGCTGCCGTGACTCGCCGCCAAGTTCCCCGCCCGTGCATCGCCGCCGCTTCAGCAGCGAGTGTCTCAAGGTATGCTAGGGAAATTATGGACGCATCGCGTCCGACGCTTGATTCGATCTCACCTCGATCCATTCATACTTGTATGAGAGGTCCCCGAGAGGATATGCCGAGTGCTCGGGGATGTGAGGGCAACGAGCGTTAGGTTGCCCCGAGGATTGAATGGGAAATGCCGCCGAATCTCGGCGAGGATCAATGTTCCGTCAGGAGAAACTACCGCCCCTCTGTAACCGAGATGCGGCACCTCGATCCGCATTTTCTCCTGTCCCAACAAGTCCAGCAACCTGAGCGTCGAGTTGTCGCAAACAAGAATCTGCCGCTTGCGAGCCGCCAGAGAAGGATTGCAGCCATCCGAAAATCGAGCGACTCCGCCTGTGTCCAGGTTAAAAGCGAAAATACTTCGGGCGAACTGACCACCCTTTGCATATCCAACCCCGTAACTCGTGCTCCCTCTGACTTCACTCTTGGTGGCTTCGTAGAGTTTCTCGTCATCAAACGAGGGGAATAGCACCATTCGGGACTCGGGGAGCCAGCATAGTCCAGAGTCGGACGCCCATCGTGGTGCCCGTGTAATTTCTTTTCCAGAATCAACGTCGATCACAATGAGCCGACATTTTCTACCGAGATTGTAGTAACTGGCGTCGTCTTTGAAGGCAACAGCGTCGGTATAAGCGAAGAGAATCGCCAGATACTTTGCGTTCGGCGAAAGAGCAAGGTCGGTGATTCCCTGCCAATTGTCGGGGTTGTCGAACTTATGATCCATAAATTGGTCAAAACCGATTTCATGGAGCACCGAAAAGTCCGGAAGCCGGGAGATCACAAGGGGGGTTGCCTTCACGTCTCCAGTATTCTGGCGAACAAAAGCGCAGACCTGTCCCTTGACATCCCATTGGTAGGCATCAACCGATGGACAATTCGTCAGCAAAATCCAAGTTTGGGCTTGAGGATCGAAGACCCGCAAACCGACATGCGTTCCTTTATCCCCAGTAGTGGCGTAGATCGTGCCCGTTACTTGCTTAAGTAGCGTTGGATTTTGCCACTCGGCCAATTCCTTTCTATCCAAATGTCCAGCGTAGGAAATGAATCCAGCGAGAAATCCAATTTCCATCACGAACACTACGGCGTAACTGGCGAGGTTAATGCCGATCCCGAGATTACATGCACGCCCCCATGTCATAGGGAGTTGCTTGAAGAGAAAATGCAGCAATGGAATCTCCGTCGCAAGCGTGATCATGAAGAGCGGGAAAACCAGTCCCATGGTGTCCCACATAAAGTAGGAGTCCCGCCCAAACGCCAGCAAGAGTATTGAGCCGATGGCGCTGGAGGCGATATTGATAACGGCACTGCGCCATAAAGCACCGCCAAAGGTAATTTGTTTGATCCTCCATCGGAGTAGCCCGCCCTCAACAAGGATGATCACAAGCGTAACGATTGACGCCGGCAACCATGTGTCCTTATGGAATAGGTTTAAGACCGGCGAAACGCTGTCTGCAAATGCTACCGATGGAGCAAGAAGCAGAATCGCCAGCGGGACATGCGGACGCCGTTTCATTTCCTATGTCGGTTTCGATGTCAGGCGGCGCAGCCGAAGTGCCGCTCGACTTCGTTTCAAGGGTGATTGTGAAACTGCCTCGCCGCCATGTCAATCCCACTAGCGCAGGACGCAGATTCCCAGCCGGTCAGCCCCAAACGCATTCACCGCTTCCTCCGCCGGCCAGTGTTGCCCCCGGGCTTGAACATTTTGCACCGCTTCCCCAACCTCCTGTCCGATGATCGCCGTCCCCCCGAAGGCTTTCGAAGTCGGCTCCTCTCGCGCCCCGACAGAGCGGGGCGGCTACAGGAGGCCGAAGAACAGCCCACCGCCGCGTGAGGGTTGCAGGCACGGCTACAGACCGGCAACCGCGGTCAGCGCCCGCGGCTACAACGGAAGACGGTGCACGCTTCATAGCCCCGAAAAGGATTCGGGGTGAAAAGCGTGGCTACACCGGAGACGGCCCGCGCCTGGCAAACGCGGCTACAATCGAGACGGAGGCTATCGGAAATTGATATTTTGTGCTGGACGCGAGCTTGCGGCTGTGGTATGATCGCGACGGTTGTTTGACATACGTGTTGGGAAGTTAGGAGACCTTCGGTGAGAAAGCTGTGCGGGGTCGGGAGGGGGGAATGGCAGCTCGCTCCCGCTCGGCTCGCCCTGATGGGACGCCTGCGGCGTTGCGTCGCCTCCGTCAATTCGTGGAATTGTCGGAGTTGGCTTTCTATAGAGAAGAGTGTTTCTGCCAAACGAACCCAATTGGAAAATTCGTAAGTGCTTCGCCATGAATTATTTCAGAAAAATTAGGGTTGGGTTCGGTCGACCAAACCGAACCCATTTTAGGGGTACTGGAGGGGTGTTTGGTGTCGAAAACGGGGCGGTTTTGACCAAACCGAACCCAAAGCGAAGCCAAATTGGGGCACGGCGGGTCGGCGAATCGGGTCGAAACGAGCGAGTGGCGACCGATAACCGGCACCCACCCCCGGCCCCCGCCTAGGGCGGGTAAACCTCCAATGGAGGGGAGCAGATCCGCATCGGCTGGATACTCCGAATCGTTGGCAGCGCTTCGGAGCATCGAGCCCTACAATCCGGTTCGAGGTTGTTTTGCAAGGTGCGGCTCGGAGTATCACGCCGCAAGGGAGATCGTGAATGTATCAGCGCCTACAATCGTCTGGATTTTCCGCGCGCAGCTACTACAATTCTCGGCGACCGAGGAGGGGTTGCGTCTCTGGCGTTGCGACCAGCAGGATTGTTTCACGGCTTATTCTGTCGACATGAAAGAGTATTTGGATCTGGCACGGCTGGTCCTCGACCACGGCAAGCTCAAGAAGAGCCGCACGGGCATCGACACGATTTCTTATTTCGGAGCCCACTACCAAGTCGACCTGTCGAAGGGATATCCCCTGCTGACCACCAAGGAAGTCAACTGGGCCGCCGTACTGCGCGAGTTGCTGTGGTATCTCTCGGGGGAGGATCACATTCGCAATCTCCGCAAGCACACCAAGATCTGGGATGCCTGGGCCGATGCGGACGGCAATCTCGAAACCGCCTACGGACGCTACTGGCGGCGGTTCCCCAGCCCGTATCAGGACGCCAAAGGCCAATGGCAGGTGCGCGAAGTCGACCAGATCCAATTCGTCATCGACACGTTGCGCAAGGAACCGCACAGCCGCCGCATGGTCGTCACCGCCTGGGAACCCGGCAACGCCGAGTCGAGCAAGTTGCCGCCGTGCCATTACAGTTTTGCGTTCAACGTCCAGGGCCATCGCCTCAACTGCCATCTCACGCAGCGCTCGGGCGACATCGCGCTCGGTATTCCCTTCAATCTCGCGTGCTATGCCGCGCTGACGCAAATGCTCGCGCAGGAAGTCGGCCTTGAAGTTGGTTTCTTCAGCCACACCATCGTTGACGCCCATATTTACACCGCGGCACCCGAGAGCGATCTGGCCGAATACGATCACGTTCCCGGGCTTCGTGAACAACTCAAGCGCGAGCCGCGTCCGTTACCCCGGCTGGTCATCGCCCCCAAGCCGCTCGACCAATTGCAATTCGAGGACTTCCAACTCCTCGACTATCACCCCCACCCCAAGATCAAATTCAAAGTGGCCGTATGAACATCGCGTTGATTGTCGCCATCAGCGAAGACGGCACCATCGGAGACCGGGGGAAGATCCCCTGGCATATCCGCGAAGATTTGCAGCGGTTCAAACGCCTCACCATGGGCCATCCGATCATCATGGGACGGAAGACATATGAGTCCATCGGCAAACCGCTGACGGGCCGGACGAACATTGTCCTCACACAAAGCGCGAATTTCACCGCGCCGCCGGGCGGGCTCCTGTTTGCCAGCCTCGATGCCGCGCTCGATCATTGTCGGCGGCAGAATGAACAAATTGTCTTCATCATCGGCGGCCGCAAGGTGTACGAAGCCGCTTTGCCGCAGGCCGACAAGATGTTCGTCACGGAAGTCCACCGCCGCGTCGCCGGCGACACGAAGTTTCCCGATTACGACCGCGGCGAATGGAAGGAGACCGGGCGTGAGGACGGGCCGGAGTGCTCGTTCGTCGAGTATGCGCGCCGATGAAACCGCGTGAGCACACTCTGAAGGGATTTTCGGTGACGAAATCCAAATCCCCTGTTGAAAAAGCCGCCGGTGGTGCGTATAAGTTGCACAGGCACACATGAAACCGACTGATCTCCGTGGCATTCTGCACTACGTCCCGCAGTTTCGGGACCGGGTGTTCCTCATTGCCGTCGACGGCTCGGTGGTGGCGGATGAGAATTTTGGCAACCTGTTGCTCGACATCGCGGTGTTGCGGAGCCTGAACATCCGGATCGTGCTGGTTCACGGCGCCGGTCACCAAATCAAGCTGTTGTCCGAGCGCCTGCACGAGCCGATTTCCAACCACGACGGCATGGGCGTCACCGATGACGCGACGCTCGGCATCGCGATCACGGCGGCGACGAATGTCACCCACGAGATTCTCGAAGGACTGAAGTTGAACGATATTCGCGCCGCGCAAACCAACGCCATCGAGGCCGTGCCGCTGGGCATCATCAAGGGCGTCGATCATCAACGCACGGGCAAAGTCCATCAGGTCGATCTCGAAATGCTGCGCACGCTGCTCGACAAGGACATCGTGCCCGTCATTCCCCCACTCGGTTTCGACGGGAACGGGAACACCTATCGATTGAATTCGGATTCCGTCGCCGTCGAGGTGGCGCGTGAGTTGGGCGCGGTGAAGCTGATGTTCATTGGCAGCGCGAACGGCCTGGAGATCGACGGCAAGTTGGTCACGCAAATGTCGGTGAAGGAACTGGAAGCGGCGTTGAAGAATCCCGATGATAAGATTGCGCCCGTTATGATTTCCAAGGCGCAGCATGCGTTGCGCGCGAGCCAGGGCGGCGTCCTGCGGGTCCACATCATCAATGGCCAGGTCGACGAAGGCCTGCTCGCCGAGGTCTTCTCCAATGAGGGGATCGGCACGTTGATTTATGCGGACGAGTACCACGCGGTTCGCAAAGCGATGCGCAAAGACATTCGCCACATCATGGCGCTGATCAAGCCGTCCATCGAGGAAGAGCAACTCGTCAAACGCACCCGCAGCAGCATCGAAAAGCATATCGGCGAGTATTACGTCTTCGAAATCGACAACAACATTGTCGGTCTCATCGCCCTCCACACCCACCCCGAGGAAAAGACGGCCGAATTGGCGAGCCTGGCAGTCAACCCCGCGCACGAGCATCGGGGAATCGGTTCCAAGCTGGCGTTGTTCGTCGAGAATCTCGCGCGGGAACAAGGTTCCGAAAGGATTTTTTGCCTGTCGACGCAGACGTTCACGTTTTTCCAGCACAAGTTGGGCTATGCGGAAGGAACGCCCGAAGATTTGCCTCCCCAACGTCGCGAGAAATATGAACAAAGCGGCCGCAAGTCGAAGGTGTTGGTGAAGAGCCTGACGACGGCCCCGGCTTCATCTCTCGTTCCGCCCCGCGAACCAGCGCTTACTCCCGCGACGAACTGAGCCTCACTGGCCAAACGAAATGCGTGTCCGAGCACCCTTGCCGACGCTGGCCCCAACCACGGCTGGCCGGGATGCGTCCACCTCATCGGCCATTGGCGCGAGCGAGGTTTTTTCGACAAGCTGGTTCCACTCGCTGAGAGTCTGTTGCTGTGACGTTTCCAGGCGCGCCAGCATCACCAGGTCGCGGTTCACATCGTTCAGGCGCGCCGCGATGCGGCTGGTGACTTCGGTGCGTTGCGCCTGGATTTCCTTGAGTTGGCCGGCCAGCGCGGCCAGTTTCTTTTCGGGCGAGACGTTCGCCGCGGCCGATTTGCCTTCGGCAATCGGTTTGGATTCCACTTTCAGCGCCGGCGGCAGCGCCGACGCCTTGGTCGATTGGGGCGGCACGATGACATTGGTGCGGCACTGCGGGCAATCGATAATCATGCCTTCCGCCGCCTCATCTACGACCAGGCTCTTTCCACAGGAGGGGCATTCAAACAGGATGTCCGTGGTCGTCACCATCGCGTTCTCGTCCCTCGCATTTTTTTGCTCCGTGCTCATGCCGAATGAATCCGTTCACCCCAAGATGCCGTCAGTACATCGGCTTTGCAAGTCCGAAGATTCCTGCTAGCATCCGCCGTCGTGCCAACCAAACGTCCGCATGTGAGGGTCGGTTGTTGTGGCTTCGCGATGGCGCACGAGAAATACTTCCGCACCTTCTCGTGTGTCGAAATCGACTCCAGTTTCTATCAACTGCCCAAAGTGGAGACCGCCACGCGATGGCGGGCTGCCGCACCACCCGATTTTGAATTCGCGTTGAAAGCCTGGCAGCTCATCACGCATCGCGCCACCAGCCCGACGTACAAACGCACGCGTCTCGACCCCCGCGACCGCGAGTATTGCGGTCATTTCGGGTTCAATCCCACGATCCGTTGGGCCTGGGACGAAACATTCGCGGTGGCCAAGGCACTCGGCGCGGTCCTCGTACTCTTCCAATGCCCGCCGAGTTTCCGTCCCACAAAAGAGAACATCGGCAATTTGCGCCGCTTCTTCGAACGCGCCAAGCGCGGCAAGTTTCACATGGGCTGGGAACCGCGCGGCCCGTGGGGCGTGGAGTTGATCGTTTCGTTGTGTCAGGAACTCGATCTGATTCCCGTGCTCGATCCGCTCCAGACCGACCCAATTCCCGTCGGCAAAATTCGCTATTTCCGCCTCCACGGTGCCAGCGGTCCGCGCCACCGAAACTCCAACCAGGAGTTGAACCGTCTCAGCCTCGTCTGCGCGGGCCAACAGCCGACTTATTGCCTGTTCAATAACGTGGCCATGACCGAAGACGGACAACGTCTCCAGAAGCTGCTCGGGCGAGCCTCGCGGTAAACGGCTTCTCCTAGCCGCCCTCAGAACGTTCCTCGCCAAACTCAAATGCGGTGAATACTTGCAGTCGCGCCGACGGATCACGCCACGCATCGGTCGGCAATCCTGCCTTTTCGCAAACCATCTCCAGCGTAGTGGTCGCATCCCAACCCTGTTCCTGTGCGACTTTCGGCAGGAATAACGCGTGCCGCCAACCCTTCTCCACGATAATCCCGTGCCGCGTAACGTCAAACATCTCAGGTCGCTCGACATCCTCCGGTGGGTTCAGAATCGATATCTCCACTGCAATCTCACCCAGTTCCTGCGGTTCCACGGGAGAAAATCTCGGGTCCTCCAGCGCGGACGCGACCGCCGCGTCCAACGCGTTCACCCACAGCGGTTGCTCGAAATCCATCTTGCCGATGCATCCGCGCAGCTCGCCCTGCTTCTTCAGCGTTACGAAAGCACCATGCGGCGCGCGCAATTGTTCGGTGAGTTCCGTCTCGGGAATCTCCATCCGCGGATCCCCTCGCACTGCGGACTCAACCGCCGCGCGCACCCATCGCAACAGTTCCTTCTGCTCGTCGCGGCTGATTGGTGAATCGCTCACAGTGCACCTCCCGCAGTGGCCGTATACTATGGCCGGGCTTGCCATTCCGTCAAACGCATCCGCGACTCGTAAAAGCGCCACCGGACCATACCTGGCCGTCACGATCCGAGCCCGAGGTCCGCGAACAATTTCAGGCCGTCGGTCGTGGCCGGGTCCGGCAGGAAATCCACCGCGGCATCCTTCATGGCGTCGAGATCCATCGGAACCTGCTTGCAGGTGGCGCGGGCATAGACCTTGCCGCGTTCATCACGTAGTTCGGCCTCCGATTCCCAGAGACGCCCGCGATCCACCTTCAAGCGCGCGACACAAACCAGTTTCTGTCCTACGGAGACTTTGTCGACGAAGCGAACATTCAGTTCCGCAGCCAGACAGAAACGCCTCTGGACCGTGGCCGCCGCCCAAAACATCGCCTCGTCGAGAACAGTAGACAAGATCCCGCCGTGGACGATGCCGCGAAACCCCGCGTGCTGGGGTTGCGGAGTAAAGTCGGCGCGCACTTCGTCGCCTTCGCGGCGAAAGCGAAGACCGAGTCCGTGCGGATTCTGCGCGCCGCAGACAAAACAGTCTCGCGTGTAGGGAAGTTGGAGTTTGCTCATCTCATGAATACTCTCAGGAGGCGTCCTGCCAGATAGATGAACAACCATGCCGGTAGCGCGAAGATCAGCACCGACGCCAGCGATGGCCAGTTCCACACTACCAACCCGACTTGCATGGGGTACAACGTAATCAGGAAGTACCCCGAGAAGCGTGTGTGCCCCAGGACCTGGCAGAGCGTGCGGTCCTTCTTGCGCAGTCCCAACACGATCGTGAAAATCCCGAGCCCGACGGCGCACGCCGCGATCATCCACGCGATGGCCGTGCGGTCCTTGAGACTGCCAAGATAAGAGAAGAACCCCAGATTCGACAGGTGCATCGCCCAGTTCACGCCCGTCCACAGCATGAGAAAACCATTGCCCACCGCGTGACCGAACGACACCTTGCTCTTGTACAATTCACCAAGCAGCAACGAAATGTACAACGGCACCAGACCCAGCCACACATGGCCGAAATCCCGAAACGGCGCCACGATCAATTGCACAAGCCTGACGAGATATCCCTCCAGCGGCACGAACCACACCTCCTTTCAGGTTTTTTAGCACAGGATGCAATCCGCGGGCAAGCGCAGTACTGGTACGACCTCACGACTTCCTTGCGCCGCAATGCTCCGACCCCGGCCACTGTAGCGCGGGCCGTCCCCAGCTTAACTGTCGCACCGCAAATCGGGTCCACTCTTGGGTTCGTTTGTGCATAAAACCACCCTCCCGGGGCCCTATTTGGGTTCGTTTTGTGCCATTTTCGACGAATAAACTCGACTCGCATTTTTCATAACACATTCATGCCTAAATAGATGTGCATTTTTCAGTTGGCTTCGTTTTGGAAAAACGCCTATAGTTCGGGGAAAACCCTCCCAACCGTCGTCTCGATTCTCCCGCTCATCGCCCATTTACACGGTTCTCTCATACCCCGATTCTCTCACAATCCCAGAAACACCGTTAGTGCACTTTGGAAGGTTTGGAAGCTTTGGAAGCTTTTCTTTGGCAGCTCTATCGCGTTCCCGGTAGCGTGCTTGGGGACGCCGAGTGGCAGGTTTGGAAGCTTTTTCTTAAGAATCCATGCCGTCGTGTTCTCAAAACCAACCTGTGCCACGACCGCAAGCACAGCCTCTGCCTTCCACTTTGACGCGTCCCCGACCAGCGGTTATACTCAGCCCGTGGTTTTGGACATCACGAAATACGGCCATCCCGCGCTGCGCGAAAAGGGCAAGCGTATCGAACGCGTCACCCCCGAGATTCGCAAGCTCGCCGCCGACATGTTGGAGACCATGCACGCCGCGGAAGGTCTGGGACTCGCCGCGCAGCAGGTCGGCCGCGCGGTCATGCTCACGGTCATTGATGTGTCCGCCTCTGATCGGCCTTCGCAACTGTTCATCGATGGCCGGCCACAAAATCTGCCGGCGTCCATGCCGTTGGTGCTCGTCAATCCGCAGATTCGCAACCCGGAAGGCGAGCAGATCAGCGCGGAAGGCTGCCTGAGCATCCCGGAAATCAACGCCGATATTCGCCGGGCCGAGAAAGTGACCATCCGGGCGCAGGATCTCGATGGCAAGGAACTAGTCTTCGATTGCACCGGGCTTCTGGCCCGTGCCGCGCAACATGAGATCGATCATCTGAACGGCATCCTGTTCATCGATCGGATGGACACCGCCACGCGCGTCAGCTTCGACGGCAAGCTCAAGAAGATGCAGAAAGAAACGTTGGCCGAGTTGGCCAAATCACCGAAGCCGCGGCGCACGCCGGCCCTGACCAAGTCGAGGCTGGCGCGTCCGTGAGCCGGCCGATGGCGTTATCGTGAACGAAGCCGAAGACCCGTCATGAACTTCCTGCGTTCCATCATCGCGCTCTGCAGCGGCTTTGCCAACTACCGCGCGTATCGCGATCTGGCAGTCTCCACCTCGCTGAAACACTTGCTGAAGTTGATCCTGCTGCTGGCGCTCGTCCTGGCGATCAGTGCCGTTCCGCCGGCCCTGCAGGCGGTTGACGAGATCGCGCGCCGGTTCGACGATCATCGCCCGGACTTCTCCATTCAAGACGGCAAGATTGTCAGTCACGAAAAACAGCCCTATTCCTGGGGCAACAAAGACGTGCGGTTCATCCTCGACACCACCGGCACGGTCACCACTCCCGACTCCAATGCGCTGTCAGGCGTATTGTTCACTGCGGACAACTTTTCCTACTGGGTGACGCCGACCAATGATAGTCTTCTCGCCTGGGCCGCGTCCACGAACGCCGGCATGACGATTGTCAGCACCCACCCGCAAAGCCTGCGCGGGTTTCCCGACGGCGTCATCAACGGCGACTACTTCCGCCATCTTATCCGCGCGATGTTGTGGTTCCTCATGCCGATTGGCTGGCTGCTGCTGGTGCTCTTCGGGATGCTGAGTTGCCTGCTCCAGGCGTATCTGTTTTCCGTCGTCGCCTCGTTCATGGAACGCTCGATGCCGGCGCCGCTGCAATTGTCGCAATTGCTCAACATCGCCATCTACGCCTGCACGCCCGCCGCCATCGTGGTCACCCTCTATTCCACCATGCGACTCCACAACCTCAACCTCTGGCTCGTCTACTTGATCGTTTACGGGATTTTCCTCATCGGCGCATCCATGGCCTGTCGAGACCCCGTGGAAGGAAGAAGACCGCGCGCGGACGATCTATTGTAGGGCAAGCGCTCCGCCAATGGTGTTCGGCATGGGAGTGGCTGAGCGTCTGAAGGCCGGGGCAGGGAGTACGTGGTAAGTGTGTAGTCGAGACCCGGTCAGCGAGCCCAGCTCGATGGAAGGCAATGCGCCGCCCTGACGGTCGTAGCTCGCCAAACCGCCTGTTCGTTTACTGGGCCGCTTTTTTTGCACCGAGCTGTCGCAGTGCGGCGTCGATATCGTCCGTGCTGGCCCAGCCCAGCAGATACAGTTGCAGCAGTTCCATCATCCGCTTGTTCGGGCGTTGGCCGGTGTAGAGTTGCAGCAGCAACGCCGCGATCAGCGCCAGATACAGTTGCAGCGCGACGCCGCGCGAGGACTCGGCCAGCCAGTGGCGATTGCCCAGGATGCATTTGAGCCAGCGGAAGAACAGTTCCACCGTCCAGCGGTACCGATAGAGCAGCGCTACCAAGGCCGCGCTCAATTGCTGGGGCGTTTGGTTGGTCACCAGCCGCAACGCCACCGTCGGGGTTTGCAGCCACACGACCCGCACCCGAGCGCGTCGGTGGTGGGTAAGGCAACCCAAGTGCGCCCACGCGTGGCGTACGACCCCGGCGGCGCGATCCTCGGCCGCCAGCGGCAACTCTTCTTCGACCCTCACCATCGCGTCGTCGCGCAGCCGCAGGACATAGTGGCCGTCGTGAGCCGTCAACTCGTCGAGCAACTGGTAGTCTTGGCCGTAGTAGCGGTCGCCGACGTAGGCCGCGCCGCGCTCCCATTGGGTGCGCCAGACGGCTCGTTCACAGCGCCGACCTTCCGTCACCACGGCGCGCACGGGTTTGTCTTCCAACAGATGAAAGCTCACATGCAGTCGCACCGCCTGTTGGCGTTTGCTCTGGGTGCGCCACAGCGCCCACTGCATTCGCGGCAACGCCTCCCAGAGCGTGCTGTCGACCACCTGCCACGGTCGCTGGGCCAACCGTACTTCGCCGCCGCGTCCATGCACTTCGGCGCTGAGGGTATGGAAGACCTGTTCCAATAAGACCGGTTCCACCACGTGCTGCGCCTCGGAAAAACTGCCCAGACTCACCGGGCCGGCACAGACCTGCCGTTGCACGCGCGGCAACCGCGACGCGGCACAAAGCCCGCGCATCGTGCGCACCACCGGATTGAGCAATCCAAACAGCACCAGGGAGAGATAGTGACTGTGGCTCAACAACCGCTGCGGATCGTGCCAGGACGGCGGCAACCCGCGTTGCGCCACGGCCTGCTGCAGCAGTCGATGAAACGGCTGGAGCAGTTTCCAGTGCTCCAACTCGACCTCCGTGATGACCGCAGACCGACGGCGCGCCATGCGCCCAGTGAAGCACACCGCCGCGCAAAAGTCCGGCCACAAATGCGCCTCAGTTCGGTGACGCTACGGTGACACCCCGCAACCTCAATTCCCATGCCGAACACTATTGGCGCTCCGCTTGCCATTAGACTGAAAAACTCTCGCCACAGGAACACGTCGCGGTCGCGTTCGGATTGTGAATCTTGAACCCGCCGCCGATCATCTTGTCCTGAAAATCCACTTCCGACCCGCTCACGTACAGCGCGCTTTTCACGTCCACCAACACCCGCACGCCCGCCGTGGAAATAAGAATGTCCTTCGGCGTCGGCGGATTCTTCTCGAAATCCATCTTGTACTCCAACCCGGCGCAGCCTCCTCCGACGATCTTCACCCGCAACGCGCCGTCCGCCACCCCGTCCCGCTGCATGAGCTGGGCGACCTTCCGCCCCGCCGATTCCGTCAGCTTGATCAGCTTCTCCGAACCGACACGCGGCGCAGCTTGTGTTGGTGCATCAGTGGTCATTGCTGTCACTATACTCCAGGTTGCATTGAGAGGAAACCTCGCCCTTCGCGTTCACTTTTTCTTGCGCCGCACCTTGTATCGCGCCCGCCGTTCCTTGATGTGTAGATTCATTTGCCCGGATGGCGGCTCATCGAAGCCGAGACAGCGTCGAATTACCGTCCGAGCCTTACAGCAACAGGCGAAAGCCGACTTCGCGTCTGCCTGACTCGCACTGTCCCCCGGGTAGCGAAACTCCACACCGTAAGGATTCAGTGCAGCTAGCTCAGGCCGCAGCTCCGTGAGACGCGGTTCCACTGGCGCCACAAGCTTCAGCAAGGCGACAAGATTGTGAATTTTTGGGAAATCAACGCCGGCTTCCACCAATCGAGCCTTCAGGTACTTCTCGACGCACTGCTGCGTGAGAAAGCATACAAGGTCGTGGTTGGGCAAGTGAGCGACGCGCACCTCGCGTTGGGCCGAACGAAAGTCCCCTTCCGCTTTGGCCACCCACTCACGCGTAATCGGCTTCATAGAGGACTTCGCCCTTGTTGATAATCTCTTTGATGAAACAGTCGCCCCACGCCAACCGCTGGCGAATCTTGGCTGGCGACCGAACCAGCAGGTCACAAGGGAATGGCGCCGGCGACTTCAACCCAATCTCAATCGCTTTTTGTACCCCACGCCCCCTGTGCGGCATGATCACCAGCAAATCCACGTCGGAGTCGCGCGTGGGCTTTCCATAAGCGTACGACCCAAACAGGATGATCCGTCGCGGACGAAACTCCCGCCCGATCTCTTTCGCGTATGCCCGGATTTGCCGTCGCGTGACCATGATGCGAGCAAACTACAGGGGGTGTCACGAAATCACAAGCGGGAAGCCGAACTACACTGTCGCAGCCCGGTGCCGAACCGATTGGTTGACCGTTGAGCGTTGGATGTTGAACGTTGGACGTTGACGGCGTTCCCGCGCTACTCCCCGCCCTTTCCTCGAATCCCCGGCTCCGTCAACGCGTGCAGGTTGAAGATTTCGTTGAGCTGTTTCTCGCTCAAACCCGAGATTTCGCGGGCGACTTCGCGGACGGTCATGCCTTCCTTGTAGGCTTTCTTGGCGATCTCGGCGGCCTTGTCGTAACCGATGACGGGCGCCAACGGCGTGCACATCGCAAGGCTTTGCTCAACCAGCGATTCGCAGCGTTCGCGGTCGGCTTCGATGCCCTTGACGCACGCGTCAGCGAAATTGCGCGAGGCCGCCGCCAGCATTTGCGCGCTTTCCACCAATTGCGCGCCTATGACTGGCATGCCGACGTTCAACTCGAAGAAACTCTGCAGTCCGCACAAAGTTACGGTCAGATCCATACCGATTACCCATAGGCAAACCTGAATCAGGCTCTCGGCGATGACGGGATTGACCTTGCCGGGCATGATCGAGCTGCCGGGCTGTACGGCGGGGATTTTGAGTTCGCCGATGCCGCAGCGCGGGCCGCTGCCGAGCAGACGGGTGTCGTTGGCGATCTTGGCGAGGCTGACGGCGATGGTCTTGAGACAACCGCTGGCCTCGACGCACGCATCGCGTGTCGCCGCCGCCTCAAAATGGTTCTTCGCCTCTTTCAACGGCGCTTTCAACTCATCGGCAAGTCTGGCGATGGTCTTCTTTGCGAAATCCGGATGCGCGTTCAAGCCGGTGCCCACCGCCGTGCCGCCCAGCGGAAGTTCACTGAGCACTTCGACCGCCCGGCTGGCGCGCGCGATCCCGTGCTCGACTTGTGACGCATACCCCGAGAACTCCTGCCCCAACCGCACCGGCGTCGCATCCTGCAAATGTGTGCGGCCGATCTTCATCACGTCATCGAACTGCTTCGCTTTCTTCGCCAACTCGCCGTGCAAATGTCGCAACGCGGGGACCAGGTCCTCCTGGATCGCCTGGATCGTGCTCAGGTGAATCGCCGTCGGGAAAACGTCGTTGCTCGACTGGCAGAGATTGACGTGGTCGTTCGGATGGACGGGTGATTTGTCGCCGCGTTTGCCGCCGAGAATCTCGTTGGCGCGGCTGGTAATCACCTCGTTGGTGTTCATGTTCGTCGACGTGCCCGAGCCGGTCTGGAAAATGTCCACGGGAAACTGCGCGTCGAGTTTGCCTTCGACCACTTCCGTCGCCGCTTGAACGATGGCGTCGGAAACTTTCTTGTCGATAAGCCCAAGATCAAGGTTTGTCCTGGCGGCGGCGCGTTTGACGCGGCCCATGGCATGAATGAGCCGCGGCGGCAACGGCCAGCCGCTGACCGGAAAATTGGTCACCGCTCGTTGCGTCTGCACGCCGTAATAGGCGTCGGCTGGAACTTCGAGCGGACCCATGGAATCTTTCTCGGTGCGTTTTGCCATAAGAACCTCAACTCTCAACGTTGTGCGTCCATGCGTGCTTCGCTTTCAGGGCATGAACCGACTTTAGCGCAAGCCAAAGACCTTTGCAGCCGTTATCGACGCATCGACCAGTGGACGTTGGAAAATCCCCAGCCCGATCATCGCCACCATGCATACGTACAGCGCAATCCGCATCGGGGTGCTCACGCTGATCGGCGACGAGTCCTCCGCCTCCTGCAGGTAAATCGCGCGCCCGACGCCGAGATAAAAGTACAGCGAAATGACCACCGCCGCCGCGCCGATGCCCGCGAGCACGTAGTAATGCCAATCCGTCCGCGCTCGTCCGATCACCGCCGCGAATAATTGGAATTTCCCGAAAAACCCGCTCAGCGGCGGGATGCCCGCCAGCGACATCATCGACAAAAACAACGCCAGCCCAAGTATCGGCGAGCGCCTGCCAAGACCCGAGAAACTCGGGATCTCATCGCTCCCGGTGACCGCGGTCGTGGCGATGATCGCCAGGAACGCGCACAAGACCGTGAACGCGTACTGGCCGAGGTAGAACAACACCGCGCCCGCGCCGAGCGCGTTCACCGTGGCCACGCCCATGAGCATGTAGCCCGCATGGCCGATGGAGGAATAGCCGAGCAGCCGCTTGATGTTGTGCTGCGGAATCGCGCCCAGATTGCCATAGAGCAGCGTCGCGCCCGCCAACACCATGACCAGCGTGTTCCAAACCGCGTTGACCGGCAGCAATCCCGTATAGAGGACGCGCAATAAGAGTACAAATCCCGCCGCCTTGCTGCCCACTGCCAGAAACGCCGTCACCGGCGTCGGCGCGCCTTGATACACGTCGGGTGCCCAGATTTGGAACGGCACGCTGGCGATCTTGAACCCGAGTCCGGTTAGTACCAACAGCATTCCAAAAATGAAGGGTGCGGACGGCGTTCCCCCTTGCGTGCGTAGGATCTCCGCCAGCTTGTCAAAATTCGTCGTCCCGGTCGTCCCGAAGATGTAGGCGATGCCATACACCGTGAACCCGCTGGACAGCGCGCCGAGGATCAAATACTTCGTGCCCGCCTCCAGCGAGGCCACTTGGCTCCGCAAATAGCTCGCCAGCACGTAGAACGTGATCGTGACCAACTCCAGGCACACGAACAGCAAAATGAAATCGTTGACCGATGCGATCAACAGCATCCCCGTCGCGCAAATCATCAGTAACGCGTAAAACTCCACCATTCCCGACTCAATCCGTGGCGAAAATTCCGCCGCCATCACCAGCACCATTGCCAGCGCCAGCAAGAACAACCGCTTGAAATACAGCGCCAACGGGTCGAACCGAACCATCCCGTGAAAAAATACGCCATCCACCGGCCGGATGCAGAAGCTCCACAATAACGCCACCGCCACAAATCCCGCCATCACGTAGCCGACCGTCCGCTTGTTCGGAAACGGTTTGAAGGCGTCCACCAGGAGAACCAGGATTCCCCAGGTCGCCACCATGCACTCCAACTGTATGGCGTAGAAACCCATCAGCGTTCCGCCAGATTGCTGCCGGGCACGATGCCCGGGGGTTTGTCCGGCTCCGTCGGAGCCGTGCGGCTGACGATGGTTGTCTCCACGCTGCGCTTGATGATGTCGGTCAGCAATCGCGGCCAGAACCCGACTGTCAACAGCACCGCCAACAGCAACGCGTACGGGAACTTCTGCTTGAAACTGACCGCATCCTTGAGCATCGACCACTTCTCATCGAACGGGCCGAAGAAACTCGTCCGCACCGCCCACAGCAGATAGGTCGCCGTCACGACAATGCCCCACACGGCGCAGATGGTGGCCACGCGAAAGATCGTCGACCCTTGCTGCCACGAGCCGATGAACACCATCACTTCGCTCACGAAATTCGCAAAACCCGGCAACCCACTCGATGCCATCACCGCCATCACCATGCACACGCCGATGAACGGGATCTTCCGCGCCAGACCGCTCAGGTCGGGCACGAACCGGTTGTGCGTCTGATGATAGAAGAAGCCAATAAGCGCGAACGTCAGCGCCGCCATCACACCGTGCGCGAACATCATCAGCACCGCGCCGCTCACGCCGACGACATTCAATGTGGCGATGCCCAACAACACGTAGCCCATGTGGCTGACCGAGCTGTAGCCGATGACGAATTTCCAGTCTTTCTGCGTCAACGCCGTCCAGCCCGCGTACAGGATGTTGAAACACGCCAGAATCGCGATCAGGTTCGCCCAATGCCGCGCGCCTTCGGGCAACAGCGGCAACGCGAGCCGGATGATGCCGTACGCACCGAGCTTCTTCAGCACGCCCGCGTGCATCATCGAAGCCGCCGTCGGCGCCGCCGCGTACCCGAGCGGCGACCATGTATGGAACGGCCACATCGAGGCGAGGAACCCAAACCCGAACAATAGCAACGGAAACGCCCGCATCTGCGTGTCCGAGGCCAGCCAGATGTTGTGCTGCAGCCTCTCGATGTCTGTCGTTCCACCCACAAAGTAGATCATCAACAGCCCGATCAACGCCAGCACTGCCCCCGCCGTCAGGTACAGCGTCAACTTCATCGTCGCATACTCTTTCGTGCGCCCATGCTTGCCCGGCGGCAGCGAACCCCACATGCCAATGAGCAAATACATCGGGATCACCGCCATTTCGTAGAAGAAGTAAAAGAAAAACAGGTCCATCGTCGCGAACGTCCCGCTGATGCCCGTCGTCAGCGCGAGAAACAAAATGTAATACTCCTTTTCCCGGTCATGAATCTCGCTGCTGACCAGCGCCCCGCAGAACGACACGAATCCGACCAGCAACAGCAACGTCATCGAGATGCCGTCCACGCCAAACTTCAGCGAGATCTTCCAAGTCGGCAGCCACTCGATGCTCTTCACGAACTGATACCCGGCCTGCGTCCGATCAAACTGCGAAAAGATGTACAACGTCAGCAGCAGCGAGACGCCCGTCGCCGAAATCGCCAGCGCCCGGATGTCCTTCGGCTTGTCCGCCGGGAAAGCGAAGGCGAGAAACGCCGCCGCGAGCGGGAGCAGGACTGCAATTGTTAAGAGGTTTTCCATTTTCCTATTTTGTCATTCTTCGCTTCGCACAGAATGACAAATGGGGTGTTGGTGGTTGTTTCTCATGCCATCTACCTCACCACCACGTAGTAAATAATCACCGTCACGCCGAGGCCGATGAGGAAGGCGTAGCCGGAGATGCTGCCGGTTTGGAGCTGTCGTGTCGCTTTGCCGAGCAGGCCTGTGCCGACCGACAGGCCGCCGATACCGAGCCGCTGCAGAATCCAGCGGTCGAACACGTCACACACGTTCGCAATCGTGCCCTGCACGTATTTCACGATCCAGTGGTACAACTCATCGAAATAGTATTTGTTCTCGACCAGCGTCCAAAGTTTGCCGAGCGCGGCTTTCACGGGCACGTCACTCGGTTCGGCTTTGCAGTAAATCTTCGCCGCGACCAAAAAACCGAACAGCGGCACGGCAATCAGCCCGGCCGTCAGCAACAGCGAATGATGCTCCGCATGATGCGGCGGCTGCAGGAAATCGGGCACTTTGCCGTACCAGCCGGCGATAATCGAGAGCACCGCGAGGAAGATTAGCGGCAATGTCATTACCAAGGGCGATTCGTGCGCGTGGTCGTACGCATGAGGGTCGCGTGGTTTGCCGAAGAACACCACGAACACTTCGCGCCCCATGTAATACGCGGTCAGGAACGCCGTCGCGACCGCCATCACAAACAGCACGTGATTGCGCTCAAAGGCCAGTAGCAAAATCTCGTCCTTGCTGTAGAACCCGCTCAACGGCGGCACGCCCGCCAAGGCCAGCGTGCCGATGAGAAACGTCCAAAACGTGATCGGCGTCTTCCTCCACAGGCCGCCCATCTTCCAGATGTCCTGTTCGTGATGCAGCGCGAGGATCACGCTGCCCGCGCCGAGGAACAGCAGCGCCTTGAAGAACGCATGCGTCGTCAGGTGGAACATCGCCGGAGTCGGCCCGCCCAGCCCGACCGCCATCACCATGTAGCCGAGTTGCGACAGGGTGGAATACGCGAGGATGCGCTTGATGTCATTCTGCGCGATCGCAATCGTCGCCGCCATGAGGGCCGTGATGCCGCCGATCCACGCGATGAGGGCTGACGCCGTCGGGCTCGGCAGAATCAGCCACGACACGCGGCAGAGCATATAGACCCCTGCGGCCACCATCGTCGCCGCGTGGATGAGAGCCGACACCGGCGTCGGGCCTTCCATCGCGTCGGGCAGCCACACGTGCAACGGAAACTGTGCGCTCTTGCCGACCGCGCCACAGAAAATCAGCCCGCCAATCAGCGCCAGGGCGCCACTCGACAATCCGAGCGTCGGCATCTTGTGCTGCAAATCCGCAAAGTTGAACGTCCCCGCATACGACCAGAGCAGGAGGATGCCCAGCATCATCCCGAAATCGCCGATGCGGTTGAAGAGGAACGCTTTTTTCCCGGCTTCGGCGGCGCTGGGCTTTTCAAACCAGAACCCGATGAGCAAGTAACTGCTCAGTCCCACCAGTTCCCAAAAAATAAACATCTGGATAAAGTTGCTCGAAATCACGATCCCGAGCATCGAGAACGTAAACAATGACAGGCACGCGAAGTACCGTGAGAAGCCGGGGTCGCCCTTCATGTAGCCGAGCGAATAGATGTGGATCGCCGCCCCGACGCCCGTGACGACCAACAGCATGAGCAGGGCAAGCGAGTCGGTCGTCATGCCGAATTCGATGTTCACGCTCTTCCCGATAACCAGCCATTGGGCCGGATGAGCCTGGTGTTGAATGCCCTTCATGACGAACAAAAGGAACATGCGCAGCGAAAGCCCGAAGCTGAGCGCAATCGCGCCAATGGACACGACCGCGCTGGCCCACTTCCATTTCTGCGTGAAGAGCGCGATCAGTACGGTAGCCACGAGGGGCGCGAAAAGGATGATCCATACGGAGCAGATCGGCCAGCGGCCGTTCATGCCCCAATCGGTGCCGTAAATGGCTTCCCAGTGGTTCATAGCCGCATCGTCGTTAGTTCGTCCACGCTCACAGTCCGCTTGCGGCGGTACAGCGCCACGATGATCGCCAAACCGACCGCCACTTCGGCCGCCGCGATGGCAATGATGAAAAACACGAGAATCTGTCCGTCGACGATCTTGTTGAACTTCGAGAACGCCACGAGCGCCAGGTTGGCGGCGTTCAGGTTCATTTCCAACGCCATGTAAATCACCAGCGCGTTGCGACGGATAATCACGCCCGCAATGCCCAGCGCGAACAGCAAACCGCTGACGACCAGATAGTGGTTGAGCGTAAGCGCGCTGGTCACTTGACCTCCTTCTTCGAGAGCAACACCACACCAATCATCGCCACGAGCAACAGCAGCGCGGTCACTTCGAACGGCAGCATGTAGTGCGCGAAGAACGGTTTGATGATCTGTTCCAGGCCGCCATGCATCTCTTCGCTCCCACTGGTCAACAGTTTTACGGGCTGGCCGAGGACGATTCTCAGTTCCCACACGAACGCCACCGCCACAGCGACTCCGCCAACAATGCTGAGAACCCGGAACTTCCGCCGCTCACTGGCCTTGATGTCGAGCAGCATGATGACGAACAGGAACAACACCATCACCGCGCCGGCATAGACCAGCACCTGGATCGCCGCGATGAAAAATGCCTCGAGCAACACGAACAGCCCTGCCATGAACACAAACAGCAACACCAAAAGCAGCGCGCTGGCGACGGGATTGCGGTTGGCAATCACGAAAAATCCGCAGCCCAGCATGGCGATGCTGAAAAGCCAAAATAATGCGTCGTGTACGCTCATCCTAATCGTTATCGCGGCGGTTTGTGACCACCGTTTCCTTCTCCCAAAATCTTTCCCGGCGTTCTCCGAACACCACTACTGCTTCACTGCGCTGCATTTGGGATGCGCTTCGGTGCCCCGGGTGCGTCCGGCGGCGGTTCTCCCTTGTACTTCCACTTCCAAATGGAATCTTCCTGCACCCCGCCGAGTTCGAGCAGCTTCTTCTTGTGGAACTGTAGCTCCTCGCGCTGGTAACCCGCCATCGCGAAATCGCTTTTCAAGAAGATCGCCTCCTCGGGGCAAACCTCCTCACAGTAGCCGCAGTATATGCAGCGCAGCATATCGATGACAAAATCCTCGGGCTCCTTCTCGACGTCCGCGTCGGGCGCATCGTCCGGGCGCGTGCCGGGTGTGATCCGGATCGCCTTGGGCGGGCACACGAACTCGCATAATTGGCACGAGACACACTTCACCCGTCCCTCGGGGTCTTTTACCAGCGTCGGTGCGCCGCGGTACGCGCCGTACAGCGGCGGTTTCTCCTCGGGATAGCGGCGCGTAAACTTCCGCCGCGGGATGTGCTTCAACGTCAGCCACAACCCGTGCAAAATCTGCGGGAGATATGTCCGCTCCCAGATCGTCAGCTTTGGTCGTTTGACTCGCATGGCTATTTGCCGATCAATGCCAGCACGACTCCTGTAAGGAAAATGTTCAGCAGCGTCAGCGGGATGAATAACTTCCAGCCCAGGGCCATCAGTTGGTCATAACGGAATCGCGGAATTGTCCAGCGCACCCAAATATAAAAGAAGAGGCAGAGGCAGACTTTTGCCAGAAAGACCGCAATGTGCAGCAATCCCACGCCGAGCGTCTGGGCCGGCGCGTTGAACGGTGCGAACGGCAACGACCAGCCACCGAAAAACAGCGTCGTCATCAATGCCGACGCCACGAACATTGCCGCGTATTCGCCCATGAAAAACATCCCGAACTTCATCGAGCTGTACTCGGTATTGTAGCCGCCAACCAGCTCCTGCTCGGCTTCCGGCAAATCGAACGGCAGACGGTTGGTCTCCGCGAACGCGCTCACCATGAAGATGAAAAACGACAGCCACAGATGCGGATAGCAAATGAAACGGCAGGTGTTGGGCCTGGTATCCGACAACCTTCACCAAATTGAGCGAACCGGCCTGCATGAACACCGGCACCACGCTCAATCCGAGACACACTTCATAGGAAATCATCTGTGCGCTCGAGCGAATCCCGCCCAGGAACGGGTACTTCGAGTTGCTCGCCCACCCCGCGAGCACAATGCCGTACACGCCGAGCGACGCAATGGCAAACACGAACAGGATGCCGACATTCAAGTTCGCGATCACGCCCTGGATCGGTTGTGGCGAGAGACTCGGTATCATCAATTGGCTGCCCCACGGTACAACCGCGATGGTAATGAGCGCGGGCACCATCGCAATTATCGGCGCGAGGGTAAAATAAAGTTTGTTGACGTGATGCGGCAACACGTCTTCCTTGAAAACGAATTTCAGACCGTCCGCCATTGGTTGCAGCAAGCCGCGCGGCCCGACGCGATTCGGCCCGATGCGGTCCTGCATCCACGCGCAGATCTTGCGTTCCGCCAGAACCGTATAGGCGACGATGCCCATCATGACGCCGATCACACAGGCAATCTTGATGAGATGAATGAGGAGCAACGGGATCATGCTTTCGCTCCTGCGGTCGCCGCCGGTTCGCTCGTCGGTTGGCCGCCGGACGCGCCCGTCCGTGCCAGCTTCAGTTCCACGCCGAAATCACCGATCTTGGAGAGGTTCAACCCCGCCAGCGGCGCCAGCGTGCGCGCCATGTCGGCGAACACGTCCTCAATCGTCAGATACGCACCGCCCGCGCCCAACTCGTTCAACAGCGCGGCCAATGTCTGCCATTCCGGGCGCGCGATCCCCGGTGATGGAATTGCGATGTTCAGTCGCTGCAGGCGGCTCTTCGCATTGATGAAGGTGCCGCGCTTCTCCGCGAACGTCGCCCCCGGCAAAATGTAGTGGGCCAATTCCGTCACCTGGTTCGGCAACGTATCGATGGCCACCAGCAGTTCGAGTTTCGCCAGCAATTCCTCCGCGATTCCGTGTTTTGCCACGTTCTCGCCATGGACAATGAGCGTCTTGATCTTGCCTGACTTGATCGCCTCGGTAATCACTGGAATCCGGCTGCCGATGGGATCGGCGGCCACTCCTGTGAGTTTCGCGCCGTTCGCATTCGGATTGCGGTCGGCATCGAGCAGGAACTTGTCGCCGTCCCCGGCGTGCGGCACGCAATCCACCAGGTCAGCCCCGAGAACGTCGCGGGTCAGCTTGTTGAAGAGAAACAATTCCTCGGTGGTGGCACGCGCGCTACCAATCGCGGCGACGGTCGCGCCACGGCCTTTCAATGCCTTGAACTTCTCGCCAATCTGCCGCGTCGCCTCCAGCCAGGTGAGCTTGAATCGTTCGCCCATCGCCGCCGACTTCACGCTCGGCGCGGTGAGGCGATTCGCGTCGTTGATGAAGTTGTAGTGCAAACGCCCATAGTCGCACATCCAGCATTGGTTCACGGCATCGTTGTCACGGGGCGTTTGACGCTGCACTACACCCTCGCGCGACCAGAGGACGGTGTTGCAGCCGGTCGCGCAATTCGGGCAGACGCTCTTCGTTTCCTTGAGGAACCAGACCCGCTGTTTGAAGCGGAAATCGTTGGACGTGAGCGCGCCGACGGGGCAGATGTCCACAATATTGAGATCGTAATTCGTGTTCGGCTCCATGCCCGGGTAACACGTCAGCGTGGAATAACTGCCTCGATTCACAAACCCGAGGCAATCCTGCCCGGCCACTTCCTTCATGAACCGCACGCACCGCGAACAGAGGATGCAACGCTCGTCATCAAGCATGATCTTCGGACCGATGGTCGTCTTCTTCGGCTTGTGAACTTTCTCCTCGACGAATCGACTCTGCCCCTTGCCGTAATCCACGCTGAATTCTTGCAAACGGCATTCACCCGCTTGGTCGCAGATGGGGCAATCGAGTGGATGATTGATCAGGAGGAATTCCATCACGCCTTCGCGCGCCTTGACGACTTTCGCCGAACGCGTGCGCACGACCATGCCTTGTGCGACCGCCGTGTTGCAGCCGATGGACAGTTTCGGCCCGAACACGACGACCGGCTGGCCATCGGCGTCCAGCACAGGCTTCTTGTCCGGCCCGATCTTCGGCATGCCGACATCCACCAGACACGTGCGGCAGTTTCCGACCACCGTCAGCTTCGGATGATAGCAATAATGCGGCACTTCGATGCTGGCGAGCTTCGCCGCCTCGATGAGGTTCATCCCTTTTGGGGCCGCGATCTCCTTGCCGTCAATCGTCAGTTTGACTGTGTTCTCAGGCATGTCAGTGCTTCTTTGCTCCGTCGCCGTTCTGGCACGCCTGCTCGAAGTCAGTGCGATACTTGGTGACGAAGGCTTTCACAGGCCAGGCGGCGGCTTCGCCGAGCGGGCAGATTGTCTTGCCGTCAATGTTGTCGGCGATGTCCCACAGCAGGTCCACATCTTCCGGGCGACCATGGCCATGTTGGATGCGGTGGAGCATTTTCTCCATCCATAACGTGCCTTCGCGGCAGGGCGTGCATTGGCCGCACGACTCATGCGCATAAAACTGCGCGACGTTCAGCGTGCTCTGCACGATATCGACCGTATCATCGAGCACGATCACGCCGCCTGAGCCCGCCATCGTGCCGGCTTTGCGCAACGACTCGAAATCGAGCGGCACGTCAATCTGGTCCGCCTTCAACACGGGCATCGAACTGCCGCCCGGGACGACGCCTTTCAGTTGGCGACCCTCGCGGAGCCCGCCGCACAGGTCATAAATCAGTTGGCGCATGGTGAGTTTGCCCATCTCAAACTCATAATAGCCCGGCTGCTTCACCGGACCGCTCACACAGACGAGCCGGGTACCCGTCGAGCCTGCCACTCCCATGCCTTTGAACCAGGCCGCGCCATTGTTCACGATGTGCGGGACATTCGACAACGTCTCGACATTGTTCACGACCGTCGGGCAACCGAACAGACCGACCACGGCCGGGAACGGCGGCTTGATGCGCGGATAGGCGCGTTTGCCTTCGAGCGATTCAATGAGACCCGTTTCCTCACCGCAAATGTACGCGCCCGCGCCACGATGAACGAAAATCTCGCAGTCGAATCCCTTGCCGAGGATGTTCTTGCCCAGAAGGTTCTTCGCGCGCGCTTCCTCAATCGCCTGGAGCAGGATCTTCGCGCCATGCGGCATCTCGCCGCGGATATAAATGTAGGCTGCGTGGGCGCCGACGGCGTAGCAAGAGACGAGGATGCCTTCGAGAAGCTGGTGTGGATCGTAATGCAGGAGCTGCCGATCCTTGAACGTGCCGGGCTCGGATTCGTCGGCATTACAGACGAGATAGATTGGCTTGCCGGTACCCTTGGCGAGGAAACTCCACTTCATGCCGCAGGGGAAACCCGCGCCGCCGCGACCACGAAGCTCGCTGTTCTTGATCTCGACGACGATCTCGTCGGGTTTCATGCCCAGCGCTTTCGGCAACGCGCGATAGCCGCCTTCACGAACGTAGTCGTCAATCGCGCCCCGGTAACCGGGTTTGCTCATGTTGGCCAGTAACACCCGCTTCTCCAGCGCATGAACGGGCTGAACCGGTGACAGGGGTTGCGGCTCCAACTTGCCGGTGGCTTGGATGCGATCGACGATGGCCTCGGCCTTCTCGGGCGTCAGGTTCTCGAACAATTCGTCATTCACCATCATAACAGGGCCGGTGCCGCACGCGGCGAGACATTCGACCGTGGAAATGGTGAACCGTCCGTCGGACGTATTTTCGTCCAAGCCGACCCCGAGTTTTTTTTGCAATCGCCCCAGAATGCCGCCGCAGCCGCCAAGCTCGCACGAAAGCGTGCGGCACACCTTGATATGAAACTTGCCGCGCGGTCGGGGCGTGAACATCGGGTAGAACGTAATTAACTCCCAGACGTTGATCGGCCGCAAGCCGAGCTTTGTGGCCGTCCACTCAACCTGTTCCTTGCCGAGATACCCGCACTGCTCCTGCAAAAGATGCAACAGCCACAACACCGCCGCCCGTTTATGTTGGGGCGGGTAGTGCGTGATGATCTCGTCGATATGTCGCTCGAGTTCGGTTGGAACGTTCAGTGCCATACGAAATCCAGGAGCGTCAACGGTCGCATTCTCCCATCACGAAGTCGACGCTGGCGAGGATGGTGACCATGTCGCTCATCATATGGCCTTTGGCCATCACCGGCAGCGCTTGCAGGTTCACAAACGACGGGGCACGTATTTTCAGGCGGTGCGGCGTGCCGCCGCCGCGGCTGACGATGTAAAACCCGAGTTCGCCCTTGGGGTTCTCCGCCGAGAAATAGACCTCGCCCGGAGGGGCGTTGACGCCTTCGGTGACGTTGATGAAGTGATGAATCAATTCCTCCATTTTCGTCAACACGGCTTCTTTGTCGGGAAGCAAGATCTTGGCGTCCGGTGAATTTACCGGTCCGTCGGGTAGATGATCGAGAGCCTGCTGCAGGATGTGCACGCTCTGCCGCAACTCTTCCATGCGGCAGAGATAGCGGTCGTAACTGTCGCCCACGGTGCCGGTGGGAACATCGAACTCGAAATCTTCATAGCTGCTGTACGGATGCGATTTGCGGATGTCCCAGTCGACACCCGACGCGCGCAGGCACGGCCCCGTGACCCCGAGATCAATTGCGAGTTCCTTCGGGAGCACGCCGATGCCACGGGTGCGTTCGCAGAAAATGCGGTTGCGTGTCAGCAGTTTGTCCACCTCGTCAATCGTGGCGGGGAATTCCTTGAGAAACGCGCGCAGCATCGGCGCGAATTCGGGCAGCAGATCCCTGGCCAGACCGCCGATGCGCGTGTAACTGGTCGTGAACCGCGCGCCGCTGATGCATTCCGCCATGTCGTAGATCTTTTCGCGTTCGCGGAACGTGTAGAGGAAAATGGTCATGGCGCCAATGTCCATCCCGAACGATCCAAGACCAAGCAGGTGCGAACTGATCCGCGCGAGTTCGGCACAGATAACCCGGATGTATTTGCAGCGCGGCGGCACATCCATTCCCAGCAGTTTCTCGACGGCGTACGCGTAGGTGACGTTGTTGGCGAGTGGCGCGAGGTAATCGAGGCGATCGGTATACGGGATGAACTGCGTGTAGGTCATGTTCTCGGCGATCTTCTCGTCGCCGCGATGCAGGTACCCGATGTCGGGCCAGACGTTGATAATCTCTTCGCCGTCGAGTTCGAGGACCACGCGCAACACCCCGTGTGTGCTCGGGTGCTGCGGCCCCATGTTGATAAGCATCTTCTCGCCGCTCAACCCCTCGTCCATCGCCTGCTGGGCGCGCGCGGCAGAATCGATCAACTCCATTTCGTGTTGCGTCGCCATGGATCAGACGGATTCTTCCTTCGTGGGGTTCGCCAGTTTGTCCTGCTGTTCCGCGATCGTGTCGTACTGGCGCGGCTCACGACGGATCGAACTGCGCGTGCCGCTGTTGGCCACAAACGGCCCGCCCAACATTGGCGCGCGGCGGACTGAATCGGCATCCACCGCCGTTTCAGGCAACTCGGTCGGGATGCCCGCGAGCGGGAAATCCTTGCGGAGCGGGTGATGGGGATACCCTTCCCACATCAGAATGCGCTTCAGGTTCGGATGATGGCGAAAGCGGATGCCAAACATGTCGAACGCTTCGCGTTCGTGCCAGTTGGCCCCCTGCCAAATGCTGGTGACGCTATCCACGATCAGATCGTCCTCGGACACGCGCACTTTCAACCGCAAATGACAGCGGTGCGCGAGCGAGTACACCAGGTAGCTCACTTCGTACCTCGGGTCTTCGCCGTAATTGTCCACCCCCGAAAGATCCGTCAACATGTCGAAGCCGCATTCCTTCTTTAGCAACTCGCAAATGGCGGCAATCTTCTCGCGCGCGACCGTAATCGTGATTTCACCGCGAAATGCAACGGGCGCGGAGATCGCGTCGCCGAACCGCACCGTCAATCTGTCGATGGCCGATTGCGGTGTCATGAACCCTTCAGTTTTGGCGCGTATTCACCGCGCACGATGATGGGCCCTTCCACCGGTTTCCACAGCCCGGGTTCGTGCCCGGCTTGCTTCATGTTCCGGGTCGCCTTCTCCTGCGCGATCTTGCGCTGGATGGCCATCAAGCCTTCCAGGAGCGCCTCGGGTCGCGGCGGGCACCCTGAGATGTACACGTCCACCGGCAGAAAATGATCCACGCCCTGCACGACCGCGTAGCTGCGATACATGCCGCCCGAACTGGCGCAAGCGCCCATGGCGATGCACCATTTGGGATTGGGCATCTGGTCCCACACGCGTTTGACCACGCCGGCCATCTTGTACACACATGTCCCGGCAACGATCATCAGGTCAGATTGCCGCGGGGAGAAACGCATGACCTCGGCGCCGAACCGCGCAATATCAAAACGGCTGGCGCCCGCGGCCATCAACTCGATGGCGCAGCACGCCAACCCCATCGGCATCGGCCAGCAGGAGTTCTTGCGCACCCAGCCAATGGCGGCGTCCGCGCGCGTGACGATGAGGTCACGGCCTTCCACTTTCGGATCGAATCCTTTTTCGAGCCGTTGAATCATGAGGTCACCAGCTTCTTCCTCACTTCCATGCGCGTTTTCTCGATGTCCTTCTTTGTGGGTATTTTATCTGCCGGTTCCTCCGCTTCCGGCTCCACCACTTGATTCTTGCGCGGAGCCCAATCGAGCGCGCCCTTCTTCCAGGCGTAGACGTGGCCGACTTCGAGAATCGCCAGGAACACCAGCGCGCCCAGTAACATCGTGAACCCAATGCCGCCTTCGGCCGCCGGCTTGATCATGTCGCGAAAGACCGCACCCCAGCCCAGCATGAAAACCACTTCGATGTCGAAGACGATGAATAACATGGCGATAAGGTAGAATTTGACGCTGAACCGCGTGTGCGCCTCAGTCATCGGCGGCAAGCCGCACTCGTAGGCGCTGTCCTTGACGGGACTGTGGGTGCGCGGCTTGCCAAAGATCAGGGGCGCCAGCATCATCGCGGCCGCGAACCCAATCGCGACCAGTAGCAAGAGCCCGACAGGCACGTATTGTTGCAGTTCCTCAGCCATGAAATCCGCGACCTGTTCACCCGTCACGCCAGCGGGCGAACTTTGTGACACATTTCACAAGGAACGTACCAAAACCAATGCGCCTTGCAAGTGTTCTTTCGCCTTCATCAACGCGGGCCGCTCGGCTATCGTTGCCGTGTGGATGGCCATCCCGAATTGCTTCGTGAAATCCAGCGCGAAATCGATGGAGCGCGCGACGGACGCATTACTTTCGCGCGGTTCATGGAACTGGCCCTCTATCATCCGCAGTACGGTTACTACACCAGTTCTGAAAACGTTCGGGGCGGGCGCATCGGCAAGCAAGGCGACTATTTCACCAGTGTCAGCGTCGGACCGCTCTTTGGCAAACTGCTCGCAAAACAATTTGTGAAGTTTCGTGAAGAGTTGGGGAATCCGGCTGAGTTTGAAGTCGTCGAGTTTGGCGGACATCGCGGCCAGTTGCGCGCGGACGTGTTGGCGGCCGCGCCGGATCTGCGCTACCGCATCATTGAGACGGGCGATCCCCTGCCCGATTCGATTGTCGGGTGCGTTTTTTCGAACGAATTCCTCGATGCGCTGCCGGTTCATATCGTGCAGGTGAAAGGGGGAAGATGGCAGGAAGTTTATGTTGGCGCGGATTTTCAGGAGACGCTGGGGCCGCTCTCGACGTCACGGCTGGCGGACTATTTGCGTGATCTGCCGGTCGAACATATGGAGGGTTATCGGACGGAGGTGAATTTGCGCGCGCTCGATTGGCTCGGGGATGTGGCGCACCGACTAAAGCGCGGATGGATTGTCACCATCGACTACGGGTACGAGCGTCACGAGTATTTCGCGCCGCACCACCGTGAGGGCACCCTGCTCTGTTATCACCAACACACGAAGAGCGCGAACCCGTATGCCCATATCGGCGAACAGGACATCACGGCGCACGTGGAATTCAGCTCGCTCATCGAACACGGGAAGAAGCTCGGGCTTGAACCCGTGACGTTTACCGACCAGGCGCACTACCTGTTGCAGATTGGAGAATCGGAGATTGCTGAGATCGTCGAGCGCACCGCCGGCCAACCCAGCAAAGAACGCGCCGCCATCCATCAACTCATCCATCCCGAATTGATGGGCCGCGTGTTCCGGGTGCTGGTGCAACGAAAGGTCTAGCGCAAGGCGGCATTGCGGCATGAGACACTCTTTGCTATAAAGGTGTCGCCCAAACAGAAAGTCTTTGCTGTGAATGAACAAGTTCCCCACAGCCAACCAGCAACTGCTTCGGGACTGATAATCAGCGCGTCTGCCGTCGCCAGCGTGGCTTTCGGTATCCTTGGTATATTTCTTTGGCACCCCGCAGCAATTCTTGGATTTACATGCGGCGTTATCGCGATCATCCGGATCAGTAAATCCAAGGGGAGGTTGACGGGGTGGGCACTGACGATCATGGGCTTGGTGCTGAGTAGCGCCATGCTGTTGGGCGTCATATGCGAGTGGACGCTTGGTCAATACCATTATCAGTCGGCTCAGAGCGCTCGCTGTCTTATGAACGTGCACGAGGTCGGGCTCGCTTGTGCGATGTATGCTGAACAACACGATGGAAGCCTGCCGCACAGACTTGATGAATTAAGACCCTATGTAACGAGCACGAAGATCTTCTTTTGCCCGCTGGCTGCGGACACGAACCGATACAGCTACGAATTTGTCGGCCTTACCAATAAGTGGGGTGAGAAGCCTGACCTCATCGTCCTTCGAGAGATTGAGCCACGCCATGGCGGCAGGCGCACGTTCCTCTACGACGACGGCCACGCCGAGCTAAGAGCCGCTTCTGACCTCTAGATTCCGACGGCTTTCCCCTTCCCGCTGCCTGCTTTTGCGGCTATGCTTCTCGCATGTTCGTGGACAAGGTCAAGATTCGGGTGAAAGCAGGGGATGGCGGGAACGGGTGCGTGTCGTTTCGGCGGGAGAAATACGTCGATCGGGGCGGGCCGGATGGCGGGGACGGCGGCAAGGGCGGCGACATCGTGCTGGTCGCCGACAAGAATGTCACGGACCTGTCTGATTTCTACTACCAACCGCGGGTCGTTGCCAGACACGGCGTCCACGGACGCGGGAAGAATTGCTTTGGCCGCAGCGCCAAGAACATCGTCGTGAAATTGCCCATCGGGACGCAGGTGTTTCGGCTGACCCCGCCGATCAAGCAGCGAGCGCCGTCGAACTATCATCCCGCGGCGGCGACGGAGGAATTTGATCCCGGCTCGACCGTCGGGATGCCGTTCACGCCCGGTCGGGCCAAACAACTGGCACTGGCGATGCGCGAGGGAACGGCGGCGACGACGACAACTGCCGAATCCACGGAGATTGCGCCAGAGATCAGCGAGCGCGAGTTGATCGCCGACTTGATCGAGGACGGCCAGCAGTTCGTGTTGGCGAAGGGCGGACGCGGCGGACGCGGCAACGCGGCGTTCAAGAGTTCGATACACCAGGCGCCGCGCGAATTTGAGTACGGCGAGGCGGGCGAACAACTGGGCGTCGAACTGGAACTGAAGACGCTGGCGGATGTGGGATTGGTCGGGTTTCCGAACGCGGGCAAATCGACGCTGATCTCGAAGATCACGAATGCGCATCCAAAGGTTGCGGCGTATCCATTCACGACGTTGACACCCAACGTCGGGATTCTGGTGTACGACAATTTCACGCGCATTCGCATCGCGGATATTCCCGGGTTGATCGAGGGCGCGCACCGGGGACGGGGGTTGGGACATGATTTTCTGCGGCATATCGAGCGCTGCCAGTTGCTCGTGGTGTTGCTGGACATGGCGGGCGTCGATGGCCGCAAGCCGTACGATGATCACCAGCAACTGCTGGCAGAACTGAAGCTGTACAATCCCGAGATTCTCAAGAAGAAGCGGCTGATCGTCGCCAACAAGATGGACCTGCCCGAGGCGAAGAAGAACCTGGCCGTGTTCAAGCGCAAAGTGGCGGCGCCGCGCGCTCGGAAATCGAAGTCGCCGCGGGAAAAAGCGGGCGCACGGCCGGCAGTGCGCGTACTGGAGATCTCGGCGCTGGCCGGCGTCGGTCTTGAAAAATTAAAGCTGGAGTTGCACAAGGCGCTGACGTAGCCTGACGAGCATTCCCCGCTGGGAATTGGCGTTGAGTCACGAGGAGCGAGGAAACCAATGTTCAAGATCATCGGTGCGGACGGCCGGCAATATGGCCCCGTCAGCGCGGACCAACTACGCCAGTGGATCGCCCAAGCGCGCGTAAACTCGCAAACACTCGTCCAAGCGGAGGGAAGCGCGGATTGGAAACGCTTGGGGGAATTTCCTGAGTTCAGCCCACCCGCCCCGCCCGTGTCGCCCCCAGTCCCGCCACCGACGGCCAGTGCGCCCCTGACGGTGTCAACGCCCACCTTTCCGCCCAAGACAAATGGCATGGCAATCGCCGGCCTGACGATGGGAATCGTTGGGATGACGATCGGATGGCTTTGCTGCGGACCCTTGTTCAGTATTCTCGGGATAGTTTTTTCGAGCATTGGTCTTTCACAAATCAACCGGGACCCGACTCGACAAACCGGCCAGGGCGTTGCTATTGGGGGCCTGGTGCTTTCCGTTCTCAGCCTGATTGCTGCGATAGGATTTGGCCTGTTGTTCGCCGTGAGAGGTTTTATGCCTGGCCGTCACCTGTTCTCTTGGCGGTATCATTGGTGATGCAACGGAGATATGACAGGCATGTTGGATTGATCGTGATGACAAGGTTTGAAAAAACTGTGATGGTTGCCACGGCATCGTTGGCTGTGCTGGCGTTGTTTTGGTTCAATCCGACCGTCGCCCGATTTTATCCGCGCTGCTATTTCCACGAGTTGACCGGATGGTACTGCCCCGGCTGCGGCACGACACGCGCGCTGCATCAACTTCTGCATGGCAATGTGGCGGCAGCGTTTCGACTCAATCCGCTGGCGATCTCGCTGCTGCCGCTGGTCGGATATTTCGCGGTGCGTGGTCATCGGGGCAGAATGAAACCGATCTGGATTTGGGTGCTGGTGGGACTGATCATCGTGTTCGGGGTGGTGCGCAACATACCCGCGTACCCGTTCACGCTGTTGGCGCCCTAAGGAGACTGCCATGTACAAAATCATTGGAGCTGACGGTCGCGAGTACGGTCCGGTCTCAACGGAACAATTGCAGCAATGGATCCGCGAAGGCCGCGCCAACGCGGAGACCAGAGTGCAAGCTGAAGGCAGCACGGAATGGAAGCCCATCTCGGCGTTTCCCGAATTCGCGGGCATGCCCGCCACGTCTTCCCCGGCCCTGGCCCACCCCCCGCCGGGCAGTGGTGAGTTGGACATTGGCAGTTGCATCAGCCGCGGCTGGAAATTGCTGCAGAACAATTTCGGGCGGCTTGTGGGGACTACTTTTTTGGTCCTCGTGCTTTTCGGAGGCGTGGGCGGGATGTTGCGCTTCCTCGTCAACACCGCCTTCGGCGTGCCATGGCACGTTCGTGGCGTCCACGGATGGGAGGTGTTGCGCCTGCAATGGCGGGGAATCCTCGTCAGCTCATTGTGGAATTTGTTTATGGCGGGACCGTTTCTGGGCGGGCTGTACAACTATTACCTGAAGCTCATGCGTGGTCAGCCGGCCTCGCTGGTTGATGCGTTTGCCGGGTTCAGTGGCGCGTTCGTCCCGCTAGTGATGGCCCATGTAGTCAGCGGAGTGCTGGCAAGCTTGGGATTTCTTCTGTGCATCATTCCGGGCGTCTATCTGGGAGTAGCCTGGAAATTCACGCTGCCACTGGTGATCGACAAGCAACTGGGTTTCTGGGAAGCGATGGAGCTGAGCCGGAAAGTAGTGGCACGCCGGTGGTGGAGTCTGTTTGCGCTCTTCTTGCTGGCAGGGTTGATCAGCGTGCTGGGTCTCCTTGCCTGCTGCATCGGCATTTTTGTCACCGCGCCGATTGGGATTGCCGCCATCTTGTACGCGTACGAAGATGTTCTGAGGGCGCACACCGCAGCTTCCGCCGGTTGAGAGGTAGAACCGCCAGCGGAGAAACAAGTCGAAGGAGACGATCATGTATAGGATCATCGGGGCAGACGGTCGCGAATACGGTCCGGTCACGTCCGAACAACTGCGGCAATGGATTCACGAAGGGCGTGCCAACGCACAAACCAGGTTGCAGGCCGAAGGCGCCACCGAATGGAAGACCCTCAGCGAGTTTCCCGAATTCGCCGACATGCTCGGCCATGCCGGCGCCGATCAGGGCGTGCCGCCGGTGGTGGGGGCGGTCGATCCCGAGGCTTTGGCCGCGCAGATTCTGGCGCGGGACTACACAATTGATATTGGAGGGTGTATCGGTCGCGGTTGGCAACTGGTCAAGCGTGATTTCTGGTTGCTGATCGGCGCCTCGTTCGTCGGCGGGTTGATCGCCGCCGGCGGTGGCATCCCGTACCTGGGACCCGTCATCGGCCTGATTATTGGTGGCCCAATGATGGGGGGCTTGTACGCGCTCTATCTGAAAAGAATCCGGGGCCAGCCGGCCGCATTTGGCGATGCGTTCATCGGATTCAGCACCGCTTTCGTGCCGCTGATGTTGACCCTCCTTGTTTCGGCGCTTTTGACCACCGTCGGATGCCTGCTCTGTATCCTTCCCGGTGTTTATCTGTGTGTTTGTTGGGTATTTGCCGTGCCACTCGTGATGGACAAAAAGATCGATTTCTGGCCGGCCATGGAATTGAGTCGTAAAGTTGTCACCAAACACTGGTGGCTAATGTTTGGTTTCCTGATTGTCTGCGCCTTGGTGACACTCGCCGGGGTCGTCGCTTGTTGCGTCGGCGTGTTCGTAAGCGTCGCCATTGTCCAAGCCGCGATGATGTGCGTGTACGAGGATATCTTTGGAGCCAAAAACACCTCCCAAGCTGGCTGACGTGACCCCGAGCGGCGGACCTGCCCGCTCTCAGGCGTGGGGCTGCGTACTTGGCAATCTCGTCTTGCCGGGGCTGGGTACGTTCATCGCCCGACGACGGGTGTCCGGACTGTTGCAACTGGTGATCTCCCAGACAGGTTTCCTGCTCATGCTGCTCTGGGCAATCTCGTACGTCGTCGAGTGGCTGCGCGCAGGAGAAATGCCAACCGACCTCGGCGCTCATTTCCGGCTCGGCTTGATTGGGGCCGCGATGTTCTTCCTCGCGTGGATTTGGTCGCTGGCCAGCAGCGTGGATGTCCTGCTAAGCTCCCGCAAGAGCGGTTTGTAATCACGCCACGACCAGGATTCGCCATACGCATGACAACATCCACACTCCAGCCGGGCCAGCGTCTCGAACTCGATATCACGACCGTCGCCTTTGGTGGCGACGGCATCGGGCGCGTGGACAACTTCGTCGTATTTGTGCCATTCGTCGTGGCAGGCGAACGCGTCGAAGTCGAGATTGTCGACGTCAAGCGACGGTACGCCACCGCTGATATCGTGCGCGTGATCACGCCGTCAACGCGCCGGGTCGAGCCGCGCTGCCCGTATTACATGAATTGTGCCGGCTGCCAGTATCAGCACATCGATTACCCGCACCAACTCGAATTGAAACGCAGCCAGATTCGTGATGTGTTCCAGCGCATCGGCAAGATTCCCAACCCGCCCATCGAGCCGGTGGTCGGTTCACCGCGCGAGTATCATTACCGCAACAAAATCGTTGTTCACGGCCCTGGCAAACCCGGCTTTTGGACCATGCGCGGTCGATCCATCGTCAGCATCGAGCAATGCCCCATCGCGCGCGAGGAAGTGAACGCGAAACTGGCAAAGGTTAGCCAGCAATCGCTGGAAAACGTGCATCTCACGATTCGTTGTAATTCCGAGCGCGAAGTCTGGTCGTACGTGGAAACCCGGCGGGCGGTTGACGATTTGGATGACGTTGAGACAACCGCCGAGACGCCCATCGTGCAACGCACGATTGCCGAAACCATCTTTGGCAAAAGCCTGCAAGTGCCACTCGGCTCGTTTTTCCAAGTCAATCGCGAGGTCATCGAACTGGCGCTCGCACATACGCGCCGGAGCTTCAAGGCGGGCGGCTGCAACATTCTGGTGGATGCATATTGCGGGGTGGGTCTCTTCGCGCTGATGCTGGCGGACCTCGCCAAGCATGTGTACGGCATTGAAGAAGACACGAAGGCGGTCAAGGCCGCCAACGAGAATGCGCAGCGGCTGGGTCTCGAGCATTTCGATTTCTACCCCGGCAAAACCGAGCGGCTGCTGTTCTACACGCTACGGCAGTGCAAGCTTGATGAAACGTGCCTGATTCTCGACCCGCCCCGGTCCGGGTGCGCACCCATCGTGCTCAAGACGTTGCGCGAACAGAAACCGTGCAAGATTATCTACATCTCGTGCGCGCCATCGATGCTCGCGCGCGACATCAAGGAACTGCTCAAGTCAGGTTATAAACTGGAATGCGTCACCCCGTTCGATATGTTTCCCCAGACCGCCCATTGCGAGGCTGTTGCGGAACTGACTCGAAGTTGAGAGAGAGTCACAATGGACGGCGCGGCGGAAACGGCGATTTGCAGGAAGCGCGCCGACGCCCAGCGCTAACAGCGACCGCGTCGCGGCTTCGGGAACTGGCTGCACCGTGATAAACGTCGGGCTGCTCAACCCCGAGCCGAACACAGACCCGTCTTCGTCAGAATTGAATCTCTCAATCGTGTTGTTGGTTGCATTCGACACGAAGACGGTATCGGCTCTGGCGAAGATACCGGTGAGGAAATAACACACGGCCACGCCCAGTTCGAGATAACGTGCCTGGTTCTCTCGTTTCTGCATCTTCACCCAACGTAAGTTGACATTTGGATTCCATACCTCTGTCCGCTCGATGACAATTGAAAATGCGGCGGATTTCGCAAGCGCAGCCGAGCGGGATTTGTTAACATCGCGGTTGCGCACATGGCGATGCCGACAAACGAATCATTGGAAACGATCGAGGGGACGCTTGAACGAGTGATTTACTCGAACGAGGAGAACCATTACACGGTGGCGCAGCTTTTGCCGGAGGGCGGGGCGCGGCGGACGGAGCCGATCACCATCGTGGGTAACCTCGCGGCGCTCAATGTCGGCGAGACCGTCAAGGCGCTCGGTCATTGGGTGAACCACAAACAATTCGGGCGGCAGTTCGCGGTAGAGCGATTCGAGTCGGTGTTGCCGCGCACCATTGTCGGCATCAAGCGGTATCTGGGCAGCGGGCTGATCAAAGGCATCGGTGACACGTTCGCCGACCGCATCGTGGACAGATTCGGCGAGCGGACGCTGGAAGTGATCGACCTGTTCTCGGCGCGGTTGCGCGAAGTGGACGGGATCGGTCCCGAACGCGCCAAACGGATCAAGGAAGCGTGGACGGCGCAGAAGAGCGTGCGGGACATCATGATTTTCCTGCAGGGCCACGGCATCGGCAGTTCCCACGCCGCGAAGATCTTCAAGCAATACGGCGAGAACGCCATCGTGGTCGTCCGGGAAAACCCGTACCGGCTGGCGAAGGACATTTCCGGCATCGGGTTTCGCACGGCAGACGGCATCGCGGCGAAACTGGGGATCGAGAAGGATTCCATCCATCGGCTGAAAGCGGGCGTGGTGCACACGCTCGAGCGGGCGGCCGACGAAGGCCACACCTGCCTGCCGCGCGAAGAGTTGATCGAACACGCGCGGGAATTGCTGGAGGCCGAGGTCGCGCCGATTGAAAACGCGATCAACCTGCTGTCGGCTGGCGGGGAGGTGGCCATCGAGGATGATTACGTTTATCTGGCACGGCTGTACAAGTCCGAGCGCGGCGTCGCTGCCAAGATCCACGAGTTGCACGCCGCGCCGCTGACGCTGCCGTCGATCGACATCGACAAAGCGCTCGTCTGGGTGCAGCAGAAAACCGGCGTCGACCTAGCCACCGCGCAGCAAAACGCCATCAAGACCGCGATCACGTCGAAGATTTGCGTGATCACGGGCGGTCCCGGTGTCGGCAAGACAACGATTGTCAACAGCATCGTCAAAATTCTGCAGGCCAAGAAGAGCAAGGTATTGCTGGCCGCGCCCACAGGGCGTGCCGCCAAGCGGATGAGCGAGGCGACGGGCGTGCCGGCACAGACGATCCATCGCCTGCTCAAGTACGAGCCGCACGAGGGCGGATTCACTCACAACGAACGGCGTCCACTCAAGGGCGACATCCTCATCATCGACGAGGTGTCGATGCTCGACATCCCTCTTGCCCATCACCTGCTGCGAGCGATTCCGCTGACGGCGTCGGTGGTGTTCGTTGGGGACGTGGACCAGTTGCCGTCGGTGGGACCGGGGAATTTCCTGCGCGACCTCATCGACTCCGCGTGTGTCCCGGTGATCCGGCTGACGGAAATTTTCCGCCAAGCAAAGAACAGTTTCATCATCACGAACGCCCATTTGGTGAATGAAGGGCGGATGCCGGTGTTCGATTCCCCGCAGGAGAGCGACTTCTTTTTCATCGCGGAGGATGACCCGGAGAAGGTGCTGGCGACGATCAAGACGTTATGCAGCGAGCGCGTGCCGAAGAAATTCGGGTTCGATGCGATGCGCGACGTGCAGGTGCTGACGCCGATGCACAAAGGATTGTGCGGCTCGGAGAACTTGAATCGCGAATTGCAGGCGACGCTGAATCCGAGCGGGCCAAACGTCCAGCGATTCGGGCGCACGTACCGCGTTGGCGACCGGGTGATGCAGGTCCGCAATAATTATGACAAGGACGTGTTCAACGGGGACCTTGGGCGCGTGAAGCGAATCGATCTCGTGGAACAGGTGGTGATTGTGGAAATCGACGAACCGGGCGGGAAGGATGCGACCCGGGAGATTCCCTATGAGTTCACGGACATGGACGAACTGTTGCCGGCGTATGCCATCAGCGTCCACAAATCGCAGGGCAACGAGTATCCGTGCGTCATCGTGCCGCTGTTGACGCAACACTTCGTCCTGTTGCAGCGCAATTTGCTCTACACGGCGATTACCCGCGGTAAGAAGCTGGTGATTCTCGTTGGCTCGAAGAAGGCGTTTACGATCGCGGTGCGCAATAACAAGACAGCGGCGCGATACAGCCGGTTGCGGGAACGGCTGCGCAGCCTGACGGCCAAGGGCTAGAAGGCAACATGCCTATTTGTAGAACACGCGGCCGATTTGCAGGTCACTGTTCGTGACGGTGACGATGACGTTTATTTCCACCAGAGAGTCCGAAGATGCCACAAGGCTGTCTTCCGGTTTTTTCGCCCGCCCGCTGAACGTAAACTGATAATCGCCCGTTGGGATCTTTTGCATGTTCTTTCTGTCCGGCCGATTGGCGGAAAAATCGAGATAGGTATCGTGGTGAACCAAATAATCGCGGGCGCACCTGTACGCGGTTAGCTCCTGGCCCGCCAGAGGCGCTTTGGCTTCCGCCTCGGCCCTGGCCGCGGCTTCCTTTCTGGCGGCGTCCTCCTGAGCCAGCCTGACAGGGTCATACCCCAATTGCTTTTGGAGTTCCGTCGGAAGTTTGGCCAGCGGAATCGTGGCAACCCCGGTGGAATGAAAGACAGTGACGGTATTAGTGGTGACCCGTTCAAACCGGGGATTCTCGTAGGTGAACCCGTCGATGGTCAGTGAATTGGTCTGACCCACGACTGAGGCACAAGCGACAAAGTACAATGTGGTCGCGATTCGTTTCACAGTTTGATTCTCACCCATGAAATCGTACGGCTGATGCCAACCAATGCGAGCATCATCAAACCGCCGCGCGGCGCATTCACGTCACCTGATCAGTTGCCGCCTTGATCGCTTTTCTTGGATCTCTCGTCCTTGCCCTCTTCCTTGCGAGACTGTTTTTCGGCGGCCCGTTCCTCGCGTGATGGCTGTTGCGAGCGTTGTTTGGGCTGGATGGAATCCGGCTCCACGGGCGCGTAGGGGTTTGTGGGTTTTACACCGAAGTTTTGGCCGGGCTGCTGCTTGCCGTACGGATTGGTCTCATCCTTCTGGGGGCGCTCCGGTTTCTCGGTCGGTGTCGGTTCCGTCGCTGGTTTTTCGAGTTGTTTGCTTTCGGTCTTGTCCGGCGGGGCACCGGGCGAGCCACGGATGATTTCCGGTTCATGCTTCTCGGTCTTCTCGGCCTTCGTGGGTGAGCGGGGTTCTCCTGCCGTCACTGGCTTGAAGGTATTGGCTGTCGGCCTAGGCTGCTGGAGAGCCGCATGCGGCATGGGCTCGGTCAATTTACGGCTGCCGGCCCTCTGGATGTTCTCGGTCCGTGGGCCGTTGTTGACGACCACGTTGTTGACGCGGGTGATCCTCGTGATGTTGACGGTCTTGTTGATGATCGTCCTGTTGTTCACGATGACCGCGCGGCGATGGATGGGTTCCGAAAAGTGGCCGACTTCGACAAAGACGAAGAAGTTGTCATGAATCGGGTGCTCGCGCGCAAAGACGTATCCGTCCGGGCCGTAATACGCGCCGGGCGGCAGTGGGGCCCAGCCGACGTATTCATCGCCTTCGCGCCATTCGACCCAGGACGGGCCCCATTGCGTGTCCGGCACCCAGACCCAGCCGTAATAGGAATCGTAGTCCCAGCGCCCGTAATGATACGTAGCCCAGCCCCATGGTTCGGTGCTGACCCAATACCAGCCGGAGTCCGTCCACATCCAATAGCCTTCGCAGTACGGGCGCCAATTGGAGGAGACGTATGCGGGGTACCAGCAACGTCCGTAGCCGGGGCGGTCGATCCAGTGGCCGGATTGCCCGAGCGGGCCGTCAAAGACTGAGACCGACCAACTCACGCCAGCAATGGATTCGCTGGCTTTCAGAGACAAAAATCCCGCAATTGCACAGAATAAGCTCAATAGTTTTATTTTCATGTTAGTCATGCTCTTCTCCCGTCCACATGCCTCAGACGCTTCACGTGCTCACAGTATTCAAACACCGAAAACCGAGCCGGGTCTCTCACTGTCCGTCTGCCACACCTGACGCAAAAGATTGCGCCCGCTTCCGCACGGGCAGACCGTCGAGCGCCGGCGAATTCCGAATTACCAGGCCGTCCACGCCGTCGAACCGCGCAGCGGGAACATCCTTGGCGACCTGCGCTTTCAGGTGATCGAGTTCGAGTCCATCGACGTCCACGAACGCCAACGGGGGCCGCAGGTCTTCTTTCTCAAAGCTGACGCGGAAATCGGCGATTTCCAAATCGCGGACATGTCGCGCATACAGACCGTAGGTGGGCATGACGCCGAAGCGCGATGGCTCAGGATAACCGGTTTCCAGTTCCGGCGGGACGCGCGCGGCGGCCTCCTTCGTGCCGCCACCTTTGAAAATCAACCGGATGTTTTGCAGCCGCAGGCCTTCGATGGGACGTTCGGGAAGGCCGAGGATTTGCACGCCGCTGGCTGGGTCGATGCCGGTGGCGATGACGTTGGAAATAAAAACATTTCGGAGAGTGCCGGTCTTCGTACCTTCCGGAGCGCGATTGCGCCGGCCGAGCCGGATGAATATCGGGTACTCCGCCACATCCATCATGGTGATGTTGGAGATATTGATATTCTCCAAAATGCCGCCGTCCACTTCTTCGAGCGCCAACCCGCGGCATTGGCGAAACGTGCAGTTGTCGACGGTGACATTGCGGAACCCGCCATTGGATTCAGTGCCGAACTTGATGCGGCCGGTTTTCTGGCGGCTGGGCAGCATGCGGCCATCAAGGAACGTGCCCTCTTCAAAGCCGGAAACCTGACAGTTCACAATGGTAAGGTTCTCCGTAACCCGCGCTTCGCCCAGACTGTAGGAACTCTTGGGGCACAAGCCGTCGTCAACCGGCGAATTGATGCGGCAATTGGACACGGTGGTATTGCGGGAGCAATCGAGGTCGATCCCGTCGCGATTGGTGTCAACGGTCACATTGTCGATGGTCATGTTATCGCAGCCGGTTACGAGGATGGCGAAATGGCCGCCGTGGAAGATTGTGAAGTCGCGGAAGATGACGTTACGGCAATTCTTGAGCGCGATGGCTTTGTTGCCGACGCCCGCGGGCAGCATTTCGCGCGGATTCGGATATCCGAACTTGTTGGTGGCGACGGCGACTGGGGCGTTGGTTGTATCGTCGAACGGAAGAACGCGCGGCTCGCCCGGCAAGGGATCCTTGCGGCCCCTGCCCCGGCTCAATCCCTGTCCGAAAATCCGGCCCGGACCGAGGATGGACACGTTTTCCAATCCTTCGCCCCAGATGAGGCTGTTGTGCCAGTGGATGTGGCCGAAATCCTGATACTGGTTCGAATCGTTGGGCTCGGGCGGATCGTAGCCGCCGGTCTCGCCCTCGGCGGGTGGGTCAGCGGCCAGAATGGTCACGCCCCGGTCGAGGTACAGCGCGACGTTGCTCTTGAGGCGAATGGACCAGCTCGCATAGATGCCCGCCGGAAAAAAGACGGTGCCGCCGCCGGCTTGCGCACAGGCGTCAATCGCGCGATTGATGGCGGGACTATCGAGGTTCTTTCCGTCGCCGACGGCGCCAAACTCGCGAACATTGTACGATATCCTATCGGGGTGAGTTCCGGTTTCGGCCATGGTCGTCCGCCAAGCCACCACGCACAAGACGCTGAGGGTCAACCACCCGCAGCGCGTCAAGAAAGATTGGGTATTCATGGTATCGGGATGGGAGAAGACTAAGTCGGCGGTCTTGAATGCTCAAGATTTTTCGACTTCAAGGCGGGTCGTGATGCGCGGCGGCGGATTTTCGGCTGCAAAAATCAAAATTGACTTGGGTGCGGCGAGCAAGCATCATGCGAAGCGCTTTACAGTATTTCTCACAGAGATCGCCGAATGCCGAAACTGCATATCTTGACGGGCCAGTTGGAGGGGAAGGTTTTCGATCTCCTCGAGGAACGTGTGACGGTTGGACGCGCGCTGGACAACACGATCCGCATGGAGGACGGCACGATCTCGCATCACCACTCGATGTTCGTCCTAGAACCCGACGGCTATCGGTTGCGCGATCTCAATTCCACCAACGGCACGCGCGTCAACGGCATGCGCACGACCGACACGAAGCTGAACAATGGCGACCAGGTCCGCATGGGCTCCGTCGAGATGCGGTATGAGGCTGACATCAAGAAGGTGAGCCAGCCGTTGCCTCCCCAGCAAGTGGGTGTGGATATCAACGAGGTTGGCGCAGGCGGCGGGACCCCGCCGACGTTCACTTCAGCTTCGCCGTTTGGCCGGAAGAAAGGCGGGGCGGGCAACATATGGGGATGGGCGGTGCTCGGTCTGGCCGCAGTAGCCGTGCTCGTGCTGGCGTGGTTCGCCCTCAAGTTCTCCCAGTTAAAGTAGGGGCGCGAAATCCGATCGGGCGAGCAAACCCCACATCGCCCGAGGATTCTCAACGAACTCTTATTGTGCCGCGGCTCGATTTGTTCGGCGTTCCCCCTTGACAACCCTCGCGTGCGTTTCATACTCGACGGCAAGGAGGTGTTATGTTCCACATGAGGCGACCGACACTCTTTGTCGTGATGTCGTTTCTCCTAGCGTGCGGATGGAGCATCGCCGGCGGCCAAACATTGACCCCGTTGTGGCAGTTTGGCAGTTTATCGAACGCTGCGGACGGAGCCGGCCCGTGGTCGGGGCTGATCCAAGGCCGCGATGGGAATTTTTACGGGACTGCTGGCGGGACAGCCGTCGTCCACTGCACCGTTTTCAAGATCACCCCAGACGGCACGTTGACCACGCTATGGCAGTTTGGGAATTCAAACACGAACGCGGACGGCAACAGTCCGCTGGCGGGGCTGGTGCAAGGCAATGATGGCGATTTCTACGGGACGACCTCGACTGCTGGGACGAACAGGGCCGGCACAGTATTTAAGATCACCTCGGCAGGCACGTTGACCACGTTGTGGCAGTTTGGGAGTTGGTCCAACTACGCAGATGGCGCCAGCCCGTGGGCGGGTTTGGTCCAAGGCAGCGACGGTAATTTCTACGGGACGACGGCAAGTGGCGGGGCAAACGGCTATTATGGTCATGGCACGGTGTTTCGGATCAGCTCCAGCGGCACCTTTACGAATCTGTATCAGTTCGGCAATGTCGCCACAGATGGAGAGGGTCCAAATTGCACGCTGGCTCAGGGCGGCGATGGCAATTTCTACGGGACGACCACAAGTGGCGGGACGAACGACATCGGCACGGTCTTCAAGATCACTTCGGCCGGCACGTTGACCACGATCTGGCAGTTTGGGAGTTTGCCCAACAACGGGGACGGCAAATGGCCAGAGGCAGGGCTGGTCCAAGGCAGCGACGGCAATTTCTACGGGACGACCCAGAACGGCGGGACAAACAATGCCGGCACAGTATTTAAGATCACGTCGGACGGGACGCTGACCCCGCTGTGGCAATTTGGCGGTTTCGACAGTGCCGATGGCGGCGGCCCGCACGCGCTGATCCAGGGCAGCGACGGCAATCTCTACGGAACAACCACATTACGCTTCGGCTCGATATTCCGGATCACCCCGTCGGGTATACTGACAACTCTGTGGCAGTTCGGCAGTCTACCGAACCACGCCGACGGCGTCGGTCCCATGGCGGGACTGGTTCAGGGCAGCGACGGGAGTTTCTACGGAACGACTTCGGGCTACGGCGGGATAGACGGCAGTGGTACTGTATTCAAACTGACTGTGCCTCTCAATCCCCCGGCGAATCAAATCAGCAGTATCAGCATCACGGGCATCAATATCGCCCTAGCGATCCCGTCGGTGGTGGGGGAAACGTATCAGTTGCAATATCGCGCGGATCTCGTGTCGGGCGATTGGTCGAACATCCTCGATGCTTGTGTGAGCAACAGCATCGGCGGCCTGCTCACGTTCACCCACTTCGACGGTGCGCGCTCGCCGCAGGGTTTTTACCGGTTCGACATCACGCCCTGATTGGCAACGGCATACACGATGATGGGGAAAGGCTTGACGGAGATTAACAGGCTCCCCGCTTTGGACGAGTTGTGCAACGCTGCGGGTTCAGATCCCCAAGTCAACCACTCACTGAAGAGCCCGCGCCCGCGCCCGTGCGAGGTTGCTTTGAGCCTCGGCGAAATCGGGTTTGATCTGCAGCGCCTGTTGATAATGTCCAATTGCCTCCCGCACCTTGCCCGCTTGCGCCAGAGCACTTCCCAAGTTGTTGTGTGCGTCGGCGAAATCGGGCTTGAGACGCAGCGCCTGTTCCCAATGTTCGATCGCCTCCTGGGCCCTGCCCAGTTGGATCAGGCAGATCCCCAAATCGTTGTGCGCCTCGGCGTAATCAGGATTGATCCGCAGGGCCTGCAGATAATGCCCCATCGCCTCTTGGACATTGCCTGCCTGGAGCAAAGCAGTTCCCAAGTTGTAGTGCGCGTCGACGTAATCGGGTTTAAGCCGTAGCGCTTGCTCGTACTGCCCGATTGCCTCCTGCACCCTGCCCGTCTGCGTCAAGGCCACCCCCAAGTTGTAATGCGCGCGTGGGTTGTCGGGCCGCTTCGCCACGGTGTCGTCCCAGATAGCCACTTCGGTGTGGTAATCCTGATTGCGCCACCAGGTGAGTGTTCCCAGTCCGACCGCCAGCACCGCCACCACGGTGACAGTTCGTCGCCCCGCCAACGCATGAATCCCCATCACCCCCAGCACGATCACCGCGGCCAACGGCAAGTACATGCGGCTCTCTGCCATCGGCTGAAACGCAATAGGCACCACGCTCGAGGTGGGGGCCAGAATCACGAAGAACCAAGCCCCGATAAAACCGATGGCAGGCCATCGCTTCAACGCAATCATCACGCCCGCCACCAGCAATAGCAGAACCAGCGCGTACGGGGCCGCGTCCGTCAGATGCCATATCAAGACGTCCATCCCATAATCAAAAACCAGCGGATGTGGGCAGATCGCCAGCCAGAGGTAATGCACCACCGACTGAGATTCCGTCAACGCGTATGCCTGCCAGGGAACGCCGAGGCCGTAACCGACTCCGCGTTGATGCAAGCCAGCCGTGAGATACCCCAGCAGGAGCCAGGTGCCTCCCAACCCCAGATACAGTCCCCGTCGCCGCGTCCATGCCGCCCGAAAGCTTCCGGCGACAAACGTCCGATCGTAGAGCAAGACCATCAGCGGCGCCGTCACCATTACCTCTTTGGTGGCCATGCCCAGCAGACACACCACGATGGAAAGCGTGAACCAGAGTCCGGCCCTCGGAGACTCAGCCCCGAGAATGAAGCAGTAGAGCGTCAGCAGGTAGAACAACCCCATCAGCGACTCAGCACGCTGCGACACATAGGTCACCGCCTCAGTCTGCAAAGGATGGACAATCCAGAGGACCGCTACGGCCAGCGCGAACTCGTTGGCCGCAGTGCCGAAGCGCTCGCGTAACGCCGGCTGCAGCAGCGTCCGCCGCACGATGCCAAACAACGTGAGGGCGGCGAGGATATGAATGGCCAGATTCAGCGCGTGATAACCCTGGACGGACATGCCGCCGAATGCGTAGTTGAGCGCCAGCGAGAAGTTGAGGACGGGCCGACCGCCAACCGTCGCTACGGCCGACGGTGACAACACCTGCCAGATCGGCCAGAGATGACGGATTGTCGGGTTCCCCCGGATCGACGACTCGTCATCGAAAGTGAACGGGCCCGTGAAACTGTTGCAATACGCCAGCAGCCCTGCCGCAACCACCACCACCGGGATAAGTTTCTGGGCTTTCACCAGCCCTGGAGACTACCCAACCCTGTCAACCACGACCAGCGGATACTGATCGACGCGATTTCTCCCGCTGAACAATTTGCGGACCTTGCGGTTTCAGATCCCCAAGTCGACCACTCACCGAACAGCTCGCGCCCGCGCCAGGTTGGTTTGAGCCTCGACGAAATCGGGTTTGATCCGCAGCGCCTGTTGATAATGTCCAATCGCCTCCTGCACCTTGCCCACTTGCGCCAGAGCACTTCCCAAATTGTTGTGCGCGTCGGCGAAATCGGGCTTGAGACGCAGCGCTTGCTCGTACTGCGTGATGGCCTCGGATGTCTCGCCCGATTGGAGCAGGGCATTCCCCAAATTGTAGTGCGCCTCAGTGTAATCAGGCTTGAGACGCAGCGCTTGCTCGTACTGCGTGATGGCCTCAGATGTCTTGCCCGATTGGATAAGGGCATTCCCCAAGTTGTAGTGCGCCTCAATGTAATCGGGCTTGATCCGTAGCGCCTGCCCGTACTGCCCGATGGCCTCCGGCAGGTTACCCAATTGCCGCAAGGCATTTCCCAGGTTGTTGTGCGCCTCGGCGTAATCGGGCTTGATCCGTAGCGCCTGCTCGTACTGCCCGATGGCTTCCGGCAGGTTACCCAATTGCCGCAAGGCATTTCCCAGGTTGTTGTGTGCCTCGGCGAAATCAGGCTTGATCCGTAGTGCCTGCTCGTACTGCGCGATGGCCTCGGTCGCCTTGCCCGATTGGAGCAGGGCATTCCCCAAATTGTAGTGCGCGTCCAGGTAATCAGGCTTGATCCGTAGCGCCTGCTCGTATTGCGCGATGGCCTCCGGCAGGTTACCCAATTGCAGCAATGCATTTCCCAGGTTGTTGTGTGCCTCGGCGAAATCAGGCTTGATCCGCAGCGCCTGCTCGTACTGCGCGATGGCCTCCGGCAGGTTACCCAATTGCAGCCATGTATTTCCCAGGTTGTAGTGGGCGTCAATGTAATCAGGCTTGATCCGCAGCGCCTGCTCGTACTGCGCGATGGCCTCCGGCACGTTTCCCAGGTCCTGCAGCGTGGTTCCCAGATTGCCGTGAGCCATCCAAGCGTTTGGATTCTTGCTCAGCGTATTACGCCAGAGTGTTTCAAGGTCTTTGTAGATATGATCCTGTTTCCAAGTGCCCACGCCCAACATCAGAAGCACCGCTGCTGCGACGAACCTTCCGAGACCGCTGAGCCGTCGCCTATTCCGTTCAAAAACGGTTACCCCCGCACTGGCTACGAGAGTGATCAACCCGATGCAAGCCAAGTATTGAAAATGGTCGGCGACGAACGAGTACCGGAAGAAGTAGATGTCAAAGAAACCGATCACCGGCAGCAGCGCGATGACGAAATAGCCAAGACCGAAGGTCGCGGCGCGTGCCCAACGCGTACGGTGGAAATACCCCAGTGTTCCCGCGACGAACACCAACCCAGCCAGTGGCAGCCATGCCGCGGGGGAATGCGCCGGCAACTCCCAGCGTGGATAGATAAAGCAGAGGCCCGATGGCCAGAGCGCCTTGCCGGCGTAAAACCACACCGCGCGTCCGGCCAACACGAGCCGTTGCGCAGCAGTCAGTCTCCACTCCGATAATCCCGAGGTCGCAATGTGGTGACACTGTTCCGCAATGGTCAGCAATGACATGCCGAGTGCAAACGCCACGAGCGGCGCAACGCGCAGGAAATCCCTGAGTCTCCACGCATTGTGTTGCCACCAGATGCATAACAGCATCACTCCCGGTAGCACGACGGTGGAAGGTTTACTCAGCATCGCCGCCACGCCGCACGCCAGGGCCAACCCGTAATCGCGCGGACGCAATCCGTCTTCAAATCGAAGGAACGCCAACAAGGCCAGCAGGAAGAACAGGCCCGACTGCGTATTCTTCAGTTCCGTCACCCACGCCACGGTCTCGACGTTGACTGGATGCACGGCCCACACGGCGGCGGCCACCCACGCCCCGCGTACTTGCAGGCGGCGCAGCAGCAGCCACAACAACACCGCATTGACCGCTTGCAGGGAAACGTTGACCGCGTGATAGGGCAGCGGATCCAATCCCCACAGGCGGCGTTGGGCCCAAAACGACGTGAGCGTCAGGGGGTAGTAACGGGACACTCGCAACGACGACCAGATTTGCTTCAAGCCCGCGACAGAAGCCATGGCGGGGTTGCTGGTGAGATGGTCGTCATCATCCCAGATGAAGCCCGCGTGCCATGTTGGCTGATACGCTACGAACGTGACGACCACCAAGACCAAAGCCAAGAACCAAGGGTGCTGCGACAAGCGAATTCCTGTTGCAGGAGGCGGCACCGCCGCCTGTTGATGCATCGCGTCATCGTTTGACTTCGGCTTTGTCATCGAGCTGATGATAACATGTCACAATCAAAACAATACAACGACCGTGCTGGCGTCGGCTTGCAACGGCACCGATCCATTCCGTCGTCTCCGCCACCCGCCGGTGAACCGCGATCAGGTCCTGGGATCACGGTTTATCCCGAGAAACTTGTGCTGGATGTGTACGAGCTGGCGAACTTGTCCGGAGGTTCGAAAGATCGTGTAAATTGGCTCCCCGCTTTGGACGGTTTGCGAACCTTGCGGTTTGAGCTTCCGAGATTAGGTGATGCCTGACCAAGGCCGGATGGTAACATAACCATGTTCAGCACAACGACGGCGCGGCGGGCAGTTTATGAGCCAAGACGAAGTACGCTCCCACTTCGGCATCGATGTCTTTTCGGACAGATGGGGACCGTGCTTCTGCGATGTACTCGTCACGCAGACCACTCAGGCGGCTCGCGTCACTCAGAGTGATGCCATAAAGCGGATTCTTCACCACCAGCTCGAGGGCAGCTTCCAACTGATTCGTCGTGAGAAAGGTGGCTGTTGGCTCTGCCACTACTTCTGGTCGGACGAACCCAACAGCGGCGAGAATGGAGCGGCAGCGTTCGGGCGTCCCAGTGTCTCGGCCGATCACGGCAACTCGGATGCCATGTCGAGCACCGATGACGCGAAGCAGATGACCAGTAGCATAGGAGTGCTCCGACCAACCGTTGAATGCAAGCCGACCGCCTGGCCGAAGCAACGAGTGCCAGTGCCTCAATGCCGCGGGAACATCGGTCATGTACGGCAGAGCGTTGCAGCAGAATATGAGGTCAAAGCTACCAGCAGAGTAATCCAAGGCTTCGGCGTCCGCCTGTACGAGGTCGACGTTGCTCACACCCGCGGCCACAACAGCCTTTGCCGCCTGTTCCAACATGCCGGCAGAGATGTCCACGCCGATTACCGTACCCCGTTCCCCCACAAGCCGTGCGGTCGGGATCGCCACGAAACCGGTTCCCGTGGCTATGTCCAACACCCGCTCGTTCGGCTGCGGGGCCCCGAGACGGACGAGACGATCAGCCAGCCGAGCATGTATCTCGCTGCGGCTGTAGCCGGTGCGGGCCTCAAACATTTCGGCGACCGCTCTCTTGTATTCCGATAAAACCACGCCTCGACTCCTGGTTCTTATTAGAGCCCTGAGTAAACGGAATCGAAAGCAAAAAAAGGAGCCCCCGCTTTGGACGATTTACGAACGTTCAGGATTCGGTTGCCAAGACCACCTGCGAAAAGGTTCCGCAGATATTAGGCAGACGTCGAACTTTCCGGTCGTATTTCAAGCGTCAAACTGTAGTCCACGTAACCTACCGACCGCCAAAAAGCGATCGCGCTCTTGTTGCCCGCCAGCACTTCAACGGTAAGCCTCTTACCTTTTGGCCAAACACGCGAACGCAACATATCCACTGCGTCACGACCAAGGCCCTGACGGCGCCGGTCGCGAACGACAAAGAGCTGCCGCAAGTAGATTTCGGCCAGCTGCTCCCAGTAAAGAGCATGGGCGACAATATCTCCGCCGTCCCCAAAAATCACCGCCCGATACTCGCCCGAAAGCCAGCCGCGCATCCGCTGCTCAAGCTGGGGCAGTGTCATGAAGCGGTTCCGATGGCCTTCATCAAGCAGCAATTGGTGATTCAGTTCGGCCAGCAACGGGCAATCATCCAGCGTTGCGAGTCGGAATGTCATCGTTCAACCCCTTTCTCATGAGAACCATCGGGAACGTGTAGCCGGAGGGATAGGTAATATCCTTGTGGGCGAGAGCTTCGTAGCCGAGACCCGCATAGTAAGCCTGTAAAAAGCCGGTAGCGACACAATCGAGAAATACCTCGCTCGCGCCCGCGTCTCGGACGGCGCCCTCGCACTCCTTCATGACGCGCTTCCCAACGCCAGCACCGCGCCATGCACGAACAACAGCCAGCGACTTGACCCACCAGCGACATTCGTTGCCAATCGTCTCAAGCCAGTAAGTACTCGCTTCGAACGCTATGGTGACAACGGCGGCTACGCGATCGTCAACGTAGAGGGCAAACAACTGTCCGTCGCGCTGGCGCTCCGCGAACGTTTCTGGCGATAATGCACGCAACCACTGTCGGATACCCTTCGCGTTCAGCCATTCATACACGCCAATGTAGGCCGAGTGCGCGGCACTGACTTCTTCAATGCTGATCTTGCGAAAAGACGCGTTCATGGCCAAAGATGCCTAACGTTGTTGGCGTGCGTACTCGTGTTTACGCATAATGGCCATCACAAATTGCATTCTGAAGCACGCATTGCCTTCCAACGGTCAGGTCTCCGAACCGCATTAGACCCCTAACAAAATCGCGAGGAAAGCACAAAAAAGGATTCCACCCCCAGCCAAAATTGTGGGCCTCGACAGCCCACCCCCCTAGCAGAGGTTGCCCGAGGAAGACTCGAACATTTGGGGGGATCGGGGCGGTGTTCGGCGCGAGAGGCGATTGGTTGCGGTCGGGTCGGTCGAGAGGGGGATGGCGGCGAGTGGTTTGGAGTGGAGGGGGCAACGACGACAACGGGGGATGTTGAACTACAAATGATCTCGGGGAACGGACGGACGCAGGCTAAAGCCTGCGGCTACGGGGAGCAACAACGGCGACAGGCGGGCCGCCTGTCCTACAACCGGCCATTGGCTTGGAACAGCCGACGCTACACAAGGCCGCGACGCCGCGTTACTCGGCGAGCCAGCGGGCGGCTGGTTGGGCCCAGTAGGTGAGGATGATGTCGGCACCGGCGCGGCGGAAGCCGGTGAGCATTTCGAGGACGGTCTGTTTTTCGTCGAGCCAGCCGTTTTGGGCGGCGGCTTTGACCATGGCGTATTCGCCGCTGACGTTGTAGCAGGCGACGGGGTAACGGAATTCTTCTTTCACGCGCCAGATCAGGTCCTGATAACCGAGGGCGGGTTTGACCATGACGATGTCGGCGCCTTCCTCGATGTCAAGGGCGACTTCGCGCAGGGCTTCCTCGGCGTTGGCGTAATCCATCTGGTAGGTGCGGCGGTCGCCGAACTGGGGCGGTGATTCCGCAGCCTCGCGGAACGGCCCATAGTAGGATGAAGCGAACTTGGCGGCGTAGCTCATGATGGGCGTGTCGGAAAACCCGGACTTGTCCAACGCGGCCCGGATGGCGGCGACACGGCCATCCATCATGTCGCTCGGCGCGACGATGTCGGCGCCCGCCTCGGCGTACGCGCACGCGGATTTCGCGAGGAGATCGAGTGAGGCATCGTTGTCGATGCGCCAGTTTTTCCCGGATTTGCGGACGATGCCGCAGTGGCCGTGGCTCATGTACTCGCAGAGACAGACATCGGTGATGACGATGAGGTCGGGCAATTCCTTTTTCAGGGCGCGGACCGCTTTCGGCACGATCCCGTTCGGCGCGTAGGCGCCGCTGGCTTTTTCGTCCTTTTTATCGGGGATACCGAAGAGGACCACGGCTGGCACGCCGAGCTTGGCGGTGCACCCGGCTTCCTTGACGAGTTCATCCACGGAAAGTTGGAACTGGCCGGGCATCGAGCGGATGGGTTTGCGGAGGCGCGAGCCTTCGCGGACGAACAATGGCAGGACGAGGTGGCTGACGGACAACTCGGTCTCACGGACGAGGGCGCGGAGTTTCGGGTTTTGTCGCAACCGGCGCGGGCGATAAATCGGGAAGCGCATGGGTCAGGCTCCCACGATGCGGGGTTCGGCTTCCTGAATCAAGGCGATGATGTCTTCGGGTTTTTGCGCGGCGTCGAGCCAGGCGCGGAAGTCCGCGTTGTTCACCAGCCGCGACAGGCGCGAGAGCAGTTGGAGGTGCTGCCGCACATTGGGCGCGCAGAGCAGGAAGAAATGATGAACGGGTTTGCCGTCGACCGCGCCGAAGTCGACGCCCTGACGGTGGCGGCCATAGGCGAGGACGGGGTGGTCGACGAGGCCGATGAGGGCATTGCGGGCGTGCGGGATGGCGACGCCTTCGCTGACGCAAGTCGGGCACAGGTCTTCGCGAGCTTTGAGTGCCTGGAACAAAGTTTCGAAGAGCCGTTCCTCGCGGGGATCGAGAACCAAGGCGCATAATTCGCGGAGGACGCCATATTTGTCCGGTGCGGTGAGATTGATGTTGATGCGGGCGGGGGCGATGGCATTGGCGATGGTCAGCGGCTGCGGGAGGCCCGTGGCTTCGGACGTCAATTGCTGTTCGTCCACGGGCGTGTTGTCGCGAGCGGCGAGCCAAGAGTCGAGTGCGGCTCGCTGGAAGCTCCATTGGCGCGCGAGTTTTTGCGCGGGGATACGGCCTTCCTGAGCCATACGGCTGAGGGCTTTTTCGCTCAGCTTGAGGTAGTCGGCGGCCTCTTTGAGCGTCATGATTTCGGTTGCCATAGACGAGATTTTTCCTTGAGAAGATAGTACGGCGAGGGGGGACGTTGCGCAAGCGACGAAACGCGTGGCGGGTTCAGAACTTGCGCTCGTAACTGCGGATGACGCCGATGACTTTTCCGAGGATCTTGGTGTCGCCGGCGACGGGGATGGGCTGGTAGCGGCGGTTGGCGGGTTCCAACCAGAGTTTGCCGTTGCGGCGGGCGAGGCGTTTGACGGTGGATTCGCCATCGACGAGGGCGACGACGATCTCGCCGGGTTCGGCGTGGTCCTGGGCGCGGACGACGACGAGATCGCCTTCGCAGATGCCGGCGTCGGTCATCGAGTCGCCATGGACTTTGAGGGCGAAGACTTTTTGGCCGGCAAATTCCTCGGTCAAGTCGAGGGTGCCTTCGATGTTTTCCTCGGCGAGGAGGGGGCTGCCGGCGGGGACGCGGCCGAGGATGGGCATGGGAGGGAATTCGGCGCGGAGGATTTTGGGCCAATTGTGGGGGACGAGGCCGCGGGATTTGCCCGGGAGTTTTTTGAGGTGGCCTTTGGTTTCGAGGGCGTGGAGGTGATCGCGGGCGGTTCCGGTGGAGCGATAGCCGAAGGAGCGGCAGATTTCACGGACGGTGGGGGGGCGGCCGGTGCCGCGGATGCTGTCGAGGATGTACGTGAGGAGTTTTTGCTGTCGTGGAGTGAGCGGTTGTTGCACGAGGAAGGATATACCACACAGGTGTGTGGTATGCCAAGAGGAAACTTCTAGGCGGCGGCGCAGGCGACGTTAATGGCGCGATCGAGGTCGGTAACGTCGAAGGGTTTTTCGAGGAAACCGCGGGCACCGGCGTCGCGGGCTTCGGTTTCGGTGGTGCGGCTGCCGGTGACGATGACGACTTTGGCTGGGGGATCTTTTTTGCAGAGGAGAGAGGTGCAGGTGAGGCCGTCCATGCGAGGCATGCGGACATCCATCATGATGACGTCGGGGTGCATGCTTTCGTTTTTGGCGATGGCCTCGTTACCATCGATGGCGAAGCCGACGACTTCGTGGCCGAGATATTCGAGGGCGAGACGCAAGGCGAAACGGACCGAGTCAGTATCATCTGCAATGAGGATTTTCATCGTCGGTAGGTACTTTAGCAGTCGTCATGCCACGGGCTTGAGAGGCAGGAAAAATGAGGATTACAGGGTGATTCTTGCGAAAAGATGTACAAAAAATGGCCACAAGGGGCCCAAAAACGATGAAAGATTATCGGGACGGGAGATTCAGGCTGAATCAGACGGTTACGGGCAGGGAACGGTCATGCCGGCTGGAAGAGGAGACGGAACTGGCGGGAACATTGCCAACGCAACAGGGTCGCTAACTGAGGTCGTTAGTTTTTCATTCCATTCCACGTGGCCATCGAGAAAGAGGTAGTTGCCGGCCAAAAGGTTATTGGGCATATGCTTCGACTGAGGCCGGTACTGCGCGCTCGCGTCGGACGGACTAGTCATAAAAGGGGACGTATCGTGGGCGATGGTGGGTGACGCTGAGCCGAAAAATTCTCCGACGATAGCGACGGCGGTATTCGTCAGATAGGGGCACGTCAAGCGCGATCCCGCAATCCAGTAGTTTCCAACGCCGGTCCCGGCGAGATCCGACGGGGTGGTATTGCCCTGCCCCACGACTATGCCATACGAAAGATTATTATTGACGGGGTCTGGTGGACGACGGTCGTTGGGACAGATGAAGGTTTTTGGGGTGACATAGTTGCCATTCACGAGCGCTTGAGCCCAAGAGACGGGTCGTCCCGGTGTTGGCGGATTATTCCAGTCCGCGGTGGGGGTGTGATTCTGGTAGTCGGACGCGTAGGACAGGATGGCGATGCCGATTTGATGAAGATTGGAGGCACAGGCCATGCGACGGCCTTTTTCGCGGGCGCTATTCAGGGCCGGCAGCAACATTCCGGCGAGAAGGCCGATGACGGCGATGACGGTTAGCAATTCGATGAGGGTGAAAGCTGAAAGCGGCCTGAATTTGGATGCGCGCATTGAGGTTGTTCCGGTTGCCTAAGATTGTATTACACCCGGGAGGTGGTTTCGTCAACCCCGATAAGAAATAGCGGGGCGTGACGCCTCGAGACAGAAGTTCACCACGAAGGCACGAAGAGCACGAAGGGGGAAACGGACGGAGCGGACGGCGGGGAAACGGCCGGATGCGATGGGGACATCGCACGCTACACCGGCAAGCACGCTACGGCAGGCGGCTAGGGGACGAGGCGGATGCGGTAGTAGCGGGTTGGGGAATTGGTGGCGCCGCCGGCATCGGTATAGTTGGTGGTGGTGTCGCCGACGACGTTGATGATATTGGTGCTGACGGCTTGGAAAGCGACAAGACCATTGGTGGTGTAGCCGATGGCGCCGGGAGTGAGGGCCTCGAGGACATTGGTACGGATGCCGGCGGTGGCCCAGGTGATGACGACATCGGTCGTATTGCGCACGACGGAGGTGATGCGGAAGATCGAGGCGGGATTGGTGGGATTAAGTCCCAAGAGGAATTGGTTGGTGTTGCTGATTCCTTTGCCGAGCGGATCGGCGTCGGGCAGCGCCTGTGAGCAATTGGTGCAGAGGAAATACTGTAGTTGCCATTGTTGGAATGGTGTGAGTGCCGAGGCCACGGCAATGACGCTGTTCGACACGAGGGTGTTGCCGCCAAAGTTGTTGCTGGCCGTGAGCGTGACGGTGTAGGTACCGGCGGCATAGGTATGGGGGAAGCTGACGCCGCCGGTGGTATTCGTCGTGGACAGGTCACCGAAATTCCATGCGAGAGTGCGGGGGAACGAACCGAGGGATGCGTCTGTGAAGGTCACGGTCAACGGTTCCGTACCCGAGTTCGGGGTAGCGGTGAAATTGGCGGTGGGCGGAATGCCGGCGACGACGAGGTTGACCTGGCCGACAGTACTGGTGCTGACCGAGGCGGTGAAATTGGTGGGAACGGAGGCGACGCTGAGTCCGTTGTAGGTGAGCGTGCCGCCGTAGGTGAAGAGCGTGTAGGACGAGTTTGTGAGGCCGCCGCCGTCGGTGACATTGAGCGTGCCGCCCAAGGTCAGGTTGTTGCTGACGACGATGGGGCTGGTGTTGCTGCCCGCGGCGAACTGCAGAATTGCGCCATCGCCAATCGTGGCGGTTTTGAGCGCGACCCTGGCGCGTGGGAAGATCTGCATTGTGCCATCGAGTTCGAAAATGCCGCCTGAGATTCCATCGACGAGCAGATAGGAATTGGTGATCTGCAAGACGCCGGCGTTGCTGACGAGCATGCTGTTGAAGACATGCAGGGGCGTATTCGTCTGCATATTGCTGAGAAAGAGCGTGTTGGTGGTGATGACGGGAGACGCGAGGCCTCCGACGACGAGGTTGCTAATCGTGAGCGACGTGGGAGTATCCGACACTGTAAAGGCGTCAATCGTAACGAGCTTGCTGTTGACGTTGGTGATGAGGTCGGCGACATCGTTAATGGTTGGAAGGCCTGCCGACCACGCTGACGGACCAATATCCCAGAAATTGTTGCCGACCTGCCAACTGTTGGTGGCGGCTTGGGCGGAGGCGGCGACGAAGAGGAGGCTGACGGCAATGATAGGCTTGATTCGCATGGTACCCATATATTCCCTCGCGCACCCGGGCAGAGACATAGGAGTAAAGCAGGAAAAGGGGAGGAAAGGCAAGGAGGGAGATCAACGAGGGCACGAAGGGGCGGGGAGGAAGGAGCGGACGACGCGGATGCGCTGGGGACAGCGCACTCTACACCGGCAGGGAATACGGACGGAGCGGACGTCTCGGAGAGACGTCCCTACCAACGACTAGGGGAACGGATGCAGGCAAACGACGTGGAGCGGACGACGCGGATGCGCTAGTGACAGCGCACGCTACACCACCAAAGCACGCTACACGGCCGGATGCGATGGGGACATCGCACGCTACACCGGCTAGGAAAATGGGTTGACAGGGGTGTCAATACAATGTACATACAGGGCAGGTACAGCGTTATGGAGTTTGACTGGTCAGATCCGCCGTTCAGCCCGAAGGATTCCCCTACCCTGCAAGAGATTGAGGAGTCATTTGAGGACCCGCTGGGGATTCGGTTATTTCCCGATTCGACACGATTTACGAAGGAGTCGCGGGCGTTTTGTTTGGGGCGGACGCTGACGGGTCGGGGGATTTTCAATGTATATCGGTCGGATGGGAAGCAGGTGCGGGTGATTGGATCGAGGTCGATGACGGAGGAGGAGGAGTACTTTTACGACAGGAAGGTGTCGGAATGGGTGGGGTGAGACAGGAGACAGAAGACAGGAGACAGGAGACAGAGGACAGAAGTGGAGGGGAACGGCCCCCTCACCTTAATCCTCTCCCCGCTCGCGGGGCGAGGAGAGCGGAGCGGCTGGGAGGGTGCTCCCACAATAGGGAGACAGCATGGGTGGGGCGAGACAGGAGACGGAAGTTCACCACGAAGACACGAAGGGCACGAAGGGGGAACGGGAGAAGAGGAGACAGGAGACAGAAGACAGAAGTGGAGGGGAACCGGCCCCCTCACCTTAATCCTTTGCCGCGACGGCGTCTCGTCAGACTCGGCTCCCCCGCTCGCGGGGCGAGGAGAGCGGAGCGGCTGGGAGGGAGAAGGAGCAAGAGTAGGAGGAAGAGATGGAAGTTGTAGGGGAATGGGAAGAGATACCGGAGTTTACGTGCGAGCACGATGAGGCGAAGTATTGGTTGCTGCATCGGCTCGATCCGAAGTTGATGGAGCAATCGATCGCGGGGTCGGACCAATCCGAATCGACGACCATCACGTTGCGGATGGATCCGCGGATGTTGTCGCGGATCAAGCGGGTGGCGCGGTCGCGGTATTTGAATTACCAGAGCATGATCAAGCAGTGGATCAGCGAACGGATGGAGAGTGAGCAGAGGGAGAGAAGGCAGTAGACAGGAGACAGGAGACAGAAGAAAGAAGTTCACCACGAAGAGACACGAAGAGCACGAAGGGGCGGAGGATGAATAGAGGCAGAGGCAAGAGCGGGTTCACGCTGATTGAGATCATGGTGGTGCTGGTGATTATCACGATTCTGGTGGGGATCGTCATCGGCGCGTCGAAATATGCCCAGACCAAGGCCGGCACCTCGCGGGCGAAAGCGGAAATTGCCGCGATGGAGACCGCACTGGAATCCTTCAAGAGCGACAACGGCTATTATCCCATAAGCACCGAGAATCAAAACAACGGCACATTCAACTCAATTCTTCTGTACAACAACCTGACGCTAGGACCGGGCAACAACCTGACTGTCGGGCCAAAGAGGTATTTTACATTTAAGCCCAACCAGTTGCGTGATGGTCATGGCACGATCACCTTCAATATTAACTGCCCTCTCCCGACCGGTGTTACAGCCGTAATCCTGACAAACGTGGCGATTATCGACCCGTTCGGGACGCCCTACAATTACTTCAACAACCCGTGCGGTAGCGGTGGTCTGAACAACTCAGCGACGTTCGATCTATGGAGTTACGGTCCGAGCGGCACGAACGGAGATGCGAACATGATGACGAATTGGAAACAATAATCAGGAGCTGCCATGAGAAAATCTTCCATTACCAGACGGGCGTTCACGTTGATCGAACTGCTGACCGTGATTTCCATCATTGGGGTTCTGGTGGCGCTGCTATTCCCGGCCATCAAGAGCGCGATGACCAAAGCCGAGGCAAGCAAGGCACAAACGGCGATTTCCGGCTTGGCGACCGCATTCCAACACTACTACACCGAGTACGGCCATTATCCGGTGGCTGAGCTTATCCCGGCGAATTCGAATACCACGTATTGCGTTGACACGAACTTCGTGGCCCTTTTGCTAGGGGCAAACAACGGCGCCACCCTGACCGGCTCAACGGGTGCGGGTGGACCTGCCGGCTTCGGTCTCATCAGCACCTCATTTCTGCAAGGCAATCCGCGCGGCATCCGGTTTCTCGAATTCAAGCAGGCGGATCTCGACCCCGTGAAGGGATACATCGATCCATGGAAGCAGCCGTACTATTGCCGGTTCGATATGGGCTACTACAGCGATGTCAACAATCCCTTTACCGGCGGCGGCAGCGCGACCCTCACCAAGGTGAATGCGGGCTTCATCATTTGGTCGGCCGGTCAGGATGCCCAATTTGACAACACCGGGGACTTACCACCATCGACCGTGAACAAGGACAACGTGAAGAGTTGGTAGCAGTTGATGAGAACGCCTCGAAGAACTGGTTTTACGCTGATCGAGATGCTGACGGTGATTGTGATCATCGGCATCGTCCTCGCGATGGGCATCCCGGCGATTACGAACCTGATGAAATCCGGTGGAGTGAGCGCGGCCTCGCGCGAAGTCTCCAGCACGTTGAATCTCGCCCGCCAGTACGCCATCACACATCGCACGATCACGCGCGTTGTGTTCCCGTGCCGCGGGACACTTAACTCCGCATTCTTGGGGGGCACGAATGTCGCTCCATGGTATCAAAGCTATGCCGTGATCGCGTTGGGATCGACCACCAACTACCTGACGAAATGGGAATTCCTGCCCTTGGGCACCGTCTTCATGGACCAGAATAACCCGAATTTGTCACCGGTACATCCGCCCGCTTCCCTGGATAATCTGACTCCAGCTTATCTTCCTTTTCCGACGAACTGGAATACCCTGCCAGTACCTGTCGCCAACGGGGCCGTCTTGACTTATATCGAGTTTGGGCCAACGGGAGCGGCCAGACAGACGGGAGCACTGACGATCACGGAAGGCCTTATCAACAGCGGCACGATCGTGGTGCCGACGTCCAAGACCGTCAGCAATGGTTTCACAGTCCTTGCGAACGCGGCCTACTTCAGTGTGGACAACATCATCGGCCGCATTCAAATGACACGACCATGAAACAACATTTTGCACAGAGGCGGACAGGCTTTAGTTTGGTTGAAGTCATGCTGGCTCTCGCCATTGTTTCCCTAGGGATTGTTGCCATCCTCGGCCTCCTGCCATCAGGACTTCAGGCCGGTCGCGACGCCGCCGACAATACCCTGTCGGCGACCATAGTGCAGGATATCTTCAGCAACCTACGCGCAGGATCCTTCACCAATGCCACCGTTTGTGACACTTGCGCGATCCTCCAGAATCTGGGGACATACAGCAACGCGGGCAACCCAGTTGTGGACTATTACGATTACGCGGGCTTTTCCACTAATCAGGCCGCTGCCTACTACAGGGTAGTACTGACTTACACACCGCAACCGATGCAGGTATTCCCACCGCAGTCTCCGTCATTGACCCGGGTCACGGCAACGGTTTTTTGGCCTGCGCAATCGAAAAAAATCGTTGGTTCAAGCGTCTTCGTTACTCAAATCGCTCGCTACGACCGATGAACCCCATGCATTTCAACGGCAGAACTCGCGGTGGTTTTACGCTTCTGGAACTGCTTGCCGCGATGGCGATCCTGGCATTGATGGTCACCATGCTTTTTGCCGCCTTTGGCCAAGCGAGCCGCGCCTGGCTCGCCACTGAGAATCGGGTCGAAACCTTTACCCAAGCGCGCGCGGCGCTTGACTACATGTCGCGCGAATTATCGCAGGCAATTGCGACGTCCAACATCTCCTTCCTCGGAACCTCGACCAACGTCGCCTTTATCGCACCCGTGAGCGCCGACCCGGCGGTCGACCTTGAAGAGGTGGTTTATCAACGCAATGGTAATAGCCTGGTGCGCGGAGTAACTCCATTTTCCGCTGGTGCCGTGTGGAACTTCTACCTGCAACCACAAAACTGGCCCAGTTGGCCCGGCGGCCCTGCGGCTAATCCGACTACGCTCGCTGACAATATTGTCTACCTGAGACTGACGTACGTGACCACCAACGGCGTTTCCAAGGGTTATTGGAATTCCACAGCGTCTGTCCTTACTGCGTGGGGTGGAACGGTTCCATCGGTGATGACGGACCCGGACCCTACGACGCCATCGATTATGACCAACCAAGCACCTGCAGGGGTGCAAATTGAAATCCGGGCGATTGATACTCGTGGAGCAACGCGTCTTCAGGCAATCGCCCCGGGCGGCATCACGAATGCGGCCAACGTGGGGCCCTACACCAATGCGCTCAATCAAGCCGTAAAGTCTTTCACCACGTTCGTCGCGCTCCCGAATCACTAGCCATGAGAAAACGCCCCACATCCATTCCCTATCTCTCCGAGGAGCGCGGTGTCGCGCTGATTCTGACGCTGGGGATTCTGGTACTCGTCACGTTGTTGGTGATCGCGTTTGCCGTCAGCATGCGGGTGGAAAACACCGCGTCGAAGAACTTCAACGATCTCGTCAAGGCCCGCCAACTGGCCCAAGCCGCAGTTGACCAGGCGGTGGCCACTATCGGCACTGCGGCACAGCCGATCACACCTGCCACGAATTATGTGACGGCCCCGGGCGTTATATACACATTGCAGGTTGGCCTCGGTTGGAGGGCCATTCCGTTGTTCACGTTGTACCCGCAGCCGCCGTTATTGAATACAGGCTCCGCGGATTTGAACCAGAACAATGTGATTACGGGAACAAGTGCTACCTATCCCCCAGGCACTTCACAGCTATGGGTGGGGTGGTCAAATGTTGTTGATGTGGTGAACGCGCCCAATCAGTTGGTCGGACGCTTCGCCTATTGGGTGGACGACGAATCCGCGAAGGTAAACCTGAACGTGGCGGGAACACGCCTCAACGATCTCGAAGGGTACACACCGGCGGCGATTGACCTGCGAACGATGCCGGGCTTCAACAACCCGACCGACCAAATCGACATCACCAACTATGTCGCCACGGTTCGTCCGCTGGACACAATTGCGAGCGTGCAAATGACCGGGTTCGGGGCCCCCAGCCTCAGTCCTACTACGTTCACGAACGACCAGTTCTACATGACCGTCAGCTCCACATCGCCCGATGTTACACCGTGGGGCGACAAGAGACTTAACCTCACTGGAGTCTACACGAACAATGTACTGTATCCGACGACGGCTTCGAAGGTGCAGGCGATAGTCAACATGCTACAGAATCTGAATCTGACCACTTGGTACGGAAGTGATTTCTCAGCCAAGTACCCAAGTCTCCCGCAGATCGCCGCGAACATACTCGACTACATTGATACCGATAATGTCCCCACAGATAACAGCACTCCGATGGATCAAAATGCGCCGCTTTATCTTGGCTTGGAGCAGACGCCTTATCTCAACGAGCTTGTTATTTCGAACGCGATCACGGCCTCTGGCCCGGATGGCTTGGGCAATTACACTGTTAATTTCAGCACGATTAACGCGGTCGAGCTTTGGTACATGTACACCAATGCCAACTGGACGGCACCTGCTGTGGGGATAACTGAAGTTGTGCTTCTGAACCGACCGGGCATCACGATTACCCCGGCGGGCGCGGCGACGGCGAACGGGCTTAATCCTTTGACGTTGCCGCTCCCGGGGGCCGGGACGATATCTGTCAGTGGCTCCATTAACCCCGGCGGTTTTGGGGTATTTACCGTGACAGACCTACCAACGGGTTCGCCGGTCACCATGACCACCAATCTCGCTACCATTGTACTCAATAGCGGAACAGTGACAGCCATCTTTCGAAACCAAACGTCGGGCCGCATCGACTACGCCGTGATCCCGGTGACCAACTACACGCTGAATAATATCGATCTGAAACTCACCAGTCTTACGAACATAAGTTGGATATCCGCGTGCAACGACCCCCGGGTCAAGCCGGTGAGTAATACCTGGACTCCATCGGGGGTTGGGGCAGTACAGGGCACCGCAACTTTGGGAACTTCAAATACGGTGGGCGGGATACTGAACTATTCGGTGACTACTGGCGGCATCCAAGGCGATGGAGACAATTCGTGTCATATCGTATCCGGCGGAACCCGTGACAAAGGCATCATGTATCCGGGAGAGTTGGGATTTATTCACACCGGGGTGCCTTGGCATACATTTTCGCTGCAGCCGCAGCCGTCGGCTGAGGTCGGGTCGAAGATCCCGGACTGGGCGCTGTTGGATTTGTTTTCCGCAACGGATACGACCAACGTCATCGGACGAATAAACGTCAATTCGATCATTACCAATGCGAATCCGATTGCGACACCCATTGACAGGCTAATTCCTCTCGATGCGCTGTTAACGAACACACTGCCGGTGCCCGGAACCAGCTACAATCTAGGGTCGGCTTCAGGGAATATTTACAATTATCAGATTCCGCCAAACGGCACCAGTGTTGTTAACCCGCCGCCGTCCCTTTTCTCCCCGTTCTCCTACACCATGGTTGGCGAGGTGGCGAATACCCCGAGCTTGTCCAACACGACGCCGGGCAGCAAGAGGGATCGCGAGGCACCGGTGCGGGGAATCGCGAACCTCATCACCACGCGGTCCAATACGTTCACCATCTGGGCCCTTGCGCAGTCGATCAAGAAAATCGACTTGAACAACCCGAGTACGTTCACGGCCGGTAAAGACCTCATCACAGGCGAAACCAAGGTGCAGGTCATCGTCGAACGGACGGTTGACACGTCAGGGCCCACGCCACAGGTGAAGTTTCGCACGCTTTATTATCGGTATTTGTATAATTAGGCGGGAGACAGAAGACAGGAGACAGAAGACAGAAGACAGGAGACAGTAGACAGAAGGGGTGGAGGGAGAGCACGGGGGAGGGGAAGTTCAGCACGAAGGACGCGAAGGGCGGAAGGGGCGGGGACGGCCGGAAGGGCGCTCCACAACTGCAGAGGCGCTCCCACGGTTTCAGTGCGCTCCCAGTGACAGGGCGCTCCTACAGCCGGCTCGGTAGCACGCTACAGGGGCGTTTGACGAGGTGGGATATGATTCCATTGGAGGATAATTTCACGGATATACTGGGGAAGGCGCAGCGGGGGCTGGGGTTGAGTGATGGGGAGTTGGCGCGGCGGGCGGGGGTGACGGGGAGCGATTGGGGGCGGTGAAGGCGGGGGAAGTGGATGAGGGGGTGATACGGCGGTTGGCGGGGGCGATGGGGTTGGGAGGAGAGGCGTTGGTGGGGATGGCGCGTGGGGCGTGGCGGCCGAGGGCGGCGGAGGCGGTGGAGGGGTTGGAGATGTTTACGACGGTGTACGGGGAGATGACGGTGAATGCGTATGTGGTGTATGACGCGGGGAGCGGTGAGGGGGTGGCGTTCGATACGGGGGCGGAGGTGGAGGGGATGGTGGAGATGGTGCGGAGGAGGGGGTTGAGGTTGAGGATGATCCTGGTGACGCATGTGCATAGTGATCATGTGATGGGTTTAGTGCGGTTGAGTGATGCGACGGGGGCGCGGGCGTGGGTGAGTCGGCGTGAGTCGGTTGGAGACGCGGAGGAGTTTGAGGATGGGAGGGTGTGGAAGGTGGGGGGGTTGAGGATCGAGGGGCGGCGGACGAGCGGGCATGCGCGGGGGGGGACGACGTATGTGGTGGAGGGGTTGCGGAGGGGGGTGGCGGTGGTGGGGGATGCGCTGTTTGCGGGGTCGATGGGGGGCGGGATGGTGAGCTATGAGGAGGCGTTGCGGACGAATCGGGCGGGGATTTTTACGTTGGGAGATGAGGTGATCGTGTGCCCGGGGCATGGGCCGTTGACGACGGTGGGGGAGGAGAAGTTGCATAACCCGTTTTTTCCTGAGTATCAAGAGGGGGAGGAGGCGCGAGAGCCATGAGAATCATCCGCTATGAGGACGCAAGGGGGAATGTCGGGTACGCCGTGGAGGAGGACGGGGGTAGACTGGGGCGGATAGAAGGCGATATTTTCGGCGAGCATCGCGTTACCCGTGAGCGCGCGGACGTGAAGAAGCTGCTGGCACCGGTCGCGCCGGTGGCGTTTCTGTGCATCGGCCTGAATTACCGTCAGCATGCTGCTGAGACGAACGCGAAGATTCCTGAGTTTCCGATACTGTTCATGAAGTCGCCGGGAGCCGTGCAAAACCCGGGCGATCCGATCCTGCTGCCGACGCATTCGAGAAGCAATGAAGTTGATTACGAATGCGAGCTGGCAGTAGTCATCGGCAAGCGCTGCAAAAACGTCGCGAAGGCGAACGCCCTTGATTGTGTCCTCGGCTACACGTGCGCCAACGACGTGAGTGCGCGCGACTGGCAACGGCAGTTCGGCGGCAGCCAATGGTGCCGCGGCAAGACATTCGACACGTTTGCCCCGCTTGGTCCGTGTTTGATCACACGCGACGAAATTCTAGATCCGAACAATTTGCGAATCCGCACGCTCCTCAACGGCGCGGTGATGCAGGACTCTAACACCAGCGACATGATCTTCGATGTTCCGACCCTTATCGAGTTTCTCAGCGGCAGCATGACGTTGCTGCCCGCCACCGTGATTCTCACGGGCACACCTGGTGGCGTCGGCATGGCCCGCAAACCGCCCGTGTGGCTCAAGCCGGGCGATATGCTCACCGTCGACGTCGAGCGAATCGGTCAACTGACCAACCCCGTCCAATCTGAAGCTTGAGTCATCAGCACAATCTCTCCCGCCAGGAACGCAAAGCGCCGCGAATTGATTCGTCCGCATTTGGTCACTCCATTCCTCAGCGCGCTTAACTGGCGCTGACGACATCGTTTTCGGAACCGCCTTCTGTCTCCTGCCTCTCATTTTGGGTTCGTTCTTGGCTTCGTTCCGGTCATAACGGCCACTTAGCCACCTCTTTCGACACCTTACCCCCCCCGTTATTCGCCTCTCCCGGTCAAACGAACCCAACTCACGTTTTTGCTGACAACTTCATGCTAAGACAGATACAGATTTTTCGGTTGGGTTCGTTTCGCGAAAACATACCTTTATAGAGAACTCTCCTCCCAACCGGCGCCAAAGCCGCAGCAGCGCCCGTCTCGGCCACCTCTCCCCATCCTCTTCTTTTCAAAGCCGAACCCGACGAGATGCGCCGAGTACCTGCCGTCGGCGCAAAACTGCCACCCTTTTCAAAGAACCATCACCCTCATACCACCCCCGCACTTCCGCGTCCAGCAAAACTATTAATTTCCGATAGCGGAGTCTGACGACGCGCCGCACGCCGTACTCCCGTGACAATCATCCCTTCTTGGTGTAGCGCGCGGCCCGCTTGCCACCGTTACGCCCCTCCGCATGTTGTTGGCCCGCCCCGATCCCTTATCGGGGTAGGGCGGAGTGGCTCACCCCGCCGTCTTGTAACGGCGCTCTAACTCGACGCAGGAGAGGACGAGGAGTCAGGCCGGCAAACCGTCGAATCCCATGGTACGCCTTAACGCTGCTATCGTCTGCGGCAACCTCACCGCGCAAAACCCGGAGGCAGACGCCCATCTGGCGAATCGCTGCAGGATTTGGGGCTTGTAACCCACCACCCGTTTGGGGCAATGTGCGAGCTTGGTGGTTTGAGCTTCCGGGGGCTGCCACTCACTGACGAGCTTGCAGTCGCGTGAGCGCGTTCTGCGCTGGAGTGAAATCCGGCTTAATCCGTAGGGCCTGCTCGTGTTGCGCGATCGCTTCCGGGATCCTGCCCGCCTGCGCCAGGGCGACCCCCAGATTGTAGTGCGCCTCAGTGAAATCGGGCTCGATCCGTAGCGCGTGTTCCAAATGCTCTATCGCTTCCGGGATCCTGCCCGCCTGCGCCAGGGCGATCCCCAGATTGCAGTGCGCCTCAGCGTAATCCGGCTTGATCCGTAACGCGTGTTCCAAATGCTCTATCCCTTCCGGCACCCTGCCCGCCTGCGCCAGGGCGATCCCCAGATTGTAATAAACCTCGGCGACATCGGGCTGGACTCGCAACGCCTGCTGATAGTGTTCAATCGCTTCCGGCAGTCTGCCCAGCCGGGTTAGGGCGAGTCCCAGATTGTAGTGAACGTCGGCGTAATCGGGGTTGATCCGCACAGCCTGCTCGTAGTGTTCGACCGCCTCCCGCATCCTGCCCGCTTGCTCCAACGCGACCCCCAGATTGTACTGCGCGTCGGCGTAATCGGGGTCGATCCGCACCGCTTGCTCGAAATGCCCGAGAGCTTCCTGCTCGCGGCCCGCCTGCGCCAAGGCGATCCCTAGATTGCAGTGCGCATCGGGGAAATCGGGCGCAACCCGTAGTGCGTGCTGCAAATGCTCGATCGCTTCCGGGACCCTGCCCGATTGCGTCAAAACGATCCCTAGATTACAGTGCGCCTCGGCGTAATCGGGCTTGATTCGTAGCGCTTCCTCGTACTGTTCGATCGCCTCCTGCACCTTGTCCGCTCGCCTCAAGGCGACCCCCAGATTGTAGTGTGCCCGTGGGTTCTCTGGCCGCTTCGCTACGGCATCAGCCCAGATGGCGAATCCACTGCGGTAGTCCTTATTGCGTTGCACCGTGAGAAATCCCATCCCCACCGCCAACACAAGAAACACCGGCATGCTCCGCCTCCCCAGCCGCGTGTAAATCCCCACCACCACCAGCACGATCACCGCTGCCAATGGCAAGTACATTCGCCGCTCCGCTGCCGCTTCACCAAGGCTCGGCAGAAAGCTGGACGTTGGCGCCAGAATGAGAAAAAACCACGCCCCCAAAAACCCCATCCAAGGCCGGCGACGAAATGCCCACACCGTCGCCCCCAAGAGGCCTGCCACGACGATACCGGGTACAAAGCTATCTTTCAGCGACCATGCAATCGGCCAGTCAAAATAATCAATCACCAGCGGGTGGGGCCAGAAACTAAGCCGGAGATAGTACACAATCACACCGGCCTCAGTCTTCAGATAATCCCATGGCGTCAGGCCTTCAAACCCAAACCCCGTGCCGGTACGAGGAGTTGTCGCTACCAACACTGACAGAATCAACCATGTCGCAGCCAAGCCAACATACAACGCGGTGCGCCACCGCCATACTTCCCGAAACGACGACGCAAGAAATACCCAATCATAAAGTAGAACAATTAGAGGAGCAGCAACCATCACCTCTTTGCTGGCCATCCCCAATGCGCAGGCGGTCATGCACAGGCCGTACCACACGCGAGGCCGGGGCGACTCAGCTCCGCGGATCAAGCAATACAGCGTGAGCAGAAAGAACAGCCCCATGAGCGATTCGGTCCGTTGGATGACGTAGGTCACCGATTCGGTCTGCAACGGGTGAACCGTCCAGAGGACCGCCACTGCCAAGGCCAACTCATCTGCCACTGTGCCAAATCGCTCGCGCAGTCTCGGCTGCAGCAGTGTCCGTCGCACCACGCCGAACAGGGTCAAACCCGCCAGAATATGAATCGTCAGATTCAGCGCGTGGTACCCTTGCACCTCGACGCCACTGATCGCGTAGTTCACCGCCAGGGAAAGATTGACGATCGGCCGGCCATCAACCGTCACCCAATGCGGCGGCGACAGTGGTTGCCAGACCGGCCAGAGATGACGAATGGTTGGGTTCTCTTGAATCGACTGCCGGTCATCAAAGATGAATGGGCCCGTGAAGCTGTTGTGATAGGCCAGCAGTGCGGCCGCAACCACCACCAACGGCATGAATCTCCGGGCTTTCACCAGCCCGGGAGACTACCCAAACTTGTCAGCCGCGACCAGCGGATACTGATCTACGTGGCCTCTCCACGTTGAACGATTTGCTAACCATATGGTTTGATGCTTCCAAGTCGAACGCGGGCCGTCAAAGCCGATGGCGCGCTTGGGTGGGTTGGCGGGCGGTTAGAGCAGAGGATGCGGTTTCTGCCAGATGACCCGCAGCGATGGGTCGTGCACCAGCAGGGTCTCGTCGATTTCTGCGAGGCCTCTTGGAAGTTGGCGGCCCCAACGGGATTCGAACCCGTGTACCCAGATTGAGAATCTGATGTCCTAGGCCTCTAGACGATGGGGCCGCTACGCTCAAAAGGCGATGGAGAGAATACCGACAACACGCGCAAAATCAAGCGCTTTGGCGCAGCCGCGTCAGGAGTTTGTCGTGGATGCCGTCGAACTTGCCGTTGGAGAACACCGCCACCACATCCTTGTCGTGCAGGTTGGGGACGAGCCGATTGACAATCTCGTCGGCACTGGCCGAATACTCCGCCATCTTGCCACAACTGCGCAGCCGTTTGATGATCGCTTCCGGATCCAACCGCTCGCTGTCGTTCAGGTCCTGCATCCGATGTATGCGCGAGATGAACACGCCATCGGCCAGCGAGAGCGACTCGGCCAATTCACGCTGGAAGATGTTGCGCCGCGTCGTGTTGGTGCGCGGCTCGAACAGCGCCCACAATCGCCGCCGCGGATATTTCTGGCGGATCGCGCGAATCGTCTCGGCAATCGCTGTCGGATGATGCCCGAAATCGTCGAGCACGGTCACTCCGGCCGCTTCACCGCGCACTTCCATGCGGCGCTTGATCCCGGTGAACGTGGAAAACCCGCGTTGGATCTGCTCGCGCGACACGCCGAGTTCCTCGGCACAAGCGACGACAGCTGCCGCGTTGTGCTGGTTGTGCTCCCCGGGCATCGGCAACTCATAGTCCGAGACGTCCGCTTTCCTGAACCAGCGGACCCGGCATGGCGCCCCCGCGACGACTTCCCGCACGTTTGCATCCACACTGTTGGCGACGATCAGTCCGCCGCGCGGGACGATGGCGACCAGTTGACGAAAGGCGCGTTTCACGGCGGCCAGATCGGGAAAAATATCGGCATGATCGAATTCGATATTATTGAGGACAACCGTGTTGGGCATATAGTGAACGAACTTGCTGCGCTTGTCGAAGAACGCGCTGTCGTATTCGTCGCCCTCGATGACGAAATGTTGCCCCCGTCCCACTCGCGCGCCACCGCCAAAATTGTTGGGGATGCCGCCGATCAGGAAGCCCGGCGCCAGGCCCGCGCAATCCATCACCCACGCCAGCAACGACGTCGTGGTCGTCTTGCCGTGCGTCCCCGCAATGACGATCGAGTGCTTGCCGCGAATGAAGTAGTCACGCACCAACTCGGGCAGCGAGCAAATGTTGAGACGCTCGTCGAGAGTCCGCTCAATCTCGGGGTTGCCCCGACTCAGGGCGTTGCCGATGACAATGAGATGGGGATGATGGTCGAGATTCGATTCGCGATAACCCGGAATGATACGGATGCCGCGCGATTCGAGAAACGTGGACATCGGCGGGTAGACGTTCTCGTCGCTGCCGGTAACCGTGTGGCCAAGTTGGCGGCACATCGCGGCGACGTTCGCCATCGCGGTGCCACAAACACCCACAAAATGGATGGTGTTGACCTCCTCCTTCAACATCACTAGGGTTCCCCACACGAGTTTGTAGCAGAGATGTCAAACTTAATCAACGTTGCTGATTGTTTTCTCGCCGGCACGCTCGAGTGCGGCCAGGCCTTCCGCTGGAACCGCGTGTCCGACGGCTGGTTTGAAGGCGTCGTTGGCAAGGAAGTGTGGCGACTGCGGCAAAAGGATCACGTCCTGGAATGGCATGGCAGCCGCGAACGCGATTCGCGGATACAAAACTACCTCGCGCTCGATTGTTCTCTGCCGCAAATCATTGCGTCATTCCCCAATGATCTTTTCCTGCACCAAGCGGTGAAAGAGCACCACGGCCTGCGGGTCATCCGGCAGGAACCGTGGGAATGCCTCGCCTCATTTATTGCCAGTTCGTCAAAACAGATCGTGCAGATCCGGCAGATCGTCGGTTTGTTGTCACAACGGTTCGGTGAGCCAATAGACGACACGCATTATGCCTTCCCGACGGCTTTGGCGATTGCCCGCGCGACTCATCAGCAACTTTGGGACTGCAAACTCGGCTTTCGCGCCAAGAACCTCCTGGCGGCGGCGCGGATGATCGATAGCGGCCAACTCGACCTCCACGCGCTCCGGTCGATGGAGTACGAACGCGCGTTGGAAGAGTTGATCAAGTTGCCCGGCGTGGGCGAGAAGATCGCCAACTGCACGCTGCTCTTCGCGTGCGGATTCAATCATGCTTTTCCCATCGACGTGTGGATTGAGCGGGCGCTGCGGCGAATCTACTTCGACGGTAGAAAGCGCGTGACGGCTCGTGACCTGCGGGAGTTTGCCCGTTCGCACTTCGGCCCCTACGCCGGCTGGGCTCAACAGTATCTCTTCTTCAATGAGCGGACGCAGAAGAAAAGCCGCGAATGAGTGCGGGTCACTCCGGCGGCGCGGTGTCGGCGGGTGGCGGGGCCGTTTTCGGATCGGGAATGTGGCGGATGCGCACCGCCATGTAAGGTTTTCCGGGCAGCGTGACGGCCCGCCCTTTCTCGTCCACGAAATGGTAATTGTCCTTCTTCTTCGTCACGAATTCGCCTTCGACGGGCGTGATGGTCATGTCCCATGTATCGATCACGTCCACCTTGAATCTCATGCCGTCCTTGATACGGTCCTTGTAGAGTTCGAACGGCCACGAGGTCGGCGTTTGCTTGCCGAAATAGAGCAGATAATACTCACCGAGTTGACCGCCCATGTTTGTGTCCTGCCATTTGTCGATGGGGTCGATGCCTTCCGCCGGGCTTTCCGCCAGCACCTTGCTCAGGAACTCCAGCCGTGGCGGACTCTGTCCGTGGAGTATCCCGCCCTCCGACGTCCAGGAGACGTGGTTGGCATTCGTGAAGGTTTCTCCGTGCGTCACGTACGTGCCCGCGACGGTACCCTCCCAAAACCGAAACACCATCTCTTCGCCCGACAGTTGTCCCCAGCGCCTGGCAATGTTGCCCTCGTATTTCACTTCGTCGTACATGATCGGCTTGCGATACACGTCGCGATACAACTCGGCCCGCCCGGCGTCCTCCACCGCCGAGCCGTTCTGGATGCTGGCGTGCGTGACCCACGGCTTGGTGTAATTGTAAAGGTAGAAGCCGTTGTGGATGGAACGCAGATGCACGTAGGGATCGGCCGCCTGCAGGACCTGAAACATTCGGTCCCAGTCCGCCTCGGTTTTCTGTTTGTTAAAATCGTATTCGTTGGACAGCGACCACCAGACATTGCGATACGCGGCGAGCCGGCTGGCGATGTAGCGTACGTAACGGTCATCCACGTCCGCCGGCATCCGGTCGAAACCCCAACGGCCCTTGTCGTAGGGATCGAACAGGATCAGGTCCGCCTCAATGCCGCGGTCGCGGAGATCCCCGACGCGTTTTTCCAGATGCTGGAAGAACCTCGGGTCGAATCGGGTGTAGTCCCACGTCTTCGGCGGCGTCCCTTCAAACGGGTACAGCGACAACTCATTGGTGTTTTGCGGTTGATGCTTGGGAAAGATGCACATGCGAATCTTGTTGAAGGGTGAGGCCGCAAGACTGGCGAGCGTCTCCTCCTCCAGCGCGTCGGCCATGTGGTGCCAATTGTAGCAAGTCGTGCCAATCGGACGAAACGGCGTGCTGTCGGCGTACGCGAAGTGATACATGTGCTGAACCCGGACCGGGCCGTGGTTCCGGGCGGATGGCGGCGTGACTGTGAACTCGCCATTCTGGCCGTTCAGTTCGCGAACGTTGCTGCGCATTACATAATGCCAGCGCCCCTGCTTTTCCGGCATAAACCGGACGCGATACATGCCGCCGCCATCATAAAACCCGCTCACATCAATGTTCGTGTCATCCAGCGAAAAGCGGGCGGAAAGCTGAACATCGATGAACGGATTGCCGTTCGTGGGGCCGGCGCGGGCGACCTCGAAAAGTCCCCATTGTTCAGCGGTCGCTCCCGCGCCGATAGCGAACGAGAACGGGGAAAGAAGCAGCGCGAAACTCGCGATGCAGATTCCCAAACATCTTATGGTCGCTCGCGGCATGACGGGTTGAAATGGTATCAATTCTTTAGAAGAATTAACATCCTCTGTTTCCATCACGCGAGTCAGGGGGCGACTGCGGTGGAAAGGTGTTGCTGGATGGCCGTGCGCAACGATTGTTCATGATCGGTGGTAGCCGCGAGGGCCCGCTCGAACACGGCCCGCGCTTCGTCACCCTTACCCTGTTTCAGCAGCACGCCACCCAGCGTGTCCAGATAGTAGGCCTTGCGCGCAGGCAGCAGGGCTGCGGCCCGCTCGCACAGTTTCGCCGCGTCATCCAGATTCTGGCCCATCTCCGAATAGGTGTACGCGAGATTATTCATGGCATCCGCGTTCTGCGCATCAAGCTCCACAGCACGGGCGAATGCGTTGGCGGCTTCGCGCAAGCGCCGTTGCTTGAGCAGCACGTTGCCCAGATTCATCCGATAATATGAATTCCCGGGATAGATCTGCGCGGCGGCCACGTATTGTTGAGTCGCGGATTCGAGCATACCCGAGCGTTCGAAGAACACGCCGAGATCGTTGTGCTCCTCCGCTGACAGGCGCCACGTCGCCTTTTCCGATGGGCACACCAGCAATGTCCAGTTTCCCGCCCGATCCCAATGCCTCAGAAAATCCTCCACGTGCATTTCGTAGCGCGGGCGCGTGTCGGAGTGCACGGTCACCACCTGGCGAAAACTGTCCCAGCCGAGCACAACGAAGTAATGCGTTTGCCCGCCGAATTTGCCCAGCACAAGAAGCGGCACGCCGGCAGCCAGTTTCTGGCGGACATCGTCGACCGAACCGCGATACTGCCGCACCCAGAGGTTGAAGCGGCGCGCGTAATCGCCCAGTTCACTGGTGAGCGTACCGCCGATATCGGGCAGATAGATTGCACCGGCGATTTCGTCTTGCGAGACGGGATGTCCATAATAATTCGCCAGCATTGCGAGCGCAGCGGGACCGCAATAGTTCGGTTTTTGGGCGATAAATGAGACGTTGAGAACGTCGGCGGCAGCGCGGGCCACGCAGGGCGCAAGAACGAAAGCCACCAAGAGTGCGAAAACGGGGCGGCGCGTCATCCGATGCGAAAGCAAATGTCCCGGACGACCTTCTTGCCGATACGATCCCGCACTTTCTGGAGGATGACCGGCTTGTCGTAGCGGACGAGTTCCTGCAACCAGACCGGATGATCGACGGCAACGACCAGCAAGCCGTGGCGCAAACTGACAGGCTGGGCGTGGCGCGCGATGTCCGAGCCAACGATGTCGGCCCACAGATAAAACACCTGCGACTGTTGGAGCCGCTGTTCGAGACCCAACTGCTTCATCACAGCCGGGACGAGTTTGTTCATGGAATTCGCGGACTTGGGTCCAAACCCGTCCGGACCGCCGTGGAACGGCTGCCATTCACGCAAGACCTGGGCTCGCAACGCAGGCGTCATTACGTTTGCTGACGGGGAGATTGTTCTACGGAGGTTGCAACGGAAGCCTGAACACCGTCATTGCCGATGGCCTCGACGGGACAACCTTCCATTGCTTCCTTACAGAGGGCCTCCTCGTCGGGAGTCGCCGGTTGCTTGAAGACGTAGCTGTAACCACCGTCCTCGTTGCGCGTGAAGTTATCCGGCGCCGTCTCACGGCACAAATCACAATCGATGCACTGGTCGTCCACATAGAACTTTCCAGGCACGTTGTCAGAATACCGGTTTACGAAAACTGCCATGTCCCCCACTCTCCGTAGGCAGGGGTATTATAGCAGGCCGAACTGCTGGTTCAACAGCATTTTTGCTGGCGCACGAAGGTTCTTGCACGACCGGCGGTTGAGCGAACCCGTGTGACAAGGGGGAATCAATTGGTTGCCACGCCCGTGAGTGTCCACAGGCAGTGATCTTCGAGCGGTAGGCCATGATGCTGAGCTCTGGCTTGGACCTGGTTTTCGCCGGGTTTGAGCTTCACATCCTTCCAAAGGAACACGCCGTTGACGCCGTTGGTCCGGTTGCCCTGTGAGACTCCATTGACCAGCAACTCCACTCCTCCCGCGTTGCAATAAACTTTCACGTCCGTCGCTGCGTTCGTGCGCTCGGTGAATCGCCGGCTCGTGATGTACAACGTCGGCTCGGCCGACCAATTCGCCTTGTAGAAATAAAACGCGTCCTTCTTCGTCTGGCGGTCGTACGTCACGAGCCCCTTGTCGTTGCGACCCGGCACACCACCTTCGCGGCGAAAGTAGCTCGTGAAATCGAACATGTTCCAGACGACACTGCCCCAGACGAATGGTCGCGCCTTGATTGCCGCCCATGCCGATTCGTGAACCAGCGCCTGCCATTCTTCCGGATGCCATTGACCGGCGTGCTTGGGCTGTTTCGGATTCTCCTCATGTTGTGTCACGTTTGCGCCCGCGCCGTATTCACTCACGCAAAATACACCTCGGGGGCTGATCCGACGATGTTGGTCGAGCCACTCACCAAGTTCATCTTTCGTTCCGGTGTACCAGCCGGGATAAATGTTCCAGCCCAGCCAATCGGGGATCTTGTTCATTTGCGGAAACTTGTCCGTGCGCGTCGCGGCAATCGTTGGCCGCGTCGGGTCTTCGCCGTTGGCGACAATTTTCAAATCCTGCAGTTCGCGGTGCGGGTCGGCGCTGCCGGGGCCGATTTCATTGAATAAACTCCACGCGAAAATCGAGGGGTGATTGATGTTTTGCCGGATCAAATCGAGCAACTGATTGCGCGAAGTTTCCTCGAATGCCGGCGTGGCGTTCACGGCGTTGACCTGCGGGAGTTCCGCCCAGACCAGGATCCCCGCCTTGTCGCACAGACTGTAAAAATAATCGCTGTGCTGGTAGTGCGCACAGCGGACGAAGGTGCAGCCCAGCTCGCAAATCAGCCGGAGGTCCTCGTCCTGGTCCGTCTCCGAAAGCGCCCAGCCCTTGTCCGGTCGGTCTTGATGGCGGCCCACGCCATGCAAATGATACGGCTGACCGTTCAGGAGGAATCCCCGGTCCGGGTCAACGGAATAGAACCGCAACCCAAGCGGTTGCTCTACGGAATCCAAGATGCCGTTTGTCGACTTCAACTCAACTACCGCCTTGTACAGATAGGGGTCCTGGCGTCCGTTCCACAAATGCGGCCGGGGCACGACCACGCGCAAGGAATACGGCGCGATCATGTTCGTCGCCGGCAGTATTTGCTCCTCACTGCCCGCCACGCGATGGCCGTTCGCGTCGAGCACGCTGGCGACAAACGTCAGGGGTGACCGCCGGTTCGTGCCATTGGAGATTTGCGCGATCACGTCCAGCACCGCCTGTGTTTCTGCGAGACTCGTTTCCAGCCACGCGACGCCGGGCGAACCATGATCCGTGGACGCAAACGTTTCCTCGTCCGTTACCAGGAGATGCACCGAACGATACAGCCCGCCGTACACGGGAAAGTCCCCGCTCAACGGCGCGACGTCCGGTTCCGGTGCGTTGCTCACGCGGACAGCGAGCAGATTCGTGCCGCTTGACGACAGATCCTCCGTGATTTCAAAACAAAACGCGCCGAACGCACCACGATGTTGGCCGATCGGCTTTCCATTGAGATAGACATCCGCCACCGAACCCGCCGCTTCGAATCGCAGGAAATATCGTTTACCGGTTTCCGCGGCCCCAATGTCCAGCTCGCGCCGATACCACCCCGGTCCCTGGTAATATTCTCTCCCTTGCTGCGCGTCTTCCCAACCCCAGTTGTGCGGAATCGAAACCGGTTGCCAGAGATTGTCCTTGAACCGGGCAGTTGCCGCTCCATCGGCTTCGCCCAGTTTGAACCGCCAACCCGAGTCGAGCAGCAGGTTTTCGCGCGCGAACGAACTGAAGGAGAATGTCAGCGCGAGAAACAAAAGCGAAAAGCAGCGCATGAGCCCATCATGCCAGAAAACATCCCGTCCGCAAACGCAATGTTGGCAAGGCAATGGACCCGACAGACAAAGCAGCTCAATCAACGGAACAAAAGAGAGCAGAGACCAATGTTGATCCCCGCAGTTTCATCAACGCCTTCCCATCGCACGAGGCCCGGCCACGACGGCTCCAAGCGTCAGGACGATTGGCCCGCGGACAGAGCCCGGGTAATGAGTTCGACGGAACGCCTGGTGGAACCGACGTTGGATTGGATGACGCGACGGGCTGCGATCACGATTGTTTGACGGTGATTGGTGTCTTCCAAGAGTGTCTGCACGGCGCGGCGCAAGCCGTCGGCGTCTTGCACCTGAATGCACGCGCCTTCCGTTACGAACTGACGGGCAATGGCACGGAAGTTTTGCATGTTCGGGCCGAAGACGACGGGATGGCCGCTGGCGGCGGCTTCGACGATGTTTTGCCCCCCCTGCCCGACGAGGCTCTTGCCGACAAAGATGACGGTGGCGACCTTGTAGAACCATTTGAGTTCGCCCGTGGTATTGACGATGAGGCAATCGTAGGGCTTGGCGGTTTGTTCGAGGTGCGGACTGATGTCGGAACGCAGGATGAATTTGACTTGCTTGCGTTTCGCCACCTCGACGACCTCGCGCGTGCGTTCGACGTGTCGCGGCACGAGGATCAGAAACAGGCGCGGATGTTTTCCACGGAGATCAGCGAACAGGTCGAGCAGAATTTCCTCTTCGCCGGGATGCGTGCTGCCCGCGATGAGAATCGGTTGCGCGGGAGAGACGCCGATCTGTTTGAGCAATTGGACGGGATCAATCAATTGCGCGTCGGCATGCGGCATGGACACGTCATATTTCATGTTGCCGGCCATATGGACGCGGTCAGTTGGCACGCCGATAGCGACGAAATTGTCTGCGTCCTCCTGGCTCTGCGCGCAGACTAGCGAGAGTTTGTTAAAGACCTGGCGGGAGAGCCAGCCGAGCCGCTTGTAGCCGCGCTCGGAACGGGGCGACATGCGGCCGTTCACCAGAAAGAGAGGAACCCCGCGGCGTGCGCCGGCCCAGATGTGGTTCGGCCACAACTCGGATTCCATGAGAACGATGAAATCCGGTCGGATCAGATCGTATGCGCGACGGATGGACCACGGGAAATCCTGCGGAAAGTAGAGTAGCTCGACTTCCTGCGGCAGACGTTCGTAGGCCAGCGTGTACCCCGTCGAGGTCGTCGTGGTTACGATGATGCGCAAATCGGGAAACTTCCGCTGCAGCGCGCCAATGAACAGGAGCGCGACATTCACCTCGCCAACGCTCACCGCTTGAATCCAGCAGCGTCGCTCCTTCTTTTCGGCGAGCTGCTTCCGCAAATCTTCCGAGTAAAAGCCGAAACGCTGCCAGAAGTTCTCGCGATACTTGCCCCGCTTCCACATCTTGTACAGGAACATCGGGCTGAGCAGGACGAAGCCCACCGAATACAACATTGTGTACAGCAACCATATCACATTGCGACAATAGCGAAATCGGCCCGCCGATGCGAATCGTTTTCTCTGGCCGATGAGTGGCAACGCTCAGTTTCACAATTCACCTATGGTCAATCCGATATCGTGATTGAAGCCACCAACGGCTAGGACGCGCTCCACCAAGCGGATCAACGCCAGAACCGGGGTATCCAGTAACTGCTCCGACGTGATCATCCTCGAAATGGGAGGCAGGATTCGCAAAGTGCTGGATATCTATGCGCAGCAAATCCATCGAGCAGCATGTGTTGGCCCTCGGCGAGCTTCCTTTGTAACATCCTCGTAATGAACAGGAAGACTGGGTCTCACATGGCACGCCAGTTGCACCATATCTGCATGCATGAATGTGGGTTGTGTCAAAACCTCCCAAGAAACGGCAAATCGCACCGTCCAAAACGAGGCGTATTTCCGTTCCTTGATTGAGAATGCCTCCGACATCATCTCGATCTTGGAGCCGAACGGAAAAATCCGTTATGAAAGTCCGTCGATTGAACGTGTCCTCGGCTACAGGCCCGAAGAGTTGGTTGGGTGCAATGCTTTCGAGTTCATTCATCCGGATGACGTGGGAGCGATTCAGGAGATCTTCACCCAGGAACTCAGCCAGGATGGTCGCACCACCTCCTGTGAATTCCGCTTTCGCCATAAGGACCGTTCGTGGCGCACGTTCGAAGGCATCGGCAAAAACTTGCTGGACGACCCTGCCGTTCGGGGCGTGATCGTCAATTCGCGCGACATCACCGAGCGTAAGAGAATGGAAGGAGCGCTGCGCGCCAGTGAACAGCAGTACCGCGGCTTGTTCGAGTCGATGTTGGAAGGGTTTGCCTTGTGTGAAATCATCTGCGATAGGGATGGCAAGCCCCGCGATTTCCGTTATCTGGAAGTCAACGCCGCATTTGAGAAGATTCTGGGCCTCACGCGCAGCCAGGCGCTCGGCAAGACCGCGCGCGAACTCTTCCCCCAAATCGAGGAGTATTGGATCGATGCCTACGGCCAGGTTGCCCTCACCGGCACGCCGGCAAGATTCGAGAACTACTTCCGGGCGCTGGATAAACATTTCGAAGTGGTCGCTTTCAGCTCGAAACGCTGTCAGTTCGCCGCCATCTTCCAGGACATCACGGAACGCAAACAGGCCGAAGAACGCCTTCGCCTGCAGAGCATGGCTCTCCTGGCCGCTGCGAACGGCATCATCATCACCGACCGTAGCGGTACCATTCTGTGGGTCAACCCGGCCTTTACAAAGCTGACGGGTTATCCTGCCGCGGAAGTCATCGGTCAAAACCCACGCCTTATGAAGTCGGGTCGGCACGATGAGAGTTTCTACCGCGATCTCTGGCACACCGTGGCTTCCGGCCGCGTGTGGCACGGCGACATGATCAACCGCCGCAAGGACGGCAGTCTCTACCACGAAGAAATGACGGTCACGCCCGTGTGCGACGAGCGCGGCGAAGTCACCCACTTCATCGCCATCAAGCAGGACATTACACACCGCAAGGAGACGGAACGGTCTCTTCGTGAGAGCGAAGAAACGTTCCGCTCGCTCAGCGCCAGCTCGCCTCTCGGCATTTATCTGACCGACATCAACGGTGGCTGCACCTACGTCAATCCCCGTTGCCGCGAGATTTTTGGGTTCTCCCTGATGGAGAGCATGGACTATGGGTGGGCCGACTTTGTTCATCCGGACGATCGCGCCGCCGCGTTGCAGAGATGGTCTGACTATGTCAAATCCGCCGAGGGCGAATACTCTCATGAGGCACGCGTCCAACGGCGCGATGGCACCATCCGTACTGTCCATATCCGTTCCGCTCCTCTGCGTTCCGACGACGGCTTGCCGATGGGTTTTGTCGGCAGCATCGAAGACGTCACTGTGCGCAAGCAGGCGGAAAACGATCTGCGCGAAAGCAAACGGAGCCTCGAACACGCATTGGATGAACTCAAGGCCGCCCAACAACAGGTCATCCAACGGGAGCGGCTCGGCGCGCTCGGCACAATGGCCAGCGGCATCGCCCACGATTTCAACAACGCGCTCGCCGCCATTCTCGGCTTCAGCGAACTCCTGTGTCAGCGTCCTGAGACCCTCGCCGACAAGGAGAAGACCCTCCGCTACTTGCAGATGATGAATACCGCCGCGCACGACGCGGGCAATGTGGTGAATCGACTCCGCGAGTTTTACCGTCGCCGTGAGGACGGCGAGGTGTTCACGCCGGTCAGTCTCAACCAGATTGTCCAGCAGGCCATTTCCTTCACGCAGCCGAAGTGGAAAAACCAAGCCGAGGCCAATGGCATCGCAATCCATGCGGTCACCGAGTTGGGCACGATCCCCACCATCACCGGTAGCGCGTCGGACCTGCGCGAAGCCCTTACCAATCTTATCTTCAACGCCGTGGACGCCATGCCACAGGGCGGTATCATCACGCTGCGCACTCACTCCCAAAACTCGCACGTGATTTTGGAGGTCGCCGATACGGGCACGGGGATGACCGAGGACGTGCGCCGACGGTGCCTGGAGCCGTTCTTCACCACGAAGGGAGACCACGGCACGGGTCTCGGCCTGTCCATGGTTTACGGCATCCTCCAGCGCCACAAAGGCACGATCGATATCCAGACCGCTCCCGGTCGCGGCACCACGTTCATACTTTCCCTGCCCGTCAAAATCGAATCGCCAACGGCGACGGAAACCGACTCCACGCCGCACGCCATTCGACCCTTGCGCGTGCTGCTCGCCGATGATCAGGACACCGTGCGCCAGATACTCCGTGAATATCTCGTCGGGGACGGTCACACCGTGACGACCGCCATCAATGGGAAAGAAGGACTCGAGAAATTCCGAAGCGCCGAGTTTGACGTCGTGCTCCTGGACCGCGCGATGCCGGGCATGAGCGGCGACCAGGTGGCCGCCACCATCAAACTGCTCAATCCCAAAATGCCTGTCATCCTGCTCACTGGCTTCGGCAACATGATGCAAGCCGCGGGCGAAAAACCGGCCGGGGTCGATCTTGTCCTCGCCAAACCCGTGACCATCGCGGGCCTGCAATCGGCGTTGGCCAGCGTCGTCGCCTCTCGCTAGACTCCTCGGGGCGTCTGGTCGCCGGATCCTCAACTTGTTCTTGGGCAAGACGGTCTCCCCCCGCGGATTGAAAGAAGCGGGCGATCTCTGGCTTCACGCCCCGTCGATTTGCCGAAACAGGCGCTGCGAAGATTCTACGGCTTTAAATTGCCGTCGGTATGCTCGCGCAGGTCGCGCACCGCGAGGATGTACTGGTTCAAACGTTCCACGTGGTTGGTGACGTGCGCCGTCTTGAACATGGCCCGAACGCGGATCAACAAATCCTCCATCCGGAACGGCTTCCCCACAAAATCATCCGCGCCGGCCTCCATGCATTCCTCCAGCCGCCCGGGGGCGGTGAACGATGTGACGATGATGATCGGAATATTCTTGGTCTCTTTGCCGGCTCGAATCGCCTTGCACAACGTCAGCCCGTTCAACTTCGGCAGGCCAATGTCCAAAAGGATCAGATCAGGATTCAACGCGAGCGTCTTCTGAAGGGCGTCCTTGCCGTCGTTCGCCTCATGAATCTCGACGTGTTCGATCGCAAGAATGCTTCGGAGAACCTCCAGCATTCCCGGATCGTCATCGACCACCAGGACTTTTCGTGGGTTCATTGCCAGCGCCTGCGCATTACTGCGCTTATAGAACACAGGCGCTCACAAGTCAAGGTTTCCAGAGCGATATCAAAGAACACGCCGCCGCGATCCCGGGTCACGACAGTCTTCAAACATCCGGATTTACCAATGGCCATTATCTCCAGTGGCCGCTGATCCATACGCCGCTGCCGCCTCGACGCTCCCAGTATCCGCCGACCCAAACCGCGCGGCGATGCGGCGGCCACGCGTAGTGGCCTCGCACCCACACCCATCGCCCGCCGTACCATCCCCACGAACCCCCGACCCACACATAGCCCGGTCCCGGCGCCGGGTAGATTTCTTCCACCACCGGCGGCGGCGGAGGTTGGGCCACTTCCACCGCTTGCACGTCTTCCGTCACAGCCGGCGGTGGCGGCGGTGCCGAACCGTAGCTTGCCGTGTTGATCATGAAATCAATCACCTTCTCGCTCACGCCCGCATCCTTCAAGTCGATGATCTCCGCCGTGCTCAGGTGATACGCCACATGCGAATTGCGAATCTGGCTGATGATCACCTCGTCGCTGACATCCGCTTTTGCCAACGCCTTGATGTCCGCAACCCCCAGAGGCTGGCCTTGCTCGACACGTTGCCACGTCTCGGGCGCCTCCTGGCGCACCCGCTCACGCTGCGCCTGATCCATGGAATTACCGATGATCCCTCCGGTCAGGGCGCCGATCGCCCCGCCGATCAACGCGCCTTCGCCCGCATGATGGCTCGCGCTGCCGATGATTGCTCCCGTGCCCGCGCCGATCGCGCCACCCGCCAGCGCCCCGGAAGCCGTCCGGTCGGGACGCCCCTCGGGTGTGTAACATCCCACCGCCAAAACAAGCCCCGCAGCCACAACTGCCGAACCAACAGAATGACGTTTCATGTTTACCTTTCCAATTAGCAAGACGGAGTATTCCGCGTTCACGTTACAGCCTCCCGTCTCTCTTAACTGACGCATAAACCGGCTCCTTGTTCAATCCGAATAGATACGGCAAACCGCTAAACTCCTGTTCCAGAATCACTTGCGGCATACCCTGACCGATCTTGCGTCCGCCCATTCTTGGCTTCGTCTTTGCCAAAACAAACCCATTTTCCACCCCAAAATACCCCGATATGGGTTCGTTTTCTTCGCTAAAACCTACCTTCCGTTTTGTATAAGGACTGCATCACCAGATACTTGCGTATTTTCAACTTGGCTTCGTTTTGGAAAAAGCACCCTAGTAGAAGCCTCCCCCTCCCAACCCGACGCCAGAACTGTAGTAGCGGCCTGCTCGCGTGACGTGTACGGAGCCGTCTCGGCCGCCCTGAGCTTCTGTGAGCCGGTCCGGTGTAGCGTTGGTGTCTGCCCCGAATCCTTTTCGGGGCCGTCTCCTCGCCCCTTTGGGGGAGAGGATTAAGGTGAGGGGACTTTCCGATGCTGCGTCCGTGCCTTCTTCCCAACTCCTATTTCAAACAACTGTCGCCATTATACCCGCCCCACCCCACCCCGTCCAGCAAAAATATCAATTTACGATACTCATTCCCGCCGGTGTAGCGTGGGTTTACCTCGAATCCTTTTCGGAGTTGCCGCCGTTCCTTCCTAATTGTAGGGCGGGATGCCTGTCGTTTAGGTATCCCGCCGCTGCCGTCGCTCTCCCCCGCCCTTGTAGCCACGGCGCTCTGTCGCCGTGCTGCCCCCCCGCCCCACCCCTGCCCCACCCTCTTCCTTGCACAATTCCACTGTCCCTTACCGGCACTTAATCGCGGCCTATCCCCGCCCCTCCGAGATTTCAAGCCGCGCCGAGCGGGCGCGAGCGAGCGTAACGTAAGAAGTCGTGAAGGCCGTCGATTCCCCGGGAGAAGCTACTGTGGCGTCAGAGTCGCCGCGCCACAACCCATCAGTGGGAACCTGCGGGGTTCCACCCATCCGGACCGCCGAGCACCTTCTGCGGCGTAATGGCTTTCGCCTCGGCTGCCGTCAACTGCCGCGCCCACGGGACGCGCGCCTTTGGATTTGCGCCGGGGCCGGTGCTGTTGAATTCCGAGTACCGCACCGTCTTCTCGCGGGAGGGATCTTTCCAATTGTTCCAACCAACGTTGGTGACGACCTCGGACATCTCGGTATTCAAATACGTCACGCTGGAGAACTGACGCCACGGCCGGCCCAGGTAGGTTCTTGCGCCGGATTCCCCGGTGATCTTGCAGTTCGAGAAAACGAAGCCGAAGGGTTCCTGTTCCGGCGTCGAGGCGGCGGCGATGTACCCGTTCGTCAGGCAATGGATGTGACACTTTTCAAAAAAGGCCGTCGCGCCGCCGAAAATAAAATCAACGTGCCCCGCAATATAACATCCTTCAAAGTATTGACGGCCCCGATCCAGAAACACCGTGTCGTGACAGCCGAGGAACCGGCAGTTGCGAAAGGCCACCCGATCGCCGTCCACGCGGATCGCCAGCGCCTGGCCAACGGGACCGGCGGAATTCTCGAACGTGAGGTTCTCCACGGTGAAATCGTCCGCGTCAATCACCGCCGTGGGCGTGCGGTACGTGCTCATCGGCTTGCCGTCGGCGGCGGGCATTCTCGCGTTCAGGTTGAACGTCACCACCGTCTTCTCAGCGTCCTCACCCACGAGAGAAACGAAATGTTTCTCGCGTTGGACATAGATCAATTCCTTGTAGATGCCCGGCTTGATGTGAACGATGCAGTGGTTGGTGGAGCACGCCGTCTGCGGCGTGGCGTTGATCGCTGCCTGCACCGTCTTGAACTCGTTGCTCCCGTCAGCCGACACATACAGATTCGTTTCCGCCGCCAGCCTGCCGGTGCCCATACCCAAAACGATGAGCGCCAGTGACAAAACCCGCCGCACCCCGCACCCCGGTGTAGCCACGTCGCCTGCTCGCGAATCCTTTTCGGAGGTGCGAGACGTGTCCTGTCCCGCCGAACTGTGATTCAAAGAAGCTGCGCTCATGGGGTCGCGCCTGTGCTGCCGCCCTTTTCCACCGCTGTCTTGGCCTGCTTCAAATTGTTGCCGTCCAGGGTCACGTTGTCCGCCGAACTCTCGTCCACGCGCAAGAACGTTTCCGTTCCCGGCGCGGCGAAGCAACCGTGCACAAATACGTTCTTCACCTTGTCGAGTTGAATCACCGGCGCACCCGCGTGCGGCTTCGTGGTCTTGACGCCGTCGATTTCCAATCCGTCCGTCGCGCTGGCCGTGACCGCTGTCCCGCTCTCGGTGTTGACCGTAACCCGGTGGAATTCGATTCCCTTGGCGTCCTTCACCGTGAAACCGGTCTTGGCGTCAAGTTGGATGTCGTCTGAACGTGACCCCCTCAATGGGCATTTCCGGCAACCCGGTCAGCTCGCCGGCGCCTTTCGCATCGCCGGTAATGCCACTGAAATGAATGTTGCGGAAGATCGGCGTGCGTTCCGACACCGGTTCCGGCTCGGTCTTCGTGTAGAACGTTGTCAATAACACCGCGTCCTTGACGATGTTGCGCATCACCAGGTTGCTGATGCGAACATCCTCGATCACTCCGCCACGGCCACGGGTGGATTTGATGCGGATGCCGTAATCCGTGCCGTCGAACACGCAGTTGGCTATCGTAATGTTCTTCACGCCGCCGGACATCTCGCTGCCGATGGACACACCGTGACCGCGCAGCAGGGTGCAATTGACGACGGTGCAGTTCTCCAGGGGCCGCCCCATGCGTCGCCCGTCCGCGTCCCGGCCCGATTTGATGGTGATGCAATCGTCGCCCGTGCTGATGTAACAATCGGAGATCCGGATATTGCGGCAGGAATCGGGATTCACGCCGTCCGTGTTGGGAGATATGGAGGGGCTGATGATCGTGACGCCGCGGACGTTCACATTCTCGCAGAAGACGGGCGTTACGTTCCAAAACGGCGAGTTCAGGATCGTGACGCCTTCGACCAGCACGTTGCTGCATTCATACGGCTGGATAAATGGCGGACGCAGGAACCCGTTGTTAAGCTGGCCGTAGTTTGCCTCGGCGATCCGGTCCTGGTTCAAGCGGGCAAACTCCTCCTGCCACTTGCTTCGTTCCTTGCTGTCCCCGCGTCGGACTTTACTGTAAAAATCCCACCACGCCTTCCCCTGCCCGTCCAGCGTGCCGCGTCCGACAATCGCGATGTTCTCCGCGTGATAGGCGTAGATCAGTGGCGAGAAATTCGTCACCGTGATTCCTTCCCAGCGTGATGGCACCATCGGCAGGTAATCATCGAAGTTTGTGCTGAACTTCAGCGTCGCGCCCGCGTCCAGGTTCAGTGTGATATGGCTTTGCAAATGAATCGGGCCGGTCAAATACGTGCCTGCCGGGAAATAAATCGTCCCGCCTCCCTTGGACTCCGCGGCCTCAATGGCCTTCGCGATCGCCTCGGTGCACTTCGTTTCGCCGTTCGGCGACGCGCCAAAGTTGAGCACGTTAAAGGATCCACTCTGGACCACCGTCAGCGCCGTCGCACTGTTGACAAACGCCAACCCGGCCGCGGCCACGAGTATCGCGAGAAATCTGAATGATTTGGTTTGTGTGTTCATCTTCATGACAAGTGTTGCGTTTTTGGTGTCTTGGGAAACTGCTCCCGGCAGTGTGACACACCCCGAGACGGCCTCCCAAGTCTTTCGGTTCGATCAACCTTCCCGCCCACGCGCGAATGATATATGGCCTGTCGGCGTCTGTGAAGCCCGAAAGCCATCCGGCTACGGCACCAGCCGAATACGGTAGTAGCGGGACGGGCTATTCGTCGCGCCACCGCCATCCACGTAGTTGGCCGTCGCGTCTCCGCTGCCCGGGATCGGGATCGGTCCGCTGATGTCCGCGAAGTTGTTGGTGGTGTAGCCGCCGCTCCCGTTGCCAGCGGTCGCCTGCACCGCGTTGGTGAATCCCCCTGCCGTTGTCCAGGTGATCACCACGTCCGTGGTCTGACGCACCGCCGAGATGATCCGCAAGGCGGACTGACCGTTGGTCGGGTTCGTGCCGGACAGGAATTCCGCAAGGTTGTTCTGGCCATCACCGTCCGGGTCAGCGGAGGGATCAGCGGCGGGATTGTTCGTGGAACCAAAGTACAGAATCTGCCATTGCTGGAACGCCGTCAGCGGAGGCGCAACCGACGGCGTCACGTGCACCCCGACCGTATTGGTGAGCGTGCTGCCGTCGGCATCGATGACTGCGAAGCTGAAACCGGCCAAGCCGCTGTTGACCGGTGTGAAGCGCGCCGTTATGTTGTCAGCAAGTACGGCAACTGTCCCGTTCGTCGGGTTGAACACCGAGTAGACAGGCTGGTTGGTGAATCCGATGGTAAGCTGGCTCAGGTCAACGTCCAGATACGAATCCTGCGTACAAGTCCCGTGCGGCGCGGCCAGCCAGTTCAGGTAATCCTCCAGGTTCGAGTACCCGTCACCATCCGGGTCGGCGTTGCTGTCGGAGAAATCGCCCGGAGCCGAGTTGGGGTTGGTTCCGTGAATAATTTCCCACCAATCGGGCAGGCCGTCGTGATCGGAATCTACATCGACGTTGTAGGTGTTATAGGTCGGCCAGGGATAATTCGGCGCATTGGTGGCGACGTCGTGCACGTCGGTCTGTGTGTCGATGAAGCCGGCGTAGTTGGGGCCCGCGTTTGTGCCCTGGACCACGCCGTTGATCGTGTAGTCGGGGCCGTTGGTACCGATATAGTGCCAGGTGCCGTCGCGAACTTCCCGGACAACCCGTTGATCGATCACGTCAGGCCCGGGCAAATTGCACCCAACATCCGACAACACGTACTTCAGCGCATCGTGAGCAGTCTGGGTCGTTACGTAAGACGGGTAAATCTCCGAATTGACGCGCACCTGATTCAACGCATTGGTGTCATTGTACTTGAGGCTGACGGCGGAGCTGTTGCCATACTGCCAGTTGTTGGTGTCGTAATTCTTCCCCTCCATGACGTTGCCCGTCATGTAATACTGCGGGGCCCCTCGGGTGAAATCGATCGCGTCCAGTTGGAGCAACCACACTTTGTATGGGTTTCCCGTCAGCGGCTTGTAATAGTTGTTCACGTAGTTGGCCCGCGCCACACCGCCGTCGGTCGTCTTATCCGTCCAGTTGTACACGACGTTGTTGCGGATATCGACGGACCCCGCGTAGTGGCTGCTTTGATCGAGTCCCCCGGCCAGGCTCCAGTTGCGTTGTGTGCAATGGGCAATGAGGTTGTGGTGGTAGCTGGCAATCTCGCCGCTGATCGAGGCCGCGAAGGCATGCGGCTGATAGCAGTCGGTGCAGCCGAGTTGGGCCCGCCCCACGTCGTCGTAATGATACGAATAATCCAGCGCCTCCGAAATGATGTTGTGCTGGAAGGTGATGTTGGCCGAGCCGCTGCCGACCGCCCCGCTCTGGCGCGAACTGCTGCCCTCGTCGATTGTCCAACTGATCGTGTTGTGGTCCATGATGGAATTGTTGGAATTGCCCAGCCCGATCCCGTCCATCGCCTCCTGGCTGGCATCGCCAAGCCGGAGCCGGATATAGCGCATAATCACGTCGGAGCAACTCGTCAAACCCGCCCGCCATTGGCTCAGGCAGATGCCATCGCCCGGCGCAGTCTGGCCGGCGATGGTGAGATAACCGTTGGTGCTGTTGATCACACATGGGGCCTTGAGCTTGATCAACCCGGAAACACGGAAGACAACCGTTCGCGGTCCAGTGGCTTCTATCGCTGCCCGGTAGCTGCCCGGGATGACCGCCTCGCCCATGCTGCTGTCGTAATCGTTGGTGTTGGTCACCTCGATCACCACCCCGCCGCGCCCGCCGCGGGCAAACCGCCCGTAGCCTTCCGCGCCCGGAAACGCGAGATGACGGGTGCGGAACCGCCAAACATCGCCTTTGAAGACGCCGTTGGTCGAGTCCACTTCGTCGACGCGCCAATAGTACGTCAAGGCGCTGTCGAGGTTGGTCGCCGTGTTCCAGGCATTCGTCGTCTGGCTACCCATGAACTCCGGCGAGGCGCGGGTGGCGATGTCGACACCATTGCTGCTCGTTCCGAAGTAAACATCGTTCGTAACCGCAAATTGCGACGGGGTCCAACTGAGCGTGGCATAGCCTGCGCCCGCTGAGCCGGGAACAGGGTCGTCGTTATTGGCAAACACGTGCTCGTCGCCGTCGCTGGGAACAGGCTCGATGGCCGTGGTGCCCGGGGCCGTGGCGCTGTCGATCACAAAGCCGTTGAGGATGACGAAGTCCAGATTGTTCGTGCTGGTGTGGTCGGGATCAAAATTGATCACCACGGGCACTCCAGCAGCGGCGTCGACCGAAAAATAGGCGAAGCCGCACTTGCTGTCATTGGTGGCGTAATAGGAGGGCGTATTGGTCAACACCGGAACGCCGTCAACACTGATCACGCAACCGCTCATGAAATGATTCGTGCCGTGCCAGGACGAATTGACGTGGTTGCCGTAAACGTCGTTGTGATACGTGGTCATCATGTGCGTACCCGCGGAAAGATTGGAGATGATTAAGCAGAACGCGCCGCCATTGGTGTAAGGGATATCGGCGGTAGCATTGTGTGTCCAAACACCGTCGAACGACAGCGGGTAGTTGCCCGCCGTAGTCGTTCCATCCTTGTTCCCCCAATTCGCTTTCAGGTCAGTGCTGGCTGTTCCGAAGGCAGGGACTGTCTGTGAAACCGTGCAGGAGATGATGCCGCCGGCGGCATTGGTAAATGTCTGCGTCGCCTTTTGATTGCTTATGTTGTACCAGGGCGCATACCCCGGCGCTGTGTATTGAGCGCCGGATTGATTGACCGTGTTGACATCAACCTTCAGCAACTGAGCCGGTGATTGCGACGAACCGATACACACCAGGGCAAGGATGGTGAATGCTATGCAAGTCTTTCGTTTCACGCTATTTCCGTGTCCTGTTTTGCACGCTTCCGTCGGGTCGCGCTTGCCGCTACGACTAATCTCTTGAATAACCGAAATCGCGCCAAATCTCACTCTTTTTCCACTCTAGGGAACTAGCCGGATACGATAATAGCGGGACGGGCTATTCGTCGCGCCACCGCCATCGACATAGTTGGTCGTCGTGCCTCCGCTGCCCGGGATCGAGATCGGTCCGCTGATGTCCACGAAGTTGTTGGCGGCGTAGCCGCCGCTCACGGTGCCAGCGGTCGCCTGCACCGCGTTGGTGAATCCCCTGCCCGTTGTCCAGGCGATCACCACGTCCGTGGTCTGACGGACCATCGAGACGATTCGTAGCGCCGACGCATCCGCTGGCGTGGGCCGGTGTGACCGTCACGTTACGGCGCTATGACACGGATTCGGTAGTACCGTGTCGCGCCGGTCGCGCCACCCGTATCCACTGCGGTAGTGATCGTGCCCAAGCCGGTGCCGCCACTAAGAATATTGGTCTGGCCGGTGCTCGCGAAGTTATTCGTGTAGCTGCCATTGGCCGCACCAGATGAGAACTCCAGCACGTTGGTGCGCGACGCGACGCCGGGCGACCAGGTGCTATCACCGTTGGCCCCCAGATACGTCACGTTCATATTGGCACCCGACTTCACGATGCTAATGACGTGGGGATAGGCCGCGGCACTGGTCGGGTTGAAGCCTGCGAGGAACTCGTTGGTATTGCTGATCCCTTTACCAAGCGGATCGGCATCCGGCGCTGCCTGCGGGCAGTTGGTGCAGCCGAAGTACTGCATCTGCCACGCCTGCAATGGGGTGACCACCGTGATCAGATTGTTCGACACGAGCATGCCCGGTGCCCACGAGATTGCTCGCGATCAGCGTCACGGTGTAGGTGCCGACCGAATATGTGTGCGGGAAGATGGCCCCGCCCGCCGTGCTGATCGTGGTGCTGTCCCCCAAATCCCAGGACAGACTGAGCGGTAACGACCCACTGGAGGTATCGCTGAAGGTCACCGTCAACGGCGCCGCGCCACTGGTCGGACTGGCTGTGAAACTGGCCAAGGGAGCCGTACCAGCAGTGCTCAGGGTTCCCTGACCGGTCGTCCTGGGGTTCGATCCATAGGGGTCGGTAAGAAACAGCAAATTCAACGTGCTTCCACCCACAGGCATCTGCCACACGTCGCTGCCATCGATGCCGACCTGGTCAGTATATCCGCCGTAGGTGGTCACCCCCAGTGTGTTGGAAGACAGCGTCAGCGACGGGAACCAGTACAGTTTCAGTGTCTGGCCCGGGGCGACTCCGCCCAGGTAGTTCACGATTGTCTGGGCGCACAACGCACCCCCGTCATTGCCCGAACAGTTCACCGAGTCTCCCAAGTCCCACAAACCAACCACCACGTCGTCCGCCCCCCAGACGGCGCCGATGCTCAACGCAAAATCGGGCTGCGGGTTCGCAAACCCGTTGTTGCCCGTATCGGCCACCAGCACGGCCACGCTGTTGGAGGGTGCCAGATTACCCGATCCGTCCTGCAGATCCGCCGCCACCATGTTGACGGTGGTCGGCGGCAGCATCACATCCAACTTGACTTGACCGACGGTGTTGGTGTCGATCGTGTACACAAGTCCAGGAGGCGCCGTGCCGATGTTCACACCGTTATCCGTCAACACGCCCCCGTAGGTCATCAGTGTGTACACCCCGGTGCTAAACCCGCCCGCGTCGCTGACGTTGAGCGTGCCACCCAACGTCAGATTGCTGCTGATCACGCTCAGATCGCTAACGGCCCCCAGACCATACTGCAGCACTGCCGCATTGCTGAGCACCAGATCGTTCAGAAACGTCAATGTGCCCACCGACGAATTGCCCGGAGACAACGTCGCACCGTCCGCCAAAATCAAATCGCCATGGATCGCGCCGTTGCCCATCAGGCTCTGGCCGCTGACCAGTGTCATACTCCCCCCGGTGTGCCCGCTGACATCCAGCGTCGCCCCGCTGGCAAGGAATATAACCGGGCTATTGGTGATCTGCCCGTCCCCGCTGACCTGCAGCGTGCCGTTACTGACTGTCGTGGAGCCGTTGTAGCTGTTGGTACCGCTCAGAATCAACATCCCGCCGCCGCACTCGATGATCGAGTTCGTCCCGCTGACTGGACCGCTCACCTGCAAACTGCCGTTGCTGCTCACCAACCAGAGGTTGGCCCCCCCCAGCACCACCGGCGCCGCCAGTGTGTAGCTGAAATTGGTCGTCACCGCGATCCCGTCGCTGATCGTCAGCCCGGCCCCACCGGAAGCCGTGACTGTGAACCCATTCGTCGCATCAAACGTGATATTGCCGACGCTGCGACTGACATTATCCACCACCGCCGTCGCTCCCGCATCGGCAAATACCACGCTGCCGCCCAAATCGGGAACGACCGTCGGATCCCAACTCGTGGCATCCGACCAGTTGCCGCTGGCATTCGCATTCGTCCAGGTGGCGAATGGCGCCACCGTGATCAGGTTGGTTGCCACCAGGCTCGCCGTGCCGTTCTCATTGAAGATTGTCAAACTGATCGAGAACGTCCCGGCGTTGGTGTAGGTGTGGCTGGGATTGCTTCCGCTCCCGACGCTCCCGTCCCCAAAATCCCACAGCCGATTGGTAATGTCCGCGCCCGTCGAGTTCTCACTGAAATTGACCAACATCGGCACCAGACCAAGGGTCGGGCTGGCCTGCATGACCCAGGAAGAAGCGCTGTTGGTGGGGTCGGTGCCCGCCAGAAACTCCGTCAGGTTGTTCTGGCCGTCCCCGTCGGGATCGGCACTGGCCGCCGCCTGCGCACAGTTACTGCAGCCGAAGTACTGCAACTGCCAGGCGACAAACGGTGGGTAGTAGGGTGTGACCACCAGTTTCACCTGCCCCGCCGTGTTGGTGTTAATCGCATAACTGAACCCCGGCGGCGTGAAGCCGAAGTTGAAGTTGGTCCAAGTCAGCCCGCCGCCGTAACTAAACAGCAGGTACGTCGCATTGGTGAACCCGCCGGCATCGGTGACGTCCAGCGTGCCGCTCAAGAACAGATTGCCGCTCACCACCGTTAGATCGCTGTTGGTGCCCAAGTTGTAGAGCGACACCGCCCCGCCGTTGATCACCAGATTATTACTGATCGTTAAGGTGCCCGGGCTGTTGCCCGGCGACAAGGTTCCGTTTACAGTGACGGGTCCGGCAATGACGCCGCCGCCGCCCAGCATCGCGCCGTTGATTACGGTGACCGCACCCACGCCGGTGCCGCTGCCCGCGGAATTGTTGACCAGCAACGTCCCGTTGCTCACCGTCGTGCCGCCGCTATAGGTGTTTGCGCCGGAAAGCGTGAAACTGCCACTGCCATTCATCGTCACCGCCACGGTATGCGGCGAGGAGGCGCCGGTTCCGTCGGTGATCGTGCCCGCAAACGTGGTGTTCGAGTTCAGGTTGCCGATTACGTACGTGTCCGCGCCCGGACCAATCTGATCGCTCCCTCGCAACGTCGTCCCCGACCCCCCGGAAACTGCGCCCAGAAAGATGTTGATGCTGTTGTTCGTCGAATGGTTGTTGATGGTTCCCGACGCGCCGGCATCAAATCCGCCATTCATGTCGCCCCACGCGTTGGCACCCTGATCAAACCGCAGCGTGCCATTATTGGTGATTGCCAGGGTTCCCGTGAAACCGGAGCAATCGCCCTGCAACGCCAACATGATGTTACTGTTGGTCAGATTGAGTGCCAGCGGGCCTGGGCCGCTCAGTGCGCCCCTGAACACGTTCGTGCCCCGAAAGGGTGTCAACGTGCTGGCGCTGACGACGGTGAGAGGCGTGTTGGAGGAAATCACCGCGCTTTGGCTGAACGACAGCGTGCTGCCACCCAGCGTAATGGGACCGGTGCCAAGCATGTTCGTATCGGTGATCGTGGCTCGTCCGTTGAAAAACGCCATCGCGTTGTTGGTCAACGGCTTTACCAATCCGCCCAACGTCACCAGATTGGCATTGGCCGCGCTGTTGGTGATGGTGACTTGCGCGTTGTAGAGCGTCAGGGTGTTGGTGCTGCTGTTGGGAGCCGTGAGGTTTGAATCGATGATCTGTATGCCCCGGGCGTCATATATACAGAACGTCTTGGTTGTGGGCGAAATGTTCACACCGTCCAGCGTGACGTTGGAGACGAGCGACTCCGGCAAGCCCCAGATGATGCCCGCGATATTGCCGGCGACCCCGATCGCCGTCACATTGGTGATGGTGATGTTACGGAAGATCGGGGTGGTGCCAGTGGCCGTTTGGACCGAATCCGTTGAAGCCGCAAATGGGGTGACGTTGATGCTGCTCGATGGCGCCCCGATCTCGTCGTAATGCATATAAAACGCGACCACGAAATTCACGTTGGTCATTTGGAGATTCTGGTACGTGAGATTCTGCATCACCCCGCCGATGCCCCGGGACGTTTTTATGTGGAGACCGTACTCGGTGCCGTTCCACCAGCAACCGCTGACCAGCAGGTTGCTCACGCCATCCTGGGTGGGGCTGCCAATCGACAAGCCATGCCCGCTCCCGAAGGTGCAATTCGAGATGGTGATGTTGTTCGCAAATGCCGAACTGCTTCCGATCTGGATGTTGTCGTCGCCATCGCTAATCGAGCAGCCACGGATGAGAACATTGGTCGAGGCCAAATCAATCCCGTCTGTGTTGGGAGAAGACGATGCGGTGGCAATCGTGATGTTTTGTATCGTCAAATTCCCATTGTTGTTGTGCACCATGATGTGGAATGTCGGCGGGTTCTGGAGCGCCACGCCCTGGATCAGAATTTTCGACGTGTGATCGAACTCGATAAAGTTCGGCCGAGTCGCCAATGGATTGTTCCCCCCGGAGGGGCCCCACCAATTCGTGGTCGTTCCAACGGTAAACCCGGCGTTGCCGTCAATGGTCCCTGAGTTGGTGAGCACTCCCGACGCGTTGGTCGTTCCCATCCCGTTGATCTCGACGTCATGAAGGCTGTTCCCGAGAATAAACGGTGTGCTGGCCGTGCTGATGTTAGTCCATACGCTAAGCCCGAACATCTGCAACTTCGCGCCGCTGTCGATCTGGAGGCTGACGCTGCTCTTCATGGTGATTGGGCCGCTCATGTAATTGGTCAGCGAGCCCACTGCCGCCACCTCGACCGTACCGCCGCCCAGCGAATTTATGGCGGTGATGGCACTGTTGATTGCGGCGGCGCTATTGCTGGAGCCGTTGCCCACCGCACCGAAAAAGGTAATGTTGGTAGATCGGCTGGGAATACTCGGCAGCGCGGGGTCGGCTTGGACCAGCCCGGGATAAAGCCCGAGGGCGCACAACAATGCCAGACTGGAGATGGCGGTAACTGATCGCCTGCGCCACCGTTGAAGATCCCGACTTTGAAGTATCAGCCCTGTTCCCATCATGGGGACACACCCCTTAGTCGAGTTTCAACGTCCACCTCTATCAGTACAGCCGGTCCGCTACCTTGTCAATTCCCGCCCTGAATTACGGGGCAAGGACTCGAACTCGGTAGTACCGCGTCGCGCCGGTCGCACCGCCGATATCGATCATGTTGGTTACCACGCCGACTCCGGTGCCACCGCTCAGGATATTGGTCTGGCCGGTGCTCACGAAGTTATTCGAGTAGCTGCCGTCGACCGCACCAGTTGTGAACTCCAGTACGTTGGTTCTGGACGCAGGACCGCCCGCGTAGGTGTCGTCCCCATTGGCCCCCAGATATGTGACATTCACGTCACTACCCTGCGTCACGACACTGATAATGTGGGCGTAGGCTGCGGGGTTGGTCGGATCAAAACCGGCCAGGAATTCATCATTGTTGATCACACCGTCGCCGTCCGGATCCGCACTGGGTCCAGCCGCCGGGCAATTGGTGCAGCCGAAGTGCGCTAGTTGCCACGCTTCGAACGTGGCATTCACCGCCACAATGAGGCCGGGCTGAACCAGGGTGCTGGTGCCGTAGTAATTGCTGGCGACAAGCGTCACCGTATACGTGCCAGCCGCGTAGTTGTGCACCACACTGGAGCCTCCCACAGCAGTGGCCGTATAGCCGTCACCGAAATCCCAAGCCAGGCTAATCGGCTGCGAACCGGTGGAAGTATCGGTGAAGGTCACTGCCAACGGCTCGGGACCAGTGCTCGGGTTGGCCGTGAAGCTGGCTGTCGGAGCCGTGCCGTTCACAACCAGGATTGCATCCGCACTGGTAACAGAACCTGCATCGTTCGCTACGACCACCTTGTATGTGCCGTTGTCATTCCCCGTCGTGGCGGGGATGAAGTACGTGGGGCTGGGCGTGCCGGCGAGGGCATTGCCGTCCTTGTACCACTGGTAAGAGGTTGGATCCGGGATGCCAGTGGCAACCACGGAGAACGTGACGGAGGCGCCTGCGGTCACGGTCGCGCCTACCGGGTTCGTGATAATATTTGGGGACAGTAGCGGCGTCCAGCCATACAACCAGACAACGGCGTTGCTAGCTGCCGCCAGGCGCGAGATCGCCGTTGGTCAGCACCATGTCGCCGGCGAATGTGACCGACGCCGAGTTGTTCAGGTTGCTGTTCCCAAACTCCCACACCAACTCGGTGCTCAATACACCCGCCGCCGGTGGGATGTAGCCCAAAACCGTGGCCGTGTTCGTGATATCAAAGCTGCAGAATACGAACGACGCCAAACCATTCGCGGTTCCGTTCGAATCCGCCAACGTGATGTTGCTAACAGTCGAGCTGGATCGCGTGAGTAGGCATTGGACAAACGACAGGCCATTACTGGTAACCTGGTTTGCTCCCCAAGCCGGCCATTGACCAACACCGGGGGAGCCGAAGGCAGTGCCGGTATCGGTGCGTGATGCCGTCAGGTTATAACTGCTGGCGGTGGGAATGGTCTGGAATTGGTCCTTGGTGAAGTAGCAGTCACCGCCGCCCCAGACATAGTCGAAGTTGCCCTGCACCAGGCTGTTGTAGAAATAGCCCTGCGACTGGGGCGCGCCGTTGGCGAGGATCGTGTCCTGCCGGCTGTCCACTTCCGAATTGTTCAGAATGAATCGTAGCGCGCCCGACTCAAGCATCAACGCCTCGGCCTGTGAGCCGCCTTGCGGTGTGAGGTTGATGAGTGTCAGGTTATCAAGCACGATATCGTTGGAGTACACCTTGAACGCCATGCGGTTATGCGTACTGCCGTTATTGGTGTTGTTGTTCAGATACTGGATCTTGGTGCCCGTACGGCTCTGGCCGCGGAATGTGACATTGTTCTTGAACCTCGTGTCGACAAATTCCGTGTACGTGCCATTGCGGATGTTGACCAGCGTGGGGACGTCGTTGCTGACGGGCAGAGAATCCAGCGCGCCCTGCACGGTGCAGAAGTCGCCACTGCCATCGTAGGCCACGGTCACATTGTTCGGATTGGCCGGGCCGTTCGGTTTGGTCGTGAATACCCACGCGTTGGTCGGCTGTGATGCCCGCAAACAAGGCACCAGTAGCGTCGGCGAAGGTGCCGGGATCCACCGTGACAAAATACGTCTGGTTGGAACTCAGCACATCCAGATGCGGATAGATGGCGGCCACATTGGTCGTAATGATGATCGGATACAAGTTGAACGGACCACCATTGGAGTCGTTGGCGACGGGCCGCGATTGCAGGAGGCCGATGCTGGTGTCAATTGTATCGATGGGCGTGGCGGGGTTGGTCACGTTGTAGATGTTGATCTTGCCGAGGAACCGTTCGGTCGGCACCCGATCAAACGACATATACAACGGTGTGTCGTAACACACTGCCGTCGCGTTGTTGGCCGGCGTCAGCGCGGCACTCATCGTGGAATTGACCGTCAGCGTTGCATTGCTGCTGGTCGCCGATCCGATGACGTTGGCGACAATGACATAGTAGTTGCCCATGTTGGCCGGCGTGACACTGGCTATCGTGTAGTTCGAACTGGTAGCGCCGCCGATGGCGACGTTGTTGAAATACCATTGGAACGACGGTGCCGGCACGCCATTGGTGGAAAGGACACTGAACGTGGCGCTGGCCGTGTTCGTTACGGTGACATTCTGTGGCTGCGTTTGAACGAGCGGCGGAACGACGACATGGAGTAATGCGCAGTTCGTCGCCGTGCCAACACTGTTGCTCGCAATGAGGCAATACTGATGCCCATCCAGCGAGAACGTGACGCCCGGGATGACCAACGTGGCATTCGTTTCATTCAGAATATCCGCGCCGTTATCCTGCCATTGCAGAGTGGGCGCCGGGATGCCGGCGACCGTGGTCGAGAAAGTCGCGCTGTTCGGTGAAATCACGTTCTGGTCATGCAGAGCACCGACGAGGGGTGCCGCCGTAGTGGTGGTAACTTCCAAGGTCATGCAGTTGGTCACTGCACCCGCGAAGTTACTGGCGATCAAGCAATACTGGCCGCTGTCCGCAACTTGAGAGTTTAGGATTGTCAACGTGCTACTGGCGCTGCCGGAAATCGTGGAGCCATTCCCCGTGGCGTCCATCCATCAGGCTGACGCCGCCCAACTGCCACTGCAAAACAGGCGCGGGGACTCCGGTGGCCACCGTGCTGATGGTGACATCGGTGCCAGCAAGAACGGCTTGGACAGCCGGGTCCGTGATCGTGGGCGGAAGAACGACGGAGATGATGCCCGAGGAACCCAGTTGTGTGGTGTTCCAAATCAAGGTGCCGGTCAACGGCGGCAGGTTGGTCACGGTGAAATTCCCGACCGTGGTACCCGCAGTGAAAAGTTGGAAAGTGTCCCCACCCACCAGCGGCGCGCCGACATTATTGATCGTCAATGTCCCCGCCTCTGTCATCGTGCCCGCGACGGTGACCAGGTCGTTGCTGCCGGCCTGCCCCTTGTCCAACTTCATAATGGTCGTTGAACCGGAGAGAAGTGTCAGGTTGTTGGAGTAAACGAGCGTCCCGACCGTGGAGCCGTTGCCCGGTGTCAGCGTGCCGGCCGCCATGATGGTGTTGCCGATCGTGGTGCCGAAGCCACTGGAGAAGCCGGGATTGGTGACTGCGCCTGATACCCACAAGGTGCCGCCCTGAAGATCCAGCGTGTTGCCTGCCGTAAGAATCACGAAGGTGGTGTTGCTAACGAGCGAGCTGGTGCCAATCCGAAGCGTATTGCTCACCGCCACCCCGCCTCCCTGGCCGACGAAAAGGCGTCGACCGCCCACGTCCCACAAACTGCCGCCTTGAATCGTCGCCGTGTTGTTGGAACAGCCGTTCGCGCCTACATTTGGCTCTTGGGCGCCCCGGATGAAGAGTTGACCGCCAGAATCCACCAAAAGAAAGTTTCTGCCCGAACCGGACGAACTCCCCACGTTGAGAGAACCCATTGCAGTCAGCGAAGCCGAGTTGGAAATTACCAAACCGCAACCGAAGGTTGCGGCGTTGGCGATCGCAATATTGGAAAGATTTGAATACGAACCGTTGGGGCCGGCCACCACGATTTTGGAGCCCGGTGCGCCGGTGCCGTTCGCAATGATCATTGCGCCGGCAACGACATTACAATTTGTGAAAAAGAAGATTCCCGGTCCATTGCGACCGGCCGTCAACCGTCCACCGGTGGCACTGCCGACGTTGGTGACGAGGACCGTCCCCGACGCGAAGTAAACAGTGCTCGTCCCGCCCGATTGCTGGCCGGAAACGAAGCCCGACCCGCTGCTATTGTTGGCACTAAGGCCAGCGAACGTATTGCCGTTAAGGTTAATGGTGAGAATGAGGGCGTTTCCCGAGGCGGCGGGGCCACATGTAAGAGAGCCAATATTCGAAAAACTGCTGGTGAGGTATGTATTGATCGTGCCATTAAAGGCAACATTCGCGGTGTCAGATGCTCCACCCGGGCCGCCGACCGGGCTCCACGCCCCGGGGTCGTTGAACGCAGCACCGGTGGTATTGGTCCACAGGTAAGTTTGTGCCGCCTGACTGCTGCTCACGCCGATTAACAGCGCCAAGCCGAGTGCCAAAGCTCCCGCCGCTAGCGTCCTGCTGGATTTGTGAAAAGTGTGGGTGATTACCCGGAATTGATTCATCGCGTTCATGGACCTTCTCCCTCCGCCGTTTACTCGCTTTGGTCTACCCTGCAAGACCGTTACCATTTTTTGTTGGTGCAACTTCGGCTCGCCCGCGACCGCTGGAAACACAACGTAGAAACTTCGCCTGTGTCGCGTTCCCTTATGGATTCAGTAATTCTGTGAGTTCCCGTCCGAACCCTGTCACCCAGATTAGCAGGTTTTTGCGCCGCTCGTCAATTTGGCGTTTCGGCAAGAATTGTTGAAAAAACTGCACTCGGTCAAATTGTCGCCCAAGACCATCGCCCGGCCTAAGTCCCCAAGGCGTCGTGTCAAATGCGGGCGGTAACCACGTCCGGTTGAAGTGAACCCGCGACTTGCCCGCGTACTAGGTACCCCCATGACCACTGAACTTCTTACGGTATTGTGCGGGCGAAACCCCGGTGGCCTTCCGAAAGGCAACCCAAAAACTGTTGGCGCTCTGGTAACCACACAGCTCGGCGACGGTTTCCGTTTTCCGTGTGGACGACGTCAGCAATTCTTTCGCATGCTCGAGGCGGACCCGGTGCAGTTCGTGTCCCGGCGCCCGGCCGAGGTGCTCCACAAATGCCTGATGAAATCCCCGCAGTGACATTCCGGAGACTTTCGCCAGATCGCCCACGCCGATGGGTTCGTGATAATGCTTCCACAGGAAACGCAGGCTGTCGGCAACCCCCTTGTGGTTCACCGCCAGCAAGTCGCTGCTTTTGCGCACGATCAACCCCGACGGCGGCATGCGAATGGGTTCCGGGGGCCCGGGCTTGCCGTCCATCAAGTCATCCAGTACGGCGGCGCCCCGATAACCCATGGCTTCCAGGTTGGGTTCCACAGTGGAAATCGGCGTTCGCATCGCCTCGGGCGCCATCAGCGAATTATCGCAGCCGACAACCGCCACCTGTTCCGGCACGGCCAGCCCGCAGCCTTCACAGGTGTCCACCACGTCAAATGCCATCCAATCGGTGGGCGCAAAAATGGCGAGGGGTTTGGGCGCCTTTTTTAACTCCGATTCCAGCCACCGGCGTTTGCGGTCCCATTCCTCATAACGCCCGGACGGGTAGGACTCCGACGACTGATCCCAGCGCCACCAATCGCATTTCTTTCCGGCCAACTCCAAAGCTTCCACAAAACCCCGGCCCCGCTCTTGAAAGGACCAGTTGTCGGTATCACTATAAAAAGCAAAATTGGTGAAGCCGCGAGAAAGAAAATGTTCGGCGACAAGTTGGGAGATCCGCGCGTGGTCCGTAAGCACCCGGGCGAATTTCAAATGCGGCCGCCGCAAACTGAAATCAACCGTCGGCGTCTTGGCGTGGACGACAAACTCCGCCAGGTCGTCCCCCTCTCCCAGCCAGGCCAGGATGCCTTCTCCCTTCCATCCCCACGGAATGCGCTTCTCCCGCGTTACGCCGGGCGACAGGTGCCACCCGTGCTCTTGCGCGTACTTCTCGATACCCCGCTGAAGCCGGTAATCATACCAGCCCAGAATCAGAAGGACCCGCCGTTGCCTTTTTCGCATTCGGCCACCTTATGGAAAGGCACGGGCTCCTTTTCAAGCTTTTTGAATGGGCCGCTCCTGAAACGCGCGACGCGCACCCTGCCGCTTCGGCCTTTCCAGGTACGAAACGATCAGGCCGGCAACCGCATCCGTGTCTTTCGGCGACACACTGGATCGAATTGGGTCGTTCAGGGCCTGCGCCTGAAACAATGCCGTCCAGAGGATCCGGCCTGCAATCAATAGGTCGTGCCGGGCTAATTCAACTCAGACGTGAGAGGGTTACTGTCCAAAACCTGAATTTGGCTAAGCGTGTTCCCCTCCGCGTGATAATCGCCATAAAGAACATTGGCAATCGACTGAATGCCGCTGGATCGGTATCAGAGGATCAATGGGAGTGGTGGTACCGGAGTGCGGCGTGGTCACCCCTTTGACGAGGCCTCCGGCGTAAGTCGTGTTCGCGTTGGCATCGAGCAGCAACACAAATTGCGACGGGTTCGGACAGGCCTTGAGGCTGGGCCAATAGGGATTAAGTGGGGGTGCCGTAAAAGGGATTGACAAAATTGTTACCAGAAGCTGTGTCTGCGTTAACATAACCGGCGCCCTTGCGGCAAGTGCCGATCGGCATGGTGTAACTGTGGGGCGGGGAAGAGCCGACAAGCCGGGTCGTAAAATACCCTTTCTTGACGGACAGAGCCTCATGGTACGTAGCTTTACGTGGCCCGCACTGTTTCCAAAATAAAACTCCAGCGGCGAACTATCGTCATCAAAATGGATTCCCCCCGCGTCGTAGTAGATGGTTCCATTCCAATCGTCAGCATACATCGCGAAGGCGGTTCCCCACTGTTTTACATTGGCGATACAAGACGCCTGCCAGGCCTTCTGCCGGGCCTTGTTCAGGGCCGGCAGCAACATCGCTGCCAGAATCCCGATGATCGCAATGACCACCAATAATTCAATGAGTGTAAACGCTTTCTTTCCGGGTTGCTTGTGCCGCATATCTATCGCTTTCGCCTCCGCTTTGGAAACTGCCCGCTTTCGAGTTGTCCCGCCTTCAAACTGCTCGTCGAACGCCACATGCCATATCTGGATGGCTTGTCCACAACAGATTACGCTCTTTTGCCAACTTTGCAAGGGATAATGCTGGCGAGGGTGTCCCATATTCGAGAGCTTGTTCCTTCAGTGAATAGCCATGCTATGCTCCCCCCGTATGCACTTTACAAACCCACCCAGTCCGGCTGCATTGACCTCGTTGGCGGTGAAACTCGATGGATCTCGAGGAACTCCATCTGGTGAATTTGGCGCGACGACACGCCGGTGAAAACATTGCCCGCGCATTTCTGGAATCACTCCGCTGGCCTTACGGAAGACTACCCGCTGGCGCCCCGCACGCAATCCAGGCATCCCGTGCGGAACGGCGCGCGGAAATGCCGGTCTTGCCGCAAACTATTCACCGTCCGAGTGGGAACTTTTTTGAAAGCAGTCACATCCCCTTTCCAAATGGGTGACGACGGTCTCCAGCGTCTTCGACAGCCCGGCGGGGATTGCGTCCAGACAGCTTCAAAATGCGTTGGGCCTTTCCTGCAAGAGCGCCTCCGGGCCATGTCCCATCGGGTCACGGGCCCCATTCCACGGCCTGCCGCCGACTGCGGGTGATCGGGGGCGGGCTTTGAAAAAAACGCCCCATCAGCGGCGAAAGAATGTGCCCTCGTCTCTCCCTGGCCCCTATGAGAATTGAAGACGCCTTGCTGGCCATGCTCAAAATCCATCCGCCGGCCCAAGGGCCGACAGAAGAAGGCTTCTCCCCACCCGGTGAGTGCTGGCTGGGACGCCCAAGCCCCCCCGCGCACCCATCGGTTTTCTCGCAACCACCGGCCCGCAGCTGTCCAAAGATGCACGTCTCCCGTTCGGGTTTGTAAAGCACATAACTCTTCCGTCTGCATTCGTGTCAACTTTGAGAGCGTATACCGCCAGTGATTCGACATGCTATGTATGTGACGCCCGTCTGTGATTGACATTTACGTCAAGTTGAGTAATGTATTGACCTAGCAAACGGGGTGATAAGGCGGGCACATTTTTCGCTCTTGATTTGTGTTGTGAGGGAATCATGGTATCAGGGAAGCGCAACAGCGGCGAGGGCTCAACTAACCGACGAGGTCTACAGGTGAATCATATGAGAACAACTATGCCAACATTTAAAACCACCATCAGCAACTCCAAGATCGCATCCCGGTTCCGGTTGATGCCTACAGTCGCCGTCGTCGCGCTGGCATTCCTGGTGGGTGCCATGCAGACTCGAGCCGACTCACTGATTTGGGTTGCTGGCAGTGGCAATTTGGGCGATGCCGCCAACTGGAGCCCGTCAGAGGCGCTCGTGGATAGTGACATACTCACGTTCACGAATGAAACATCTTTCACGATCAGCCTCACCGCTGACTCACCTCAAATAGCCCAGTCGATAATCTCCAACCATTCCGGCGTGGTCACGATCCAGCCCAGCGGACACGAGTGGCTTACGACAAATGATTTCCGCGTGGGCTTGGCGGATTCGACAACGACGGTTGTTGTGGCGGGCAGCGGCACGCTTTCCATCTCCTCCAGCACCTACACTCTTACCAATAATCCAAATACACTTATAGGCGCTCAACTTCGCATCGCCGATTCCACGTCGACCCAGAACCTTTACAGCTGCGTGGCATCAGTGACGGTCGGCCCCGGAGTGACGCTGGCCTCTGACGCGACCTCCATTGGAGACTCTTCCAATGCGGTCGGCTTGCTGGTCATTAACGGCGGCACATACACCGAAGGCGACCAGGATTTCAGCGGCACGCTCACCGTCGGCAGCTCAAGCGCGGGCAACCGATTTATCGTGACCAATGGGGCCAAAATGTTCGTCGATGGCACGCTCACGGTTGGTAACAACCTGAACGCTTCAAACAATCTCTTTCTCATATCCGGCCCCGGCACTACGGGAACCATATCGCAGGGGATCAAGATGGCGGGCAACGGTAACCTGTTTATCGTTTCCAACGGCGCCAGCATTTTCATGACCCTAAACGGCACAATCGGCGCGAACACCTCGTTCAACACGGGTATTGTTGTCGGCGCCAACTCGAAGCTCGTCGTGGGTGCCAATTTCCAGGTCGGTGCCAACTCCAGCGGCGGCACCAATAATAATTTCACCATTTACGACGGCGCGCTCTTCACCTGCGGCGGCTCGCTCTCCATGGGAAACAATTCCTTCCACGTGGCCGATGGCATCAACATCGGCGGACCGGGCGCGTATAGCACGGGCTCGGCCATCGTGGTGCGCGATAACTCCGCGAACACAAACCACTTCAACAACTACTTTATTGTCAGTAACGCCTTCTTCAGTTGTAGCTATTTCAACCCGCAGGCGCCCCAGGAAATCATCTCCGTTTTGAACAAGGGGACTTTGGCCTTGACCAATAGCTCGGCCATTGCATCCGCCTCCAGCTCGAACGCCGTCAACATGGGCGGCAGCTCCGGGTCGGCTCCGGGTACTGTCTTGCTGATCAACCAGGGCACTCTCAACGACCCCACCACGGCCGACAACGGCGGCGGCGTCAGCTTGGGCGGCAATGGCGGCATCGCCATGATCGTCACCAACGGCGGCAAGGTCTTGTCGGGGTTGGGCACAATTGGCGCGGGCACGTCGTATAATACGGGCATCGTTTCCGGGGCCGGGTCGGTCTGGTCCAACTTCACTTCGATTGCCAATTACACCAATATCCTCATTGTCGGCACCGGCGCGGGCGGCACTAATAATTTCCTGGGCGTCTTCGACGGCGGCCAATTGATTAACGGCGGCACACTCGCCATCGGTAACAACGGCTTCACCGCCGATGTCAACACCGTGCAATTTGGCGGTCCGGGCAACCCTGTCTTTGTCAACAACCTGGGCTCGCTCAACATCGGCGCGGGCAACGGCGCCTACTTGAACTCGCTGGTTGTCACCAACAACGCGACGGTGAATAGCTACATCATCAACGTCGGCAACAGTGGCGCGACAAACAATACCCTGCTATTCAGCGGAGGGACGATCTCCGCAACCTTTATGCGGGTCCGCGCGACCAACAGCTTTTCCTACAGCGCCGGCACCCTCAGCTTGGGCGGCATGACGTATGATTCACTGGCGAACTACACCAGTGACAGCGTCACCAATCCCCTTACCGTGGGCGATGGCACCCAAGCTGCGTTCTACGATATGGCGAATACCGGCAGTGGCTACCACAACTTCAATAATGGCGGCGTTGTGATCGCCAACAATGCTTCGCTGCGCGGCAGCGGCACGCTCGTAGGCAACGTCACCGTGAACGGTACGTTTGTTCCAGGGTTCGCCGGCATCGTCGGGTCGGTCTTCAGCAGCAATACCATGACCTTTGCCAGCTCGGCGGTTCTCAATTACGATCTGGGTACCTCGAGTGACTCGGTCACGGTCTCCAATAACGTGGGGTTGGGCGGCACCCTGAATATTAACAATTCCGGCGGGTTCGGCATCGGGAACTACACGATCTTTAGCTACGGCGGTTCCTTGACGAACACGGGCGGTGGCTCCCTCACGGTCGGCACGACGCCAAACGGCAGCTTGGTCTACGCAATCAATACGAACACCGTTGGTTTCGTCACCCTGCAGGTGACGAGTGGTGTCGTCGATTCGTGGGCAGCCTGGGAGACCCATTATTTCCCCGGTGGCGGCCCGAGCGCTCTCGGTACGGCTGATCCTGACGGCGATGGCATCAGCAACACCAACGAGTTCCTGTCGGGCTTCAATCCGACCAGCGCCGCAGCCTATCCGCACGTCATTAGCATCGTGAAGTCGGGCGCCAATATGAACGTGACGTACTTGGGGGCCAACGGTGATAGCACGTGGTCGCCGGGCATTGCCTCGCGCACCAACGTCTTGGAATTCTCCACCGGTTCGCCTACAGGCAACTACTCCAACAACGCCGTTTGGGTGAGCATTGTTGGCGGGACCAACATCCTCAGTGGCGGCACCGGCTTGGGCACGATCACGAGCGCTACGGATGTCGGCGGCAACACCGGCTCGACCCGGTACTACCGAGTCCGTGTCATAGCCCCGTAACGTGACAAAGTGTCACAATAGTGCTATACTGAAAGATCAAAGAGCGCAGTCGTACGGTTAAAAGGTATGACAAGCAACAACAAATGCCTTGTTCACGACTCGGTGAACCCCCGGCGGCTGCGCTCTCACTTTCCGAAACTTTCGTTACGATTTTGTGATTATTATCTTGATTCCGGTGACGTGAATTTGGTAGGGTATCACAGGTAAAAGCCCCAGTCGGGGCCGGTGATAAGCGAGTAGGCCGTGTAAATTTGGTGTAAGGGTACAGAGGTTTGTTTAACAACAGGTGTGGATAAACTAGGGAGAAGCAACATGACAACGAATCGTTCGAGTTCCAAAATTCAATTGGTGGTAGGCGTCCTTGCTGCGAGCTGCTTGCTCGTGCAGACCGCCAGCGCCACGCTCCTCTTCTCAGAGGCTTTCAACTACACGTCGGGCACGGCCCTCAGTGGAAATGGCCCTTGGACCTCCGGCAGCAGCCCCGGCCTTACGATTGCCAACGGCAACCTGACGTATCCGGGCTTGGTAGATCAGGGCGGTAACGAACTTCAAATCCAGAACGGGACCTCTACAAGCGCCGCAGTTACATTCGCAAATCAGACCAGCGGACAGATCTACTATTCGTTCCTGTTTGATCCGTTGGTAATCAACGGTGGCAATAACTACTTCACCGCTCTGAATCCGGGCAGCGGCTCCCCGAATGGTGGCAGCGACGCAATCAATGCTTATTATTATTCCAGCGGTAAGATTGAATTGCGAGCTAACGCTGCCAGCGCTAGCGCTGGCCCCACGTTGTCGATCGGCACAACGTATCTTGTCGTTGAAGAACTTGATCTTGATAACCATGTTGCCAATCTTTGGCTGGATCCAACCCCCGGTGCCAGCGCGCCTACGCCCACCATTACCATTTCGGGTACGGCGACGTCGATCACATCGATCGACGATGTCGGGTTCAAAGCTCAATCCAGCACGGGCGAGTTTTTGGTTGATAACCTGCTGGTCGGCACGACATTTGCCGACGTGACTCCGGCGGTTCCCGAACCGTCCACCTTCGCGTTGATGGGCTTCGGGCTGGCCTTCGTGGCCGCGGCGATCCGTCGTCGTCGTAGCTAATGCTCTAGTCACGTTGTTATTCAAACCTTCGCGGGCGTCCCGAAGCGATTCGGGACGCCCGTTTGTTTTATGCTCTCAGTTGCAGTCCCGTCGTGTTCGAAGGCCAAGCGACCCTGCGCTGGCTGAGTAATCTGGTGACAGACCTCTCCAAGTATCCGCTGGTCGCGGCTACGAAGTTTGGGTAGTCTCCCGAACTGTTGAAAGCCCGGAGACTCATCCCGTTGTTGGTGGTTGCCGCGGGGCTGCTGGCGTATTCCAACAGCTTCACGGGCTCGTTCATTTACGATGACGCGCCGTCGATCCTGGGAAACCCGACGATCCGTCATCTCTGGCCGATCTGGCAACCACTGTCACCGCCACACAAAGGCGGCATCACGGTTGAAGGCCGGCCGCTCGTCAATCTTTCCTTGGCGGTGAACTACGCCCTTGGCGGCCTTGACGTGTGGGGGTACCACGCCCTGAATCTGGCGATTCATCTTCTCGCGGGCCTGACCTTGTTGGGCATCGTGCGGCGGACACTGCTGCAACCGAAACTGCGCGAGCGCTTTGGCGCAGCGGCCAACGAGTTGGCCCTGGCCGTCGCGGTGCTCTGGGTCGTTCATCCCCTGCAGACCGAGTCGGTGACGTACATCGTCCAGCGGGCCGAGTCGCTTATGGGGCTGTTCTACCTGTTGACGCTGTACTGCTTCATCCGCGGAGCCGAGTCGCCCCGGCCCCGCGCGTGGTACAGCCTGTGCGTGACCGCCTGCGCGTTGGGGATGGCCAGCAAAGAAGTGATGGTTTCCGTCCCGTTAATGGTGCTGCTGTATGATCGCACATTTGTTTCGGGGTCGTTACGGGAGGTGTGGCGGCAACGCTGGCCCCTGTATCTGGCGTTGGCCAGCACCTGGATCCTGCTGGGTTACTTGATGTTCTTCACAGGAAGCTTTGGCAATGCAGTAATCAATGCAAAGGAGAACGGCATCGCCTGGTGGAAATATTTGCTGACCGAGCCCGGGGTGATCCTTTATTACCTGCGGCTGGCTGCGTGGCCGTACCCATTATGTTTTGACTACTACGGATGGTCCCTTCGCCGGCACCGGGCTGAGTATTCTGTTGCCAGTGTTGGCGATCGCGATTCTGCTGGGGGCAACTGCTTGGACGTGCAAAACAAACTCCGCTTGGGGGGTTTTGGGCGCATGGTTTTTTCTGATCCTGGCGCCGAGTTCGAGTTTCATCCCGACTGACAGCTCAGCCTATGAACATCGCATGTACCTGCCGTTGGCGGCGGTGGTCGTGCTGGGGGTGATGGGAATTCATGCTTTGATCGGGCGGCGAACTCTCGCGGTGGCGATGGCGCTGGCGATCGCGCTGGGAGTTCTCACCGCGCAACGTAACGAGGACTACCGCAACGAGATTGCCATCTGGAGCGATACCGTGGCGAAACGGCCTGAGAACTCACGCGCGCACTGCGATCTGGGGGTCGCCTTGGCCCGAGCGGGCAGGCTGCAGGAAGCAATGGGGCAATACGAACAGGCGTTACGATTCCAACCCGATTCCGCCGGGGCGCACAACAACCTCGGGAACGCCTTGAAGCAAGCAGGCAGGATTGAGGAAGCCATTGCACACTACCAGCAAGCTTTGCGGATCGAGCCGGATTCCACCGGAGCCCATTACAACCTCGGGAACGCCTTGAAGCAAGCGGGCAGGAATGAGGAAGCCATTGCACACTACGAACAGGCGCTCCGGATCGAGCCGGATCTAGCCGAGGCGCACTACAATCTGGGACTGGCCTTGGCCCGATTGGGCAGGCTGCCGGACGCCATCGGGCACTACGAGCAAGCGTTACGGCTGAAACCCGATTATGCCGAAGCCCAATACAATCTGGGGGTCGCCCTGGTCGGACTGGGCAGGCTGCCGGAAGCGATGGGACATTGGGAACAGGCGCTGCGGAGCAAAGCTGATTACGTCGAGGCCGAGAATAATCTGGCGTGGCTGCTCGCGACCCTTGCGCCGGCGGACGGCGGCGACCCGGTTCGGGCGGTGACCCTGGCGGAACGGGTTTGCCAACTTACCAGTGGTCGGGTAGCGCCGTATCTCGACACCCTTGCCGCCGCCTATGCCGCCGACGGTCGATTCAATGACGCCATCGCCACCGCCCAGAAGGCCATCGGATTGGCCAGCGCTGCCGGGCAAACCCGGATGGTCAACGAGATCGAAACGCGGCTGGAACTCTACCGGGCAGGACGCGCTTATCGTGCGCCTGCGAGTGTGACTAGTCCGCACAGCCCGTAGAGGCCCGCTTGTCCTGCAGTAGTGAAAAATGCCGACGCTGGCTGTCGCTTGGCGTATCGGAGACATGCTATTATCCGCTCGATGACAAGACGGAAGCCAATCAATGATGCTCCGCAGCAACGGACGGCGGGGCCGGCTCCTGCAACGAAAACCTTCTTCGTGAACCGGCCTTGGCTCCTGGCTTTGGCCTTGGCGGTCGTCACGATCATGGCGTATCAGCCAGTGTGGCGCGCGGGATTCATTTGGGATGATGATTCTTACGTAACCAACAACACGCCGCTGCACACAGTGGATGGGTTGTGGGGGATCTGGTTCAAACCCGGGACCACGATACAATACTATCCCTTGGTCTTTACGAGTTTCTGGGCGGAGTATCATCTCTGGGGGTTGCAGCCTCTCGGGTATCATCTGGTGAATGTTCTCTTGCACGCTTTGAATGCGATTTTGCTCTGGCGCGTGTTGCAGCAGCTGAAGATTCCGGGCTCGTGGTGGGCTGCGGCCATCTTCGCGCTTCACCCGGTGAGCGTGGAGTCCGTGGCGTGGATCACCGAACGCAAGAATGTCCTTTCGGGGGTTTTCTATCTTCTAGCTGTGCTGGCGTATCTCCGGTTTCGACCGTTGACAGATCGGGAGTCGGCCCGCGCGGGCGACTGGCGATACTATCCGCTGGTTCTCGCGTTGTTTCTGTGCGCCTTGCTGAGCAAGACGGTGACGTGTTCGCTACCAGCGGTGCTTCTGTTGTTGGTCTGGTGGAAGAACGGTCGGGTTGAAAGGCGGGATGTTCTGGCGACGGCTCCCCTGTTTGTCTTGGGAGTTGCGTCGGGCTTCATGACGACCTGGATGGAGAAACACTCGGTGGGCGCCAACGGAGCGGAATGGGCGTTGTCGTTTGTCCAGCGCTGTCTGGTGGCCGGACGGGCGTTGTGGTTCTACACGGGGAAACTTTTCTGGCCGCGCAACCTCACCTTCATCTATCCGCACTGGGAAATCGATGCCGGGGTGTGGTGGCAATACGTGTTTCCGGTGGCGGCGCTGGCGGTACTCATCGCTCTGTGGTGGCTGCGGTCGCGGATCGGACGGGGGCCGCTTGTGGCTGTATTATTCTTTGCGGGGACACTGGTGCCCGCGTTGGGGTTTTTTGATGTCTTTCCATTCCGTTACTCCTACGTTGCCGACCATTTTCAATACTTGGCCTGCATCGGGTTGATCGCGTTGGCGGTTGGCGCGGGTGCAACCATATCCCAACAGGCTGGCCGATGCGGTCGCAATTTAAGAACAGTGGCCGCCCCCATTGTGCTGCTGGTCTTAGGAGTGTCCACATGGAGGCAGGCACACGTCTATCAAGACCTTGAAACGCTCTGGCGCGATACGCTAACGAAAAATCCCCGGTGTTGGATGGCGCTGGGCAATCTGGGAAATGTCTTCTTGCGGGAGGGACAGATCAGCGATGCTATCGGGTATTACGAACAGGCGTTGCGGATCAGGCCCGATTACGTTGAGGTGCGCTGCGATCTGGGGCTCGCCTTGGCGCGAGTGGGCAAAATCCAGGAGGCAATGGAGCAGTACGAGCAGGCCCTGCGGGTCGCGCCCGATTTCGCCATGGCCCACTGCAATCTGGGAGTCGCCCTGGCGCGGGCGGGCAGGATACCGGAAGCGATACAGCATTTGCAACAGGCCCTGCGGATCAGGCCCGGCTACGCCGAAGCGCAGTACAATCTGGGAGCTGCTTTGGCCCGATTAGGCCGGCTGCCGGAAGCCGTGGGACATTGGGAGCAAGCGCTACGGCTGAAACCCGATTACGCCGAGGCGCAGTACAATCTGGGAGATGCCCTGGCACGACTAGGTAAAGTGCCGGACGCGATCGGGCATTATGAACAAGCGCTACGGTTGAAACCTGGTTACGCCGAAGCCCAATACAATCTGGGGGTCGCCCTGGTCGGACTGGGCAGGCTGCCGGAAGCGATGGAACATTGGGACCAGGCCCTGCGAATTAAGCCCGACTATCCGGAGGCCCAAAACAATCTGGCATGGCTGATGGCAATACGTGCACCGGCGGAAGGTGGCGATCCGGTTCGGGCGGTGACCCTGGCGGAGCGGGCTTGCGAACTCACCGACAATCGAGTGGCAGGGTATCTTGACACGCTGGCCGTCGCTTACGCCGCCGTCGGCCGATTCAACGACGCCATCGCCGCCGCCCAGAAAGCTATCGGTTTGGCCCGTCCCGCCGGGCAAACACAGATGGTCAGCGAGATCGAAACCCGGCTGGAACTCTACCGGGCAGGACGCGCTTACCGCGCGCCTGCGAGTGTTACAAGTCCGCACGATCCGTGACCCGGCCACTTTACAGCCTTGTCCTCGCGCTGGAAGCCGTGCCACCCGAGTAGAAACTGCGCTCTTCGCAGCCTTTCTCCGGGTGCTTGCAAGCGCAAAAGCTCGCAGGTTCGCTACCGGCGATGATATTCATGTTGACGGCGGTTTTGCCGGCCCGACAATATAGGTCCATACGGCAATTGTCTGAAAAGGAAGATGCCATGCCACTGAAACTTCGTGAGCACTACACCTACGACCAGCTTTCACTCGGAGAAATCATGCTGCGGCTCGATCCGGGTGAAGGTCGCATCCGTGTGGCGCGGAAGTTCACCGCATGGGAGGGCGGCGGCGAATACAATGTAGCCCGTGGATTGCGTAAGTGCTTCGGCTTGAAAACGGCGGTGTGCACAGCGTTCGTTGACAACGAAGTCGGCCATCTCATCGAGGATTTCGTCATGCAGGGCGGCGTCGCCACGGACTTCATACTGTGGCGGCCCGACGACGGTATCGGCCGGACGATTCGTAACGGCCTCAACTTCACCGAACGCGGATTCGGCATCCGCGGCGGCGTCGGCGTTTCCGACCGCGGCAATACCGCCGCCAGCCAGCTCAAACCCGGTGACTTCAACTGGGAGAAGATCTTCGGCGAATTGGGCGTGCGTTGGTTTCATACGGGCGGCATCTTCGCTGCGTTGAGTGAGTCGACCGCGGCGCTAACCGTTGAGGCGGTCAAGGCCGCCGTCAAACACGGCACGATTGTCAGCTACGACCTGAACTACCGCCCGAGCCTCTGGAAAAACATCGGCGGACAGAAGAAGGCGCGCGAGGTGAACCGCGAGATCGCGAAATACGTGGATGTGATGATCGGCAACGAGGAGGATTTCACGGCGAGCCTCGGGTTTGAAGTCGAAGGGATGGACCACAACATCACGAAGATTAACGCGGACGCCTTCAAGAAGATGATCGAGAACGCCGTGGCCGAGTTCAAGAATTTCAAGATCGCCGCCACCACGCTACGCAAGGTCATCACCGCAACGAAGAACGACTGGGGCGCGATTTGCTGGATGGACGGCAAATTTCACGAGAGCCGCAAGTATTCTGCATTGGAGATTCTCGATCGCGTCGGCGGCGGCGATAGTTTTGCGAGCGGCCTGATCTACGGTTTCCTGAAGACGGGCGACCCGCAGAAGGCGGTCGATTACGGCGCGGCGCATGGTGCGCTCGCGATGACCACTCCCGGTGACACCTCCATGGTGACAACCAAAGAGGTCGAGAAGATCATGGGTGGCGGCAGCGCTCGCGTCCAGCGATGAAAGGCTGGTACTGGTACAGTTTGGTTCTGAGGATACCGCAGCCTGGATTCTTGAAAAAAGGCTTCCAAACGTTGCGTCGAAAGTGGTGGTGTCTCCCAAAGTAGGCAACAGGGGATGGATTAGGGATACGAAAGAAAAGCTTCCAAAGCTTCCAAACCTTCCAAAGTACACTAACGGGTTTTCTGTAATTGTGGGAGAATCGGGGCGTGAGCATGGATCATAAAGACATGCGCGGGAAGGTCGGCGAGGTGATGGCGGGCCCGGAGCTCTCTATAGAAGAGTGTTTCTGCCAAACGAACCCAACCGAAAAACGTGGAAGTATCGTGAAATGAATGTGTTAGGAAAAAACCGAGTTGGGTTCGTTTTGCAAAAAAGAGGCAAAAAACGGGAAATAAATGCAGAAAAACAGCGCCGGGAGGGTGATTTTGTGCGCAAACCAACCCAAGATAAACCCCAATTGGGGCACGGTAGGGCAGTGGCCTGGTTCGAAATGGGAGCGTTTGAAGCCGGGGGCGTCCACCTTCGCGGAATCTTCCGTCTGCGTCGGACAAGACACCACGGCACTGAGGGTATCGCGCCGCGAGGAGAATCGTGAAACTGTACCAGTGCCGAAAGGCTTGAAGCCTTGGCTATAAAATGGGAAACTGATGGGGTTGCAGCTTTCGACAAGCACACGCGTCTTTCGTTGAAACTTGAAATCGAAACTTGAGCCATGGAAACGAGATACCTGCCTGATTCAGTACGCTATCCGCACCTGACCACAGCGGAGTTGCGCGCCAGCTATCTGGTGGAGAACCTGTTCCAACCGGACTCCGTGCGGCTCGTATACACGGACCTGGATCGGGCCGTCATCGGCGGTGCTGTCCCAACAACGCGAAAGCTTGCGCTGGGGACATCGAAAGAGTTGGCGGCAAGTTATTTTGCGGAGCGCCGTGAGATCGGGGTGATCAACCTCGGCGGAAAGGGAGTGATCACCGTCGACGGTAAGGAGTTCGTTCTCACGAAACGGGATTGCCTCTACGTCGGGCGCGGCAGCAAGCAAATCGAGTTCAGTAGTACGAAGCCGGACGAGCCGGCATGGTTCTATCTGGTGAGTTACCCCGCGCACGCCGCCCATCCCACACGTCCGGCAACCGCCGCCGAGGCGACAGCGGTAGACCTTGGAACGCAACGCGATGCAAATCAAAGGACGATCCGTAAATACATTCACACCGGAGGCATCCAGAGCTGTCAACTGGTTATGGGCTTCACGGAACTGAAAGAAGGCAGCGTTTGGAATACGATGCCGCCGCACACGCACGCGCGACGAACCGAGATCTATCTGTATTTCGACGTGGCGTCGGACGCGGCGGTGTTTCACTTCATGGGCGGCGCGTTGGAGACGAGGCACGTGGTCGTTCGCAACGGCGAGGCGGTGCTGTCACCGCTCTGGTCCATGCACTGTGGCGCCGGAACACGCAACTACTGCTTCGTGTGGGCGATGGGCGGAGAGAACCAGGAGTTCACGGACATGGATCAACTCACCGTGGGAGCGTTACAGTAAACCGTCATTGAGGAGAAGCAAGCGCATGCCGATTTTGGATCAATTCAAACTGGACGGTAAAGTGGCCATTGTAACCGGGGCCGGGCGCGGTCTCGGCCAAGGAATCGCCTTCGGTCTCGCCGAAGCCGGTGCCGACATCGCCGGCGTGGACGTGGTAGAACAATCTGAGACGAAATCCGGTGTGGAAAAGCGCGGCCGGCGTTGCGCCACCATCCAAGCGGATCTTTCGAAAAGCGGATGCGTCCCGCAGATCGTCGATGCTACGCTCGCGGCATTCGGCCATATTGACATTCTTTTCAACAACGCGGGCATCATTCGTCGCGCACCGCTTACCGAGTTCTCGGAAAAGGATTGGGACGATGTCATCAACATCAACCTGCGTACGCTCTTCTTCCTTAGTCAGGCGGTGGCGAAGGTCATGATCAAACAAGGCAAGGGCGGCAAAATCATCAACACCGCATCGATGCTATCTTTCCAAGGCGGCATTCGCGTGCCGTCGTATACGGCTTCCAAAAGCGCCGTGATGGGACTCACCCGCCTGATGGGCAACGAACTGGCGCCCTACGGAATCAACGTCAACGCCATCGCGCCCGGCTACATGGCCACCGACAACACCACGGCCTTGCGCGCGGACGAGAAGCGCAACGCCGAGATTGTGGCGCGCATCCCGGCCGCACGCTGGGGTCTGCCGACGGACCTTCAAGGTGCCGCCGTGTTTCTTGCCTCAGCCGCCTCGGATTACGTGCAGGCGTACACGATTGCCGTGGATGGTGGCTGGCTGGCGCGTTAGGAAAACAAAAGAATGCAAGCAGAGGATCTATCATGAGACCCGAGATGCCCACGGCAACAGCTCCCGCAACGACGACCGAATCGCACAGCAATTACCGCTGGGTAATTTGCGGACTGCTGTTCTGGGTCACGACGGCCAACTACATTGACCGCGGGGTCTTCGGCAATCTCGCGCCGGAGATGCCGGGCAGACTCCACGTAAGCAAAGCCGAGTGGGATGTCGCCTACTGGAACATGCAGATCTTTTTCCAGGCAGCCTATGCGGTCAGCATGCTGCTCATGGGCCGTTTGATGGACGGGCTCGGTCTCCGGTGGGGCTTCGCATTCGCCTGCACTTTCTGGGGTCTGGCTTCCATGTCGCACGCGTTTGCCCCGGAAATCGGCAGCTTGTTTGGCAGCGCCATCACCGGCTTCTTCATTTGCCGAATCCTGCTGGGTTTGGGCGAAGGCGGCAACTTCCCCGCCGCCATCAAAACCACGGCGGAATGGTTCCCCAAACGTGAACGCGCATTGGCGACAGGCCTGTTCAATTCCGGTTCCAACGTGGGCGGGTTGCTGGTGCCATGGGCGCTTCCCTTTGTCGTCGCCTTTAGCATCGGCAGCTTTGCTTTGGGATGGAGAGGTGCATTCTTCATCACGGCAATTATCGACCTCAGTTGGATCATCGCCTGGCTGGTGCTCTATAAAAAGCCCGAGGAACATCCACGGGTGAGCAAGGCGGAACTTGCTCTTATTCAAAGCGATGCCGCGGAACCCACGGTCAAGATTCCATGGAGGAAGCTTCTCCCTCACAAGCAGATGTGGGCGTATGCCGTGGCAAAGTTCATGACGGACTGCTTCTGGTGGTTTTACCTCTTCGGCTCTCCCGACTTCTTCAACAAGAAATTCAATCTGGATCCGGCGGGCCGTAAGTACATGATCATGATGATTTATGTTATCGCCTCTGTGGGCAGCATCGCCGGCGGCTGGCTTGCAGGAGCTTTTATGAAACGGGGTTGGTCGGTCAACAAAGCCCGCAAGATCACCATGCTCATCTGCTCCGTGTTTGTACTCCCGGTGGCGTATTCGGCAATCACCCAGGACAAGTGGGTGGCGGCTGTGCTGATCACCCTCGCTGCTTCAGCCCATCAGGCATGGTCGGCCAATGTGTTCAGTCTCGCTGGCGATATGTTCCCCAGACGCGTGGTTGGTTCAGTAACAGGACTGGGCGGCATGATTGGCGCCTTCGGAGGAATGGCGCTGTTCTACATCACGGGCAAGGTATTGCATGAGACCGGCAACTATCTGCCAGTCTTCGTTTTGGCCAGCCTGGCCTATGTCGTCGCCCTGCTGATTGTCCATCTGATCGTACCGAGGCTGGAATCGGCCCAAATCGAAGACCGGGTCGCGTAAGACTCCTGCAGCGTAAGCCACGCGAGGGCATGGCGTTAGACGGCCTGAGCCGCCTTCGTGTGGCTATCGCCCTCCACGGAAGTCTATCCTTCCCAATGTGGCCGGCTACGTTGATCTCCGGAATGGATAATCAGGCAGACCTGTGAACTTTTCGGGTTCGACTTGCAACTACTGAGAGAGAGGAGACAATCCCTAGCAGATGCAATCCGCATCCGAACTCATCGACCGGTGGTACGGGCAGCACGCCAGCGAGTTGTACAACTATCTCGTGAAACGATGTCCCGATGCCACGACAGCCGGCGACCTCTTGCAGGAAACGTTCCTGCAAGCTGTCCGCCATTCCGACCAACTGGCGACAGTGACCATGCCTCGCGCCTGGCTGTTTGCCATCGCCCGCAATATGCTGGCCCGGCACTATCGACGACAACGCGATCCACAGCCCATCGCGCAACTGTGGTACGAACCTGCACCTGAGAAGGATGATCGCCTCGCCGCGATGCAGGAAGCCATCCGTGAACTCCCCGCCAATTTGCGTGACACCCTAGAACTGCGGCTCGAACAGGAATTGTCCTATGAAGAAATCGCCCATGTGTTGGATATCCCCACCGGAACCGTTCGCTCGCGGTTGCACAACGCCGTGCGCCAATTGCGTGATGCGATGAGAAGTCGAGAGGAGAGAACCCCATGAAACCCGATGTATTGGAACGCCTACTAATGGACAAAGCGCTGGCGCGGCTGGATCCGGATGTTGAAGCGTTGCTAGCCGATCATCTGGCCGTCGACCCGGCTGCGGCGACCCAGGCCCGAGAACTGCAATCGGTGGTGAGACTCGCGACCGACGCGATCCGCACCCCCTTGCCCGCCATCGAGTTGCCGGGCCAAATTCACCGGCTGGTGTGGCGACACCGTACCGAACAGGCGTTTGCCCTCGCGGCTTCGTTCGTGGTCGGAGCAGGCATCACCGCTTTGCTGTTCCACACAAACCTCCGACGCGAGAATGTCGCTGCTTCACGTACGCCGGCCGTCCCGAGCTCGCGTGCAGCGGCAGGAACTCAAACCGCTTTGGTGGCGAGCAAACTCGACTCGCTTCCGTTCTGGTCCAATCGGCGCGTGTACCTGCTGGCGGCTGCGGCCTCCAAGGCCGGCGCAGATTTAAGGGAGAGACTACAATGATTATTCTTAATTCACTCCCCAGATGGTTCCTGGCGGCGACCGGCAGCTTTCTGCTGCTGTGTGCCGGCTGTGACCCGAAGGACTGGGTTTGTTGGGCGCCGGATGGTCAGCACGCGTTCGTGCGGGGATCTGATGACACCTGGTTGGTGGATGGTTCCGGCAAGATCATGGGCAAAGCGACCGACGCGCGGGCCTGGCTTCCGGATTCACGGCACGTGATCGCCGTCCGTGCTGTCAAACCTCGCAACTGGGACGAATACGCCCAATTGCTTGGCCCCGAGCGCGCCGAGAAAACAACTGCCGCAGCCGCCCGCCTCCCAAGGATCATCCGGAGCTATCATGGTGATTGGAGCAAGTTCGGCGAATCTGAGCCGTACAAGACATGGGAGAATACGGAGACTGGTAAGACCTACAACGGGGAATGGCTGATCCTGTCGGTATTTTTCTATCTTCAACAAACAAATCCTGAGGTTGTTGCGCCGATACTCGAAGCGATGTCGAAAGACAAGAAGGCGTGGCTTGAAGAGGATTTTATCCCTTGCATTCACGAAATCATCCTTCGCGATGTCCTGCCGTCCGGGCCGCAAGAGGAAGAACTGTTGGCACGCGTCCCCGACGAGATCCGTTGGGTAGGCGTGTCCCCGAACGGACAAGCAGTTGCGTTTGCGGTCGAAGAGCCCAATCGCCCTGCCCTGTATGTCATTCGACGGGCGGTCGACAGCCGGCCCGTCCTGGTGGACGAAGGCGTAACCGAGGCCGACTGGTTGACCGACGGTCAGGACCTCGTTTACGCCAAGACGACGGTTCCATACAACTTGCTTATGGAGAGCATGCAGCTTGGGACCATCACTTCCCGGCGGGTTTGCGACTCCGACGGACAAGTGCTTGCGGCGGTTGAACCCGCCAAAGATCTCGCGGGTGTCCTGTTGGGGAAAGACACCCTTCCTAGTGTCGCTTGCCTGCCTGACGGTCGGATTCTGTTCGCGGCGGCTCCCATTCATTTGCCCGCCATCACCGCCGATATGCCGAGCCATCTCACATTATATGCACTTCGGTCCGGCCCCACGCCAACCTTGGAGTCAGTGGTGCGCCCGGAAGATGTTGCACGACTACCGGATCGCGTCGATCGTTTTACGCTCAGCCCGGACAAGAAGAAAGTGGCGATTGTGAACGAACAGGGACACGTGAGCGTGGTGTTCTTGGAGACGGGAGAGTTGCGCGCGCTTCAAGAAAGAGACGTCTACCCGGATTCCGGCAAGTATACCCAGCTTGTTCCGAATTGGCGGACTGCCGACGAAGTCACCTGTGTGGTGCCGGTTGGCAATACTGCGGGCAGCCCGGCGCGTGCGGAGGTTGTCCTTGCCAACGTGCAGAACGGCCAAAAAGCCGCCATCAGCAAGGCTTGGCCGGATACGGTGGTCAAAGGACTTCTGCAGCCCAACGATTAATGGGCGGCTGGCCGCGTCCCGGCGCATGCGACCCGCTTACTCTCGACAAGCCTTCGGGCTCTTGCCGACGAATTGCTTGAAGGCGCGGCTGAAATCGTTCGGGTGTTTGTAGCCCAGCGCATAGGCAATCTCTTTGACAGAGAAGCGGTTGGTATCCAACAACTCCTGCGCCCTCCCCATTTTCAATCGCTGATGGTACACGGCCGGCGACTCCCCGTGCTGGGTTTGGAACATCCGTACCAGCGTGGCCGGAGAGATTTGGAGATACTCGCACAGGGCACTGACCGGATTCGGCTCGGCAAGGTTCTGCGCCATCCAGCGAACGGCCAACTCCATCCGCACCGACGGTTCGGGGGGTCCGATCTTGCGCTGGACGAGCCGGGCCACGGTGACATCGATCGCCAGATGCAACTGCTCGATGGCGAGTTTGGTCAACTCGTCCGGCCGTTCCACTTCCTGACGGCACAGGCCGTGAAGTTGCTCCAGCTTGTGCCACAACCGTGTGCCGACCGTCCATTGTCGATATGTCCCGGACTCCACGGTGCACTCCGAGCAACGCGGACCCGCACGCCAAATCCAGACGAGGAGATCAGACACCCCATCGGCTTGATCCGTCCAACCGCTGGCGCAATCCGGGTCAATCACCAGAAAATCGCCTGGACTCAAGACCTTTTGTTCGTTCTCGAGGATCAAGGTGGGTTTGCCCCGATTCACCAGCACATAATGCCAGCCGGGGTGGCGGGATGCCGGGATCGGATTCGACCCGTACTGCCGATGCCCCCAAGCCAGATAAAGAAGGTCCAACTGCGCGCTCTCGGTGCAGACCCAACGGGGGCGGCCCGGCGGCGGCAGATGCAATGCCTTTGGAAGCAAGCTCATGGATTCGATGATGTAGTCTAGGCAATCATGATGTAAGAAGATAGCAGAATCATGTTGGCGAACCAAACGTCGCTGCCGTAAGATGCAAGCGCACCAATATCACGTTCGTTTAACCAATTGTCTACTATAATGAATACGACACCACACGTTCCCCCCGCAACTAGAAATACCGCATCTGCTGACCCGCACGCAACGCGGAAAGTTGCCGCGGCTACTCCGCTGGGTCTTGAGAAGTCCTTCGGCTTCGGTGACCGGCTTGGATTGGCTACGCCGGGGCACCTTACCGCCGCGCGCAAATTCGATTTTGTGCCGATCTTTGCCCAGCAATCCATCCGCGAGATGGAGCGAACCCAGCGCACGCCGTCGCAAGTGATGAAGGCCGCAGTTGACGCGCTCGGCGCACGCGGCTACAGCAGCACCTGGGGTGCGGACGCCGATCACCTCAAGGTGCCGGAACACGTGGATCGCACAGCTGCGGCAGGTTTTTGTTTTTTTACGATTGATCCATCCGAGTACGTCGGCAAAGGCGCGCTCACGCCGGAACTGGAGTCGCTGTATCTGAAGCGGAAGTTCGACGTACCGGACCTCAAGGCGCTCCAATTCGACCAGAAGTCGTTGCGCGACGCGGCGGTGAAATACGGTCGCGCATTGGAGCACTGCGGCCTCATGGGCCGCCACATCGCACAGACGCTGGCGACACGTCCCTTTGAGATCGAAGTCAGTGTGGATGAGACGGAGGAACCGACCACCGCGCTGGAGCATTTGTTCATCGGCTTGGAACTCCAGCGCCACAAAGTCCCGCATGTAGTCAGTGTGGCGCCGCGGTTCGTCGGCGACTTTGAAAAGGGCATCGATTTCAAGGGCGACCTGAAGAAATTCGAGGCATCGTTGTGCGAACACGTGGCGATTGCGAAACACTGTGGCCCGTATAAGATCAGCGTTCACAGCGGCTCAGACAAGTTTACGGCTTATCCCGTCGTTGGACGCGTATGTGGCAAGTTGCTTCACGTAAAAACAGCGGGCACGAGTTATCTGGAAGCCCTGCGCGTCGTCGCGCGGACAGCGCCACAGTTCTTCGCCGAGATTGTCGAGTTCTGCCGTGGTCGCTTCGACACAGATCGCAAGAGTTACCACATCTCCACGTCGGCGGCGCAGGTTGCGGCGTTGCCGAAGTTCAGTGGGCCGAAAGAGGAAGCCCTGTTCCTTGACGAGGTGGCGGGTCGCCAACTGTTGCACGTGACCTTTGGTTCCGTGCTCACCAACCCGGGCCTCAAACCGCGGATTCTGGAAACGCTGGAACGTCACGCTTCTTTGCACGAGGAACTGCTGGATCGGCATTTCACGAAACATCTCTCGCTGCTGACGAAGGGCTGAGGTCATGCAGCCATTTATTACCGAGGATTTCCTGCTTCCGAATGATGTGGCTCGCGAGCTGTACCACGACCACGCGAAGTCCGAGCCGATTTTCGATTACCATTGCCACCTGCCCCCCGACCAGATTGCGCAGAACAAGAAATTCCGCAATCTCTATGAGGTCTGGTTGGCTGGCGACCACTACAAATGGCGCGCCATGCGCTCCAACGGGGTGCCCGAGAAATACTGTACCGGCGATGCCAGTGATTGGGAGAAATTCCTTGCCTACGCCCGCACCGTACCGCATACGCTGCGCAACCCGCTTTATCACTGGACACATCTTGAGTTGAAACGATTCTTCGGCATCAACCAGCGTCTCGACGAAACAACAGCCAAGGAGATTTGGGAAGAGGCGAACCAGAAGCTCGCTTCGATGCCCGTGAATCGGATCCTCGAATCAAACCGCGTCAGCGTCGTGTGTACGACGGACGATCCGATCGATTCCCTGGAGCATCACCGGAAGATTCGCGCCGACGGGAAACTGAAGACGCGCGTGTACCCGGCGTGGCGACCGGACAAGGCGCTTGCCGTTGACCAACCGGCCGCGTGGAACGCGTGGGTGGACAAACTCGGCGCGCCCGGCACATTGCCGGCCTTTCTCGCGGCGCTGGAACAGCGGTTTCAGTTCTTCCACGAGAACGGTTGCCGACTGAGCGACCACGGGCTTAATCACTGCTTCGCCGACGACTGCACCGAAGCCGAAGCGGCGCGGGTTTTCGACGCGGCACGGTCGGGCCGGCAGGTGTCGCAAGAGGACGTGAACAAGTTTCGCAGCTTTTTTATGTTATGGCTCGGCGAACAATACCGCGCGCGTGGCTGGGTCATGCAGCTGCACCTCGGGGCGATGCGCAACAACAATACCCGTATGATGCGGATCCTGGGCGCCGATACGGGTTTCGACTCGATTGGCGACTGGCCGCAGGCGGAACCGTTGGCCCGCTACCTTGACCGCCTCGACCAAAACGATCACCTGCCGAAGACGATTCTATACAACCTGAATCCTGCGGACAACTACGCGTTCGCCACAATGCTCGGTAATTTCCAGGATGGGAGCACGCCGGGGAAACTCCAGTTCGGCGCCGCCTGGTGGTTCCTCGATCAACTGGAAGCCATGGAGTGGCAGATCAACGCGCTCTCAAACCTCGGCCTGCTCAGTTGTTTCATCGGCATGATCACCGACTCGCGCAGCTTTCTGTCGTATTCGCGCCACGAGTATTTCCGGCGACTGCTCTGCCAGCTCATCGCGCGCGACGTCGTCAATGGCGAGCTACCGCATGACATGAAGCTTCTTGGAGCGCTGGTCCGTAATATCTGCTATCACAACGCGAGGAATTATTTCGGTCTCGAACCGGGCGCGCTGTAGTCCGTCCCAACGCTTCTCCCCGGAATCTGGATCGACGCCGCTACGGCACGAGGCGGACGCGGTAGAACCGGGACGGACCGTTAGTCGCCCCGCCACTCTCCGTGTAATTCGTCGTCACGTCCCCGCTGCCAGAGACGATGATATGCGGCGGGGTGGTGATATCCACGAAGTTCGTGTTGTAACCGCCGGTCGTCGCCTGCACCGCGTTGGTGACACCGCCCACCGTCTCCCAGGTGATGAGCATGTCCCCGTTGTTCTGAGGGGCGACGGAAATGATGCGCAGCCCCGACGAGCTGTTGTTGGGGTCGGTGCCCGCCAGGAATTCGGCCAGGTTGTTCTGACCGTCGCCGTCCGGGTCGGCATTGGCATCCGCCTGCGGACAGTTGGTACAGCCGAAATGCGCCAACTGCCACGATTGGAATGCGGTGACTCCGGAGGTCGCGGCAATCAGATTGTTCGACACCAGCGTGCTGGTCCCCGCTGAATTGCTGGCCGTCAGCATCACGGTGTAGGTGCCGGCCGCGTAGGTATGCGTGAAGCTGGCGCCGCTGGCGGTGTTGGTCGTGGTGCTGTCACCCAGATCCCAAGACAGATTTGGCAGCGGCGAACCGGTCGACGCGTCCGTGAAGGTCACGGCCAAAGGCGCTGTGCCGCTGACAGGACTGGCGGTGAAGCCGGCCACGGGAGGCGCTGTTACAGTCAGCATTGCGAAGGCGCTGTTGGTCGCGCTAACACTATTGCTGACGGTGACGGAATACAGACCGGCGTTGGTCGCTTGAACACTCGTGAGCGTGAGGGTCGAATTCGTAGCGTTGGCGATCAGTGAATTGGTGTTGAAATACCACTGGTACGACAATGGTGCGCTGCCGCCGGCAACCACAACGAAGCTGACGGTTTGACCTGCCGTATTCGTCTGACTTTGCGGAGAGGCGGCGATGACGGAACCCGTGGGTGCGTACGATGTTGCCAGCCAGTTCGTCTTCACCCACGTGAGCACGCCGGCACCGGCACCAGCGGTGGGACTGGTGACGATGCCCTTAAGCTGGCTCGGATCATCCATGGCATAGGTGTAGGGCAATTGATTGGGCGTAAGATTCCATGAGAAGGCAATGATGGGCGCCTGGAACGGGCCCAACTGGCTGCCCGGATCGGTGCTGTTGCCACGGGTGACCACCCCATTCTTTTGATAGATGGTGTCCAGCGCCATGATCTTGCCGGTGTAGGCCGGATCCGAGGGATCGGTCTGATTATTGCGCAGCGGGGTAAGGCATTCGAGGTACACCGATTTCTCAACCAGAAGCGCGCCGTTCTCGGTGGAGATCGCGCCGTTCATGGGTGGATTGATGCTGTAGGTGTTATTCAGGGTGTTCTGGTTGGCCGTGCTCATCGCAGCCGCACGCGCATTGCGCAAGTTCTTGGCGGCCAGCAACAACGTGTCGTCCGCGTAGAGGTTGTAATCATGCACGTTGCCGGCGCGCAGACGTGGCACGCAACGATCCCACACGTTAATCAACCACAGGTGGTGGAATGTCATTGTGAGAGTTGCGTTGTTCGGGTCGAGATCGTTCGAGCCCGCCAGATGGGTCTTATCATGACCTTGGATAACCGTAACAATGTCCGTGGTGCTAAATCCATTACTGCGAAGGAAATTGTAGAACGCGTACGACGATTTGCTGGATTCCAACGAGTTGATTTGTTGCCAAACCCAACTGTTGGGATTGGTGGCGCCATCGTCGCCGGTGTACTTGCACCAGGACAGGGTGAACGCGGCGCAGCCGGCCTTGGTGTCAACAATGCCGTCGTATGACTTGGTGAAGGTGCAGTGGTCGATCCAGATGTTGGAGACCGCGCCGCCGTTGCCGATGGTGATGAAATCCCAATCGTTCTTGTCGTACTGGCCCTTCGTGGCTTCGTCCCATTCCCAGTTTTCATCGAATTTCAGGTTGCGGATGATGAGATTGGTGCAACCCTTGGGATTGAAATTGCAATGGCGGATCGTGGAGCCGTTGGCGGAGAAGATGGTCAGCCCGCTCTTGGGCTTGATGTCGCACAGGCTCATGCCAGTGACTAAAAGCACCGGGTGGAGTTGCGGCGGATTGTGCGCACGGAAAGGCGTGCTGGCCAGGTTCTGCACAGCGGAGCCGATTTCGTTCCAGCCCAAATTCAGGTCATTCATGATTTCAATGACCTTCACGGAACCTGCGGTCTTATTCGCGGAAAGAATGCGCATTGGCAAAATCAAGTGGAGTAAATACCTGCCGATACGCGGGGTCGTTCGTGGCGATTACACCGCCACCCGTGGTGCCTCCGCCAAAGCCGGTCAGGTTATACGCGCTGTTCGGCACCGGCACCGGGGGTGTCACGGTAAGCAAGGCCGTGCCGCTGGTCGCGCTCCCGACGCTATTGGAGGCGATGACTGCGTAATTGCCGTCGTCGGAAGCCTGCACACTTGACAGGGTCAACATGGACGATGTTGCGCCGATGATCGGCGCGCCGTTCTTGATCCACTGGTAGCTGATGGGGGCGGTGCCGTCCGCGACCGCCGTGAAGGTGACGGTGTCGCCGGCCAACACGACCTGGGAAGCGGGCGCCGATGAGAATACGGGCGCTACGGGATTGGTGTTGACGGAAAGAACCGCGTTGGAACTGATGACCACGCCAGCCAGATTGCTGACGACGACGGAGTAGGTGCCATCAGCGGATGGCTGAACGTTCGTGAGCGTCAACGTCGAATCGTTGGCGCCGGTCACCGGCGTAATGGCGTTGTAATACCACTGGTAGATCAAAGGCTCGGACCCGCCTGCGACCACGGTGAATGTGGCGCTTGCTCCCGGCAGAATATTGGTCTGGTCTTGCGGCTGCGTGGAGATCGTGGGCGCGGTGGGAACAGTCACCGAAAGATTGGCGACAGCACTTGTGTCCGTGCCAGAGGCGTTGGACACCACAACGGAGTACTCGCCGGAATCCGAAATCTGGCAATTCGTGAGTGTCAGCGTAGAACTGGTCGCGTTGGTGAGGAGCGAGCTGCTATTGTAATACCATTGGTAGCTTAACGGTGGCGAGCCACTGGCGATAACGCCGAACGAGGCGCTTTGGCCCACAAAAACCGACTGGTCCTGCGGGTCGGTTACAACATTGGCCGGCGTATTCGCCGGGATGAACTCAACTTTCGCCTCTTGGAACGTGATCGTCGTGGCCGTCGAGGCGGCCGTTAACGGACGCAGGCCGATCCCGTCGAAATTGAAATCCGCGGCACCGGTATCGGTCACGGTGGTGATCAGACTCGCGCCGGTAGCAGTATTCAGCCAGGAAGCCGTAATTGCCATCGTGGTGGTGGCCGTTCGTTGCAGCGTAATCTGCAGGATGTAATTCGTGCCGTTGGAGAAGCCGGGAAAGGCGCTGGTGTCCCCGGGGCCGGTCCCCAGCGAAGTGTAGTCACCGCTCGTTCCCAAAAGAGAATTATCCGACAGGGACGTACGTTTGCGAATGTCCATAGGGCTGGAATTGGTGAAAGTCGTCTCCATGTTCTGGAAGAGCGCGTATCCCTGCACTCCACCTCCCTGTGAACTGCTGCTGAATCCATCGGCGGTCACCCGTTTGGGAGAAAGGGTGGAATCGGCAAAATCAAAGAGTCCAATCCGAAAACCCACCGAACTGTTCGTGGTTGCGACGCCGCTGAACGTCAGGTTGAATGTGGCCGTGAGCGCGTCGCCGACGTTCAGTTGCACGGGGCTGGTGCTATTGGTCGTATAATACGTGAGCACCATGATGGCGCTACCGCCCATAGACAGGGTCATGGAGCCGGGTGTGGCAACCAGTGAGCCGCTACTGGACGTGAACCACGCGGACTCTGTCGGCAGGTTCTGGATCGTGCGCGATCCATCGCCCCAAAAATCATCGAGATAAACGGTGGCGCGGCTGGGCAACGCGAAGCCAACCATGGCGGCAATTACGAGAGCCAAACGAGAGAAATTCTTCATAAGCGTACCTGTAGGACTTGAGTGTTGATCCAGAATGTTTCCAAAGAAAGGTGACGGAAGCGGTGACAAACCATTAGGTCTCGTGGCTCCGCAGCTTCCGACATCGCCGCGGTATGCGCACGACACATACGCCGTCTTGCATCTTAGACCCGATTTCACGAATACCCGTATACGTTCCCTGTCCCCGCGCAAAATGGTTTCACGAGAAAAAGACCTCTCCGTCGATTGTTTAATTTAGCACACTATTGCGCAAAATCCATGTTGGCCACATAACCCCGTTGTTCGCACGGTGAGTCAACACTTCTCATTCAACTCATTGACTCAGGCATAGAAAATGACCGGGCTGACACCGCTATGGCACGAGGCGGATGCGGTAGAATCGGGACGGACCGTTGGTTGCCCCGCCACTCTCCGTGTAATTCGTCGTCACGTCCCCGCTGCCAGAGACGATGATATGCGGCGGGGTGGTGATGTCCACGAAGTTCGTGTTGTAACCGCCGGTCGTCGCCTGCACCGCGTTGGTGACACCGCCCACCGTCTCCCAGGTGATGAGCATGTCCCCGTTGTTCTGAGGGGCGATGGAAATGATGCGCAGCCCCGACGAACTGTTGTTGGGGTCGGTGCCCGCCAGGAATTCGGCCAGGTTGTTCTGACCGTCGCCGTCCGGATCGGCATTGGCATCCGCCTGCGGACAGTTGGTACAGCCGAAATGCGCCAACTGCCACGATTGGAATGCGGTGACTCCGGAGGTCGCGGTAATCAGATTGTTCGACACCAGCGTGCTGGTCCCCGCTGAATTGCTGGCCGTCAGCATCACGGTGTAGGTGCCGGCCGCGTAGGTATGCGTGAAGCTGGCGCCGCTGGCGGTGTTGGTCGTGGTGCTGTCACCCAGATCCCAAGACAGATTTGGCAGCGGCGAACCGGTCGACGCGTCCGTGAAGGTCACGGCCAAAGGCGCTGTGCCGCTGACGGGACTGGCGGTGAAGCCGGCCACGGGCGATACCATCAACGTCAGCGTCGCATAGGCGCTGATGGCTGGGGGAGCGGCGCTGTTGCTCACGATGACGGAATAAGTGCCAACGTTCGTCGTTTGAGCGCTGGTGATTGTAAGCGTAGCATTCGTGGCGTTGGCTATCAACGAGTTGGTATTGAAATACCATTGGTAGGACAACGGCGCGCTGCCGTTCGCGACCACCGTAAAGGTGACACTGTTGCCAGGTGACACCGCCTGACTTTGTGGATTGCCGGAGATGATGGGGGCCGTGGACGGATAGGCGGTCATCATCCAGTTCGTCTTGTTCCAAGTGAGCACCCCGGCGCCGGCGCCATACTGGGGATCGGTGACGATGGCCTGAAGCTGGCTCGGATCATCCATGGTATAGCTGTACGGCAATTGATTACCCGTAAGATTCCATGAGAAGGCGATAATCGGCGCCTGGAACGGACCCAGTTGGCTGCCCGGATCGGTGCTGTTGCCACGGGTGACCACCCCATTCTTTTGATAGATCGTGTCCAGCGCCATGATCTTGCCGGTATAGGCTGGATTCGAGGGAGCGGTCTGATTATTGCGGAGCGGGGTGAGGCATTCGAGGTACACTGATTTCTCAAGCAGAAGGGCACCGCCTTCGGTGGAGATCGCGCCGTTCATGGGTGGATTAAAACTGTAAGTGTTGTTCAGTGTGTTTTGGTTGGCCGTGCTCATCGCCGCCGCACGCGCATTGCGCAGGTTCTTGGCGGCCAATAGCAACGTGTCATCTGCGTAGACGTTGTAATCATGCACGTTGCCGGCCCGCAGACGTGGCACGCAACGGTCCCACACGTTAATCAACCACAGGTGGTGGAACGTCATTGTAAGAGTTGCGTTGTTCGAGTCGAGATCGTTCTGGCCCGCCAAATGGGTTTTGTCATGCCCCTGTATGATTGTGACGATGTCGGTGGTGCTGTACCCATTAGTACGAAGGAAATTATAGAACGTGTGCGACGACTTGTTGGATTCCAGCGAGTTGATTTGTTGCCAAACCCAACTGTTGGGATTGGTGGCGCCGTCGTCGCCGGTATATTTGCACCAGGACAGGGTGAACGCCGAGCTGCCGGCCTTGGTGTCAACAATGCCGTCGTACGACTTGGTGAAGGTGCAATGGTCGATCCAGATGTTGGAGACCGCGCCGCCGTTGCCGATGGTGATGAAATCCCAATCATTTTCGTCATAGTTGCCCTTGCTGGCTTCATCCCATTCCCAGTTTTCATCGAATTTCAGGTTGCGGATGATGAGATTGGTGCAACCCTTGGGATTGAAATTGCAATGGCGGATCGTGGAGCCGTTGGCGGAGAAGATGGTCAGCCCGCTCTTGGGCTTGATGTCGCACAGGCTCATGCCAGTGACTAAAAGCACCGGGTGGAGTTGCGGCGGATTGTGCGCACGGAAAGGCGTGCTGGCCAGGTTCTGCACAGCGGAGCCGATTTCGTTCCAGCCCAAATTCAGGTCATTCATGATTTCAATGACCTTCACGGAACCTGCGGTCTTATTCGCGGAAAGAATGGCGTTGGCAAAATCAAGTGGAGTGAATACCTGTCGGTACGCAGGGTCGTTGGTGGCGATCACGCCGCCACCTGTGGTGCCCCGCCCAAAGCCGGTCAGATTAAACGCGCTGTTCGGCACGAAGACCGACGAGGTCACGGTAAGCTGGGCTGGGTTGCTGGTTGCGACCCCGACGTTGTTCGAAGCCGTCACGGTGTAACCGGCGTCGTCCGCCATTTGAACATTCGTGAGCGTCAACGTGGACGACGTCGCACCCGGAATGGCAACGCCATCCTTGTTCCACTGGTAACTGATAGGCGCGGTACCGGCAGCCACCGCAGTGAAGCCGGCGGTGCCACCCACCACGACAACCTGCGACGCTGGCGCCGTAGTGAAGACTGGCGCCACGCCATTTGTGTTGATAGTGAGAACCGCGTTGGAACTGGTGACCGAGCCGGCGGAATTGCTCACAACAACGGAATAGCTGCCCACGTTGCCCGCCTGCACATTGGTGATTGTCAAAATGGAATCGGTAGCGTTGGCCACTGGTGTGCTGGTGTTGTAATACCACTGGTAGCTCAACGGGTCGGAGCCGCCTGCAACCACGGTAAACGTGGCGTTTGCTCCCGGCAGGATGTTGATCTGGTCCTGTGGCTGCGTGCTGATCGACGGGGCCACTGGCAGGTTCACCGTCAGTTGGGCCACGGCGCTGGTCACCGAGCCATATGCGTTGGACACGATGGCCGAGTACCCACCCGCATCCGAAGTCTGGGCGTTGGCGACCGTCAGCGTGGAGTTGGTGTCACCGGTCAACGCCGTGTCGGCGTTGGTATACCATTGGTAGAACAACGGCAACGTTCCACTGGCTTGAACATTGAACTGAGCGTCGTCACCCACAATGACCGTCTGGTCCTGCGGATCCAGGGCGATCACGGGAGGAGTGGCCCCGGGGATGTATTCCACTTTGACTTCGCTGAAAATGATCGTCGAGGCGGCAGAGCCACTGCCGTTCGGGCGAAGGGCAATGCCGTCGAAGTTGAAATCGGTCGCGCCCGTGTCCGTCACGGACGTCGTCAGGGTCGCACCATTCCCCACGTTCAACCACGAGACGGTAATCGCAAGCGAATTTGTTGGCGTCCGTTGAAACGTGAACTGCAACACGTAGTTGGTGCCGTTGGCAAATCCCGGAAATGAAGTGGTGCTCCCCGGTCCCGAGCCCAACGAAGTGTAATCTCCGCTGGTTCCCAGCAATCCACTGTCCGACAACGTCGTGCGCTTCATAATGGTCATCGGATTGACATTGTTGAAGGTCACCCCCATGTTCTGAAAGATCGCATACCCTTGCACTCCGTTGCCCTGGGTATTGTTGCCTCCCAGTCCGTCGGTAGTGACACGCTTGGGTGAAAGTGTCGAATCAGCAAAATCGAATATGCCCAGCCGGAACCCCTGTGAACTGTTCTGGCCCGCCACACCGCTGAAGCTCAAGTTCATCGTGACCACCAGCGTATCTCCGACCGCGAGCTGCACCGGATTTGTATCAACCACCGTAAAATACGTGAGTGCCGCGATGGCACTGCTGCCCACCGCCAAGCTCATCGAGTTGGGCGCGGCGGTCAACGAAGAGCCAGTGGAGGCATACCATGCCGAATTGCTCGGCAGCGCCTGATTGCCGCGGGTGCCATCGGCCCACGTGTCGTCGAGATAGACGGTGGCGCGGACAGGCACTGCAAGTCCGACCATGGCTGTAAGGACAAAAATTCTAAGGAGTATGTGTTTCATTGGCATGTTCCCTGTCTACTGCGTCCCGGTTAAGATGTTTCTGCAAGGAGCTGGCAATGAATCACTTTTTCCAGTGGAATAGAAATTCCGAGCGCTCCGTGGTATGCGCACGAGACATACCTTCCCGTTAGTCCCTATTTTCCCGATCACACGAAAATCCCGATCTGCTTCCTGCCCCTGCTCGAATGCTACCTCTTGAAGAGGAAAACCCCCCAATCAATGCTAAAAGTTAACACAATCTTGCGTAAAAGTCCATGTCGCTAACATAGCATCGCTGTTCATCGACAGACGCGGCTCCACTCGCACCAACCACTCACTCAGACACAGAAGCGCCTTTCGCAGAAGAGGAAAGGATGATAGTCGCAGGAGACCGGTGAGTCGTAGTCACCGCAGCCGCAAACCGGGCATATTCTGCACTTCAATACCCGCGAGGATAAACGGGCCGACGCCTTTCAGGTCGTTTTCCACGACGGGCTCTTTGAGGTAGTAGTCATACGAGCCGTCCCGTCCGTAGCCGAGACCGGCCACAGAACAGCATTGCGTCAACGTCACCTCGCCCTTCTCATCCACCTTGATGAGCTTCTCGACGATACCCCGATACCCTTTCAGAATTGCCGGTACGTAGTCACGGGAAAGGTAGCGGTGGTTCACCCCCTTGGCCATCGTGTACACAAACATGCTTGAGGCAGTGGCTTCGAGGTAGTTGCCCTTGCGTCCCCCTTGATCGACAATTTGATACCACAGCCCACTCTCCGGGTCCTGATGCTTCACGACTCCCGCGCAAAGCTTTTGCAGGATGCCAATGATCTCTCCCCGCGCAGGATGGTCCTGCGGCAAAGAATCCAGGACATCCACCAGCGCCATCCCATACCAGCCGATCGCGCGACCCCAGAAACTGGGAGACGTTCCGGTGGTTCTATTGGCCCAGTCCTGCTGTTTGCTCTCATCCCAGCCATGATAAAACAGACCGCTGGCCGGATCATACGTGTGCGCAGCCATGAGGCGAATTTGTTTCGCCACGTCGTCGAACGCCGCCGCCGGCTCGTGGAAAAGTTTTGCGTACTCGGCGTAAAACGGCGACGCCATGTACAGCCCATCCAACCACATTTGGTGCGGATAACGCCGTTTGTGCCAGAAGCCGCCCTCGCTCGTGCGGGGCTGGGACTCAAGTTGCCTGCGCAAAAGGTCGGCGGCCTTCTGATAGCGTTCTTCCTTTGTCAGCTCATAAAGTGTCAGCACCGTCCTGCCTGGATTGATGTTGTCGAGACTGTATTCCTCCGCTTTGTAGCCGTGGATTGAGCCGTCGTCCGTGATGAAGGAGCCGATGGCGGTTTCGGCAAACGTGACGTAACGCGGATCGGGCACGCGCTCGTTGAGCTTGAGCAGGGAAAGCGTGAACAAACCGGTGGTGTAATCCCATTTGGCGCCACCACTTTCCTTCCAGGCAAGCTTGTCGCCACGCCGGGCCATTTCCGAGTTGGCCATGCGAACCGACCATTGCAACGGAGTGGCGCCACCAAAATCGCGCGGCGACGACCTTTCAACGGCGCACCCGGTCAGCCAGATGGGCAAGGCGGCAACGCAGAAACAGGTCAAATGCAGGATCGGTTTCACGGACGACGCCGTTATTTCTGAACCGATTTGCTTGTGTCTTTCAAACCTTCCACTTGTGCGTTCTCCACGACAAACGGAGGGCCTTCCTTGTTGGTTACCTGTACGTTCTTGAACTGGATGCCCTTGGCGTTCTGGATCGTCAGGCCGGTGGTCGCAGCCGTAATGCTGACATTTTCCAGTACAACATCCGAAATCTGGCTCTCCGGCAAGCCTCGGATAACACCCGCCGATTTCTCGCAGGTGGCTGTCAGATTACGGATGTGGATATTTCGATAAACGGGGGTCGTCTCCGTGACAGGCTGCGCGGCATCCGGCTTGGGAGTAGACTGTTGCCGGGCGTCTCCCGCGGAGTTGTACACGTAGAAGCACGTCAGGCTGATAGCCGGGTTGACATTCTTCATGGTGAGGTCGCTATAGTTGATGTTCTCCACGATGCCGCCCCGTCCCCGTTGCGATTTAATACGAATCCCGTTTTCCGTGTTTTCAAACGTGCAGTTACGCACTGTCACGTTGCGCACTCCGCCAACCGACTCGCTGCCAATGGACATGCCGTGCCCGTGCAAAAAAATACAATCGGTAACCGTGATGTTCTCGCACCCAAACTCGTGCCCTTTTGCTTTCCGACCCGACTTGATGGCCACATTATCATCGCCTACATCAATGCGGCACTTGGTGATCAGCACGTTTCGGCAGTTACTGGGATCAATGGCGTCCGTGTTCGCCGCGCCGGACGGCGAAACAATGGTCACGTTGGAGACGATCACGCCGTCGCACTCCGTCGGCACAAAATGGTACTTGGGCGAGTTTTGTACGGTGATATTTTCAAGCCGCAGATTCCTGCAACCGGTCAGCACGATCAGGTTCGGCCGGGGCAATGTATACCCGGGGGATTTTATACGCGCATCCTCGGCGGGTCCCCACCAATTCTCGCCACCACCGTCAATCGTTCCTTTGCCGGTGATCGTGACGTCGACGAGGTCCTTCCCGCCGATGAACGGTTTGAAATCGCTGCCGCTCTTCGCCACGAGCCAGTTCGTCCCCGTCTTTAAGAAGGCGGCCTGCTCGCCTGTCGCCTGCAGCTTCGCGCCAGCGTCAAGTTGCACTGTGGTTTTGGTACGCAACGTGATCGGTTGGCTGAGATATGTGCCCGCAGGAAACAGCACAATGCCACCTCCGGCGTTCCCGCATTCATCAAGCGCCTTCTGAATGGCCGCCGTATCCAGTGTCTTGCCGTCCCCTTTCGCGCCAAACTGCCGGACATCGAAAGCCTTCGCGGATGCGCCGACAGCAGCCGTTGACGAGTCTATCGCACATACGGTGATGGTGAAGAGACCCGCCAGTGGCAAGATTGATCTCCAGAGTCGTTTCTCTTGATGGGGTGTAGCTTTCATTCGGGTGGTGTTCCTTTTCTTAAAGACAGTGATGGTGCGTAAACCCGCAGCCGATTTGATCCCGTAACGCAACGAGCCGCCCTCGTGTCGCTACTCGTGCTTTAATCCTCTAACATATCTCAAGGCCCATTGTGAATCACAACCCCGGGGTTTCCCCGTGAAAGACGTAGCTAATTCAAGAACGTGCCGAAGCTGCTAGATGGCGCTTGCACGTCGTCCCCGTCATGCGCAACACATTACTCTGACGTCAGGGGAGCGAGACATCGGCGACTCTCAGGGTCGCAGCGGCTTCTGTGGCGATAATTGCGCCACCTTGAAGATCAACCATCTCCACCCCGCTTTGATTCCCGTCTGGGACCGTAAAGACCAAAGTGTTGCTGCCACTACCGGTCGCATAGTCAGCGAACGTATCGGATTTCAAGGCAAGTCGCGGTTTGCCCTTCACGGTGACACTCTCACTAAACACGACTTCAATCTGGCCTTCCCCTCGAACGACTTTCTGGATGATTGGACCTGAGTGGCGCTCCGGATCCCATCTTCCCGCAAACGTCCACGCCGCCGTGACCTGCTCCGGCGTGGGCGAGTTCGGGGCCGATGAAAGGTTGTCCTTGAACCACACGTAATCGCCGCCGTCGCGATGGCAGTTGTAGTAGTAGGCGCGTTCGCCCCAGACATTGCTAGCATCCAAGTCCCGGTTTCTCCTGACGTCCCTTTCGCTCGGCTGATCCCCCGCGATTGGATAGACGACGCGGTATGGTGCCTTGTCTCTCATCGTTTTCGAAAAGGCGCAATCGAGCAGGAAGAATTGCGCGTCATGGTGGTGCCGCGCCAGAATCCAGTTGTTCGGGCCGTCGAATTGGCAGTTGTGCAGGACGAATTTCATGTCTTTGTCCCGGCTGCCATCGTGCCAAATGGTCGCATGTGCCGCCGGGTTAACCTGATAAATGGTGCAGTCGGTCATGTAACACCAGCCGCGGGGACATATAAAGTCCACCGACCCGCGAATGTTGCACCGCGCTTGGTAGGATCCGTTCCGGCCCCCCACAAAGCGAGCGTATCAGCCCCTTCGCTCAAGATATCGCAATCCACGATCACCGTTTTGTCGCCGCGACCGGAAACGGCAAAGGCATGGGGGCCAATGACGCCGTGGGTGTTCTTGACCGTGAGATTCTCCATAACGAAATCGTTGCCGTTGATGTTGACGACCGCGCGTCCGATATTGTCCGTATGGTTGGTAAAATCATCGGCTCCTTGGGGGAATTCGATCCGGGAGCCCTGGCGGCTCTGACCACGAAGAGTAACGAAAGCCGGGTCAATCCGCACTTTTTCATGGTACAAGCCGTCCTTGATGAAAATAATGGTACGCTGCTGGTTATTGCTCGGGATGGACGCAACCGCCTCTTGGATCGTCTTGAAGTCCCCGCTCCCATCGGCGGCAACGGTAATGTCAATTTTGGCGGCTTGAGCGCTCGCCGGACTTGCGGCGGACACACGCAACGTCCGATTGAGCCAGGCGATGAGTTGCTCTTTATAGCTCGGGTCGAACTTGTCCCAATCCGCAATTCGGTGCGGAGCGCCCTTGACGGTAATCATCTCGCAGGGGACTCTGTTCTCCTTCAATTTGGCCTGGAATTTCGTCGTCAGGTCATACGGGACCGATTTGTCCGCATCGCCCTGAATCAATAAGAACGGCGGCAGTCCCGGCTTGATATAATCAACCGACGACATTTCTTTCAGGAGCGGACGCGTCTGGTCGTCCACCGCTTCATGGCCAAACAAGGCTTTCAGCGATGAACTGAGGCCACCGCGCCGATCGACCTCGCGCACCAAGTCGGTGGGCGGCGAGAAACCGACCACGGCTTGCACCCGCGTATCTTCCTTTGCCAACGCTGCCGCCAGACACACGAGCTGCCCGCCGGCGGAATAGCCCATCAGTGCCAGGCGCTGCGGATCACCCTTGTACTCTTTCGCGTGGGCTTTCACCCAGCGGATGGCGGTTTGTACGTCCTCAAAACATGCGGGCCAATGATTCGTCGGCGCAAGGCGGTAGTTAATGGAAAACCAGGTGAAATTGGTATCGGCCAACGGCTCAAAAAACACCGTGATGTCCTTCCGCTTATCGCCGGCGCCCCAGCCGCCCCCATGCACGATGAGGACCACCGGAAACGGCCCCGCGCCATCGGGCACATGCGCGTCAAGCCACAAGCTCGCATCACCCGCTTTGCCATATTCGATATCGGTCTTATCTTCCGCGTAGACGACCCCACCGGACAACACGGCAACTAAAACGAACGCCTTAATCAAATCTATCCGAATCTTATGCATGGGTGACCCCCTCCCGTTTCGCATCCAAGCGATAACACCGATTGCCACCGAAATTCAATCAAGGAACGCGTCGCCACAAGTCGATGGGAGGAAACTCAAGGGAACATGAATGAAGCAGCGCCACCGGGGACGAGAACGCTCCCGCATTGTGCGGCGGCGCCGGCGCGTTGCTTCACCATTGGGCGATTTCGTCGTCGCCTTGGAAGAGTTGCGGAAACATCCGCTTGAGTTGCTGATTGCTGAAGCGGTCGAAACCGAGGCAGCCGTCGTGATCCACGCAGTGCACGTCACAGGTCGTGGAGACCTTGTGTACCAACTGGCGCGCATTGTCCCACGCCACAATTAGTTTCATGAAGTCTTCGCGCGGCGTGTCGGCTGGCATTTTTTTTGCGAGCCACGGGTAGAGATTGCGCAACTGTTCGAGCGTCCACCGATCGTAGCCGTGGCAAAAAATCCCCAACCGCGCGGCCGCCTGACAGGTGGTTTCGTCTTCCCGCGTTTGCTTACTGAGAAACTCGCGGACTTTTTTCAGGGCCTCTTCGCGTGTGTACTTCATGACAACCACCTTGTTTGTTTGCGTGCCACCTTGTGCATGCGGCCCTTACGTGAGTTTATACGTTGTCAGCGCCCGCATGTACTGTGCGCGCTCGAACGCACTCGGGTCAGGACAGCGCATTTGGCTCAGGCTGCCTTTCAGTTGGCGCACGGACTCGTACCAGTGCTCCTCCATCCAGACGCCCATCTCGTTTTCGATCACGCGGATGTGCTCGATCCCGCGCGCCAACAACGTTGAGCACAGCATGGTCACGTCCGCTCCCGCCATCAGCATCTTCAACACATCCGGCGCGTGATGGATGCCGCTGGTCGCGGCCAGGTCGGCGTCCACGCGGCCGAACAGGATCGCAATCCAGCGCATCGGCAACCGCAGTGCGTGCGGCGTGCTGAGAATCACCGACGGCTTCACCTCGAGTTCTTCGAGGTCTATGTCCGGCTGGTAGAATCGGTTGAAAAGTACCAGCGCATCTGCGCCCGCGTCATCGAGTTGCTTGGCCATGTTCGCCATATTACTGAAGAACGGACTCAGTTTGACCGCGACGGGAATCGAGACCACGCCCTTCACAGCCTTGACGATGTCCACGTAGGTTTTCTCCACCTCCGCGCCGGATAACCGCACGCCGCTGGGAATGTAATAGATGTTCAACTCCAATGCGTCCGCGCCCGCTTGCTGCAGTTTGTGCGCGAAATCCGTCCAGCCGCCCGCCGTCGAGCCGTTGAGGCTGGCGATGATCGGGATATCGACCGTCTCCTTGGCCCGCGCGACGTGCTTGAGGTATTCCTCCGGACCAAGCGTGAATTGCACCGGCTCCGGAAAGTAGCTCAGCGCTTCCGGAAAACTCTCCGTACCCGCCGTAAGATGATGTTCCAGTTCATGCCTCTCCTGTCGCAGTTGCTCCTCGAAAAGCGAGTAGAGCACCACGGCCGATGCCCCCGCATCCTCCAGACGTTTAATGTTGTCAATGTCCTCCGATAAAGGTCCGCAGGCCGAAACGACCAACGGGGTGCGGAGCGTCATATTGAGATAGGTTGTGCGTAGATCCATGGGCTGCCTCTCATATGGCTTGCGTTGTGGGTGGGTTTGACGCAGTCGTGGGCGCTGCGGGCTGCGGTCCGTCAACCGGCGGCTTCTGCCCGTTCGGCTTCCACGTGGCCAGATACTCGAAGCGTTTATAACGTCGCTCGGCATCACCCTGGGCCTCTTGGAATAACAGTTTCGCCCGATCAGGGTCGCTCTTCAGAAGCATTTTGAACCGGTTTTCCATCATCAGGAAATCCATGACCTTCTGCTTCGGCGCGCGTGAATCGAGTTGGAGCGGGTTTTCGCCCTGTGCGACGCGACGTGGGTCAAAGCGATAGAGCAACCACTGGCCCGAGTTCACCGCCGTCTTTTGGTTCTGCATCGCGGTACTCATATTGATGCCGTGCGCGATGCAATGGCTGTACGCGATGATGAGCGACGGTCCCTCGTAGCTCTCGGCCTCAAGGAACGCCCGCAATGTGTGTTCGTCGCGTGCGCCCATCGCCACGCACGCCACGTACACGTGGCCGTACGTCATCGCGATGCGTCCCAGGTCCTTCTTGACAACAGGCTTGCCGCCGGCGGCAAACTTTGCCACCGCGCCCCGCGGCGTGGCCTTGGACATCTGGCCGCCCGTGTTCGAGTACACTTCCGTGTCGAGCACGAGAACGTTCACGTTGAGACGACTGGCTAGGACGTGGTCGAGGCCGCCGAACCCGATATCGTACGCCCAGCCGTCACCTCCCATGATCCACACGCTCTTCTTCACGAGCGCGTCCGCCAGGCTGAGCAACCGGCGTGCGTCGAGTGAATCGAGTCGCGCCAGCTTGTCTTTGACCGTCGCCACGCGCTGGCGCTGCTCGAAGATGCCAGCCTCATCGCGCTGTTCCGCGTTGAGGATCGCGCACACGAGTTCGTCACCGATTTGCGGCGCGAGTTTCTTCAGGATCTCACTCGCAAATTCCTTCTGCTTGTTGATCGACACGCGGAAGCCAAGACCAAACTCGGCATTGTCCTCGAACAGCGAATTGCACCAGGCAGTGCCGCGTCCGTCCGCATTCGTGGCCCACGGGGTTGTGGGCAGGTTTCCGCCATAGATCGACGAACAGCCCGTGGCGTTCGCCACAATCGCACGATCGCCGAACAACTGGCTCACGAGCTTCACGTAGGGTGTCTCCCCGCAACCCGCGCACGCGCCGCTGAACTCGAACAACGGTTGCTGTAACTGCTGGTGCGGAATGTTGCCCACCTTGAGCCGACGCCGATCCATTTCAGGAATGCGCAGGAAAAAGTCCCAGTTGATCGCTTCCTGCCCGCGAAGCGGCGGCTGCGTTGCCATGTTGATGGCTTTCAGCCGTGGTTCGCTCTTGTTCTTGGCGGGGCAAACATCCACGCACAGCGCGCAGCCCGTGCAATCCTCGGGCGCGACCTGAATTGTGAACTTCAGTCCCTTCCAATCGCGGTCACGCGCGTCCACGCTTTTGAACGTCGCCGGTGCGCCTGTCAGAACGCTCGGTTCGTACACCTTCGCTCGAATTACACCGTGTGGGCACACCATGGCACACTTACCGCACTGGATGCATATGGCGGAGTCCCACACGGGAATCTCCAACGCAATGTTGCGCTTCTCCCAGCGCGTCGTGGCCATCGGAAACGTTCCGTCGCATGGCATCTTGCTTACCGGCAATTGATCGCCGCGACCCCCGATGATTTCGCCGAGCACGTCCCGAACAAACTCGGGTGCTTCCCGCGGCACTGGTGGCGGCAGCGAAATCCTGCTGTCAATGCGCGCCGGCACCTTCACTTCATGCAGGTGCTCGAGGGTCGTGTCCACAGCCTTGAGATTCATCTGGACAATCTCCTCGCCCTTCTTGCCATAGGTCTTCTTGATCGAACGCTTGATTGCCTCAATGGCTTCCTCGCGCGGCAGCACGCCCGACATCGCAAAGAAGCACACTTGCATGACGGTGTTGATGCGCCCGCCCATGCCACTCTCCCTCGCGACTTTCACCGCGTCGATAACGCACATCTTGAGCTTCTTGTTGACCAAGTGCTCCTGATAAACGCGCGGAAGCTTGCCCCAGACTTCCTCCGGGCTGTACGGCGTGTTGAGCAGGAATGCGCCGCCAGGGATCGCGTCCTGGAGAATGTCATACCGCTCCAGGAAAATCGGCTGGTGGCAGGCAACGAAATTGGCCTGACTCACCAGATACGTCGAATGAATCGGCTCGGGCCCGAACCGCAGGTGCGACACGGTCGTAGAGCCTGACTTCTTCGAATCGTACACGAAATAACCCTGGGCGTAGTTCTCTGTGTCTTCGCCAATGATCTTAATCGAGTTCTTGTTGGCGCCCACCGTCCCGTCCGAACCGAGGCCGTAGAACACCGCGCGGACGGTGCGATCAGACTCTGTCGAAAACTTGGGATCGAAATCAAGGCTGGTGTGCGTAACGTCGTCGTTGATCCCGACTGTGAAGTGGTTTCCGGGCTTAGCCGCCGCGAGGTTGTCAAACACCGCTTTCGTCATCGCTGGTGTAAACTCCTTCGACGACAGGCCGTACCGTCCCCCGACGACTGTAGGCACAAGGCGCCCCATCTCGCGAAGCGCCGTGAGCACGTCCTGATAGAGCGGTTCGCCGGTCGCCCCTGGCTCCTTGGTGCGGTCGAGCACGGCGATCTTCGTGGTGCTTGCAGGCAGTGCCGCGACAAATCGTGCCATATCAAACGGGCGATACAGGCGCACTTTCAAAAGGCCAACGCGCTCGCCGCGTTGCGTCAAGCAGTCAACCGTCTCTTGTGCCGCTTCGCAACCCGATCCCATCAACACGATCACCCGATCGGCATTCGGGGCTCCGTGGTAGTCGAACAAATGGTACGCACGGCCCGTGAGGGCTGCGAACTTGTCCATTGCACGCTGCACGATGTCGGGGCACACGCTGTAAAAGGGGTTGCAAGCCTCCCGCGCCTGGAAAAACACGTCCGGGTTTTGCGCCGTGCCCCGCAACACGGGATGATCGGGAGAGAGCGCCCGCGAACGGTGTTCAAGCACTCGCGCCTCGTCAACCAGGGAGCGCAGGTCATCGTCGGTCAGCAATTCGATCTTCGCCACCTCGTGTGAGGTGCGGAACCCGTCAAAAAAATGCAGGAACGGCACACGCGTGTTGAGCGCACCCGCTTGCGCGATAAGTGCGCAGTCATGCGCCTCTTGGACGGAGTTCGAACAGAGCATCGCCCAACCTGTCGAACGGGCGGCCATCACGTCGCTGTGGTCCCCGAAGATCGATAGCGCGTGCGTGGCAAGCGACCGGGCCGCGATATGAAACACTGTTGGGGTCAGCTCACCGGCAATCTTGAACATATTTGGGATCATCAGGAGCAAGCCTTGCGACGCCGTGAATGTGGTCGAGAGCGATCCCGTCTGCAGCGCGCCGTGAATGGCGCCCGCCGCACCGCCTTCACTTTGCATTTCAACAACGGACGGCACTGTGCCCCAGATGTTGGGGATTCCATGCGCCGCCCATTCGTCCGCCCATTCGCCCATCGGCGACGAGGGGGTGATTGGGTAAATGGCGATGACTTCGTTCGTACGATAAGCCACATGGCCCACCGCTTCATTTCCGTCCATGGTAACGAATGTTCGTGAATTAGTTTTCATTCTTTATTCTTTGGCGTTTTTATTCTTGTCGTCAGCAAATCCGCGGCAAATCCTCGCCGGTCGGCATGTCGATGATCCTCTCACCGCCGATCACCGTGCGCAGCAGCACCATCCCTCGTGGCTTCTCGCTCACCTCGCCGATGACGCGCGCTTCCCTGCCGAGCGGATGCTCCTTCATCGCGGCGAGGGCCCGCGCGACATCCGTCGCTCGACAAAACACGAGCACCTTGCCTTCGTTCGCAATTGTCAGTGGATCCAGTCCCAGTAAATCGCACGCGCCGCGCACCTCACGGCTGACGGGCAACACCTCTTCGCGCAGCCGAATCCCAACGTTCGAGGCTCGCGCGATGTCGCACAACGCGGCGGCCACTCCGCCCCGGGTCGGGTCGCGCATTGCGCGGATCTGGGCTCCCGTATTCAAAATGGCCTTCACGAGCGGCCACAGCGGTGCGCAGTCGCTCACGATACTCGTCTGGAACGAAACGCCTTCGCGCCGGCTCATTACGGCGACGCCATGTTCCCCAATCCCGCCATTAATAATGATCGCGTCGCCGGGTTTTACATTGGCTGCGCCGAGTCTATCGGATATTATGAGACGCCCCAGCCCCGCGGTATTGATGTACAAGCCTTCGCATTTGCCGCGCTCGACGACCTTGGTGTCCCCGGTAACAATTTGCACGCCCGTCTCTGCTACGGTGGTGCGGATTGACTCGACGATCTTCTGGAGATCCGCCAGCAACAAACCTTCCTCCAGGATGAAACTGAGACTCAACCAGAGTGGCTGCGCGCCCATCACGGCAAGATCATTGGTCGTACCGCACACGGCAAGCCTGCCGATATCGCCGCCCGGAAACATGTACGGTTTGACAACGTAGCTGTCGGTTGTAAATGCATACCCCTTCCCCCCCATCACCAACATCGCGCTATCGTCGAGTGGCCTCAATAACGGATTGCCAAGCTGGGTGAGGAACGATTCCTCGATCAGTTCCCGCGTCAGGGAACCACCACCGCCATGCGCCAACAAAATGCGATCCCGTCTCACGCAGCAACCCTTTCATACTTGTAGTACGCCGCACATACACCTTCACCCGACACCATGCACGGCCCAATCGGATGCGCCGGCGAGCACGGGCGGCCGAACAGCCGACAATCCACCGGTGACGCGACGCCGCGCAACACGGAGCCGCAGTTACAGAGCGGATTCACATGCGCCTCCGGGAACTGCACACCCAGCACCTTCGCAGCGTCGAAGCCTGAGTACTGTTCGCGGATCGCCAAGCCGCTGCCTTCAATCATGCCGATACCCCGCCACGCCGTATCACAGGGTTCGAACACCTCATTCATCAACCGTTGCGCGGCTGCATTGCCGTACTCGCTGACCGAACGACTGTACTCGTTTTCAACCTGGGCGCGGCCTTCGGCGAGTTGCCGCAGCAACAATTCGATCGACCTCAGGATATCCCATGCCTCAAAACCGCTGACGACACAGGGAATCTGGTAGCGCTCGCAAATGAACCGGTAGATGTGCGCCCCCGTGATGACACTGACGTGACCAGGGCAAATAAAGCCATCGATGTTGATAGCCTTGTCGCGCACCAGCGCGTCCATCGCGCGCGGCATGGTCTTGTGCGCGCAAAGTACCGAGAAATTCTTCAAGCCGTCGCGCATCGCGCGCCAGACCGCCCATGCGACCGTGGGCACCGTTGTTTCGAAGCCGACGCCGAGAAAAACGATTTGCTTCGACGGACATTCACGGGCCAAGATCAGCGCGTCACTTGGCGAGTACACGATGCGCACGCTCGCACCCGCGGCGCGTTCCCGTTCCAACGAAGAATCGGTGCCGGGCACACGTACCAGGTCGCCGAAGGTGGCGACGATGACACCGGGCCGACCACACAGGCCGATCGCCGCGTCGAGATAACTTGGATCGGTCACGCACACCGGGCAGCCGGGCCCGGACACGAGATGCACGCAATCCGGCAGCAGTTGCCGCAGTCCCGAACGAAAGGCTGCCATTGTGTGAGTGCCGCACACTTCCATGAGCCTTACATCACGCCCGACACGCTGCGACAAAGCTTCGATGTTCTGCACCAAAGTCTTCAAGTAATTGCCTCCCGCAGGTCTGTCGCCGCGCGGATCGCCTCGAATTCCTCGACTTCACCCCGCTCCCACCGGTGAATCGCAAACCCCGCATGGATGAGCACGAAATCGCCGAGCCGTGGCTCCTCGATCAGCGACACGTCCACCTCGCGCAACGCACCCTCGACGGAAATCGTCGCTGTCGAGTTGTGCAATTCCACGATCCGCGCTGGCACGGCTAGGCACATGGCTGTTTCATCCTTTCGGCGGCGACGGTTGCCTGACCGAGCGCGATCCCGCCGTCGTTGAGAGGCACGGCCGTGTTGGTGAATACGTTGAAATGTCGGGATTGAAGTGCTTCCACCGTGCGTCGTAAGAGCAATTCGTTCTGAAAGACCCCCCCGGAAAGCGCCACTATATTGAGGTCGCGCTGGCCGCGAAGATAACGGCACACTTGAAGAATCGATTCCGCCATGGTGTTGTGAAATCTTGCGGAAATTTCGCCGGGAGCAGTGCCTTGACAACGTTCCGCGAGAATGGCGTGGATGGTCGGGCCAAAATCCACCACCCATGGACGGTCGCCTGTTTGGACTGCAAACGGATATCGATCGGTCACATGCGAATCGGCAATGGACTCCAACCGGATCGCCGCCTGCGCCTCGTAGGTCGTCACGTCGCACAACCCCAGAATCGCGGCCACCGCGTCGAACAGGCGGCCCGCACTGGAGGTCAACGGCGAGTGGAAGCCAGCCTGAACCATTTTCTGCACGAGGTGCCATTTGACCGCTGGAAATTTCCGGCCAGCCTCCTCATCCAGTCCTTCGGCGATCAAGACGCTTAGAGCCATACGCCACGGCTCTTGGACAGCCTTATCGCCGCCAGGCAAGCGATACGCCTTAAAATGCGCGACACGCTCGAAATCGGACCGGTCGGCCACCATGAACTCGCCTCCCCAAAGGGTGTCATCGGTTCCGTAGCCAGTGCCGTCGAGCGCCACACCAATGAGCGGCTCGTGCAAATCGTTCTCCGCCATCACGCTAACAATGTGCGCGTGGTGGTGCTGCACACCGACCTTGTGCGGGATCCGTGCGATCGCGGCAAACCTCGTTGAGAGATAGGCGGGATGCAAGTCGTGTGCGATAACGGCGGGTTCAACGCGCAGCAGGTTCTTCCACGACTCAATCTCACATGAGAAGTGGCTGTACGTCTTGTAGTCCTTGAGGTCACCGATATGCTGCGACAGGAACGCATTCCCATCGCGCACCAGACAAAACGTGTTCTTCAGTTCGCCGCCTACCGCAAGAATTTGCGGCGTACCTGACGCGGAAGCAATCCGAATCGGGTTCGGCACAAAGCCGCGCGCGCGTCGCAAGAATTGACGTTGGCCGTTGACCACGCGCAGGACCGAGTCGTCACATTTGTGAACGATGGGCCGATTGTGCGTCAGGGCGGCGTCGGCAATCGGACCGAGCAGGACGGGCAATTCCACCTCGTCACTGATGATGGGCTCATCCGCCGAGTTGCCGCTGGTCATCACCAACGCCTCGAAATCCTGCAGCAGCAGGTGATGCAGAGGTGTGTACGGCAAAAAGGCGCCGATCGTGTTGACGTCCGGAGAAATGACCCCGGGTAGACGGTTTGCGGGTTGACGTCGCGCCAGCAACACAATCGGTCGCGCCGTGCTGAGCAGTTCTGCCTCCTCCGACTCGTTGACCTCACAGAACTTCTTCGCGATGGCGATATCGCGGAACATAACAGCCAGCGATTTGTGTGGACGATGCTTGCGTCGGCGAAGACCCACGACGGCCTCGGCACTCAGGGCATCACACGCCAGATGGTAGCCGCCCAAACCCTTGATCGCAACGATCCGTCCGCGCCGGAGAAACTCCTTCGTCTTGACGAGGTCGGCGTCCTCGGTGGTTGTGCCACCGGCCACCCGAAACTGCAACTGCGGACCGCAGTGCTGGCACGCATTGGGCTGCGCGTGAAAGCGACGGTCGCTGGGATCGCGATACTCGTGGTCGCAAGGCTCACACATCGTGAACTTCGCCATCGATGTCTTATGGCGGTCGTACGGCAGGTCGCGAATGATTGTAAAGCGTGGGCCGCAATTGGTGCAATTGATGAACGCGTAACCGTGGCGGCGACCCATTGAATCCAGGAGCTCATGCAGGCAATCGTCGCATACAGCCAGGTCCGGCGGAATGTGAGTGACAGCGTTACCATCGGGCTCGGACTCGACAACTTCGAAGCGTTGATAACCTTTTTCGCCGCAAACTTCCTTCTGGACCTCGGCGATCACGGCCTGCTTGGGTGGTTCGCTCGCCAGTTGATGAAAGAACGCGCCGATCTTGAGATCCTCGCCTTCCACTTCGATCGTGACGCCGTGCGGTCCGTTGCAGACAAAACCACACAAACCGAATTGCGTGGCATAGCGATAAACCGTCGGCCGGAAGCCAACGCCCTGAACGCGGCCCGCGATTCTTGCTCGTACGCGGGTTTTCATCCCTCGACGACTCCCTGATGGTGTTGCCGATGTGGGTGTTGATGAGGCTGGATGATACCTCTGAGGTCATAGTGGTCGTGCGTGTGCGGATCGAAGTGAAGTTCACCGGCGCAGACATGCTCAATCCAATGCGCCCAGTCGTCGACGCCACTAGACGTCTTGCACGAAACTTGAAAGAGGGGTGCGTCGCGATTCAGTTTGCGAAAATCGCAGCGGAACTGCTCGAAGTCGAAATCAGTATACGGCAATAGATCCGTTTTGTTCAGCACGAGTGCGCCAATCTCGTGAAAGAGCAAGGGATACTTGGCCGGCTTGTCGTGGCCTTCGGTGACACTGAGGATGCCAACCTTTGCGGTTTCACCAAGATCGAACTCGGCGGGACATGCGATATTGCCAACGTTTTCAATGAACAATAGATCAATCTCGTTCAAGTTCAGCTCGCCGAGGCCGCGCTGCACGAGCGGCGCCTCCAAGTGGCACGCTCCGCCCGTGAGTAGTTGCACCACAGGCACGCCGAGCTTATCGATGCGTTCGGCGTCGCGCGTGGTGGCGATGTCTCCCTCCAGCACGGCAATGCGATGACGTCTTGCAAGAAGCGGGATGGTGCACTCCAACAGCGATGTTTTGCCCGCGCCAGGCGAGCTGATAAGGTTAATGGCCGTGATGTGCTGGGCGGCCAGTCGCTCGCGTACCCGCATGGCAACTTGGTCGTTCGCCTCCAAGACGTTTCGCAAAATCTTGATGTTCATATCCGCCACGCGATGGGTTAGCACCGCCGATGCCACAGCATCCAATAATTCTATAATCAACTGCAGTGCAGCTATTTACACCGCAGATGGCTTGGAGGCAACTCTAGCAGGCGACGACACGATGTCACTGCGAGGCGGTGGTCTCGACAACTTGTCATCCGCTCTGTGCAAACGACAGCGGCTCGTGGCCCTGTTGATTGCCCTCCTACTCCCGCGACCGCAGTACGGCCATGGTTTGATCCAAGATTGCCCCCGCCGAACCTTGCGCGAGTACTGGAACAAGCAGACCAATGCGACGGTAGAAATCAGTTAGCGGCGCTGTGTTTTTCTCGTAAGCTTCCAAGCGGACGCGTACCGACTCCGGCCTGTCGTCTTCACGCTGAACGAGTGATCCACCGCACTGATCGCAAACGCCTTCCTTACTTGGTGGACGCCCGGTCACGTGGTACACAGCCCGGCACGTTTCGCAGGTGCGGCGCCCCCCTAGGCGCGCCACCACTTCGTCAACGGGCAATTCGTAACTCAGCACCGCGTTGAGCGCGAGATTCTGTTCCTGCAATACGAGTTGCAGGGCTTGCGCTTGCGCCACTGTTCGCGGGAAACCGTCGAGGAGGAAGCCGCCACCGCAGCGCAGGCAGTTCACGCGCTCGCACACCATCTGCAGCACAGTGGTGTCGGGAACCAGGTCGCCACGCCGCATGTATTCCAAGGCGGTGGACATCGCGGGACTGCGTTCAGCTTCTCCGAGGCTTTTCGCCGTGCGAAAGATATCCCCCGTCGAGAGATGACAGGCGCCAAGCTGTTGGGAGAGAAGATCAGCTTGGGTTCCCTTGCCGACACCGGGTGCCCCCAAGAGGACAAGTCTCCACGGGTGCGCCAAATTTGGGGGCATCACTTCGCATTGGAATGCCGGGCCTTTCAGCCAGGCGGAGTGGTCACATTTAGCTTCCATAATCTAAGCTCCTTCTAGCACACACGCCACTGGCGGCGGCGGCCGTCGCGACAGCGTGGGCGACACGTCTGGCCACAGACTTATCGAAGACACTGGGTACGATATACTCCTCGCTAAGTTCGCTGGCGGATACGCAATCCGCGAGAGCCTTCGCCGCGGCCAACTTCATGGGCTCGTTGATGTCGCGCGCATGAGCGTTGAGCGCACCGCGAAAAATGCCGGGAAACGCCAGCACATTGTTAATCTGATTCGGATAATCGCTGCGTCCCGTAGCCATGATGCGCGCGTACTTCTGTGCTTGATCGGGCATGATTTCCGGTGTCGGGTTGGCAAGCGCAAACACAATCGGATGCTTCGCCATCCGTTTCAGTTCTCTGAGCGTAAACACCCCCGGTCCACTGACGCCGATGAACAGGTGCGCGCCAGCCGCAGCGTGGGCAATCGAGCCGGTGAGATTGTGTGGATTGGTGTTGGATGCCAGCCAGGCCTTGCTGGCATCCAACCCGGGCAGGCGTTGTCGAGAGATGATACCAGTGCGGTCGCATACCACGATCTGGCGCGCGCCTGCCGCCAGCAGGATCTTCGTGACGGCCACGCCCGCCGCACCGGCGCCGACGATGAGGACTTTAATGTCCTTGAGCCGCAGCCGCACGATCTTCAGCGCGTTAAACGTCGCCGCCAGCACCACCACGGCGGTGCCGTGCTGGTCGTCGTGGAAGACAGGAATATCGAGTTCCCGTTTCAACCGCTGTTCGATTTCGAAACAACGGGGCGCACTGATGTCTTCAAGATTGATGCCCCCAAAGCCGGTCGAAATCCATTTTACTGCGCTAACGATTTCGTCCACGTTCTTCGTCTTCAGACAAATCGGGTAGGCGTCGATGTCGCCGAATTCCTTGAAGAGCATCGCTTTGCCTTCCATGACCGGCATGGCCGCTTCGGGCCCGATATCACCAAGGCCGAGGACCGCCGTGCCATCACTAACGACGGCGACGGAATTGCGTTTGATCGTCAGGGTTGAGACCTTGCTCTTATCCTCGGCAATCGCCGTGCAGACGCGGGCAACGCCCGGCGTATACGCCATCGACAAGGCATCGCGGGTATCGAGTGGCACCTTGCTCTGGATGCGGATCTTGCCTCCGAGATGCAACAGGAATACGCGATCGGATACGTGCAGGACGTCCACACCGCGGAGTTTGCCCACAGCCTGTTGAATGCTTATCGCGTGCGCGTCATCATGCGCGTTGATGGTGACGTCGCGCACCCTGAAGTCGCCATCGCCGCGCACGAGATCAATGCCGCCGGGGTCGCCTTTCTCGCGGGCAATCGTCCGCAACACGCGGGCGAGCATGCCGACACGATTGCGGATGCGCAACCGCATGGTGAAACTGTAGCTGATGTTGGGGGTAACGTTAGCCACGATGGCGTGCTCCTTGGGAGCAAACAGGGCAATTTGGGTCTTTTGCAACCGGAAAGCTGCGGAATGTCATCGCGCTGCCGTCCCATACCAGGAGTTTGCCCTTAAGGTTTGCGCCGACACCCGTGAGAAACTTCAACGTCTCCAGCGCCTCCAGCGTGCCGATGACGCCCGGCGTGGCGCCGACGACAGGAAACACACCCTTGGGCGGACCTTCGGGGCAGAGGCAACGCAAACACGGGGTCTCGGGCGGCTGGAAGAAACTCAACCGTCCTTCCATGCCCCAGACGCTGCCGAAGACCAGAGGGATGTGTCGTCGTATGGCTGCATCGTTCAGTACGTACCGTGTGGCAAAGTTGTCGAGGCAGTCGACGATAATGTTGGCGTCGCCCACAAGTCGATCTGCGTTCTCCGCCACGAGCGATTCACAGATGGCTGTCACTTCAACGTGCGGGTTAATCTGCGACAGGGTTTGACGCGCGGAAATCGATTTGTTCAACCCGACGCGCGTGTGGTCATGCAGGATCTGGCGGTTCAAGTTCGTTGGCTCAAACGAATCCATGTCGCAGATGCGCAAATGACCGACTCCCGCCACGGCCAGGTAGATTGCCACGGGTGAGCCGAGTCCGCCAGCGCCCGCGATGAACACGGTCGAGTCCTTCAGCCGCTGCTGTCCCGCCTCTCCCCAGCCGTCCAGCAACATCTGCCGCCCGTAACGGATCAATTCATCTGGCGGCAGGTGCATTCTCCTCGTCAATCTCAATGTTCAGGAGTTGCAGCTCGTCCCCACGCAGCAACTCTGCGCCTGCGGCATGACAGCGGGGACACTCAAACCAGTTGTCCTCAACGTCAAACTCCAGACTGCAAACGCGACAGCGCGCCGCGGCACCGATTTGTTCAATGCATAAGCGGGCACCCGTCAAAGGCCCGTCCTTCGTCACCGCATCGAAGCAAAACTCCAAGGTCGACGGCTCGACATGCCGCAAGGTGCCGATGCGCGCCCGCACCGTCCGCACATGCGCGCCCGGATGTGCACGCAATTCGCAACGCACTGCCGCCAGCAATTCCTCAACCAACGACATCTCATGCATGGGCCGCCACTCCTTCCTGATTCATCTCAGGTGGCTGGAGGGTCGACAGGAATTGTTGGATCTGACGGACCACGTCGTGCGCCGCGCACTCGGTTGCTGGCGACAGCGTTGTGCCAAAGTTGAAATCAGAACCACGGATACTAAACAGGATCGTATGCGGCGCCCGCCCGAAGAGTGTCAATGCCAGTTCGAGCAAATCGCCCGGGGTGAGATAGTGCGCAACCGCGTGACTCTGAAAATGCGGCTTGACGATGGTGCGGGAGATCAACATCTGAGCTTGTGGTATCGCCGCGTCCACGAACACAACCGTCTCAAAGCGACTAATCAGTTCGGCGTGATCCACGTCGAGTTGGTGTGAGGTGAGCAACTCGATATCCGGCAGCGCCAATTTCTCCAGGCCCTCCACGACGAACCAGCCGACCCCGTCATCCGTGCGGCTGCGGTTGCCGTAACCGAGTATGAGCGTCTTCATGGTTTGCTTCAATCGCGCTGCAGCATACGCAGCACAGTACCGCCCGCATCGACCAGCTCGACCTGCATCGGCATCTGGCCGACAGCGTGGGTGGAACAACTCAAACACGGGTCGTAGCACCGGATCGCGGCCTCAACGCGGTTGAGCATGCCTTCCTGCAATTCGCGCGACTTCACGTATGTTTCGGCCACCGCTTTGACGGCGCGGTTCATTGCGAGGTTGTTGTTGCCCGTGGCGACGATAAGGTTGACCTTTTCAACGCGGCCGGCTTCGTCAACCCAGTAATGGTGAAACAACGTACCGCGCGGCGCTTCGATAATGCCGACGCCTTGCTCGTTGGCGGGTCGGGCGTTCGTGATAATCTCCGTGCCGCAAATCTCACCATCTTCCAGCAACTGCTGGATGCGTTCGAGCGCGTAGACAATCTCAATAAGCCGTGCCCAGTGATAGTAGAACGAGCTGTGCCGGGGCGGAGCGCCCCGCGACCGCCATTGTTGCAACTCGGCATTGGCCTGCGGCGTGGAGATTTGATCCACGATATTGAGGCGCGCCAGCGGCCCGACGCGGTACATGCCATCGGGATAACCCAACGACTTGATGAATGGGAACTTCAAGTACGACCAATCCTCGGTCGTTTCCGCGATCACGTCGAGATAGGTGGCGGGGTTGACCTGATCCTCGAGAACCGTGCCGTTCGTGTCGCAGAACCGCAGTTTGCCGTCGTAGTGTTCGAGCGATCCGTTGGGTTGCACCAAGCCCATGAAGTTGGAGTCGAAGCAGGCGAACTCTTCGACTTCCGGGAGATGATCCTGCTGGTATTTCTTCAACAGGTCGAGCGCGAACCGCGCGTGCTCCATCGCCTCCGGCAGGCCCGCCAGCATCTCCTCGCGTTCCGCATTCGTGAGCGCCTTGTTCACGCCACCCGGTACGGTGAAATCGGCGTGAATCTTGCGTCCGCCCGTAATCCGGATGACCTCCTGACCAAACTTGCGAAGTCGAATCCCGCGCCGGGCGATGTCGGGATGCTGTTGGATGAGACCGATGATGTTACGCGACGCGGGATCGCTGTCGAATCCAAGCAGCAAATCGGGTGCGCTCAGGTGGAAAAAGCTGAGGGCATGGGATTGCGTCAGTTGGCCCATGTGCAAGAGTTCGCGCAGCAGTTTCGCCGGGCGGGGAATCTCCACGCCGAGAATCGCGTCGCACGCTTTCGCGCTGGCCAGAAGATGGCTGACCGGGCAGATCCCACAGATACGCGCGGTGATTTGCGGCATCTCCGCGAAAAACCGGCCCTCGCAAAACTTTTCAAACCCGCGGAATTCAACCACGTGAAACCGCGCGTCCGCCACGTTACCGCCGTCGTCGAGGTGGATGGTAATCTTGGCGTGTCCCTCGATGCGGGTCACGGGATTGATGGTGATGGTCTTGGTGTTGATGTCAGTCATAACGCATGTTGGCCGGAGTCCATTTGGGGGCGCGGCCCGCGAGCAACTCGGTCACGGCGTACCAAATTGCATCGGCGTCGGGCGGGCAGCCGGGAATATGTGCGTCTACTTTCACGAATTCTTGAATCGGACGCACCTTCGTGAGCAGTTTTGGCAATTCGGGCGCAGTCGGTACGTCGCCTGCCTGGGTGCTCTCGGAGTCGATGTAGCCACGCTCCAGCACGTCCGCGAGCTTATACGGGTTGCGCAGAGCGGGGATATTGCCCGTAAGCGCGCAATCGCCCAGCGCGACGAGTACCTTGCAGCGCGCGCGCATCGTACGCAACATGTGTTCATTTTCTTCGTTGCAGACGGCGCCTTCAATAATGCCCACGTCGACAGCAGGGATTTCCTTTACGTCGGTAATCGGACTGGCGGTGAACTCGACCAGTTTGGCCAGGTCAATGAGCCGTTCGTCCAGGTCCAGAAATGACATATGGCAACCCGAACAACCGCCGAGCCACGCCGTCGCCACCTTGATTTTCGGCTTGTCGCTCATGCAAACACCGTCTCCAGGATCGTTTTGTCTTCGCGCGCTTCGCCATGAGGCGGCAGCGCCGCGCGCACGGGCAGTTCGCGTCCTTCCAGGTTCGTGACGGTGCCGTTCTTCTCGCACCAAATCGCCGCGGGTAACACGACGGTTGCGATTTCCGTAAGCACCGATTCATAGGCCGCCTGCACCACGACGCAGTCGATTTGTTCCAGCAGCGTGCGCACGTGCGGCTCCTTCAGCAGCCGCGCCCCGCCCTCAGGATCGTCGCTGGCGACAACGTGCAGGAAATTCAACGGTTGCACACCGAGCCACGTCGAAATGTCTTCGACAGCTTCAATTCCCGCCGTCGCCAACGCCAGGGCGTTCGTGCTGGTCGGCAATTGAACCGTGGCGAGCATCTCGCCGCCATTGTCATTGGACTTGAGCGCCTTGATGAGTCGGTCGAGAACCGTGACGCCGATCGAAGTCATTGCGGCCGGCCCGTAAATCAATACGGGGCGTTTCGCGCCCGCCAGTGTTTCACTGACGTGGCTCCAGAATTTCCGCTCCAGGCTGACCACGGTGGCGACGATGTCCGCGTACGCGTCGAGGTCGCTACGGCGCGAGTGCAGCACGACGAGCTTTGCCGCGCGCTTGCGCACGGCGGTGCGAATCTTCGACGCGATAACCCCATGGGAGCGGCTGGGATCGGCGCCAACCACAATGATCGCGTCCGCGTCCTGCAATCGCCGGATGCCGTCCGTCGAGAATTCGGGCGTCGTACACAGTGCGGCCTCCTTATCGGCGACGAACATGCCGATGCGATCGAAATGAACGCCGATTTCGGCCAATGTGTGGATTGTCTCGTTCATCGCGCGTGGCGAAACCAGCATCGCGTTCTGCCGATCGTTCGAACCACTCATGGACGCCCGGACAGTGCGCACGGCGTCGTCCCATGAGGTGGCGGCAAGTTTGCCGTCGCGTCGCACCATCGGCTGCAAGATACGTTTCCGCGGCTCGGCCCATGTCTCGTAGCGACCCCGGCGGCAGAGGTGACCGCGGTTGACGGGTGATTCGACATCCCCGAACACATCCACGACGCGGTCGTCTTTCGTGTAGACAACCAAACCGCAACCGACGGGACATTCCGTACACGTCGTACGCACTTGCTTGCACTGGCTGAGTGCACCGTGAAAAGCGGCCGCTTTGTCGAACAACGCGCCCGTGGGACACGCCGCCACGCACGCACCGCATGATGTGCAGGTAGCGGATGCGCCAAACGTCACGTTCAGGTCGACGACGATCTGATTGTTTACGCCGCGGTAGCCGATATCGAGCGTATGAACGCCTTCGACCTCGTCGCACGTGCGCACGCAGCGCGTGCAGAGGATGCAGCGGTTGTGATCGAGCCCGAAATACCCGCCCGAAACGTCGACGGGCAGCGCGGGGTACAAGTAGGGGTAACGAACCGAATCAATGCCGAACTGGTAGCCTTGCTGCTGCAAATCGCAGTCGCCCTTGTTCATCGGGCAGATCGGGCAGAAATGGTTGCGCTCGCTGAAGAGCAACTCCAGCGTAAGCCGTCGCAGCCCCTGCAGGCGCTGGCTGTTGGTGATGATGGTGCTCCCGTCCGTCGCCGGTGTGGCGCAGGAAGGTACAACCTTCGGGCTGCCCTGGATTTCGACGATACACATGCGGCAGCCGCCCCATGGTGAGAGGTGCTTCAGGTAACAAAGCGTGGGAATCTCGATGCCGTTGACGCCGGCCACTTGCAGGATCGTCTGGCCTTGGGTGCCTTGGCACAGTTTGCCGTCAATGGTCAGGGTGATTTCCTTGGGAGCAATCATTATTTCACCCCTCCCGCCACCAGTTCTTCCTCTGGTTTCGCCATGCGGATGCGCCCGGGAGATGTCTTGATGACTGCATTGAAGCGGCAGGCCTCATAGCACGCGCCGCAGTGGATGCATTTCTCGTTGACGAGATAGAACTTCTTCTGTCCATCGACCTTGTGAATCGTCTGCACGGGACAGGCCCGCGAACAAATCGAGCACCCCTTGCAGGCGACCGGATCGATCTCGAAGCGCAGCAACTCGCGACAGACGCGCGCCGGACAACGTTTCTCCACGATGTGCGCCAGATATTCGTCACGGAAGTAGCGCAACGTTGTCAGCACAGGGTTCGGCGCGGTCTGGCCGAGACCGCAGAGACTGGTGTCCTTGACCATGGACGCGAGATCTTCGAGCTTTTGGATATCGTCCAGTTCGCCCTCCCCATGGCAGATGCGTTCCAGAATGTTCAGCATCTGGCGCGTGCCGACCCGGCAGGGCGGGCACTTGCCGCACGATTCATCACAGCAGAACTCCATGAAGAACCGTGCGATGTCCACCATGCATGAATCCTCATCCATCACAACCATGCCGCCGGAACCCATGATCGAACCGAGCCGTTGCAGCGACTCGTATTCCACCGGTATGTCGAGGTGCTGTTCGGGAATGACGCCGCCCGAGGGGCCGCCTGTCTGGACGGCTTTGAACTTCTTGCCGTTGGGGATGCCACCGCCGACATCGAAAATCATCTCGCGCAAGGTCGTGCCAAACGGCAACTCGGCGACGCCCGTATTATTGATTTTGCCCGCAAGACAGAAAACCTTCGTGCCTTTTGTTTTCTCGGTGCCGATTGAGGCGAACCACTTCGCCCCCTTGAGGATCAGCGGGCGAATCGTGGCCCAGGTTTCCACATTATTGATGTTGGTCGGTTTGCCCCAGAGGCCGCGTTGCGCGGGAAAAGGAGGGCGGGGTTGCGGCTGACCACGCCGGCCTTCCACCGAACGCATCAGCGCCGTTTCCTCGCCGCAGACAAACGCGCCCGCGCCGATGCGGACTTCCACGTCGAAGTCGAAGCCCGTCTCCAATATGTTTTTTCCGAGCAGCCCGTATTTGTACGCTTGTTCGATGGCGATATGCAGGCGCTTCACGGCGAGACCGTACTCCGCGCGGATGTAGATGAACCCGCGGTTCGCCCCCATCGCGTAGGCGCCGATCGCCATGCCTTCCAGCACGCTATGGGGGTCACCTTCGAGCACCGAGCGGTTCATAAACGCGCCGGGGTCGCCTTCATCGGCGTTGCAGACGACGTATTTGGGGAAGTCAGGGGCATTGCGCATGATTTCCCATTTCTTGCCCGTTGGGAAACCCGCGCCACCACGTCCCCGCAGTCCGCTGGCCTTGATCTCGTCGATCACCTGCCCGGGCTTCATCGTTGTGAGCACTTTGCCGAGCGCGGTATAACCATCGCGCGCGATATACTCCTCGATGTTCTCGGGATCGATGATGCCGCAGTTGTCGCGGACGATGCGCATCTGGCGATTGAAGAACGTAAAGTCCGCCTGGGTCGCCACGACGTTGTGCGTCTGCGGATCCTGCGGGAGCAGTTTGGTGTAGGGTCGGCCTTTCAGAAAATGTTCTTCGACGAGCTTCGGCACATCGGCGGCGAGGACATTCTTGTAGAAGGTGCCGTCGGGATGCACGAGCGAGACCGGGCCGAGGTCACAACGGCCCATGCAACCGGTTTCGACCACTTCGATCTCGCCGGCGAGCCCGTTCTTCTTCAGTTCGGCCAGCAAAGCATCACGCGTCGCCAGGCTGCCGCTGCTGGTGCAGCCAGTGCCCGTACAAACAAGGATGTGAGTGCGAATCATTGATTTCTTCTACTCCGCTTCCTTGATCTTGCCGACGGCGAGGCCGTCAACGACCTTGCCCTTCTGCAGGTGCTCCGCGACGATCTTGCGAGCCCCGTCCGAGTCCACTTTGGCGTAGGTCACTTTCTCGCCGGTCCTGTCTTCGACGCGGATGACGGGTTCCGCATCCACCAAACCGATTTCGCCCGTGACGGCAACCTCAACGTTTTCGATGCCGCGTTTGTCGAGTTCATCGAGCAGGGTGGTCATGACTTCGCGCGCGCCGGCGGCAATGCCGCTGGTGCCCATGCTGAATACAACGCGGTATTTCTTGTTGCCTTCACGCAGCGCGACATGCCGCTGCGCCTTTTCCTTGAGCTTCTTGAGCGCGTCGAGATTCATCGTTTCTTCCTTCCTGTGAACTGAAGTGAAAGGTCTGGGTGTTCGAACGGTAATGCAGCTGCACGTCCACTCCCGGGTTGGCGCATAGCGCGAGCATCGTCCCGTTGAGATCGCCGAGCGGGGGACGATCGATATGGGAAAGCCGCATGGAGGCCGTGACGGAGGTGCCCCGTCCAGGAGCCGACTTTACGTCGAACGTGCCGCCACACATCTCGGAAGTCTGCCGCAAAAAGGCCAGCCCCAATCCGATGGCTTTCTTCCGGCTCTTCTTGTTGGTCAGATTGCGATCGAGCACCGCGTGTAACGTCTCGGCATCCATGCCGTGCCCGTCGTCGCGGACACGAATGATCAGCCAATCGCGCTTCGCGTTTTCGATCACGGCGATTTCGAGCGTCTTCGCGGCGGCCGCAATCGAGTTCATGCCGATGTCGAGGATATGCAGTGACAGTTCCTCAAGCATACTTCTTCAACTCCTTCTGGCAGAATCGCGGAATCTTGTCGGGCGACATTTTGCCGTACACATCGTCACCAACGGTGATCGCCGGCGCCAGCGCGCACGCCCCGATGCAGCGCGCGGTGTGCAGGCTGAACAGGCCGTCCTTCGTTGTCTCGCCGTGTTTGATCCCGAGCTGTTGTCCGATCCGCTCCACGACGGTGGCCGCGCCGCGCACGTGGCAGGTCGTGCCCGTGCAGACCAGAATCTGGTATTTGCCGCGCGGTACGATGGAGAAAAAGTTGTAGAACGTGGTGACGCCATACACGTGCGCGAGCGGCAGCTTCATCGAGGTGGCGATATAGCGCAGCACGTCGGGCGCGAGGTAGCCGAACATGTGTTGCGCCGCGTGCAGAATCTGGATGAGCGCTGTCGGCTCATACTTATAATGCTGCAACGTCTGGTCGAGCGATGCGAACCGCTGGTCGCCGCTCGGATGGTGCGGCAACATCGGCGCGATGGAAGCGCTCTCGGCGTGGGCGGTCGGCTGAGGTGTGATCGACGCCGTGGCGCTGGGGACAATGGCGGCTTCACTCACAGTCGTTTTCCCCCCGCAATCCAGCTCCCCAGAGTTTACCGGCCGCTTCGTACGTTGTGAGCGGCGTGGTCAACAGCGTGATGCCTTCCTCCTCGGCTTCGGCAATCACTTCGCCGCCCGGTTTCCGTCCGCAGGTGAACAACACCATCGTGACATCTTTCGCCGCCGCGACGGAAACGACGTTGCGGTGCGTCTGAATCGTGACCCACAGCATGCCCGGCTCCGCGTGGGCGAGAACATCGCTGAGTAAATCGGAGATGTAGCAGCCCGTCAGTGTTTCGGGGCGGTGAGCGGTGAGCAGCTCGGCCCGGAGCGCGGCAATCAGCGGCGGAAGCTTGACCAACGTTGGTGTTTTCATGCGGGGACTCCTGCTTTGGGGACTCCTGCTTTGTGGATGCAGATCTCGGAACGCAGTCGCGTCCCGTGTTCGCCGTCAGACGTGATCGCAAGACTGTCCGAACAGCGCTTGATGTTCGGCAGGCCCATGCCCGCGCCGAAACCAAGTTCGCGGGGCAGACGACCTGCGGTGGACCAGCCTTCCTGCATCGCCTGTTCCACGTTTTCGATACCGGGCCCGACATCGATCGCTTCGATGATGACTTTGTCCGGTTCGATCCGGGCGATGATCTCGCCGCCCATCGAATGAATGATGATGTTCGTCTCGGCTTCGTACGCGACCACCGCCGCGCGGCGCCGAATTTCCGGGGTGATTCCGCGTTCGCGCAATACCTGGCGCATCCGCTGGGAAATCTTGCCCGCGCTGTCGTAATCGCCGGTGCGCACGTGGGCGCGCACGACGACACAGTCGGCGGCATCGTTCGCCGCGCGGGTCGCCTGCAAGGCGGCTTCGTTGGCCAGGGCTTCTTCGGCACGGCGTTCGAGGTGCTGCATCAGGCAACCGGTAATGTCGCCCCGGGTGATGATGCCGACGATACGGTCGTTTCCGTCGAGCACAGGAAAGCGGCCGAACTCATGGCGGTCAAACTCTGCGACGGCGCGCACGAGGGAAAAATGATCGCGCAGCGTGATGACGTGGTGGGCCATGTGATTTTCCGCCGGGTCGTCGATATAGCCCTTGGTAAGCGCGTTGATGATGTCTTCGATGCTGATGATGCCCAGGAGCGCGTCGTTGCTGGTGATTGGCACACCGGAGATGCGGCGGGTTCTCATCAATTCCTGGATGGTCCGCAGAGAATCCGCGGGTGCGGCAGTGATGGGCGGCTTGCTCATGGCGTCGCGCACCCGTAATTCGTAGACCAGAATCTGCGCGATTGAGATCTTGCGCGCGTCGCCCGCGCCGGTGTCTGAAAAAGTGGCGGGCGCCAAATGCATCGTGTGTCTCCTAGGGTCCGGGGGCGGCGGCGAGTGCGATGCGCACGTCGGCCACCCGTGCGCCCTTGCCCTGTGGGTGGACGATGAGCGGATTGATGTCCAGTTCGGTGATCTCGGGAAAATCAACGATGAGTTGCGAAAGCCTCTCCAGGCATTCGGCGATGGCGTCGGTGTCGGCGGGGGGTTGCCCTCGAAAACTCTCAAATACTTTGGCGGCGCGGATCGAGTGGATCATGTTGTGCGCCCCGAGTTCACGGATGGGCACGAGACGGAAGCTGACATCCTTGAGCACCTCGACGTAGGTGCCGCCCAGGCCAAACATGATCAGATGCCCGAACGCGGGATCTTTGCTGATGCCGAGAATGACCTCGACTCCCTTGCCGGCCATCGCCTGTATTTCCACACCGAGGAGCCGCGCACTGGGTAGTTTTTGTTTCACCCCGTTTGTGATTTTATTATAACCAGCACGGGCTTCCTCGGCCGTGGAAATGTTCAACAACACACCGCCGACGTCGACTTTATGGACGACATCCGGCGAGGCAATTTTCATCGCAACCGGTCCGCCGATCTTTTGCAGCCACTCGACGGCTTCGTCTTCGCTTTTCGCCAGAGCATGTTGCAGCAGCGGGAAATTGTACGCCTTCAAGACCGCGAGCGCTTCGGCTTCCGGCAGGAAGGTGCGGCCTTCGCCGCGGGCTTTCGCGAAAATCCGGCGGACCGCTTCCTTGTCGACGTCGAAATGGCGCTCCCCGGTGCGCGGACGCGAGAGCCATTGCGTGTAGCGGCACATGGCGGCGAGTGAGCGGGACGCATTCTCGGGGAACTCGTAATTGGGAACGTTATGTTGTTCGAGAATATGCACACCGGCCGACACATCCACATGACCCAGGAATGAGGCGAGCACGGGTTTTTTACTGCCCGTGGCGATCTTGCCAATGGTGCGCGCGATGGCCTCGATGTCGGTCATGGATTGCGGCGTGAGCAGCACTACCAGACCGTCGACGTTCGGGTCGCCGAGCACGGCTTCCAGAGCGGTGGTGTAGCGATCGCAGGTGGCGTCGCCGATCACGTCGACGGGGTTGGAAAAGTTCGCGGTCGGGGGCAGCTTCGCCTTGAGGGACTCGAGTGTCTCGGGTCGCAGTTTGGCGAGCTCGAGTCCATGACGGATGGCAGCATCGGTGGCCATGATGCCGGGTCCACCCGCGTTGGTGACGATGGCGAAGCGGTTGCCTTTGGGCAACGGCTGGCGTGAGAACCCGACCGCGAAGTCGAAGAGTTCCTGTACAGAGTCGACGCGCAGGATGCCGGCCTGCGCGAAAATGGCGTCGTAGACGGCGTCGCTGCCGGCGAGGGCGCCGGTATGCGAACGGGCGGCGGCCGCGCCTTGAGTAGTCCGCCCAGACTTGATGGCCAGTATCGGTTTGCGATGTGCGAGTTCGCCCGTGATCTCGCGAGCCAGGTCGATAAAGGCGCGACCGTCCACAAGAGTTTCCAGGTACATCAAAATGACGTCGGTGCTGTCGTCCTTGGCCAGGTACCGCAGCAGATCGATTTCGGTCACGTCGGCTTTATTGCCGACGCTGATGAATTTTGAGAATCCGATGTCGCGGCCTCGGGCATAGTCGAGAATGCCTGCGCAGAGAGCGCCGCTTTGAGAAAGGAAAGCGATATTGCCGTGCTTGGGCATACAGCGCGCGAAGCTCGCGTTGAGCATGAGATCGGCGTCGGTATTGATCACGCCGAGGCAATTCGGGCCGACCAAGGCAATTCCATACTTGCGGGCGATCTCCACCGCGCGACGCTCCAACTCGGCGCCCTCAGCCCCAACTTCCTTGAATCCCGCCGTCACGATCACCGCCCCGCGGGCGCCTTTCCGTCCACATTCCTCCATGACCTGCGCCACCGCCGTGGCCGGGACCATAATCAATGCGAGATCAATGTTGTCAGGAATCTCCCCGACGCTCGTGTATGCATGCACGCCGGCGATCGATGCCGCCTTGGGATTGACCGGGTACAGCGTGCCGGTGTAACCGCTGAGCAGGATGTTGCGAAACAGATCATGACCAACCGTCCCCACACGATTCGATGCGCCGATCACCGCCACAGAATTTGGACGAAAGATAGCTTCGAGTCGGTCGCCGTTGCTCATGTTCTCTGCTGATTGTTTCGATGATCCAACTGTATTTTGTAGCGTTTGCATCGTTGCCCGCCCGCTACCCTAGCAACGGGCTTGCCAGCTTATGGGATGTCTCGCATGGAAATCGCAACTTCTTGTTTATCAGCAGGATATGGTGTGAATGATTTCACTATCGAGTGATTATCAAGGCTAATTTTGGGGACAAACTGTCAACGAGCAAAGGGAATCCAGACACATTGTCACGCGACGGCGGTGGTCGTATTGGTGCGACGCGGCTTCGCTTAACAGTTGGGTGCGCAGCGGGCGCGAGCGCCGACAGTGATCGGGAAGGCTTCGCCGAAGATGACGCATTTCTCGCCTTTGCACTTTGCGCAATGCGAGGGCCGTTCCATTTCGATTTCCCACGCCAGCGGATCGCCGCCACGCCCCGGCCGGAAACCAACTTCTTCAAACAAGCGTAGCGCCACTGAGTTGGAGCCCATCACGAAAAGCCAGACGCGCGCCAGTTCAAGTTTCTTGCAACCAAAGCTGAGCGTTCCCAAGAGTAACTGCTTTCCGAAGCCGAGGCCGCGGTAGTCCTGATGAAGAAAGATCGCCACTTCAGCTTCAGTTTTTCGCTGCGAAGGACACAGCGCGGCGTGGCCAACAATGCGACCGTCGACATCAACCACGAATTGGTAGAAGCCTTGCTCCCGAAGTTGATTGAGCCATTTTTTGATTTGCGAGACGTGGCGGGGCGGCAGCCCTTGGAATTCGCCCTTCGGTTCGAACTGGCAATACATCTCGAAGAGCTTGTCCGAATCCGATTCTTCAAAAGCCCGCAACACAGTGCACACTGGCATCTGACGGTAACTTCCAGCATTGCGAATACCAGCATCGCGATCTCCTTTCACGAGTTCGGCTAACACGTTGGGCCATAGCGAGTAAGCCATCTGGTCCCCTCCCAATTAGTGTGGCCCACGGGGTTCAAATGCTGACAGAATGTCGGCAAGGAGACCCTGCATGAACCGTCAACTTGTCATTCTACCCCTGCGGCTGTACAAGACGCGATCTATGGCTATCCTACAGCTTACGAAAGAGTTTACTGAAGCGTCGTATTTCGTGGCACGCGTGCGGCTATCGGCGCACCACAGTGGACTTATCATTGGTTTGGCAAGTGTTCCTGATTGCACTCGTCACTGATCCAGCTACTCTGGGAGGAGAGGTGCCGTCTGCCTTCACTCGCACGCCGTCGAAGCCGCGAGAGGGGCATCCGACACCATCGCATTAAGGAGTGATGGCATCATCAACCGAGAGTGGCCGGATGACGCAACCGTCGGCTGAAAGCACGGCGGTGACTACAACGCAAAAGCACGCCGCAATCGCAGTGCTTTCGCTGGTGGCGATCTTTGTTCACCTGGTGCTCCGCTTTGGCCTTCACGCCGACCGGAGTGTTTACCATCTTCCACTGATTGCGGCACTCGCCGCAGGTGGGATTCCCCTGGTTTGGGAACTTCTCATCAAACTGATCCGGCGAGAATTCGGCTCAGACCTGCTCGCCGGCATCTCGATTGTAACCTCCGCGCTGCTGGGTGAATACCTCGCGGGTGCACTGGTTGTGCTGATGCTTTCTGGCGGTGAAGCATTGGAGAGTTACGCCGTCCGCAGCGCCTCCTCCGTCCTCCATGCGCTCGCCAAGCGCATGCCCTCGGTGGCGCACGTCAAGCGCGGGCCGGAGGTCGCCGACGTTCCGCTGGATCAGATCGGCATTGGCGACACGATGCTGGTGTATCCGCACGATTTCTGTCCGGTGGACGGCGTGGTCGTCGAGGGGCGCGGCGTGATGGATGAGTCGTACCTGACGGGCGAACCTTACCAAATGTCGAAGACGCCCGGCTCGGAAGTGTTATCGGGAGCGATCAACGGCGATTCGGTGCTCACCATCCGTGCCACCAAACTCGCGGTGGATTCGCGGTATGCGAAGATCATGCAGGTCATGCGGGCGTCGGAGCAACAACGCCCGCGGCTGCGGCGGTTGGGCGACCAACTGGGCGCGTATTACACGCCGCTGGCGGTCGCCATCGCCCTGGTGGCCTGGTTTACCAGCGGACAGGCTGACCGGTTTCTGGCAGTTTTGGTGGTCGCGACGCCGTGTCCGTTGTTGATTGCCATTCCTGTCGCCATCATCGGCGCGATCTCGCTGGCAGCCAAGCGCGCCATCATCGTGAAGAACCCGGCGGTGCTGGAACAGATCACCACCTGCCGCACGATTATTTTCGACAAGACGGGCACGCTGACCTATGGCGAACCGAAACTTACGGAACAAGATTGTGCGCCGGCGTTCACTCCCGAAAGCGTCCTCACCCTGGCGGCCAGTCTCGAACAGTATTCCAAACATCCCTTGTCCCGCGCCATTCTCACCGCGGCACGGAGCGCCGGCGGCGATCTTCAAGAGGCGAGTGAAATCAGCGAGCGGGCTGGCGAAGGGTTGCGCGGCACCGTGGCGGGTCAGAGCATCCAGATTACGAGTCGACACCGTCTGATGACGGAGCAGCCGGCACTGGCGGGCCATCTGCCCGCCGCGACCGGTGGCATGGAGTGCGTGGTTCTGATTGGGGGGAATTACGCGGCAACCTATCGATTTCGCGACGAACCGCGGTTGGACAGCGCGTCATTCATTGGCCACCTGAAACCCAAACATCTGTTTCACGAAGTGATGCTCGTTTCCGGCGACCGGGAATCCGAAGTGCGGTATCTCGCCGATCGCGTCGGCATCACCGAAGTGCATTTCAGCAAGAGTCCCGAAGAGAAGCTGGACATCGTCCGCAACGAAACACGAAAGCGAAAGACGCTCTTTCTGGGAGATGGCATTAACGACGCACCGGCCTTGATGGCGGCAACCGTCGGCGTGGCTTTCGGCCAGAACAGCGACATCACGAGCGAAGCGGCCGGCGCGGTGATTCTGGACAGTTCCCTGGAGAAGGTGGACGAGTTTCTGCACATCAGCCGCCGCATGCGGTTGATCGCGCTGCAGAGTGCGGTGGGGGGAATGGCGCTGAGCGTTGCCGGTATGATTCTCGCCACGCTTGGCCTCTTGCCGCCGGTGGCGGGAGCGATTTCTCAGGAAGTCATCGATGTGGTTGTAGTCCTCAATGCCCTGCGAGCGGCGTGGCCGCCGGGAGCACTGACCGATTTCTGAGAAGGGTGAGCAAGCGAACGGCGGAGTTTGCTGAAACGGCGAGCGAAGAGAGAGCTTCACCCAAGCTTGCCGGAAGAACTCCGTGTGACTCGACTTCGCTCGGCTCGGCCTGCCAACGGCTGGACGCTTTGCCGCCCTGACTTCTCGGCCTCTCCTGCGTCGAGTTAGAGCGCCGCTATAAGGGGAAACGGCGGCAAGCGGGCCGCTTGCACTACAAATCCGGAGGCTCCAATTGCCGCGGGAGTACGGCGAGCGGCGTGTCGTCGGACTCCGCTATCGGAAAGCGATATTTGTGCTGGACGGGGCGGACCGGGGGTGGTATGATGGCGATGGTTATTTGACATAAGTGGCCACGAAGGCTGGACGGGCGAGCGGTCCCGGCCTGCGCTTCGTAGCGCGACTACAGGGCGGCCGAGACGGCCGCTACTACAACGGCTTTCGGGTCGGTCGGGAGGGAATTGCACTCGGTCGCTCCCGCTCGGCTCGGCCTTCGACTCTCCGCTACGCGGATCTGCGTCTCGCCGCTCCCAGCGGCTCGGCTCTTTATACAGAAGAGTATTTCTACCAAACGAACCCAACTGAAAAATGTGGAAGTATTGTGGAGTGAATAGGTTAGGAGAAATATCGAGTTGGGTTCGTTTTGCAAAAAGGGCAAAAAATGGGGAATAAAATGGTGGGAAACAGGGCCGGGAGGGTGATTTTTGGCAGGAATGAAGCCAAAACGACCCCCGCAGAGCGTGATAATCCAAGAGGTTTCGATGCTATTGACAACTTGTCAACACCCCCGTAGGGTTGGGTAGCAATGGCCCCCCCCGAACGCGAGCAGCGGCTGAAATTTCTCAGCCTGACCCGGCGCGACGAGCAACTGCTCCAGGCGTTGCGTCCGTTGTTCGAGAGACACGTCGTCGCCATCGAGAATGAGTTCTACGATCACCTGCTCAGCTTCCCCGAAACCGCGCAACTATTGAGCGACCGCACGACCGTCGAACGACTCAAAAAACTCCAGCGTGACTATTTGATGCGGATCACGGAGGGAAATTTCGACGACGACTATTTCGCCGACCGCCTGCGTATTGGTCAGGCGCACGAGCGCGTAGGGTTATCGCCGCGATGGTACCTGATCGCGTACAGCCAGTACTTCAAGACCATCGCACCGCTGATCCGTGATTTTTATGTGGACGATCCCGGGCTGGCGACCGAGTCCCTTGTGGCACTGGAGAAAGTGTTCATGCTCGACGCCTCACTGGCGATGGACGCCTACATTGCCAGCGACCGGTTCCGCCATTTGCAGCAATTGGAGAGCATCGTCAACGACTCGGCTGACGTAATCTTCTCGCTGGACGCCGAGAATCGCTTCCGCACCTGGAACCGGGCCGCGGAAACCATCTTCGGTTGGCGGGCCGAGGAAATCATCGGCCAGCATTTCAGCGTGATCGTGCCGCCGGAACTTGTGAAGGCGGGTGAGGTGATCCGTATCGAAGAGCATATCCGCAGCGAGGGGCATTATTACATGGAGACGGAACGCATGGCCAAAGACGGTCGGCGTGTGCTGGTGGAAGTGACCGTCTCTGAATTGCGCGGATTGCAGGGCAGCGTCATCGGTCGGTCGGCGATTCTGCGGGACATTACCGAGCGCAAGCGGCTGGAAGAGGCGAAGCTGCAAGGCGAACGGCTGGCGGTGATCGGCGCCATGTCGGCCAAGCTTGCGCACGAGATTCGCAACCCGCTGAGTTCGATCACGCTCAACATCGACCTGGCCAGCGATGAGATTGACACGCTGGCAAGAGAGGCGGGCGCGACCGCCGAGGAGGCGCGAACCCTGCTGAAATCGATTGCCTCCGAAGTGCGCCGGATCCAACGGGTCACGGAAGACTACCTGAAGTTCGCGCGCATGCCGAAGCCACGCCGCGAACGCGTCTCGCTTAACGAGCTCCTCGACCACGGCTTGTCGTTCATGAAATCGCTCTTCGCGGCCACGGGAGTGACCGTCAATATTCACCTCGAGCCCTCACTGCCGCGCATCAACGCGGACGAGGAGCAACTCTGGCAGGCGATTCTCAACCTGATCCGCAACGCCGTCGAAGCCATGCCCACAGGAGGCGCGCTCACCGTTTCCACGACGCGCGACGGCAACCACGTTGTCATCCGCATTTCGGACACGGGCAGCGGCATGACGGAGGCCCAGCGACAACAGATATTCAAACCGTTCTTCAGCACGAAGACCGGCGGGACGGGGTTGGGGCTGCCCCTGACGCAACAAATCATCATCGAGCACGATGGCAGCATCGAATGTGAGTCCACCCCAGACGGCGGCACCCGGTTCATTATTCGCCTGCCGCTAACGGCGGAGAATTAGATTTATGCCGAAGAAACCCGATATACTTTTGGTGGACGACGAGGAGGCACTCTGCACTGCCGCCGAAAAGATTCTCATCAAGGAGGGGTACCACGTCACGTCCATGAACACGGCGGCGGAGGGGCTGGCGAAGTTTGAGCGTGATGGCGCTGACCTGCTGATCACCGATTTGATGCTTCCCGATGCGGACGGCATCACCGTGCTCAAACGCGCCAAGGAACTGCACCCAACAGTCGAAGTCATCGTCATCACCGGGCACGGCACGGTCGAGAAGGCCGTCGAAGCCATGCGGCTTGGCGCGTACGATTTCATTGAGAAGCCCCTGGACCGCAACGCCCTGCTGAAGGCGATCAATCGCGCTGTCGAAAAACAACGGCTCTCCGCCGAGAACCGCCAGTTGCGTGAGCAATTGCAGCAACAGCGGGGTGAGGATGCATTTGTGGGCAACAGCCCGGCGATCCTGGGAGTCAAGAAGCTGATCCGGCAGATCGCCCCAACGGATGTGAGCGTTCTCATCCAGGGGGAGAGCGGCACGGGCAAAGAAGTTGCGGCCGACGTGATTCATTCGTTGAGCAACCGACGCGAGGGAACCATCGTCAAGATCAGCTGCGCGGCCATCCCCGAGACGCTGCTGGAGAGCGAACTCTTCGGCTACGAACGCGGCGCATTTACAGGCGCGTCCGGCTCGAAACAAGGGAAGTTCGAGTTGGCCGATGGGGGCACTCTGTTTCTCGACGAAATTGCGGAGATGACGCCACAGCTACAAGCCAAGCTCTTGCGCGTCTTACAGGACGGTCGTTTCCAGCGATTGGGTAGTACACGGGACATTCAGATCGATGTTCGCGTCATTAGCGCCACGCACGTTGACATCCAGAAGGCGATCACCGAAAACAGGTTCCGCGAAGATCTTTATTACCGACTCAACGTGGTTCACCTCACGTTGCCGCCGCTTCGCGCTCATCCCGAGGACATTGCGCTCCTGGCCGACCATTTCCTCAAGAAGTATCTGGTGAAGATGCAGAAGAATGTCCGTGCCATCGCGCCTCAGGCGCTCGATCAGCTTCTGACGCACCAGTGGCCCGGCAACGTGCGCGAATTGGAGAACACCATTCAGCGGGCTTTGGCGGTGGCGACAAACGACATCATTCAGAGCTTTCAGCTTACGCCACCCCCGAGGTCGGGAGGGGCACCGGCTTCCTTTGGCCCGGCGGTTACCATTCCAGTCGGGACCACGTTGGAGGAAGCCGACAACCTTCTGATTTCCGAGACCCTCAATCAGTGTGGTGGTGACAAAGAAAAAGCGGCCAAAATGTTGGGCGTCTCATCCAGAACACTTTATCGGCACTTCTCCAAGGACGAAGGGTAATCGCCATGGCCATCGAAATGCCGGCCTGGAACGTAGAAGCCCCACAGTCCACCAAGTGGTGACGGTGTTGAATCGGGTGATTGCCGTACGTTCTCCAGGCATTGCCAAAGTGTCCTGAAAGCCCCGCCGCGCTGACATCGTGGCAGGGTCTTGATTCCTCAGATCAACTGCTTCGGAAGCTGCAATCAATTACGCCATAACTGGTTACATATGATTAACGCGATGTGGCATCGACGCTGCTAAAGCAAGCTTTTGTGAACACGGCGAAGGATACAGCTTGCATCCTGCTCGTCGATGACGATATCGAGTTGTTGAGGGCTCTGACCAAGGTGCTGGAAAAAGCCAACTATGAAGTTGTGCCGCACTCAGATGCCCGTAGCGCCATGGAGTATATCAACTCGACGAAGAAGAGGTTTGATCTCGTCGTCACCGATGTCTTCATGCCTGGCATGCACGGAATCGAGTTTCTTTCCGCGACCAAGGCTGCATTCCCGCGCGTGCCCGTTATCGTTGTCACCGCTTTCGGCGATTGGGGTCAGTACATGGATGCGCTGCACGAGGGAGCCACGGAGTACCTGAGCAAGCCGCTCGATAAGGCTGAGTTGCTTGCCGCCGTCGCCCGCGCGCTCGCCAATGGTAAGCACAAAGCCCCCACCTTGTAGTGCCGCGCCCGCATTTCCGCGCTCACCGTATCGTGGAAACCAGCAGCGTGGCTACAAATACCTCTGTTCCCACTCTTCTTCTTCGTGGGTGAAGTAGCGAACGCGGGATTTTTTGTACTCCTTCGTGCTGTAGAGCGCGGCGTAGCCGGCGACACCGGTTTTTTCGGACATTGCCCGCAATGCCTTCTCGCAGTCGGCAGCAGCTTTGCCATGAACCATGGTGAAGATATTATACGGCCAGTCAGGGTAGACGGGGCGCCGGTAACAGTGCGTAACCGCGCGGAACCCTGCCAACGTCTCGCCAACGCGGTCCACCTCGGCATCGTCTCCGGGCACGGGCCACACGCCCATCGCGTTCGCGCTGAAACCGGCCTTCCGATGATGCAACACAGCGGCAAAACGCCGCAGCTTCCCTTGCTCAAGGAAGCGGTTGTACGTGCATTGCAACGCTCCAAGAGACACACCCAACTCGCGCGCGTAGTCGACGAATGGCGCGGGAACCAACGACACGTCGCGTTGCATGATCCGCACGAACTCAACATCCGCAGCGTTCATGGCGAGGGTGGCCACACGCCTGCCTTCCGTGTACTGCAGCGGCGCGGATTCGTCGGGCTTCGATTCGTCACCGAGATCAAATTGCACGCCGATCTTATAGAGTTTGAGCGTGGGCAACGGACGCATCGCGACCGCACCCGATTCGGTTTGCAGGATTTCCAGCGTGCGCTCCAAACCGAGCCCGGTGGTCGGCGCCACGGCGATGGTAAACCATAGATTAAAGGAATGATCGCGCAGATAATTGTGACTGACCCCCGGATGGCGGCTGATGACGGCGGCTGCTTCATCAACGAGCGCAGGTTCAAATCGCGCGGCAACGAGGCTCGATTCATAGCCGAGGCTGCGCGTGTCGAAGATGGCGCTGATCTGGCGAATCACTCCGTCGGCCTTCAGTCGCCGAACGCGCTCCAGCACTTCCTTCTCACTCGCGCCAACGCGGTCCGCCAGCGCGGCAAACGGACGTTCAACGACGGGCATTTCGACCTGCAACAGTTTGAGCAGCTTGATATCCGCGGGATCGTTGACGGTACTCATGCGACTGCCGAGAACTGTAACGCGAGCGATCAAACGTTGTCCAGCTTCGGCAACGCGCAGGCGCACATCGGGCAGCAACGGCAGGCTTGCGTCCCGATATGGCTCACCGAGAAGCCATGGGCCGTGTTGCCAACGTCTCAGCGTTCGGAGAAGGTCGCCGGCCGGATTGCGCGATTCAAATCTGTGACCAACGCATCGACGTCAGGGCAGTTGCGGGCGTTCGCCGTCTGCTCGATGGAGTGTGCCCCACCGCAGCAGAAATCAACCTTGTGATTGCCGAAAACTGCCACCGTTTGTGGCCAACGATCTGCGACTTCGCGCACGATCATGTCTTTGGTGATCGTCTTCGGCGCGGCTTCCGCACGCGATTCGCCATGACCGCAACAACAACCGCCTTTTCGATGGGCCACGAACTTTTCTTTGATTGTCTTAATGAGACTCATGCTGTGTTCTTCTTTGGATTTCTTCGTTCAGAAGCTTGATGAGCGGCTGCGGGTCAATCCCGTGCCGGCGCGCCGCGAATTCAAGGGTAACAAAGCGCGGCGGGTCGTGCTGCATCGCCGCGAGACCTCCCAGCCCGCCATGAATCAGCACCGGTCGCATGTCGGGATGGATTTCGAGCAACTCGGTCACGCGCGTCGTCAGCTTGACGATCGATTCCCGTGTGAACTTCTCGGCCCTGGTGCGCAAAGTCATCGCGATGTTGATCGCGAACATCATCAGGGCCGCAAAGACGAGTACCCCTGCCATCCCCGACCACGCGTAGCTCCACGTTGTCCCGAAAACATTGTTAAAGGCCATCGAGAGCGCCAGCGTGCTGCCCGCAGCCAGATGCCAGAATGACACGCGCATGAGCCGACCGCTCCACAGATTCACGCCGTTGAAGATCGGCAACACGCGGTAGCTCACGCCCATAATCAGGCTGGTGATGAACCCGATCGCCATGGTGTGCCGGGACGAGGCGCTGAGGCGGAACACATCGGCATGGAACGGGATCGCAGCCGCGATGAGAAGCCACGCATAGCCGAGGTATACAAACCACGCAAAGGAATTGTCCACTCCCCTAATCTCGATCCTCGTGCGGCGCCGGGCGAACACCCCCAGCGCCCACACGAAGAGTACGATGGCCACTGCTTCCAGCACAGAAGCCGCCCATGCCAGCCGTTCCAACGGATACCGCAGAAAAATCACCGCGTTCCACAACACAAACGCCACATTCGCCGCCCACGTTTTCGACTCACGCAATCCGAGAAAATGCGGAAGCACGCGGAGCGAGAAGCCAAAAATCATGTTGGCGATGAACCCAAAGAACGCCGCGTGAATCCAGAGCGCGTCCTGCAAGGCCGGAATGCCCACCGAACGCTTCCATGACATCTGCCACACGATCCAGAAATTCCATAGACCGAGGATGGCGAACCAAGCGATGCTTGCGCCAATGAATTTCTCGTATGGCTCACGCTCCTGTTGCGAGCGGACCACCGACCCGCCGAGCAACCACACAAACAGTGCAATTGCCGCCAACTCCAACGTACCTGAGATCAAAAGCGCAGCCGCACCGGCCCAGTGCCTGGCCAGCGGTTGGGCAATGACACGCAAGAGCACACCGACGAGCATCAATGCAAAACACCATTTGGCTGCGCGCACGGGCCGTAGCGGCTGCAGTTTCATCCGCGGAACCGCGTGGAATGCCACCCCCATGATGAATAATCCGACCCAGCCGAACACCTGGGCGTGACCGTGAATCTGCTTCAACACGCCGCTGATCTCGTAATACGATTGCGCCAACGCGATCCGTGTGAGATTGACGAGTCCCAAGCCAAACCCAGCCGTCAGGGCCACAAACAACGCCCCGAACACGAACCGCTTGTATAGGATTTCGCTCTCCGCCTCCGCGGTGCTTTCGGTTTTCCTCATCCCGCTTTCGTCCTTCCACTCTCCCCGCAGCGCTCGGTTGAGTTCCTCCACCAACTCGCGCAACGGCACGCGATGAGCCGCTGCGAAGATGAACAATGGCTCTGGCGGTCCGTACTCCCCGCCGCACCCTGCGATTCCATACTTCTCGAACACCGGCCTACACTGGGGATGCTTTCGACTGATCTCCGAAACCAGCATCGAATGGTCGATTGGCCCGGTTGGCGTTGGTTCACTCTGGTTCATGATGGTGACACCACTCATGGATGCACGAGACAGCCGGGGCATTTGACGGCATCCTTATCCGAGCCGAAGATGTCGTGCCGCGGCGGGCCGGCGACTTCGAGATAGCCGACCGCGCCTTGTTCGATGCGGAAGATCGCGTGATCGAGCAGCGTGTACGTGCCCGGCACTTCGACTCCGAGTTCCACCGCCGTGGCGCCGCCCGCGGGAACGAGTGTGGTTTGGATGCTGTGGGCGGGCGGATCGACGAGATCGCCTTCGCGATAGACCTTATCGAAGATCTCACCGATCAGGTGACAGGAAGAGATCAGGTTCGGCCCCGCGTTGCCGAAATAGATGCGCACCTTCTCGCCGGTCTTCGCCTTGAGCACACCCTTCCCCGTGAGCGAGCCGACCCGACCGTTAAACACAACAAAGGTGGGACGTTCCTGCAATCCTCTTTCGTGGGAGTACTCAAGCCTCTCAGCGTCTTCGGGCGCGTCTTTCGTATAGATCTCGCTTTGCACCACGTAGTACTCGTGGTCCACTTTCGGCAGCCCTTTCTCGGGCTCGACAAGGATCAGGCCATACATGCCGTTGGCGATATGATCCATCACAGGCGGTGCGGCACAGTGGTATAGGAACAACCCCGGATGCAGCAGTTTGAACCACGAGGTGCGCTCTTCGCCTTTGACGACCGTCAACACCGGCGCGCCGCCGCCAGGACCGGTGACGGCGTGAAAATCACAGTTGTGCGGCATTCCGTTGGTGTCGGTGTTCGTCATGTGAACTTCCAGCGTGTCACCCACACGCGCGCGGATAAACGGCCCCGGCGTGTGGCCGTTGAACGACCAGAATTCGTACATCACGGTGCCGTTGACGGCCATGAGCTTGCGGCCCGACTCCAGGTGAACCTCGACGATGGCCGGTTTGTGCCGTGTAATCGGCGGAGGCACGTCCGGCGCGTAAGTCAACTGGGCTGGCTCGCGTAGCGGCGCGGCCGTGACGCCAGACTGGGTCGCGACAAGTAATGCGATGGCGAAAGCCCCCAGTCGCCTGACGCTGGCTCTCTTTTTCATGAACTCAACCTAACGGCAGCGTGGTCAGAACGCGTTGACGCAGGTCAATAAAGCGGAACAATTGTGAAATCAGGCACATTTGCCCCGGATTGGGTGTATTCGCGCGGCCAAGACGATCAGATTCGTTCGTTGCCGCAGGCGATCCGCTCGAGGCGCTTGCGATTGAGGACGCGAATCTGGTCGCCGCGGTACGTGAGGATGCGATGTTCCGCGAGGCGGCCCAACAGGCGCGAAAACGTTTCTTTCGTGGTGCCGATCATCTGCGCCACAGTGGTCTTGCGGATGGTCACCCGGATCGGCATGCCAGGCGTGGCCGGCAGGCTGAGAACGTAGCTGGCGAAGCGGGCGGGCACTTCTTTGAGCGTCAGATCGGTCAGCGCGTTGCGCATGTGGCTGAGCGATTTGACCAGCGCGCCCATGATCCGGAAGCTGAGGTGTGGGTCGTGCAGCAGCAGTTGTTTGAAGCCGTTCTTCTCGACGCAGACTATCGTGCTCAGCCCCAGCGCCTCCGCCGTGGCGGGATAGGTCTCCATAAACATCGCCGCTTCGGCAAACGAATCGCCGGCTTCGACAACGTGCAGGATGCGTTCCCGCCCGTCGGGCCCAACGCGGAAGATTCTCACCGTGCCGCCGGCGACCAGAAACAAACCGCGCGCCGTGTCACCCTCCTTGAAAACCATCTGGCCCTTGCGATACTCCTTGCGGAGTGCGATCCGGTGAACCGCCTCAAGTTCGCGCTCGTCCAGATCGGAAAATAGTTTACACGTACGGAGAAGATACGTAAGGTCCGTAGCCACGTCGCGGACTGTAATGCGGGCGACCAAGCATTGTCCAGCCCCTGCCGATGCCTACGCTCGGCGATGGGTGTAATGACGAGTTGTCATTCGGGAGCTGCGCGCGCCGCCAGTTTGTCGGTGGAAGACGTGGTTGCTTTACGTGAAATCTCTCTTCCAAGACTCGCGTGATCAACTTGTTATGGAACGCGGGTAATTCGATGGCACCAACACTGCTAACGGTGGGGCGCGGGGGAAGCGGACTGCACCATGGACGAATCCTGGCAACAACCTGACGTGCCGCAAAAAGCGCCGCCGCTGATTCAGAACTGGATCAGCTTGTTCGGTATTATTCTTGCGGCGTGCAGTTTCTTCGCCGTCACCTGTCTGATCGCCATCGATTTCTATGCGGGCTTCAGCAACCCGTATATGGGCATCCTCACGTATCTGGTTGCGCCGTCGTTCCTGTCAGGGGGCCTGTTACTAATCCTGTTCGGGGTGCTGCGCGAGCGCCGTCGCCGACGGATGCTGGCGCCGGGCGAGGTGCCGCGCCATCCGCGGATCGACTTCAACGTGCCGCGCCAGCGCAACGCGTTTGTCTTGGTGGTCGTCATTACGTTCGTATTTCTGATGTTTACCGCGCTGGGCAGCTATCGTACGTACGAGTTCACCGAGTCCGTCCAGTTCTGCGGCCTGACCTGCCATGCGGTGATGAAGCCCGAGTACACGGCCTACCAGAATTCATCACACGCCCGCGTCGCCTGCGTGCAATGTCACATCGGCCCGGGAGCGACGTGGTTCGTGAAGTCGAAGCTCTCGGGCAGCTATCAGGTGTACGCGACGATATTCGACAAGTACCCCCGCCCGATCCCGACGCCCGTCCGAAACCTGCGTCCCGCGCAGGAAACCTGCGAGCAGTGCCACTGGCCGCAGAAATTTTATGGCGCCGTCGAGAAGATCCGCACTCATTACAAGTACGATGAGAAGAACAGCCCGTGGACGGTGGAGCTATTGCTGAAGGTCGGCGGCGGGGATCCGACGCACGGTCCGGTGGGCGGGATCCACTGGCATATGAATGTCGCCAACAAAGTGGAGTACGTCGCAACGGATGAAGCACGCCAAAAGATTCCCTGGGTGCGCATCACCGATCACCAGGGGCGAGTCACCCTGTACGAAGCCAAGGAAGGCAAGTTGAAGCCGACGCAGGTCACCGCCGAAGCCATGCGGCGCATGGACTGCGTCGATTGCCACAACCGCCCCACCCACATCTTCCGCTCACCGGACGAGTCCGTGGATACGTCGCTGGCTTTGGGACGCATTGATCCGTCATTGCCTTCGATCAAAAAGAACGCAGTCGACGTGCTGGCGGCTGACTACCAGACGACGGACGAAGCCCTTGAGAAGATTGCCGACACGCTTTCCAAGAAGTACGCATCGTCCGATCCCCAAGCGGTCCAACGCACCATCGCCGAAGCGCAACGGATTTATCGTGACAATTTCTTCCCCGGGATGAAATCTTGCTGGAAGGTGTATCCAAACAACATCGGTCACTTCCAGTGGGCCGGCTGCTTCCGCTGCCACGACGGCGAGCACACCAGCGCCGACGGCAAGACAATTTCGGCGGACTGCACCAGTTGCCACACGATCATCGCGCAGGGTCCGGGAACGGACCTGAAGACGCTCAGCGCCCAAGGTCTCGAATTTCAACATCCATCCGAAGACTTGGGTGACGCTTGGAAGGGTCAGAAATGCAGCGAATGCCACAACGGCACTTCCATGTGATCAGCGTGATGCTTGCGCTGCTGGCGCCTGCCGTCACCGCGGCGTCCGCCGCTGACATCTCGTGCCTCGCCTGCCACGAGAAGGAGAAGACGCTCTATCTTCCCAGCACCCACGCCCAAGCCGGCCTGACGTGCGTGGATTGTCATGGCGGCGATCCGAAGGCCACCGACATGACCGCGCACGCCACCGACAACTTCAAGCGGCCGGACAACAAGAAAGCGATCGCCGAACTGTGCGCCAGTTGCCACAGCGATGTGCGACGAATGAATCCCTACGGCCTGCCGACCGACCAACTCGACCGCTACAAGACCAGCAAGCACGGCGAGCAATTATTCGAGCATAACGACCAGAAAGTGGCGGTCTGCATCGATTGCCATGGCGTCCACGACATTCTCAAAGTCAAATCACCCCAAGCCCGCGTGTATCCGACGAACATCCCGCAAACCTGCGGTCGCTGCCACGGGGACGCGAAGCTGATGGAAGAGTACAAGCTGCCGACCGACATCGTCACCCAATACAAATCCAGCTACCACGCGTACATGCTCTTCGAGAAGGGCGACCTCAGTGCGCCGACTTGTGTCACGTGCCATGGCAGCCATGGCGCCACGCCACCGGGGACGAAGGAAGTTGGCGAGGTCTGTGGCAAATGCCATGGCCGCCAGCGCGAGTTGTTCGCGAAAAGTCCACATGCCGAAGCCGCCGCCGCCGGCTTGTTCAACGAGTGCGTCAGTTGCCACGGCAACCATGGCATCCAGAAGGCTTCGGTCGATTTGTTCGCCAAGGCCTGCGTCCAGTGTCACGCCAAGGATCCGAAGCAACTCCAATTGCGTGACGATATCGCGGGTCTGATTCACCGCACGCAAAATGATTACAGTAACGCCGTCACGGTCGTGCACAATGCCACAGTGCGGGGACTCGCGACCGACGACGAGCAGTTGCTGCTGCAGGAGGCCAGGACGCAAGTAACCCAACTGGAAGCATTGCAACACACCCTCGCGGTGGACCAGTTGCAGCCCGTTGCCGCCCGCGCGGATGAAGACGTCCATCACACCCTGGCCAACGTGGGGCAGTTGGAGCAGGTCGAAGTCTGGAAACGCCGCGCGCTCACTCCAATCTGGATTTTCCTGGCGGTGATGGCCGTTCTGTTCTGGGCGAAGCGGCGACAACTGGAGCAGGGACGCAAACCATGAACGAGGAACGGCCAATTTCCCGGCGAACGTTTCTGGACTGGCTGATCGCTGGCGGCCTCTTGACATGGGCGGTGGCTTTCGTCGCACCGGTGATCAGCTACGTATGGCCGGCGCAGAAACGTGGACCAAGCGTGCAAACGGTTTCCGCCGGCAAGGCTGACGAGTTTGCCGAATGGCAAACGAAGATCGTCGCGATTGCCGGCCACCCGGTGATCGTCATCCACACCCCGCAGGGATTCCGCGCGTTCTCGGCAATCTGCACGCACCTCGGCTGCATCGTCGGCTGGGACGCGGCGCGCCATCAGATTGCCTGTCCGTGCCACGCTGGATTCTTCGACATCAACGGCCGCCCAGTAGCCGGACCGCCGCCGCAACCACTGGCCGAGCACGACGTCGCGGTGGTGAACGGCGAAGTGCTGGTGAAATCCGCATGAAATTGCTTCCGAAAATCCACGACTGGCTGGCCGAACGTCTCGACATTGACATCGCGGAGAAGTTCGCTGACGACCAACTGCACAAGCCGCTTCCGGCCGAGACCGGTTTTTGGCACACCTTCGGCAGCCTGTCGCTCTTTCTGTTTCTGAATCAGGTCGTCACCGGCATTCTGCTGATGATCTATTACCGGCCCACGACCAACACCGCCTTCGAGAGCGTGCGCTTCATCATGACCAAGGCGCACTTTGGCTGGCTGATCCGCGGCCTGCATGCGTGGGGCGCGACGCTCATGATTCTGTGTGTGCTGATCCATATGATCCGCACGTTCTTCATGGGAGCTTACAAGAAGCCGCGCGAGTTGACGTGGGTTCTCGGTGTGTTCATTTTCGGCTGCACCGTGACGTTCGGATTCACCGGCTACCTGTTGCCCTGGAATCAACTCTCGTACTGGGCGACGACTGTTGGAACGGAGATCACCGGCGCGATCCCGCTGGCGGGTCAGTATCTCAAGGTGTTATTGCGCGGCGGCGAAGGCGTGACGGGAGAGACGCTGGCGCGGTTTTACGTGCTCCATGTCGTTGTGTTGCCATGGGTGTTGACGATGTTGATTGCCACCCACCTGTTTCTGATGCGCGTGCAGGGCCTCGCCACGTTCGAGCGCGTCGGCGAGGAAAAGCCGATCGACAAGAGACGTGGGATCCCCTTCTTCCCGCATCATGTGCTCAAGGAAGGCGTCGTGTTCTGCGCGCTCATCGGCGTGCTCATCACGCTGATTATTCTGTGGCCGGTTGAGTTGGGAGAGAAGGCCGATCCGTTCGTCACGCCAGAAGGCATCAAACCCGAGTGGTACTTCCTGCCGACTTATCAACTCTTGAAGTATTTTCCAAAAACGCTCGGGTTGTTCGTGTCTCTAATCCCGCAACTACTACTGCTGCTGTGGGCATTCCTGGATCGCAGTCCCGAGCGACATCCCAAGAAACGCCCCATCGCCGTGGGGGTCGGTATCGCCGCATTGCTCTTGGCCATCACGTTTGGCCTGCTCGGCTATTTCTCGGAGCGCAATATCACGTTCCGCGGCCAGCCGTACCACGTCGACATCTACGGCGTCCCGCACTCACTGCCGGTAAAATCGCCCCCGTAGTTGCCAGCGGATGCAATTATGGACTTGTGAACGGGGCTTGCGCGTAATATCATCGGTTTAGATACATGGTGTTGGAGGTAAGCGTCGGCATGTTCTAAAGAAAGAGGAGAACCCATGCGCACCAAGCAAAGATCAATTTCCCTGCTCTGTATCGCGACGGCCTCATCGGCATTCATCGCCACCAGTGCATTGGCTGACTCGCGCGATCCAGCCAACTACGTTGGCCCCAAAATGTGTGGCATTTGCCACAAATCGGAGGACAGCGGCAACGCCCTCGGCAAATGGCAGGCCAGCCCGCACGCCAAAGCATTCGAGACTCTGGGCACGCCTGCCGCCAAGGAAATCGCCAAGAAGGCCGGCGTTGACGATCCACAGAAGAGTGGCAAGTGTCTCAAGTGCCACTCGACCGCATACAATTTCACGGAGTCCATCGCGACCGAGAAGATCAAACCCGAGGATAGCGTAACCTGTGAGTCGTGTCACGGCCCCGGCAAGAAGTTTATGGCCAAGAGTACGATGGAAGACCATGCCAAAGCAGTTGCCGCAGGCTTGATCTATCCGGCGACCGAAAGCTGTAAGCTCTGTCACAATCCAGAAAGCCCGAACTTCAAGGGATTTGATGAGAAGGCAATGTACGAGAAAATCGCGCATCCGGATCCCAAGGTGAAACACTAGGTCACCCGCAGGTTGAATCTCCATCGCCGAGCGAAGCAAACAACTTCGCCCGGCGATTTCGCTTTTACCCGTGTGACAAGCTGTCAGTAAAAGGTCGCTTCTCGCCAATCTGTCGGACGAAACCAATTCCCTCCAATCGGTCACCTGCGCGATTTCGCGCATCGTAACGATTTGGTAGTCAATAGGTTGCCGAATACCTGTCCGGTTGTCTGAAATCGCTGGCAAGGCCACTGCTAAGTCACAGTCACCATCGCCGGATTGCCATGGCCAAACCCAAAGACAAGTTGAATGCTCCGAAGAAACTCTTCATCACGCGGGTCGTCGATCAACTTGCATCCGTGAAATTCGCAGTAACTGTGGTCGTGATCATCGCCGTCGCCTGCGTTGCGGGAACGCTGATTCCGCAAGGGACGGACGTGGCCAGGTACACCCGCCTGTATCCCGCCGCGACCGATCGGATGGACCTGTTGGGTAAACTCGGTATCACGCATGTCTTCTATTCGCTATGGTTTATCGGCCTGCTTGGCCTGCTGGCGTCAACTGTGGCCGTTTGTAGCACGCGGCGCTTCGTCACCGTGCTGCGCACCAGCGGTTATGCTCGGTACCGCGCGTTCGGCTCCATGCTCACGCATATCAGCATCCTCCTGATCCTGACGGGCGCCGTGATTCGCGGCGGGTGGGGCGAAAAAGGCTATCTCGAACTTCGCGAGGGTGAAACGAACTCGAACTTCGTGACCGAGAAGAGCGCCAAACCGCTGCCGTTCGCCATCCATCTCGACAAGTTTGAAATCGAGACCTACGACCAGGCGAAGACGGATGGCGCCGGCGAAGCGCGGGCGAAGCCGGGCGACTCCGGTGACGGCTTGCTGGTCGCCTGGCCCGAGAAGAACCTGAAAGTCACACTGCCGATCAACGTCGGCATCGAACAGGCATTCGGCGATTTCAATATCACGGTCTTGAAGCACATCCCCGACTTCATTGTGGACACGCAAACGCATGAAGTCACCAGCCGTTCCAATGAACCGCGCAACCCTGCGATTCTCGTGGCCGTCAATAGCCCGACCTACCACAATCACCGCTGGCTGTTCGCTAGGTTCCCCGGCTTTACGATGCACACAAAGGACGGCGAAGCGACCGGACCAAGCCCGTTGGAGATGGTCTACCAGAACCAAGCCTCGACGGAGGACAAAGTCATGCCGACCGGCCCGATCAAATCGTTCAAAAGCACGATCAAGCTGGTCGAAGGCGACTTGGTTGTCGGCGAGCGCACCGTCGAAGTCAACCGCCCATTCCAATACAAAGGCTACGCGTTTTACCAATCGGGCTACAACCCGGACGACTTGTCATACACCTCGTTTCAGGTCGTAAAAGACCCCGGGGTGCCGATTGTCTACAGCGGCTTCTCGCTGATGATCGCCGGGCTGTTCATCGTATTCTACCTCAACCCCTGGCTCGATGCCCGGAGGAAGGCCGCATGACGCTTTTCGCGGCCGGACTCAGCTACAAGACTGCCCCCGTCGAGGTGCGCGAGCAACTCGCCGTGAAACCGTCGAAACTCATCTGCCACGCCTGCCGTTTGAAGTTGTGCGGCGACCTCGGTGAAATCGTACTGCTCTCGACCTGCAATCGCGTGGAAATCTACGGCACCACCCCCCGGGTGACCGGCCGCATCGATTCGCTGTTCCGCCTCCTCAGCACCGACGCACGCGACTTTCGTTCGCACGTCTACGTCCACGAAGATGCCGAAGCGGTGCGGCATCTCTTCCGGGTCGCGGGGGGCTCGAGTCGATGGTGCTGGGCGAGACCGAAATCACGGGCCAGGTAAAAAAGGCGTACGACGCCGCGCATGCCGCCCGGTTGACGGGCGGCGTGTTGAACCGTGTCTTCCAGAAGGCCTTTCAGGCGGTGAAGGAGATCCGCACGCGGACGAATATCGGCCGTGGCGCGACCTCCGTCGGCAGTGTGGCCGTCGAACTGGCCGAGAAGATTTTCCGGCACGACCTCTCGAAACAGACGGTGATCATCATCGGCGCGGGTCAGATGGGCGAGGCGTGCGTGCGACACCTGGCAAAGAAAGGGACGCAATCAATTCTCGTTTCCAATCGCTCTTTTGACCACGCCGCGGAGTTGGCCAACGAATTTGGCGGCCAGGCGGTGCGATTTGAAGAATGCCTGACGGCAATGGCCGACGCCGACATCGTCGTCGCCTCGACCGGCTGCCCGAAAACACTGCTGCATCGCCCCGATGTCGAGAACTTGATGCGGACCCGGCGCAATCGTCCCCTGTTCCTCATTGATATTTCCGTTCCCCGCAACATCGATGCCGACGTACAGCGCCTCGATAACGTGTACCTCTACAACATCGACGATCTCGAAGCCATCGTCCGTGAAAACGTGCGGTCACGAGAGCAGGAATTGGCGGTGTGCCGGCAGATCATCGACACGCGGACGGCCGCGTTGATGGAAAAACTCAACCTCGAAAAGGAGCGGCTCTATGACGTGGGCCTTCAATCTCAGCCTGGCTGGGTATCTCACGGCGCTGCTATTCTCGGCGGCTAACCTGTTCTCGAAAAAGGGTTGGCTCGCCACGGCCACCACTGCCTTTCTGTCGGCGGGGGCGGCGGCGCAAACCATCTACATGGCGGAGCGTTGGTTCATTGCGGGCCGCGCGCCATTCAGCAACATGTTCGAGTCGATGGTGCTGTTCGCTTGGGCGCTCGTGGTGGTATACCTCGCGCTACGGGGTCGCGGGCAGATTCCCGTGCTCGGCGCGGCCACGGCACTGCTGGCCGTGTTAACGCTGGCGTACGCCAGCACGTTCGAGACGAAGATCCAGCCGCTCATGCCCGCCCTACGCAGCAACTGGTTGACTGTGCACGTGTTCGCCTGTTTTCTCGGTTACGGCGGATTCGCGGTCGCGGCGTTGGCGAGTGTCGGCTACCTCATCGCCGCGCGCACCGGCAGCGCCGTGAGACCCGAGATCGCCCTCGCTTTCGACATCGCCACTGCCAAGACGATTTCATTCGGATTCCTGTTCCTGACGGCCGGCATCATGACCGGCGCGGTATGGGCGAATTCCGCCTGGGGGACGTATTGGAGTTGGGACCCGAAGGAAACCTGGTCGCTGATCACGTGGTTCATCTACGCCGTATTCCTGCACTGCCGCTTTATGCGTGGCTGGAAAGGCAAACGCGCCGCTTGGATCTCGGTCATCGGTTTTGCGTCCGTCATCTTTACCTACTACGGCGTCAACTTCCTGCTCAGTGGGTTGCACAGCTATGCGAGGTCCTGATAACTGGTGGGCAGCCGGTGCTTGCTTGCTGACCCTCTGTTTGTGGCCCGTGACACACGCGCGGGCCATCGATAACGCTGATTGCTTCGCGTGCCACTCTGACAAATCGCTCGTCAAGACCAACGCCGCGGGCAAGGCGGTCTCGTTATTCGTGGATGAGCAGAAATTCGCGGCGTCCATCCACGGCAAGAACCTCTGTACGAGTTGCCACGCGGATATCACGGAACTACCGCACGCCGAGACCCACAAACCCGTCAGTTGCAGCCAATGTCACCGCATCGAGACTGAGATTTACCTGAAAAGTGATCATGGTCTGGCGGTTCACAAAGGAGTCGCGGAGGCGGCTTCGTGTCAGGACTGCCACGGCAACGCGCACGAGTTGCTGAATTACCGCAATCCCGCCTCGCCGGTAAACCGCGCGCACATTCCCGAGACCTGCGGTCGGTGCCACGGAAATGTTGCGGAAATGGAGAAATTCAACCTCCGCCAGCGTGCCGTTGTCGTCTCGTACGACAAAAGCGTCCACGGTCTGGCCCATTCCAACGGCGTCGCCAACGCGGCCGTCTGCTCCGACTGTCATGGAACGCATGACTTGCATCGCTCCACCAATCCGGAGTCAAAACTGTACTGGCAGACGATCCCCGCAACCTGCGGCAAGTGCCATGACAACGTGCGCCAAACCTATTCACGCAGCATCCATGGCACAGCGGTGGCCCAGGGCCTCCGCGATGCGCCCGTCTGCACTGATTGCCATGGCGAACACACGATCCAGGCAGTCAAGCTGGCCGCGTCCCGGGTTTCTCCGGCCAACATCCCGGAAACCTGTGGCCAGTGTCATGCCGCGCAACGCATCGTCACGCAATACCGGCTGCCGCCGAATGTCTTTACCACTTACATCCAAAGCTTCCACGGGTTGGCATTGCAGGGAGGCAATCTCACCGCGGCCAATTGCGCCTCCTGTCACGGAGTCCACGATATCCTGCCCGCCACGGATCCGCTCTCCACTATTAATCCGAAAAACCTGCCGGAGACCTGCGGGAAGTGTCATCCCGGCATCGGCACACGGTTGAGCGCGGAGTTTTTCAAGATTCACGCCCCGCCCGGCGCGGCCGAAGGCAAACCGTGGGTCGTGAATTTCATTTCGCGGTTCTACATCGGCTTGATCCTCCTGACCATCGGCGGCATGGCCTCCTTCAATCTCCTCGACTATCTGCGGAAGACTCGCGCCCATGTCCGCGCCGTGAACGCGGATGAGCACGCGGAACTCCGCCTGACCCGGCTGGCGCGCCTCCAGCATTTCGTGCTCATGGGGCTGTTTATCGCGCTGGCCTACACGGGCTTCGCGCACAAGTTCCCCGACGCGGCCTGGAGTTGGCCATTCCGCGCGCTTCCCAACGGCAGTTACGTGCGCGGTATGATTCATCGGGTCTGCGGGTGGACGTTCGCCGTGTTCTTTGCGACCCATCTGGTCCTGCTGCTGGGGACACGCCGCGGACGCACCAATCTACAGGCGCTGTGGTTCGTCTGGGCTGACTGCAAGGACGCGATCGGCCAGTTGGCTTTCAATCTCGGGCTGCGCCAAACGCCGCCGCCGCATCGCCGCTGGAACTACGCCGAGAAGTCTGAATATTGGGCGTTGGTCTGGGGTTCGGTGGTGATGATCGTAACGGGCGCTATGCTGGTGTTCACCGAAACCGTGCTGCGCTGGTGGCCGAAGGTCTGGCACGACGTGGCGCAGGTGATCCATTACTACGAAGCGCTGCTGGCGACGCTGGCGATCCTGGTGTGGCATTTCTATTGGGTCATCTTCGACCCGAAAGAGTATCCGATGAATCCGTCGTGGCTCATCGGCAAAAAAGCCCCGCATCAAGATTCGCCGGGCGAGGTTCACCCCGACAAAGCTGGGGCGCCCACGGAGCCGACCGAAACGACAAAACCCGACGCCAATGGTGGCCCACTTCCACCGGAGAACAAACCGAATGCTGCCACATAGGATGATCATCTGTTTGGTAATCGCCCTTGCCGCCACGGCTGCAACCGTGCGTGCCGACGACGGAGCGAAAGAGTCCGACCGCTGCGTGCTCTGCCACGAGCAGGCAACGACCGACTGGCTTGCGTCGCCTCATGCCAAAACGATGAGCGACATTTTCCTAAACGAGTGGACCAATGAAGGCAAAAAGTGGGAATGCCTCGTGTGCCACACCAGCCAGTATGACCGCAAGACCGGACAATTCTCCCACGAAGGCGTCAGTTGTGAATCGTGCCACGGCGTGGCGAAGGATGACCATCCCGACAAGTCGAAGATGGCGCTGCCCGTCACTTCCGAAGTTTGTCAGGGTTGTCACGCGATCACGTACGGAGAATGGCGTGTCAGCGCGCACGGACAAAAAAACGTCCGCTGTTTCGACTGCCACAAGATGCACGGCATGAAGCTGCGCGAGGAAGATCCCGACGCGATGTGCGGCACCTGCCACGCCGAGCAACTCAAGGATTTTACCCATGCCACGCACCATGCGCAGGGCCTGCATTGCCTCACCTGCCACATGCCGCAGTTGTCTCCGGGCGGGTTGAAGGTCGAGGGCATCGGCGGTCGCGGCCACACCTTTACGGTCGGCGCCGAGACCTGCATCCGATGTCACCGCGACCGGGTTCACCAGAATAACGAAGCCGCCACGCTTGAACAGCAAGTGGCGCGGCTCAAAGCGGCCAACCCCGAGATCCTGGAGAAGAAGGTTGGCTCCCTGGAGGGACAAACCACCAAGCTGCGCGCCGACCTGCAGGCGAACCAACGCGTGTTTGTTCCATTGATCGCACTGGCGTTCCTGCTGGGAATATTCTGCGGGTACGCCTTGCCTCTTTTCCGTGCGCGCAAACAGGACGGTGATTCGAGTGCGCCGCCGGATCAGTCCGCGAACAGGCACCCTCCCGACGTGAAGAAGCCATGATAGAACCACGACATCACCCGTTCGCCCAGCGCATCTCGCGTCGCACGTTCTGTCGCCGGGGTATTGCAGGACTGTCGCTGTTGGCGGTCGGCGCGACCGCATCATTGGCCGAGAGCGAGACCGGCGACACGAGCCATTACGGCGCGGTGCTGGTTGACCTCACGCGTTGCATTGGATGCCGCGCTTGCGAAAACGCCTGCTTGGTGCGCCAGGGCTATCCGGGGTTGCCGCCCGCAAGCTTTGGATACGGGCCTGGCGACGGCAAGCTGACCTTTAAATCACGGACGTTTGTGGATTTCCGCGACGCCTCCATGTTCGACGGAACGATGCGCCATGTCCCCGTGAAACGTCAATGCATGCACTGCCTGGAACCGGCCTGCGTTTCGGTCTGCCCGGTCGCCGCGCTGGAGAAAACGGCTCGCGGCTCGGTGGTCTGGCGGGATGACCGATGCATCGGTTGCCGCTACTGCCTTCTCGCCTGTCCCTTCAACGTGCCGCGCTACGAGTGGGACAACGCGCTGACGCCCCGCGTGAACAAGTGTGATCTCTGCGACGACCGGACAGCCGCCGGGCTCTTGCCGGCCTGCGTGGGCGCCTGCCCAACGGGCGCGTTGAAGTATGGAAAACACCCGGAGGTTTTGCAGGAAGCGCGGGCGCGTGTCGCCGCGCAACCCAAGCGGTACGTGACATTGTTTGGCGACCGCGTGGTCGGAGGGACCTCGTGGTTGTATCTGTCGGATATTCCGGTGGAACAACTTGGTCTTCCCACGAATCTCCCCACATCGTCCCTGCCCGCGCTGACTTGGAATTGGCTGGCGAAGGTTCCCTACATTGTGATCGGGCTGGGATTGGTCCTCAGCGGCGTGTTCCGCCTGCGCAGCCGGAAGGAGAATCATGGCTGAAATGGACTTCCTGCTGATTCTGTTTCGGATCTTCGCCGCGTTGGTGATGGCGGGTTTGGCGGTGATCGCATGCTGGTTTCTCCAGGGCCGGCAACATCCGCAGTCGTTCTCGGCCGGCGTCATCGGGTGGGCGTTCCTGATTGCTTTATGGGGTCTTGGTGGATACGCGTTTGCGACACGCTATACACTGGGGTTGGGGGCCGTCACGAACCTCACGGACGCTTTTCCGTGGGGTTTGTGGAAAGCCATGGTTTTGTGCGGTATCGCGTTTGCTGCGGGTGGGTTTCTGACCGCATGCATGGCTTATGTGTTTCGCATCCGCATCTTCTACCCGATCCTGCGTCCCATCGTCCTGGCCTCCTACCTCTGTTACACGCTGTCGGCGTCGGGAGCATTGATCGTTGATCTCGGGCGCTACTACAAAATCTGGATGCCAATCGTAAGCTGGCAGCATCGGTCGGTGCTCTTCGAGGTGTCGTGGTGCGTGATGCTGTACACGTGCGTGTTGACCGTGGAGTTCGCGCCGATTGTTCTCCAAAAGCTCGGATGGCATCGCCTGGAGCGTTTCGTCCACGCCGCGACCGTTCCCTTCGTCATCTGCGGCGTGGTTTTGTCCACCGTGCACCAATCGTCGCTGGGCTCGTTGTTCCTGATCGTGCCCGAGAAGCTGTTGCCGCTGTGGTATACACCACTCTTGCCGATCCTGTTCTTTATCAGCGCACTCATTTCCGGTTTTGCGATGGCGATTTTCGTCTCGGCGTTGTCGTTCTGGATTTTTCAGCGGCCCCTCGATCCGAAGGTGCTCACGGCGCTGGCCAAAGGCATGACTCCGTTCCTGATGTTGTACCTGTTCCTGCGCATTGCCGATCTTACGGCGCGGAATGCGTGGGGGAACGTTTTCGCTTATCCGCTCCAAGGACTCACATTCACGCTGGAGATGCTGCTGCTGACGCTCCCGTTGTTCGTGCTGCTAAAGACCCGGTGGTCGGGCCGGCGGCGCTGGGCTTTCGCCGCCGCGATCCCGGTAATCTTGGGAGTGATTCTCAACCGGCTCAACGTTGCCTGGATCGGCCTGTTGCCCGCCACGGGCTCGCATTATTTTCCGTCTTGGATCGAAATCGTGATCGCGTCGAATCTGCTTTCGTTTGGCTTGGTCATCTTTGGACTGGCAGCCCGCTACCTGCCGCTGTTCGAACATCCGTCATGGGACAAGGCCCCCCCGGCCCAGACGCGCGGTGGCGCGGCCAAGCCGACGGACGGAGTGGAGGTGGCCGGTCGTGTTTAGACGCAACCTCACCGCGAAAATGTTGATCGCCGTCGGCGTGACGGTTGCGGTGGTGATTTCCATTTACACCTATTTCGTCATTCGCGTGCAGAGTGCGTGGTGGCACGAGCGGACGCAGGCGCAAAACGTCATCGCCGCCTCGTTCATCCACGAGTACCTCAACGGCGTCATGCTTAGCGATCGCCATGAGGAGGTGCAGGGGTTTCTGCTGAAGATGAAGAACTCCGACGAAATCTGGCGCGCCCGCCTTATCAAGCCCGACGGCACCGTGGTGTTCTCGACCGACACACAGGAAATCCAGCGCGCCACGATGACCGTGCCGACGGAGTTGTTTGCCGAAAACCGTGTCCTCCAAGGCATCCGCGTCGAAAACGGCCAACGACTCTCCGTGGTGATGCGGCCTGTGCTTAACAGCCCGAGTTGCCAGCGCTGTCACGCGGCAAACTCTGCGGCCATTGGTGCCATCTTCGTTGAGAAATCGCTCGCGCCGGCCGAGGCCAGCGTCGCCAGCAACCGCAACCTGCTGATCGCCTACGGGGTCGTGATCTTCGTGCTGGTTGGCATCGTGCTGTGGCTCCTGATTGTGCGGCTCGTCACGCAACCCGTCGGCAATGTACTCGAGCAGATGCGTAAAGTGCAAACGGGTGACCTCGGTGCCCGCGCCACTGCCGAGACCGGGGATGAAGTCGGAGAACTCGCCGTCGGTTTTAATGCGATGGTACATAGCCTCGACAATGCCACGCGCGAACTCGAGGAATCACACGAGAAACAAATCCAACAAGCGGGCAAACTCGCGTCGATTGGCGAGCTAGCCTCGGGAATTGCACATGAAATTCGCAATCCACTTCCCGGTATTGGGGCCGCAGTGGAAGTGTTGGCGGAAGAGACCAACCTGAACGGCCAGCGCACCGAGATCGTCGCTGAGATTCGCCGACAAATCACGCGCCTTAACCGCACGCTGCACGACCTTCTCGAGTTTGCGCGGCTCCGCGATCCAGAGATCGCCCCCTGCGATGTGCATGGATTCATCCGCCCGATGCTCGCGCTGGTGCGGCCCGACGCACAGAAGTTTCACGTCAACATCGAGGAACGCTTTGCCCCCGACCTGCCCCACATCTTCGCCGATACGGGACAGATGGAGCAGGCGCTTCTCAATATCCTGCTGAATGGCGTTCAGGCCATGCCCAACGGCGGAACGCTCACCGTATCCACAGAATCGATCCAGCTTAATGGGAGCGATATTGTCCGCATCAAGATTCGGGACACAGGCGTTGGGATTGCGCGACAGCATCTCACAAAAATCTTCTCTCCATTCTACACCACCAAGCACCGCGGCACAGGCCTCGGCCTCTCGATCACGCGCACGATCATTGAGAAACACCACGGCATGATTGCCGTGGACAGTGAACCCGGAAAGGGAACGACGTTCACGCTGGAGTTGGCCGCCTGCAAACCCGAGACGTTCGCGCCGGAAGCAAAAGCGGAAACATTGAAGGAGTTCGCCCATGCCGAGGACTAAAATACTTATTATCGACGACGAGAAACTCGTGCGTTGGTCGCTGCAACAAAAACTCGGCCGTGAAGGTTACGAAGTCGAATCCGCACCAACCGGCGAGGAGGGACTCAATCTCATCCGCGAGGACGGCTTCGATCTGGTGCTGCTGGATTTGCGATTGCCCGGGAATCGATGGCGTACAGGTCCTGCAGGAGATCAAGAACCTGGAACGCGATATCGCGGTCATCATGTTGACGGCGGAAACGTCGATCGCTCGCGCCGTCGAATGCGTGCGGCTCGGCGCGTACAATTATCTGTGCAAACCCTTCGAATTTGATGAAGTGCGCGTCGCGATTGAGAAGGCGCGCGAAGAGCTGAAGCTGCGGCGAGAGATGTCGCGGTTGCGCTGCCAGCAGCGACGCAAGTTCGGCATTGATAATCTCGTCGGCAACAGCGCGCCGATGAAAGCGGTGCGCGAACTGATCGCCAAGATCGCGCCGAGCGATGCGACGACGGTGCTGGTCGAAGGCGCAAACGGCACAGGCAAGGAACTTGCCGCACGGGCCATCCACTTCGGCGGCGCGCGCGCGAATCAGCCGTTCATGGACATTAACTGTTCGGCATTGCCCGAAAACCTCATTGAGAGCGAGTTGTTTGGCCATGAGCGCGGTGCGTTCACCGACGCAAAGAGCACCAAGAAGGGACTGTTTGAACTCGCCGATGGCGGCACCATTCTGTTGGACGAAATCGGCGACATGAAGCTTGCGTTGCAGGCGAAACTATTACGCGTGCTGGAGACACGCCACTTCCGTCGTGTCGGCGGTTCGCAGGACATCAGCGTGGACGTGCGTGTCATCGCGCTAACCAACAAGAACCTAGACGAGGCGGTCGCGCGAGGAGAGTTCCGTCAGGATCTTTATTACCGCCTGAAAGTTATCTCCGTAAAGATGCCGATGCTGGCAGAGCGGCCCAGGGATATTGCGCTCCTCGCGGAGCATTTTCTGAAAGCCTTCGCGCAGGAATTCAAGAAACCGCTCAAGCAGGTGTCCTCGCCGGCTCTTGAATCGCTGCAGAATTATCCATGGCCGGGCAACGTGCGCGAACTGCGCAACGTCATCGAGCGGCTCGTGATTCTCGAGGCTGACCAGGTGATTCAGGCAAAACACCTCCCTCCCGAAATTCGAGCGGGTGCAAAACGCCGCGGCAAGTGGATCATCGAACTACCCGCCGCCGGTGTCGCATTGGTAGACGTGGAGCGGGAGTTGGTACTGCAGTCGATGGAGCGCGCTGGCGGCAACCAAACGCACGCAGCCGAACTGCTCGGCATTGAGCGTGACGCCCTGCGTCGACGATTGAGCAAGTACGGACTTCTCGAACAGGCCAGCGAGTCCAGCTCTAGTGCGATGTTGTGCTGACGTAGATCACAACAGCTGTGAGCACGATGACGATCACACCAATCATCGCAAGCAGTAGTCCCAGAAGTCTGCCTGAAAGCATGCGCTTATCGCGTCTAGCACTGTCTGTGCCGGTGGGCCCGTTCCCCGCACGAACGCATCTGAAACAATCATCTCGGACCGGCGCGTGTCTGCTCCACTGCGTGGAAGCGCGCAGGTCTCTGAGCGAATCCGCGCAAGTTCCGGCAGCGAACTGCCATTTGGTTTCGTCCTTGACCTTGCAAGATATTGCCGTTCTAATGGTTGCATGGCGTCCCAGTGCAGTTGGCACGTCCGTTGCCTTAACAGAGAGATGGAGGACAACGAAATGTCTGGAACATATCTTCTGAAACGAGCCGGTGCGCTGGTCGTCGCATTAGCTGCCTTGATCGCCCTGCCAACATACGCAGCACCCGCCGGCGCACAGCTTGGGCTCGTATCGGCCAGTGGCAGCCTGACGTCGGGGAGCGACCTCAGCTATAAGTTTAACCTCAATGTCATTAGCAATACAGGTCCACTGATCGTCAAAGCCACGGTTACCGGCAAGAAGTTCAAGGCGAAGTTCCCTGTGCTCACCATTAGCAACCCACCGCTTGGCGTCGATCAGGATGTGTCCGGCACATCGGTTCTCATCCCCAGTAGCTTTACTGGTGTCGCGGTGATGCACGTCACGGCAACTTTCAACCGCAAGAAGATCGGCGCGGCGACAGTTCTCGTGACCATCACCGCTCCCCCTCCCCCGTCGCCTCTCGCTGTAACGACGAACCTCTATGATGTGGGATTCGAAAACTCTGTGTCACTGGACGGCTCGATCGTCCCCACCAGTGGCCTGCCTGGAACGCTGACGTATGCCTGGAGCCAGACCAGCGGCAAGGCCGTCACGTTAAGCACCAACGGTGTCGTCTCGACCAGCTTCACCACCGATGCATTGACGAACTTCGTGGATATGGGCACTGCGCTCTATAACAATGACATCGACGACAGCGGTTACACCAATCTCTTTTATGTGACGCCCGAACATCGGTTTGGCACCAACACCAGCAGCACTACGATCGCCGGCATTGCCATGGACGCCGAACAAGCCGCCGCGGCGAACTACGTTTTTCGTCTGCTGGTGAGCAATGGTTCGGTAACGCGCACCGGTCTCTTCACTGTGGCTTGCTCCAGCCAGACGCCGGCACATCCAAATATTCCTTTGGGCGTAACCGCCTACTATAAGGGGGCGACCAACAGCCAAAACTGGTCATTGGTGGCGAAGCCCGCCGGTTCGGCGGCGACGTTAAGTCACACGAACGGCCTGATCGCACAGTTGCGGCCGGACGTTGAAGGTGTCTACATCGTCCAAGACGGTGTCACCGGCAAGTCGGTGACCAATACCGCGGCCAGTTGGACCGGTGTGCAGTTCTGCGCCATCTGTCATGGCCCCGGCAACAACGTGAACCAGCCCGATCTCGTCACATCGTGGAGCCAAACCAAGCACGCCTCATTCTTCCAAAAGGCGATCGATGGAATGGAAAGCTCGCACTACAGTGGGAACTGCATCTCCTGCCACACGGTTGGCTACAACAAGGCGCCCGCGGCAGTGAATGGCGGCTTCGACGACGTCGCGGCCCAACTCGGTTGGACATTTCCCACCGTCCTCCAAGCCGGTAATTTCGCGGCGATGCCGGCTGCACTGCAAAACCTGAGCAATATCCAATGTGAAAGCTGCCACGGTCCCGGTAGCCGCCATCCCGGCTCTCCGTCGGTCAGCCTGGATGTCCGGGTTTGCGCCCAATGCCATGAAGACGCCCCCAACCATGTGCATCCCGAGCAGTGGGAGAATTCGCCCCACGCGGGAGCGTATGAGAGCATCTCCGATACAGAGGGTAAAAGTGCAAGCTGCACGCGCTGCCATGCGCCCGCTGGCTTCATCAGCGTCGCGCAGGGTGTCTCCGCCGGCATCACCAACGCGGCGGGTGCGAACGCAGTGGCCACGGGCACCGGGCCGTTGACCTGCCAGGTTTGTCATGACCCACACAACACATTTGGGGACACCACGGGAACCCGGCATCAGTTGCGGGTCTTTGACACCGTTCAACTGGGCAACCCGCTATTGACGAACAGCCCGACAGTCTACGTCGGCCTCGGCGACAGCCTGACCACGGCGAATCTGCAGTTGACCAACAGCACCATCACCGTGACCAATGCCGGCCTCTCTGCGGCCTGCATGGTCTGCCACAATGCGCGCGAATGGCCGACGCAAATCCAGGTCAGCGGCTCCAGCAGTAATAAGATGTTCTACATGACGACTACACCGGACATGAGTACCGCCGGCGAAATCTTCGCCGGCCTGGGCGCCGCCGATAATGGCCTGGTGATGGGGAATTCCTTCCATACGCATCTGGCGAACTGCCAAACCTGCCATATGTATGTCCTGCGCGCACCGAGCACGAGCACCGGTGTGCCGCAGGATTCGGTGGCGATCGATGGCGTTGTGACGCCGGTGACCACCGCGCTCTACAATCAGCTCTCGAACCAACTCGGCGACCATACGTTCCAGATGAGTTATCAATATACTGACTCGACCGGCACGACGCACGTGGTTGATAACATCGCCGCGTGCAATCAGTGCCACGCGAGCTTCGAGCCGGTCAATTCGTTCGACTTCATGCCCGCCAACGCTCAGGACTACGATGGCAACGGCGTGATCGAAGGCATTCAGACCGAGACGCAGGGCGTGTTGACCAATCTGGCGACCTTGATGTACGCGACGGGTCTCTCCAATACCGTCGCCCATGGAAGCACTGTTTATTTCGGCGGCGGCTATGCGACCAGCAATGCGCCTTTGGCGACAGCACAACGCAAGGCTGCTTGGAATTGGAATCTGGAGAGTTTCGAGGGCAGCATGGGCGTGCACAACACGCAGTTCACCATCCGCCTGCTTCAGAGCACTTACACCGATCTGAGCACGAACTATTACGGTGACGTGACCAGGACGTATCAGAACGCCTACCCTGACGCCTTTCTCCGGTAGGAGTGGGCCGCGATGGCGCTGGTTTTGACACGGGCGGCAGGCTGCTCAGAGGGCGCAAGTCATCGAAGGCTGCTGCCCAACCGTTCGCAAACAGGCAGGCGGTGGTTGGTAACAGAGGCAATCCTTGAATAGACCACGATCCTCAACGCCGGTAACAGTTGCAGCCATCGGCGGCGCCGCGTTGGCCGCATTGATTATCTCGTGTGCGACCGTGGATCGGGTGGTCCTCGCTCCGCCGATGATTCCGGGCGCCAAGTACGTCGGCATGGACCAATGCGCGTTATGCCACGAGAAGGAAGTGAAGAACTTCAAGTTCACGGAGCACGCGCGCATCCAGATTCCGGGCGAAGGTCCGCGGGTGGAGGGCGAAGGATGCGAAAGTTGCCACGGCCCCGGCAGTTTGCATGTGGATTCGGGCGGTGATCGTAAGCTGATCGTCAACCCCGGCAAGAGTCCCGAAGCCTGTTTCCAGTGCCACCTCGACAAGAATGCCGAGTTCAGCCTCCAATTCCATCATCCCGTCAAGGAAGGGCGGATGAGTTGTGTTTCCTGTCACGATCCGCATGGCGAAGACATTCTCAAGCCGAAAGAGATGCAGGTCGGCCGCGTGAACCAGGAGTGCGCGCAGTGCCATCGCGAACAGGCCCGGCCCCATGTCTTCGAGCATGAGGCGATGCGCGAAGGTTGCACGACCTGCCACAATGTGCACGGCTCGATCAACCCGAAGATGTTGACCGAGCGCGACAACAATCTGTGCCTGAAGTGCCACGCCCAGGTGGCCTCGCCCACGTTGCCCGGTGTCGTGTTGATCGGGAACATGCCGCACGCCGGGTTTGCACCCACGAGCTTCTTGGAACAGGGCACCTGTTTCAGCGCGGGCTGTCACACTGCCGTTCACGGTTCGGACATCAACTCGCACCTGCGGTATTGACGGAGCCATGGCGACGAAACGCATCCTCCTGAGAACCCTTCTGGTCTCCCTGCCAATTGGAATCTTGATGGTGGGGATGGTCCGCGCGGATGACGCGGCAACAAATTCGACAATCCAGGTCTCCGCCACACCCGAGGTGACCTATGCCAAGGTCTCCGGCAACACGCAGAAATTCCGCGAAGACGTGGGGATCAAGGAAGGTTGGAATGGCGGCGCCGAGGACGGGACACTGCACTACGATCTCAACAAGGACACGACGCTCGATGGCGAAGGCCGGTTTATCATTGATGAACACGACTACAAGTTCCAGTTACAGTTGACGAAACGGGACTTCGGTTTTGTTCGGGCCGGGTACACCGAATATCGCGAATACTACGACAACCAAGGCGGTTTCTACGGCCCGTTCACGCCATCGTCATTCCGCTTGGATCGCGACCTGCAGGTGGATAACCGTGATGTTTTCTTCGAGGCCGGACTGACCTTGCCCAACCTCCCCAAAGTCACCGTCGGCTATGAGCGGCAATCGCGCGACGGCAACGAATCGTTGGTCGAGTGGGGGGGTGTCACCCAGGGCGCGAACACACGCAAGGTTTATCCCTCGTCCGACGGCATCAAAGAACACACTGACATTGTCAAACTGAACGTGGAGTATGATATCACCAAGGTCCACCTGCTGGACGATTTCCGCTACGAACACTTCGGCAGTGATGATGCGCGGGACGATACGTCGATAAACCTGAACACCAGTTCCAGCCAAGCGGTAACCGTCCACGAGGATTACCATCAGGATGCCTTTTACAACACGTTCCATATCGACTGCCATGTGAACGACAAGGTGTATTGGTCACTCGGCTATCTGCACAGCTCGCTCTCCGGTCAAGGCGACATGCAGGTGGCCACGCCGGCACCGCTCGGGCCATTCGACATCGGTGGGATGGCCAATGCGATCACGGCCGATGTGGATTCGGATGTGGTCAACCTGAATGGCATGTTAGGGCCGTTCAAGGGCCTTGTTCTCTACGCCGGGTTGCAGGCGGAAAAAAACGACACGCACGGCTTCACTGACGCGCTTCTCACCCAAAGCGCCGGCCCGGCAACGACGAATTTGATTCACTCGGCCAACGATACCAAGAACCTTTCGGAAACTTTGGGCATGCGGTACACGAAAATCCCGTACACGACCTGCTATGTGGAAGGTCGGTGGGATGAGGAACAGATCGATCTGGACGAAGCCGAGACACAGAACGGAGCTTCCAGCCTCGCGCTCGATTCTAACGAGACAACCTTTCGTCAGGATTACCGCGCCGGTTTCAACACGGCGCCAATCCCCCGCGTAACGCTGGCCGGTCGTTATCGATATTATCTCGACCACGGTGATTACGATTACGATACCGATACCGTAACGGGATATCCCGGATTCATCACCGCACAGAGCTTCACGACGGACGAGGCGATGGGCAAACTGACACTTCGTCCCTGCTCGCGTTTCAGCACGTCGTTCACCTACCAGCGTGTCTCTACCGACATCAGGACGTCCACCGAGGCGGTACCGCTGATCGCACCCGGCGGCACGCTTCAGTCGGGTGATTATGACGCCAACATTTACAGCGTGAGCGCCACGGTCACGCCGTTGTCCCGATGGTATCTGACCGGCTACTTCTCGTTGCAGGACACGCGAACGACCTCGTTCGCCAACCATGACCCGTCGGTGATCACGTACCGGGGCAACGTGTACACGGTCATGGCCACGACCGGCTACGCGCTCGACAAGAAGACCGATCTCACGCTCGAATACAGCTACTCACGGTCGGACAACTTCACCGACAACTCTTCGGCCGGCCTGCCGCTCGGATTGAACTTTCAACGCCATGCAGTGCTCGCTGGCGTCAGTCGCAAAATCAGCAAGAATGTGGTCGCCCACCTTCACTACGGTTTCTACTCGTACGACGAGTCCAGCACCGGCGGCTACAACAACTACATCGCAAATCTTGCTAGCGCCAGTTGCACGGTCCATTTCTGACACAAGCTGTGTCTGACAACTTGTCCGTAACGGTTGAGCGAGGCGTCAACTTGTCAGGTTTCTGCCGCGCATGTGCATCCGGCGCATATCTGTAATCTGCTGAGTTTTAGATAGTTGCAAAACGCCTGGCGCGCTGGCACCGCCGTTGCTAAACCATATTGGTGGCCATGGTCGCAGAAACCAAAAACCACGACGAACTCAGGCTTCTCTTCTGGGAAACCACCGCAGGCTGCAACCTCGAGTGTATTCATTGTCGCCGCCTCGACGTGAGCAAGCAGCTCATGAAAAACGATCTCTCCACCCAGGAGGCGTTGGTGTTTGTCCGTAGCCTTGCCGAGTTCGCCAAGCCGATTCTCGTCCTCTCCGGCGGTGAACCGCTCTTTCGTCCCGACATTTTTCAAATCGCGACGCACGCCACGGAGCATGGCCTGCCCGTCGCGCTGGCGACCAACGGCACATTGATCGACGAGCGGGTCGCCCACACCATCGTCGACAGTGGCATCCGGCGCGTCGCCATCAGCATCGATGGCGCGGATGAAACGACACACGATCGTTTCCGCCGACAACCGGGCTCGCTCGCTGCCGCGCTGAGCGGCTTTCGCAACCTCCGTCGCCTCGGCATGAGCATGCAGATCAATTGCACCGTCACCAAACACAACATTCAGCAGATCGAGGCGCTCTACGCGATGGCCAACGAACTCGGCGCCGACGCGCTGCACCTGTTCATGCTGGTCCCGGTTGGTTGCGGTGTGCAGATCGCCGAGTCGAACGTGTTGCCCGCCGATGAATACGAGCGCGTGCTTAACTGGATGTATGACAAAAGCAAGGAGAGCGCCCTTCATCTCAAGGCGACTTGTGCGCCGCACTACTTCCGCGTCATACGCCAGCGCGCAGCGGTCGAGCACGTCCGCATCGAAGCCACTCACAGCCGCGGCAAGCGCGGGCATGTTCCGGCCCGTGGCAACGGTCATGGCCATCCGGGCGGCCGCTCCGGCGGTCCCAACATGGCGGCAATGACCAAAGGGTGCCTTGCCGGCAGCGCGATTTGTTTCGTGTCGCACACGGGCGAAGTTTTCCCGTGCGGTTATCTGCCCGTCAGCGCCGGCAACGTGAAGCGCCAGCCCCTGCGCGACATTTGGGAACACTCCGAGGTCTTCGGCCGCTTGCGCGATGTTGAGCAACTCGAAGGCAAATGCGGCCTGTGTGAATTCAAAAAGATCTGTCTCGGTTGCCGCGCCCGCGCGTTCTACGCGACGCATGGCAATTACATGGCTGAGGAACCGCACTGCGTCTACCAGCCGCGACGCATGCGGAAGCAACAAACGCTGGAGGAAACACTGTAGCAACAGGCGAAGTCAGGAGGGTCGCATGGTCAACATCACCAAACTCTACTGTGGCGAAGCGCAGCCCGCCGACAACCTGCGATATGGCCACGGCCACGGTGCGCCAAACTCGGCTGCGGAACGCCGCCCCATCATTGTTTGGAATGTCACGCGCACCTGCAACCTTCGGTGCGTCCACTGTTACAGCGACAGCTTCGCACAGAAATACCCGGGCGAACTCACCCACAAGCAGGCGTTGACCGTGATTGACAATCTGGCGGCATTCAAAGTGCCCGCGGTGTTGTTCTCGGGCGGCGAACCACTGACGCGGCCCGACCTGCTGGAACTGATGAAGTATGCCACCGCGAGCGGCCTGCGCGTCACGTTGTCCACCAATGGCACGCTTATCGACAAACCGACGGCCCGGCAACTGCGCGAAATCGGGCTCACGTACGTTGGCATCTCACTCGACGGCATCGGCGAGACGAACGACTTGTTCCGCGGCAGGAAGGGCGCGTACGACGACGCGGTTCGCGGTATGCGCAACTGCCGTGCGGTCGGCCAGAAGGTGGGACTGCGCCTCACGCTCACGCGCCGCAATTGCATGGATTTGCACGACATTTTCAACTTCATTGAAGCCGAGGACATTCAGCGCGCTTGCTTTTACCATCTCGTCTACTCAGGCCGTGGTAATGCAGCGGATGAATTGACGACCGGCGAGATTCGCCGGGCGATGGACATCATCTTGGAGCGTACCCGGGTGTTTCATGAACGCGGGCTGAAGAAGGAGATCCTGACGGTCGATAACCACGCGGACAACGCCTACCTGTACCTGAAGTTGCGCGAGCGCGCGCCCGAGCGCGCCGAGGAAGTCTACCAGTTGATGAAATGGAATGGCGGCGGTGCGAACTCGTCGGGCGTTGGCATTGCCAACATCGACACCCAAGGCAACGTGCATCCTGACCAGTTCTGGCAATCGGCTACACTCGGCAACGTGAAGCAGCGTCCGTTCAGCGAGATCTGGTCCGACAATTCGATCCCGTTGCTCGCGGGTTTGCGCAATCGTTTGCCGTTACTGCAGGGGCGCTGCGCGGAGTGTCGGTTCAAAGAGATTTGCGGCGGCAGTTTCCGCGTACGCGCGGCGCAGGTCCATGGCAACCCTTGGGCTTCGGATCCCGCTTGTTATTTGACGGACAGCGAAGTCGGGCTGGTGGAAACGAACACGTTGACGGTGTAACGGGTGTGCGGGCAAGAGCCCGCGCTTACCAATGTTAGGGTTTATGAAGGTCGCGGCAACAACGGATGCGAATCTTTTGCGGTATCAGCGAGCCCGGGCGCTCGGCGAAGTGCCGCGCTATACGTCGGGGTTACAGGTACGACTGAAGAGCGGCGAGCGCGTCTACCTCGCTCTCTCAGCGCTGGAGTTGGCACTCTACTTCGAACGGGATCTGGCCCTGCACTATGATCTCGAAGGGCGCCTGACGAAAGTCGCGCGACCCAACCAGTACCGCCGCCGCGGCCTGTCACATCGGGTGCTGTTGACTCGCAAACATGCGGCGGAAGAAGGCGGCGTCATCGAGCGCAGCATACTTTCCCCCGAAGATGCCGATGCCTTGGTCATGGAAGCGCACGAGGAGACGGTCCGCGTTTTCGAGGAATTGGACGCCAAGTCCATTGCGGTGGAGTATGCCAAGCCCGGCCTTGGACAGGCTCTCGCGGAGATCGCACCGATGCTGGGGCGAACCGCGAAATTCGACATGGAAGAGGCCCGCCGCGATGCGGATCGGTTTCATTCGATTTATGGTCGCGTCGCCGTGCTGCCACCGGACCAGTACAACGCGCTCGTGTTGCAGGCGACGGAGGGCTGTGCCTATTCGTGCTGCCTCTTCTGCGAACTGTATCGCGGTGTGTTCTACGGTCGCAAGACATCCGCTCAGTTCATTCAGCACCTGCACGACGCGATTGCGTATCATGGCGAGGCTCTGCGCGCGCGCCGTTCCATCTTTCTCGGTGAAGCCAATGCCCTTACGCTGCCCCAGGACGATTTGGTGGAGATATTCGAGGCGCTTTACCAACGCGTTGAGTTTCCGCCGCCCGAACAAGAGAATGTGCCCGCCAGTTGGTGGCTCGGTCACAAGACCCGCTTCGACGGAGTGAGCACGTTTCTCGATGTGTTCACGGGACCGCGTCGCACGACCCGGGAGTTCGGGAAATTGCGCGACCTCGGCCTGCGTCGCGTATACATCGGCTTGGAAACGGGTGACGACCAGCTGCTGCAATGGCTCTGTAAGCCAGCGACAAGTGCGCGGATCACAGAGTGCGTGACGACAGTGAAGGCAGCGGGAATCGCCGTTGGCGTGATCGTATTGCTGGGTGCGGGTGGGCATGAGTTCGCCGGGGCGCACGTGAGAGAGACGGCTCGTCTCATCAACGATTTGCCGCTGGGCCGAAACGATTTCATCTATTTCTCGCCACTGGTGGTTTATTCCGACAGCCGGTACGCGGAGCAGACGAAGGCGTTGAAGGTCGCGCCGTTGTCCGCCCCCGAAATGCGCGATCAAGAACAAGCAATTCGTAATGCGCTCCACTTCGATGAACAACGCGGTCGACCGCACCTCGGTCGCTATGATCTGGAATCATTCGTTTACTGAAGCCCATGCATTGCCACCCAGACAACGTCCTAACGACCGCTGACTGCAAAACAGCCGCAACCCAACCCATGCTGGTACTTGTCGGCAACCCCAATGTCGGCAAGAGCGTCCTGTTCAACAAGCTCACGGGCAGGTTTGTCGTCATTTCCAATTATCCCGGCACCACTGTCGAGATCGCGCGCGGAGGGGCGTTACTCGACGACAAAGAGTTCACCGTGCTCGACACGCCGGGTGTGAACGAGTTCGCGCCACGCACGGAGGACGCTCGGGTGACCTGCGACGTGCTGCGCGATTATCCCGAGGCTACGGTCGTACAAGTGGCCGATGCGAAGAATCTCCGGCGGGCTTTGCTGCTCACGCTGCAACTCGCCGAGCTTCGTCGCCCGATGGTGCTGGTATTAAATCTGATGGATGAACTCGACAAGTGCGGCGGGCGCATCGATTTCCACAAACTGAGCGAGATCCTCGGCGTTCCTGTCATCCCAACCATCGCCATTGCCGGAACCGGAGTTCACCTGTTGCAGCAATCAATCGGCAAAGCCCGCGTTCCAAGCCTGCCGTCAGATGTCCCGGAGCGTCGTCTTTACCCCACCCCGATCGAGGCGCAACTTGCCCGCGCCAATGCGATCCTCGCTCAGGTGTATACAACCGCGCGTCCGCGCCATGCGACCTTCGCGCAGAAGCTCGGCTGGTGGGCGACACATCCCGTCAAGGGCCTCGCGATCGCAGCCTTGGTGCTCGCGTTCACATTTTGGTTTGTCGGCCTGTTCGGCGCGGGGACGGCGGTCGGTTTTTTCGAGAAGGTCGTGTTCGGGCGTTATATCAACCCGTGGGCCATCCGCGCGGCGGACGCGGTGTTGCCCTTCCCGCACACACACGACATGCAAGTGTCTCATTACAGCTTGGAAATCCCGCTCTCACCAGCCCACGGGGTTTCTATCTGGGATAACACCCAGATTGTCAGGGCGCCAACCTACTCGCTTGCCCCGAGTGCAACGCTCGGGTGGTGGACCCAAGTGAGGCGGTTGGCGCACGATTTCCTCGTCGGCGAATACGGTGTGATCACCATGGCGCTGAGCTATGCGCTGGCCATCGTATTGCCGATCGTTACCACGTTCTTCCTCGTCTTCAGCCTGCTCGAGGACTCGGGGTATCTCTCCCGTCTCGCCGTGATGCTGAACCGATTGTTTCGCAGCATGGGACTCAACGGCAAGGCCGTACTGCCGATGGTGCTCGGCCTCGGATGCGACACGATGGCGACCATGACCACGCGCATCCTGGAGACGCGCAAGGAACGCGTGATCACCACACTGCTACTGGCGCTGGCCGTGCCGTGCTCGGCGCAACTGGGCGTGCTGCTGGCCATGATGGCCAGCATTTCCTGCCGCGCCGCGGTGTTCTGGATGATTTTGATGATTGTTATCTCCTGCATTATCGGTTGGCTCGCGGCGAAGTTGTATGGCGGCGGGACGAGCGACTTCATTCTCGAGTTGCCGCCGATGCGCCGGCCGCAACTCGGCAATGTTGTGGCGAAGACATTTGCCCGACTCGAGTGGTACCTGAAAGAGGTCATCCCGCTGTTTGTCCTCGGCACGATGGTTCTGTTCGTCCTCGACAAACTGCGTTTGCTCGACAAGATCGCGCGGTTCGGCGAACCGCTCGTGACGGGATGGCTCGGGCTGCCGCGGGAAATGGCGAGCGCGTTCCTCATCGGCTTTTTGCGGCGCGATTACGGCGCCGTTTTCCTGCTCGACGCGGCGACGGGGCCGAAACACTTGCTCTCGCCGCACCAAGTGCTCGTCGCCATGGTGACGATCACACTGTTCATGCCCTGCATCGCCACGTTGTTCATGATCTCGCGCGAACTCGGCAAGAAGACGGCGTTCTGGATCACGGTGTTTATTTTCCCGTTCGCCTTTCTTGTCGGCGGACTGGTGAATCATCTGGGAGGGTTGCTCGGGCTCTGAGATGAAAACTTCCACACCACAATTTCTGCACTGCCCGCTGTGCGGGTTTGAGTTCGAGAAACAAGACACGCCGTGCCAGCACGGTTGCCCGCTCGGCAAATTCTGCAAGCTCGTGTGTTGTCCGAATTGTCGCTACGAGTTTCCCGATGCTTCGCCGGGGTTGAATATGCTGCAGCGGTTCTTCCATCGCGGTCGCAAGCCCGCGCCAGACCGTGAGTTGCTCGGCTTGCATGAATTGGAGGAAGGCGCCCATAGCGAACTGGTCTGTCTCAACTGTTCGCAAACTTCACGTCGCAACGCATTGGCGATCTATGGACTTACGCCCGGCAGTCGACTCATCCTGCAACAGAAGCGGCCGACATTCGTCGTGCGCGTAGGCGAGACAGAGCTTGCGCTTGAAGCGGAGATTGCCCGAGAGATTCTCGTGCGGCGGGTTTGACGGCGAGCGAAAGGTGCCTGGGGTTGTTCAGAACTTCTGAGTGTGAAGCCAGGCCATGGCCTGACCGGACCAGTCGTCGGTGATGCCAAAGCCGTGCTTGCCGATCGGTTCGCGGAGGTAAACGAAAGGGATGTTGTTCCTCACAAGAGCGGCAACGTATTGATCGGAATTGGCAACCGGGACCGTGGTATCTCCGGTCGAGTGAACGATAAACGCCGGCGGAGTGTCTTCGGTGACCTGCTTTTCGTTGCTGAGAAGTTCCATGATTTCCGGAGCGGGATTGTTGCCGAGGAGCCATGTGCGAGAGCCCTTATGAACGTTAGGTTCATCGGTAAGTGTCACCACAGGATAGAGGAGGATGTGGAGGTCGGGACGAGAACTCACCCGCTCGATGAAGTCGCTGGATGTGGGATCGCCGGCATCAAAGTGAGTGGCGGCGGTGCTGGCAAGATGCCCGCCGGCCGAGAAGCCGATGATGCCAACGCGCTGGGGATCCAGGCCCCAAGCGGAGGCATTCGCGCGCACATAACGAATGGCGCGCTGGGCATCGTTCATTTCAGCCGGGTGCTGGTATTTCCTCCCAAGGCGGGATTTGAGAATGAAGGCGGTGATGCCGTTGGAGGCAAGCCATCGAGCCGCCGGGAGACCTTCGCGCGGAGAAAGGTGCGAATAGGCGCCGCCGGGCATGACAATCATCGTGGCGCCGCTGACTTTGCCCGTTGGGGGAAGAAAAACGGTCAGAGTGGGTATATCGATGGCAGGATCATCGCCCTGCTGGAGGGGCGCCTGAGCTGGCCAAAGGCGGAGGATTTGCAAATCTTCCAGCTTGGCCGGGGGCGCCGTCAGTAGTACCGGGTCTTTTCCATCCACCGTAAAGAAGGGGGACGCAGCGTTTATCTGCTCCCGCGTGAGAGCGACAAATGCGACTGCCGAGGCCGAAGCGGACGGAGGCGTGGCTGCAGGGTTGATGGCCGCGGGGATCGGCTCACCACTTGGTCGTTGCCGCGTAGCAGCGGGTGGAGGCGGCACATACGCAACAGCACCAGCCAGACCGGTGCCCGTGACGCCATTGGTCGCCAACAGCGGGCCGCTATACCCGGTCACTTTGATGCCGCTCAGGACGGCGTGTTTGATGTTCTGCAGTGAGACGCCTTTGGTGCAGGTTCCGGTGATGTTTTTGAGAACAAGCCCTTCCAAGGGTTTCTCCGTGGAAATCTGGCTGGCCTCGGCAAGGGTCGTGCAGGCAACGCGGACATTGGAGAAGCGGAAGTTCCTGCCCACGGGATAGCCGGCCAACCCCTCCACCGGATCGTCCGCCGTGTTGCTGTTACCGGAGCTGATCAAGTTGACGCGAAGGAAGCCGCCAGCGGGAACATCGAGGTCGTTGCCCAAAATGTTCTCGATGACTCCTGCGCGACCGATGCGGGTTTTGACATACACACCAAAAGTGTGGCTGCTCAATTTGCAGTGTTCGATCCGCACATTGCGAATGCCACCAGAAGTTTCGCTGCCAATGCCGATGGCGGCAAAGCGTCGCCCGTTCAACGTGCATTTGCTGATCAGCACCTCCTCCGTAGCTCTTCCGAGGCGCGCTCCATTCAGGCCCCGACCGGATTTGAGGCTGATCGAATCGTCGCCCGTGTCGATGTTGCACCCTTCGATGCGGACGTGCTTGCAGGAATCGATGTCAATGCCGTCACGCCCACCGTTGATGTTCACGTTTTTGATCACAACATCGGAGCAGTAAGTCGGGTGCGTTGCCCAATTGCCGCCTTGCGTCACGGTGAAGCCTTCCCAGCGGACATCGTTACAGAAAAGAGGTTCCAGAACGACCACTCCGCGCGGATTTTGTGGAGCTGCGACTCCAGAATTTCCTTCAATACGACCCGGCCCAATAATGCCCGTGTGGTCAACGTTCGCCGAATAGATCAGCGCGCGCCGCCCCGGTTGCCAGCGACCTTCCCAACGAATATCCAACATCGGATAATCGTTCGGGTCAGGGCTGCCCGTGATGACGCTGTCCTTTTCCAACCGGAGAATGGTGCCATTGCCAACCTGCACGCTGCCGATGAGATATTTGCCCGCGGGCACCAGAACTTCGCCGCCCCCGGAAACGGCGCATGCGTCGAGCGCTTTTTGAAAAGCGACGGTGTCCTTGTTCGTGCCATTGCCGTTCGCGCCAAAGTCGCGGACACTGAGCGCTGCTTTGGCCCGAACGTCGGTCGCGGAAAGCGCGACCGCCAGAAATGGTATGAGGAAAAATGGTCTCATGTCGGGAATCATTGGGAGGAGGACGGCGCGGGTCGTCTGGCAGGTCTGGCGGCAGCCACCGCCGCGTCGAGCTCCGCTTCCGTTGGGAAATGGTCGAAGGTCAGGTCTACCTTCATGCTGCGAAGGTTCTTGTCGGCAAAGTCCATCATCGCGGTCCAATCCTCCTGTGTGAATGCATGGGCATGATGCGAATAATGCACCCCCAGCCGGTCCTTGGCGCCGAACAATTCATACGCCGGCTGGGCGCCGAGGATGGATTGCCGCACCGCATCGGGAAGGGAAATCGTATCGGCATCGCCTTCCAATGCAAGGAACGGACGCGGCGCGCAGAGCGCGAGAAACCAATGCTCGTCAAACGGCAGTTTCTCACGATGGCCCCAAAACTCGTGCAGGTGCGGCGAGAACCAGTTCGGATATTTCTTCATCATGATATCCAAAGTTTCGCTGTTTCGCGGTCCAGCGAAGCGATACGCGCCGACGCCGCCACCGCCGGTCACGACGGGAGCGCCCATCAGCCGTTCGTCAAACGCCGCCGCGATCATTGAGGATTTTCCATTGCGCGACGCGCCGGTGATGATGAGTTTGGTTTTGTCAATCGTACGATCCGTTTCGAGATAATCGGCGACGCGCGACGCGCCCCACGCCCACCCTGCCAGGATGCCCCAATCGTAGCCGGGATAAGCGGGATAAAAGCGCGTGTTGCGAAACGCCCAACCGCCGTCCTCATTCCGCAATGTTGTGTCTTCGGCACAGTCGTTCGGGTTGAACATCACCAGCGCATAGCCGCGACGAAACACTTCATTATTGCGCTTCACAACATCCTCGGCATTGGCCGGTCCGCCGCGACCACCGCGACCCGCTTGGGGGGCATTGGTCGCGGCTGCCGACTCCTGACCCGGAACTACAGGCGCATTGGTGGTCGTTGCCGCCGCCCTTGCGTTCGTTGCCGGTCCGACTACGAGCAACACATCCTGGCCGCGACCCTGGTTTGGACCTTGCGGCAGGCGCGGCAACGGCGTCGCGCCGGGCGGCGTGCCACTCTGTGAGATGATCGCCGGGAACGGCCCTTGACTCTCGGCGGGTGTGAAGATGCCAATGTCCAGTCCCAGTTTCCCTTTCGGTCCGAAAGTCAGGTGCACCAGCCGATAGTTCACTTTCCCATCGAGCACCAATTGTGATTTGATCTCGCGCCCCTTCACGTTTCCTGGCGGAGGCGGCATCTGGCCGATGGCGTAGTACTCAAGGATGCGCTTGATCTCCTCGCGGCGCTGTTTCCATTGTTTGACTGTCGTGACCTTCTGCCCGTTGTTCATCGTCATCACATCGGGCATCTCGGCGCGAACTGGCAAATCGTTCACACCCGGCAACATCCCCATTCTGGTCTTGATCGGGGGTATGGGAGTTTCTCGTAGGTCTGGTCCGGCAACAGAGTTGGAAGACTGGGCTTTTGCTGCGTCAGGCCAAAGTCCAACGGCAGCGGCAACTGCGATAAGCAAAACACTTGCGCGTCCAAGCTTCATACAAATAGGGCGGAATGATTGTACCATAGAGTAACGGCGGAGAAAACCAAGGCAAAGAAGTGGGTGCTGGTACAGTTTCACGATTCTCCTCGCAGCACGATACGTTCAGTGCCGCGGTGTCTTGTCCGCCGTAATCGCCGACGCAGACGGGAGCTTCCGCGAAGGCTGCGCCCCCGACTTCGAACACTCTCATTTCGAACCCGGCCACCGCCCCACCGTGCCCCAATTGGGGTTTATCTTGGGTTGGTTTGAGCATAAAATCACCCTCCCGGCACTGTTTTCCTGCATTTATTCCCTGTTTTTTGCCTCTTTTTGCAAAACGAACCCAACTCGCTTTTTTCCCCAACATATTCATTCCACGATACTTCCGTGTTTTCCGGTTGGGTTCGTTTGGCAGAAACACTCTTCTGGCAGAAACACTCTTCTATAGAGAGCCAAGCCACTGGGAGTGGCGCGACGCAACGCCGCAGGCGTCCCATCAGGGCGAGCCGAGCGGGCGCGTTCGAGTGCAATTCCCCTCCCGCCACCATCTCGCCAACCTTCCCGCGCATGTCTCTATGATCCATGCTCACACCACGATTCTCCCACAATTACAGAAAGCCCGTTAGTGTACTTTGGAAGGTTTGGAAGGGGAATTATATACAATGTTACCCTAAACTCGGCAGAGATGTGACGACTTAAGGGCGGAAGGGTTGACTAGCCCAATTCGAGGCCAAAATCAACGGGGTCTAAACGGAGAGCGGAACAAATCGAACGAATGTGCGAGGGCACCATCCGTTCTTGGTCAGAGTCGATGCAAACGGGATGCCGGTAGGTTTCAACGCCAACGGTGCGCTCTAAATACGTCACGCGCTTCTCACCGTCTGGGCCACCAAGGAGGGCCTCAGTCTGCTTCAGTTCGACATCATGCGGTCGAAGCTGGTCGAGAAGCTCTTTCCACGTTGGACAGTAAACAAATGGATACGCCATGCTCAGGCGATTCTAACAAGAGCTTCGCCTCTTGGCAACCTCGAATGTGGCAAATTATCTGGAATCTGATCTCCCGGAATTGTCAGCGAAAAGGCGTCTCGGAGGTCAAGGCCTTTATCGTATCTGTCCCAACATTCCTTCGGTGCGGACTTGACGTTCTCGAACGGCTTTGTGCCTGTCTCTTCCGCGATGATTATGTGACTCAAGATCGTGCGAATGAAACGCGTTTTGACCTCTGGAATTGTTAGGGCCTGTGCAACAATGTCGAGTTCCAATCCTTGCATTACCCACAACTCCTGTACACCGTCCGATTCACGTATCAGCAGCGTGCGGATTTTCAATTCTGGGGATACCGATTCTGTCTCTTGCTGGAACGTTCGATTTATCATGGCTTGGCGGCGAGTCCTATTTCCATGCACCATTCTAAGCGGTTAGGATGACAGATGCAAGAGCGATCTGGGGGCGCAAAATCAGGCATTTGGTCGTGTTTGTTCATGGTTTTTTATGTGGCGGCAGTTCCGGTGACTTTGTCGGATGACGCTCCGATTTGGTCGCCACCTTCTTGCCCTTGCCAGTACCGGCAGCAATAGACGCCAGAATGTTGTTGAATGCACCCTTGATCGGTTTGTGAATCTTTGGCGGTCTACTCATGCCGTCAATTCCTTGTAGGGAAGCCGCGTCCCGTTGGACATATTCTCTACCACGTCAGACCACACGCTTTGCATCAATTCCGTGCGCCGATTAAAACGGAAGGTGTACTCCTCAATGTATCGTTGCAAGTGCTTTCGGCTCATCTGATGGTATATGCCAGTGATAGCCGCGCTTGAACAAGGCCCAAAAACTCTCGATGCTGTTCGTGTGTAACTTGCCCCTGCCATAACCCAAGGCATGGTCAACGACTTCATGCGCAAAATGTGAATGCAAGCCGTTGTATCCGCGCCATGCGTCGGTGAATACTTGGCTGCCCGGTTCAACGTGCTTGTGGATTTGGCCGTGCAATGTCGGGCCGTCCGGACTTTTGAAATGACAGCCAGCGACGATTGGGCCATCGCGTTGTAAAATACCCATGACAGCAACCTTGCCCACACCGCCGGTGCCCTGCTTTGCGCGTTTGTCTTTGTGCATGGACCTTTGCCAGTCCGCCCACGATACGTTTCATCAACTTCCACTGTGCCGAATAACTGCCCCTTGTTTTCCTTCATGGCTTTGCGAATGCGGTGATCCATAAACCAACGCCGTCTTTTGTGTGACCCCGACGTGCTTGGCGAGTTGCACTGAGGAAATCCCCTTGCTGGTCGTGGAGAGCAGATAAATCGCTATGAACCATTTGCGGAGCGGCAGCTTGCTCTCGCCGAACACTGTGCCAGTGATGGACTGGTGAAATCCTGCTTGCACTTTGGCGCAACGATACCGTTTGCCGTCCTTGCAACGTGTAAACTGGTCGTGTGCCCGCAATGGGGGCAATACTCGCCGTTGCGGAAGCGGATTGCCGCGAAATGCTTGACGACATGTCTCCTCATCCTTGAAGTAATCTGTGAACTCGGTCAACGTGTTGAACTCAAATGGCGTTTTCATTCTGGTAGGAGATTACCCCAAATAGTTAGGGTTGTCAAGTGTCAAAATGAAATTATTATCAGCCGCGTTGATGAGAAAGAACGTCGAACGAACTACGGTTGCCTGTGTTCGTTGCGGCACGCCACCGCATGAGAAGTGTCTGAATGTTCCGCGTCTTGTTCACTTTGGGCGGCGGTAAGTTTTTTACCATCCTCCCACTTCGCGTCTCTCTCCTTGGAGAGCGTGATCGCCCGATCCACGGCAATTCGCGTACTACTCGGTGTCTCTTTTTTGGCAAAGACGGCTGTTCGCATGTTCATTTCTCCTCTATTTTGCCAACTACCGTCAACTCGTCAAGAAAAGGCTGCATACGCACGAACACCTGTTCCATTTCGCTCGACGCGGGATGCGTGTGCAAACCCAATCCATATGTTTCCCCAGACACAGTGCCGGACTTTGCCTCTTGGCAGTCAATCACAAAACCATGCGTCGGATATTTGTCCACCAAATGAGCCGCAATCTCTTTTGCCTGTGTCAGGCCGTAGTTCCTCTGCATCAGACGCACGGCGTACTCCTCCGCGACCTTCAATTCTCTCGACTTTTTAGTGTAGTCTACAATGTCGATTTTTTCAAGCAACGGACGGACGAAGTTGTTGGTGTAACCAAAAACGAGCGGTAGCAGTGTGTCTGTCTTTTTTTCAATTCTCTCTGACATCAGCAACATCAACTGGTCAATCGCTGACAACGAGAACGCGTTTAGACGCTCCAGTGACTGGACAGCATCTAGAGCCGAGCCGATGTCTTCCCGCTCGCGGTCGAACATTTGCACGTCTAACGGGCCGAGTTCAGCATCACGGCCAAGAATAAGATTGGTTGCTCCAAGGGCGAGCAGTGTGGCTGCGCTTTTCGCATACTGCGGAACAATGACGGTGAATTGTGATGTCCTGCGCTGAATCATTCGGGAGATGCGGTAGGCCATGTGCGCGTCTCCCCCCGCCGACTCAATCAGCAACGCAATTGGTTTTCCTTCTTCAATGGAGGGACGCTGGCTCTGAAACCCTTTGTACAAATGAATGCAGATCATATTGCAGCAGCCGGGGTCATCGTTCTGAATCAACAACCAGACCGGCATTTGCAGGAGACTCTCCAGTTTCCGAACATGCTTCGCCAGTTCTCCCGGAACCTGATGTCCGGGGCCGGGGTAAATGGAGGCGAAGCACGACCTTTTCTTGGCCGGTGGTCGCGGAACGGCTCGACTTCTTGTGCGACGACCGTTCCCTCCCAATGCCAATGTGGGGTGCGGCTTTAACTGAGGTTGACTCCCTATTGCCTTCGCCATGTGACGCTCCGCCAAAGACTGGCCATTTCCCCCTGCAATGTCGAGCAAATTTTGGCCCAAGACCGGGACACTGATTCTTACTGGTTTTCAAGGCTTCCCCGTTGAACCCCGCCGATTCTGGCTAGGGTAACATTGTATATAATTCCTTTGGAAGCTTTGGAAGCTTTTCTTTCGTATCCCTAATCCATCCCCTGTTGCGCACTTTGGGAGACACCACCACTTTCGACACAACGTTTGGAAGCCTTTTTTCAAGAATCCAGGCTGCGGTACCCTCAGAACCAAACTGTACCAGTACCAAGAAGTGACCTGAGTTGGCTTTTTCGAATCGCTCGCGCCAACCGTATCTCATGCACCCGGATCGGAAGTCCTTCTCGACGAAAGCCGCCATCGTTGCTAGCATGAGTTGCATGAGAGCATTGGTTTCTCGAACTTCCCGAAGCCGACTCCTGCTGGTGCTGTTACTTTTGATTGGCGCGAACACGTGGGGCGCCGCTCCGTTCTTCAATGTTCTGGATTACGGCGCGTTCAAGGATGGTTCGGCAACCTCGACAGAGGCAATCCGTTCCGCCATCCAAGCGGCGAAGGCCGCAGGCGGGGGAACGGTGTACTTTCCGCCGGGCAACTATGTCACCGGGCCCATCGAACTGGTGAACAACCTCGTGCTCTATATCGACGCGGGTGCCACGCTACGGTTCCCGGCTGCCAAGCTTCCGTTCACGAAAGGCAGGGAGCAGGGAATCGAATGCCTCACGCCCGTTCCACTGATCGGCGGACGGAACCTGCAAAACGTCACCATCACGGGCCGGGGTGTGCTCACCACCGACAACGCTGAGTGGCTCAAGATCATGCCCCGAACGAAGCGATCCGGGTCCGATCCGGGGTCTGCGTTCGGGCCCAATTGGGAGCGCCTGCTGCAAGACCTCGAGGTGAAGACACCCGCGCCGGATGAAGAATACGAAAGAGTGGCTTCAGAACTCCGTCCCTCGTTCGTTCGCACCATGGACAGCACGAATGTTCTGATCGAAGGGGTTCATTTTGTTGGTTCGTCGATGTGGACGATCCACCTCCTGTACACGGACGACGCCGTGGTTCGCAATGTCATCATCGAGACATATCCGGGAGTGCATACGGACGGCATCGCCGTTGATTCCAGCCGCAACGTGCGGATTTCCGACTGTTATATCGACACCGGCGACGACGGCATCGTGATCAAATCGGGCAAGGACGCCGATGGGCGGCGGGTCAACAAGCCGACCGAAAACGTGTCCATCGCCAATTGCACCGTGCACCACGCGCACGGTGCCGTCTCGCTCGGCAGTGAAATTGCGGGCGGCATCCGCAACCTGGTCGCCAATAACATCACCTGTGATGGCACCCAGATGGGCGTGCGCATCAAGAGCCGGCGCGGACGGGGTGGCGTGGTCGAAGACGTACGGTTCGACAACTGGACGATGGAGAACGTCGGTCAGGCCATCAACGTGACCAGTTACTATCTCATGGAAGGCGAAGTGAGAACCTCCGCCCAGCCTGTTTCGGAGAAGACGCCGGTGTTCCGCAACATCGCCATCGGCCACATGACCATCAACCATGCGCGGGTGGCGATTAACATTGAAGGACTACCGGAAATGCCAATTCAGGGTCTGCGGATCAGCGACGTGATCGCGTCGGCGAAGACCGGAATGAAAGCCTCCAACACGCAGGCGCTGGAGCTGTATCACGTGCAGGTGAACGCCGACGGCGGGCCAGCTTTTCTGGTGCAGGATTCGAAGGAACTGGAATTGAACGGCGTCTCTACGCACAAGCCGTTGGCGGGAACTCCCGTGATCCGGTTGGCCCGCTGCCCCGGCACCATTGTACGGGATAGCCGGGCGTTTGCAGGTACCGACACGTTTCTCTCGGTCGCGCCGGGCGAACTGAAGAGCGTCGTGCTCGAAGGGAACGTGCTCGGCAGCGCGCAGAAGGCAACGGAAGAGGCGGTAGGACCTGAGCCGATGCATGAACCTCCCACGGAGGATTGATAACGATTGTGCGCAGAGGAGCTCACATGAATATACGAAATTGGTTTTGCGGACTGGCCTTGATTCTGCTACCCGTGGCCGGTGTGTGGGCGGTCACCCAATCAGAGAAGGTCCGGAATGAAAAGGTGCTGGTCGTGGAGCAGACATTGGCGCCGGGCGAGACCATGTCGTTGCCGGGCGACCGTGCCACCGTGGCGGTCTACCTCGATGACGGATCGATTGAAGTGACGCCGGCCCAAGGAGCGGCTTGGACGGAGACCGTCCAACGCGGCAAGGCCGCGTTTCGGCCGGCACAAGCTGGAAGTGTAAAGAACACCGGGGCTTCGGCCCTGCGTATCGTACAGACTGAATATCTCGGGAAGGGCGGTTCGGAAACCTGGAGCAGTGTGGGGCTTGCCCCGGACTACAAGCTGCTATTCGAGAACCAGTACGGTCGGGTGTACGACATTCGGATGGCAGCGGGAAAGAGCGAACCGCTCCACAGCCATCATGACCGGGTCGTGGTTTGCCTCTCGGGAGCCGAACTGGAGCACGAGATGCCCGATGGTCGGAGAGAAAGCTCCACCTTGAAGACCGGCGAAATCGCCTGGCGCCGCGCCACCACCCATGTCGGTCATAATCTGGGCAAAACGGACCTGTGGGTGATCGCCATCGAGCCGAAGTAGATCGAAGTACAAAGCAAGAATTCCATCTCTAAGCTAAAGCATCCGATGAATATTCCACTCCACCACGTCATACGACCGGGCATAGTACATTTCATGGCCTTTCCAGCCACGATGAAGGGCGAAGGTTCCGATTCTCGAGACTTGCCGCCAGATTCTGGTGGATGACTTTTTCGAAGTGATCGAAATATCCTGGATCAAGGACGCAGCGGCGCGCGCGAAAGTGAAGGCGTTGCTGGCCGGCGCCGGCGTTGAAGCCAAGCACGGCGGCCAACCCCGGTTGCTCTCACAGAAGCTTGATCTGAACAGCGCCGATGAAGCGGCGCGACAGCGTGCCATCGACGAGATCAAACACGCCGTGGAAGAAGCCGCCGAACTCGGCATCCGGGATGTCGGACTTCTCAGCGGTTCCGATGCCGTGCCGGCCGAACGACCGGCGGCGATGGATCGGCTGGAGAATTCCCTGGTGCAACTCTGCCGCTACGCGGCGAAATTCAGTTGCAACATCGTGTTGGAAGTCTTCGACCGTGACATCGACAAGAAATGCCTGATTGGTCCGGCGGACATCGCCTGCGAGATTGCGGAGCGCGTCAAACGCTCATGCCCAAATTTTGGGCTCATGGTCGATCTGAGCCACATCCCGCTTCTGGGCGAATCACCGGCGCAGGCCCTGCAGCCCGTCCGCGAACATATCGCCCATATCCACATCGGCAATGCCTACTTCAAGGACCGGCAGGATCCTGCCTGGGGCGATCAACATCCTCGTTTCGGTTACCCGGGCAGCGCCAACGACGTACCGGAGATCGTCGCCTTCCTGCACGAACTCTTTAAAGTTGGTTACCTGCGGGCTGACGGCACCCGGCGCGGCGCCGTCTCCTTCGAAATCAAACCCGTAGGCGACGAGGATTCCACCGTCATGATCGCCGCCGCCAAACGCAAACTGCTTGAAGCATGGGCAAAGCTCGTGGTCTGACCACATTGTTAATTAGATGGCCACTCGAAAGCCAAATGCGAACGAACCTCATTGTCTGATTGAATGATTGCTGCTACCGCACCCATCCCCATGAAAATCATCGTACTGGACGGTTACACTCTCAATCCCGGCGATAATCCCTGGGATGAAGTCTCGAAGCTTGGCACGTTCGTCTGCCACGACCGCACGCCGGGCGAACTCATCGTCGAACGCGCGAAAGACGCCGACATCATCCTCACCAACAAGACACCGCTCTCCGCCGATGCGCTCGCCAAGCTGCCGAAATTGAAATTCATCAGCGTGCTGGCCACCGGCTACAACATCGTGGACGTGAAAGCTGCCAGGACGCGCGGCATCGCCGTGTCCAACGTGCCCACGTACGCCACCGATGCCGTGGCCGAGTATGTGTTCGCCCTGCTGCTGAATTTCTATCGCCAACCGCAGTTGCACAGTGACTTGATCAAGCAAGGGGAATGGTTGAAAGCGGAATGGTCCTTCTGGCGGACGCCGTTGACCGAGGTGGCCGGTCAAACCCTCGGCATTGTTGGATTCGGACGCATTGGCCGACGCGTTGGCGAGATCGCGGCGGGTTTCAAGATGAGAGTGTTGGCCAGCGATGTCTTCCGCGGTAACCCGCCGTCGTATCCCTTCGAATGGCGCGAGGTGCCGGAGTTGTTTGCCGAATCCGATGTGGTGACGTTGCACTGTAATCTCACTCCAGAGAATACCGGCATGGTGAACAAGGCCCTGCTGGGACGCATGAAGCCCACGGCCTACCTCATCAATACTTCGCGCGGACCGCTCGTGAATGACGCCGATCTCGCCGAAACGTTGCAGCAGGGCAAGCTGGCGGGCGCGGCGTTGGATGTCATCACCACCGAGCCCATCCGCCTGGATAACCCGCTGTTGAAAGCGCCGAACATCACCATCACGCCGCACATCGCCTGGGCTGCGCTCGCCGCGCGCCGCCGTCTCACGAAGATCACGGCCGAGAATGTGGCGGCCTTTTTGGCAGGCAAACCGATCAACGTCGTCAATTGAGTCCGGTGCGGAATGCAGGCCAAGACACATCGCGAGCCCCAGGCGGTACTTCAGGAGAAGGACCGGACAAGGAAGGCCGTGTTGCTCCAGCTTCTGGCGCAAGAATTCCGCCTCACCGTGCTGGATATTCTGCACGAGAACGGCACCGGCCACTGGGGCGGGGCTGCCTCGGCAGCCGAACTGCTGGTGGCGCTTTATTTTGACGCGATGAACGTCCGCCCCGAAGAACCTCGCTGGCCGGAGCGCGACCGGCTCGTGGTCAGCAAAGGTCACGCGTCCTGCATGCTCTACACCGTGCTCGCCCACCGGGGCTATTTCGCGCCGGCCGAACTGAAAACCTTCCGGCAGATCGACAGCCGGCTGCAAGGACATCCCTGCATGGTGAAGACTCCGGGAGTCGATATGTCCACCGGTCCATTGGGGCACGGAACATCGGTGGCTCTGGGCATGGCGCTCGCGGCACGGCTGCTCGGAAAGAACTATTGGACTTACGTGCTCTTGGGCGACGGCGACCTGAATGAAGGCCAGACGTGGGAAGCCATCATGGCCGCGGCGAAATTCAAACCGGAACGGTTGGTGGCGCTCATTGACTATAACAAGGTTCAACTCGACGGTCCCAGCGAGCAGATCATGCCCATGGACCCGCTACCGGAGAAACTCTGCGCCTTCAATTGGAACGTCGCGCCCATCGTTTACGATGGCCACAACATTGTCGAAGTGCTGGAATCTTTCGTTTGGATGAAAAGCCAGCGCCAATGGCCGGCGGCTGTGATCTACCAGACACACAAAGGACGGGGCGTGTCGTTCATGGAGGACAACGCCCAGTGGCACGGCGCGGTGATCGACGACGCAACTTATGCCAAAGCGCGCCAGGAACTGCTCCAGACGCTTCACAAACTGGAGGAACTGGCGTGACTGCTGTGAACGTTGCCATGCGCGACGCATTCGGTGAGGCACTACTCGCGCTGGCACCGGATGTCCCCGAGATGGTTGTCCTGGATGCCGACGTGTCCACGAGCACGCGCACGGCAGCGTTTGGACAACGTTACGCGAACCGGTTTTTCAACGTCGGCGTGGCGGAAGCGAATATGGTGGATATCGCTGCCGGCATGGCGACCTGCGGCTTGCGGCCAATCGTCAACACCTTTGCCATATTCCTGACGTTGAAAGGGACCGATCAGATCCGCAACATCGTTTGCTACAACAAACTGCCGGTCATCCTGGCGGGCAACTACGGGGGGCTTTCGGATTCTTACGATGGAGCCAGCCATCAATCGATTGTCGACATTGCGATCATGCGGGCAATGCCAAATCTGACCGTCGTCGTGCCGGCCGATGGGGTCGAATTGCGCCAAGCGCTCGACGACGCCTTGCGCAGGGGTGGCCCCACCTACATCCGCATCTGTCGGAATCCGACGCCGGTGCTTTTTGCCGACGCGCCTCCACTCGAAATCGGGAAAGTCCGCAAACTCAAGGACGGCAACGATCTCACGATTGCCGTCTGCGGTGTCCCGATGAGCATGGCCATCGAAGCAGCCGACCGGCTCGGACAGCGGGGCGTCTCGGTGGATTTGCTGGAGGTGTCGACCATCAAGCCAATCGACGTCGACGCTCTGGTCATCTCGGCCCGCAAAACTGGCAAGGTGCTGACTGTCGAAGAACACACCATCCATGGCGGTTTGGGTGGTGCTGTCGCCGAAGTCTTGTCGCAGCATGCTCCAACGAGGATGAGCATGATCGGAATCGAAGACAAGTTTACCGAATCAGGCGCCTACGATGCCCTCTTGCGCAAGTATGGGATCTCGGTCGAGCACATTGAATCCGAAGGGCTACGGTTGTTGAACCCGGAGTGAGAATTCCCCATGTGGCAACAAGATTACACTCCGGTGGCACACAGCATCGGGTGGTCGGCTCTGGTCGCCTCGCTGCCAATGCTTGTGCTCTTGTTTCTGCTGGCGATCCGGCGAAAGCCGGCGTGGATATCGGCCATCATTAGCTTGATCACGGCGATTCTGATGGTCTGGCTGGTGTATCGGATGCCACCGGTTAGAATTCTCTCCGCTACGCTGTTTGGGATGGCGTTCGGGTTGCTCCCGATCGGCTGGATCACGTTCAATGCAATTCTCCTCTACCGGGTTACGCTGGAGACTGGACAGTTTGAGGTGATCAAGAATTCCCTGGCGATGTTGACCAGCGACTGCCGGCTGCAGGCGTTGCTGATTGCGTTCGCGTTCGGCGCCTTCATCGAAGGAGCCGCCGGTTCCGGCGTTCCCGTTGCGGTCGGTGCCGCCATGCTCACCGGCATGGGTTTCAACCGGCTCAAGGCCGCCGGAATCTGTTTGCTGGCGAACACCGCTCCGGTCGCATTCGGAGCAATCGGCCTGCCCATTCTGACCCTCGCCAAAGCCACGGATCTGCCGCTCGCGACCCTTAGCGCAGCCGCCGGCCGAATCAGTGCCCCGCTTTCCCTGTGCGTGCCCGCCTACATGGTTGTGCTCGTTGCGGGCCGGAAAGGGCTGCGTGGCGTACTGCCCGCCGCACTGACCTGTGGGGTATCGTTCGCGCTCGTTCAGGTGACCGTTTCCAACCTAATTGGGCCGGAGTTGACCGATATTTTGGCCGCCCTTACCGCTATCACGAGCTTGGTCCTGTTGTTCAGAATATGGCATCCGAGAGAATGTATTTCGGTCGACGCGACGACCACTACGGTTGCGCCATCCACTCGCTATACCGTCTCGGAAATCTTTCACGCTTGGTTGCCTTATGGGTTGTTGGCTGGCTGCGTCTTGTGTTGGGGCATGCCGGCTTTCAAAGCGGTGCTCGTCAAGACCAGCCTCACCATCGAATGGCCGGCGCTGCATCAACTCGTGAGGCGAATGCCGCCGGTCGTTGTGATGGCGTCGACTTACGAAGCCAAGTATAGTCTCGATTGGCTCGCCAGTCCGGGCACGGCCTGCCTGATCGCCAGCGTGTTGGCCGCGATGTTTGCCGGTCTGTCGCCAGCCCGATTCATGCGGGCATTCCTCAGCACACTCAAACAGATGTTCCTGCCGCTGGTGACCATCGCTTCGGTGTTGGGGCTGGCGTTCCTGATGAATTACTCCGGCGCAACCGCCACGCTTGGACTCGCGTTTGCGGCGACAGGCATTCTCTTCTCATTCTTCAGCCCCCTGCTGGGGTGGATGGGCGTGTTCCTGACCGGCTCGGATGCCTCCAGCAACGCTCTCTTCGGCAACCTGCAAACGACGGCGGCCAGACAGATCGGTCTGAATCCGGTCCTTACCGCAGCGGCCAATTCCACCGGTGGTGTGATGGGCAAGATGATCAGCGTCCAAAGCATTGCGGTCGCCGCCGCCGCCACCGGCATGAAACCGACCGAAGAGTCCCAACTCTTCCGGTTTACATTTTGGCACAGCGTCCTGCTTGTCAGCATGATCGGCGCGGTAACGACAATCTATGCCTACGTCATCCCCTGGATCGTCCCTTGAGTAGCGGGTATAGCGAACACGGCTTGCCTTTGGCGGGTGTCTTGGTATCCTCAATTTGGTTTTCACCCATTCGGTTAATCCAGAAGGGAGTCATGTCCTCGAAGGAGTGCGTCGTTCAGTTCCGCGTGCGGTACAGCGAGACCGACCAGATGGGTACGTTCTACAATTCGCGCGCGTTGGAATGGTTCGAATGTGGACGCACCGAGCTTCTCCGATCTCTGCGCCTGCCGTATGCTGAGATGGAAAAGCGCGGCGTCTTTCTGCCCGTCGTCGAGGCGCACGTGGAGTATCGCGGTCGCGCCCGCTACGATGACCTCTTGCAGATGACAAGCCGTGGTTCGCTCGTCGGCAAGGCGCGTCTTCGCGTGGATGTGGATATTGTGCACGGCAACGGCGGCGTACCCGTTGCCCGCGGCTATACGATTCATGCGGTGACCGACCCTACTGGCAAACCGATCCGACCTCCGCCCTGGCTGGCGGAGTTGTTCGCCAGCGGGGTGAATGATGAACCGCGCCACTGACCGTCAGACTTGCGAGAAAAGATTGCAGATCGCATGGCGGAGATTTATCGTCCACCCAAGCGGCGAGGAGTCTTATGTCCAAAATAGCGGTTTATCCTGGCGGTTTTGATCCGATTACCAACGGTCATCTTGACATCGTCCGTCGGGCGTCGCAGATGTTTGACCGGGTGGTGGTCGCGGTCGCCTCCAGTGTCGACAAGCACCCGTTGTTTACCATCGATGAGCGCATCGACATGGTGCAGAAGGCTGTCGCCGGACTGCATAATGTCCGGGTAGACCGGATCGACGGGTTGCTGGTCGACTACGTGCGGCGCAAGCGGGCGACTGTAATTGTCCGTGGATTGCGCGCGGTGTCGGACTTCGAATTTGAATTCCAGCTGGCCCTTATGAACCGCAAGTTGGATTCGCGAATCGAGACCATTTTCCTCATGACGAAGGATAAGTATACGTTCATCAGTTCGCGGCTGGTGAAGGAAATCAGCCAATTGGGCGGGGACGTAAGCGGTTTTGTTCCCCGCGGGGTCAAGCGCACCTTGGACCAGAAGTTCGGCGCCATGCGGTTACGGTGAGTATTATGGAATCAATCGAACAATTCTTTCAACGGGACCAGTATGCGAAGCATTGCGGTATTGAGTTGGTATCCGTTTCTCCGGGACGCGCCGTGGCAAAGATGCTGCTTCAACCATGGCATCTGAACGCGGTGGGCAGCGTGCAAGGCGGGGCCATTTTCACTCTGGCCGACTTTGCGTTTGCGGCTGCGTCCAATGCGCATGGGACCGTGGCGGTAGGGATTAATGTCAACATCACCTATCTCAAGGGAGTGCGGTCGGGGGTATTGACGGCTGAAGCGCGGGAGGTGGGGCTGAATCCCAAGCTTGGAAGTTACACGGTTGACGTCCGGGATGAGACGAGCGCGCTCATTGCCATCTTCCAAGGATTGGTCTATCGCAAGAGTGAGAGTCTTGAGTCGGTGGTGCAGCGTGAGAGTTGACGTATAGCGCGATCTTGTGTGATCAAAACACTCGTCCTTGCTGAATTTCTTCGGGTAGCATCGCCCCTTCACCAGAGTGCTTCTACTGGAATTGTCACATCGAAATAATCTCGAAAATGGCCGTGGGGATGAGCATAATCGAGCCATCGATTTCTCCAGCGCTAGAAAGGAACCATGGATATCAGTATTGCAGTCGTCCCCGTAGCCGGGTTGGGCACGCGGCTCTTGCCCGCGACCAAGTCACAGCCGAAGGAAATGTTGCCGGTCGGGCGCAAGCCGGTCGTCCAGTACGTGGTGGACGAACTGACCCGGGTCGGGATGAAGCGGGTGCTGTTCATCACCGGTCCCGGTAAGACCTCCTTGGAAAACCATTTTGACCTGAATGACGAATTGGTTCGCGTATTACGAGAGACCGGCAAGGAAGAGTCGTTGACGGAGTTGGAATTTGAGCGTGCGGCCATCCAGTATTTCTATACGCGGCAGCGCAAACTGCTGGGATTAGGGCATGCGATCCTGTGCGCGGAAGCGTTTGTCGCCAACCAGCCTTTTGTCGTGGCCTTGGGTGATTCCATCATCGGTCTGCAGGCCCAGAGTGACATCGTCCAACGGATGAAACGTTGTTTCGTGGACAAGGGCGCCGTCGCTGTGATTGCTTTCGAGGAGGTTCCGGCCAACGAGGTGCATCAATACGGCATTGCCAAGCCCAAGAGTAACGGGGATCTGTTCGAGATCGAAGATCTCATCGAGAAACCATCCCAGTCAGAGGCTCCCAGCAATCTGGCCATCGCGGCCCGGTACGTCCTGGCACCGACAGTCTTTGAAGCCATTCGACGCATCCATCCCGGCAAAGGCGGCGAGATCCAGATCACGGATGCCATACGCCTTATGATTCGAGAGGGCGGCAAAGCCTATGGCATCCGGTTGAGCCGGGACGAACGGCGTTATGATATTGGGAACTTCCAGTCATATTTCCGGGCCTTCGTGGAGTTTGCCCTGGCCGATAAGAAACAAGGGCCGGCCTTGCGCAAGCACTTGGAGACATTGTTGAATGATCATCATTCGTAAACGGGCCTACGCCCGAGCCGGGCTTCTGGGAAATCCGTCCGATGGCTACCATGGCAAGACCATCTCCATTATCGTGCGCAACTTTTGGGCAGAGGTCGTGCTGTATGAGTGGGACTCCGTGGACATTGTACTCACGGAAGACGACCGGGCCCGCTTCAGTTCCATACACGACCTGGTAAAGGACGTGAAACTACACGGCTACTACGGTGGCATCCGGTTGATCAAAGCCACGATCAAACGGTTTGTCGACTACTGCCAGGCGCACCAATTGACCCTGCCGAACCGCAACTTCTCCGTGCGCTACCAGACCAATGTACCGCGACAGGTGGGACTGGCTGGTTCCAGTGCCCTGATTGTTGCAACCTTGCGCTGCCTCACGGAATTCTACGGTGTCGACATCCCGATCGAAGCTCAGCCCATGCTGGTGTTGTCCGTGGAAAAGGATGAACTGGGCATCGGAGCCGGGCTGCAGGATCGGGTGATCCAGGTTTATGAAGGGCTGGTCTACATGGATTTCGACCTGGCTCACGAGCACCTCGTTGGAGGCTTGAAATCGTACCAATATGAGCCGATGTCCCCCAATCTGCTGCCGTCTCTCTACATTGCCTACCACAGCAGCCTCAGTGAGCCGACCGAGGTGTTCCACAACGACATCCGAGGACGGTTCGACCGGGGTGAGGCGAAAGTCCTCGACGCCATGAAGCACTTTGCCGAGCTTGCCGCGTGCGGACGCGAGGCGCTGCTCCAGCATGATACGAAGCGGCTGGTGCAACTCATTGACGAGAATTTCAACACCCGACGAAGCATTTACAATCTGGCTCCCTGGCAGATTCAAATGGTTGAGGTCGCCAGACAGTGCGGCGCCAGCGCCAAATTTGCCGGCTCAGGCGGCGCCATCATCGGCACCTATGACGACGAGGCAATGTACCAAAAGTTGTGCGCCACGCTGGCCGCGATCGGTTCCCGCGTTATCAAGCCGCAGATCCAATAGACTCCACGAAGTCAGTTGTCGGTTCGCGTCCGGCTCGAGGGGAGGTCTAGCTAATTCCAGGCGCTGAACAAGGCGCACATGATCTTGGGCCGCCAATTGCCACACCTAATCGAAGACGACTGTTTTCTTCGCATACAGGAGAATCCGATGCTCAACATGCCAGCGCACCGCGCGAGACAACACCATGTTTTCCAAGTCCCGGCCCTTCTGCATCAGGTCCTCCAACTGGTCGCGGTGCGAAATTCGCACCACGCCCTGCTCGATGATGGGCCCTTCGTCCAGCGTTTCAGTGACGTAATGACTCGTTGCGCCGATCAGTTTCACACCACGCTCGAAGGCCCTGTGGTAAGGCCGTGCCCCGCTAAACGCCGGTAGAAAGGAATGATGCACATTGATGATCCGTTGCGGATATTGGCCCACAAATTCGGGCGACAGAATCTGCATGTAGCGTGCGAGGACAACGAGGTCGATGCCCTGCTCCTTCAACAACGCCAATTGTTGCCGCTCTGCCTCAACTTTCCTGCCCTCTTGGATTGACAGGAGATGGAATGGAACCCCGTGAAACTCCGCCAACCGTTCCGTCTCACGATGATTGCTGACAACCAGTGGGATGTCGCAAGCCAGCTCTCCGCTCTCGTGCCGATACAGCAAGTCCGCCAAGCAGTGGTCGTACTTCGAGACGAAGATCGCCACGCGTGGCCGTCGCGACGACAGCTCCAGCCGCCATCGCATCCGAAACCGTTCGGCAATGGGCGTGAATTCCTTACCGAAATCCGCCGTCGGCAATCGAAAATCGGCCAACTCCCATTCGATGCGCATTAGGAACAACCCGAGACCGCCATCCTGGTGCTGATCGGCGTGTATGATGTTTGCGTTGTGTCGGTATAGAAAATCAGAAACCGATGCGACGATCCCCTTTTGGTCGGGGCAATCAACTAGCAAGATGGCGGTGTTCTTCATGCGGCAACGTGACCACTCTTCCATGCCGGGATGTGCCCTGCAAGAAAATCCTGCTTCTTGCGAGTCGGACTGCAACTCCTTGAATTTGCAGGGGTAGAAGTTGGAGGCGGGTGTCGGAATCGGTCTTCTTTCACCGCGATTGCAGTGCAAATATGCCTGATTTCATTGGCTAATCAAGCGTAATCGCGCGTACTCAACCATACTTCTTTTAACTCGTTTGGTGTCCGTTTTGGTGTCCATCATTTGGTCGCGCGTTGCCGTTGAAGTTCGACACAAAAGCTTTTTCAGGAGCCAGGCGCAGACGCACATTGCCCATGCGTTGGAGGCACTGTACGAAATAAATGCTGATGTGACGCTGGAGAACGCGCACGAGCTGTTGCTCAATGAGAACTCGCAGCCCGGATTGTGGAATTGGAGGAAAGCTACCCTACCGAGCGCCGGCAAGCGCTTGTGGATCATTTTAAGAATCGCTATCCGGGTCATCAGACTCATTGTCGTTGATAAACACGCATGCCCTGACGTGCATCGCGTTGCACAGCAACAGCCCCTCTTTTACACCGCTCTCCGTCAAGCAGCCTTCCGCATTCGAGGTGATATTCACCAAAGCGCGTCTGGTGGGAATATTGAACCACAATTCCTTGCGGTAACTCTTCATGCCGCGATGGTATGTTGTTGGGGTCGCATCGTCAATTCTTGTCGATGAGTGAGCCGGAAAGAATTACGAAACGGCCTAGAGGCCAAATAAAACGGCCATCCGGCTTGTAAGGGAAAACCTTACAACAAAATCAGGGAAACCCTGATAGACAGCCAGGGCACCGTTTTGCTATATGCGCAATTTGGGTTGGCGAGATGGCAAAGTGGCAGTTCGATAGGCTGCGTACATCTATGGAGGAAGGCGAGGCTATGAGGACGACTCTTGGGAAACCCTTTGGCATACGGCGATCATTTCTTTGGTATGCAGCCACAATTGTGGGTGCGTCGCTTCTGACAACCCAGACAATGGCTGGCAGTCTGACAGTGATCGGCAGCCAGTCCGTGTCGTCGAATTTGTCGCCTCAATCAATCACATTGGGGGGCACGACGCTGTCAAACTGGCCAACAGGATTTCGGCCAGGGGTGGTCCTCACTAACGGGGTTCTGGACACGTCGCTATCGCAGTTCTACGCCATTACGCTCACCAACAACATTACGTGGAGTTTTCAAGGCCACAGCGCGGGTCGCATATTCTGGCTGAAGATTCTGCAGGGCTCAACTGGTGGATGGACGAATTCTTGGGATGCAAATGTGATGTGGGTGAGCGGCCTGTCTCCAGTAACCAGCTTAGCTTCAAATGTCTGGGATCTGTTCCAGTTCGTCGATGACGGCTCGAAGTGGTCCGGGACCGCGTCTGGAATCGGCTACGCAACAAATTTGCCAAACTACGCTCTGCTGTTTGACGGTGTGCAGAATTACGCCCAGAGCAGTTCAGCGTTCAGTGAGACCGTCAGCAACTTTACGATGGAATGCTGGTTCATTGGAAATGGCGTCAGCGGAGAGAATCCATCGATTATCACGACGACTGGTGACGATGAAAGTGGCACTCAGCTTGGGGACATTCTTGTCTATAGTGACCATATCGCGTTCGAAATGGAAACGAACCGCCTCTCCGGCAGCGCGAGCCTGCTCAACGGCGCCTGGCACACGTGGCCGGTGTCTGGGACGGAAGTCAAAGAAGATTGTACGTCGATGGATCGCTTCTTGCATCGGATGCTCAAGTATTCAGCCCACTCACATGGACAAAACCGATGCGGCTGGCGTACCGCGACACAAATGGCGGCTGTTACTTCAACGGTACCATTGATGAGGTTCGAATCTCATCAAGCGCGCGTTACAGTGGGAGCACGTACACGCCAGCGACCTCGTTTACAGTTGACTCCGATACAATTCTCTACTGGAAGTGCAATGAAGGTGGCGGCGGCTCTTTAGCCGACAGTACCGGAAGCCATAATGGGACTCTCTACGGGAGTCCCCTGCCAAGTTGGGTGACAGGGAGATAGAGTGACATGGCCGCCAAACACTTCACGTCGCGTGCTTGGAATGTGAGCTGGCTGTGGCTAATGCGTTGTATCGTGTTTATCGGCATGGTGTCGCTGTCGCGTGCATGTTTGGGGCAAACGAATCTGACGGCCCCAACGGTCGTTTGGACGAATAGTTCAGTCTATCGATTGGTTACACCGAGTGATTTCCAACGACTGCACTACTACTATTTGGCGCAGACGAACAGTCCGGGCCCGGGGACCGAACATCACGTCTTTACGCTTGGGCCGAAAGCGACTTGGAATAATGATTGGAACTCGGCAGTTGTTCCGCAACCAACGCGCAAGCAACTGAATGCCATCTCCGCCCAACAGGTGGACTTGTTCCGCCGCGCAGGCACGTTCACCAACGGCACGTGGCAAGTCATCACTTCGCTGACTAACATCCCCCTCAGTTCGTTGAAACTGTCGGCGTCGTCGTACACATGGGTCCGAGCTGCAGTAGACCACGATCAACTGCTGCGGCAAATCGCGCAGATAGAACGGTCTTCGGGCGGCACATCTGAGACTTCCAATGTAACACCTGTGGCTTCGCCGCCGTGATCCCATGAGGACGCTCTATCACACTCGGTGGTGGCTCATGCCGCAAGCTTTTCTGGGCTTGCTCATCGCCATGGTCTTCCCAGTTAGCTCTCAAGTCCAAGCAGCCACATACTACGTTGACGGCGCGCTGGGCAACAATGGCTACGATGGACTAAGCAACGTGGTCGCCAACGGCCACGGCCCGAAGCTCAATATCGCAAGCGCGATATCGGTGACCTCTAGCGGAGACACAATTGTAGCGGCTGCTGGTTCATATCAGGAACTTCAGTGGAACTTGGGCGCAAAGATCCTGACGCTGCTTCCTCAAGGAACGGTGACAGTGTACGGCCAAGTAGATAGCGTCGGTGACGGCATTCCCGACTGGTGGCGACAACAGTATTTCGGCGGGGACGGCACCACAACCAACAGCAGTTCGTGCGCGTCCTGCGATCCCGACGGTGACGGACTATCTAATCTCCAAGAATTCCTGGCGGGGTCTGATCCCCTGAATTCAAGCTCACCCATTCCAGGGTTGAACCTGTTCTTTTACGACAACCTCGGTCGCTTGGCTGCAGTCGTCAGCACCAATGGCGCCGATGTTGCCTTCTACGACTACGACGCCGTCGGGAACATTCTTGACATCCGCCGACAGACTTTGGGCGCAGTCAACCTGTTGGAGTTTTCACCCGCGACAGGCAGCGGCAACACGACGATCACACTGCAAGGCACGGGATTCAGTCCTGTGCTCTCAAACAACACCGTGCTTTTCGGCTCGATCACGGCACAAGTTGTCAACGCAACCGCCAACCAGCTTCAAGTGCTCGTGCCGACGAATGCCGTCACCGGCTTAATTAGCGTGCGGACGCCGCTGGGTGTCTCCACAAGCTCAGGAACGTTCACCGCCGGAATCGGAGTGAGTATATCGCCGAATTCGGTGACGCTCTCTGGAACATTCGGCCAACAATTCAATGCAGTCGTCACTGGAACGACAAATCAGAATGTGACATGGAATCTCAACGGCTGGATACCAGCAGGTTCAAATTCGGCGTTTGGCTTGATCACTACGAACGGCTTCTACACTGCGCCGACCTACCCGCCACCCAGCGGAATCGTAACGATTCAGGCGCTTAGCGTTGTTGATGCTGACCCGCTGAAGGCTGGTATCGCCACCGTCACAACTGCCGCGCCGGTAGGGCCGATTTACTCGCCGACGGTAAGCGCACAATCAGGCGTGCCCACGGTTTTGGGCCCGATTTTTTCGCCAACTGTGAGCGCACAACCGGGCGTGCCCAATATTTTGGGTCCAATCTATTCACCGACTGTAAGCGTTACGAACCATCCATGAAAAAAGGATTCAACATTCAGCAGCAGAAAGCTAGGAGAGCGATATGAGATTTACGAGAATCATCCGTGGATTATTGTTGGTCGCGGTGGGAATTCCGCTCCTACAAATACCCTGCCTATTCGCCCAATGCAGTTTCACCAACGGCGGCACGGGCGTGGATGGTGCCTTCACTCCAACAAATTCGATGCCAAACACCGGATGGAGCATCATAAGCAACAACGTCATCCTGGTGACGAACAAGGCCAACGGCGTTTTCAATTTCACGAGCATCAATATCTCGAACGCCTGGGTCGTCAAGTTCACTCGAAACACACTTAACACACCTGTATATTTGCTCGCGACAAATAACGTCATTATCAGCGGCACGATCGACATAAGTGGAGGAGATGCGCCACCCAGTCCATCGATAGCATTTGGTTCCGGGGGTCCCGGGGGTTTCGATGGTGGACAAGGGCAAGGCTCATCTTCATCGCCAAATTACGAAGGGTATGGACTAGGACCCGGCACTGCGACTAACGCCTACGTGTACAATGCTGGGTTTTCCACATTCGTGAACTGCAATTCGCCAGGTATAACCTATGGCACCATAGACAATCAGCCACTAATTGGCGGTTCCGGCGGAGGAGGTGGTACGTCTGGTGGCAACCTGGGAGGGGCGGGCGGTGGAGGAGCACTCCTGATCGCCAGTTCGGGTACCATTGATGTCGAGGGCTCGATTCTGGCCAATGGAGGCCGTGCCAATGGTAGTATCGGAGGTGGTGGTGGCAGTGGCGGGGCGATTCGCCTGATTGCCACGACGATCAAGGGCGGTGGTCTCATTCAAGCCCTCGGTGGTTCTAGTGCCTGTCAAGGAGGGGGTGACGGTCGTATACGTTTCGAGTCCTGCCTCAATCAACTAACATTCTTGAGCGCACCCCCTGCGACTCTCGGATTTCCGGGGGCGGTAATCCTAAGTACGAATCCTACGATCCAAGTGACTGCAATTGCTGGACAGAATGTGTCGTGGCCTCCTACTGGATCACTAAATTCGGCGGACGTGTACCTTCCGACAAATTTCGTCAACCCCGCCACGATCTCGGTGTCTACCAGCAACGTCGTTACCGGGACAGCGTTCCGCGTGATCATTACGCCCGCTTCTGGGACAAATCTGGTCGCGAATGGCTCGCTTACGAGTGGCAATTACGCAAGCGCTTCGGGCACGGTGAGCATGAATGTTTACACCGACCGTATCTGGCGGGTGAATGCACTGATTGACCATATTGCGAGACCATGAGGTGGCGCGATGAGCGATGAGAAATGTGCAATGAGCAGGGAGCGATGGCCCTTGTGTCCACAAGTGTTAATCGCCATGGGATTCGTCTGGCTCACAGCGCAAAGCGCACTTGCCCAAAGCACAAATGGCATTTCACTTGCAGTTTCCGGTCTGTCCACGCCGGCGGGACTGGCATTCGGACCCGAAAAGACCTTGTTTGTTTCAGATTCGGCAGGCGGTACAGTTTATCGAGTCGGTGCCAATGGTGTTCTCACAGTTGAAGCGAGCGGCTTCTCCACTCCGCGAGATGTGATTTTTGACCCGGTGGGCAATATGTACGTGGCAGACGCCGTTCGTGGCGCGGTTTATCGGCTGGATGCCAGTGGGCAGACCACGATCCTTGCCAACGATCTTTTAAGTCCCTGCTGTCTCGGATTTGACCACGATGGCAACCTGCTCGTGTCGCATCTGACTTCGACCGAAAGCGATTCCCCGTACAATGGCGCCATCACGCGCATTTCGACCGAGGGTCGCCAGACTCTCGTCGCCTCCGGCTTCTTGAATCCGCAGGGACTTGTGGTGGATCGAGAGAACAATGTATTTATCGCAGCCGAAGGGTTCTTCGATTCTCATGGGAGCGGTATCCCCACCGCGTCTGATTCCGGTCTATTCAAAATCGATCCGCTCGGCCAAGTCACTCGCGTTTTGGATGTCGGGAGTATCACGCCTGCCGGTTTGGCACTCAGCAGCCAGGGAACACTGTTCTTCTCGGGCCTGACTCCGCAAGAAGGTGCTGTGTTCATTAGCGGCAGCGGCACGTTCGAGCCGTTCGTGACCGGCTTTACACAGCCTCGCGCGCTGGCGCTTGACGGGAAAGTGCTCTATGTAGCTGATGAGAAAGCGGGCAAAGTTTGGCGCGTGTCATTGCCGGATTCGACGGTCACTTCGACGGCCAGCGCAGGGCAGGCATCCGTGCCTGCCGTTGTTGCGGATGCCAGCGCGACGGCTGTTTCGGCGTCGGCGGACGCATCATCAACATCAGGTGTTGATCCTTCCATCGCGCGGCAATTTGAGAACATGTGGGGTTATCACGGGAAGCCCGATTACTCGAAGATCCCCGTCACGCCGGAAGGTGTTCCCCAAGCGCCCCCAGGCGTGACGTGTGTCATGGGGCATGTGGTGGATGATTATTACTGGGGTCTTCCGAATGTCACCATTCGGCTCGGCCGGAAAGCGATTCGCACGAATTCGTCGGGCTACTGGATGCTTACGGACGTGCCTTCGGGGTATCAGATGTACATGATTGACGGGCGCTCGGCAGATTACGAGGACACGCATTACCCGATCGCTCTGGTCGAGTGGGAATTCCAGCCCAATCAACTCAACGTATTGCCCTATGAAGCCTATCTTCCCGTTCTCGATGCGGCGCATACGACCCGCATCGATCCGAATCATGAAACGGTGCACACGACGCCGCTGATTCCCGGTCTGGAGATTCACGTGCTGGCGCACACCACGATTACTTCTGTGGATGGCCTGCCGGTGACTGAGATCACCACGACGCGCGTGCCTTTTGACAAACCAATGTATCCGATGGGGCTGATACAGGATTTCGGGAACCATTTTACGCTGCAACCCGGCGGCGCGGTCTGCAGCAAACAGGTCCGCGTCGTCTACAACAATCCGTCGAAATTCACCGCGGGGACACGCGTGCAACTGTGGGAATACGCCCCGATGACCCATGGCGGGTGGTACGAGTACGGGTTGGGCACGGTTTCGAAGAGCGGCTTACAGATCGTGCCCGACCTCAATGCTGGCTTTACGACGTTTGGTTGCGGCATCGGCCCACGCACGCCACGCCGCCCGCAGGACCTCCCCCGCCCCCGGGCAATAATCCTCCTGGCGAGCCGCCCGATTGCGGCGGTGACCCCGTTACGCTTGGCACGGGTGTGTTTACTGAAAAAATGACGGACTTCGTGATTCCCGGTCTGATGCCAATCGCTTTGACCAGAACGTATCGCAACCAAGACAACAATGTCTACGCCTTCGGTGTGGGGACACTGTGCAGCTACGATTACCATCTTTACGGCAACGCCTATGGCAATCCCGATCTGGGCTCATTCTACATAGATCTGGCGCTCCCCGACGACACCAGCTACGAATTCGATTACCAGACAAATGCTCCACAAAACACCTTCATTTGCACCAACGACTATCGGTTCGCGGGAGCGAAGCTGTACCAGTTTCGCAATGCGTCCTATACCAGTGCCGACGGCTTCAACTACATGGTTGTTATGAAAGACGGCACCAAGTACGATTTCAACGGGGCCGGTTATTTGTGCGCGATTCGCGACGCGAACAACAACACGCTGCTGATCGATCGGGGCGGTTCCCTGCACGGGAATCCCCTTAGCATTGTTCAACCGAGCGGTCGATCCGTCAGTCTTGCGTATAATGGAAGCTTGGTGGCACGGGCGACGGACTCTGCGGGCCGCTCTGTAGGCTATGTCTACGATTCCTCCACCGGCTGGTCACGGTCACGAACATCATTGGGGGCATTACGCAATACGCCTACGACGCGTCCAATAACATGACCAACATGACGTTGCCGAATCAGGTGGTAAAATTCCAAAACTTCTATGACTCCAGCAACCGGGTGACCAATCAGATCGTGGCCGATGGCGGAAGCTATTCGTTCAGTTACACCACCGATCCCACCAGCGGTGCGATCAACCAGTCTGTGGAGACAGTGCCCGTCGGTGCAACGTTTACCGGAAATATACCAGCACTTTTCTCAACGGCGGCGGGATTTCCCTTGGTGACCAGTCTATCACCAACACTGTGGACGCTCTCGGCAACACGAACGTATACGTGCGTGGCGCGCACAACGAAATCTTGATGTCAATCGATCCGCTGGGGCGCACCAATGGATTTGTGTACGACGCAAATTTCAACGTCTTGACCATGACCAATGCGCAGGGCAAGGTCACGAAGTTCACTTATGAACCGAATTTCAACCGCACGACTTCGGTCATCGATCCCTTGGGCCACACCAACAGTTTCGCCTACGACGGCTACGGCAATCTGACGAGCGTCACAAACGCGCTGGGCAAGGTCACGACCATTGTGAATAACCAGGTCGGTCAGCCCATTACCGTCACGGACCCCCTCGCGAATACGTACAGCTTCACGTATAATGGAAACTTCGACCTTGTGAGCGTGACTGACCCGCTTGGAAATCAGGTCCGACGCGTGCTGGACGGTCTTGGCCGGCCTATCGCACTGATTGACCCGTTTGGACGCACGACCGAAGTCGTGTATGGTGACCAACTTGGCGGCTGTATGTCCTGCGGGAGCGCGGCTGTTGACCTGCCTATCAGCATCACCGATCCGCTTACGGGCGTGACGAGTTTCAAATATGATGCTGTCGGCAACCTGACCAACGTGACGGATGCGCTGACTCACGCCGTGAGCTACGGGTATGATGCGATGGATCGGCTGACCAGCCGCAATGATCAACTTGGCAAGACCGAGACGTACGTCTACGACAAAGACGGCAATGTCACCAATTTTGTGGATCGACGCGGCATCTCGGTCAGTCTCAAATATGACATCCTCGACCGGCGCACGGGGTGGTGTATGCGGCCAGTGATTCACTGCGCTACTTCTACGACAAGGTGAACCGGGTGACGAATGTGGTCGATTCGATTGCGGGCAGCACGAAATTGACCTACGATACACTGGACCGGATGACCCAAGTGCTCGACATTAACGGCACGTTGACCTACGCGTACAATGATCTCGGGTTGCGCACGAATATGTCGGTTGCCGGCCAAAACACAGTTGCGTACTTCTATGACCCGGCTACTCGACTGACGAACGTGGTCCAGGGTACATTCACCGGTTCGCTGGGCTACGATGATGACGGCAGACGCACGAAGTTGGTGTTGCCCAATGGGATTGGCGTGCTGTATTCGTATGATGTGGCCAGCCGTTTGACCAGCATCGTGTATCAGGCCTCCAGCACGAATTACATAGCCTACGGCTACGACTCTGCGGGCAACCGGGCGTCACAAGCCAGTGCGCTTTCCGCCTATTTCTTACCCTCCGCAATTTCCAATTCGAACTACGATGCAGCCAATCACCAACTGGCCTTCGGTTCCTACAATATTCTCTACGACCTTGATGGCAACGTGACCAACGTCATCAACGGGACGACGACGAATACTCTCCTTTGGAGCGCAAGGAATCAATTGACCAACATGCTCGGGGCGGTGACCGCAACGTTTGGATACGACGGCGTCGGGCGGCGCATCACGCGCACGATCGGCAGCGCCACCGAAAAATACTTATATGATGGGTTGGACATCATCCAGCAATTGAACAACGCCGGCACAGTCGGTGCGAATTACTTCCGAGGCTTGGCGATTGACGAACCGTGGCAACGGATTGATGTGGGTAGTGCCAACACGAACCGTATTTACCTTGTGGATGCCCTTGCCAGTGCTGTCGCACTCGCAGATACGAACAAGGTCGTTCAATCGAGCTACACGTACGACCCATTCGGGAATACGACCACGACGGGCGCCGGGAACAAGAACAGTTATCAGTTCACAGGGCGCGAGAATGATGGGGCGGGGTTGTATTACTACCGGGCGAGGTATTATCACCCCGCGTTGGAGAGATTTGTAAGCGAGGATCCGTTTGAGATGATCGACGGGCCGAATGAATACCTTTACGTCAAAAACAATCCGTCTGATGGCATTGACCCTATGGGCTTGTGTAATAGAAACGATCCGCCACCAGTTGTTCCTTGGCCCCCAAGCAGAGTTCCGCGTCCGCGAATAGGAGGGCCGGTAATCGACGCTTCCATCGTGGTAGGAGTCGGCGGCGGGGCCTCCACGATTTACTGCTGCGATTCAAACAAACAGCGTTGGAAGGCGACATACTACAAATGGTGTGTTGGTCCGTATGTTGGCGCATCCGCAGTCGGAGGTGGGCAACAAGGCGTCACGGGCGCCAATTGCCCGTATGGCTATAAGGGATGGTTTGTCGAAGCTGGTGGAGGTATTGGGGTAGTGGGAGGCGGCGGAGCCGTTAGTCCCGACTGTAGTGTTGGCGCGTGGGGTGTCGGCATCGGACTATTCGGTGGCGTAATGGCCTGTAAGTACACCCTTCTTGACGCTCAAGTTGTGGGGAAATGTTGTCCATGATGAAATGTCCGGACTGCGGATGGAATCTTGGTGAAGGCCTGCGCCAGGGACAGAGGACTACGTGTCCGCACTGCGGAAAGGAAGTTCAAGTGCACTATAGCCTAAGGGAGCAATTGCGCGACCCGATTGGCCTCTTGCTCCGCGACCCCAAATACGTCAGCAAGCGGTTTCAGGCGCGCCTGCTGGTCATACTTGTTCTCATCGTCGCTCTGGTCATATTCCTGATTATCGCGGGATTTATTTGAAAGTGCGTAGACCAATAGCTGTTACCGACCGAATTCCGGTCGTAGTTTTGGCTGAAGTGGCGTCGTAGCGTTCCTGCCGAATTGCCGGATTGCGGTCGGGTTTTGTATCCGAATTGCCGCGCTCTGGTCGTAGCCCTGACTTGCAACCTTAGCCTTTGCTAAGGAGTTGGTGTCTCATGTATTTTTCGATTCCGCGACGATAGCGGCTGTCAACACCAATGAGGCCCGTTTTGGTGAAACTGTTGAATAGCGTTGACGCGGCGTTGACAACTCAGATGGTGAGAAAGGCGGCCAGTGTACCCGCGAGATTCAAGATTGTGCCGCTGGTCTCCGTGATTTCTCTGAGCTTTGTCGGCAGAGTTTACGAATGCAGCATTGCGCGGTTTCGGTTCTTCAGTCGAGCTGCTGTGAATCGGATAACGTTCGGACAGCGGGTTGGAAGCTCGCTGGACACAGGATGGATGCCCATTGGAAGATTCTCGGAAGGTTCTGGGAAAGTTCTTGGAAGCTCCTTGGATCGTCCGTCAGGCTCCCGGCGGGAAACACGGCGACCAGACCGATGATTCGGCTCGCTCATTTCTCCGGGCAGACGGGCACAAACATCCCGACCGACTGTTCCATTGGCTGAACAGATCGAACTGAAGGATGTGCTTCAATGCCCGTGCATGTTGACGACCAAATCCCAGAAGAACCGCCCGGCGGCCGAGCAGTACTTCGACGAGCATTTGACGCACAACGATTACTACTCCCAAGGCGATATCCGGCCCGGTCTCTGGATCGGCCAGAAACTGGACCGATTCGATTTGAAGGAGGGCGAAGCCGTCGAGCCGGGAAGCGTTCCTGGCATTCTGTGACAACCGGCATCCGGTCACGGGCGAATCGTTGACCCCGCGCCGCAACCGGGATGGGAATCGCCGGTTGTACTACGACTTCACCTGCTCCGCTCCGAAATCGGTCTCGATCCTCGGCGTGACGATGAATGACCAGCGCATCGTGGAGGCGCACCAGGTAGCAGCCCGCATTGCCATTAAGGAACTGGAGCAATTCGCGGCGAGCCGGGTGCGCCAAGACGGCAAGAACGAACACCGCGTCACTGGCAACCTGGTGGGCGCGGAATTCCTGCACACCAGTTCGCGCACTCTCGACCCGCAACTGCACACCCATTTTGTTCTGTTCAACTGCACTTACGACGGCACCGAGAAACGGTGGAAGGCGTTGGAAACTTTCGTGATGCATGAGGCAATTCACTACGGAACGGAAGTGTATCGCAATGAACTCGCAAGCCGTCTCCGCGCTCTCGGATACGAGACCGAGCGAACCATCAAGGGTTTTGAGATCAAGGGCGTGTCGCCAGAGATCCGCCAGCGATTCTCCAAGCGTAGCGCGCAGATCAAGGCGGTGGTCGCGGAAGCGGAGCAGAAACTCGGTCGCAAGCTGTCCAACAACCAGATTTCGCTCGCAGTTCACAAGGCCCGGCCCAAGAAGGTCACCGGCATCAGCCACGCGGAAGTCCGCCGACACCAGCTTGACCAACTCTCTGTCGCTGAAAGACAGCAATTGGCCACCGTCACCCGCTCCGCCAACGGTGCTCCGGCGCGTGTCGAGCATTCTGTCGATGAACACGAGGCCCTCAGCCTCGCCCAGGAACACGTCTTCGAGCGCGCCTCGACGGTGCCCGAACACGTCCTCTTGCATGCGGCGCTGCTCGAAGGGCGTGGGCAAGTCGAATTGTCCAGGCTCAAAGACCGGATTCGATCTTCACGGGAGCTGGTGCGTGTGGCCGGTGAGCTTTCCACGCGAGAGATTCTCCAAACCGAATTATCGCTAATCAATGTCGTCGATGAAGGCAAAGATGGCTTTGCTCCGATTCATCTGCATTACAGTCCACAAGATAAGACCCTCGGCGCAGACCAGCGGAAAGCGGTATCGTTCATCCTGCGCAGCGCCGACCAGATCATGGGAATCCGTGGCCTGGCGGGCACGGGCAAGAGCCGCACGTTGAAGGAGCTGTTACGGGCTTTCAAGGAAGCCGGTCGCCAGGAGGTGACCTGTGCTCCGACCGGTTCGGCTGTGGAGAACCTGCGTCATGACGGGCTTGCCGCCATCACCTTGCAGCGGTTGCTGGTGGATGAGGCGCTGCAATCTGGCCTTACGCGCCGCAGCATTGTCGTGGTGGACGAAGCCGGGATGGTCAGCACCGATGACATGCGAAAGCTGTTTTCCCTGGCCGTGGGGAAACAAATGCGGGTGATCCTCTGCGGCGACACGGGCCAGCACACAGCCGTCACGCGCGGGGATGCCCTGCGCATTCTGGAAAAATACTCCCAGTATTCGTTTGCCGAACTCACGGAGAATTGGCGGCAAAAGTCAGCGCCCCAGTATCAAAAAGCCGTTTTGAGGGCCGCCCGGCAACAGTCGCAACAGGCGTTTGAACTGTTGGAGAGGATGGGGGCTGTCGTCGAGAGCGATGACGTGCACCAGCAAGCCGCTGATGCTTACATTGAATCCTTGAAGGCGGGCAAGACGGCGCTGCTCGTTTCACCGACTTGGAATGAGATTTATTCGCTGACGGACTGCGTCCGCGCGGAACTCAAGCGTCACAGGCTGCTGGGAAGCGAAGATCAGACCGTCACGGTATTTGATTCCCAGTCCTGGACAGCCGCCCAGAAAAAGAACCTGCGCAACTACATCCCGGGTCATGTGATTGTATTTCATCGCAAGTCGGGTCCGTATGCTGCGCATGAATCTCTGACGGTCTTGGGAATTGAAACGAAGGGGCTGCGCGTGAGGCAGGAGAACGGGCAGGAATTGGTGTTTCGTCCCCACAGTGGGAAGACCTTCGATGTGTGCGAGTCCAAGGCATTGACCGTCGCTCCCGGCGAGAAACTTCTGCTTCAGGCCGGCTGCAAGGCGGATGGTCAGCAATTCGTGAACGGCGAGATTGTCCAGGTCAAGGCCATCGAGCAGGGTGAGATTCGGCTCTCGGATGGACGGCGGCTGCCGCGCAATCTCCGAAGGTTTACGCACGGGTACGCGGTCACGTCCCATGCGGCCCAGAGTCAGACCGTGCAAGACGTGTTTGTCGTAGCGAGTTCGCCATCAGTGCCGGCTATTCACCGGCGGCAATTCTACGTGGATATATCGCGCGGCAAGGAGCGGTGCCGAATCTTTACCGACGACAGGAACTTGCTGCGCCAGAAGATTGGTGATCCCAAGGAACGCAAGGCGGCCATCGAACTGAGCGGAGTGGAAAAGGCGCTCGTTCAGGCCGGGCTGATTCAGGCTCCGCGGCAAGGCCAGCTCGAACCGGATGAGACACATGCGCCACGGTTTCGCCACTGGCGCGGGATTCCTGCTGGTTCTCTGCGTCGTGGCCGCTCATTGGCGCGGGTGATCCGGCAACTGAACAGTCTGGCGAAACGGGTCAGAACAGGATTGCGCCAAGATCACTCAAGAGGAATCAGAATATGTTAAAGGGAACCCTGTCATCCGAGCGAACCAGTGATAGCTCCTCGGCCTGCATTCAGCAGAAACCCCACGAGTGTCAATTCGTGGATTTCGTGGCGCAAGATGGGCGCTGCCACAGTTTCCCGCTCACCCAACTTGTCCAGTGCATCCTGGAAAAAAATCCTGCGGTTGAACAGCAGACGGTTTCTCCCACTGACCGACTCACAATTGTTTTCCCGACCCAGGATGTGGTGATTCTGGGCTGGAATCTGAAACAATTGCGCGATGCGCTTGATCTCGGCAAACAGGTGTTCGTGCGAGCGCGTGACGCTCGCCACGTTGGGCTTGGAGACGGGCAGGTATTTGTGAGCGGGATTTCGGTGACGGAAGGTGCGCCCAAGTGAATCATGCACTGACCGTGCGGGCGAAAAAGTTGTTCGCGCTGCGAACAGCGTGAAGACGCTGACGTGCCAAGATGAGAGCGAGATTCTGAGCGACAAAGATGAACGAACCAAAGGCGTGGGTGCGACATCGGAAAGTTGTTCCCGTTCGGGAACACGGTCGAAACCACAACGTGCCATAATGGGACCCAAATCGTGATCACCAATCAAGACCCCAATCCGTTTCCGCCTCTGGCCGAAGACGCAACCGCATCGGCGCAGGAGTCGCTGACGGTCAGCGAAGCAGCCCAACTGCTCGGCGTGGACTCCTTCACCGTGCTCAGCCTGATTCAGCGTGGCAGAGTGATTCCCTCGCGTGCGCCCTCGGGCGAGATCACCTTGGCGCGGTCCGAACTGGCAAAGCTACGTGGCGAGGGACGGTAGGTCATGCTCAAACGCAAGGGCCAAATCGTTGAAGACATAGCCGGCGGATCGACGGCCGGGTTCACGCACGGCGAGCGTCGTGCCTATCGGACGGCTTTCGAGGCGATCCGCCCGCAGTTTGAGCAGTTGACAGAACTCAAACACCAGATGATGGGACTCCGGCATCGCACGTTGAGGCCGGGGGCCGATTCCTTCCGCACAGGCACCGTCATGGCAATCGCCGGAGTCGAATGGCGCAGCGAGGTCCGGCTCCTGAAGACGCCCGCCAGCGAGATCTTTCTCTGTCGAAATCCACTCGCCCCGGCATTCGCCGTCATCCAACGATTCGAAGCCGACTCGCCGTATGCGAAGGCGAACGGCAATGCAGAGATTCTGCTGCGCGGAGACGATGCCAGCGGGTTGGTGCGTGAATTCGCCGCCGAAGCCCGACACACTCTGCGGTTCATGGCCAGCAATCTCGTGGCCGGTGCGCAACGTGTCGCGTGGGAACAATTCCCGGAACAGAATCCGGGCAAGGTCGTGCGGGCCATCTCCGACCGTTGCCGCCAGTTGGTGAGAATCTGCGAATTGCTGACCGAGAGAGAATCGGTAGATCAGGCGAATCGCCACGCGCGGGGCATGGGAGTCTGAGGCCATGAATCCGCAGCGCGAACAATTCCTGAAGCTGGCGACGGCCCCCGCGCGACTGAGCGCCGAAGAAACCGCGTGGTATCTGGGATTCTCTCCCCATGAGATTCCGATTCTTGTCGCCAAGGGCTTGCTCAAACCGCTGGGGCATCCACCGGCCAGCGGAACGAAATACTTCGCGGCGACCACACTGGTGGAACTGCGCGGTGATGTGAAGTGGTTGGCCCGCGCCTCGGATGCGATTGTGGAATACTGGAAATTCAAGAACGCCCGCAAGACCGACGCCGGCGCGAAGCCGTTGGTCGCGGCCTGAACGGGGTGCGTCCAATCCTACTTGCGCCAACTCTGCTCTTGCTCGGCGTAACTCTCCCACTGCTCGCTAACGGTACGAATCCGTCGGGCGCTATCGTTCCCGCTCAGAGGATCGCGAATGGAACGGTTGAACGATGTCGGGCCACAGATTCGCCGGTTGCGCTACGAACGCGGTTGGACGCAGGATTTGCTCGCGGCCAAGTTGCAGCTCCACGGCTGGGACATCAGCCGCGAGGGGTTGGCGAAGGTGGAAGGTGGCTACCATCTGGTCAGTGACCGACAATTGCTCTGCCTGAGCCGGGTGTTCCACGCAGACCTGTCAGCCTTCTTCCCGATGGAAGCGTTGCGATGAAAAGTAGCGCAGCTTTTGAGACTTCATCGGCTTTTCCGACTGCCCGACAACGGCGCGTCTTGCCGCCTTGATTTCGACAGCCTTCAGAATCCCTTGCTCTTTGAGAAAGCCATCGAAGTTACTGCCGCTCTCGGTGCTTGTGTTTTACGTGACTAGCGTATCCGAAAAACATCTACATCGTGGGGTCAATTTCTCCAGCCCTTGGGCTGCCGCACCGCGACAGAGGTGCGCGATGAAAGCTTAGCGGCAAGGTCGTCAGGCGGCGGCGCGGGAGTCAACTGAGGAACGGAGCCACTGCACCGTAGTATCATTGACGCACGGGCCGCCGCCGTATAATCAGCCGCGCTTTCATCGCGTTGTCGAGCGCCCGCCGAATGGCGGGTTATCTATGGTGTCGCGATCCTGTCGGGAACCGTGACTTGGTGGGCTTCGGTCTGCGGTCGGCGAGCGGGCCAAGTGAAGCAGAGGCAGAGCGGAGCGTGTCGCAAAGCTCATCCAAAGCGCAACGCCGCCGCCGAGCCACAGACGGAAGCCGGGATTCACCCGGCCACTGCCGCAATTGTCGTCGGTGACGAGCGCACGCGCTGCACAGCGAAACGGGCACGGTCGGAAAGGCAGCAGGGTCCGACCAAAAGCCCGTGAAGCGGCGGGTGCGTTGGTCACGGCGACACCAACAGTCCTTGCCGGTTCATTGTCGAGGTCAGCTTTCGTGTAGTACCAGCACCGAAACGTATCTCGCTTTGGATAGAATCGGCGTGAAGCATGGTTCCTTTGAACGCTGACCTTAGCGACGCCACAAAGGTTCGACATCCATGCCCGGTTTGCTATGCTTACGCTGTTGTGAAGAGCATGCTGACAACAGAGAAATGTTCTAAACGGCTTGCTTCCATCGCTCGACAGGTCTGCTGGTGGCAGTCGGCTGACGAAACGCTTGAGAATACCCCGCGATTTCTTTGCCAGGTCATGGTGTTCGGAACGTGGGACGACATTTGTTTTGTCATTGATCGTTACGGGGAAGCTGCATTCCGCGATGCATTACAAGCTGCCCCGCCAGGCGTCTTTGACAATCGCTCGTGGCATTACTGGCATCATCGGCTGCACCTTCTTCCCGTTCCTGCCTTGCCCCAACGGGTCATCCCTGCATGAGGCCGAATCTGAACATTCTCCCGGCGGAGCAGCGGCGCTTGTGGCCTGAACTGTCTCAGATTCCGGAGCAGTTCGTCTTGTATGGGGGAACGGCTGTGGCGCTCCGTTTGGGAGGGAGGCAATCGGTTGATTTCGATTTCTTCTCAGACCTGCCGGTTTTGGCGAGCGGCCTGAGCCGAAGCTTGCGATTCCTCGACGGCGCAGAGCTAATTCAATCCGAGCCTAACACTGCGAGCTTCAAAGTGAATCGGGACGGAGCTACCACCAAAGTTTCGTTCTTCGGCGGACTTACGATTGGGCGCGTTGGCCAACCGGAACGCTGTGAGGACAACCACGTTTGGGTTGCATCGCTTCTCGATCTGGCGGCTCAGAAAATGAAAGTGATTTTGGTGCGCGCCGAACCAAGAGATTATCACGACATTTACACGCTCCTGAAAAGCGGCGTTACCTTACCCGATGCGCTTGGAGCAGCCAAAGCACTTTATCCCGAATTGAATCCCGTTCTCTCACTCAAGGCGCTGACATACTATGGCGAACCAGCTCTTGCCGCCATACCGTCAGGGGTTCGCGAATACTTGACTGAGGAAAGCGCCAAGATCAAATCGGTCAACACGGTTCCCAAGATTGCATCAAGCATCAGCCCTGGTTTGTCCATTCGGAACACGCGTACACTAAAGCGCAGCAAAGGCATCGGAATCTAAATGCTCTCCGCGTTTTGTTGGAGACGCTGAATTATCCTCGCCCATGATTTATCACTGCCCTTGGGAGATAAATCCACCCACAGTATATCCGCAACGGACCAGATGAAGGAATTTTCCAGGTCGAGTTCTTCCGGCGTAACTTCGCCAGCCGCCAAGCGTCGCATATCCTCTGCTCGCTCGCGCCCTTCAATCAACCGAATGTCAACAGGCTCGTTCATCAATTGAAGTTTACCGCCATTTCTGTTCATTGCCAGTAATCCAGTTCGGTTCTTGTCAGGCCGCGCTGACGGCTGCTCCGCCCCGAACAACCGTCATGAACTCACCTGACCGCGCCCGCTTCTCGTAGTCCTCCAGCGGTGGCAACAGCACTTGCGCTTTGCGCGCATACGCGCGATGCACCGCCTTGCTGTTGTGGCCCAGTGATTCCTGGGCAAATCGTTCGGGATAACCGGCAACCTTGGCGCGTTCTGCCCACGCATACCGGTACGAATGTAATGAAATGCCGTGGATGCCGAGTCCCACACAACGCTGTTTGAACTCGGTCGCCCGGTCGCCACAGCGTACACTTTGCATATACGGAAACAGCGGGCCGGTCTGCGGCAAGCCGCGTAGAATGCTCGTCACTTCATCCCCGAAACGCAGCAGTGCGATGGAACCCGTCTTCTTGCGGGCGAACGAGATCACACGCTGTTCCCAATCAATGTTCTCCGCATCAAGGAAGGCAAGGTCGGATTGCGACGCGCCCAGATACCACGCCAGTTCATAGAATGCCCGGCGCTCCGGGTTCGACTCGCGGGCAACAATGCGCGCGTGCTCCTCTGCCGTGATCGCGCGCTTCTCCTTGAATCGCACCGTCGGCCACTGCCGTTTCGGAATCAGCGGCCACGGCAGCCAATTCATGTCCACGCAGAAGTTGTGGAGTCGTCGCAAGAAAACATTCGTGGACACGGTGCCTACTTGGAGAATCTTCAACAACAATTCGCCGGGTGTTTCAATGATGACCCGTGACCACAGTGGCGCGAGCGCGGGGTCTTTCAACACGCGCTGCCAACGGATGCGGTTGGCAGCGTGCTTGGTGTTGGTCAACGCCTCAATGGCCTGCTGCCAGGTGCGCGTGGTGATGGCCGTGTCGGTGCCGGCCAGATACGCCTTGGCGATCTGGAGATTCAACATCGGCTGGCGGTGTGCCTGGTTCTTGGCCGCGACGATCTGACGGGCCTCGTCCTCGCCAATGACGCCCAGGCTGGAGCGCTTGCCGGTTTCGCTGTCCACGCAGTAGAAAGCTCCACTGCGGTTTCCTCGTCGAATCAAACGGTAGCGTGTTCTCATGGTTCCTTTCACGCAACCGCGACGATAGATCAAACCGACTCCGCATCGTTAGCGAGTAGCGGGTGAGTTCACCCGCGTTACGCTGAGTTGTCACGGAGTAGGAAAACTGGTGTCCGTTTTGGTGTCCACTATGGACCACTCGGCTCCAAGTTCGTTGCTGCCCATGCAGTTAGAATTGGAGGCGGGTGTCGGAATCGAACCGACGATAGGAGTTTTGCAGACTCCCGCCTTACCACTTGGCTAACCCGCCCTCGACTGGTGCGCCCAAAATACCACGGGCCGCTGTGCGATGCCACTGGAAAAAAACTACTGACGTCATGCCTGCGTTCCTCTATACTGCACAACCAGATGCCTGAACATTTCAAGCGGCTGTCAATTCTGATTCCTGTCTTCAATGAAGTTCAGACGGTCGAGGAGATCGTTCGCCGCGTGCGCGCTACCGATTCATCCGGCTTGGAAAAGGAGATCATCGTTGTCGACGACGCTTCCACCGATGGCACCGGGGATCTTCTCAAGAAGATCCAACAAGCCGGTGGACTCAAGGTGGTCTCGCATCCGTACAACCGCGGCAAGGGCGCGGCCCTGCGCACGGCCCTCGAACACGCGACCGGTGACATCGTCGTGATCCAGGACGCCGACCTCGAGTACGACCCTGCCGACTACCCGGTTCTGTTGAAACCCATCCTCGATGGCCGCGCCGATGTCGTGTACGGCTCGCGCTTCCTCGCGGGGACGCACCGCGTGCTGCTGTTCTGGCATTTCATGGCCAATAAATTCCTCACGCTGCTCTCGAACCTGTTCTGCAACCTGAACCTCAGCGACATGGAGACGGGCTACAAGGTTTTCAGGCGGAAATGCGTCGAAGGTCTCACCCTCAACGCCGAACGCTTCGGCATCGAGCCCGAACTCACCGCCAAACTCGCGCGCCGCCACTTCCGCTTCTACGAAACGCCCATCGGCTACGACGGCCGCGACTATAGCGAAGGCAAAAAAATCGGTTGGAGAGACGGCCTCGCCGCCCTCTGGTTCATCTTCCGCTACCGTTTCTTCGACTGATCGGCTCAGGTACGTGCGAATTGGCGCAGTCTCCCAATAACCTTCGGTAATACTTCGAGGATGTACGTAACATCCTCGGCGGTGTTGCTCTTGCCGAACGAGAAACGAACGGCCGCCCGCGCCAATTCATGCGACACCCCCATCGCTTGGAGCACGTGCGACGGTTCGAGCGAGCCGACCGCACAAGCCGATCCACTGGAAACGGCGACACCTTCGAGGTCGAGCCCCAGCAATAAGCCTTCCTCCTCGCAGCCTTCAAAGCTGAAATTGATCGTGCTCCCGAGACGCTGCTTCGTGTGACCGTTGCGATGCACGCCGCCGATCCTCCGCGCGACCTCCTCGCCGAGCTTCTCCGTCAGCCCGAACAACCGCGATTGCTCTTCCCCCATCGTCGCCGTGGCCAGCTCCGCGGCCCTGGCCATTCCCACAATCGCGGCCACGTTCTCCGTGCCCGCCCGCCGTTCGTTCTCGTGGCTGCCGCCGAACAGCAACGGATCGACCTTCGTCCCGCGGCGAATGTACAGCGCGCCGACGCCTTTCGGTCCGTAAAATTTGTGCGCCGCAATCGAAAGCAAATCCACCCCCCAGTCGTTCACGTTCACGGGCTGTTTGCCAAACGACTGCACGGCGTCGGTGTGAAACGTCACCCCCCGCTCGCGGCACACCGCCGCCAGTTCCTTCACCGGTTGAACCGTGCCCGTCTCGTTGTTCGCCGACATGATCGAGACCAGCACCGTATCCTTGCGGATCACCTTCCGGAGATCGTCGGGATCGACGAGGCAATCACGATTGACCGGCAAATAAGTGACGTCGCACTCGCCGGTCTTTTCGAGATACTGGCAAACATGCAACACCGCATGATGCTCGATGCCGCTGGTGACAATGTGCCGGCCTTTCTTGCGCAACGCGCGGGCCACCCCAAAGATCGCCGTGTTGTCCGCCTCGGTGCCGCTGCCCGTGAACACAATCTCGCTTTCCTGGGCGCCCAGCAGTTTCGTAAGGCGCACCCGCGCGTCGTCGATGGCCGCGCGCGCTTCCCGCCCAAACACGTGCACGCTGCTCGCGTTGCCAAAATGCTCGTGCAGGTAGGGCCGCATCGCGTCCAGTGCCTGCGGCTCCAGCGGCGTGGTCGCGTTGTAGTCTGCGTAGATGCGTCTCATGTTGGTGTGGCGGCGCGTCTGTGAAACGCGACGGCTTCTAGACCTCCGCCCCGTCCGCGTGACCCATCATCCGCTCGCGGTTTGCCCCGGCGGTCTTCATTCGCGTCTGGCCACCTTCCGAGTAGACCATCGTGTGCGGTGGCACGGAATCCAGCAACCAGACGTTGCCGCCAATGACCGAGCCCTTGCCGATGGTCACATCGCCCAAAATCGTTGCCCCCGCGTAAATCGTCACGTCATCCTCGATGTTCGGATGCCGCTTGTGGCCCTTCACCACGCGCCCCTGTTCATCCTTCGGGAAACTCTTCGCGCCCAGTGTGACTCCCTGGTAGATCTTCACGTGCTTGCCGATCACGGTCGTCTCGCCGATGACCACGCCCGTGCCGTGATCGATGAAGAAGTGCGGCCCGATCTCCGCGCCCGGATGAATGTCGATGCCGGTCTTGTTGTGCACCCACTCCGTCATGATCCGCGGAATCAGTGCCACGTGCCGCCGGTACAACCGGTGCGCCATCCGTTGCACCGCGATGGCCTCGATGCCGGGGTACGCCAGGATGATCTCCTCGTTGCTGATCGCCGCCGGGTCGCCCTCGTACGCCGCCGTCACGTCCGTTTGCAGTACCGCCCGCACGTTCGGCAAATCCCCCAGAAACTCCTGCGTCACCCGCGCCGCCGTGCCGGCCAGATCATTCTTATCGCAATCGTCGCACGGTCGATATTCCAGACTCCGCTTGATTTCGTTCTCCAGCCGGCGCGCCACCGACGACACCAACTCAAAGGTGTACTCGATCAGTTGATTCGAGTGGATCGGGTCCTTGTCGTAGAAACCGGGGAACACCAGCCGCAGCAGATCCCGCGCGATGTCCACCACCGCCTCGCGCGACGGCAGATTCACCCCGTCGAGATGATTGATCCCGCCGTACTTGTGAAACGAGTCCACCAACTCATCCAGCGTTTTTGCCAGCTTCCGCTTCATAACATCGGAATCTACCTGCGAATCCTCCCAAATTCACGTGAATTATTCCCCCGCTCGTGCCGCCTTGTTTCGAAGCCTTCCAGTGCCTTGAATTGGGTTCGTTTTGTGTTCGTTTCTGTCAAAAACCACCCTCCCGGAATGGTATTTCAGTGCTTTTTTTCCCGTTTTTTCCTTGTTTTAGCAAAACGAACCCAACTCGCGTTTTCGTCTAACAAATTCATAACCATACACATACGCATTTTTCAGTTGGGTTCGTTTGGCAGAAACACTCTTTTATATAAGGAGCCGTGCCGACCATCATTTCCCCGGTCTCCACCCGCATGTTTCTATGATCCATGCTCACACCCCGATTCTCTCACAATCTCAGAAACACCGTTAGTGTACTTTGGAAGGTTTGGAAGGTTTGGAAGCTTTTCTTTTCACAACTCTTGTAGTAGCGGCCGTCCCTGGCCGCCGTTGCTTTTGGGCTGGACGCTCGCCCCGACTCTGAGGTCGGGTCCTGTCGTTTAGGTATCCAGCCGCTCTGCCGCCGTTGTCTGTGCAATCTCCGAATTGTAGGGCAACGGGCCCCGTTGCCACTGTCGTTGGCCCGCCCGCGATTCTCTAGCACATTTCACGAGGCGTCTTCGGAGCTGGCCCAGAGCGCCGCTCTGCTTTGTTGGGCGCTCTTGGTCCCGAATTGCTTTGCAGTCCGACGCGCCTTCTGCCATGCTGGCGCTGCGCTGGGTGGCATGTGAGCAACTATTCGGTACTCGTCGTTGAGGACGATGCCAACATGCAGGGCTTCCTTCAGGAGGTTCTTGCCTCAGAAGGATATACTGTCTTGACGGCTTCCGACGGTCAGGACGCGCTCACCCAAGCCCTCACCCGTAAGCCGGACTTGATTCTCCTCGACCTGGTGATGCCCAATCTCGATGGCGTCACGTTCTGCAAGGCCATCCGCGCGAATCAGGGAACGCAGAACGTTCCCATTGTCGTCGTCACCTCGCTCAACATGCAGGTCAAGCTCGAGGAATCCATGGCTGCGGGGGCCGACGACTTCATCGGCAAACCGTTCGACGTGCAAGACCTGATCACGCGCGTAGCCTCCATGCTTGAAGTCAAGCACATCACCAACCCCCACGAACGCATGCAGCGATACACCCTCGCCCTTCGCAAGTTGCGCCCGCCGTCAAACTGACGCGGATACCCGTCAACCCATCTTGTCCAGAGTGCTGAGTTGACTCCATCGATTGGTTTCGTTTCGGCGCTGAATCAGGCTTGGTATTGTTCGTCGCTGACCTTTTCCATCCAGTCCACGACCTTCCCGTCGAGCGCTTCTTGAATGGCAATATGCGTCATGGCCGTGGTTGGCGCGGCGCCATGCCAATGCTTCTCTCCCGGCGGGAACCAGACCACGTCACCGGGCCGAATTTCTTCAATCGGGCCGCCTCGCGCTGCACTCGCCCGCAACCAGCCGTCACGATCAGGGTCTGGCCCAGCGGGTGCGTATGCCATGCTGTCCGAGCGCCGGGCTCGAACGTGACGATTGCGCCGGTAACACGCGCGGGATCGGTTCCCTTAAACGGTGAATCGATGCGCACGGTGCCGGTAAACCAATCGGCTGGCCCTTTGGCGGACGGCTGTGAGCCAATTCTTTTGATGTCCATATTTTGAATCCCTTTCACCGACCAGTCATCTGTTCCAGCTTTTCCGGATACCGAGCCCCTTGCACCTTGATCTTGGAGGCGGCGCTTTCGATTTCACGAAGGTCGTCGGGCGTCAGTTCGACTGAGACCGCTCCGATGTTCTCGTCCAAACGATTCAACTTCGTGGTGCCGGGAATTGGAACAATCCACGGCTTCTGGGCCAGCAGCCACGCGAGCGCGATTTGTGCGACTGTCGCCTTCTTCCGCTGACCGATTTTGCCAATCAAATCAATCAGGGCCTGATTTGCCTTGAGCGCCTCCGGTGTGAAGCGAGGCAGCGTGCTGCGGAAGTCGGAACTGTCGAAGGTCGTCCTTTCGTCGATCTTTCCCGTGAGGAAGCCTTTGCCCAGTGGGCTGTAAGTAACAAAGCCAATGCCGAGTTCTTCGAGTGTCGGGATCACTTCCTTCTCGGGAGTTCTCGTCCACAACGAGTATTCACTCTGAAGCGCGGTGAGCGGCTGGACTTTGTGCGCGCGACGGATCGTCTGCACTCCTGCTTCCGAAAGACCGAAGTGTTTCACCTTGCCTTGCTGAATCAGTTCCTTCACCGCGCCCGCCACGTCTTCAATCGGCACGTTCGGGTCAACCCGATGCTGATAAAGTAAATCGATTTTTTCGACCTTGAGCCGCTTGAGCGAGCCTTCGACGGCTTGCTTGATGTGCTCCGGCCGACTGTTCAGACCCGGCGCACCCGGCCGATTGTCACTGCCACTGAGGTCGAACCCGAACTTGGTAGCGATCACCACCTGCTTGCGGAATGGAGCGAGGGCTTCGCCGACGAGTTCCTCGTTGGTGAACGGGCCGTACACTTCGGCGGTATCAAAGAATGTGACGCCGCGTTCCACGGCTGCCCGAAGCAGAGACGTCATCTCCTTCTTGTCTTTGGGCGGGCCATAGGAAAAACTCATTCCCATGCAGCCGAGTCCGACCGCCGAGACTTCCAGGTTACTTTTTCCAAGTCTGCGCTTTTGCATTTCTTGAACTCCTGTCTTTGAGTTAAAGGTCGGAGAGAATCTACTCCACATGCGCGCGCCTGTCGCACCCAATCTTGCTGGACCTGTTGCGATATTGCTCGAAAACATATCAAGAAGGGCGTGATTGCCTACGAGATCGCGGCACATTCCTTTTCTTCGGAAACAGCCTCGTGCTTGACAGCACGCGCCCGGTTCTGTCATCTCCCGGCTTGTGATGAACCATTTGATCTTTGCTCTCTGTGTGGTGTTTGCATGCGGCGGTCTGAGCGCGCAGACGAATGTTTGGCAGCCATCGCCGGGACATACGCAAGTGCCAATATGGCCGGGGGTCGTGCCCGATCCTCAGCCGGTCCCAAGGCCGGAGAACTCTACGACAACAACGGACCTGATAGCCGGCAAGCCGCGCGTAATAGCGAACAATGTCTCGCAGCCGACGATGACGGTCTATTCGCCAAAGGGAATGAATACGGGTGTCGCGGTAGTCGTGTTTCCTGGCGGAGGCTACCAATGTCTGGCCATGGATCTTGAAGGCACGGAGATTTGTGATTGGCTGACCTCTAGAGGCATCACTGCGGTGCTCTTGAAATACCGCGTGCCGGTCGAAGAGAGTGGGGCCGTATGGGGAGTCACCACCGGCGTTGGAAGACGCACAGCGGACGGTGGGGCTGGTGCGCTTTCACGCCGCCGAATGGCATATCGATCCGCACAAGATTGGGGTGATCGGCTTTTCGGCCGGCGGACATATGGTGGCGGCAACGAGCACGCATTTTGACAAGCGTTCGTATCCGGCGGTGGATGCGGCCGACAAGGAAAGCTGCCGCCCGGATTTTGCGATAGCCTGTTATCCGGGACATCTGTGGAACGACGATGAGGGTTTTAAGTTGAATCCGAATGTTCCGGTCACCACCAATACACCGCCTACGTTTATATTACAGGCGGAGGATGACCACGTGGACGGTGTCGAACAGTCGCTGGTTTATTACATTGGGCTGAAGAAGGCCGGGGTTCCTGTGGAGATGCATTTGTATGCACAGGGCGGGCATGCGTTCGGGCTGCGACGCACGAAGTTTCCGATTGCGGGATGGCCTCAGTTGGTGGAGACGTGGCTCAGGACAATCGGAATGATTCCGGAGTGATTCGCATTCACGGAATTGGGGTCAGGTCTGATCATTGTAACATTTGTTATTGGTCACACAAACTGCGCGGCGACTTCGTCGGCGAACAGGATGCCGCGCGCGGTGGGCGTGAGGCGGCCGTCGCGCCACTGCACGAGTTCGGCGGACAGCAACTCGGTAATCTCCTTGTCCCAACGGCCTCGAACCAACTTGGCGGGCACGCCCGCGTTCATTCTCATGCCGAACGCGGCGCGTTCGGCTGCGCGCAACTCCGGCGTCAGCGGTTCCTCGTAGGCCAACGCCCGTTCGCCGTTGCGCATGGCGGCGACATAGCGGTCGGTGTCGGGCGCGTTTTGCCAGCGCTGGTTGCCAATCGTCGAGCAGGCGCTCGGACCGAGCCCGATGTAGTCCTTGCCTTCCCAATACGCAATGTTATGCGCGCATTCGCGGCCCGTCTTCGCGAAATTGCTGATCTCGTACTGGCGGTAACCCGCGGCGGCGAGGGTTTCGATGCCCGTCTGATACATCGCCAACTCCTGTTCTTCATCCGGCTTGATCAACCCCTTCTGGAGTTGCGACCAGAAATGCGTGTCTTCTTCCAGAATCAGGCAATACGTCGAGATGTGTTCGGGCTGAAGCTCCAACGCCTTGCGCAGCGTTCCGCGCCAATGTTCCATCGTCTGACCCGGCAGCCCGAACATCAAATCCAGATTGATGTTGTCAAAACCCGCCGCGCGCAATTTTTCGTACGATCCGATGGCCTCGCTCACCGAATGGACGCGTCCCAGTTTCTCCAGCAACTCGTCATCGAGCGATTGCACGCCCATCGAGATGCGGTTGACGCCGAACTCGTGGAACAACTTCGCTTTCCCGCTCGAAACCGTCGACGGATTGCATTCGATGGTCCACTCCGATGGCCGGCTCGCCGCGCACGCCTTGCCGACAGCTTCCAAAATGCGGCGCATCAGCGGCACGGGCAGCAGGCTCGGCGTCCCGCCGCCAAAAAAGATCGTCTTGCGGTGCAAGTTGCGCGGCGAAGCCCGCAAGTTCGCGCACCACCGCGTCGACGTAACCCTCCATCTTGGCCGCGCTGCCCGCCTCGGAGTAGAACGCACAGTAGTTGCACTTCGCCGCGCAAAACGGGACGTGCACATAGAGGTGCTCGACTTTGGTCGGTGAAATTCCCATATTCCTGAGCCAACGATACCGCATAAATGACATCCGACAAACCCCAAATCATCCTTGCCAGCGCCTCCCCGCGCCGCGAGCACCTGCTCCGCGAGATGGGATTGCGCTTCATCGTGGTGCGGCCCGATGGGGTCGAAGAGCTGCTCGGCGGCGCCGCGCCCGACGTCCTGGCGATGCACAACGCGCAACGCAAAGCGCGGGCCGTCGCCGGCCGACATCCCGAGTCGATGGTGATCGGCGCGGACACGATTGTGGTGCTCGACGGAAAACCCTTCGGCAAGCCGCGCAACCGTGAAGAGGCGCAGGACATGCTCGGGCAATTGGCGGGGCGACGACACGAGGTCATCACAGGCGTTTGTCTCGTGCATCGCCCGCTCGACACGGAACTGACGTTTGCCGACACGACCCGCGTCTGGATGTGGCCGCTCACGCGCCCGCAAATCGCCGAGTACCTCGGCAAAATCAACCCCCTCGACAAAGCGGGCGCGTACGCCATCCAGGAACACGGAGCAGGCATTGTCGAGCGCATCGAGGGCAGCTACAGCAACGTCATGGGTCTGCCCACCGAGAGATTGCGGGCGACCTTCGAACGATTGGGCGTGCTCTGAGGGAAAAGGCGGTCGGGTCAGACGGTGGCGACTCCCGCAATGCGCTCGGATTCCGTTTCCTGAACTACCTCGTCGATGTCACTTGTCTTTCGGCCTGCCGCATGGTTGCGGGCCAGCAGCATATAGATGGACGGCACGACGAACAACGTAAACAGCGTTCCCACCATCATCCCGGTGACAAGCACGGTCCCGATGCTGTTTCGTGAACCGGCACCGGGCCCCTTGGCCAACACCAGTGGGAAATGGCCCGCGACGGTCGCCACCGACGTCATCAAGATGGGACGCAACCGGGTCCCGGCAGCCTGGATAACAGCGTTGAGTTTGGTTGCGCCGGACTTCTGCAGCGTGTTGGCAAATTCCACGATGAGGATTCCGTTCTTGGAAACCAGCCCCACCAGGGTGATCAACCCGATCTGGCTATAGATGTTCAGTGTCGTGAATCCGAGGAAGCTGAACAGGAGCGCCCCCGAAAGCGCCAGCGGCACCGAGCCCAGCAGGATGATGAGGGGATCGCGGAAACTCTCGAACTGCGCAGCCAGGACGAGGAAGATTAGAATGAGGGAAAGGATCAGGGTTGTGTTCAGGTTGTTTCCCTCCACGCGCAATTGCCGCGCTTCCCCGGCATAATCGATCGTGTAGCCCTGGGGCAGGATCTTCGCGGCTTCCTGTTCGAGCACTTTCAAGGCTTGATCGAGCGTCTTGCCCGGCGTAATCGCCCCTTGAACCTTCACGGAATTCAGTTGCTGGAAACGATAGATCGCCCTCGGTTCGGTGGTTGTCTTCAAGGTCGCAAACGTGGAAAGTTGAACCAGTTTTCCATTCGGCCCGCTGACGTAGAAGTCCTTTAACTGATCCGCGTTGAGGCGTTGGACGCGTGACACTTGCGGGATGACCTTGTAACTCCGTCCCTCGATGCTGAAGCGATTAACGAAATCGCCTCCCAACATCGTGCCGAGATCCAGGCCGACCTGCGACAGATTCACACCCAGCGTCGCGACTTTATCCCGGTCAAAGACGACTTCCGTCTGGGGCTGGTCAAACTTCAAGTCCGTGTCCGCAAACACGAAAACACCGCTGGCCAGCGCTTTGGTGACAAGTTGGTTGGCGAAATCGATGAGTTCACGGGGCTCCGCAGTCGAGGCGATCACGAACTCGACGGGGAATTGTCCGCCACCCGGCAGCGGGGCCGGCGTCGTGGCGATGACGCGGACGCCGGGGACGGCACTGACCTTTGCGAATACTTCCCCGAGTATCTGTTCGGTCGTGCGCTTCCTCTCGCTCCAGGGTTTGGTCACCATGCCGGAGAAGCCGCCGTCCGGCTGGGTGAGCTGAAAGGTGTTCTCCGTTTCCGGCAGCGATTGGAACACGTCGTTCACCTTTTCGGTAAACCGCGCCGTCTGGTCGATCGTGGAATTCGGCGCGGCTTGGACAATGCCGAACACCACGCCCTGATCTTCTTTGGGCGCCAACTCGCGTTGTGAAAACAGCAGGAATGGCACTATCAAAACAATGACAATCACCGACAGGGTCAGCGTGACCGGGCGCCAGTTGAGTGTATTCGTCAGGATTTGGATATATTTTCGTCGCAGGATGTCGAAATGGCGGTTGATCATGCCCGCGAACCCCGTGTGAAACCCCCCGGCGCGGAGGAGCTTCGACGCCATCATCGGGGACAACGTGATGGCGACCACACCCGAGACAACGACCGCGCCCGCGAGCGTCAGGGCAAATTCGCGGAACAAGGCACCGGTCAGCCCGCCTTGAAATCCGATCGGCGCATACACGGCCGCCAGGGTGATCGTCATCGCAATGATGGGACTGAACAATTCGCGCGCGCCCTTGATGGCGGCGGTGTACGGAGTCAACCCTTCGTGCAAATGGCGCTCCACGTTTTCTACGACCACAATCGCGTCGTCCACGACCAGACCGACCGAAAGGACAATCGCCAGCAGCGTCAACAGGTTCAACGTGAAACCGAATACGAGCATCAGGAAGGCGGCGCCCACGAGTGAAATCGGGATCGCCACGACCGGGATCAGCACGGAGCGGAACGATCCCAGGAAAAGAAAAATGACGATGACCACGATCACGAGCGTTTCAATCAACGTGTGGGTCACTTCGTGCAGCGCGTCGTTGATGTACTTGGTCGAGTCGTACGGAATCCCCACCCGCATCCCGGCGGGCAGCTGCCGTTCAATGGCCGGAAGCTCGGCCCGCACCGCCTTGATTACATCGAGTGAGTTGGCCGTGGGAAGCGCCCAGATCCCCATAAATGTCGCTCTCTCGCCGGAGAAACGGACGTCCTGATCGTAGCTTTCCGCGCCGAGATCGACATCGGCAACATCCTTCAAGCGGACAATGATGCCGTCGTGCTCGCGGACCACAAGTTCGCGAAATTCTTCGGCGGTGCGAAGGTCGGTATTGGCAGTAAGGTTCACCGAAATCATCGAGCCCCTCGTCGCGCCGACCGCCGACAGGTAATTATTGGCCGCCAGCGCCGCGCGTACTTCGGACGGCGAGATGTTCAGCGCCGCCAGACGGTCGGCTTTAAGCCACACGCGCATGGCAAACGTCCGGGCGCCGAGGATGTCGGCACGCTGGACCCCGCTCACGGCGGTCAGTTTTGGCTGGACCACGCGCGTCAGGTAATCGGTGATTTGATTCTGGTCGAGGTCTTTGGAATAGAAGCTTAGATAGGCCGCCGCGAATTGACTGTCACTGGTTTCGATTTCGATAACAGGGGCTTCAGCCTCCGGCGGCAGATCGTTGCGCACCTGGGCGACCTTCGCCTGAATTTGTGTCAGCGCGGCATTGTTGTCGTAATTGATCTTCAAATGCACCGTGATGGTGCTGAGGCCTTGCGCGCTTTGCGATTCGATGTAATCAATCCCGTCGGCGCTCGCAATCACGCGTTCGAGCGGCGTGGTGATAAATCCGCGCACCAGATCGGCATTCGCGCCGACGTAAGTCGTCCGGACGGTCACGACGGCGATATCGCTGCGTGGGTACTGCCGCACGTTCAGCGTGCGGATTGCCTGGAACCCCGCCAACAGGATGATCAGATTGACGACCGTCGCGACAACCGGCGGCGGATGAATAGATCGGTGAAATTCATGCGGTGGCTTGCCGGTGCCGTGGCTCACATGTTGGGCGGGTTCGGGTTTGTCTCATTGCCGGGTTGAACACTGTTGTTCACCACTACGGGAATCCCACTGCGCAGTTTGAAGACGCCGGAACTCACCACCTCATCGCCTTCCTTGATCCCGGAAATAATCGCGACCTGGTCGCCACGATTCGGGCCGAGCTTCACAAACTGCTGCTCCACTTCCTTACTCGCCTGGCCGTCCGCTCCCTGTTTTCCCCTGACGATGAACACCGAATCGCCATAAGGCGCGTAGCTGATGGATGACGACGGAACGGTAATCACCTCGTTCTCCGGCAGGAGCACCTCGACATTGACGAACATGCCGGGCCGCAGCTTGCCTTCCGCATTCGCCACCGTGCCCTGGACCATCAGATTGCGCGTGGCTTCATCCAGGCGTGAATCGATTGCGGTGATCTCACCGGTGAATTCATCGCCAGTGATCCCGGCCGCTTTGAGGCGTAGTTTCTTTCCGACAGCAATCTGCTCCAGGTTTTGCTGTGGAAGCGCGAACTCGACATAGATCGGATCAATGGATTGGAGTTGCACGACAGGAGCGCCCACATTCAAGTACTGGCCAAGGTCCACCTGTCGAATCCCCAGCAGCCCATCGAACGGTGCCGCGATGGTTTTGCGCGCAATCAACGCCTGCGCATCGTCAACCGCTGCCACGGCCTGCAAATACTCACTTTCCGCAGAATCGTAGTCGGATTTGGATGCGGCGCCGGAAGCGACGAGACTGCGCTGACGTTCGAGAGTCACGTTCGCCCAATCACGACGGGCTTTGGCCGAGCGCAGTTGCGCCTCTTCCTGCTTGGTGTCGAGTTTGACCAGTATCTCACCCTTCTTCACGGGGGTGCCGGACTGAAAGGAGATCTCCGAGATTATGCCCGCCAAATCGGTGCTGACGGTAACGCCGTTGACCGCCCGCAATGATCCCACCGCGCTCAAAGAGGGCTCCCACCGCTCCTTCTTCGCCACCGCCGTGGTAACCGCCGAAGGGGGCGGTGCGAATTTCGCGCCTTGGGCGATCGCCGCGCGCACTTGTGTCACCTTCCACGCTGCGATCCCCGCAATGAAGAGAAGTGCCGCGCCCAACATCATCGACATGCGTTTGATCATCGCGGCCGAACGAGGTGCTGGTCGCGCCATGCCTTCCAATGAAGTCCCAACATCTGTTGATGATAAAGTGTCTTGGGAATGGGCCGATACGCCCTTGCCCGGATTGGGATGCTGCGATCGTATTCCAGCCACTTGCATGTCCATAGTCGTCTCCAACTTCAATAGTTACTCAGTAATTCAAAATAGAGGAAAAGCAACCGGCCTGATCACACGGATGCCGGTTCAGGCTCCGCTATTCCGAGAAGTTCGAATGTCCCGCGAACCACTTCGCGAAGAACTTCCAAGTCATTTTAAGTCCTGTGTTGCTCCTGCCACTCGATGGGCAATTTATCCACTTGGAATGAATGGTCAACTACTCTTCTCTTCGATGCGCGTGCACCCCTCTTTCCCTGTCATGCCAATCAACCCCGTGGGCCACCGTCCGAACCGGTCGGCCCTGGCCCTGACTGGACTGCGGCATCGCATATACATAGCCGCGCTGATTCGTTCCCCTAGCCGCTTTTCTCGAGGCGCATAGCAAGAATCGTCGGGACGGCACACGGCAACGGACGAATGGAGGAACCGGATTGCGAGGGTTGATGGCGGAACACGATCTGCTATCATGTTGATGGCCATGTACCGCGAAAACCTGAATTTCGAGATCGCACTACTGGTGTCGCTGATGTTGCACGTGCTCTCATTCGGCGGCTGGCAGTACCGTGGGGTCCTGTTGAAACTGCCATTGCTTTCCTCCCTGGCAAGAATCGTGAGCGTGGTACATCTGCCTCAGAGACCGGCAACCCCACCGGTGCAGACGATCACGTTTGTGGACGTGGATGATTCGCGGACGAAAGCCCAACGGGAGAACGAAAAGCAAGCCCAGCAGTTAATCGAGACGGACGCCTCGCAAGTCACCGGCGAAAAACCGAAGGATGCAAAGTATTATTCGGATAAGTCGACTGTCGCCGCCAATCCCCACAACCCGACCGGCAAGGAAGGCGAAACCCCGTACCTGGAAGGCAAGGAAACGCGCGTGATGAACAACTCGGTGGATGTGCCAACGCAATCAGGTGCCGCGGCTCCATTGGTTGTCCAACCCGGCTCGCCCGGTGCGCCGGGCCGCGCCACGCCTCCACCAGTCGCACAAACAGCCTCGCAGTCTCAGCCAAAACCCCAGGAACAGCCCAAGCAAATCGCCCCGCTCGGCGTCAAGGTTGTCGAAGAACAGAAGATAGCCATGGCGCCAAAGACGGAGATCCAGCCAGCCCTCGCGACGAGTCCGGAGGTCCCCAACACTCCGGCCATGGCGGGGGAAGGCGGCGTGCCTGCGGTTGCCAGCGAACCCGGCACACCGGGTCGCGAGATGATCGGCCGCAAGGCACACCTCACCGCCGTGGGTGTCTCCCGCACGGGCGTCGCGGCGTTCAATGTCGAGGAAAGCCCGTTTGGCGCATACGACAAGAAGATATTCCTGGCCGTGCAAAGTCGTTGGTACCAGTTGATCGACCGCTTCGGCATGTATGAACGGGCGGGAACAGTCACCCTGCACTTTTATCTCATGGAGGACGGCACCCTGAAAAGGAACCAGTATGGAAACACCGTCATGGAGATCACGGACAATACCGCCGGACAGATTTTAGCGTTGTTTTGCGAGAAAGCCATCATAGAATCTGGTCCGTTCGACCCGTTGCCTGACAATCTGCGCGCGCTGGTTGGGAAGGAACCACGCGAGGCAAGTTTTACCTTCTATTATTAACAACGGAGGAGTTTCATGCCGGAATGGTTTTTTCGAGGGGGTCTCGCCATGTGGCCGCTGTTGGTCTGCTCCATCGCGGGCTTGGCCATCATCTTGGAACGCACCTGGGCGCTCCAGCGCCGCCGCATCATTTCGCCCGCGCTGGCCCAGGCGGTCGAGAAGCGTCCCGCAACACCGGAGCAAACAGAGACCGTGCGCGTCCTCAGCGAAACGGATACGACCGTGCTCGGCAGGCTGGTGCAGGCGGTGTTCGCTCACGCGTCACTGCCGAAAACTGAAAACGTCGAGGCGATGCAGGCGCTCGCACGGCAGATTGTCGGGCGCATGGAGCGGGGATTGACCACACTGTCGCTGATCGCTGAGCTGGGACCTTTGCTCGGGTTGCTCGGCACGGTCATCGGTATGGTGAAGTTGTTCGAGGACGTGGCCAAGAAGGGCCTCGGCGATCCGACTATGATTTCGCGCGGCATTTACGAAGCGTTGACCGCCACCATGACCGGACTCGGGATCGCCATTCCGGCGCTGATTGCCTATATGTATCTGCGCCGGCGCATCGAGGTGCTCGTGTTGGAGTTGGAGCGTCATACCAACGAACTGCTCACGCGCTTGTACCGCGGTTCCTCTTCCTGACCGGCCATGCGCATCTTCGATCCAGCCAAAACCCAGCGTCCACCGGCAATCCGCCTCATCAATCTGGTGGATGTGTTGTTTATTTTGCTGATCTTCTTCATCGCCACCACCACGTTTCGCGCGAACTCACCCACCGCCGTGAAGCTCGTACTGCCCGAGGCCAAAACCGCCGAGGAGGTTGGCCGTGAGAAAATCCAGCGCATCTCGATCGCGGTCGGCTCCGACGAAAAGGTGTACGTTGATAACAAACCCGTTGACTTGAGCGCGCTCGAAGGCATCTTGCGCCAAGCGAAACAGCAGGATCCGAAATTACAGGTCCAGTTCTCCGCCGACAGGACCGTCAGCTATGGTACGGTCGTGGCCATTGTGGATGCGGCGCGCGCGGCCGGCATTCCCGATATCACGGCGTTCACGAAAAAATCCGCCAGGTAGTCAATCCCCCCGTGAAAATGCGAAGGGCGACTGTGAGTGACACAGCCGCCCTTCGAACTTTCGAACTCTTGCAGATTACTTCCCGCCGAGAATCGCGTCCTTCGCCGCCTTTGCGATGCGGAACTTCACCACCCGCTTGGCCGGTATCTGGATTTGCGCGCCCGTGGCCGGATTGCGGCCGATACGAGCTTTGCGATTCACGAGCACGATCTTGCCCAGACCGGGAATCGTGAAGGAATTCTTTGCTTCCTTGTACGCCAGCTTGACCAACTCATCGATGAACAGACCCGCCGCTTTCTTTGACACGCCGGTCTTGTCCGCGAGTTGTCCTAAAACCTGTGACTTCGTCAACTTTGCCATAAATCTCCTTGTTTATCTCCTTGGTTCAGGGTTCAACGGATAGTACAAAAGCGCCGGAAACCTTGCAACTATTGATTTTTCGGGGTTTTGATGATTATCCCCTAGCCAAAAACGGGTTGGTCCGACGCTCTTCACCGATCGTCGTAACCGCTCCGTGGCCCGCCAGCACCTGCACGTCGTCCCCGAGCGGTACCAACTTCTCGCGAATGCAACGCATCAATTCCTCATGACTGCCGCCCGGTAAATCCGTGCGTCCCACAGAGCCTGCGAACAGCACATCTCCCACAAACACTACGCGCTGCTTCCGCTCAAACAGCACCACGCTGCCGGGACAGTGCCCCGGACAATGCAGGATTTCGAATTTCAGTTCACCGACATCCAACGGCTGGCTCTCTTCGAGAAAGAAATCCGGCTTCGTGGGTTCCATCTCGAAATCCAAGCCGAAATACTGCGCCTGCGGGAGAGTCAGTAGTGGCGCACTGTCCCGATGAATGCCAAACTTGGCGCCTGTCCGTCGCAACAACTCGGCGTTGTCGAGGACGTGATCCCAATGGCCATGCGTGTTGACGAGGGTAACGATCGGCGTGTTCCACTTCCGGGCCTGCTCGATCATCAGTAGCGCGACCCCTTGGGGTGCATCAATCACCACGGCTTTCCCGCCCTCTTTGTCGGCAACCAGATACCCGTTGGTCGCAACCGGGCCCGCTTCGAACGTTTGAATGATCATTCAGCACCACGAAGAAGGTGTCGAGTGGCCCGCGTCACTCTTTCTTATCCTCCTCGTCCTCCTCATCTTCCTCTTCCTCCTCCTCGTCGTCGATCTCGTCGTCCTCAACGAGGTCTTCCACGTCTCCCGTGTCGCTCAAATCGAAACCGCACGTCGGACAGCGTAGATTGTTCCGCCGCAATTCTTCGGACTCCACGTCCACGTTGCAGTTCGGGCAAGTGATCTCTTCCATCCTTGCTTCGCCCCCTTTCCAATCGTTCGCGTCGAAACAATATAAGAAAATCCGGTGCGCGCAAGTGTGATTTGCCCGATTTCATTTCCGCGCTTGAGTGCGCAATTTCACCAACTCGGCCTCAATTTGCTCCCGCTGTTGGGACGGACCGATCCAGAGTTGCAGGCATTTTTCGTAAGCCGCGACCGCTTCGTTCGTCCGACCCTCCGCCCTGAGTAATTGCCCCAGAAACAGGTACAAATGCGCATCCTCCACCTGCTCCGCCGCCGTGCGCTGCAGCGCCCGGATCGCCGCCGGACGGTCGCCCTGCCGCGCCGCCAACTGCGCCCGTAACAGCCACGCCTGCGCTGAATGTGGCTGCTCACCTAGCACCGTCTCCACATCCGCCGCTGCCGCGTCGAGATCGCCTTCGGTAGCTTCCACTTGCGCCTGCAACAAGCGCGCGTAGAAATATCGCGGATTCATCGCCAGCAGTTTTCCCGTCGCCTCCATCGCCTCTTTCCCATTTCCCTCATCAAGACGGATGACCGCCAAGTTCATCCACGCCTCCGAAGGCCTTGGATTGGTGGCGACCGCGTCCTCAAACAATGTCCGGGCAGTATCCACCGCGCCAATCGCCATCAGAAAATCCCCCACCGTCGTCACCACCCGTGCGCGGCGGTACGAATCCCCGTCCGCCGTCTCGTCCGCAAGTTGGCGCGCGTAAGCCAGCGCTGCCTTCGGGTCTGTCACCCGAACTGGCTTGTAATCCGCCAGTTTCTTGTCAGCGCGCAATTTGGCCCACGAATTCTGGTACACAAAGATACAGGCCGCGTGGTCGAAATAGAGGAGGTCCCACACATGGCTTTTCACCAAATATCGCAGTAAGGTGCGGTCGTCCGCCGTGCCGTACTGGATGTACGCCACCGACACTGATCGTTCACGCATCCACTTCTCCCATTCCACAGGGTCGAACATCGCCCGCCGGTATTGATCCACAAACTCGCGCCCGTACAGATTCGCGCGCCCGTCACAAAACGGTTGCCATTGTGGATACGCTTTCCAAATCAGTGGCCCCCCGGATAGGAACGTATTGAAAAGGTTCAATCCCGGCGGCAGCTTCGCCATCATCGCCAACGCCCGCATCGGCACAACCGATTCGTCCACGCCCAGGCCGAATTTCGCCGGCCGATTCTCCGCGACCGCCCAACGATTCGTCATCACCACAAAAATCAAGAACGCCGCCGTGACTCCTGCGACAATCCCCGCGGTTGCTTCACCCCAGTCCGAGCGCTGCTTTCCTGCGATCCGCGCGCGCAGCGCCGCCAGCCCGTGCGCCAGAATTGGCGCGGTCACCACCGCATACAACGCTGTGAATCGGTTTGCCCGCAAGGCGAGCACACTCATCGCCGCTACGACCAGCGCATGGGCCCAGGGAAACTCGCGACGTTTGATCGCCAGTACAGCGATCAACACCACCGGGTTCAGCCAAAACAACCACCAGAATACCCACACCGCCCAGTTCGGTTCCGTGAGCAACACCAACCGTGTCGGCTGCCACTCCCCAATCGTGCCCGACGGACTTGAACTTCCCGTTTGCTCGATGGCGTGCCGTACCAGTTGGATACCGAAGGGGTTTACAAAACACGCCGCGCATGACAGCAGCAAGACCGCCGCGATCAGTAGTGCGCCACGCCATTGTTTTCTTGCCGCAAACTCGATCCCATGTACCAAACCGTAAATTGCCGTGATCGCGATCCCGAGCAGAAACGAGCCGTGCACGTTCACCCACACCAACTGCAGCAACGGCAGCCAAAGCAGTGAATACGGCTTCCCGCGCCGCGCTGACTCCAGCAGCGCGACCGTCAATGCCGCAAACAGGAACATCACCACATCCGGTCGCACCTCAAGTCGTTCGCGCGCCGCCACGCCTGCCGCCATCACCAGCACCCCGGCGAGCGCCACGCCCGCTCCATTGCGACGACTCGCGACAAAAAGCACGATCCCTGTCAAAAAGACAATGATCGCCTTTCCAATCACCAGGGCGTTGAACCCGCCCCACGTGTACACCACGTACATCCCGACCTGGAACAACCATTCCCAATCGAACCACGGCTTGCCGTTGACGATCGCCGAAAACGGATCGAAGCGTGGGACTGTTCCGTGCGCTATAATCCACTCACCGGTCTTCAGATGCCAAAACGTGTCGGATTCGGAGATTCTTTCCAGCGCCAGCAGAAACGGGAACAGGAGCGCCAGCACCACGACGATGGTGGAAAGGACTTTGAGAGGTTTCCCGTGCATGGGGGTGGTATTGTCGCCAAGCTGCCCGCGGATTTCCAGTCCGATTCCACTGGCAAAGAACCCGCACATTCGGAAGAATCGGTCCAGTGGGTTAGCTCTTGCCCGGGTGATTCGTCAGGCGCTCGTTTACTCTGGCAAATCCAGCCGACTCACGCTATTTTTCGAGCCGGATTAACCAAGGCGAGCCGTCATTCGAGAGAGACGAGATGAATCTGACTTTCGGTTACAACACGAACGGGTTTGCGCACCACAAGCTCGAAGACGCGCTGGAGATCATCGCCGACTGCGGCTATCGCGGTGTAGCGCTGACGCTGGACAACTATCATTGCAACCCGTTCACATTCGAACCCGCCGACCTCAACCGCCTGCGCCAACTCCTGGAGAAATTGCAACTCCGCGTCGTGATCGAAACCGGCGCGCATTACCTCCTCAACCCACAGCGCGACCAGTATCCCGCGCTGATCAGCAACGAGGGCCGCCAGATTCGGCTGGAGTTCCTGCGCCGTGCGGTCGATATCGCTGCCGATCTGCACGCCGAATGCGTCAGCTTCTGGTCCGGCGCGCGCGATCCTGAGGTCTCCGAACATCAAGCATGGGACTGGCTCGTCACAGGTTGTCTGCAACTCGCGGAGCACTCCAAGCGCCGCGGCGTGCAACTGGCCTTCGAACCCGTGCCGGGCATGTTGGTCGACGACATGGCGAAATTCGAAGTGCTCAAGAAGCACCTCGCCAGCGCGCGCTTTGGGTTGACGATGGACATTGGCCACGTGTTTTGCACCGAGACGGCACCGTTCCGGCAGGTCTACGGCAAGTTTAACAACCACATCCGCAATATCCATCTCGAAGACATCCGGGACCGCAAGCACGAACATCTTATGTTCGGCGAAGGCCAACTGGATTTCGTCGCCATCCTCCGTGTGCTCAGTGACAATAAATACACGGGGCTCGTCAACGTGGAACTCCCGCGCGATAGTCATCGCGCCGCGGACATCGCCCGTGCCTCCATCGAGTTTCTGAACGCCACCTGTCAGAAGATGGCCTCAGCGACCGTGCCCAAGCCTGCCAAGGCCGCTCCGTCAACGGCACACTGAACATTTTTCCGCACTATTTCCTATTTTCATGAAACGGAAGAAAATTTCCTTGTGCAATACATGGCTTCAGTTATAGTTTACGGCAGTTCTACGGAGGCCATGATCATGAATACTTCACGTTTTGCCGCACTGTCTGTGGTCGTTGTAGTCGTCATCGGCGCGTCCTCAGCTTTTGCTGCCCCCTGCGAATCCGTCGAATCTGCCGCCGCGTCCACCGCGTATCAGAAGGTCGATGCGATGCTCAATGAGCAAATCGTGGCAAGCCATCTGCGGGCCTCCGGCCTGAGCAGCCAACAGGCGCACGCCCGCCTGTCGCAGCTTAGCGAGCAGCAGCTTTGCCAATTGGCCGCGCAGGCGGACATGATTCACTCGGGCGGCACGATTCAGGGTGGGAATGTGAACGACCTTGGCCCCATCGGTTGCTTTGTTCAACAACTCGGCCATTTCTTTACCAACGTGTATCACCTGATATTTTGCTGGGGCGACATAAGGTAACACCACCGTTTTCCGCGACGGCCTGTTCCGAGAGTTTTCGGAACAGGCCGTTTTTGTTATAGTGACAGCGTGAAACCGAGCGTGGCCCCCTTCGCCGAGAACCAGGTGCTTTTCGGGCGCGACGATACCACGTCCATCGTCAGCGCCGAACTGGCGGGCGACTCGGCAATCACCGTGTACCGCCGGCTCGACGGCAAACTCACGACGGAAACGCAGCTGTTCCTGCCGTTCCTTTGGCTTCCCGAGCAGGTCCACTTGCAGGGGTTCGACCGCAAAGTTGAGTATGTGCCGTTGCAAGGCAGCGGCGCCTTCAAGTTCCTGGCAAGATTTCTGTCATGGACGGATTTTCAGCAGGCGCGCAAGTTTCTTGGTCCCACGCTCCACTTCGCCGTCAATGACCCCGGGCAACAGTATCTGATGACCACCGGCCGCACGTCGTTCAAGGGAATGCGGTTCGACCAGCTTCACCGCCTGCAGTTGGCAACCATCTCCGCCCCCGACAATGCGTTGAATGCCTTACAACTTGCTGATAGTCGCGGTTGGCAACTGGAACTGACCGGTACCGAAAGCCAGATTCTCAAGAAATTCGTCGAGACGATTCGCGAGCGCGATCCCGACGTGCTCGAAGGCCATGACATTTTCCGCGGGGCGCTGACACAACTTAACGCGCGAGCCCGCCTGGCCCGCGTGCCGCTGAAACTCGGCCGCGACGGGTCCATTCTTCGGGTACGGCAGTCGCGGGTGCAAATCGCCGAGCGTACCATCCAGTACCCGAAACACGAAATCCATGGCCGCCACGTGGTGGACACGTTTCTGCTCACCATCTTTTACGACGTGTCCACGCGCGAACTGGAAGGCTTCGAACTGGAGGAAGTCGCGGCGCATTTCGGCGTGAAGGAAACCGGGGCGGCGGCGGCGGCAAAGATCAGCGACCTGCTCAGCCCGAGTTATTTCGTCCAGGCGCAAATCTTTCCTTACAGCTATCAGGACGTAGTCGTGCGCGGGAACGCGACGAAAATCAATGCGCTGTTCCTGCGCGAGTATCTGCACCAGCAGCAGAGCATCCCGCAGTTCGGCGAACCGCGTCCGTTTGCGGGCGGCTACACGGATTTGTTCCAGGAAGGCGTTGTCCGCAACGTGTGGCATGGCGACGTGCAATCGCTGTATCCGTCGTTGATGCTGGCGTTCGACATCAAACCACGTGGCGACGACCTGAACCTGTTTCTGCCGTTGCTGCGCGACCTCCGCCGGTTTCGCCTCCAAACCAAGGCGGACGTAAAGACTGCGAAAGACGGGACGCAACGCCAGCACCTCGACGCGATGCAGCAGACGTTCAAGATTCTCATCAACTCGTTCTACGGGTATCTCGGTTTCTCACAGGCGCACTTCGGCGATTTCAATGCGGCGGAGGAAGTCACCGCGAAAGGCCGCGAAACGCTCAAGACGATGCTCGACTGGCTGCAAAAACGCGGCGCGAAGGTCATCGAGATCGATACCGATGGCTTGTATTTCGTCCCGCCCCCCAAGGCCGATCCGCAAACGCTCGAACGCGAGTTGCAGGAAGCGCTTCCGAAGGGCGTCGATGTCGAAATCGACGGCCAGTTCCCCGCGATGTTCAGCTACAAGATGAAGAACTACGCGCTGCTGGACAGCGACGGGAAGCTCCACGTCACTGGCTCCGCGCTTCGCTCACGCGGGCTGGAAAAATTCCAGCGCCAGTTTCTCGAAGACATGCTCACGCTCGCGCTCAAGGGCGACACGAAGAAAGTGCCGCAGCTTTACGAGGATTATTGCCAGAAGATCGAACGCGGCCAGTTCCCCATTGAGATGCTTGCCAAAACGGAAACGCTGCAGGACACGCTCGATGCCTATCAGCAGAAGATTGCGAAATCGGCCCGCAACCGTAGCGCACCGTACGAATTGGCCGTTAAATCAGGTCGTGTCTACCAGCCCGGCGACCAGCTCACCTACTACGTCACCGGCGACGGCAAACGGGTCAGCGTGTATGACAATTGCAAACCGACCGCCGATTTCAACCCCGCCCGCCGCGACGAAAACATCGACTACTACCTCGACAAACTAAAGGCGTTATACAAGAAATTTGCCGAGATGTTAGCGGGGTGACGTTGAATACCAGTCGTCGGACTGGCAGCTAGTCCCCGATCACTCCCGTGAGTGCCGATGCGATCGACACAATCCCTACTGCAATCAGCAAGACTCCCGCCAATCTCACGAATTTCATATTCCGAGGTAGCGCCCTACCTTCTGCGACGGCCTTACGATGCGCCTTGGGCCCGAAACTTACCCCCCAGATGCCAAACCATATAAAGAAGCCACGCATCACGCACATACTTGCTTTGCTGCGAAGCATCAGATGGTCTTCCAGACTCATGACTCACCCTTCCAGTACAGTCAGCGTGTAGTTAGATCCTGCTTCGACACAATGAACCGCAGCACTTCAAAAGTCTAATTCGGTTGCCATTTTCACAACTCACCCTACAATCGGCTTCTGAAACGAAGTGTGCCAAATTAGGCACCAAATCACAAGATGCTTCTCCCCGCACAAACCATCCAGAAGAAGCGCGACGGAAATGCGCTGACGGAAGAGGAGATTCGTTTCTTCATCAACGGATTCACCAGCGGCGAACTGCCGGAATATCAAATGTCCGCGATGGCGATGGCGATTTGTTTCCAGGGAATGAATTTCGACGAGACGATGTGGTTGACCCGCGCGATGATCGAGAGCGGCAAGGTCGTCGAGTGGAAGCGACAACCCGGTATTTTCTACGCCGACAAACACAGCACGGGCGGCATTGGGGACAAGGTTTCCCTCATTCTCGCACCGCTTGTTGCCTGTTGCGGGGTAAAGGTGCCGATGATTTCCGGGCGTGGACTTGGCCCGACGGGGGGCACACTCGACAAACTCGAAAGTATCGCCGGTTTCCGCGTGAACCTCTCGCTCGACGAGTTCCAGCGTGTCACGGACAAAGTTGGCTGCGCCATGATCGGCCAGACCGCCGAGATCGCGCCCGCCGACAAGAAGTTGTACGCCTTGCGCGACGTGACGGCGACGGTGTCATGTCTACCGTTGATTGTCGCCAGCATCATGTGCAAGAAACTCGCGGAAAACGTGGACGGCCTCGTGCTCGATGTGAAATGGGGCAGCGGCGCGTTCATGCGAACCCGCGAGACATCGGCGGAACTGGCCCGGGCAATGGTGGAGGTCGGGAAACGCTACGGCAAGAAGGTGTGCGCGTTGCAGACGGACATGAACCAACCGCTCGGCCAGCAGATCGGCAACGCGCTCGAAGTGCGCGAGTGCATCGAGATGATGAATGGCTCGGCGGGCGCCAATGATCTGTTGGAAGTCACGCTTGCGCTCTCCGCCGAGATGTTGCTCATGGCGGGGGTGGCGAAAAATGTTGCAGACGCCCGGCAAATGCTGCAAAAGAAACTCGCCAGCGGCGAGGCGCTCAAAAAGTTCGCCGAGATGATCACGGCCCAGGGCGGCGACGCCAAAGTTTGCGACGACATGAAGCGATTGCCGTCGGCCCGGCAGAAGAAACCGATTGCCTCGCTAAAATCCGGTTTCGTGCAGTCCATCGAGTGCGACCAGGTCGGCTACGCGGTGATCGCGCTTGGCGGTGGTCGCAAGGTGGCGGCGGACAAAGTCGATTTCGCGGTCGGGTTCGAGCAGCCGAAGAAGGTCGGCGACGCGGTGAACGCGGGCGAACCGCTGATGATGATGCATTACAACGACGAGACACGCGGCGCCGAAGCCGCGCGCATGGTGCAGAACGCGTACAAAATCGGAGACAAAACCGTGGACGCGCCACTACCGTTGATCGTACAAAAGATTGAGTGAGAGGTTCATTCTGATGATGGCAAATGTGAAGGAGACGAAGGAGTTTTTGGAGTCGAAGTTGGGCGGCTTCAAGCCGGACGTGGCCTTGGTCGTGGGTTCGGGCTTGGGCGGCATCACCAAGGGCGTCGCCAAGCCGACGGTCATTCCGTACACTGAGATTCCCCATTTTCCAAAGCCGACAGTCGCGGGCCATGCCGGGCAGATGATCTTCGGAGAACTTGCCGGAAAGAAACTCATGGTCCTCAGCGGACGCTTTCACCGCTACGAAGGACGCAGTCCCGCTGAAATCACATATCCCATCCACGTGGTTGACGCGTTCGGCATCAAGGTTCTCATCGTCACCAACGCAGCCGGCGGCATCAATCCGCAGTACAAGCCTGGCGACCTCATGGTCATCGAAGACCATATCAATCACATGGGGATCAACCCACTCATCGGCGACATGAACGGCAACGGTGGTGTCAGGTTCATCGACATGTCGCAAGCCTACTCGCCGCGGTTGCGCGAGAAACTCGACGCCGCCGCGGAGAAATCGCAAGTCTCCATCTGGCGCGGCGTGTATCTCGCCACGACCGGGCCGAGCTACGAAACGCCCGCCGAGGTCAAGGCGTTCGCTTGGATCGGCGCCGACGCGGTCGGCATGAGCACGGTGCCCGAGGTCATCCTCGCGCGCTTCCACAACATCGAAGTGGCCGGCATCTCTTGTATCACCAATCTCGCCGCCGGCATCTCCAGCAAGAAACTCTCGCACGAGGAAGTTCTTGAAGTGGGGCGCTTGGCACAAGAGAAACTCGCCAAACTGTTGACCGAATTCCTCGGAGCGCTGTGAAATCGAGTTCTCTCAAATTTCGCAGGCTGATCGCCGCCGCGAAGGCGGCCCAGCGAAATGCGCACGCTCCGTATTCAAAGTTCCGCGTCGGCGCGGCGCTGCTCACGAAGAGCGGGAATGTGTATACCGGCGTCAACGTCGAGAATGCGAGCTACGGACTGACCAATTGCGCCGAGCGCGTCGCCGTGGGAAAGGCCGTCAGCGAAGGGCATCGCCAATTCCAAGCGATCGCGGTCGTCGCGCCCAGTGTCGCGCTCAGCCCGTGCGGCGCCTGCCGCCAGGTGCTTGCGGAGTTCGGTGATTGCCTCGTCATCTGCGCCGATTCACGAAACCTGCGCCGTGTCCGCATCCATCTGCTCTCAGAATTGCTTCCCCACACTTTCAAGCTGTGATAAACACCGGCGGCAGGATCTGCAGTCGGGAGATTGTTGCCGACTCGATTGAGTTGTTCGCGCGGTTATTTGTTCGACGGCGTCGGCGGCCTCGAAAGTCGACATTACCCGGTGGGGCTCGTAACACATTTGTAACAGTGGCGTCGTCGGGCCGTGACGTGTTCGTTACAGGGTATCGCCATGCTAGAAACCATTCTCATTGTGGATGACGAACAGGATGTGCTCGACTTGCTGGTCTACAATCTCCAGAAGGCGGGCTACAAAATCCTTACCGCGCGCGATGGCGCTGTCGCTCTGCAGAAAGCCCGCGACGAAGTGCCGTCCCTGATTGTGTTGGACCTGATGTTGCCGCAGATGGACGGCACTGAGGTGTGTCGTCATTTGAAGGCTGATCCCAAGACCGCCCACATCCCGATCATCATGCTCACAGCCAAGGCCGAGGAGGTGGACCGGGTCGTCGGGCTGGAACTCGGCGCGGACGATTATGTGACGAAGCCGTTCAGTCCGCGGGAAATGACGTTGCGCGTGAAAGGCGTGTTGCGACGGGCCAGCGGAAAAATCGCGCCCGCGGAAATTCTTAAGTTTGCCGACATCACGGTGGACCTTGCCAAACACGAGGTCACGCTGAAAGGCAAGGTGGTGGAACTGACCGCCACGGAGTTCAAGCTACTGGCCACGTTGCTGGAACGGCGGGGCCGCGTGCAGTCGCGCGACCGCCTTCTGACCGATGTCTGGGGATACGAGGGTGACGTGGACACGCGGACGGTGGACACGCATATGCGCCGGCTCCGGGAAAAATTGGGCAAGGCCGCCGACTATGTGGAGACGGTTCGAGGCGTCGGGTACCGGTTCGCGGACGCGCCTTGAGAGTTAGTGGTGCTGCAGGAGCGACAGCACCCAATAAACCGCTGCCGCCACCACCGCCGAACACGGGATCGTCAGCACCCATGCCCACACCACCCGACGCGCCACGCCCCAGCGCACCGCGGACAATCGGTGAACCGCTCCAACGCCGATAATCGCGCCCGTGATCGTGTGCGTGGTGCTGACCGGAACCCCCAGAGCTGTCGCCCCAAACAACGATGTTGCTGCCGCGAGTTCCGCGCACGCGCCATCGTAGGGTCGCAACTTCGTTATTCTCATGCCCATCGTCTTGACGATTCGCCAGCCACCGCACATCGTTCCGAGCGCAATGGCCAAATTGCAAACCAGCACAATCCAAAATGGGAACGTCACTTTTCCCGCGGCAAACGCCGCCTGCTGACTTTTCCAAATACTGGCGTACAACAATGCGGCAATGATACCCATCGTCTTCTGCGCGTCGTTCATGCCATGGCCCAGGCTATAGGCTGCGGCGGTCCAGAGTTGTACACGTCGGAACCAGCGATCCATCTTGATGGGCGAAGCCTTGCGAAAAGCCCACATCACGATGAACACAAAGAATAGGCCCAACGCCATACCAATCAGCGGGGCAAGGACGATGAACTCGACCGTCAACGCAACTTTGCCCGTTTCCAGGACACCCTGCCACTTCGCGGCGTGCACGATCGCCGCTCCGCCGAACCCCCCCAGCAGCGCGTGCGATGAGCTCGAGGGTATCCCGCCGTACCACGTGATCAGGTTCCAGACGATGGCCCCGAACAGCCCGGCAAAAATGACATCGACGGTGATGTAATCCGCGTGCACCCATGTCGCGACGGCGTTGGCGACATGCACGCCGCCGATCCACGCCGCCGCAAGGTTCCACCACGCCGCCCAGAGCACAGCCTGAAATGGCCGCAGCACACGAGTGCCCACGACGGTTGCGATGGAATTGGCCGCGTCGTGGAAGCCGTTGATAAAATCGAAGATGAGCGCCGTAAAAAAAATCAGGGCGATGTAGGGGCTCTGGATGATATGGAGCAGGTCAGTGAAGAACGCGGACATTCAGGTCTCCCGTCGCGCGGCTCAACTCATCTTGACAATGACGCCTTGGAGCACATTGGCCACGTCTTCCAGGCGGTCGGTGACCTTTTCCATCGTCTCGTAAATATCCTTCCACTTGATGACTTCGATGGCGTTTTTCTCGGTCGCGAACAACTCGGCCAGCGCCGAATGGAGAATGTCATCCGCCGCATTCTCAACCTCATGCACCGTGATGCAATCACGCATGACCTGCTCGTAGTGTTTGGCCGAGCGCATCCCGTGAACGGCTTCCGCAAGCTTCTCGCAGCCGCGCACAATCTGCTTGGCGAGATTGATCGCGTGTTGGGTTGGCTTCTGGATGCCGAAAAATGTCATGCGATTAGCCGCCGCGTTGGTCAGATCGACGACGTCGTCAATGCGCAAAATCATCACATGAATGTCTTCGCGGTCGAGGGGGGTGATGAACGACTTGTTCAACTGATCCATCGTGCGATGCGCCACGTCGTCACACGTGTGCTCGACCTCGTTCAGCTCCCGCGCGAGGGGATCGGCATCGGCATAGTTCTCCGTCAGCTTCAGCAGCAGCCTGGCTGCATTGACCGCCTGCTCGGCAGCGCGGTCGAACGATTCGAAAAAATCATACTCCTGTGGAATCAGTCCTCTCAGCATAGGGCCTTCTCCTTGTGACAATTGTGTAACGAAATCCCGTCTGAATAGCAATAAGTTGCTTGGCCCGACTTTCTTTTGTCATGCGATTTCGTTGAAACGGCGCATCGCCTCCGTTATCGTGTCGCATCAGAAGCGTGAAACTCTCGTTGCCATCGAAATGGTTCCTCGGATTGGCGATCCTGCTCGGGGATTTGTTGCTGGTCGCCTACTTCGCCATTCGCCTGACGTTGCCCCCCTATCTGGTGCGCCAAATCGAAGCGGACTTGCGCCGCGATGCTTTCGTCGTGCGCGACGTGTTTGAAGCGCAACTCCAAACGCGTCATCCCGGCGCGCCGGACATCAACCATCTCAGCCACGAACTCGCGAAAGAGACCGGCTTCCGCATCACGGTGATCGCCCGCGATGGAACGGTCATTGGCGAGTCGGACAAACCGGAAAACGCTCTGAAATCCATCGAGAACCACCTGGATCGGCCTGAGGTCCAACAGGCCATCCGCGAAGGCGTTGGCAGCGCGACCCGTCACAGCGACACGATCGGCGTCAACCTGTTGTACGTCGCGGTGCCGGTCCGCAACAGTGACATGGTGGGCATCGTACGCGTGGCCCTGCCGCTGGTGGAGATTCAGCGCACCACCGCGCGGGTGCTCCATACCGTGGGTGTGTCCAGCCTGGTGGTCGGCCTCGCAGCCATTCCCATTCTGTACTGGCTGTCGAGACGGGTGACACGGCCCCTCCTGCAAATGCGGGAAGTGGCCGCGCGCGTCGCCCGCGGCGACTTCACGGAGAAGGCCCCCGTCAGGGTCAGCGGCGAACTCGGTGAACTGGCAACCGCCCTCAACGACATGTCGTCCCAGTTGGAGGCGCGCATCCGCGAACTCAGCGAAGAGAAGACGGATCTCAGCGCGATTCTCGCCGGCATGACCGAGGGGGTGCTCGTCGCGCGTCCCGATGGCAGAATTCGCCTGACAAACCACGCGCTCCGCCGCCAATTCGGCCTCAGCGAAGAAGCCGTCGGGAAAACCGTGCTCGAGGCGTTCCGCAATGTGCCGCTGCAGGACCTGGTCAATGACGCCATCCATCAGGGGGATGTGGCCGCGCGCGAACTGACATTCCTGACGCCCAATGAGCGGGCCTATGAACTCAGTGCCACCCGCCTGCAGGACGCCGACGACGCGGTCACGGGCGTGATCGTGGTGTTTCACGACATCACCCGAATGCGGCAGTTTGAGAACACGCGCAAAGAATTCGTCGCCAATGTCAGCCATGAATTACGCACGCCCCTGTCGATCATTAAGGGCTACGTCGAGACGCTGCTCGACGAACAACCGCCGGATGATCAGACCGCGCGGCAGTTTCTCCAAACCATCCAGCGCCATTCGCATCGGCTCGAAGCGCTCATCGCGGATCTCTTGAGCATCTCGGCGATGGAATCCCAGCAGGCCCGCCTCAACTTCGAGCCGGTCTCGATGTTGGCGGCAGCCCAATCGGTCCTCGATGAATTGGCGCGCCAGGCGGAAGAGAAGTCCATCACCGTTTCAATGAACTTTCCCGAACCTCTTCCCGCCGTTCGCGCCGACGCCCAACGGTTGCATCAGGTCCTTTTCAACCTCCTCGACAACGCGATCAAGTACACCCCCCCGGGCGGCCACGTGACCATCCTGGCGGCCGAGAAGGACGGCATGATCGAGACCGCCGTGACCGACGATGGTCCGGGAATTCCCCAGGAACATCTGCCCCACGTCTTTGAGCGGTTCTACCGCGTCGACAAGGCCCGCAGCCGCGAACTCGGCGGCACCGGCCTCGGTCTGTCCATCGTCAAACACATCGTTCAATCCCATGGCGGTCGTGTCTGGGCCGAGAGCCAAATCGAAAAAGGCAGCGCCTTCTACTTCACCTTGCCCCGCGCCTAACCAAAAGTGGGCTGGCGCACCCAAGTTTCAGCCCGTTTCGTAGCCATCCGGTGCCCTGTATTGGGTTCGGTTTGGGTTCGGTTTGGTCTAAACCACCCCATTTCCGACACTAAAACGCCTCCGACCCCCCTCAAAATGGGTTCGGTTTGGTCGAACGAACCCAACTCGTATTTTCCTTAACATTTTCATTCCAAAATACTTACGCATTTTTCAAATGGGTTCGTTTCGCAAAAAGCACCTTGGTAGAAGCTTCCCCCTCCCAATCGATTAGAAGATCGCTCCGGCGGAGCCCACCCGAACCCCTCTTCCTATGTCAAACAACTATCGCCCCTATACCACCCCCGCAACGCCACGTCCAGCAAAAATATCGGGTTTCGATACCAGAGTCCTCGCCACGTTTACCACGTTCTACGTGGTTCCACGTGGTGACGACACGCCGCAGGCGGGCCGGCGCATGTTGAGTCAGGCCGGCGTGGACTGGAAGACGCTTGACATATTCGCATAAGCGAATATGTTAGCCCCGCATGAAACCAATCCGAGTCCTGTTCCTTTGCACCGGGAACTCCTGCCGCAGCCACATGGCTGAGGGACTTCTGCGCGCACTCGGGGGTGATCGCTTCGAAGTCTTCAGTGCCGGAGCAAAACCGGCGGGCTACGTCCACCCGCTCGCCATCCGCGCAATGCAGGAACTCAACATCGACATCTCCCGCCACACCTCAAAATCACTCGATGTCTTTGACGGCCAGAAGTTCGATTACTTGATTACCGTCTGCGACAACGCCCGCGAAGCCTGTCCCACATACGCAGGCGCGACCCACCAGTTGCACTGGAGCTTCGACGATCCCGCGCACGCCCCGGGCACCGAGGAAGAGAAGATGCGGGTGTTCCGCCGCGTCCGCGACGAAATCCAAAACCGCCTCCGTCTGTTTGTGACCGTCACGGAGAGAAAGGCGACATGAAAAGTTGGCTGACAGCTACCGCGCTTGCGCTGATCGTCGGGTGCTCGCCGAGAAGACGGTCACTGGCAAGATCGTCATCAAAGGCTCGAATACCTTGGCGAGGAACTTGGCCACGCTTGATCGAGGCGTTCGCACCTGCATGATGAAGCGGAATTCAGTTTGGAGTCAAGGGAAGCGGTTCGGGATTCGTAGCCTGCTGGCGGGCGGGTGCGACATCGCGGCCTGGTCTCGCCGATCAATGAGGATGAGCAACGGCTGATGAAATAGCACGGCATCAAGCTCAATGAATACATCATCGGCTCATATGGGGTCGCGGTCATCGTGAACAAGGACAATCCGGTTTACGGCCTTACACACGAACAGGTGAGAGATATTTTCACGGGCGCGATCTCCAATTGGAAACAAATCGGCGGACCGGACGCGCCCATTACGTTCTGATTCGCGATCCGGTCTCTGGAACGTATCTCGGTTTTCAAGAATTGGCGATGGAGCGCAGGCCATATGCGGCCTCTGCTAGGCAATTCAAGAGCTACCCCGAAATCGTTGAGCAGGCGGCGCGTGATAAGGATGCCATCGGGTACGGCGGGATGAATTTCTTGAACAAGGAAGTAATCAAGGCGCTCAATATCAACGGGGTGCTGCACGCGGTCACAACGGTCAACGAGGGCGATTATCCCTATTCGCGCACACTGCGGTTTTACTCGAATCACGGTAACGAATCAGAAGCGGCCAAGCGTTCATTCATTCACAATGTATCGTGGTCAGATCATCATCAGTGAGATGGGATTGTCGCGCTTCGAGCCGCGTTGGTGGAGTGCGCTTATGATTAGATTACGCGGGAGGAGAACAAGCAATGGATAAACCCAACCAACTGTTAAGGCATTCTCAGACGAAACGCGGCTGCGGATTCTGAATCTGCTGGCGCAAGGCGAGCAATGTGTGTGCGAGTTTCAAATGGTGCTGCACGTGCCGCAGCCGAAAATCTCACGGCATTTGGCCAACTTGCGACGAGCGGGGCTGATCGAGGAACGCAAAGAAGGCAAGTGGGTGATCTATACGCTGGCCGCGGCGCGCAACCCGGTCCATGCGGCTTTGTTACGGTGCGTGCGGGGATGCTTTCAGGAAATCGAAATGCTGAAAACAGATTTGGCGCGTCGGGCAGAAGTGAAATCGCCGCGCTGTTGCGCGGAAGATGAATCATGAAGAAGCTGCAAATTCTCGGCACCGGCTGCGCCAAGTGTGCGGCGCTGGCAGCCAATACGGAAGCAGCGGCAAAAGAACTCGGTGCTGCTTACGAATTGGAAAAGATCACGACCTAAAGCGCATTATGGAGTTTGGAGTGATGATGACGCCGGCATTGGTGGTGGATGGCGTAGTCAAAGTTGTTGGCAAGGTGCCATCGCCAAAGGAAATCAAAATGTTGCTCGTCTGAGCGAAACAACAGCCATGAATGGAAAAACATGACTCGAATCGATCGGCTTGGTGCTGCTGGCGTACTAATCGGCGTCACATCGATGGTGTTGGCGGCGGATGGCGTGGGCACGAACGCGGCGGCCGCCAACGGTGACTGGCCGGGAGAAGCTGCCGAAGCTGCTCGATTTGGGTGCGACCAAGTGCATTCCGTGCAAGAAGATGGCTGCCGTATCTGGAGGAACTGAAAAAGGAATACGACGGGAAAGCTTGGAAGTCGAGTTCATTGATGTGTGGCAGAATCCTGACGCAGCGAAGACAGTACGAGATCGAGATGATTCCGACTCAAATATTGTACGACGATGCCGGTAAAGAACTGCTTCCGTCATGAAGGATTCTATCGGCAAAGAGGATATTCTGGCCAAGTGGAAGGAACTCGGCGATCAAGCTGACCGGCTGATTCGGAAGCCCCGTGCATGGCCCGGAAAACAAAGCACGACTGATCGTGGAACAGTTCTTACCAGCTCGACGCACGCCGTGCGAAGGCACGCCGGCGATTGCCCTGTGCGCGGCTGTCGTGTGGGGTATCCTGAGCATCGTGCTCAGTCCGTGTCATCTGGCGAGCATTGCCGCTGATTGTCGGGTTTATCAGCGGCCAAGGGCGAGTGAGCACGGGGCGGGCAGTCGGGATCTGCGACGTTGTTCGCCGTGGGCATTCTGATAACGATCGGGGTCATCGGCGCCATCACGGCGGCAGCGGGCCGGATGATGGGCGACGTGGGCCGCTGGGGGAACTATTTCGTGGCCGCCATCTTTTTTGTGGTGGGGTTGCATCTGCTCGGCGTCATTCCGATGCCGTGGGCCGGGCCCGGGCCAGGTGAACATGAAAGCGCAAGGGGCTGCTGGCCGCCTTCATCCTCGGCTTGGTGTTCGGCATCGCGCTTGGCCCCTGCACGTTTGCGTACATGGCGCCGATGCTGGGCGTGACATTCAAACTCGCGAAAACGAATCCACTTTACGGCGTGTCGCTGCTGCTGGCCTACGGCGTGGGCCACTGCTCGGTCATCGTGCTGGCGGCACGTTCACGGAAGTGGTGCAGCGGTTCCTGAATTGGAACGAACAATCGAAAGGCGTCACCGTTTTGAAATCCGTCTGCGGCGTGCTGGTGATTTGCGGGCGGCGCGTGGCTGATTTACTCCGCGCCGTGACCATTTCTCCATGAGCAATCCAATGCATCCACCCGAAAAACCTGTTTGTGGCTGTGCAGCGTTGCTGGACGAGCCAGATTGTTCGCTCGGCGAATGCCACCGCCAAGCCGACACTCAGGCGCTGGTATCCCGCCAGCAGTCGTCGGGCTGGCGGTGTGGTGGCTGGTTTACCGCAATCTTGCTGCTGTGCGAGCCGGTGGGTTACATATTCGTTGCTTACGTTGCCGGTCGGCTCACGGCTGGGCGCGGCGGTGGAATTTTTCGTTTTTGAAGCGCCGAAGGTTTTGCTGCTGCTGACGCTGGTGGTGTTTGGCGTCGGCATCGTGCGCTCGTTTTTCACACCGGAGCGGACGCGACGGATTCTGTCGGGCAAACGCGAGTCGGTCGGCAACGTGCTGGCGGCGTTGTTGGGCATTGTGACGCCGTTCTGTTCGTGCTCGGCCGTGCCGCTGTTCATCGGCTTTGTGACGGCGGGCGTGCCGCTGGGCGTCACGTTTTCGTTTCTGGTTTCCGCGCCGATGGTCAACGAGGTGGCGCTGGTGCTGTTGTTCGGATTGTTCGGCTGGAAAGTGGCCGGGCTGTACCTCGGCACCGGGTTGGTCATTGCGATGCTGGCCGGCTGGATGATTGGCCGGCTGGGAATGGAACGGCATGTCGAGGAATGGGTGTTTGCAGACGCAAGCCGGCAACGGCGGCGGCCGAGGAACATCTTCGATTGGCCGGCACGGATCCGCTTCGGCATCGAGGCGGTGAAGGACATTGTGGGCCGCGTTTGGCTTTACGTCTTGCTGGGCATCGCCGTCGGCGCGGGGATTCACGGCTATGTGCCGGAGAATTTCATGGCGTCAGTCATGGGTAAAGGCGCGTGGTGGTCAGTGCCGTTGGCGGTGCTGATCGGCGTACCGATGTATTCCAACGCAGCCGGCATCATCCCGGTCGTGCAGGCGCTGCTCGATAAGGGCGCGGCGCTGGGCACGGTGCTGGCGTTCATGATGTCGGTGATCGCGCTGTCGCTGCCGGAAGCGGTGATCCTCCGCAAGGTCCTGAAACCCCGGCTGATCGCCGTCTTTTTTGGCGTCGTCGCCGCCGGGATTCTGGTGGTCGGTTATCTTTTCAACCTGGTCATGTGAATTATGAACGACCATATCTCTCGCAGGCTCTCGTTTCTCGACCGCTATCTGACGCTGTGGATTTTTCTCGCGATGGGCATCGGCGTCGCAACGGGTTACTTCTTCCCGCAGGTCGAGAACGTCATCAACCGCTTCCAGGTCGGCACGACCAACGTCCCGATCGCCATCGGCCTCATCCTGATGATGTATCCGCCGCTGGCGAAAGTGAAGTACGAGGAGTTGGGCGACGTGTTTCGCAATTGGAAAATCCTCGGCCTCTCGCTCCTGCAGAACTGGGTGATCGGGCCGGTGCTGATGTTCGCGCTCGCCATCATCTTCTTGCACAACTACCCCGAGTACATGGTCGGCCTCATCCTGATCGGCCTGGCCCGCTGCATCGCCATGGTCATCGTCTGGAACGAACTGGCCCGGGGCGACACGGAATACTGCGCGGGGCTGGTCGCGTTCAACAGCGTATTCCAGGTGCTCTTCTACAGCTTGTTCGCGTGGGTGTTCATCACCAAACTGCCGCCGCTGTTCGGACTGCACGGCCGCGTCGTCGAAGTCAGCATGGCGCAAATCGCCAAAAGCGTGTTCGTCTATCTCGGCATCCCATTCCTCGCGGGCATCCTCACCCGGTTCACGCTGCTCAAGGCGAAAGGACGCGCGTGGTACGAACGGGATTTCATTCCGCGCATCAGCCCGGTGACGCTTATCTCGTTGCTGTTCACGATTCTCGTAATGTTCAGCCTCAAAGGCGACCGTATCGTCCGCATCCCGCTCGACGTGCTCCGCATCGCCGTGCCGTTGCTCATCTACTTCGTGGTCATGTTCCTCGTCAGCTTTTACCTCGGCCGAAAAATCGGCGCCGATTACTCCAAAACCGCCACGCTCTCGTTCACCGCCGCCAGCAACAACTTCGAACTCGCCATCGCGGTCGCCGTCGCCGTCTTCGGCATCAATTCCGGCGCGGCCTTCGCCGCCGTCATCGGCCCGCTCGTGGAAGTGCCCGCGCTCATCGGCCTGGTCAATGTCGCCCTGTATTTCCAGCGGAGATATTTCGGACAACCTCTCAACTCTCTGCCAGTCATCCAGTAGGAGATCACATGAAAGATGCGAAACTTGCTAACGACCCCGAACTCGTCCGCCAAAAGGTGCGCGAAGGTTACGCCGAGGCCGCCAAGGGTGGCGGCTGCTGTTGCGGCTCGGACCGCAAAGGCTCGGACGACCTTGTCCGCCAAATCGGCTACTCGACGGAGGAACTCGCCGCGCTCCCGGAAGGCGCAAACATGGGCCTTTCCTGCGGCAATCCGACCGCCATCGCGTCGTTGAAACCGGGCGAAGTCGTCCTCGACCTCGGCAGCGGCGGCGGGTTCGATGTGTTTATTGCCGGAACCAAGGTCGGCCCGACCGGTCGCGCCATCGGCGTCGATATGACGCCGGAGATGCTCGCCAAAGCCCGCCGCAATACCGAGCCGTACCGCAAGTCGAGTGGTCTTGATAACGTCGAGTTCCGCCTCGGCGAGATCGAGCATTTGCCGGTGGCCGACGGGAGCGTGGACGTCGTTATCTCCAATTGCGTCATCAATCTCTCACCCGACAAACCGCAGGTCTGGCGCGAAATCGCCCGCGCCCTCAAACCGGGTGGCCGCGTCGCCGTGTCCGACCTCGCCTTGCTTAAGCCGTTGCCCACGGCGATTCGCGAAATGGTCGAGGCGCTCGTCGGCTGCATCGCGGGGGCCGTCCTCGTCGAAGAAACCGAGCGGATGATTCGCGACGCTGGACTGACGGACCTGGAGCTTGTTTCCAAGCCGGACTACATCCAGGCCAAAGCGGATTGGAATGATCCCTTGTATCGAAAGATCATGGAGCACCTCCCTGCCGACGCGGAACCGAAGGACTACATCACGAGCCTTGCTGTGTCCGCCCGCAAACCGTCACGCTGAACCATGGACAAACCCAACCAACTCTTCAAAGCCTTCGCGGATGAGACGCGATTGCGCATCCTGAATCTGGTCGCGCAACGCGAGCGATGCGTCTGCGAGTTTCAGGAAATCCTCCAAGTGCCGCAACCGACGATCTCCCGTCATCTCGCCTATCTGCGGCGCTCCGGATTGCTCGTGGCCCGCCGTGAAGGCAAATGGATCCACTACTCGCTCGCCCCACCTCAATCCACCGTCCACGAATCCCTGCTTCGCTGCGTGAAGAACTGCTTCTGCGACATCGATTTCCTCCAGCGCGACCTGGACCGCGACAAAGGGTGCTGCCGGGAGTGAGTTGGCACGCTGTGTAGCCGCAGGCTTCAGCCTGCGTCCCCCTTTGACCGCGCCAACTATCCATCCTCGCAACCGCCCCCGTACGTGAATCCCTTACACGCTTGTAATGTTTTCCCTTACAAAGAAACATCCGTCCCGCACTTGCCCGCCAAGCCAAACACTTGCTAAACTTCCTTGCAGGGAGCCAGTTTTTCACATGACCGAGAAACTAAATAGGCAGTTTGCCGTATCAACAATCTGTGACGCCCTACCCCGAAAGCATTCGGGGCTATCGGGTGAAGCGCGTGTGAAAGCATTGCCTGAAACACCGAAATAGCGTAAGAATTAAGTTCTGATGATTACAGAATTGACAGTCGAGTGTTTCAAATCACTTGAAAAGGTGAAAGTTCCCTTGGGACAGGTCAACGTTTTCGTTGGCGCGAACGGCAGCGGGAAAAGCAACCTCCTTGAAGCGCTAGGCGTGTTGTCTGCAGCGGCGAAAGGCCGTGTTGACGATGAAGCGTTGATGCGTCGCGGGGTGCGTCCCGGCGTCCCACAGCTCTACAAATCGTCGTTCCAAAGCAGAAGACTAAGTCCGCACATATTCTTCGGCGCATCGAACGGTGACGCAAACTTTGAAGTGAGTTTGCTAAATCCATTGAGGGGCCCGCAAGCGCCGTGGCGATACAAGTTCGAATTGTGGGAGTACAAGGGAAAGACATTGGCTTCACGTGCTCCGTGCTCAATGCACAAGTGGAACCCCGAGCAAGGTGTTGCTGCGCTTGAGGCAGCCAAGCAACGCCCTCGCAATCCAGCTTTGAAGTTGCTGACCACCCTCCAAGACTTTGCCATTTATTCGCCTAATACGCCAACACTGCGCGGAATCTCAAGGGAGTCACAGCCACGCGAGCCTGTGGGCCTTTCAGGAGGTGGGCTTCCCCAAGCAGTGAAGCAATTGATGCGGCAACGCAAGCGAGGCGGCGAGGAATATCTGAGGCACCTTCACAAGGCCATCGGTCTGATCGATTGGGCGAAGTCAATAGGCTATGCTTCGTCATCATCAGTTCCGTTGTCGCCATCGGCTGCCGCTTCGCAGTACGTCGTCAGGTTCAGGGACCGATTTATGAGCGAGCGCTCGAATATTCTGACTGGATACGATGCAAGCGAGGGGGCTCTCTATGTCTTGTTCGTGGCGGCTTTGACCTTGTGTGGTGGTTCGCCATCACTTTTCGCCATCGACAATGTCGATCAGACCTTAAACCCGAGGCTTGCGCGGCGCTTAGCGAAGACATTGTGCGGTTGGGTTCTTGAGGGGAAGACAAAGCGACAGGTGCTAATCACTGCCCATAATCCTTCAGTTCTTGACGGTCTGCCCCTTGAAGATGACAGGGTGAGACTTTTCACGGTTGGCCGAAGCAACACCGGAAGAACAGTGATCCGAAGGGTAGAAGTGACAAGTGAAATCATGGAGCGTGTGAAGAAAGGCTGGAGCTTGTCGCGCCTGTGGGTTCAGGGCCATTTGGGCGGAGTGCCGAATGTCTGATCTGCCACCGCGGATCAAAGTGGTTTGCGAGGGGCCGACTGATCTAGTCGTTATCGAGTCGGCACTTAACGACATCTTGACGGGGCGCGAGTTCGAATTAGTCCTTCTCCAACCTGAGACCTCAGAAGTGGGAAGCGATGCCGGGCCTTATGGTGGTGGTTGGAAAGGAGTCCGAGGTTGGTCTTTGGCTCGGAAGGAAGAAGCCGGGTCGTTGCGTGCAAGTTCTGCTCTGCTTCAGACCGACTTGTTCATATTGCATCTCGATGCTGACGTTGCAGATGAGAAAGAGGTGAATTGCAGAAAGGCTTGTCCACCACCTGAAGATTCCACGAACGCGCTACGAGAAGTCGCTTTGACTTGGCTGGGTGAATCAGAGTTGCCTCCACGCGCGGTGTTCTGTACGCCATCGAAGAGCACTGAGGCATGGGTGATCGCGGCACTCTATCCTAACGATGGAATTGTCACCTCCGGCAAGTTGGAGTGTAGGGACAGACCGGGAGGATTACTCGCTGGAAAACCGAGCAGCGAACGATTGCTTCGAAAGAAGGGTAGGAAGTACGCTAAAGACGAGGACGCTTACCGGGCAAGATCCGATGACTTCACATCAGCTTGGCCGGCAGTTTGTGGACTGTGCACCGAGGCAAAGAGGTTCAGCAAAGATGTAGTAAGGGTCATGGGGGCTGCTGGATGAGCATGCCGCGCCGGCAAACTCCACGCGCGGGTCTTGCCCAGTCGCTACGTCCAACCGACTATTTCAAATCCTTCGCGCCGCCTAATCCGCGTTGATAGACTATTGCCCCGCCCGCCCCCCTCTCCATTCGTCACCGCTCCGTAACCCGGTTGCGACGGGGATGGCGCAAGGCGCTGGTATTGTCGGCGTCGGGTCATCCGATGCCGAAACAGAAATCCATTCTCATTGCCGAAGACGAACCGGATACGGCGAATCTGCTCCAGTTTCATCTGCAGCGGCGCGGATATCACACGACCGTGGCATCCGATGGCCTGAACGCGCTGAATCTTACCTTCGAGCGTCGCCCCGACCTCGTCATCCTCGACTTGATGTTGCCGAAACTCCACGGGTTCGAGGTGTGTCGCATGCTGAAGTCGAGCCCCTCGACGCGCCACATCCCCGTCTTCATGCTGACCGCCATGGCGTCCGCGGAGAACAAGGTGCACGGGTTCACCCTGGGCACCAACGACTACATGACCAAACCGTTCGAAGTGTCCGAGTTGCTCGCCCGCATCGAATCGCTCCTCCGACCGTCGCGTGCTGCGTAAGTTCTCTGTTTTGTGGCGGGTCACGGATATCACGAGGCCGAAACGGACCTGTAACGGAACCGTAACAAATAAATGGATACCTAATGAAGGAGATGCGCGTGAACCTCACCAAATACTTCTGCAATCTGGCGGCTACGGCCATGATGATCGGACTGGCCGGGCAGGCCTCCGCCCAAATGCTTATCAATGGGGCGGGCGCCACGTTCCCCTACCCGATTTACTCCAAGTGGTTCGATGAATATGTGAAGGTAGACCCGTCCGTCCGGTTCAATTACCAATCCATCGGATCGGGCGGCGGACAGAAGCAAATCCTTGCCGAGACGGTCGATTTTGGCGCGTCGGATGGCCCCATGAGTGATGAGAATCTTGCCAAAGCGTCCGGCAAACTCCTGCACATCCCGACCGTCGCGGGGGCGGTGGTGGTGACCTATAACCTGCCCGGCGAGCCGAAGCTCAAGCTGGATGGGGAGACGCTTGCGAACATCTTTCGGGGCAAGATCACCCAATGGAACGATGCGCGGATCGCCGGCCAGAACCCTGGTGTCGAATTGCCCAAGGCTGACATTGTCGTGGTCCACCGCTCCGACGGCAGCGGCACCACCTATATTTTCACCGATTATCTATGCACCGTCAGCCCCCCATGGCACGAGGCCGTCGGTAAAAACACCGCCGTCAAATGGCCGGTGGGACTCGGCGGCAAGGGCAACGAGGGCGTCGCAGGCCAGATCAAACAAACGCCCGGAGCCATCGGCTACGTCGAGTTGATTTACGCACTGCAAAATAAACTCCCCTTTGCGGATATGAAGAATGCGAGCGGGAAATACATCTCCGCCTCGCTGGACTCGGTGACCGCCGCCATGGCCACGGCAAAAGTCCCGGATGACTTCCGGTTCTCGATGGTCAATGGGCCCGGCGTTGACGCCTATCCGATCGCCGGCGCCACGTGGCTGCTGGTGTACGAGACACAAAAGGACCCGGCCAAAGGCAAAAAAATGGTCGAATTCCTGAACTGGGCGCTCACCTCAGGCGAGCAGATGGCCGCGACCCTGAATTATGCGCCGTTACCCAGGAGTCTTCAGGAACGTGCCTTGGCCCGGGTCAAAGAGATCAAGTTCTAAACAGCGAATTTGTAACGAAGTGTTTTTTGGGTCGGGGAGGGAGAGCACCGCAACCGCTCTTCTTCCCCGAATGGTCTGGAACGGTTGACGAAGACTGCGAGTTATGGCTGAGACACTCATGACAGTTCCGCAAAACATCGCCGAGGCGCGATTGGCGCCGCCCTCGAAGGTCGGCGACTGCATCTTCAAGTGGTTGACCATGACCATGGGGTTGTCGGTCGGCGCGTTGATTGTGCTGGTGGGATTCACGCTCTGGCGTGGGGCCGCGCCGTCCGTCCATCATTTCGGACCGCGGTTCCTGACGAGTTCCACGTGGGACCCGGTGCAGGAAGTGTTCGGCGCTTTGCCCTTCATCTATGGCACGCTCGTGTCCTCGCTGATTGGCCTGGTGATCGCCGTGCCGCTGAGCATCGGCACCGCCGTGTTCCTGACGGAACTGGCCCCGCTGCGATTGCGCCAGCCAATTGTTTCCGTCATCGAGATGCTCTCGGCCGTTCCCAGCGTGATTTTTGGCCTGTGGGGCATCTTCGTCCTGATCCCATGGCTGCGGGTCCACTTGTTTCCTTCGCTCCAGAAACTGTTTGGATTCCTGCCCCTCTTCCAAGGGCCGAACTACGGGGTGAGTATGTTGGCGGCGGGAATCATTATCGCCATCATGATTCTGCCGATCATCACCTCCGTCTCGCGGGAAATCCTGCGCTCGGTGCCCGACCTGCAGCGCGAAGCCGCGTATGCTTTGGGCGCCACGCGCTGGGAAGTGACCCGGATTGCGGTGCTCAGCTATGCGAAACGCGGGTTGTTTGGCGCGGTCGTGCTCGGCCTGGGACGCGCCCTCGGCGAAACCATGGCGGTGACGATGTTGATCGGCAACCGACCGGAAATCTCCGCGTCGCTGCTGGCCCCCGGCTACACGCTGGCCAGCGTGATCGCCAACGAGTTCTCGGAAGCAACCACCGATCTGTACCTGTCCGCCTTGTTTGAAATCGGGCTGGTGCTGTTTGGGGTGACGATTCTCACCAACATCCTGGCGCAATTGCTGATCGCGTCGACCGTGGGCCCGAAAACCAGTCGTGCCGTTCAATGAGGTCCGACCATGAACGCGATTTCTCCCTATCATACATGGCGGAAGGTGAAGAACCTCAGCATGTCGGTCCTGTCGTTTGGGTGCGCCGTCGTGGTCATCGCGCCGCTGGCACTGGTTCTGTTCTACCTCATCAAGGCGGGTGCCGGCTCCATCGATTGGCGATTTCTGACGCAATTGCCCAGACCCGTTGGCGAGACCGGGGGCGGGATGGCCAATGCGATTGTCGGGACGCTGACGTTGCTCGGGTTGGCTTCGTTGATCGGTGTGCCCGTCGGAGTGCTCGGAGGCGTGTACCTGTCAGAATACGGTGGCGAGCGGGTGAACTGGTGGATTCGCTTTGGCGCGGACGTGCTCAACGGTGTGCCGTCGATCGTCTGGGGCATCGTGGCGTACGCCCTGGTGGTCGTGCCGATGAAGGGGTTCTCAGCGTACGCGGGCGGTGCCGCGTTGGGCTTCATAATGATTCCCCTGATCATTCGCACGACCGAGGAGGTGCTGCTGCTCGTCCCGAACGGCTATCGGGAGGCGGCGCTGGCCCTGGGCATCCCCCGCTGGAAAATCATCCTGCGCATCGTGATGAAAACCGCGCTCAAAGGAATCGTCACCGGGGTGCTGCTTGCCGTGGCGCGCATTGCGGGTGAAACGGCGCCCTTGCTGTTCACGGCCTTCGGCAACCGATTCTGGACCCATCATCTGAAAGATCCCATTGCCGCGCTGCCGCTGCAAATCTTCACCTATGCCATCTCCCCATATGACGACTGGCACCGCCAGGCTTGGGCGGGAGCGCTGGTTTTGCTCCTGATCATATTCGTCATCAATATCGGCGTGCGCGCGCTGACCCGGGAAAGATTCTCAGGAGTGGTTCGATGAGTGTAACGGTCGCCACAGCGCAACCCAAACGAGAAGACAATCCCCTGATGACGGTGAACAACCAAAGCCCTCCGTTGGCCCATCTGGCCTCCCCCGGGCGCAGGGAAACGCCGCCTTCCGCCACGCCCGTTTCCGAGGTGGCGCTGGAGGTGGACAATCTCTGTTGTTGGTTCGGGCCGCATCAGGCGGTGTACGACTTGAACCTGCGTGTCCCCGCCAGGGCGGTGACCGCCATTATCGGCCCGAGCGGCTGCGGGAAATCCACGTTCCTCCGCTGCCTGAACCGCATGCACGAGCTGGTGCGAGGCAGCCGGCTCCGCGGGCAAATCCGTCTGTTTGGAGAGGATGTCTACGGGCCGCGAGTCGACGCCACCCTGGTGCGCCGCCGCGTCGGGATGGTCTTCCAAAAATCCAATCCATTTCCGACGATGAGCATCGCCGAGAATGTCACGGTTGGCCTGCGTCTCAATGGCATTCGCAACCGCTCGGTCCTGGAAGAGCGGATGGAACGCGCCCTGCACATGGCCGCGTTGTGGGACGAAGTCAAAGACCACCTGGATCGGCCGGGCACCAGCCTGTCCGGCGGCCAGCAACAACGACTCTGCATCGCCCGCGCGTTGGCGGTCCAGCCCGATGTCCTGCTCATGGATGAGCCTGCCTCGGCGCTCGACCCCGTCGCCACCATGAAAATCGAGGAGTTGATTCAGGAACTGAAGAAGGATTATACCATTGTGATCGTCACGCATAATATGCAACAAGCGGCCCGATGCAGCGATTACACGGCGTTCTTCTATCTGGGACGACTGATTGAGTATGACAAGACCGAGAAGCTATTCACCAATCCGTCGAACAAGCAGACGGAGGATTACGTGACCGGAAGGTTCGGCTGATCATGGAGCGCCACTTCGATCAGGAACTGGCGGAATTGAAGGAACACCTGCTGCGCATGGCGGGCTTGGCCGAGCAAAGCGTGGCCCAGGCGCTCAAGGCGCTCGTCCAGCGTGATCCTTCTCTCGCAAAAAAGGTCGATGTGGATGACGGTTTGCTCGATAAACTGGAGATTGAGATCGACGATCGCTGCATCAAACTCCTCGCGCTTCGACAGCCCATCGCGACCGATCTTCGCTTCATCACCATGGCCATGAAGATTTCCAGCGAACTGGAACGCATCGGCGATCAAGCGGTCAACATCGCCCACCGGGCCGAGGAATTGAACAAGGAACCACTTCTGAAACCGCTCGTGGACATTCCCCGCATGGCCGATCACGCCCAGGGCATGATTCATGACGGGCTCGACGCCTTTGTTTACCGAAAGCCCGACCTGGCGCGCGCCGTCGTCACCCGCGACGAAAAAGTCGACTTGTTGAATCGCCAACTCCACCGGGAGCTGACCAGTTTCATGATTGAAGACCCGCATACCATCACGCGCTGCCTGAACTTGATGAGCGTCGCGCACAATCTGGAGCGGATCGCCGATCACGCCACCAACATTGCGGAAGATATTGTCTATCTCTACGAAGGACGCGACATTCGTCACCAAAACGGGTAGACTGTGCCGCAGCCGTTGCCGACCGCAGCGAGAGGTCGGCCATTATAGAGAAGGAGAACGGATGAAATCATTTTCCAAAAGCCGTTATTGGTTGGGCTTCGATCTTGGCGGAACCAAGATGATGGCTACCGTCTTCGACAAGGATTTCAACATCGTCGCCTACCGCCGCAAGAAGACCAAGGACGCCAAGGGGGCGAAGGGCATCCTTGCGCGCGTCGTCGAAACCATCGAGGAGGCCTTGCAGGCCGCGCATCTCAGCCACAAGCTCCTCGGCGCCATCGGCATCGGTACCCCGGGCTGGCTTGACCTCGACCACGGCGTCATTTTGCAGGCGCCGAACCTCGGCCTCCGCAACGTGCCGCTTAAGAAAGAACTCACCAAGGATTTCGGATGCCCGGTCGTGGTCGCCAACGACGTGGACGCGGGTACTTATGGCGAATACCGTTTCGGCGCCGGCCAGGGTGTGCGGTGCCTGCTCGGAGTGTTTCCCGGCACCGGCATCGGTGGCGGGCTGGTTTATGAGGGCAAACTCTTTCGCGGCCGCTCCGGCTCGTGCATGGAAATCGGCCATATTCACATGCAGCCGAAGGGCCGATTGTGCGGCTGCGGCCGTCGGGGTTGCCTCGAGACGGTCGCCAGCCGACTCGCGCTCGCCGCGGAAGCAGGCGCGGCCGCGTATCGCGGCGAAGCCCCGCATTTGTATGAACTCGCCGGGACCGACGTGGCCGCAATCCGCAGCGGCGCGCTGGCTTCGGCAATCAAGGCGGGGGACCGCGTCATTGAGGAAATCGTCCGCCATTCGGCAAAGGATCTCGGCATCGCCATTGGCAGCGTCGTGAACCTGCTCGCCCCCGACATGGTTGTCCTGGGCGGCGGCCTGATCGAAGCCATGCCCAGCCTGTACGTTCAACAGGTCCGAACTTCCATCAAGAAACAGGCGATGCGCCCCTTCACCAAATCGTTGAAGGTGGTCGTCGCGAAACTCGGGGACGATGCGGTGGTGATGGGCGCCGCCGCACTGGCCGCGGAATCCATGCGCGGCGTACGGGGTTGATTGGAATCATGGCTGATTCGAAGACGCCAACGTCCGACACAACCACACACGCGACCCCGGGCGCGCGACCGGTGGCCGTGATCGATATCGGCGCCAGCGCCATCCGGATGCGCATCGCCGAGATTGGTCCGAACGGCGAAGTCCACAATCTCGATTCACTCCAGCAGGCGCTGCGGCTTGGCAAGGACACATTCAGCACCGGCCGCATCCAGGCTTCCACCATTGAGGATTGCATCAAAGTGCTGCTGGGCTTCCGGCGGGTGATGACCGAATACGGCATCACCCACGACGATCAGGTTCGCGCGGTCGCCACCAGCGCCGTGCGCGAGGCGGAGAATCGTTACGCGTTCGTGGACCGCATCTACATGGCCACCCAGATCAACATTGAGGTCATCGAGGGCGCGGAGGAAAACCGCCTCACCTACATTGCCGTGCAGGACGTCTTGAAACAGGACGACTTGCTCAAGGACGCCGATGCGATCATCGTGGACGTCGGCGGTGGCAGCACGGAACTCGTATTGGTGCAGAAGGGCAGCGTCACGTTCGCCAACAGTTATCGCCTCGGCTCGCTGCGCATGCGCGAGACGCTGGAAACCTTTCGCGCGCCCGCCGAACGCGTGCGGACCATTCTCGACCAGCACATCCACCGCGTGGTCGACCAGTTGTATCGCAATGTGCCCGTGGATAAGGTGAAATATCTGGTTGCGATTTCAGGCGATGCACAGTTTGCGGCTTCGATGCTCTCTCCCAAGTGGGCCGAGGCGCGGATCAGCTCCGTGAACGTGAAGACCTTTTCGTCACTCACGGAAAAACTCGTCCCCATTCCCGTGGACGATCTTGTGCGCCAGTATCGTATTCCGTACCAGGAGGCCGAAACGGTCGGTCCCGCCTTGCTCGCGTACTCGCATCTGGCACACGTGTTCCACGTGAAGCAAATCCTCGTCCCGAAAACGAGTTTGCGTGAAGGCTTGCTCCGGGAGATTGCCGCGGGGGGCACGTGGACGGAGGGATTTTCCGAACAGGCGGTCCAATCCGCGCTCGCCCTGGGCGAGAAATATAATTTTGATGAAAAACACTCGAAGCAGGTTGCTGAACTCAGTGTCCGTCTCTTCCACGAGCTGCAGCCCGAGCATCGCCTCGACAAACGGTTCGAGTTGCTGCTGAAGATCGCGGCGCTGTTGCACGAAATCGGCATGTTTATCGGCGACCGCAGCCACCACAAGCACTCGATGTACATCATCATGAACAGCGAATTGTTCGGGCTGACGCGGAAGGATATTTCGCTGATTGCACTCGTCGCCCGCTACCATCGCCGCGCCACACCGCGTCCCTATCACGAGGAATACACCTCCCTGGATCGGGACAGCCGCATCGCTGTGGCCAAGATGGCCGCCATCCTGCGCGTGGCCGACGCGCTGGATCGCGACCACATGCAACAGGTACGCGACTTGACGTTCACGCGTGAGCCCGGCCAATTCGTCATCTCCATCAACGATGCCACGGACCTGACGCTGGAACGTCTCGCTTTGAAGGAGAAAGCGAACCTGTTCGAGGAAGTCTTTGGCATGAAGGCCGTCGTCCGCAACGCGGAACCGACGCAGGGGCTGGTGTCCGATGGGTAGGACCCGCGATCTGTTTCTGAACCGCGAGTTGAGCTGGCTCGAGTTCAATCGCCGGGTGCTCGAGGAAGCGACCGACCCATCCGTGCCGTTGCTGGAGCGCTTGAAGTTTCTCTCCATTACCAGTGCGAACCTCGATGAGTTTTTCATGGTGCGCGTCGGGGGTCTGTGGCAATTGCTGAACGAAGGCAAGAATGCGTTCGGCCTCGCCGGCATGACCACCCGCGAGCAACTGATTCAAATCAGCCGGCGCACGCACGAACTTGTGGCCGAGCAATATCGGTGTTTCCTGCAGGACATTGGGCCGAAGCTGGCGGGGGCGGGCATCCGCCGGCTGGCGCCCGAGCAGATTGGACCGGAGTATACCGAGTATCTGGAGCGGCTGTTCGACCGCGAGATTTATCCGATCATCACGCCGCGCGCGGTCGAATCGCCCGCCGACTTCGCGTCGTTGACCGGCCTGGGTTTGGAGCTTCTGGTGCGCCTGAAACCCGCGACACGAACTTCACGCAAACCGCGTTTCGCCATCATCACCCTGCCGAAACGCCTCAGCCGGTTCATCACCGTGCCCGTGCAGCAAGAGGGCTACGATTACGCGTTGCTCGAAGATGTCGTCTCCATGTTCACGGAAACGCTGTTCCCCGGCGAAGTGGTCGTCGAGTGTGTCCCGTTTCGCATCACGCGGAATGCCGACCTGATCATCCGGGAAGATCTGGCGGGTGATCTCTTGTCGCAGATGCGGGAGGTGCTGGACGCCCGCAAGCGCAGCGGTTGCGTGCGGCTCGAGGTTGGCCAGAGCGCGTCAAAGACCGCGCTGGCGTTTCTGAAGCACGTTCTCGAAGTCAACGACGACCAGATTTACGAAATTCCCGGGCCGCTCGATCTGGTGCCGCACCATGAAATGGCCGGCCGGGCCGGCTACGAGAACCTGAAGCACGAACCCTGGCCGCCGCAAGCCTCGCGGCAGATTCAACCGGGCGAATCGATGTTCGAGGCGATCGCGCGCCGCGACATTCTGCTGTTCCATCCCTACGAGAGCTTCGAACCTGTCGTGCGCCTGCTGGAACAGGCGGCGGATGATCCCGACGTGCTGGCGATCAAGCAGATTCTCTATCGCACCAGCGGCAGCAGCCCGATTGTCGCCGCGCTGGCGCGGGCCGCCGGCAAGGGCAAGCATGTCACGGCGATCGTCGAGTTGAAGGCCCGCTTCGACGAGGCCCGCAACATCGATTGGGCCCGGGCGCTCGAACAATCCGGGGTGCAAATCATCTACGGCCTGCGCGGGTTGAAGGTGCACGCCAAGATCTGCATTGTCGTCCGTCGCGAGCCGACCGGGCTCCGCCGCTACCTTCATTTCGGCACGGGCAATTATAATGAAGTCACCGCCCGACTTTACAGCGACGTGAGCCTCATGACGTGCAATGAGGATTTCGGGGCGGACGCGACACAATTCTTCAACACGATCACGGCCTACTCGCAGCCGATCCAGTATCGGCGGCTCGAGGCCGCGCCGCTGGGACTGCGCGCGGAACTGCTGGCGTTGATCGAGAGCGAAGCGCAACGCTGCAAGCAGGGACAGCAGGGCCACATCATGGCCAAGCTGAACTCGCTGGTCGACGCCGATGTCATCCAGGCGCTGTACAGCGTTTCGCAACAGGGCGTAAAGGTTCAACTCAACGTGCGCGGCATTTGCTGTTTGCGGCCCGGCGTCCCGGGGTTGAGCGAGAACATCGAGGTGGTCAGCATCGTCGACCATTTTCTCGAACACAGCCGCATCCTGTACGTTCACCACGGCGGCGAACCGCTGGTGTTCATTTCGAGCGCCGACTGGATGCCGCGCAACCTCGACCGGCGCGTCGAGTTACTCGTGCCCGTCGAGGATCCGGCGTGCCGGGCGCGACTGATTTCCATCTTGAATACGACCTTCCAGGACAACGTGAAAGCGCGCCGCCTCAAACCCGACGGCCACTACGAGAGACTGCAGCCGTCCGGCACGGCGAAGGCATTGCGCTCGCAACGAGTTTTCTTCGAGCAGGCGCGCGAAGCGGCAAAACAGGCGCAGACGGATCGTTATCAGACATTCGTGCCAGAACGGCCCGCGGCAACGCCATCCACCACCTGATATGCAATCTGTAATCCGCAGGATCGGCCGGTTGTCCATCGACGAGTTGTGCGCGGCGTACAACAACGAGGACGTGCACACCGAGCACGTCACGGCGCTGGCGCTGCAACTGTTCGATCACACGCGGGCGTGGCTCGGTCTGCCCGTCAGCGGGCGGCGGATCCTGAAGGCGGCGGGCCGGTTGCACGATGTCGGGTACAGCATCGATCCCGTGCATCACGTGCAAACCAGCGTGCAGATCGTGCTGGAGGAAGGGGTCAAGGGCTTTCGCAAATCGGAGCGCGACCAAATCATCCAGATCATGTTTCGGCACTCCGGCAAAGCCATTACGATCGGGGCATCGAAGCACCTGCTGCAACTGGCCGCGTTCCTGCGGATCGGCGATGGATTGGATTACAGCCACGCGCAAACGGCGAGAATCGTCGGCATCCGCCGCGCGCAGCGAACCGTTTTTGTGACGGTGCGCAGCGACGCGTTTCCGCAATGCCTGGCCAAGGCCGATCGCAAGGCCGACCTCTGGCGGGCGGTGTTCCCGTATGACATCCAGATCATTGCCGCGGCCGCCACGCGTAGACACGAGAATCCATTGGTTCACGGCAACATGCACGTGGTCGAGGCCGCGCGGCGGCTGCTATGGATCCAGTTCAAGACCATCCTTGCCAATCTGGACGGCGCGGTTGCCGGGGAAACCAGCCAACCGCTACACGACGTCCGCGTCGCCATCCGCCGCATGCACACTTTGCTCCGTGTGTTTCGCAAACATCTGCCGAGTGCGCCGCGACGGGGAATCGAGGAGTTGCTGGCCGAAATCAGCGAGGAACTCGGCCCGGTCCGCGATCTCGACGTCTGGGTGGACCTGCTGCAGTCGTCTTCGGTCCAACCCAGCATGGTGCGGAGCCGGCTTTTCCCCGCGTACCTGCGCCACCATCAGCAGCGGCGTCAGCTTGTCCACGCGACGGTGCGCCGCTGTTTGCGCGGGCCGCATTTCGCCAGCCAGCGACTGAGGATCAACCGGCTGTTGCGCGAGGAATTGCCGCGATTGATCAAGATCGAACCGCCCGGCTCATTGCCGAAACTCGCCGCGACGCAATTTGGCAAGGCGTTACGCCGGGCAATCAAGCAGGGACGGTTCCGTCATTCGGCTTCGCCGAAAAAACTGCATCAACTGCGCATTGCGCTACGCAAAGCCCGGTATTTGGCGGAATTCTTCGGGCCCGTGCTGGGAGCCGATACCGCCCGGCTCGTCAAACGATTGCGGCGGGTCGAACGCGTGGTCGCGCGGATTCACGATGTGGACATGGGAATGCAGCATTTGGCGCACGAAGGGCCGTTGCCGCCGCGGGCGCTGGCGATTTATCTGCGACAACAGCGCGAACAGAATCTGGAGAAATTGGACAAAGTCTGGCGCCGTTTCGCCGACACCCCGCTCCAGCAACGCGTTCACCACGAATTGGCCGCGATGCGTACTGAAACCAACGCCTGACGCGCCACCTTGCGCGAGCGGTGAGGATAAGGTTGACCCCGGTTATTGGCGACTTGTTTTTACGCCGCCAGGGTATCGGGGGTCAAAGGAGATGCGACGATGCCGGCAGACGCCTCGGGCACGGACTCGCCTTCGCCGTCGAGTTGGTACGTGAGCCTGCCCTCGCTGATTTCCTTCAGCGCAATATCGGAGAATTCCATCAGCGCATTTGTCTGGGTGATGGGGCGATGCCCCTGAATGAGTTGGCGGACGCGTCGCCGCACGACGTTGACAAGCACCTCGGGGACGGGAATGCGTTGCTGGGCGAGTTCCAGGTATTTATTCTTGATCCGTAACGGGACTTTGACTGCAGCGGAAGCGGGTTCCATCGACAAGCCTTCTTCTACTTTCTGCCACGAGCGTTGGGGCAGCTTGATCGAGCGTCCCCAACTCATGGCGTGGTTTGAACAGTTAACGAATTGTCACAAGCTTACCAGACCAGCTACAATTTAAGCCCCATTCACTGATAGACCTAACGAAATCGCCAAGTATCTTTCTCGTCGCAAAACAGTCGCTTGCTATTCCCGCAATCAGGCTTGCGTTGCCCTGGAGAGTTGAGCGACCCTCTCGTCAAGTCAGATAGAACAAGGGGGAAATGCCCCCCCTTGGGAACGGCTCGGGGGGTTTAAGCCCGGGAGATGAGCCTCGACTCTCCTGTTGTTTTACAGCGGATTTCTGGCGGCTGGCGCTTGCCCCGCCCCGTCGGCGTTGGTTTCCAACTGCTTCTCAGGCAGAACTTCAACCCTTGTCGGGAGACTGTATTCTTCCAGCACCAAATCCAACCGTTGTCGCCAAGCTGCCTGCTCCGAACTCAGGACAATCACATCCGGCTGGATTGTCTTGAGGCTCTTCCAGTTCTCCCGGATGTCTTCCTGATAGACCTTGGGCTTGAACGGGAGTTGACGTACCGCCCCCATTCGCATCTTCAGCGACCAGGCAGGTTTCTTGCCCTTGTACTTCGTGACAAATTCATCTTCAACGATGAGCACTATGAGTTCATCCCCGAACTGGCGGGCTTGCTCCAGAAAAGCGACATGCCCGGCGTTTAGCCTGTCAAATGTCCCAAAAACCAAAACCTTCGTCATGTTCTTCCTCGAGTTTCAGTGGCAGATTTTCCATCTTCCGCCCGTTGCTGTTTGCAGTCAAAAAGCTCTGCCGCCATCCGGAATGTCCCACCCAGCAGGGTTCCCCCTTATCGGAGGGGTCAACATAAGCCTTATTCGGAGAAAGCCTAATGGTTTCAGAAGGTATTTTCCGCCGCTACGCACCACGGAACAGTCGCTTGCTATTCCCGCAATCCGGCTTACATTGCAGTGGAGAGTCGAGGGCAAGTTGAAGTTGCGGCGTAGAGCAGTGCAGTTCGAGCCTCGACTCTCCAGCTTTTTCTAGCCGCCGGATCCCCGCCCCGACATTTCTGCGTTCACGGCTGAATCCCATCGCCAAGGAGTTCGCAAACGGCACTGATCAGGTCGGTGGCGATTACAAGATGATAGTCTCCACTGGAGACCATCATGGCAAGCGACGGCATCGTGTGGTGACAAGAGGCTGGTGCAGACGTGGCGCGCACGGTTCCGGATGATGACGAAGAAGGAAGTGACGCCTTTTTTTTCATTTATTGCCTTTTTGTAGCCTTGCTAGTGCCATATGCCCCGTGTACTCTCGAATGTGGTTAGGAGGATCGTGACATGCCCATAGATAAGCGTATCTCGGCGAAGCTGAACAAGTTCGCAGACGTTTTCGGTAAGGCACGGGAATGTGAGGCCAACGAATCCGATACCGTGATGTATCTTATCAAGTTCTTCGAAGAGGTTCTCGGCTATGACCCATTGGTCGGTGAGATCACGAAGGAAGTTCCCATAAAGGAGCGCCATTGTGATTTCTCAGTAGTGCTAGATAAGAAAACCCACTTTCTTGTTGAAGCCAAATCCGCAGGCATCAAGAATCTCAGTGCAAGGCACATCGAGCAGGCGGAAAACTACGCTTCACGCGCCCCCATCAACTGGGTATTGCTGACCAACGGTGTTGAGTGGCAGTTTTACCATGTAGCTTTCGACCCAGCTGCTGGCATAAGTCATGATTTGGTCTTCGACCTGAATTTTTTGGAGAAGTGGAAAGCAGACCCGGATCTCGTGTGGGACATGCTGTCCGTTCTTGCTAAAAGCAATGTTCAGGAAAATGGGCTAGAAGCGTTTTACGAGCAAAAGAAGCTGCTGAGTCCTAAGGCGGTTGTCAAAGTCCTGCTTGGCCAGGAAGTGTTGAAGAAAGTTCGTCAAGAACTTAACCGTAAAGCGCGTGTCCGGTTGGATTTTGAGGACGTGTCACGTGCCGTTTGGACCGTTTTGAGCAAGGAGGCTGTCGCAGAGGCAGGGGACATAACGCCACCGACTAGGAAGCGTCATCGCCGTCGCCGCCAAACAGACAAGAGTGAGCAACTTGAACCCCAAGCCTCACCAATTCCCAGCCAGCCCCAAGTACAGAATGCCGCCGACGAAGAGATTCCGCGCTAGTGGAATTGCCGTCGACGGAGTGACTGACACGCTCCAAGGGGGGAATTGTGTGCTGCCTGGAGTTGATCCCAATGACCTGCACCCGTTGACTGGACAGAATCTTGGGTGAGTCTTGGCAGTGTTTTACTCCTGTTGGTTGTGGTTGTTCAATCCTTCTTGGTCTCCTGCCCCCAAGGGGGCAACCGCCGCCCTCGCAAACTCGCGCGGCGTTCGATTGCCCAAGGAGCTGTGGGGTCGACATTCGTTGTAATCCTGCCGCCATCGTTCGACGAGCGTACGGGCTTGGTCAAGCCGCTCGAACCAGTGTTCGTTCAGACATTCATCGCGGAACTTGCCGTTGAAGCTCTCGATGTACGCATTCTGCACTGGTTTGCCCGGCTCAATGAACTGCCACTGTACCCCGCGTTGATAGGCCCAACTGTCCACGGCCTGGCCGGTAAACTCCGGGCCGTTGTCGCTGACCAGCCGCTCGGGCCGACCCCGAGTCGCACACATCCGTTCCAACACCCGCGTCACGCGTTGGCCCGTCAGCGAGGTGTCCACTTCCACGGCGAGGCATTCGCGGGTGAAGTCATCGACCACATTCAGCAGGCGAAACCGCCGCCCATCGGCCAACTGATCGCTCATGAAATCCACCGACCAGCGTTGGTTGGGGCGCTGCGCCGCCAGCGGCTTTTGGCCGCGCCACTTGGCGGTGCGTTTCTTGATTCGTCGTTTCACCTGTAAGCCTTCCTGCCGATAGAGGCGTAACACACGTTTATGGTTGTCGGTCCAGCCGTCCCGCTGCAGCACGATCAACAACCGTCGATAACCAAAGCGACGACGCTGGGCGGCCTTTTCCCGCAGCCTTGGCGCAGCGGTTCATCGTCGCGTGGTTGAGCCTGGTAGTAGTAGCTGCTGCGGCTCAGGTGCATCAGCCCGCACGCCCGTTGACGGCTCACCGCGTGGTGTGCACACAGGGCGGTCACCGTTTCGCGCTTGGCGGCGGGCGTCAGTACTTTCCCGACGCCACCTCCTTGAGAATCTGAATGTCGAGTGCCTGATCGGCGACCAGCCGTTTGAGGCGGCGGTTCTCGTCTTCCAATTGCTTCAGGCGCTTGGCCTCGCCCAGTTCCATCCCGCCGAACTTGCTCTTCCAGCGGTAGTAGGTCTCCTCGCTGATGCCGTGCTTACGGATCAACTCGGCCAATGGCAGGCCGCCCTCAGCCTGCTTGAGAATCCCAATAATCTGTTCTTCACTGAATCGCTTCCGTTTCATCTTGGCTCCTTCGTGGCTCCCGCCACTTTATTAGCCAAGACTCACTTTGAAAACTGTCCAGTTTCAGGGGAGCAGGTCACCAAGGCCCCAAACTCATTGAAACACAAGTGCACGTTGGAATTACGATTTGGTCCAACGAGGAGCCAGCATGGACATTACCTTTGAGTGTGACAAGTGTGGGCAGCGCATTGCGATTGACGCAACCGCCGCCGGGATGTCCATCAATTGCCCTAGTTGTGCGACTGCTTTGCTTGTTCCTAAGCAGGGCCTCGTAAAGCAGTTTGACCTTAACATTGAAAGAATCCTTGAGAATTGGGAAACCTATCACGCCATTCGTGAGGTTATTGCGAATGCACTCGACGAACAACTTCTGACAAACACTCGAGACGTTGAAATCACCAAGCAGGGCAAACAGTGGCGCATCAGAGATTTCGGAAGAGGGTTAAAATACACTCATCTCACCCAAAACGAGAATCAAGAGAAGCTGTCGAACCCGAGAGTGATTGGTAAATTCGGCATTGGGTTGAAAGACGCCTTGGCGACCTTTGACAGAAAGGGAATCAAGGTTCTCATTAAGGCAAAGTTTGGCGACATCACTCTCTCGCAAGCTGCCAAAGAAGGTTTTTCAGACATCATTACCCTCCACGCAAATATTTCTGATCCAACAGACGAGAGATTTGTTGGAACGGAGTTTCTAATTGACGGAGCAACTGACGACGACATCGCTAAAGCAAGGAATCTGTTTCTAAAATTCACTGGAGAACAGATTTTGGAATCGACGAAGGCAGGGGACGTAGTTGGCAAAGTCGGAAGCGTTGGCAAAATTTACATTAACGGTGTCAGGGTTGCTGAAGAGGAGAACTTTCTTTTCAGCTACAATATTACGCAGTTAACCGCTCCCATAAAGAAAGCTCTTAATCGGGAAAGATCAAATGTTGGTAGAACTGCCTACTCTGATTGCGTAAAGAAGACACTACTTGGCTGTAAATCCAGCAAGGTAGCGACACTTCTGGCCGATGAGTTGCAAAAAATAGATACCGGGACAGCGCACGACGAGCTGTTTGGATAGATGTACAAGAGCATGCTGTCAAGATTCTCAACCAAGATCGGAAGGTGCTCTTTGTTTCATCAACGGATATTATCACGCATCCGGACATGATCCATGAAGCCGAGGCAAGTGGACATCAAATTGTTGCGATCCCTGAGAACCTCAAAGATAAAATCAGGGGCGGTTTGGATATTTCCGGTAAACCGATCGTCGACATGTCGCAATTCGTGACGAATTACAATGACAGCTTTGAATTTGAGTTTGTTCCCCCAGAGCGCCTTACTGATAAGGAAAGGGCGGTCTTCTCACTGTCGAATGAGACTTAGAACTTGTTGGTGGTAGACCAAGGATTGTGAGAGACATCAAGATCTCGAAGACGATGCGGAAGGACTTCTTGTCACAAGATGAGACCCTTGGCCTTTGGGATTCCAATTTAAGAACGATTATTGTTCTTCGGAAACAGTTGAACTCCATTAAGGACTACGCAGGGACGTTGATACACGAAGCCACTCATGCCAAATCTGGGCTTGTCGATGTTACCCGAGGCTTTGAAACCGAATTGACGGTTGCGATTGGGATGATTTGCGAGAAGGCATTGCGCCCACCACGATAGCGACGTCCCCGAAGAACATGGCCTTTCACAGTTCATTGTCGTGTAATCGCGTCATTCATTGTTCGGCGTAGCGGGGCTTGGGGCGGAGCAACGGCGGAGGAGACGGAAGGCGGGCCAGGGCCAGCCCGGCCTACCCCGATTAGGAATCGCGGGCAGGCCAACGACAGGCGAGCAGGCGGAAAGGACGAAAGGGACGAAGGCGACGGAAGAACGAACGGCCCGGGGTTAGCAACCGCAGCTACAACCGGAGACGGCGTATATCGAATATTGATATTTTTTGCTGGACGCGGCGGGCCGGGGGTGGTATAGGGGCGAAGTTGTTTGAAATAGGAAGAACGTTTCGGACCTACGAACCGAAAGGAACGAAGCGGAGCGGACGGCGCGGTCGGGGAGCGCGCCCTACCGATACGGAATCGTGGGCGGGCCAACGGCGAAGGACCGTCGGTTGGGAGGGGAAGAGGCTTCTACTAGGGCGTTTTTCCAAAACGAAGCCAAGTTGAAAATGCGCATCTGTTTTGGCATGAATATGTTAGGGAAAACACGACCTGGGTTTTCTCGAAGAAAACGAAGCCATATTGAGGCAAAGATGGCTTCGTTTTCCGTCAAAATGGGTTTGTTTTGGGCGTTTTCGAAGCTGGGGGTGAACACGCCGACTGAGCTCCGTAAACGGCACGCGAGCAGGCGGCGTGGCTACACGACGGTCGGATGAAGGTGGCTTGTGCGGGTTATGAGAGGACATTAGACTGAGGTTATGAATCCGCTGGAGAAGATCAGCGATTATTTGTGGGAATTGCCGGCGTCGTACAAGGCCGGGATGCGGGTTCCCGGCAGGATTTACGCGACGGAGAAGATGCTTGAGCACATCGTCGGCGACAATTGTCTGGAGCAGGTCGCCAACGTGGCGTTTCTGCCCGGCATCCAGAAATATTCGCTGGCGATGCCGGACATCCATTGGGGCTACGGGTTTCCCATCGGCGGCTGTTGCGCGACCGATCCGAACCATGGCGGGGTGATCTCGCCGGGGGGAGTCGGCTACGACATCAATTGCGGCGTCCGACTGATGCGCACCAGTCTCAAGCGTGAAGACGTGGCGCCGAAGATCCACGAACTGGTCGCCCAACTGTTTCGCGATATCCCGTGCGGGCTGGGCCGGGGCAGCGATTTGAAATTGTCCTACACCGACGAACGCAAATGCGTCCATGAGGGCGCGCCGTGGGCGGTGGAACACGGTTTCGGCGAGTCCAGTGATTTGGAGTTCATCGAAGAGGGCGGACAACTCGACGATGCCGAGCCGTCGAACATCACCGACCGCGCGCTGGAACGCGGCAAGGGCCAACTCGGTTCGCTCGGCAGCGGCAATCATTTCCTCGAAGTGCAGGTCGTGGACGAGATTTTTCACGAGACGGCGGCGGAGGTGATGGGATTGTTCAAAGGGCAGGTCACAGTGATGATCCATTGCGGCTCGCGGGGGTTTGGCTACCAGGTGTGCGACGATTACTTGAAAGTCCTGCGAAATGCGCCGGCGAAGTACGGGATTCACCTGCCGGACCGTCAGCTCGTGAGCGCCCCTGTGCGGTCACCCGAAGGACAGGAATACCTGTCGTCGATGCGATGCGCGGCGAACTACGCGTTTGCGAACCGGCAGGTGCTGATGTCCAAGACCGAGAAGGCGTTCCTGCACGCGCTGGGCATCTCGCCGCGCGAGTTGGGGATGGACCTGGTCTACGACGTTCCCCACAACATCGCCAAGATGGAGAAGCACGAGGTCGATGGGCATGAGAAAACCGTATGCGTTCACCGCAAAGGCGCGACCCGGGCGTTCCCGCCGGGCCACGCAATGATTCCCGAGCGGTACAAGCCGATCGGGCAGCCGGTGCTCGTTCCCGGCGACATGGGACGATATTCGTTTGTGCTGGTGGGCACCGAGGGCGCGATGAAACAGACGTGGGGGACGGTTTGCCACGGCGCGGGACGGATGATGAGCCGGGCGCGGGCGAAGAAGGAGCGGAGTTTCCAGGATTTGCAGCGGGAACTGGACGAGCGGGGCGTGGTCATGATGGCGCAGGGGCATGGCACCGCGCTGGAGGAAGCGCCGTGGGCGTACAAAGACGTGGAAGACGTGGTGGATGTCTGCCATAATGCGGGGATTGCGAGAAAGGTGGCGCGTTTGCGGCCGATCGGAGTGGTCAAAGGCTAATGGAACACGCGGCTAAAATTCCCGTGAATATTCCGGTGAGCGAGGCGTCCAACTCAGCGCATGGAGCTACGCAGACTGAACTCAACGACCGCGAGCTGGTGGGGCGTTGCCAGCGGGGCGATCTGGGCGCCTACGAGACGCTGGTCGTCCGCTACCGCAACAAGGTATACGGGTTCGCGTTCAGCATGTTGCGGAACGAGCAGGATGCGACCGATCTTTGCCAGGAAGCGTTTGTGCGCGGGTGGCAAGCCATCGGTGGTTTCCGCAAGGACGCGTCGTTTTACACGTGGATTTATCGGATCACCACCAATCTCGCCATCGATTTCACGCGTCGCCGCGACCGACGGCCCAATGTTCCGTTCGAGGAAGGGACCGAACCGGAACTGGACGCGAGCGTGCAGACACCGCCGTCCGCAAACCCGTCGCCGGTGGACGAGGCGCAACGGAAGGAACTGCGCGAGCAGATTGACGGCGCGTTGCAGGAGCTTTCTCCCGAACATCGGGCGGTCATCCAACTCCGGGAGTTTGACGGCCTGGATTATGTGGCGATCGCGAAGTGCACCGGCTGCTCGATCGGCACGGTCATGTCACGGCTGCATTACGCGAGGAAACATTTGCAAAAGCTGTTGAAGGAAGTGATATGAGCCAACACAACACCGACCGGGTATCGGGATTGCTGGACGGCCAGCTCACGGGCGTCCGACTCTGGATGGCCAAACGACACGTGAGCGTTTGTCCCGTGTGCGCGGCGGAGTATCGGCATCAGCAACACGTGCGGCGCATGCTCCACGCGAACCCGCCGGCGGCGGCGATGAGCGACTCCCCCGAATTCTTCTGGTCGAAGGTGAAAGCGGAGATCCAGCGCCGCGGCGGGGAGCGAGCGCAAGCGCCGACACCCAGACTGGCATTCGCCGACTGGCTGGAACAACATCAACTCGCCGTCGCCTCGGCGGCGGTTTCGCTGATCGCGGCGATCGGCATCCTTTCGTTCGCGCTGGCATTCCACGGACCACGCCCCGTCCTCATTTCCGCGCCGACATCCGTCGGGGTTGCCGATGTCGAGCAATTGAAGACACCCATCCCCCATACGGCCGCCACGGCGTTTGACTCCGAGGACGCGGGGGTGACCGTGATCTGGGTCACAGGGCTGCCGTGGACAGCTGACATGAACGAAATGAAAACGGAATTCGCGAATCTGGACACGTGATATGCGCTGGCTGGTTGCCATCCTACTCGGCGTCGCGCTCAGCACGGGCGTTCAAGCGGCGTCCATTGAGGCGCGGCTGATTCGTGCGTCGAACGAAGACGAAAAGACCGACGAGCAACTGACCCGGCTCGAGCCGAAACTGAAGAAGGTGTTTGGATACCAGCATTACCAGCAACTCGGCATCCAGAAAGCCCCGCTCAAGGACAAGGAAAGCCTGCGGCTGAATCTCGGGGAGGGCATTGTCGTTCTCATCACGCCCAAGGCCGATGAAAAGAAGGGGCGGGTCATGGATTTTGAGATGTATTCCGGGCGGGCGGCTCTCGTGAAGTCCACGGTCCACGTACCTCGCGACCGCGAGATGCTCATCAAGGGGCCCGGAGTCGGCAGCACCTTGCTGGTCGTCTCGTTTGTGGTGGTCGAATAAGTTGACAAGGTGCGCGGCCCCCGCCTAGTCTACGGCACATGTTGATCGATAAAATCGCCGCCGACATGAAGGACGCGATGCGCGCCAAGGATGCGCCCCGGCTTTCCACGTTGCGCATGCTGAAGTCGGCGGTCGAGTACCATAAGATCGAGAAGAAACAGGAGAAGCTCACCGACGCCGATGTTACCGCGGTCATCAAGAAGCAGATCAAACAACGGCAGGACTCGATCGAAAGCTTCGAGAAGGGCGGGCGGGCGGATCTGGTTGAAAAGGAAAAGGCGGAACTGGCGGTGCTGAAATCCTACCTGCCGGAAGAACTTTCGCCGGCGCAGGTTGAAGAAGTCGTCAAAAGCGTGATTGCGGAACTGGGCGCCACCACGAAGGTCGAGATGGGCAAGGTCATGAAAGCCGTGCAGGCCAAGGTTGCGGGTCGCGCCGATAACCGGCTGGTCAGCCAGCTTGTCTCCGCCAATCTTACCTAACGCCCGCGCTCATGCGCATGAACAAGCGGTTCGAGTCCAATAAACTCTGGTTGGGCGCGCTCATCGTCCTCGCGCTCACGGCGGTGGCACACCTGCGTGGGTTGCAGGGGCAATTTGTCGAGTGGGACGACCCCAGCCACGTCACGCGCAACGCGGTCATTCGCGCCCTGACTTTCGAGAACGTGCGCGCCATGTTCACGAAGCCGATCGCCAAGCTCTACTGCCCGCTCACGTCGCTGTCGTATGCCATCGACTACCAACTCTGGGGTCAGGACCCGTTTGGGTACCACCTTGTCAACTTGATGTTGCACCTCGCCAATACCTTGCTCGTGCTCATCCTTGTGCAGAAAATCCTGTGCGACCGCTATGAACACGCGACGACGGCGGCGATTCTGACCGCGGCGATTTTTGGGGTTCATCCGCTGCGCGTGGAATCGGTCGCGTGGGTGACGGAACGCAAGGACGTGCTCTTCGCATTTTTCTATTTGTGCGGGCTCGTGATGTATTGGCGCTGGCTGGATATCCACAAACGGCGTGATTACTGGGCCTGCTTTGGTCTTTTCCTCGCCTCCACGCTTTCCAAATCCACGGCAGTTACTTTTCCGATGGTGTTGCTGCTCCTTGACCATTTCGTCGCAAAACGCAAAGCCTGGGAAGAGAAAATCCCGTTTTTTGCCGTCAGCCTGATCATTACGGCGATCACGTTCGTGTCCCAAGCCAGCGGTCGGGGCGAGACGGTGGCAAGCTCTGAAGTGATTCCGATCCTGGCGCGCATCGGCCTGGTCGGGTACTGTTCGCTCTTTTACGTGGGGAAATTCTTCTGGCCGTTCCATCTCTCGGCGGTGTACCCGACCTTCGATGAAATGCGCTGGAGTCTCCTTATTGGTCTCGGATACGTTGCGGGATTTGCGCTCGTCACGGTACTGGCTATTGCGGTCCGTCGGCGGTGGCCGGCGGTGCTGCCGGCGTGGCTCTTCTACATTATTGCGCTTTCACCAACCATCGGTTTGGCTCCCGTGGGAATACACATTGTTGCCGACCGTTACTCGTACCTGGCGCTGACCGGGTTGGCGTTGCTGGCAAGCATGGCCATCACCTCGGTAGCCGCTTCGGCGCCGAACTCGATCACTCGATTCGTGATGGGAGGAGTGATCGCGGTCCTGTTCGCTACGCTGGTCCTGGTGACGAATCAACGCGGCGCAGTGTGGTCCAATACGGAGACGCTTTTCCTCAACGCCCTGGGGGAGAACCCGAATTGCCTTCCCGCGCATATCAATCTCACGGTTTGGTACACGCGCCTCAAGCGATTCGACAAGGCAACAGAACACGGACAACGGGCCATCGAGATCGCCCCCAATGGTGTTCCCGGGCGCAAGAATCTGGCGTACGCGTACATCAACGAAGGCCACCGGCGCGAGGCCATTGGCGTCCTCCGACCGCTGGCGCAGCAAAGCGTCGAAGATGCCGAAGTCTGGCGTCTCCTTGGGGAATGTTTCGAAGCGCTCGGCGACACCAACAACGCCAGACTGGCGCGGGAAAGCCAACGCAAATGCGAAGGCAAGCTCTGAAGATGTCCTCTACTTTTTCGCTCCAAACTCGAAATCAACCGTGGCCGCATGGCTGCCATTGAGTTTCACCTCACGTGTCAACGTGCCGAGCACTTCGTGCCAGGCGTAGACCTTGTACGTACCGGCAGGGACGTTGCGCAGCGTATAGCGTCCGGTCTCGTCCGTGAGCGCGGCCCATGGATGCGGCAGCACGGCGATATAGGCGACCATCCACTCGTGACCATTGCCCGAAGTTACTTGCAAGAGCGTCGGCTCACGAAAGTTGGCGAGCTGGAACAGCTTCTCGTATCCGGCGTACGGCGTTGCGACTTTGAGCAGCGTGCGTTGCCCGTTCGTCCCACTCATCGAGTCGATCCGCACCACGTGCAACACGGCGTCGCTGTTCCTCAGGATCAATGGCGCACCGCTGCGGGCGATCTGGATGCGCGGAACAAACTCACAGTTGCGTTGATCGAGGATGACCGCGTTGTTTGTCCCGTGGCTCGGACCGCTTTGCGCATAGCCCGCCAGATAGACGATAACCTCGCCCACCGTTTGGCTTGCACCCAACGACAACGACTGCATCCGTCGTGCTTCACCTCCGCACACATCAAAATCCGCCTGGGGCAGGACGGTGGGAATACTCGGCACGGGCCCAACCAATCGTACCGTTCCCGAGATGACACCTCCGCCGTTCTCAGCGCCCGCCTCCACCGAAGCGAGGATCGTGAGCGCCGCACACGCCAGCAACAGTATCGGCTTACGCAGGGGCATACCAGTGGTAGAGCATGACATAGATGATCACGCCCGTCACCGAGACATAAAACCATATCGGCAACGTCCATCGCGCAATCCTCCGGTGTTGGTCGAAGCGTTCGCGCAACGCGCGATACAATGTCACGGGCGTCAGATAAAGGGCCACGACGATCGCCAGCACGGTGTGAGAAAGCAGAATCGTAAAATACACCGGCCTTGCCAATCCCTGCCCGGCGAAATGTTTGCTGCCCGTCAGCGCGTGATAGGTAAGATACGAAACCAGAAACACCACCGACACGACCGTCGCCACCGTCATGCAGGCGCGGTGAGCGGTCACTTGCTTCCGGCGAATGCACCAGTAACCCAACCCCAGAAATACGGCGCTCGTCGCATTCAGGGTGGCGTTTACCGCCGGCAGTTCCGACACGCTGATCATGATCGCTCCGCCAACACCTGCCGCGCGTCGCGAACGAGCTTGCTCAACTCCGCTTCATCCGAACTGTCGTAATACCCGCGAATCGCGCCATGGCGATCCACCAATACCAATTTCGTGCTGTGCAGAATCGGCATCTCCTTCGCCGGATCCGCTTCCTGCACGCCCAATCGAAACCCGTCGATCGTCAGATGATAGATTTGCCTCTTGTCGCCGGTGAGAAACAGCCAGCGAGTTCGATCCGCGCCGAACGTTCGCGCGTAATCCCTCAACACCTGGGGCACATCCCAATCGGGGTCGACCGAGAAGCTCACGAGCCGCAAGTCGTCGCGCAATGGCAAGTCCGCTTGCAAACTGACTTCGTGTCGCATCATCATCGGGCATGCCTCGCCGCAACGGGTAAACAGGAAACTGGCAATCCACACTTTGCCGAGCAAATCCTCCCGCCGGACAGTCGCGCCGCCAGCTTCCGTCAATGAAAACTCCGGCACCGAGCCGATCACGGGAATTTCGATTGCCGACGCCTTCGTTGACGTCCCGCGGATTACGATCATCAGAATCGACCCCACCACGATGGCAAACGTGCTGGTAACTCCGATGTTCAGGATGGCTTTGACCCTCATTGCAAGTCTCCCCGCGTCGTGCGCTGCGCCGCCCAAAGTGACAATACAAACATGCCCACGGCAAACGTTGTCGTTATGACCAATTCCGTTGTCGCGTCAGGATGGGGCCGCGTCCAGTACAATCCCTCCCGCAATGCCGTCACTCCGTAGGTCAGCGGGTTGACCTTCATCACCCACCCCAACCACACGGGTGCGCCTTCCGAGGGAAATACGGCTCCCGACAATAGCCATAGTGGAATCAAAAACAAATTCATAATCGCATGGAACCCTTGTGTGGAACTCATCTGCCAGGCAATGACAAATCCCAACCCCGTCAGCGCAAACGACACGAGGAACATGACGACGACCAGCCAGGCAAACGATGCCGCACTCAGATGCAGACCCAACAGTGGCGCCAACGCCAAGAACACCAATCCCTGCACAAATGCGAGAGTTGTACCCCCGAGAATCTTTCCCAGCACGATGGCGAATCGTCCTACGGGTGCCACCAACACCGCCTGCAAAAAGCCCTCGCGGCGATCTTCAATGACCGAGATCGTCGAGAATATCGCGGTAAACAAGAGAATCATCACCAAGGTCCCCGCATAGAAGTATTCCAAATACCCGTGCCCCTCTGGTGCGCCCGGAGCCTTAAATGATTTTCCCAATCCAAACCCGAGCAGCAGCCAAAAAACAACGGGCGTCGCCAGTGCGCCCACCACCCGGTCGCGCTGACGGAAAAACCGTACCATCTCGCGCCACCAGAGCGTCAACGCTGGAAGGATAAAGTAATTGCTCTGTGAATCACTCACGCTTCGCCCCCTTCAAAGCGATGTCCTGTCAGACGAATAAACACATCTTCCAAAGTCGGCTTGTGAATACTAACGGCATCGATTTGCCCTGGAAATGCCTCGACCAGATCGGTGATAAACTTGTGCCCGTCACTTCGTTCGATGCGTACGCTGCCGCCCAACACCCGTGCCACAATGTTGAAGTGTTTGCTGATCTGCTCGGCAAGCGGCTGCGGCTGACCCGTTTCCACCGAAATCACATCGCCGCCGATCTGCTCCTTCAACTGCCGCGGTGTGTTGAGGGCGACGAGTTGGCCGCGGTCGAGAATAGCGATGCGGTCGCAACGATCCGCTTCCTCCATCAAATGGGTGGTCAAAAGAATTGTCATTCCGCTCTCATCACGCAGTCGCTCCAGGTAATCCGACAATTCGCGCCGCACGCGTGGATCGAGCCCCGTGCTCGGCTCGTCCAGCAACAGCACCTGCGGCTTGTGCAACAGCCCTTTGGCCAGCTCGACGCGCCGTCGCTGTCCACCCGAAAGAGTTTCCACAAGATCATCCTTGCGATCCGCCATTCCGAAGCGAGAAAGCAACTCGCCCATCCGCGTTTGTAACTCTGGTCCGCGCAGATTGTACAAATGGCCTTGATGGCGCAGGTTCTCCAGCACGGTCAACTTGCGATCAAGGCTGGGCGATTGAAAAACCACGCCGATGCGCCGGCGGATTTCGCTCTGCTCGCGCACGACGTCAATGCCGAACAGCCGCACCGCACCTTCGCTGGGCGCGACCAGTGTGCTGAGAATCCGAAACAGCGTCGTCTTGCCGCCGCCGTTCGGGCCGAGTAACCCGAAGATCTCACCCTTACCAACTTCAAAGCTGACCTGGTTGAGCGCAGTGCGTTGACCGTAGCGGTGTGTCAGCGCTTCGACTACGAGAAGAGAGTCGCCCATGGCAATCCACTCCTAAAAGCCGGCGTCGACAATGATTAGGAGCAATAGCAGTGGGAGGTAGATAACCGAGGCTTTGAGCAGCCGACGCGCATGGAGGAAGGATTTTGAGCGCGTGAACAACACGCCCACCATAAGCAGCGACAACCCCATCACCAGTGCCCCGACGCAATACACCTTGCCCGTCATACCGATGACCGTGGGTAGCATGGAAACGCCAAGCAGAAGCACGGAGAACAGAATCGTCTGACGGAACGTGCTGGCACCCGTCGGTTCAACAACCGGCAGCACTTTAAAGCCTGCAATGCGGTAGTCGTCCTTGAACATCCACGCGATAGCGAAGAAATGCGGATGCTGCCATGCGAACAGGATCAGAAACAACACCCATGCGCCGGGATCAAGATGGCCCGTTGCCGCCGCCCAGCCGCACATCGGCGGGATCGCGCCGGGGACCGCGCCGAAGGTCGTATTGAGGCACGTCAGCCGCTTCATCGGAGTATAGACCAGCACATATAAAAACGCCGCGAGTAGTACCAGGAAGCCCGTGAGCAAATTGATGGCCCAAACCAAAATGAACAATCCAAGCAACACCAAGCTGATGCCGTACGCCAGCGCGTTCGACGGCTGGATGACGCCCGCTGGTAACGCTCGCTGGCGCGTGCGCTCCATCTTGGCGTCCACCTCACGCTCCAAGTAGTTGTTCAATGCCGCCGACCCGCCGGTGCCGCACCCAACGCCGAACAACGTCAGACAAAGCGTTGACAACGGATGGACCCCCTTCGCCGCGAGAAAATACCCGATGGTTGTCGTAACCAGCACCATCGACAGGATGCGCGGTTTTGTCAGCTCGACATAGGCACGCAGGTTCTTCACGAAAGCGCCCCCTCAGCAAACGGCAACGCTGACTCTTCTTTCGGAACGCTAAGGAATCGGTAGGCTTTCAAGGCCATTCTCAAACTCGTCGCCAGAATCAGAGCTCCGAGGGCGAGATGTAACGTCGGCACGAGGACTTGAACTGTCGACAATTGCCCGCCAGCGCTCTTTGGTACGCGCACTATCAACGTCACCAAGCCCAACATAATCTGCGTCGTAACCAAACACAGCAACAGAATTGCGTGTCGCAGGAATCTCTTCAACTGCACGGTAGCCAAAACCACGGCCACGCAGGTGACCGCGCAACCGAAAACCGCCACCGCGACGAGAACATGCATGAAGAGTCCTGATTCAGCATGACGAATAGCCGCTCCCAGGATGATTTGTGCGTAAACGGTCACCGCCGAAGCAAGTGAGAGCCGCTGAACGAATCTCGCGTTGGGAGCCTCTGCTGCAGGCGAACGTTGCGCCCACCTTTCCGAAGTGACAAACGCCAGAATCACCGTGATGCAGAAAAACGCCTCCGCGAGACTGGCATGGGCTATGGAAATCGAGGGTGGCAGCATCAATTTAACGGTGAGGCCGCCGAGTATGCCTTGCGCGATCACCACGGCCAGGGCCGCGATGCCCAGCCGTCGCACCCAACGACGCGGTTCCGCACGCACAAGCCAACCCGCCAGGACAATGGTAAGTATTCCGACCGCGCTGGCGATGAGCCGGTGCCCATGTTCGTACAGGATGTTGCCGACCCACTTTGACATTGGAAACGAAAACATGAACTGCCCATAAGTGGTCGGCCAATCGGGCACGGCCAGACCCGCGCGGTTGCTGGTCACACTCGCGCCGGCCACGATGAGGATAAACGTGACCAACACCAGCAGGCTGGCAAACTGATGCAATCGGCGATTGTGTTGTCCGGTCATCTCATTCCACGCCAGCGGCAGCGGATGCCACTATTCCGCCAGCGAGTCCTCCTGATCTTTGATCCATGCCTCGTATTGCTCCTCGGTGTCGATGCTGAGGTAGCCCTTCATGCGGTAGTGCCCGAGTCCGCAAAGCTGCGCGCAGGCGATTTCCGCAGGATAGCGGGGTCCAATCCGCACCGACGTGATGCCGTTCTCGACAAGCTTCGCCGCCGCCTCGCCATTGATGGAACGGCCTTTCTTCACAAGAACGGAACCATCCTTGGCCAAATAATCCTGCATCGCGACATAGGAATCCAAGCCCTTGGTCGTGGGAAGCGTGATGGTGGTCGCCAATTCCTCGCGCATTTGATCGGAAGTCTTTGTCGGGACGAAGTGAATGGGAATGAGCATTCCGGGAATGGCATCCTGTTTCACCCGCATGACCGGCAGAAAAAAACTGTGAATCACATCCTTCGTCGTAATCTCAATGATTACGGGACGATTCACGGGCAGGTGGAGTTGGTTCAGTGTGACGATATCGTCCTTGGCGTGCGGATCCCCCTTGCGGTCGAGACCGATGGGGTTATTTTCTTCATCCACCAGCTTGATGTCCGTGCGACCGAAGATGCCATCGGGCCCGGGATAGTGGATGTTCCACGCGAACTGTTGAGCGATGACGCGCACATGCACCGTGTTCGGATCAGTGGGAAATGCGCTGACTTTCCACGACCAGAATGGGATCGACAGCCCCACCAACAACGCCACTTCGATCACCGCCACCAGCGCCTCCAAGTACGACGAGGCGTGGGTTTTCACGCCTGTGTAATCGGCCTTCGGGTGCCGACTCTTGCGAAAGCGAAAGATCGTATAGAGGAAAAATGTAATCCATCCTACAAACAGCACTACCATAAGAATGTGCACATAGAAAATTAGCCAATCAATCCGCGCTCCTTGTTCGGAGGCACTGATCGGCAATCCAAGAATCTTCGGCAACATGGTCTAGTCCTTTTCGCTCGTGCCGTTAAGGCGTCATCTCCGGGTTGTGCCGCCGGGCCCGGCGCGCGAAGCAAAAGATCATGCCGCCAAAACCACCCAACACCACGCCTGTAACGCCGAGCATGGTGACGATGCCAAGGTTCATGCCCCGCGTCTGCCCCGCGTCGGGCGCGCCATAGCAGACGGCACAGGCAAGTAACGCGCGCGGCACCGCCATGAGCAGGGTCACCGCCGTGGCTGTTGCCAGGACTCTCAACTCTTTGGATCTCTTCATCGTCTTACTCCTTGTCCGCTTCCTTCAGCTTCTTGAGAAATACAATCTCATACAACACCAACAATACACCCAACGCAAACGAAGCGTATCCGGCAATCGTATAGCCCGGACGACCGTGCGCGTAATCCGAGCTGAGGCACCACCCCCCGAATACCACGCACAACACGACGGCCATCGTGATAAAGAAGATGTGGAATGCCTTAAGTGACATGGTTACTCCTTGCGAGCCCCCTCGGGCGTTTCTGCGTGGTGCACCGCCACATGGCCTGCCGGCACGGCAAAAATCCCCTGTTGGCGCCCCTGCTGGTCCCGGCGCGCGAACAGGATCAGTCCGACCATCACCACGACAAACGTCGCCGTGAGCAACAGCACCCAATAGATCAGCTTTCGCTCTGCGGACAGGTGCATGAAAAAGGCCGCCACCAATGAGCCTTTGACGGTCGCAATGATCAACGCCACGATAATGCCGAGGATGATTCCAAGATGAAAATTGGAAGCCAGCACGGTGACGATCGTGCCGACCGCGAGCGCGACGAAAACCCTGATGTAGGTCTTCACGTGACTGCGAACGTCGTCGTGATGCGTGTCGCTCATAATACCTCAATCCATTTCACTTGCCCGGCAACAGGTACAGGGTTGGAAACAGAAAAATCCAAACGAGATCGACGAAGTGCCAGTACAAACCGGCGACTTCGACACGGTTGGTGAACCGATTGGGATCGGTCTGCCACATCTTGCTGCCCGGCCCCCAAAGATAGCCGTTGACGATCATGCCGCCGATGACGTGCAAGCCGTGCAGTCCGGTCATCGTGAAGTACAGCGCCATGAACGTGCTGGTCGAGGGCAGCAAATGGTGCTCAAACTTGGCGGCGTACTCGAAGCTCTTGATTACAAGGAAGGCGACGCCGCAGAAGAACGTCAGACCCATGTACAGCTTGTACTTGCCGAAATTCTTCATCTTCAGTGACGCCCAACTCATGACCATAGTCACACTGGAGAAGATCAACACCATCGTGTTAATGGTGGCCAGCGGGACGTTTAGAAATTCCGCCCCGTGTTCCCACGTGTCCGCGCCGGTGCGCAGCAGCACATACGTCGAAAACAACGCACCGAACAGCATCACTTCCGACGCGAGAAACAGCCACACGCCAAGCTTGGCGTTGTACAGGCCGGTGTCCGGTCGCTCGGTCGAGGTATAGGGAATCTCAATCGCGGTAGACATTCATCTCTTCTCTTGGTTGTTCTGGTCGCCCGGCTTTTTGTAAGGCTCGCTTTGCGGATGGAAATCCTTGTCCTCGCCGGGCACGCTGTATTCGTACGGGCCGCAATATACCTCGGGAATCTTGAGGAAATTCCCATGTGGCGGCGGCGTTGGGGTGGCCCATTCAAGCGTCGTCGCATGCCACGGATTGTCGCTGGTCACCTTCCGTCCCGCGAACAGGCTCCAGAAGAAATTAACGATGAAGATGAGTTGAACAACTGCCAGCGCCCAGGCGGAATGCGACATCACCTTGTTCAAGTACAGCACGTGCTCGGCATGTAGATACGACAGGCCGCCATCGTACAGGCGGCGTGACACACCCGCCAGGCCCTGAATCAACATCGGCAGGAAAATGCCGTTCATAAAGATCAACGAACCCCAGAAATGCCATTTCCCCAGTGTCTCGTTCATTTGTCTGCCGCTCGCTTTCGGGAACCAGTAGTAAATGCCGGCGAACAGCGCGAAGAGGGTCCCGGGAGCCACCACGTAATGGAAGTGGCCGATGACATAATACGTGTCGTGCAAATGGATGTCCGCGCTCGCCAAGCCAAGCGGCAGACCCGTCAGACCGCCAATGCCGAACATCGGCAGAAACGCCAACGCAAACAACATCGGCACGTTGAAGCGGATCGATCCACCCCAGAGCGACAGGATCAACGCCGTCAGAATGATGATCGACGGGATTGAAATAATCATCGTCGTCGTCTGAAAGAATGCGTTGATCGCCGTGCCCATGCCCGTCAAGAACATGTGGTGCGCCCACACAATGAACGACATGAAGCCGAGGAAAATCACCGAGTATACGAGCGACTTGTACCCCCACAGCGGCTTGCGGGTGTTGTTGGCAATCACTTCCGCCACAATCCCCATGGCGGGCAGGATCAATACGTACACTTCCGGATGCGCCAGAAACCAAAACAGATGTTGCCACAACAACGCGCTGCCGCCCCCACTCACGTTCAACGCTTTGCCGCCGACCACCAACCCGCTAGGCAGGAAGAAACTCGTGCCCGCCATGCGATCCATCAATTGCATCACGCCTGCGGCTTCCAGCGGCGGGAACGCCAGCAGCAATAGAAAACCCGTGACCAACTGCGACCACACGAAGAACGGCAGCCGCATCCACGTCAACCCTCTCGCGCGCAACTGGATGATCGTGGTGATGGTATTGATCGACCCGAGAAGCGAGGAGCTAATCAGGAACACCATTCCGGTCAGCCACATGGATTGGCCGGTGAAGAGCGAATGGCTCTGTGGAGTGATAACCGACAGCGGCGCATACGAAGTCCAGCCCGACTGCGCCGAACCGCCCGGCACGAAAAAGCTGCACAGCATGACGACGCCGCCAATGAAGTACACCCAGTAACTGGACATGTTGAGTTTCGGGAAGGCCATGTCCTGCGCGCCGACCTGCAGCGGCACGATATAGTTGCCGAACGCACCCACCGCCAGTGGCACGACACCGAGAAACACCATGATGGTGCCGTGCATCGCCCCGAGTTGGTTGTAGAACTCCGGAGCCATGATGCCGCCGGGCATTCTCGAATCGCCCAGCCACTTCACCAAAAAACCAATCGGTAGCGGCTTGCCGGGATACGCCAGTTGCCAGCGCATGAGCATCATCAGCGAAAAGCCAAAAAAGAGAAACACCAGGGAAGTCAGACCGTACTGGATGCCGATCACCTTGTGGTCGGTCGAGAAGATGTACTTCCGCCAGAACGGCAGCTCGCCATGATGCTCTTCGTGATGATGCGCTTCTGTCACCAAACCATTTCCTTCCTAAAAAATTGCTTGAGGGCCTGTCATCTCCCAACAGGACCCCCAGCCCAAACTTCTTCGCCAAACCAGCTTTATTGCGCCTTGAACTTGAAGTCGACGCCCTTCGCCTCGCCGTCGCCGACCTTGACCTTTTGCACCTGCTCGCCGTACTTCTCATGCCAGGCAGCCACTTCGTAGTCGCCCGCCGGTAGTCCCTTCAGGGAGAAAGTGCCATTCTCGCCCGTTACGCTGTAGAAGGGGTTGTTCAGCACGCCGACATAAGCCGACATCCACGGATGCACGTCGCACTTGAAATGCACCATGACTTCGGGATTGGCGAACGTGCGCGTCGCCTCCTGACCCTTGTTGGGCTGTCCAAGATTGAATTCCTTGTTCCCCTCAACCTGCGGCATGGCGTGAATGTTATGCAGCGTGTCATCGTTGTTCACAATTTTCAGGGGTTGCTTGGCCATCATGCCAAACACGTGTGGCACATAGTGGCAACCCGTTTGATCGACCTCGACAGGCGTCTTGGGCGCTTCATAGGTCTTGGTCAAGCCGCTCTTGATGTACACAAACACGTTCCTCAGTGTGCCGTCGGGGTTCACCACTACCTCTTCGCTCATGAGCGGCGAATCCGCGTGCATCTCCGAACACTTCGGATCCGCGTCCGTCTTGATCCTTTTCATCTTCGGCGGCGTGCCTTCAAAGGCAACCTTGCCCGAGATGGAAGCCGAATCCGCTGCGTACGCGCCGATCGCGACCAAAAATGATGCCGCCACCGCCACCAATAACCTGGATGATTTCATACGTTCTCCTTCCATCAGTCGATAACCGACCAATCTTCTATTGGAACCAATCTTTTTCAAGGTCAAAGTTGGTTCGTTATTGTTGCTTCCTGCTGGACGTCCTCTCATCTATGAAAACTCATGCTACGGCTGCGCCGGGGTGACTGCCGTCATTGTCGGAGTGGGCGCTGCCTGCGCGGTCTGCTCCTGTGCACCCAATGTCAGCACGTAGTCCACCAACGCTTCGATCTGTTTGCGTCCATCGCCGCCGAGGACGTTCGGCGCCACGGCTGCGCCGTACTCGAACTGTGGCATGCGCGTGCCCGGCATCTGCGCCAACGGTTCCACCAACCACTTATTCACCAGCCAGTCGCGCTGCAGGCGCTGGTGCGCGAGCGAAAGATTCGGTGCCAATCGCGGCAGATCCTCCTCGGGAATCTCCGCCAGCGGCTTGCCAAGCGCCTTCCCGTCCACAATGTGGCACAAGGCGCACTTCAATTGTTCGAACAATTGTTTGCCCGCCGCCAAGTGCTCCGGCGATAAGTCGATCTTCGCTGACTGGTAGGGGAATTGCGCCCGTCCTTCCGTAGCAAAGTACTTCACGATCACGTTCGCCTCGCCATCGGTCAACCCGAATGTTGGCATCCGCACGTGCAGCCACGGGCGAATCTCACCCGTCTGGGGTGCCTTCACGAAATCAAACAACCAAGCCGGCTGCGTGCGCTGCCCTTGATGCAGCTGCGTCGGCGTCCCGCTGAGCATCGGCGGCTCCATGCCCGTTGCAATACCCGTCGCGCGAATGGCACCACCCCGAGCCTCGACAATATGACAGCCGATGCAGTTCAGTTCCTTGATCATCCAACGACCGCGTTCGGTCTGGAACTCCGCTGGGGTAAGCTGTTTCGCCTCGTTGGGCGTCAGCTTCTCGTCCGTCATACCGGAGATGACCGTGGCGATCTGGTCGATCTGCTCGTCGGTCACGTTGAACTTCGGCATTTTCAACAGTTCCTGTGCGGATCGCGTGACTCCAATGCGCCCCCCGTCAAACGACCGCGGCGCGTGCAGTTTCTGCTTGAACCACGCGAGCCGATCCTGCTCGATTTCGACAAGACCGAAATCCAGCTTGTTGACCGGTTTGCTGCCCCACTCACTCAACTCCGTGCCAATCGGCTTGGCGGTCTCAAAGCCATGAATATCGTGGCAGGCGAAGCAGCCGTACCGCGCGATCAATTTGCTCCCCAAGTAAACATTCTTCTTCTCAACGGGCTGCAACGCCGCAACCGTTTGTCTAGCCTTGGTCATCTTCGCTTTCACCTGCTCAATCCTAGCGGCCAACCTTTTGGCCTTGCGATCGATCGCATCATCGTACGTCTCTTCAAATTCCTTCTGCAGCGCCTTGACCTGCGCCTCTTCGCGTGCGAGCCGCGCGGGATCCTGGTAGTACCGCATCGTCTCTTCGTCGGCGAAATACATCTCAATTTGGTCGTCGAGGTTGTTGATCTTCTGTTGTGCCTCCTCGGTTGGCAGCGTGACCTGCAAATACTCGACCGTCTCCTTGTCCAGCACTTCCGGCTTCACCTCGGGCAACGATTCCCGGTCCGTTTTTTCGTTGTGCAAGCCCGACAGGTACGTCGCCACATCCGCCGCCTCCTGATCGCTCAGGCGCAGGTTTGGCATCTTCGTTCGCGGATGATATTGCTTGGGGTCCTTCAGCCAGGCGTACAACCAATTGACATCCGTCTTGCTGCCGGCACCTGCCAATTGCGGGCCCTGGGAACGCAGCCGCCGATATTGCCAGTCGTCCATGTACAGCTTCAGCGAGGTCGGCACCTTGATGTCCATCAGCTTTTCATCGACGACGTGACAGGCCATGCAGCCGAGTCGGCCAACGAGTCTCTTGCCGCTCTCGACGTCGCCGGAAACAGGGGGCGCCGGGTACTTCGGTTGGTCGCTGAGCGCGAAGAGGAATTCCGCGATGGCGTTGATCTCGACGGCGTTGCGATCGGGCGTGTCCTTGTTGTTATCGAGGCCCCAAAATCGCGGCATATAGGTGTTCGGGCGAAATGCGACTGGATCGGCAAGCCACTTGCGCAGCCATTCCCTGTTCGTCTTGCCTGCAACCTTGTAAAGGCTCGGGCCCGGTTTGCGTAGCGTGCGGATCGGGATGTTGATGTCCTGTCCGACCGTCAACGAAATATCCTGCGGGAAATTGTTGAGCCGGCGCACGTCGTCCGCGTTCACGTCGTAGAATTTGCAGATGCTGTCGAGGTCTTCGCCTGCGGCGACGTGATGGATCGAATAGGTCTCCAGTTGTTTCATCTTGTGGCACGACCAGCAACCGAGTTGCTCGATGAGGCGGCGACCGTGATCGAGTTGCTCCCCGCCCTTGAGATTGGTCTGGTCGCTGTGGCATTTCAAGCAACTGGCCTGCACGTATTTTGCCGCGCGCATCGGCTGCATGAGAAACTCCTGCTCCTCCCAATGATAATTCTCCTCCCAGACCGCGCGCTGCGTCATTGGAACGACAGACGGCTTCTCCAACGTTGCTTTCTGCGTCTTCGCGTCGTCGTTGTCCTCGTCCTCGCTCTTCTGGACTTTTGCCCACAACTTCCTGGAGGAATCAAACGTGTAAGGCAGTTTCTCCTCGGCATCGGGTGTGTGACCCGCGCGCGAAAACGTTGTTTCGCGGTCCCAGCCCCAATGACAAGTGGTGCAACCGTATTTGCTCAGGGGATGCGGCGACGTATCTCCGACAAAGAGATCGAGTTTCGGATGATTGCGCAAGGGTTCCGGCTGCTTCGACCACTCGATGGCTTCAATCTTGTGCTTGGCGCGGAAGCTGAGTTCCTCGGCTGTCGGGTCTTTGCGGTCAATGCCTTTGTGGCAACTGATGCAACGATCGACGCGAGGAACCGTGACGAAGTTAACGTCGACGTGGTGTGTTTCTGCCACGATCTGCTCGACCCTAAATGTCGAGGCGGCAAATTCCAGCATTGGGGCGTTGACCACTCCTTGGACGAGAGGGCTGCTCAACTCATCGCAAGCGCTTATTCAGCAGATTGACGGTTGTCGTCGAGGTGTTTGATGTTGCGCTGAAGGTCTTCTTCGTGGCCCAGGAGCGCCGTCAGGTTGGCTTCAGCGGCCTGCAGTTTGGCGTCGGCATTTTGCTTGTCGAGATCGAGTTGCGTGACGCGTTCGTTTTGGGAATCAGCCTTGCCTTTCCACTCACGGACTTCCGGCGCTTCCATGTTCATGGCGTTGCGCTCGATCGCCTCTTCGTAGGAAGAACGGAATTGGTCGCGCTTGGCCTTCTCCATCGTAAAATCGCGGGTGACGCGATCATCCTCCACACGCACTTGGTCGACTTCCGCCTGCAACTTCGCTTCCTCGGCCATTTTCCCCGCCAGGTCTTCGCGCGTTTTCCTCAAATCGTCCTGCAACTTGCCCAAGCCAGCCTCGTTGGCCCGGGCTTCCGCAGCCTTCGCGTCGGTGGCGAGACGCTTCTTCTCCAGCGTGTAGAATTCCCGCTGGTATTGTTTCCATCCGCGATCACCGTGCAACCCCAACCAGGGAATATAGCCACCCGAGTAATCGACCCAGATCATCAGCACGAGGCTCAACAGAAAAACGAAGCCACTGAGCAGAAACCACCAGTTCAGGCGCGGAATGTTATACTCGTGGATGGTCTCGGGTTGGTTTCTCATCGGCTCAGAACTTGATCCACGGGGTGTCCACGAAATACTTCAGGTTCATCGTCCAGCGCAGCACCATCTTCAAGGGCAACGTGAACATCGTGAGGAACAGCATCACCAGCACACTATAGCGACTGAAATCCATCTGCTGATAGAATTTCTTGAGGACTGTTTTCGCAAGAACACCCGGCAGGGCAAGGAAGTACAATGCGAGAAACAACAGGCCGGCAAATTCGCGCTTGAAGGCATGACCGACCTCCGTGAGAAACGAGTTGATAGATGCCAGATCCGGCGGAATCAACTGCGGCACCTTGCTTACCACGTTCGGCAGGCCTTGGTTGAACCACTCGATGTGCGTATGCTGATAAAGTTTTGGGAACCACACGATCCACACGTAATCGGACAAGTTCACGTTATTCAGCGCGACGACCTTGTGCGGGTCCCAGAATTCAAATGGCCCGAAGAAATTCCACCCTGGGCCGCGCAAGAATGTGCCCGTGATGATCATAAACACCCACAGCGCGAGGTAGCCGAACAGGAAAATCCCAATGGCAAATTTCCGCTCGGTGAATGTGAAATAGCCGTTGCCCTTCGGATTGACGTCGATGTAGGGAATGGCCATCAAACCCACCACGATGATGCTAGGCAGCACAACTCCCGCGTACCACGGATCGTAGTACACCAGCATTTCCTGCAGTCCGAGGAAGTACCAAGGCGCTTTCGAGGGATTCGGCGTGGCGGCGGGATTGGCGGGCTGTTCGAGGGGCGCGCGCAGGTAAATTGCCCACAGGACCAACACGATCGAGCAAATGATCAGGGCAATGAACTCGATATAGAGCAGGTCGGGCCACACCCAGGTTTTTTGATTGGAGATCTCCTTTTCGTCCGGCGGAAGCTTTTGTTCGGCGCGGCGGTCGTTATTCACCGCCTGCACCATTGCGAGCCACAGGACAAAGGTGGAAATGAACAACATCGCCGTGATCGGCACGTTGTCCGGTTTGCCGACGATGAGCGAAAAATTTGGGTCCTTCATCCCCCAGATGACGAAGATCCCTTCCATCAGGATCATGAAGGCGCCAATCCACCAATTGAACACATGCCGACGAAACCGCAGCATCAACAGCAATCCGCCTGCGGCGAGCAAAAAACTAAGCTTCGGCGTGGCCAGAATGTTGGCCACCGCCTTGAAGGCGTCAAACAAAGCGCTATGATATGCCGCTGTTGGTTCCATTGAAAACTATGCCCGCTCCGCGTCGACGTTTAGAGCGGCCCCGATACACCGCCATCCTTGCGAATCCGCCAGAAATGCACCGCCATCAGGACCGCCGCGATCAGCGGGATGCCGATGCAGTGTAATACGTAAAACCGCAACAATGTCGTGCCGCCAATTTCCTTCGCGCCGATGAGCATGAATCGTGCGTCGTCGCCCGGGTGCACCAGCGGCACACCGCCAATCTGCAAAAAGTCTGCGAACGGCCCGCCCGCGCCCACCAACGGAGTCGCCTTCGCCATGTTCGAGCCGACCGTGATGGCCCAAATCGCCAGCTGGTCCCACGGGAGCAAGTACCCCGTGAACGACAGCAGGAACGTCAATACCAACAGGAGTACGCCGATGGTCCAATTGAACTCACGGGGTGGCTTGTAGCTGCCGGTCATGAACACCCGGAACATGTGGACCATCACCATGATGACCATGGCGTGCGCTGACCAGCGGTGAAGTTCGCGCATAATGCCGAACGGCACTTGCGAGCGCATGTCGAGCATATCCACGTACGCGCCTTCGACGGTGGGCCGGTAGTAGAACATCAACAACACGCCCGTCAGCGTCAGCACGAGGAACAGGAAGAAGCTCAACCCACCCGCGCACCACGTGTAGCGCAGCTTCACGCCGCTGGTGCGCACTTTCGTCGGGTGCAAATGCAGAAACACGTTGCCCAGGACGATGAGCACGCGTTTGCGGTCGGTGTTGGGAATGCCGACGCGAAAAATCGATTTCTTGATCTGTGAATCCAGAACCGCGCTTTTGATTTTATTCAGCATGGTCTTTAGACTGCAATAAACGCCCGCGGATCGTCGAATTCGCCCTTTTCCCAGAAGAATAGCCGCCCTTCGTTCACAATGATTTGCCCATCGTCCGCCAGCGAAACCTCATAGCGCCGCATCGGAAAGGGCGCCGGGCCTTCGAAATTAATCCCGTCGATGGTATAGCCGCTCCCGTGACACGGACACTTGAACTTGTGCTCGCTGTCCATCCAGTTCGGCGTGCATCCGAGGTGCGTGCAAACGGCTTGGATCGCGAAAATCCTGTGGTCGTGGTTCACGATCCAAATGCGATGCGCCGCCTTGAACGAGTCGTCCACCGTGTTCGGCGCAAAATTGGACGGGGGGCCGACCTTAAACACATCAATCTTGGTAAAATCGACGCGAGGTATCATGAACGCAGACAGCGCGGCGAGACCGCCCCCCACCGCTGCGGCAAATGTCGCCCACGCAAGCGCAAGACTCACCAAGAACTGACGCCGGGGCATGGGTTTACCGTCGGGGTCGAGGAACCCCTTCGCTTTCAGGCGGCGTATCGCTTCTTCGCGCGGACTCAACGCCTCCCCCTGCTGGGGCTTGTCCGCCCCGACAACCTTCAATTCTGCCATGGCTACTTGTGCGTTAACTTGTTGATCTGCTGAATGGCCGCATTGCGCACCTGCAAATCCGGTTCACTGGTGCTCATTTTCTCCAGCAGCGGCCTGGCTTTCACGGGATCCAGCTTCGCCACTCCCGCCACTGCGGCCACTCGGTACCGCTGTACGTTTTCCGTCAGCGGGCGCCCCTCCCGGGGCATCAATTGAGTAACACGGTCTACGTATTCCTTGTCAAGCAACCTCACCAACACGTTCCATGCAGCGGGATTTCCCCTGTTCGCCAATCCAAACGCTGCGTTCCATTTCACCAACTCATCCGGGTCGTTTAGCGACGCCTCCAACACGTTATGCGCCTGCGGGCTGTTCATCGAACCGAGCACGTACACCGCCATCAAACGCACGGACGACTCGTCGCTATGGGCCAACTCGATGATTCGCAGGACCGAATCTTCATCACCGACCCGGCCCAGCGCCCACACGCAATTCTTCACCGTCTCGGAGTCGCTGTCATCGAGTCCGCCGCGCAACGCGGTGACGGCCTCGTGGTCGCCAAACAAACCGAGCACCAACGCCAAATAGCGCCGCGTCCTCGGATCCTGACCTTTCGACTCCTCGAAGACCTGTACGATGTCCGTGACGGCGTGCGGGTTTCTCGCCAGGAATTCGTCGTGGTCCGCACTGATCTGCGCGGTCACGTCGAAAATTCCCTGCCACCGCTTGGAGTCCTGGATGTAATTCAGGAGATACCGCGCCTGCTGCGTGCGTTGCTCGCCCGAACTTGCCCGGAGCGCGCCCAAATAATCATCCAACCCCTTGCGCTCGCCCGTGAGCCAGACAAACAACCCCGCCAACGCGACACAAAACAGCACCACTGACAGCGGGATCACCAGCAACTGCACCGCCAGAGTCGTCAGCTTCGACTTCTCCTCCGGCAATTCCGTAAGGCTTGGCGAAGATACTCCCGCTGGCTGATTTGCGTCGCTCATTTAAAAGAACTAATGCTTCTCCAACTGATGCGGCAACATCGCCGCGCGGTGCGTCGGCGCATTCGGCACAATGATCGCGTCCTTGTCGCAGACGATCTCGCACAGCCGGCACGCCACGCATTCCTCGGCCACGACCTCGGCTACCTTATAGTGGACCGCCCCCGTGCGCGTCGGGTCTTCCTTCATATAGATGCAGTCGAACGGGCAGATATCCACACAGAATTCGCAGCCCGTGCAATCGTCCACGATGACCTTGGCCTTTGGAATCTGGCTCGGCTTGATGCGGGTCACCAAATTGCCGTACTGATCCTGAATACACGAGACCGGGCAATAAATGGCGCACACCCCGCAGTCGATGCAGCCCTCCGGATGGATGACGTACAACTCCTTCGACTTGCCGCTGATGGTGTCGACGGGACATTTCAATTCGCAGACTGTGCACCCAATGCAGGTGTCTGTAATGAAATACGCCATGTTTTTCGCTCGTACTGGTGCCAGACTTTACCGCGACTCCATGCGACTCTACCCGACTCAACGCGACCCACTTTGAGAAAACTTTCACAAAGAATATAGCAGTCAAGGTTCAAAGTGCAACCGCTTTTCTGAAGCCCCAAAACGGCCAGAAAATTCGCGCGGGTGATGCGAATCGAACCCACGTCGTCGGCTTGGGAATGATGAACCTCTGAAAACACATCCGAAACAGAGGGAATTACTTGCTCAAGTTTGATCCGCCGCCAAGTCTCCACTGAATCCCCCCCATCCTCGCCCCCAAAAACCATCACCCCGACACTCACCCATGGGGTCAACACCCCATAGCGCACCCTCCACTTGTTTGCGTATTCTGGAGCATGACCCAAATAAAGGGCACCCTGCCCACTTCTGAAGTCGCCTCAAAACGAAGCCCTGAAGAACGCAACATCCGTAAACAACTCGGCAAGGTCCGCCGCTACCTCGCCAGATCGACAAATGCCAACATGCGGAGTTCATGGGAAAGCCGAATCACTGTATATGAGACGCAACTGAAAAAGGCGGAAGCCCGTGCTCGCTTCATCAAGTAGTTCCTGGATCCGTCCGCCTTGGCGTTGAGCGGGCAATGATCGCGTCAACGGTGGCAACTTCGTAAGCAAAACCAGTACCTGAAAGGGAATACCACGATGGGTAAGAAATCCAAATCCGCACGGTCCGACGCCAAGAGGGCTGAACGACACACCGCGAAAGCCGCCCGCACCGCCTTATACGCCTCGCAGGCCAAGTCCAATAAGAAGCAAATGAGCCGCGGCGACGGGACGGCGAAATCGTTCATCCGCCATGCTATCGCCAACTGCGGAAACCCGGGCTGCAAGCGATGCCAACCGGCGCTGATTCCGGGATGGGCAGACCCCGCCGGTTCCGCCCGCAGGATTGCCGCCTGATCCCAACTGAAATCCGCCCCGCCGATATTCAGCCGAACATCCTCATGTTCCGTGTCGCCCGACTATGAAAAGGCGGAGGGCTGTCCGCTAGGCGTCATGTTTGTCTCTGCTCGATTGTCTGCCTAACCACCAACTGAGCACAAACAGGACAGCCGTAATTGGCGGCAACATGCCCAGACCCTCCAACACTCTCCAGTTGATGAAGAATGCCTGAATCAATATCGCCGCAAGTGTTAAGACTGCACCTGCAAGCTCCCATTCCCACGCCAGAGCAAGACCCAGAAGCCAAGCAAACATCAGAGTCAAGCCCATGCGGTCATGCATGGAAAGCGGCCCGGATGGATGCCCTCCCCGTCTGCTATCGAAAAAACTCCCTACGATAAAAACCCCCCAGAAAAGAATAATCAGAACGCTGAGTATCCGAGCGATCCACCGAACCGCTTTTACTGTCCTATTCATGCGCGGTCGCCAGCGTAAAACTCAGATGCGAACGGGTCAAACTGAATAACGTCCCGCCCGTATCCCGCCGCCAGTTGCATTCCTGATGGCGAGGCGTATGTTGCAATGGAGAGTCGAGCAACCCTCTCGTCAAGTCAGATAGAACGAGGGAGAAATACCCACCCTTGGGAACGGCTCGGGGGTTCAAAACCGAGAGATGAGCCTCGACTCTCCTCTTGTTTTACAGCAGGTTTCTGGCGGCTGACGATTGCCCCGCCTCGGCGGCCTCCGTTTCCAACAGCTTAACAGGCAGAACTTCAATCCTCGTTGAGAGACCATATTCTCCTGGAACCAAATCCAACCGTTGTCGCCAGGTCGCCTGCCCTGCACTCAAGACAATCACATCCGGCTGGATTGTCTTGAGGCTCTCCCAGTTCTCCCGGATGTCTTGTGGGGCTTACTGAAGCGTTGCTTTGGCTCTTAGGAACGCCCAGAGAATCAGCACGGCGAAAACTACGGTAGCCGCTAACAGTATTACCCGCTTCTTCTTTTGCTCCTCCATGTCTGTCCTCCTCAGATGAAAGGATGCCCTTCGTAGTTGCCGAAGTCAAGACGCCCCCCCCATTCTCAATCGCGACCCCGATGGAGTACCGCTACAGGCTCGTCGGTAACACTGTCTCAGCAGCTTCCATCTTCCGAAAAAGCTCCGCCTCCGCAGCGGCCCGGCTTACAATATTTTCGTTCAGTCCCGAGACGAGTAACCCCCCATCTTGATTCCTTTTTATCACGACGTAACTCCATGTGCCGGTCTCCTGCTCATGATCAATAGCACCGAGAGCGCTGTTCGCTTCGTTCGCAAACCACTCGACTAGCTGTTTGTTAGCTCAATCAGTTTGGTCTGGCGGCGACTTTTGCAGTTCGATGCATTTGTGGTTGTCATCGCAAAGCAGCACAAAGTCTCCGTGAATACCTTCCGAGGAAACGAAACGCTGCAACAACGACGCGGGAAACTGAACCGTTTGCCCGCTGGTAGCCCGGACGATTACGCAATTAGCGGTGCCGCGATAATAATCCAGATACTGTTCCACAGAAATATCGAGATGAAATGCGTAACGGTTCATGCCCACCGGCATTCAATAGGGTTATCTTGTTGCTCATTATCTCTCTGTTGAAGTCACCAACGAAATCCGAAACGCCGCTTAACTTCGTTTCAGCGGGAATTTTGAATCTGCATCGCTGCCATGTCAAATTGTAATCCGCTCCCACGGTTTGGTTCCCGCCCAGTCCCGCCCACATCCCCCCCGCCTGATCCCAACTGGAACCCGTCCCCAACCGGACAATGGGGTCAACACCCCATTGCGTCCCGCCACTTGTTTATGTAGTCTTCTTCCATGAAACTGAACTTCCGCCGTTATGAAGCCATGACACTTGCTCAGCTCGATAAACTCCATGAAGAACTGCTCAAGAAGTCGGGGGTTCTTCAACAAGAGTTTGCTGTTCATCAACAAGGAATTGACGCTCTGAAAGCTGCAAAACGGAAGCTGAAGCGGGCAAAAAAGTAGTTTGCAGTTCTGCTGGAAATCCGGGGAAAAAACCCGCCAGTTCCCACCCCGCCACCTCTGCGTTTACGACTTGATCCCCGCCGAAACGTTCTGCCCACCGGCAAGGAGCTCGTCAACGGCACCGATCAGTTGGGTGGCGATCACCGGTTTCGTGAGCAATTTGTCACAGCCTTCGAGATACTCCTTCGGCAACGAGTCGAGCTTCATGGCTGTGATGCCAATGACTCTTACGTCCGGGCTAAGCTGTCTTATGAAATTGAGCGTCTCGTCCCCATTGAGTTTCGGCATACTGTAATCGAGCACCACGATGCGGATGTCACGAGCGGCATAGCGTAGCAAGTCCAGTCCCTTCGGTGCCGAAGACGAACTCAGCACATTGAACCCACGCTTGCCCAGCAAGGTTCTGACGGTCAGGAGCACTGCGGGGTCGTCATCAATGATCAGGATGGTGGACTTCTTTTCGCCCTCGTCATCGGAAGTGCGTTCCGGGAGTCTTTCCCGTTCGCCTACACCGTTCCTGAACAATGCGATTGCTGCGGCAATGATGCCCATGCTCCTGGAAGCAGCATTCCGCTTGCCAGCGTTGCCTGCCAAAACCTCGTATGCCAAATGGTTTCTGTAGGCAGTTTCTGCCGCCCCGCCCAGTCCCCCATGATCCCAACTGAAATCCGCCCCGCCACTCTTCCCCCCCAAAAAACTATCACCCCGGCACTCACCCGATAGGCCGATTTTCGGCGCTTATTCCGAGCCATCCGAGAGCGTCTTCGACATTGTCGCAGGCTTTGACGATCATGCCCCTGTTCATTGCAGCCGTTTCACCAAACCTCCCCGGGTCAAGCACTGGCTCTTCGAGAACGTAGGCGAAGCGTGTCTCGCGGGATACACCGCGATTTGCGTACCCCCTGACCGCTTCTGCCGCGAATTTGCCGTAGTAGAACCGTTCCATGGTTGTGGGCTCTCCAGTAAGTCTCCGGCCATCGAACAGAACTTTCTCCACCTTGTGCTGGGCAACAGCCTCAAGCATCTGCAAAAAGGTTCTCTTCGCCTCCGCCAGCGAAAAGTCCCCCATTGCGTTTACGCGAAGGAAACATGATTCAGGACAGATTTGCAGGTTCATGCTCATCTTGCCACCGACCTTTCCAGCCATATCCCTCGATTTGAAAGAGCCCGTTGATTGCCGACCGCGTCGTCGGTCATGCTTCAAGAAATAGCAATCCGACCGTGGCAAGTCGAGCCGGTTCCAGCCGCCTGCCTGCCCGCAGGACTGCCGCCGGTCATGCCGCCGGACTGTTGCTGAGACCTACAGGCAAATCCGCTTGCTTCCGACCCTGAACGGAGCAGAATCCGAGGGTGGGAGATGATGTCGCATTGCGATGCGATGGCAGGCGCTTGGGGATTATGAATACGATTCGATCATTCGTCATATTGTTCACTTGTCTCCGGGTCTTTCAGAATTCCGTCCAAGGGCAAGTTCACATACAGCCAGAACGAAATGTGGACAAATTTGGGATACAGAAACTTTACGACGATGCCCCGCCGCCGGTAAACAACTGGACGTTTGGTGGAAACGCAGACGATCCCCGGCTCATGGAAGATAGAATTGTTGATGCAGGCAATGGATGGTTCAAGCTGGAAAGCGGCGCCGAAATGCGAGTCGAAGTGTTGAGTGATACGACTGCCAACGAAAGCACGATTGAGACTTTCGATGTCGCCAAGGTATTGACCAAGGGTTACCTCTACAAATCGCCAAACAGTCCCGACGGCAAGGGCGACTTCTTGAATATTGAGCAGACATGGCGATTCAAAGTGGTAAAAGCCGGAACCGGCGCCAGGAACGGGGGGCCTCATATCGAGTTGGTTCCGGGCGGCTACCGGCAGACTTCAAGCAAAACGAAGGCCGGGAGAGACAAAGCGGTGCCAGCCAGTTGTGAATCAATGAGTTACCATTTCAACGTTTATCCACTCACTGGCCATGTTAAATTCGAGAAGGACAGCGACCATACCACCGGCTACACGAAGTCGGATCCGGAACGTAATCATCGGGTAGCCCGTTTCGATGACGGACAAGAAATCATCCAAAAGGCGGTTTTATATCGGACTGCGATGGGCATGAAGTTGGAAATGTATCTGGATATGACCGGTAGGGGCGACAGTTTCCAGAAGGTGTTGGAGTTCGAAGATGTGGGGCAATGGGGGCCGACCGAGGGAGGAAATTCCGAATGTCATTGTTCCGAAAACGTGGTCCTCTCGATGGCTCGCGTGGCAATTGGCTACCGTTATGACAACATGGTGGATTTCCGATTTAGAGATATGTCAATCAGGTCAATTGATCCCTCAAACCCATTGAACCCGGTGACGAAGTTGCACTAGAACAACGGCCGTCAGACTGAATCAATGCCAGAAAGAAGTTGGTCGAGTTTCGCCAGAAGCTCCGAGGTCTGGCTCCCGCCGCAATTGCCAGCCGCCTGTGTCGGGCAAGAAATTGGAGCGGGTGATGGGAATCGAACCCACGTCGTCGGCTTGGGAAGCCGATGCATTACCATTATGCTACACCCGCTTGCGCAGAGAGTATCTTGGCTGATTCTGCCGCCAAATCAAGCCCGGAGTGGAGCGATCATGGCACCAGCCGCACGCGGTAAAAGCGGGTCGGCCCATTGGTTGCGGCGCCCGCGTCGAGGTAGTTGGTCGTCGTGTCGCCGTTGCCGAGGATGACAATCGAGCCGCTGATGTCGGTGAAGTTCGTCGAGTAGCTGCCGACGACCGCCTGCACCGCGTTGGTGATTCCACCCGCCGTGGTCCACGTGATCACGACGTCGTCGCCCTGCGGGATCACCGAGATGATCCGCAACGCCGACGCGCTGTTGGTCGGGTTGAGGCCCGCCAGGAACTGGTTGGTGTTACTCATCCCTTTGCCCAGGGGATCCGCATCGGGCGCCGCCTGCGAACAATTGGTGCAGCCGAAATACTGCATCTGCCACGCCGCAAACGGCGTCAACACCCGGATATAACCCGGCTGGGTGTTGGTGCTGGCACCCCCGGGGCCGCTGACCACCAGCGTCACGGTGTCGACGCCGGCGCCGTAGGTGTGAGTCACGCTGGTGGCTGTCGTGTTGCTGGTGAGGCCGTCACCAAAGTCCCAGAACCGATTGCTGATGCTACCGATCGAGGCGTCGGTGAAGGTCACCGACAACGGCTCGGTCCCGTTGGTCGGACTGCCCGTAAAATCCGCCAGAAGCGGTTCGACCGTCACATTGGTTGCCTCTCCGGCCGTCTCGGGGTTTGAACCAGTCCAGAACTCGGTCAAGAAAGTCAAATTGACGCTCGAATCACCGGCGGGCATTTGCCACGCATCGCTGCCATCCAGTGGCGGACTGTTGGTATCGGTATATTTCCCGTAGTAGGTGACCCCCACCGTGTTCGATGCCAGCGTCAGCGACGGGAACCAGTACAATTGCAGTTTCTGGCCCGGGGCAACTCCATTGGTGTAGCCTGCCACCGTCTGATCCACCAGCACGCCGTCTCCACAGCCACAGCTGTTCAGGTCCCACAGGCCGATAATCCTATCATTCGCTCCCCACGTCGCGCCCAGGCTCAGCGGAGATTCCGGCCGGGGATCCACAAAACCATCGTTCCCGGTATCGGCCACCAGCACCGCCACGCTGTTGGTCGGCGCCAGCGTGCCGAATCGGTCGTACAGATTGCCCGCGCCAATGGCGATCGTCGAGGGCAGCGGCACCACGATCAGATTCACTTGACCCGCCGTGTTGGTGTCAACGAGGTACGGATTACCGGTAGGCGTCGTGCCGATCATCACGCCATTGTAGGTCAACGCGCCATTGTACGTCACGAGCCGGTACACGCCCGTGGTCAGGCCCCCCGCATCGTTGAGGTCGAGCGTGCCACCCAAAGTCAGATTGCCGGTCACCACTGTCCGGCAGGCGTTGGTGCCCAACCCGTATTGCAGCACCGCCCCGCCGTTGACCACCAGATTGTTGCTGATCGTCAGGATGCCCACCCCATTGTTGCCGGGGCATCAGGTTCCCGTTCACAATCACCGGTCCGCCGATCACCCCACTTCCGCCGAGCGTCGCGCCGCCGACCACGCTGACCCCGCCCCCGCCCGTCCCGCTGCCCGTGGTGTTGTTGACCAACAGGGTTCCGTTGCTGACCGTCGTGCCGCCGCTGTAGCCGTTGGCACCGGCCAACGTGAAGCTGCCGCTGCCCACCTTGGTCAACGCCACCGTGTGTGGCGTGGCGCCGCCCGTTCCATCGGTGATCGTGCCGGCAAACGTCGTGTTCGAGCCCAGTCCGCCAACCACGTACGTGTCCAAACCCGGGCCCGCCTGGTCGCTCCCCTGCAACGTCGAGCCAGCGCCGCCGGACAGCGCGCCCAGGGCGATGGCGACGCCCGAAATCGAGTGGTTGTTGATCGTCCCGGATGCGCCAGCGTCGAATGCAGCATTTGTGCTGCCCCAGTCGCTGCCAGTTTGGTTGAAAGCCAGGCCGCTACTATTGGCGAGGATAATCGACAGCAAGCCAGGGCCGGTCGGCGCACCGTCGAACGTGTTCGTGCCGCTGAGCAGAACGAGCGTACTGGCGCTGGCAGCATTGAGATAGTTGGACACGCTCACCGGGCCTTGCGCAAATGTGAGTGTGCTGCCGCCCAACATGATGGAACCGGACCCCAGCATATTGGTGTCCTCAACTGCCGCCTGCGCATTGAAGAACGCCAGCGTATTGTTGGTCGGAGGTATCGCCAACCCGCCCAGCGTCACGAGACCGGTGCTGACGGCGCTGTTGGTGACGGTGACCTCGGCGTTGTAGAGGGTCAACGTGTTGGCGGTCGTATTGGACCCGGTGAGATTCGAGTCGATGATCTCGATGCCCTGGGCATCGTAGATATCAAACGTCTTCGCGGGCGCCGTGATATTCACATGCGATAGCATGACGTTGGAGACCAGCATCTCCGGTCGTCCTCAGATGATGCCCGCGATGTTGCTCCCGGTAAGCGCGGTCGCCGTAAGATTCCTGATGACAATGTTTCGCCAGATCGGCGTGGTGTCGATGATCGACTGGGCCGAGTTCCCCGCGGCATCGCTGGCCCCGACGTTATTGGGGATACCGTACTCGTTGTAGTAACTGTACAGGATGATGGGATAGCCAACGTTGGTCATCGTGATGTCGGAATACCGGAGATTCTCCACCACCCCGCCGATCGTTCGATCTGATTTCAGGCGAATGCCATTATCCGTTCCGCTGAATGTGCAATTGCTCACCAGCAAGTCATGCACGCCCCCGGAAGTGATGCTGCCAATCGACACGCCGTGCCCGCTGCCAAACGTGCAATTGGAGACGGTGACGTCCGCCGCCGCGCCCCCGCTTCCTCCAATCTCGATGTTGTCGTCGCCGTCACTGATAAAGCAGTTCTGGACCAGCACATTGGTGGAGGCCAGGTCCATCCCGTCCGTGTTGGGGGAAGCCGGGTCCGTATTGATCGTGATGTTCTGGATGGTCACACTCACGTTGTTCCCCTTCAACATCAGATGGAATGTCGGCGGATTCTGCAGCGTCACCCCTTGGACCAACACTCGCGTACAAGCGCCGTCGAAGTTGATGAAATCCGGCCGGTGCGCGGTGTCGAGGTTTGGCCACCAATCCGAAGAGCCAAAGCCGGCGTTGCCGTCAATGGTTCCCGAGCCAGTGATCGCAACGTCGTGACGACCATTGGCCGTGATGAAAGGCGGCAGGGTGCCGGGCCAACCGGAACGCGGGAGCATCTTGAGCGTCGCCCCGTTATCAACCTGGAGATTCACATTGTTGGACAGCACGATGGGACCGCTTAGATAGGTGCTCAACGTGCCATCAGCGGGTATTTCCACCGTGCCACCACCCGCCAGTGCCGCCGCGGTAATCGTGTTCTGAATCGCCGTCGCATTATTCATAACACTGTCGCCGGAGGCGCCAAAGTTCAGAATGTTGAATTGATTGGATGGAATCACCGGCAACGGCGGAGTCATCCTGACGCTCACGGTAAGCACCGCCGTGGTGCTGACCGTGCTTCCGACACTGTTGGAAGCCGTGACCGTATAAGTGCCCGCGTCGGCTGTTTGGACATTCACCAGGTTCAATGTCGGCGAGGTGGCCCCGGGAATTGGCACCTCGTTTTTATTCCATTGATAGGTAATTGGTTGGGTGCCGAGCGCGAACGCCGTGAAGCTGCCGTCGTCGCCGGGCAGCACCGCGAGCGATGCGGGTTGAGTGACGAAGAGCGGCGCGACAGGACTGGTATTGACCGTCAGGACCGCGTTGGAACTGGTTGCGGAACCAATCGGGTTGCTCACGATGACACTGTAGGTGCCGGCATCACCCCCTTGGACGTTGGTCAACGTCAGCGTGCTGGCCGTGGCATTCGTTATCAATGTGCTGGTGTTGTAATACCATTGGTAACTGAAAGGCTCGCTGCCGATAACCGTCACCCCGAACGTCGCGGTTTGTCCCGGAATCAGGTTCAGGTCTTGCGGTTGCGTGACAATCGCGGGAGGAGCAACGCTCACAGTCAATTGGGCCACCTGGCTCGTCACCGAACCGTAGGAATTCGCTATGACGACCGAGTAGCCGCCTGCATCCGCAGGCTGGGCATTGGTGATCGTCAACGTGGCATTGGTGGCGTTGGCGACCGGCGCGTTCGTGTTGTAGTACCACTGGTAAAGCAGCGGCAGTGTCCCGTTGGGCATAACCGTGAACGTGGCCGTCTGTCCCGAGGAAAGCGACACATCCTGCGGCTGCGTGACAATCGAGGGCCCGACGGGGCCGGGGGTCAGGGTGACCTTCACTTCATCGAACTGGTTGGTTGCGGGGGCCTGGGTGAAATTCTGCGGACGATAGGCGATCCCGTCGAAGCCGAAATTCGATGCCGAGTCGTCGTTCGTCGACACTGAGAGTGTCGCCCCAGTGACCATGTTCGACCATGTCTCGGTAATCACCATCGAGTTCAGGCTCGTTCGTTGCAACGCGATCTGCAAGCTGTAGGGAGTCTGGTTGGCGAAGCCGCTGAATCCGTCGATGTTGCCGGGACCGGTAGCCAGGGAAGTCCAGTCGCCACTGGACCCGAGCAGGGAAGTATCCCCAACATTGGTGCGCTTGCGGATGTCGATCGGATTCGCATCGCCAAATTGCGCATACATCTTTCCGAACAGCGCGTAACCTTGAACCCCGTTGCCTTGGGAGCTGCTGCTAAAGGAACTGTCGGCGCTCACTCGCCTGGGGTTGAGCGACGAATCGGCAAAGTCGAACAGTCCAAACTTGAAACCCTGCGAAGAACTCGGACCGGGCGGTATCCCGTTGAATATGAACGTGATCGTGGCCGTCAGCGTGTCCCCCACATTCACCTGCACTGCCGGACTGATGATATTCGGCGTGAAGTACGTGATGATCAGCGAGGAGCTGGAATCCACTCCCAATGTCATGCTGCCAACGGTCGCGCTCAGGGGACCGTGGGTGACAGATGACGTCCACCACGCCGACTCCGTTGGCAGGTTCTGGACGGTGCGTGTGCCGTCGGCAAAGACGTCGTCAAGAAGAACGATGGGGACACCACTCGCAATCACCGCGTTGGCTTCATTGCTGTAAGGCGAATAGCCCAACGTGTTGTAGGCGCGGACGCGATACCAATACGTTATGTCAACGATCACGGCCGTGTCGTTGAAGCCGGTGGTGCTCGGGCCGACCGTCGCAATCTCGGACCACGTTCCCGGACTGCCGCCGTTGTCTGGTGCCCGCTCGATCTTGAAGCCGTTTACATCTCCATAATCGTTGAACCACGAGAGGGCGATTTGACTCGGGCCGGCGACCGTCGCTACGAGACTCAGCGGCGCGGGTGGCGGCGCGATGGTATCCTCGACTTGAGCGCTGCTGATGGAGTCGGCACATCCATCATAGGCCCTTACGCGATACCAATACGTCGTGTTCGTCGTTAGTCCCGTGTCACTGTACGTTGTTACATTGGAAGCAACCGTCGCGATTTGTGTCCAAGTGCCGGGGTTGCCACCACTGTCCAATGCCCGCTCGATCTTGAAGCCCGCCTCCGTTACGGAATCATCCACCCATGCCAGGTTCACCTGGCTCCCGGAAACAGCGGTCACCGTCAGCCCCGAGGGGCTGCTCGGAGCGACTGTCAACGCCAGACTGTGAAAAAAACCGCCAGATATGGCGACCGCTCCGGCCAGCTCTGCGGGTACCGACACTTCGCCATCGTAATTATACCCCCAACCGACGACTGTGCCGTCGCTCTTCAAGGCTAAACTGTGATAGATACCTGCGGCGATTGCTACCACGCCGGTCAGACCAGACGGGACGTCCGTCTGCCCCTCACTGTCATCACCCCAGCCGATAACCGTGCCGTCGCTCTTCAGCGCCAAACTATGGAAGCCACCGGCGGCGATTGCCACCACACCGGTCAACCCATCCGGCGGCGTCGTCTGACCGCAACAGTTGTATCCCCAGCCGACGACCGTGCCATCGCTCTTCAGCGCCAAACTATGATAGAGACCTGCGGCGACGGCCACCGCGCCGGTCAGACCGGGCGCGACGTTCGTCTCCCCATCACTGTCATAGCCCCAGCTGACCACCGTGCCGTCGCTCTTCAACGCCACGCTGTGAAGATAGCCAGCCGCGACCCCGACCGCGTTGCTCGCTCCTGCGGGCGGCGCCGCTTGGCCGTACCAGTTCGCGCCCCAGCCAACAACGGTGCCATCGCTCTGCAAACCCAAACTATGATAACCACCCGCGGAGATTGCCACCAACCCGCTCGGCCCACCCGATGGCGGCGCCTCGCCATCATCGTTATAGCCCCAGCCGACAACCGACCCATTACTCTTTAGCGCCAGACTGAATTCGTAGCCGCCGCTAATGGCAACCAACCCAGCAAGGTCTGCGGGAGGTGTTGTCGCGCCAAGGCTGTTGTCGCCCCAGCCGACGGCGCTCGTCGGGCACAAAGCCAGCACGTTGGTACTTGCCACACCCGAGAATGCGGAGTTCCCTCCAGAATTGTAGGCCCGCACCCGGTAGTAATAAGTCTTGTTGGGAAACAGTCCGGTATTCAGGTAATTCGTCGTGTTGGGCAACACTTGCACAATCTGGGTGAAGTTCGTTCCGTCCAGCGACCGTTCCACTTTGAATCCGTCTTCGTTGGTGGATGTGTCCGCCCACGACAGATTGAGATGTGTCCGCCCACGACAGATTGATTTGAAAGGTGGACGCAACTGCCGATGCCGTGAGATTGGTTGGAGCACTCGGGATGGTTTGCGCGTCCACAGCTCCCGGAAAACATACCGCCAGCACGGTGATGAATAAGACAACGCGCGCGGCGCCAGATAAGCAGCCCATAAGCCACGTTGATAGGATCGGTTTGATGCCCGCCACTCCGGTAACTCGCCACCTACCCTAGCAGGCCTCCGCAGGGAAGTCGAGTCTGCTCTTTGCCTGGGTTCGCCTACTCACGTCCAAACGATTGTAACAATTGCGCTGACACAGGGTTGGGAAAGTGCCGGTTCCCCGGTTCTCCTGCCCAATCAAGCCAAAGTTGGTAAAGCGCACCGCGTTTGATAAGGTACCTGCGTATGGCACCACCGATGGAAACGGGGCAACCCGGCACGATTCTCATCGAGAGAATCAAGGCGAAGGAGCAGCTCTCCACACCGTGGAATGTTATTGTCCACAATGACCCGATCAATCTCATGAGCTATGTCGCCATGGTGTTCATGCGCGTGTTCGGTTATCCGCGAGCCAAGGCGGAGACGTTGATGCTCGAAGTCCACAACCTTGGCCGTTCCCTCGTCTGGTCGGGCGGCCACGAGCAAGCCGAGCATTACGTCCACCAACTCCACGGCTACCAACTTCTCGCCACCCTGGAGAGATCCGACGCATGACCGGCCTCCGCGTCCAGCCGTTCGACGAGAAACACATCCGCATCTGCGGCATCCCGCCGGTACTGGCTTTCATGCTCCGTGAACTTCCCGAAATCCTCGAGCTTCGCGATTCCCCCGACGCACACGCGCGTCTTTTCCCGAATCCAACCGCCGGGGACGAAATAGCCAACGACGAATGGCGCCAGGTGACCGGCCCGGAGTTGCGCCACTTGTTCGTCTCCGCGGGCGAAATTGTGGCGCGGGACCTTACCGCGTTGACCGTCGATGAAGCCGCCCCCCAGGAACATCAGGTCACATTTCCCGTCGAGCACGTGAACGCCTGGATGAGCGCCCTTAATCAAGCGCGTCTGATTCTCGCCGCCGTCCACAAGATCCGCGACAAGGACATGAACCGGACGGATTTTGATCCCAAAAGTTCCAAGGACGTGGCCGCCCTGCGCATTCATCTGCTCGGCTATCTCCTGCATCTTTTCGTCGTACTGGAAAATGGAGACGAACCTGAAAACCCTGTTTGAAGGCCAGGCCATCAAATCGGAAATGGTCGTGCTGATCATCGAAAAATGGGGCCTCCATCCCAAGATGGAAGAGAAGAGCGCCACGCCGAACCTTGACGACCTTTCCCGCGACACCCGCGTCCTCATCCCCGAAGCCGAATACGAGCAGGCCCGCGAAATCCTCTTTGGCGAAAGCGAAATCGAGCGCGCGGAGTTCTGATGAACTTCGTTTCGACGAACATGCCCCCCCCCGAAACCGTTGCGCCGTTGTGGCGACGCGTGGCGAGAAGTCCGCTGTGGGACGTTATGGCGGTGGTCGTCGCCTTGCTGTCGTTGTTTCGGTACGCGAAACTGATGCCCCAGGCTGCGCGCGCCAGCGACTTTTCGCATTACTATCTCTCCTGCCGCATGCTGCTGGAGGGTCGCAGTCCGTACGCCACGTGGTTGGTCCCGCTGGAGAAGGAGTACGGCCTGGTGCTTTCCCCGGACTCGACCACGGGTACGAACCCACCTGTCCTGCAATGGTTGTTCGCCCCGTTCGCGATGTTGCGCCCGGGTCCGGCATTTTGGTTATGGTCGTTGCTGCAGGCGATCTCCTTGGGGGTGATCTTGTGGTGCACGCGTCGATTGCTGGCGGGACGACTCTCCGCACGCGCCTGGCGTTTCCTCGTCTGCGGGGCCGTGGCCTCCGTGCCGATGTTGATCCACTTCACGGAATCACAGACGCAACTATTGATCGGCGCCTTGTTGATGGCGGCCTTCGTCTGGCAACGCGCGGGACGGCCGGTCGCCGCGTGCCTGGCCGCCGTCGCCGCCGGACTTTTAAAGTTGTTTCCTTTCATGTTGCTGCCGTGGTTTGTATGGCGCGGCGGACGGACCTGGCGCGCGCGCGCCGTCCTGGCCGGCGTATCGCTCACCGCCATCGGCGTCTCGATCATCGCCTCCGGGCCGGCGTGGTGGTGGGATTTCCACCAACACGGTCTGCCCTCGGTGGATTACTGGTCGCGAAACTTCGCGTTCAACTATTGTCTGGCCTCGTTGGTGAAACATTGCGGCGGGAGTTGGAACGCCGGGTTGGCGGTGGGCCTTGTGTCGTTGGCGGCGGCCTACACGCTTTGCCTGCGCCTCCGGGAAGATCCGGAAGCACAGTTCTGTCTCGTGTCTTTGGCCATGCTCGCCGGCGGGACAACCACCTGGTCCCATTACATGGTGCTCACCATTTTCCCGGTGGCGGTTGTGGCGGCGCGCGTTGCCGCCAACCCATCGTACGCCCGGGTGCTGGTATTCGCGGTCACGGTGCTGGCGCTGGACAACGTGGATGCGACCAACTCGGCGTTCCCGGAGGGATGGCGCCTGGCAAAATTAGTGTGGGTCTACACGCCGTTGTTCGGTCTGCTGGCGTTGGCCGCCTTGCTGGTGTGCCAATCCGACGTCCACCGCACCGCGATCAATCCACCTTGAAGTCGCTCATCGACTTGAACACGCCGTAACGCTCTTTGATCTCGGGTTGGGTCAGTGTTTGGAGACGGGTGAGGCTGAAATCTTCCACGCAATACGAGGCAATGACACTGCCGTAAACGACCGCTTTGCGCAGCGAATCGTGATCGACACGATCCGTGCGCGCCAGATAGCCCGCAAACGCGCCCGCAAAGCAGTCCCCCGCGCCCGTCGGGTCGTGAATATCTTCGAGCGGGTACGCCGGCGCGCTGAAGAACAAGTCCTTGCCAAACAACAGGCAACCGTGTTCACCCTTCTTGATGACCACGTATTTCGGGCCCTGCCTGAGGATTTGTCGGCCCGCCTTGATGAGGCTGGTCTGCTTGGTAAAATCGCGCGCCTCGCCTTCGTTGAGCACGACGCAATCGATCTTGCGCAGCAACTCGGTCAGCGCATCGCGCTGGGTCTCGATCCACAAGTCCATCGTGTCAGCCACGACGAACTTCGGGCCGGCGACCTGTGCCAGCACGTGCATTTGCAGTTGCGGCGAGATGTTCGCCAAAAACACGTACGGCGTGCGCCGGTAGCTGTCGGGCAGGGTTGGCTGGAACGTCTCGAACACGTTCAGGCACACCGACAGCGTCCGCCGCTTGTTGAGGTCCCATTCGTATTCGCCGCTCCAGCGGAACGTCTTCCCGTCGGCAATCTGCAGACCGTCAAGATTGATCCCCTGTTTCCGGTACAGCTCGATGTATTTCTTCGGGAAATCGGTGCCGACGATCGCCACCATGTTGACGGGCGTAAAGAAACTCGCCGCCACCGAGGCGTAACTGGCCGAGCCCCCCAACAAATCGGAATGCTCTTCGACCGGCGTCTTCACGCTGTCGAGCGCCACCGAACCGGTGATCAAAACACTCATTTCACACTCCCAATTGTCTCTTGAACGCCGCGGCTGCTTCCGTCACGTCGGGCGCTTTCAACAGCGCCGAAACGACGGCCACTCTCGTCGCGCCCGCTGCCAGAACCCGATCGATGTTGCCCAGCGTAATGCCGCCAATCGCAAAAAACGGGGTTTTTACACGCCTGACGACTTTATCCACCAACTCGACGCCGACCGGCTTCACGTCGGGTTTCGTAGCCGTCGCAAACACGGGGCCGACGCCGATATAGTCGGCTCCGTCACGCTCGGCCGCCAGCGCCTGTTCAAGTGAGTGCGTGCTGAGGCCGACGATCCGCATGTTCGCCAGACGGTCAGTGCGCTCTTCGCTCCCGCCCAGGCGGGACCAATCCTCCTGCCCGAGATGCACGCCGTCCGCGCCCGTCTCAAATGCCGCATCGATGTCGTCGTTGAGTATCACGGGTACCCGGTGCGGGGACGCCGCCTCGACAACCTTCAGCCCGATCCCGACGCGGTCGGCATGCGAACCTTGTTTCACTCGCACCTGCAGGAGATCCACGCCGCCCGCGATCAATTGGCACGCCACAACACCGGGATCACGGCCCTCCAGATATGCCGTGTCGATGAACCCGTAAAGCCGGCAGCTCGCGATACGAGTGGTTGACATCAACCAAAAAAGACCTTGGCAACTTCGTACAGTTCCTTCGGCACGCGACGATTGCGGACCCGCAGCTTCGTCTTGCCCGTCTTTGGGTCGGTGGCCTCGCTGATGATCGAGTCGATGGGCACGCCGATAATCTCCGGACCGCGTAGCGCCACCATGTGGCCAAACTTGCCGTTCATTGCCAGTTCGACCGCCTTCACGCCATAGCGCGTGGCGAGCACGCGGTCGTAGGCGCTGGGTGTACCGCCCCGCTGGATATAGCCGAGCACCACCGCGCGGGATTCGACGCCGGTGATCTTCTCAATCTCCCGGCAAAGCGTTTCCCCGATCCCACCCAACCGCACGTGGCCGAACGAATCGAGTTCCTTGCTCGAGGTGACTTCCATGCCCTCCAATTTGAAACCCTCGGCAACAGCAACGATGGAAAAGCTCTTCCCGCCCGCCTGACGCTGTTTGATGATCTTGCAGATGTCGGCCAGCGACATGGGGAATTCAGGCAGCAACACCAGGTCCGCGCCACCGGCCATGCCGGCTTCCAGCGCGATCCAGCCGGCTTGCCGGCCCATCAATTCCACCACCAACACGCGACTATGCGACTCCGCGGTGCTGTGAAGACGGTCAATCGCCTCGGTGGCAATATTGATCGCCGTGTCGAACCCGAACGTCTGATCGGTGCCGTCGATGTCATTGTCGATGGTCTTCGGCACGCCAATGACCGGCGTGCCGCGTTTGTGGAGGCGCGAGGCCACGCTGAGCGTGTCGTCACCGCCGATGGCCACGAGCGCGGCGAGATCGATGCTCCTGAGATGCTTGACCAGCGTATCGAGTTGCTCGTCGGTCGGGTTGGTGCGTGAGGTGCCCAGGATCGTGCCCCCCAGGTGCAGGATTCCCGACACCCGCTCGCGCGTAAGCGGGAAATAATCGCCCTTCAACACCCCCGCCCAACCATTGCGAAAACCGAATACTTCGTACCCTTCGAGTAGTGCCTTGCGCGTCACCGCCCGAATCACGGCGTTTAATCCGGGGCAGTCACCGCCGCCGGTTAACATCGCGATTTTTTTCATATTGTCCTGTTCAAACTCCTTTGATTATTCCCGTACGCCCGCCCGCACAGGGGCTGCTTCCTCGGGCTTCGGCGGCACCAGTGGCTGGCTGGCCGCCAGAAGCCGTTCCACGAAGTTCGTCGAGTACCGACCGCGGCGGAAATTCGGGTCCTTTAACATCAGTTTATGCAACGGGATCGTCGTCTTGATCCCCCGGATAATAAACTCGTCCAAAGCGCGTGCCATCCGATCCAGTGCCACGCGACGGTCGCGACCATAGCAAATCAGCTTGGCAATCATCGAGTCATAATATGGGGGAATGACGTAGCCCGCGTACACGTGCGTGTCCACGCGCACACCGTGACCGCCGGGGACGTGCAGGAACTCGATGCGGCCGGGGCTGGACTGAAAGTTGTTAAACGGGTCCTCGGCATTGATCCGGCACTCGACGGCGCACTTCTGAAACTGAATGTCTTTCTGGTCATACCCAAGTTCTTCGCCGGCAGCGACGCGGATCTGCTCCTTCACAATGTCGATCCCTGTGACTTCCTCCGTGACAGGATGTTCAACCTGGATGCGGGTGTTCATCTCGATGAAATAGAAGTCGCCGGTGGCGTCGAGCAGAAACTCGATGGTGCCCGCGTTGACATAGCCGACCGCCTCCGCAGCTTTGATCGCCGCCTTGCCCATCTTCTTGCGCAGATCGCCCGTGAGTGCTGGCGAGGGCGATTCTTCGAGGAGTTTCTGATGGCGACGCTGCAAACTGCAGTCACGCTCACCAAGGTGGAGCGTCTTGCCCTTGCGGTCCGCCAGAACCTGGAATTCGATGTGACGCGGGTTTTCGAGATACTTCTCAATGTATACAGCAGGGTTGGAGAAGGCGCGTTCGGCTTCCGTGCGGGCGGTGTGATACCCCTTCACGAGACTCGGGTCGTTGTGCGCCACCCGCATCCCGCAGCCGCCACCGCCTCCTGCGGCTTTCACGATGACGGGATAGCCGATCTTACGGGCAATCTTCAACGCGTCTTGCTCGTTTTCCACCGGGCCGTCGCTGCCTGGCACGATGGCCACACCCGCCTTGCGCATCGTCTCTCGCGCCGCAACCTTGTCACCCATGGCGCGGATGGCGGCGCTGGGCGGACCGATGAACTTGATATTGCAGTTCTCGCAAACCTCGGCGAAATGCGCGTTTTCGGCGAGAAACCCGTAGCCCGGATGGATGGCCTCGACGTCGCCAACCTCGGCCGCGCTGATAATCCGGTCGATCTTAAGATAACTTTCCTTGCTGGGAGCGTCCCCGATGCAAATGGCCTCGTCGGCCAATTGCACGTGCAACGAGTCTGCATCCGCCTTCGAGTAGACCGCCAGAGTGCGAATGCTCAGTTCCTTGCAGGCGCGGATGATGCGCACGGCAATCTCGCCGCGGTTGGCTATCAGGATTTTGTCGAACATGGCAATTTTGTGCTGAAACGGCGTGCCGGCGCGCTATTTGACACGCACCGCGAACAGTTTCTGGCCAAATTCCACGGGTTTGGCGTTTTCCGCCATGACTTCGGTGATCACGCCTTTCACTTCCGCCTTGATCTCATTCATCACCTTCATCGCTTCGATGATGCAGACAACGGTCTCGACATCGACCTCTTGGCCGACCTCGACATAGGGTGGAGCGTCGGGCGAGGCTGCACGGTAAAAAGTGCCCACCATGGGCGACGCAATGTGCTTGGCGTCAGCCGCGACAACCCCAGGCGCAGGTGCGGCGGAAGCCCCCGGGGCTTGGGTCGATACAGGAGCGGCCGCAAGCTGGGCTGGGACGGCGGGAGGGGTTACCACGGTCGGTTGGAATCCCTCGGGTCCGCGTTTGATGCGGATTTTCAACCCATCCTGTTCCATGGAGAACTCGGAAAGGTCGTTGTCCTTCATCATGGCGATGATTGCCTTGATTTGCTCCAGTTCCATTGGTTTCGTCCTCTTTGAAGTTGAAAGGGGCGTCGTTTTATCCACTCGCCATCAGTCTGTCAAACCTGAGCCATGACACAAGATCTGGTTTGCCTTCGCCAAGGTGCATCTATTAGTTGGAGAATCCTGTTTCCTTGGCGGGATGGGACTCTAGCAAAGCGCCAGGGGATTGTCTAACGGTTTCCTTGGCAGCGGCCAGCGCTTGGCAGTAGCGTGTGTTCGTAGGGTTTAAGGCGGCTGCCTTGCCGAGGATCTGAACTACTTCCGCATCAACTCCATGCGCGTGCATTTTCGTCTCTGCCAACCGCCACCAACATGAGGCCCGATAGGGGTCGTCCTGAATGGCATGACGGTAAGCCGCAACGGCCTCGTCGATCTTGCCGGTCCGTCGCGCGATGTCGCCAGCGGTCGACTGGAAGCGGGGATTCCAAGGCGTCAACTCGGTCGCGCGCCTGGCTTCGTCAAGGGCGGCCAGCGGACTAACCTCCTCCAATTGGAGAGCGCGACCGTGAGCCATTGCTGCGGCGAGCGACCGACTCTCGGTCCACAGCACCGCCACCACTACGACCACGCACACGCCGCCAACCAACCAGTTCGCCCGCCGCCGCGGTGTCACCGAATCGGTCTCCGGCAATTCCTTCAACCCGTGCACCATGCCGAGCAAAACGAACGCCGGCAGCGCCACGCCGGGCACATACAGATCGAAATCCACCAGGCCGTGCACGATCCAACCCACCAAAGCCCCGCACAGGGCCGCTGAAGCGACATCGCCCACCCGCTGCCGCGCCAGCCGAAACGCGTCTCGCACCGCGACCAGCCACAACCCGGCAAACGCGATGAACGCCAGCACGCCGGAGTCCGACCACATTTGCAGGAAATTGTTGTGGACCGCCTGGGCCTCTTCCGTCAACGCCGTCTTGTATTTCGGGTAAATCGACCCAAACGTACCTGGCCCCGTGCCCACCCATGGATGATCCTTGATGATGGCGACGGCCCCGCGCCAGTAATCCGTTCGCGCCTCCAAGCTGCTCGTGCCGAAATGAAGAAGCCCGCTGCTTCGCCCGACCATGAGCAACGCGACCAGGGCCACGACCAAGCCGACAATCGCGATGGCCGTCCTCCGTCCGCCCCTCGGCGCCAGGCACCAGAGAACTGTCAACACCATGGCCCCGAAAGCCGCCAAGCCGCCCCGCGATCCAGTCAACAGAAGACAAAACACCATCTCGCCGCCGGCAAACCCCACCGCGAGCCATTTCACGCGCGCATCCCAACTACGCGCGCGCACCCAAATCCACGCCAGCGTCGGCGCAAACGCCACCGTGAGGAACCCCGCCAGCGCATTGGGATAGACGAACGAACCAAACACGCGGTTGCTGGTCATGCGCAACAGGAAGTCTTTCGACGCTTTGGCCGCATCGCCGTGCGCCGCCGCGTATTCACGCGTCTGCTCCAGGCCGCCGAAATACTGCTGCATCGCCAACAAACACACGAACAGCGTGGCCAGCGCCAGTCCCCCGAAAACGCGCACGGTCGCCGCCCCGTCGCGCCCATACCATGCGCCGACATAGAACAAGAGCACACCCGCAGCAAACATCATCAGCGTATCGATCGTGGTCTGTGGACAAATCGTTCCTGGCACCGCCAGCGCCTGCGCCAGCAAAAAGAGCAACGGCAGGACGAACAGCAAATCCACGCGCGCCAGCATTCGCTCTCGGTCCAGCACGAGCCAGAGGAACCCCGCGAAGACCAGAAGGACAATGATCTCATTCGGCCATGAAGAATAAATCCATTCGGGACCGTTGCCGGGCGGCACGACCCCGGCTTGGATCATTACGGGCACCCCAAATTTCAGCGGCGCCAGAAACGCCACGGCCGCGAGACCGAAGACAAACCAATTCTTGAGTCCCTTCATTCAGTTGACCGCAAGCTTCCGCGTCAGCATCCCAGCTTCAGCAGCCCCACCTCGAACGCGAGCGTCTCCGAGATGTTGCGGGAAAGCGAGTCCCGGATTTGCTCGATAGCATCGAGGTTATGGCACGCCTGCGGGCAGGTCAATCCTGCCGCAATCCGCCGCGCCGCATTCGCCTGGTCGGGGTGCGTCAGCAGCTTGTCGTCCGCGCCCTCGGCGCACAACAGCACGTCGCCAAACCAACTGTACATCTCCTCCAACACCTGCTCCCGGGCGGCCCGATATTCGCCCTCGACCCGCGCCTCCAGTTGTTCCTCGAGACGTTCCCGCACCTTCGGTTCGAGTTCCTCGTGGCGCTCCAGGTTCATCTCCGCTTCGATCCGGCTGCGCGTCTCGTTGCGGACCTCCTGCAACAGCGCGGTCAATTCCGCTAGCAATTGGTAGCCCTGAGCCACTTTCCCCTCGCCCGCCGCGGTGAACCGGGCCAGAACCGGCAACAGTTTCATGCCGTAGGGTGACCGGGCGCTTGTGGCGATCAGGCCGAACGAAATCCGCAGGCAGCGCGACCGGATGGTGGGCAACAAGCGTTGCGGATCCGCCGTCAGCAGGATGATCACGGTCTGCGCCGGCGGTTCTTCGAGCGTCTTGAGAAACGCGTTGCTCGCCTCCTCCCCCATGCAATCGGCGTCCACGACAATCCCCACCTTCACACCGCCCATGGAAGAGCGCAGGTTTACCGACTTCATGAAGTCCCGCATCTGCTCGACTTGAATCCGCCGACTCTTCGACTCAGGCCGCACCCAGTAGACATCCGGGTGCACCCCTGCGTCGATGCGCCGGCACGAATCGCATCGGTCGCAGCTATCGTGGTCCTTTTCCAGGCAATTCAACGCCTTCGCCAGCGTCCCTGCCACGGCTTCCTTGCCGCTGCCGCGCGGCCCGGTAAACAGATAGGCGTGCGCCAGCCGGCCGCGTTGCAGACTGCGATGTAGTTGCCCGGCCACCGCTTGCTGCTCCTTGAAATCGCTAAAGGACACTCTTCACCAAATCCCAAATCTGTTTTTCAATCGCATCGATGGCCTGGCTTCCGTCGATCATCTTCACGCGGCGCGACTCGCGCTTGGACAGGTCCAGATACCCCTGCCGCACGCGATTATGAAACTCCAGCGATTGGCTCTCCATCCGGTCAAAAAGTTCGCGACCACGCGCGCGCTCCAACCCGATCCGCGGATCGAGATCGATGACCAGTGTGAGGTCGGGCAGGTTCGCGCCGACGGCGAAGTTGTTGATGGTCGCCACGGCGTGCGGGTTGATCTTGCGTCCCACCCCCTGATACACGGTCGTCGAGTCGAAGAATCGGTCGCAGATAACGATACGACCATCGTTCAGGGCAGGCTGGATGACTTCGCGCACGAGCTGCGCCCGACTGGCGCAAAACAGCAGCAGTTCGGTTTCGGGAACCATGGCGGCAGACTGCTTGCTGTATTGAAGGATGTGACGAATTTGTTCGCCCACTTCTGTGCCACCGGGTTCACGCGCGATGAGCACGCGACTTCCCCCCTGCCGCAAGCGGGTTACCAAACGCTCAATGTGGGTGGACTTTCCGCTGCCTTCCCCCCCCTCAAAAGTGATGAATTTGCCCTTTTTGGCCATTTTTTAAGAAATTTTTGACGATGATAGTGCCCGGGTTGATGCTGGTCAAGATTTGGCACCGAGCCTGCTTATTTTTGTGTCAGATATATTCGGGTACCGTATCAGGCAGGGGAAATGACAGAGAGGAAGGATCTCGGAATGCCACTAATAGCCGACAACATCGGACAGTCAGACGTGGTCAAGCCCGCTGGCAGCGCCGTCCAGTCTCTCGCTGCCGAGGGTACCCGCATCCGCGCCCTGGCCATTGACGACAACGAGGAATTCCGCAATCTCATCACCGAACTGTTGGAGCCGTTTGGCGTCGAAGTCATCGCGCTTGCCAATCCTGTCAAGGCCCTCGAGAAGTTTACCCAGGAGAAGGACAGTTTCCAACTCGTGTTGCTCGACTACTACATGCCGCAACTGGACGGCGCCAAGACGTTCGAGTGGCTGAGAAAACTCAACCCGAACGTGAAGGTCATCATCGTCTCCGGCGCCGAGGAACTGCGGTTGCGCCAAATCCTGGCCCAACATTCGATCGACGGCTACATCCGCAAGCCGTTCCGCATCCAGGAAGCCGTCCACATCATCCGTCATGTGATGTCCAAGCCCGCGACAAGACCTGCCGCGAACTGACCGCCTCTCCCGCGACACCTCTCGCAGGGACAGACTCACCCGTCCGCCCCTTTCGTTTTCCATCAATCACGACCCACCGCTGCCGTGTCCGCAAGCCTTCACGCCCCCCCACGCTGGTTCACGCCGTTTCTGCCTCAGCGCATTGGTGTCGCGTCGACTGTCTCCAGTCAAACATGGAGGCCGCGTGCCCTCGCGCGGCGCTCGTGATGCGCCCTCCTCCTCTTTCCTCGCACCCCACCAGTACCACCGCGTCAAACAGCAATGGTCACAACGATTGGGTGTGACCCCAATTCCCCTGCAATGCGTTTCATCGCGTGCCTTGCTCCCTTGGGAAAAACCGCGATCTCATGTAGGTGATATATTCCTGTTCAGATGTCTCTCGCCGGGCTTTCACCAACGGCGCGATGTCGCGGGTGGCAACATAGCGGAGTTGGTCTGTTCCGTCGGTGGCAGCCTCAAAAATAACCCTGGCAACATCCTCCTCGGTTGCTAATCGCGCCGCCCTGAGACCGGCAAAAATCGCGTTTGTGTCGGCCACGAAGGCGTCGTAATCCTCCAGCGAGGCGTTGCGTGCAGCCTCCTCGCCACTTCTTTTTCCAAAATTCGTGCTGAGGACACCCCCCGGCTCAATGATTTTCACAACGATGTTTTGCGAGGCGAGCTCGTAGGACAGTGACTCCGAAAAGCCCTCCAAAGCAAACTTGCTGGCGCAATACAATGAGAGCAGCGGCAGCGTGAAGACCCCTGCGCCAGAACTGACATTGAGAATCAGACCGCCCTTGTTGTTCCGAAAGTGTGGCAAAATGGCCCTGGTAACATCCATGGCACCGAACACGTTTACGTCGAATTGTTCCCGGACCTTCTCGATCGGGGTCGCCTCAAACAAACCGTACAGGCCAAACCCTGCGTTGTTGATTAGCGCATCAATCCGTCCGAAATGGGTGATCCCCACTTCGATTGCTTCGGCAATGCTTGGGCGATCCTGAACATCAAGTCGAGTCACCAACACATCGTCGCGGCCAACGAGTTCCTTTTCGGTTGCGGGCCGACGCATTGTGGCAACGACATTCCAGCCGTTATTCGCAAATAACCTGGCCGCAGTCTTGCCAAAGCCGGATGACGTTCCTGTGATCAAGACTGTCTTGGGCGTTTCGTTTTTGGTCATTCGAAACCGTCCGTTTAACCTGTTTCTTTAGCCAGGTCTTTTCCCGCTCCTTGAGTGAATTAGGGTCGCGCCCTGATTATTGACTCGGGCCTTTATCCGTGAAACCACTTCCAAGCTCGCAGGTACCACGGAGGCGTTGGCTCGGGCTTCGGGGCAGCGGATTGATTCTTCTTGGCCTCGCCTTTCGCGGACGTATTGTGAACCGCACCAGTTGTGCCCTCTGCGGAGGTGTCGGACAGTCGAAACATGGCCAGCTTGAAATCCACTTCGCGCTGCGGGAGTTGAGATTGGATGCCTGAGATCTTTGCGTCCACCGAAGCCAATGCTCCCTGTTCCTGGCTGATCTGTTGCTGGTAGGAGGCGATTTCGCCTTGGAGGCGTGAGTCTTCGGAATCCGAAACCGGTTCCCGGCCGGATAGCTGTTGCGAGTTGGCGACGACCCCCGCCGTCATGCGCCCCGCCAAATCGTGCCGGCCACCGGAACTCGCGCCCGCCCCGGACCCGGGTGTGAGCCGCGCTCGGTCCGCAGCCAACTTCGCCTGCGCCGCCGCGATTTTGTCCGCAAGCGGCCCGCGTTGCGCCTGGAGATCATCCAATTGCTTCTTGAGTGACTGTACGGTGGCTTGCGCCGCTTCGGCATCCGCCTGCCTCTGCCAATGCAAAGCTCGCACCTTTTTTTCTTCCGGGGTCATCCATAGGGAATTGAACTTGACCTTGCCGCTCGCCGCGTTAGTCGCCTCCGCCCGCCAATCGGTGACGCGCTGGGTTACGTCCAATGTGTTACTGGAGTTCGAATACGTTGCCAGGAACTTCTCAAAGTCAGCAATCCCCGCGGCGTATTGCTCCTGGGTGAGTTCCTGGTTGGGATTGAGCGTGTATTTCCCCAAGGCCGCATAATCCACCTTCTCCTGTTTCTGTTCGATGCTCTCTCGAACAATGGACTTGATGTCCGCCTTGGGCACATCCCGCTTGGCGAGAATTGTGCCGTGGTAAAAAACCGCCTCGATCTCAATCTGCGTCTCTGTCTCGGAGAGGATTTGTCCGTCGAGCACTTCCCCGGAATTCAAAATCAGCGTGTCGGCCTTCAGGGACGCTGAAGCGTATAGCCAAAGCAGGCCGACGCAAACCCGGAATAAAAGGCGGGGAGAAATCCCATCCCTTTTCGTGTTCCAGAGCTTTCCCGGCCTTGGCATTCGTCGGTCCGTCGCCCGCACCAGGAGATTTGTACCAGCCGCGCTTCTCCTGCGGCAAGGGCTTTCAACATCCAGTCTCGCTCAGACGACGGCCATTGGCAAGCGTCCGGGGTTGACGCCCCGCCTTGTGGTAAATATTCCCTGACATAAATGGGTGTGACACCATGAGCATTGTGTTTACTTCGTTTTGGCATGGGGATGGATTCCCAATCAGCTCACGGTGTCACCCCCAAATCTCTTTCGGTGTTTCTTTGTCGTACTGCTCATCACTACCCACAAAAAAGTTGCCCCCTCCGACCGGTTCTTCCAACGTTGCCCCGCCGCGTTGCAGTTGAGTTCTCGTCGACACGAGACAAGTGTACGACGGATCGGCAATCTGTTAAGTAAAAGACCTGTAAAACTCCGCCCCGCTAGCGCGGGAGAACTACTGTGAAGAGAGCACCGCCGTCGGGCGCATCGGAGTAGGTAACGCGGCCTCCGTGGGCGTCCGCCAACGCCTTCACCAGCACCAGGCCGAGACCGAGTCCTGCGGGGGCCTCTTCGTGGTTGCCGCGGGCAAAGGGACGAAAAAGTCTTCGCCGCATGTCTGCCGTGATGCCGGGACCGTGGTCGCGAACCACCAGTGTTACCGAACGCTCCGACGCGGCGAGTGTGACGTGGATCGTCCGATTGCCGGTGGTGCGCGCGTGCTTTTCTGCGTTGTCGAGAAGGTTTTGGACAATTTCAGCGACGGCATCGCGATCAAAACGCGCTTCGGGAAGCGCGGCGGCGATGGAAAGTTCGACGCGCGCCCCCGCTGCTTCGAGCGCGGGGCGCTGGCGGTCGACACACTCGCGCACGACTGCCGCCAGGTCGCCGGACTCGGGACGCACCTGTAGCGCACCGCGTTCGAGACGGGTGAAGCCCAGTACGTTGGATACAACCCGGCCCAGCCGCGCGGCTTCCTCGGCCACACGGTGGGCGTAGTCCTTCGAACGCGCCGGATCCCCCAGACCCTCCGCCAGCATCTCGCTATACATGCGGAGGCCCGTCAGTGGCGTGCGCAACTCGTGCGCGGCGGACGCGGCAAATTGCGAGCGCTGACGGGCGAGCCGCTCCGTATGCCAGACCAGCATCACCACACACAGCCCCGCCACACTGGCCGCCCCGACGCCGGCGAGAAACATCCCCAGAAAGTTGGCTTCAGAACGACGCACCCGGAGATGGGCGGCGCTGAATTCCTTCGCCGCGCTGACGACAACGTACCAACCGGCGCTCTCCAGACGCGCGGCAACCACGTAGGCCCCGGAGCTTGCGGTGGGCAAAAAGCGGGCGGGTAACGCCGCGTTCTTGAGAGATTCGGCAACGGCTTCATTGGAGATGACAAAACCCTGGACCAACACGCCTTCGGGCGTGGTGACATCGCGCAAGGCCACGAGGTGTTGACCATTGGACGTTTGCATCGAGCACCACTGGAATCCGCCAACCGCGATGGCGACGTTCTTCGGCTTGTTGTCTTTCGAGGCCATCGCCCTGCGGGCAACAACGTTGCCGGACTTTAGTTCCGAGTAGATTTGGGCGGCTTGCGCATTTTGCTGGTAGGCGTCGGATTCCATCACTTCCGTGCGCTCTCTCGATGACGATTGCGGCGGCGCGGACGGTGCAGGCAACGGCTTTGACGTTGAGGACGGCCCTGAAGAATTGGCGACGAGGTTCGCTTCTTGCAACGACCCCCTTTGCAGGGACGCGACACACGCCGAAGCCGGCGCCGCCATCTGCAAGTCCTTCAGGATGGCACGTTGCACGGCGATTTGACGCACATCTTCTCCGCCCACGTCCGCGTCGGGAAGCGTGGGCAGGGTCACGCGACCGGCCGGATCAATTTGGAAATACGTGCGCACCAACGGATCGGTCGGACCTTGCGCCAACGGCGAGGGGACAACGGACGCGCCTTCGGATGCGCCTTTCGGGTCGTGATAGAGCGACTGATAGTGGTAAAAGGGCCGATTCGACTCCACTTCGAGCAGCGCGTCGAGCCGCTCTTGCAGGCGCCCCGCCAGTTGGCTGGCGGTCTCTGTCGCGAACCGGCGCGGGCCGGCCTCGATCTGCGCCGCGTCGCGCCGCACTTCGCGCGAACCGACCATGTACCACGCGCCGCAGGGGACCACCAGCGCCGCGATAGTCAAACCCAACGCCAACGCCGTGCGGCTCCGCCAGAAGTTCATGGCCGGCCCCACGCGTAGCCCACCCCTTTGACGGAAAGAATGATCTTCGGGTCGGAATGGTCACGCTCGATTTTCTGGCGGAGATTGGCAATGGTCACGTCCACAGTGCGAGTTTCCATGTTCGCATTCGCGCCCCAGACCTGTTCGAGCAACTCGCTGCGTGAAACCGCCCGCGCCTTGTGCCGATGCAGCCAGCGCAGGATGCCGACTTCGCGGGGCGTCAACGGGATGGCTTTGGCGCCACGACGCGCCTCGCAATGGCCCAGATCCACCCGGCAGCCGTCGGTCTCGATGATCTCCGGTTCGGCGGGCGCGGACCTGGCTCGGCGCCCCAGCGCCTCGATCCGGGCCAGAAGCTCGCGCGCGCCGAACGGCTTGGTCACATAGTCGTCCGCGCCGACTTTCAAGCCGCGGACTTTGTCTTCCTCGGCGCCTTTCGCCGTCAGCATGAGAATGGGCAAATCCGGGCGTGCCTTGCGGAGCCGGTGGCAGACTTCAATGCCATCGAGTTTCGGCAACATGACGTCGAGCAGGACAAGTTCGAGTTCGGGGTCCAGGCCGCGTTTGGTTGCCGTGACACCGTCGGACACCATGACCACCCTGTGCCCCGCGCCCTGGAGCAAATCCACCAACCCGTCCCGCAACAGGGGATCATCTTCGACAACGAGGATTTTCATGACGCGCACCGGTATTGTAATCTGTCGCGCCGACGGGGCAAAGTAAAAGCTGTGTAAAAGCCGATAGGCCACCGTGCGTTTTGTGATAAAATCAGGCCTGAAATGAAGAAAACCATTGGCAACGGGACGCTGGAAATCATGCAAGGCGACATCACGGCGCTGGCGGTGGACGCGATTGTGAACGCGGCCAACGGATATCTGAAGCACGGCGGCGGCGTGGCCGCCGCAATCTCACGCAAAGGCGGTCCATCCATCCAGCAGGAATCAGATGTCATCATCAAGAATCGCGGACCGCTGGAAACAGGTGGCGCCGTGATCACAGGCGGCGGCAAACTCCCGGCGCGATTCGTCATCCACACCGTGGGCCCGGTCTGGAACGAGCACCGCCCGGCGGAGGCGGATCGACTGCTGTGCAAGGCCGTGCAAAACAGCCTGGCGCTCGCCGTGGAACAAGGGCTGAAATCCATTGCCTTCCCCGCCATCAGCACGGGCATTTATGGCTTCCCCATCGACCGCGCGGCGCCGCTTATGTTGGCGGAAGCCGCGAATCACCTCGGCGGCCGGACAGGCTTGGACCGCGTGTTGTTCTGCCTCTACGACCAGCCGGGCTATCAGGTTTTCGAGTCGGCTTTCAACGCCATTTGAGACGTGTGACAGACGATGAAATCGAGCAGGCGCGGGGAGAGACGGCGCAGCCAGATGGCCAGCCGCGAAGAAACCGTCAACACGACCTGACGTTTGTGCCGCGCGCAACCGCGCACGATGGCGTGTGCCACTTTGGCGGGATGCTGTCCTTTGAACGGACTCATGCGGGCCGTGCTCCCATGCCGGTACATGTGATCGAAAAACGGCGTGTCGGTGTAGGCTGGCAACACCGAGATGACCTCGATCCCCGTGCCGTGTAATTCGATCCGCAGCGAATCACTCAACGCCATTAAGGCGAACTTGCTGGCGCAGTAGGCGCTGTTTCGCGCCGCGACCACCAGGCTCAATACGCTGCCCACATTAACGATTTGGCCCACGCCCTGCCGCTGCATGGGCGGCAACACCGCCTGGATGCAGCGGAGCGGCCCGTGGAAATTCACCTCCATGACCGAGTGCACCTCGGCGATCGGCATGTCCGCAACGGTCGCGCGCATGCCGATGCCCGCATTGTTCACCAGGATGTCCACGCGGCCCAGTTTCGACAACGTGGTGGCGATGAGCCGCCGCGCGTCCTCGTCCTCCGTTACATCGGCGGGAACCACCAGGAATCGCTCGCGCAACTCGGGGTGCGCGTTGGCCACCTCGCGCAAGTCCGCCTCGGTGCGGGCCGCGAGGACAACGCGGGCGCCTTCGCGGGCAAACGCCAGCGCGGTCTCGCGACCGATGCCGCTGGAGGCGCCCGTGACGATGACGACCTTGTCTTGAAAGCGAGCGCTCATGGCCAAATCGATTTCTCTTCTCGACGCAACGTGGCTATGGTACATGGCGGATCGTGGGATTGGCAATGCTCAAGCCATGAATGCTGGACCCGTCACGCCCCAGAAATTCGTCCTCGCCGTCGACGATGAACCCGAGATGCTCGAGATCATCAAAGACTGCCTGGAAAGCGAAGGGTTTCGAGTCCTCACCGCGGACGGACCGAAGAAAGCGCTGGAAATCTACGAAAAGCGCTGGACGGAAATCGGACTCGTCCTGTTGGATTACCTGATGCCGGACATGACGGGCGATTTGGTGTTCGAGTGTCTGCAACGAATCCATCCCGCCGTGCGGGTCATTCTGTTGACGGCCTACGAAGACCGCGTGGCCCGCACGATGTTTGAAACCGGACTGCGCGGCTACATCCAGAAACCGTTCTATATCGAAGACCTCGTGCAACGCGTCCGTGAGGAACTGGACCAGGAATGATCCCGGCGGCGTGAAATCGTAAAACCACTGGAAACGCCGGGACAAAGCGGCTACATTGCGCCATGAGCGAACACGAGCGGTCCGAGGAATTGGTGCTGGTACACCACGCGCGCGATGAATGGGCAGGCAACATCGTCGTCGGCTACCTGCGCGAGAATGGAGTCGAAGCGACACTGCAAAGCCCGCCCTCCGTGCCTCCGCTGGATCTTGCCGAAAACCTGACCGGTACCGGCAAAATCAACGGAGTTTTCGTGCTGGAGCATGAAGCGGAACACGCGCGCAGCCTCCTGAAGGAGTTTCTGCAGGCAGGCGGACAAGCCGAGGGCGCCGATGAAGCTGACGTGCAACATTGACCAGCGCGGACGCAGGGCGCGGCTGGTGGGCGGTATCATCGTCGGCTTGTGCGGCGTCGCCCTCATCCTTACGGGTGCGCTCATCAACTCGCCGGGAATACTGATCGCCGGTATTTTTCTCTGCGTCACCGGCTCGTTCATGATCTTCGAAGGCGCCCGAGGCTGGTGCGCCCTGCGCGCCCTGGGCATCAAAACCCCGGTGTGAAGGAAACGGGGGCGATCATTGACAGCCCCGGTTTCCAAGTGCACCTTTGGTTACCAGTCGGGCAATTCCTTGGGGCTGGCGAGGTTGCGGCGGAACCACGAAAATACTGGAAATAGCGCACCAGAAGGGCTAGACTATCGTATGGGAGAGGGCGAACCTTATCGGGAAGCTTCACAACCACACTGACCGGCAATGAAATGGGCGGTGAAATGGTGGGTACGATACGTTACGGCATTCCAGAATTGGCCGATACATCGCGTAACGGCATTACTTCTTTTCGCGGGGTTCCTCGCTCTCCTGGTGATCCTGATCCTCACGCTCGGGTGGCAGTTCATCGCTTATCTCCGGGTGATTCGTAATACTGCCAATCGTTCCATCGGCTACCACGATTTCCTGGCAATTCGGGCCGCAGTGTTGACCCATGCTGTTCCCGCTCGGATGGGCGACCTGAAGTTGATGTCTCTGCGAGTCAGGGCGGCGGGAGATGTCGAGGTCTGGACCGGGGAAACTCGCAGGCCTGAGGATGCGCGCGGCCGGGTGTTCCGACTGCACAGAGTCGGCGGACTCTGGCAAGTCATCGGCGAAGGCCCCTGGACCCTTTAGGCGCGCAGTCCGGGCCATTCATTCAACGGTGGCACGCCCCGCCCCAAGGATTTTTTCCACTCACACTTTGTCCCGGAAGTATTCGATGGTCTGGCGCAGGCCGGTCTCCAGATCCACTTTCGGTTCCCAACCAAGCAATTCCCTGGCGCGACCGATGTTGGGACGGCGCTGTTTGGGGTCGTCCACCGGCAGCGCTTCATAGGTGATCTGGCTCTTGCTGCCGGTGAGTTTGATGATGAGTTTGGCGAATTCGATGATGGTGAACTCGGTCGGGTTGCCAATGTTGACCGGCTCGTGGAAATCGGCTCGCGAGAGTCGATAGATGCCGTCGATCAGATCGCTGCAAAAACAGAAACTGCGGGTCTGTTGTCCTTCGCCAAACACGGTGAGCGGTTCGCCGCGCAAAGCCTGGCCAATGAACGCAGGGACGACGCGGCCATCGTGCAACCGCATCCGTGGGCCGTAGGTGTTAAAGATACGGACGATGTGGGTGTCGATCTTGTGGTAGCGATGGTAGGCCATGGTCATGGCTTCGGCGAAGCGCTTGGCTTCGTCGTACACGCCGCGCGGGCCGATCGGGTTGACGTTGCCCCAGTAGCTCTCGGACTGCGGATGTTCGAGTGGATCGCCATAACATTCGGAAGTGGACGCAAGCAGGAACTTTGCGCCTTTGGCTTTGGCGAGACCGAGGGCGTTGTGCGTGCCCAGCGAGCCGACCTTGAGCGTCTGGATCGGGAGTTGCAGGTAGTCAATGGGGCTGGCGGGCGACGCAAAATGAAATACGTAGTCCACGCGGCCGGCCAGATAAATGTATTGCGTCACGTTGTGATGGATGAACTGGAAGTTCGGGTTGCCGGCCAGGTGGGCAATGTTGTCGGTATTGCCCGTAAGCAGATTGTCGATGGCGATGACGCGATGGCCTTCGGCCAGAAGGCGGTCCGAAAGATGCGATCCGAGAAAGCCCGCGCCACCGGTGACGATCGAGACAGGGGGGGAGGAAGTCGGTGTCATGACCTTGTCTGATTCGCAGAATTCATGCCGCCGGGCAACAAAAAAGCGCGGGCCGGCGACTTATTTTGCTCCGAAGCCCGTCATGACGACCGGCACGGTGCGGACGAGAATCTTGAAGTCAAGCCAGAGCGACCAGTTGTCGATGTACTGCAAGTCGAGCTTCATCCACTGATCGAAACCGATCTGGTTGCGGCCGCTGATTTGCCAGATGCAGGTAATGCCGGGCTTCATCGAGAGGCGGCGGCGGTGCCATGGGTCGTACTGTTGAACTTCGCTGGGAATGGGGGGGCGGGGGCCGACGAGGCTCATGTCGCCCACCAGGACGTTCCAAAGTTGTGGCAACTCGTCGATGCTGGTCTTGCGCAGGAACCGGCCGAACGGCGTAATCCGTGGGTCCTCTTCCATCTTAAAAACCGGGCCGCTCATTTCGTTGAAGCTTTCGAGTTCGGCCTTCAACATTTCGGCATTGCTGACCATCGAGCGAAACTTGTACATCGTGAAGAGCCGTCCGTGCAGACCGCTGCGCTTCTGCTTGAACAGAATCGGCCCGGACGAAGTGAGCCTGAGGATGATGGCGACCGGCGCCATGACCAGCGGCCCGAGTACCACCAGCCCGAGAATCGCGGCGACGAGGTCGATCAGCCGTTTACAGACCAGTTGCCACGAGATCTCCGGCGTTGTTCGGAAAATCAACAACGGTTTCCCGTAGAAATCGTCCACCGTGGCCCGGGCAATGGAGGTCTTTACGAAGTCGGCCACCAGCCAGGCCTCGACGCCTTCGACCTCGCAGGCGACAATGGCTTTTTCGATTTCACTGAATGTGGTTTGGGTGACGTTGAAGACCACGCAACCGACGGGGTAGCCGTGCAACATCTTGGGAAGTTCCGTGAGCAGATTGTTGTCGGGGTTGAGTTTGGCGGCGACGCGCAGGCTCCATTCGGGGTGCTCGTCCAGCAACCCGGCAAACTCGGCATTGCGCTCCTCCGATCCCACCAGAATGATTTCCGTGACCTCCTTGCCGCGGCGGGCACGACGGGTCATGTGCGCCTGGAAAATACGGTCCTTCACATACAGCGCGATGACACTGAACAGCCCGAACAACGTGATGACGCTGCGGCTGAGCTCCGCCTGCCTGTAAATGTAGAGCGTTGCCATGACCGCGAGCAGGCAGCCGGCACAACTCTTGATGAGAATCCAGATGGTGTTGCGCTGGCGGAGCTTGTGGGCGCGGGTATAGAAGCCGTTGATGTCGAGGAGAAACGGGTACAAGGGCAGGATAACCAGGTAAAGCCATTTGTAATAGCGAAACGGGGCAACCATGCCGAACGCAATGGGGGTCCCGAGGAAGCGGTACTGAAAGGGAAATGCGTAGGCGAGTTGCTCGCGCAGCGCGTGCGCAAGCCAGAAGACGATGGCAATCAGCAGACCATCGCCGAGTTGGTTGACCTGGATAATGAACTCTCGTTGCTTTCTCGGCATCAGAATACCCACACGTTCCACACAACCGGTTCACCACACACCCAGCAACCAGTATGCCGCAGCCTCCCGCTACTTTTCGACAAGGGTGGGGTAAATGTCCTGAACAAACCCCGCCGCAATCTTCATGGCGTCAGCTTCCGATTTGGCGCTCCCCCCCCCGCTCTCGTCGTACCGGACTGGTACGCGAATCAAAATGTAGGCCCAACGATGATTCGTGTTATGCAGAACCCGGTCCCTGGAGGTCCAATAAATACGCTGCCAATGAGAGGCCGTGATCCGATCCTTTCCCGCAAACCAGTAGAGAAAGATCGATTTCGACTGCCCCAGTTGCCCATCCGAAAACCGCGCGAGGTGCGTCCCATTCATCCGCATCACCGTCAGCCTGCCTCCGGGCGCGGCGGCCACCGGGATCGTTTCCATGTGCTCGTTGATTGTCCAACCCTGTCCCGGCAAACAAAGCTCGGGACGGTGAATGCTCGTGGCATCGCGTCCCGCCAGGATGATGGAGCAATACACTTCGTCGCCGTGGTCATTCTTGAATACCCGCCGCGAGCCTTCCGTATCCTGCGGCAGAAGATCCTGCTCTTCTTTCGTCAATCCCTGCTTCTCGTCACCCGTCCACCCGCCGACTTGACCCACAAGAAAGGGGGATCCGTCAGGACAAAGCTTCACTCCTGGCTCGGAAGTTTTTGCCACGTCTGAGGTCGTCGCCGTGAGCAATACCGCGCCTCCCAAAACACCCACGACCACGGCAATCAGGACCCGACTCGGCCAATGCCGCGAAACGATCAATGGCTGGATGGGAGAGGTTTCCGGTTGACTCATGCGGCTCCTTCATCAGGCGAGCGACAACTCATCGTCGTGGGGCCCGCGATCCTTGGGGGGTTTCAGAAAATTCCGGATTACGCGGCGATACGGAAAGTTCAACAGGAACCCGATGATTACCATCGCCGACAACGCGACGCCGAACACGATGTATCCCGAGTACTCGTGGTAGGTCTTGGTCGCCAATTCCTGCCCATAGACCTGCGCGACCAGTGCGATTGATGTGACTCGCGCCATGTTGCCCAGCACCGCCAGCGGCATCGCGCTCAGGAAGAGCACCCACCGTTTCCACTGCGCGTGCTGGGTCACGTACCCGTACGCCGCGGTCACGGTCGTGAGTGCCATCAGCGACCGAATTCCACTGCACGGATCGGCGACATCGAAATGAAACACAGCGGAATAAATCGCTGTGCCCCGCCGGACCGTGTCGATGCCAAACCAATTCAACAGTGCAGTCGATGCTTGCGCCACCATCATCCGCAGCGGAAATCCAACGACTTCATCCAGGAAATTCAGGGGGATCATCAACAGCAGAAATGTGATTGGAAAGAACAACTGCCGGAAAAGCTGGCGGCCACCCAGCGTCAGGGTCAGCCCGTACAGCAAGAGGACAAACGAGAACACCACCGCGCGCGGCTGCACCGCCTTGACCCCCAGATAATAGGCTACCATCGCCACTACCACGATCGACATCCCACCGGGAAGCGGCTCAATGCTTGCCTTGGAAACATCCGCCCATTTCCACCACACCAATCCAATCGCAATCAGCGGGATCAAAGGGCCGTGGGAGTAATTGGAAATGTGGCTCCAGTGGGCCGTAAGCCACTGGTAGCACGATAATCGCGAATCTGGGTGCGCCTCAACCACTTGCACGAAATACGCGTAGTAGACCAACCCAAGTATGGCAATCCCAAGCAAGGTCTTTGCCCAGTCGATCGAACTGGTGGAAAATCTGGTGGCGGCAGTCGAGGTCCCGTTGCTCATTCAAATTGAGGGTCAATTACTTGGAAAACCTCGTTACTTTAAGACCGCCGCGCTTTCTTGTCAAACCTCCCTTGCTTGCCGCCGCGCCGCCCGTCAGCTACGATTGCGCGATGAAACGGCTCGCTTTTCTTGCCCTTGCCCTCGCTTTGGCAGGTTGTCAGCACTCCACCCAGCCTGGCCCTCCGACTCTCATTTTTGCCCGGGGCGCCGATTCGCAAAAACTGGATCCCGCCGATGTCGATGACGGTGAATCGATCAAGGTCCTCGTCAACGTCTCCCAGGGTCTCGTCCGCTTCAAGCATGGCACCACCGAGGCTGAGCCCTGCCTCGCCACTTCCTGGACGATCAGTCCCGATGGCCTCACCTACACCTTCAAGCTCCGCGAGGGCGTCCGCTTCCACGACGGAACACCGCTGGACGCCCAGGCCGCCGCGTTCAGTTTCCTGCGCCAGATGGACAAATCCAATCCCGCCCATCTGCCCGACGCCTCGTTTGCGTATTGGTCGGCCATGTTTAACATGATCACCGCGGTCGAAGTCGTCGACCCGATGACCCTGCGCCTTCGCCTGCGCGAGCCGCATGCGCCGTTGCTGGCGAGCCTCTGCATCCCGGCGGCGCATCTCATCAGCCCGAAATTCATCGACCAGCGCCATCCCGTCGGCACCGGCCCGTTCCGGTTCGTCGAATGGATACCCAACGAACGGATCGTGCTCGAAGCCAATCCCGACTATTGGGAAGGCAAACCGAAAACCGGGCGCCTGATCTTCAAGGTCGTCCCCGACTCCGCCACGCGCCTGATCCAACTCCAAACGGGACAAATCCACGCGATGGACGGCATTGACCCCAACAGCCTGTCCATCATCCGTGCGGACAAATCGCTGAAACTCATCACCGCGCCGGGGCTGAACATCTGTTACCTCGCGTTCAACTGCCAGAAACCGCCACTCACCAACAAATATCTCCGCCAGTACATCCGCGCTTCCATTAACAAGCGAGATCTCATCAAAGATGTGTACCGCGGCGCTGCCATCATAGCCAAGAACCCGCTGCCGCCATTCATCGCTGGTTACAACGACAAGATCCAGACTGGCGGAGGTTGGTCGTCCGATGGTACGTGGCCCCCAAACTTCGTCGATCACCCCTTGCGCCTGGAAGTGATGACGAATCCGCGGCCTTACCTACCCAACCCGCTTCGCGCCGCTGAGATGATCAAAGCCGATCTCGAGAAGGCTGGCATTCCCGTCGAAATCGTCCCGAACGAATGGGGTTCGCATCTGGACCGTACCCATCACGGCGAACACGAGATGGCGTTGATGGGTTGGGTCGGCGATACGGGCGATGCGGACAATTTCCTCTATGTCCTGCTGGACAAGGATACCGCCGTCATGGGCTCCGCGTTGAACATCTCCTTTTGGAAGAACGACGCCTACCATGACCTGATGATTGCGGCGCGGCGCGAACTCGATCCGGAAAAGCGCGCCGGCCTCTACCGCAAGGCGCAGGAAATCATCTTCGAGGAAGCGCCGATGGTTCCGCTGGCGCACGCGGAATCACTGATGGCCTGCCGCGCGAACGTGGACGGCATCCACTTCGAACCCGATGGCGACATCCTCTTTCAGGATGCTACGGTGAAGGAAGCACGCGGAACACCGTGAAACGTCCGCCTTCCGCCACCCGTTGGAAATGGGCCAGTCGTGCCGGCTGGTTTTCGAAGAGCATGGCCGCGCAGTTCGGATCGAGTGGCCCGAGCTTATCCGCCTTATAACGCCGCGATTCCAATCCGCCGTGGGTGAATCCGACGTCGTACACGAAATAGTCCGCGCCGTACTTGCGCGCGAAGGCGTAAAACTGTTCCTCGCTTCCGTAGATCGCCTCCAACATCTCGCGATACCGTTCGCGGATGCGCGCGTTCTCGAACTTCGAGTGCATGATGATCGGCCGTTCCGTGTGCGCGAGGAAGACGGGTGATTCGGAGATCGCGGCGAGCAGGACCGCGTTCGTCGGCGTGTGCTCCTGCAACCAGTGGACAATCGGGCGATACTCGGCCGGCGCAGGCTGCTGCCGGTCCAACGGCTGAAAGTTGAGCGTCATCAATTGCCACACGACGGCGGCAAAAACGGCCAACTTCCACCCGGTGCGGCCCGTCATCAGGCCCGCCGCCAGCACGGCGGCGGCAAAGCCCAAAAACACAAAATTCCGCTGCACCATCCACGCCAGCGGCGCCAGCAGCAATGTGAACACGATGAAGATGTTCGTGGCACAGGCGTCCGGTTTGCGGCTGGCCAATCGCATGGCCGCCACCAATCCGAGAGGCCCGCACCACTTCAGGCTTCGCCAAAACTCGCCCCACTCCGACGTGTTGAACGCGCCGCCCTCCCACAACACGCGCGCGTCCCACGGAAGCATCACGGGATTGTCCGGCCGCTGTCCCACAAATCGCAGTTTGTAGAAGAAAAGCTGGTAGACGTGCGCGTATTCGCCGTACGACTTCTGCAACAGCAAACTCAACGTCAGCCACACGGCAGCCCAGCCCGCAAAGACCAACGTCGACCGTTTTCGTCCGCCATTGATCCATACCGCCAGCGTCAGCGCGTACAGCACGCACATCGTCGGCGAGAGAAAAAGTTGTTTGGCCCGCAACACGGGGACCAGCACGCTGCCGGCGGCCAGCGTCAATACGAACCACGGAATCCGCGGCGTTTCACCCCGGCCGAGATACACCAATACCGCCGCCACGATGAACGGCGCCATTACGAATTGCGTCAAATGCCAGCTCGCCAGCGCCGCGAGCCAGAACAGCGCGGCGGGAATCTGGTGGCGCTTCTTCTGGTCTTGCAGCGCCCGCACGGTGAAGAAAAGCGCGAAGATGATGAGCGGGATGGCGAAATCCTCCCGCAGAAAGAGGTTCTTCACCGTCCGCCCGTAGCTCGGATACAGCGTGGCATAGAGCGCGCTCGCGAACAGGCCCGCGCCGTCACTCCGCCAGAGCGCCCGTGCCAGAAAGAACACCGCGAACAACGACAGGCTCGAGACCAGGCACGCGTACCAGACGACAAAGACGTGAAGCGGCATCGACGGGTTCAACCATCGATACAACACGCCGACCGGCGCTTCCATCGCGACGGTGAACTCGGCCCAGTCGTCAAGCGTGTCGGGATACTGGACGTTGCGGTCGTGCCGGAGTTGGTCCCATTCACGGACCGGATGCGTGGCGAAGAACTTCGCGAACCGGTACTGAAACGCGCACTCACTCCAGAATTGGCCGACCTCGTCGTGGGCGTCCCATGTCGGATTCGCGAAGATCTTCGCCGTCTTCAGATGAACGTGAACGGCGTAGAGCAGACACACCGCCGCGAGGCACAAGCCAAGTCGCTTCCACGAATTCATCGTCAGAGCGATTCTTACCCCCTCCCGCGCCCGAATACAAACCCGTTGTGGCCCTACGGTCACAACAAATGCTCCAGTTGCAGCGGTAAGGGTCATGTCCGCGAGACACGCAGTATTCAGAGGGAAGTTAGGTGCAGCAACTGTAATGGTCGTGGCAAGAGTTATGCGCCGGGTGTTGACGAGTGCCCATGGTGCAATGGCAAGGGAAGTGTTTTTAAGGACTTTGAAGAGGAATACTATGTTCCTTGTGGCGACTGCGCTTCATCAGGCAAGATCACGTGTGATGCCTGCTGCGGTCAGGGCAAGGTGACGTGCAACAAATGCACTGGCAGCGGAAAGGTGGAATGTGGGCGCTGCTGTGGTCTAAGACGAGTATTGTCGTACACAACTGTGGAAGTAACTGAAGAGCCCAGCAGCGCCGCTAGTCAATACGTTTGCCCCTCGCTACCCAAGTTCACCAAGGGGGATAATCCCCTCTCAAATCTGAAAGGCAAGACAGTTTTCACGCAGGATGAAACCGCGCGAATTGACCACCTTGGATTTCGGAGTCAACCTGCCGCGGCCGTTCTGTCTAGCGAGGTGGATCTATGTCGGGCTAGCCACACCGGCTACACATTGCGACAGCGCATCGAGATCGAAGCATGCTCTTTGGTGGAGTATCACTACCGGCACGAGGGCAAGGAGTATTCAATCTGGATCAACCCGGAACATGGCCTCGTTGAAGATCTAGATGGACCAATCCAATCTTATATTGCGAACGTAGATGCTCTGGCTGAAAAAGCATTCAAGGAGAAGCGGTATGAAGATGCATACCGGTTCATTTCGCGCGGCCTCTGCATGGATGAGACCACAGACGCAGAGAAGAAACTGCGAGATCAAACACTCCAAGGATTGGTGGCGAGCTATCGAACAATCGCCTTGGTGAGCTGGATCGGGGCAGCAATAGTATGGTGGCTGGTTGGTAGACTCCTGCCCAATCTCCAAAACAGTCTCTTGTTCGTTCTCGGTCTCATACCTCTATTCGTTGGGGTTCAGCTTTTCGCACCGGATTGTGGGGTGCGTTTCTCAGGGCCAAAGGATCGTGTTCTACCTGCCAGCTTGTTAGGTGTCGTTGCTTTTCTCGCTGGCGCCGGAATTGGAGAGGGAACTTCTTGGACGGACTGGATTGGGTTGGCATTGCTGATTATAGCGACCGTCGCTTTCGGTCTTATCCGCTCCAACACGCGTGCCTTGCATGCAAAACTGGAGGCACATCGCGCATCCTTTCCTAGCCCGCAGATACTGGAAACCTACATACTGAAGTTCGACCCAAAGCCTGAGTTGTTGAGTCGCACGGTGCGCGCCTTGGCCTTGGTCGTTGCCCTGCTGGCAATTCAGCCAATATTGCTTGTGGCTTCTGGAGTCAATAAATGGGCGTTGGACAGAACGGGAATCCATTTCGACCTCCGGGTTGACGGCATGCCGCCTGGCGCGGTTGGAGTGACCTGGACACCTCCGGAAGCTCAGTTCAATGGAAAGGCAATTCACTCCGGAGACAAGCTCCCCCCTGGCAAGGGTGTCTTAGAGGTAACGGACATTCATTGGATGCCGTTCCGCCGTGAAATAGCAGTTGCGTACGGGCGCATCACGAACGTTGGAACCATTGAACTTGAATCCAGTAAGGGCTCGCTGTCTGTTGCAGTGAACCCATCTCCCGCCACAGTGATAGTGAAACGCGACGGCGAGGTTGTTAGTCAGGGGAATGCTCCGCTTAAATTAGACAATCTCCCAGTTGGCAAATACTTGCTTGCCATTCGTCGAGGTGAATACGAGGAAAGCCATGAGGTCAAAATCCAGCGATTAGAGCTAACGGAAGCCAGAATTGATCTTGATTTGGGAAGTGCGGATTTGTCATCCGACCCTGCAGATGCTGAATTTGAATTGTCGGGGAACGGCCGAGCCTGGCATGGCAAGTTGCCGATCCGTATTGATGATATGCCAGTGGGTACGTATCAGTTAATTACTCGTCGGGGCGAATACGAGGAAAGTAGTACGGTCGAAATTGAACGCCAGCAACAAACTAAAGCCAACATTGAACTCAATCTAGGGAGCGCGAAGCTATCGTCTGATCCACCAGATGCCGAATTCGAGTTGTCGGGCAACGGGCGGCACTGGCAGGGCAAGTTGCCTGCCGCAATAGCAGACATCCCGGGTGGGAATTATACTCTGGCCGTCACGCGAAATGGATGGGAACAGACAGACAGGATTTCGATAAACCGGGGCAGCATCACAACCAACAAGATGGAGTTCCACTATGGTTCCATTGAGGTGACGAGCGACCCAACGGGGTTGGCAGTGTCCACCAATGGTATCGAGATTGGCAAAACGCCGATAACCGTTCGTAAGTTGAGGCCGGGTCGATACATAGTCACTGCCATGGACGGCGACAACGACTTGACCGCTGAGATCCCTGTCGCACCGAGGGAAGCCGCCAAGCACACTTTCATTTTTCATTACGGGACAGTGCAACTAGCCAGCATCCCAACTGGTGCGACTGTAATTCATAAAGGGAAAGAGATCGGTAAAACACCACTGACGCTTAGCCGCATACCTGCCGGAGAAACAATCGTTGAGTTGCGATTAGAAGATTATGTTTCCACAAACCTCTCAATTATAGCGGTGGAAGGTGCCACAAACCAGTTATCGGCCCAATTAATTGGCGAGCGCTATCTCCAAGCCATGAACCAAGCGCGTGAGACTTTCGGGGCGGGTCAATTTGCTCAGTCACGAGAATTTCTCGCTACGGCCTTGGTGATTCAACCTGATGATCCAGCCGCAACGCAATTACGGGATGAAATCGCCAAAGCGGCAGCGAAAGCAGAAGAGGCGATGCAGGCGGAACAAGCCAGCGCCAAAGCGCGCGAGCTTGCTTCCTTGATGTCGCTAGATTTTGCGAGAGTGATTGGAGAATGCACGGATACAAGAATTGTGCAACATCCTGTTGTGATGAATGACGGATACTACGATCAGAGAGGGAAATTTATAGTAACCGGTCAGCACACGGAAATGCACAACACCACAGAACCCACGTTTAATGATGCACGCTTTGCGGCGAAATACATAGGCAAAACATACAAGTTTGACTCGGCTGGCTGGAAGATAGCGAAAATTGAAAAAGACGGAACTGTTGTCTTCAGGAGTGGTTCTGGCAAGTTATTGGAGTTTGGACAAGTAGAGATTCGAGCGATACCATCCGCAGCCAGTCAGGGTGAGTTTCTGTTGTTGAAGGATAGCCAGCGAATTACCATTAGAGCCAGGATCGGAAGACACGATCGGGGAGACCTCTTTAGTCGTGTTCTGCATAGAATCTATCTAGAAGATGCGGAGCTTTTTACCCAATAAACCTTGACGGATCGACCTCATCATTACCCGAAATATGCTGAGTTAGCAGTTCGCGAATTGCATACATGATTGGTAGTGGGGAAGCGAATGAAGTTGGTCGCATAGCCCGTACCGGGGCGATGATTTGGGTGCGTGAGGTGCAGTGAGATGCAGTGAGGCGCAGTGAAACGCGGTGAGGACGGATGAAGAGACAGCACCATTGGGTTGGCCGGGAACCGGCCAACCGTTTGCTCAAACGTCATGCGAGCCGCAGTTGGGAATCCGGCTCCGTTCCGCAGGTACGACACGGACGTGACTCAGGTCTTGGTGCGGTACTTGATGCCGCAGCCGACGAACTTGGTTTCCTTGACCGGGATATCCTTGCCTGAGGTCGCGGCGTCGATGGCGTCTTGCAGGAAGTGTTTCTCGACCTGATCAGCTTTCTGCGAATCGTCGATGGCGCCGTGGTACACGAGTTTCCCGTCCTTGTCGAAGAGGAACGCCTCGGGCGTCCTGGTCGCGTCGAACGAACGCGCCACGCCCGAAGTGGCATCCACCACGTATGGGAATGTGAAGCCCAACAGCTTCGCCCGCGCCTGCATCTCCGTAAAGCTGTCCTCGGGATAGCTGGCGGGGTCATTCGAGTTGATGACGATCACGCCCACGCCTTTGCCCTTGGCCGCGTTGCCGATGGAGGCGATGCGATTCTGCCACGCCTTCACGAACGGACAGTGGTTGCAGGAAAAGATGACGAGCGTGCCCTGTTTGCCCGTGACGTCCGCAATGGACACCTCGCTCCCGTCCACATTTTTCATCTTCACGCTGGTTGACGGCGCTTTGTCGCCAATGTTAAGACCGAAAGCGCTGGCGGCCACCGACACCGACGCAACCAGTGCCATAAACGAGCCTGTCTTCATGAATTGCCTCCTGTTGGTTTTGCTAGTTTTCGCAATACTTCGACCACCTTCTGCTCGAAAACGTTGAATGTGACCCCGCCTTCCCAGAAATCGTGCAGTTTGCCGCTGCCATCGTAAAGGAATGTCGCGGGCAGCGCGCCGGTCCATTGTTTGCCGAGCCCGTCGATAAATGGTTGGTCCTTCTCTGCCTTGATATACGCCGGAAAATCAACCCCCTCCTCGGCAAGGAATTTCTTTATTTCCGCCATGTCCTTGTCGTCGTCGGCCGAGACCAGGATGACCTTCAAGCCCTGTCCCTGGTACTTATGTGCCACGCGCACGAGGCCCGGAAACTCCTCGCGGCATGGGCCGCACCAGGTCGCCCACAGGTTTATCAATACTGCCCTGGCTCCCGATTCGCGCACAATCCGCTGAATGTCGGCCGCCGTAACGGGTGTCACCTGGACGTCCTCGACGCGCACACGGCTGGTCTGTCCGCAGGACACCAGCAGGACGCCAAGGCCCAAGAGAAGGCCAGCCGCGCAGAACCGTCGTTTCGCCACCATGCTGGCAATTGTACACCAAATTGGTTGCCACGCCAGTGGGTAGTGCGCAGTGCGCTTGACAGTGTACTGGACACTGTGTTCAGCAAGCTGAACAGTCCGCGTGGGCCGCAGTCGCTCCGTTTTCGGGCCCCGAAGAAAATCTGATGTGTTTTGGAGGCGCATAACTGCCCTGCCGTAAGTACGTTTCTCACATGTGCAACACCGTTGGCTCGATCACCCGCTTCCTCTGGCACAGCCCATGCAATCTACTCTTTCCGCAAGGTATGGTGGGTATAGGGTGATGCCGCCGGCGCCACCCGTCCGAACGATCAACGTAACGAGGGCCAAAGGTTATGGACAACATACAGGACGACATATTCGTGGAGCGTGAGCTTGTTTTGAAGAGCGAACGGCAACCGCGTCTGTCGATCTTGATGTTGATGTGGGCCGGTTTTTGGACAGGGATATTGCTCTGCGGTTTCGTACTGCTGTTGCGCTAATTGAGCCGGTCATGGAACGACACCCGACGGGGAGCAGGGCCTTCGTAATCTACGCCCAACCGAAGTCCAGTTGGATCAAGGAGCACGTCTTGTTCAGGCTGGGCGTCTTCACGCTGTCAGTCGCGGCTGGCTACTTTTTCACGCTGTCATTGTACACGGGACTGCGCCTGCTGCCGCCGTTAAGCGGGGGGCCGCACGAAAAGGCCAATCCGCTCATCGAAATGTTGAAGTTGCTGTATTCGGGCTTTAGCCGCTGAGCGGTTGCCGGCATCACGCCGGGGGTCGCGGTTCTGCGCGCGACGATGCCGGTGGGTTGTAGCGTCCGGCGATCTTCCAGATCAACCCCAATCCCAGGAAGTAAAACACCAGTCCCAACGTTTCATGCACGAAGCCGTACGGGAGGCTTGTCCGCGGCGCGACAAGGCAAATGCTGGCGATCCGCAGGAAGTTGCAGACAATGGCGATGGGGATCGAGACGCCCCACAGCAACAGTTTTTCCACCCAGGGCAGCCGGTGGAGAAATGCAAGCGTCGTCGCCACGATCAGCGACGAGGTGAGCAGTCCGAACCCGTTACACTCGGCCGCCACCGCAAACAACTGGCCTTGCACCGACAGGAGGAGTTGCGGGGGTTGGCCGTTGGCCAGCGCGATTTTCACGGGCACGCCGAACGCGGCGAGCCACCCGCCAGCGTAACGCGCCGACATCGCCCGCAACGGCCAATCCAGCCTCGGCACCAGCCCCACGAGGACGCCGAAGACAAAAAATGCGCTCACCGCCGGCAGGAACTGTCGCATACCAGCCTTGCCCAAAAGAAACGAAACGACGCCCGCGAACGCGAGGCACGCCGACAACAGCACGAGCGGCAGCGTCCAAAACTGCCACCGTGCCGCCAGCCAAAGACACAACAACGCGAGCCCGATCAAGCTGATGCCCAGACTGCCAATCTGCACGGTAAACCGCAGTTTATCCATGGCGTCGCGCACGCAAATCGCCAGCGCAAACACCACCAGCGCCGCGCCGTTGACCAATTGTTGCGTGTGCAGCGTCCTCGACGCCAGCCAATGCAACAACGGCACGTACAGCAGTCCGATCAACACGCCGATGACCAGCACCATCCACAAGCTCACCGGCGAAGTGCGGGTCACCGGATGGCCGTTGGCCGCGACGGGTTTTTTAGGTGGGGATGTCATCGGTTGGATTAGACAATACGCGGCGGTTTCCGCTCAGCGCGCGCGTTCGAGCACCTCGCGCAGTTCTTCATCGCGCAACACCACGGGATTACCCTTCATGCTGTTCGATATTTTTGCTTTTTCGATGATCTCCGGGAAATGTTCGCGCGTCACGCCATACCGTCGCAGCGGTGGGATTTCCAAGGCCTGAACCAGTTCCCCGATATCTCCAACGATCTGGCGTACCTCGTCAAATCGCCCGACAATTGCTGTCGGAGCCGACACGGCGCCTCGGCCGGCCCGCGGATCATCTTCCGATTGGCCTCCATCACGTACGGCAGCAGCGCCGCGCACAACGCACCGTGCGGCGCGTCGAACATTCCGCCCAACGGCCCCGCCAACCCGTGCACCGCGCCCAACCCCGCGTTCGCCAGCGCCATCCCGCCCAACATTGCCGCCACACACATATCCTCACGCGCGGTTTCAATTGTCTGCCGGTTGGCCCGCCGCGGCTCCCGCGAAGGCGGGATTTCTGCCACAGACGGATAGCCATAGGCGCGCCGCAACGACCGCGCCACCCGCTGCATGCCCTCGCGGCAAATCGCGTCAGTCATCGGGTTCGCCTTTACCGAGACAAACGGCTCGATCAACTGCGTCAGCGCATCCAGTCCCGTGGTCGCCGTGATTTGCGGCGGTAAATCGTAGGTAAGTTCGGGGTCGACCAACGCCACGCGTGGGAGCATCAGCGGACTACGCAGGCTGACTTTCACGTGATGCTCCTGCGAACCGAGCACCGCATTGCGCGTAACTTCCGAGCCTGTGCCCGCCGTGGTCGGAATCGCCACATACGGCAGCGCCGCCTTGGTGAACTCCTTTCCCTTGCCAATCAGTTCAACGTAGTCCAGCGGATCGCCCTCGTTCGTCTGCAACACCGCGATGGCTTTGCCGGTGTCGATGGGACTGCCCCCGCCGAACCCGATAACGAAATCGCAGCGCTCATCGCGTACCCGTTGCGTTCCCGTTCGCACGACGTCGATGGTCGGCTCGCCCGCCACGGAGAACGTGGCGTATTCCACGCCCGCATCAGTCAACGCGCTCAACAGCGGTTCAACGCGTTTCACCGCGCCTGCCGACTTGCCGATGACCACCAGCGCACGGCGTCCGAGCGACGGCGCAATCGTGCGCATCTCCCTCAGTCTCCCCGCGCCAAACACAATCCGCGTCGCGGTGGCAAATTCAAAGTTCACCCGCCAAGTAGACCGCGTGACCTGCCGGTTTGTCCAGCGGAATGAATACACGCCCCGATAATCTCTCGTGAATTGACTCTCAACAATGGGCAGGAGCACTATGCCTGGTCAGGGACCAAACCGAGGCACAGTCACCTGACAAGGAGCATCCCATGCACTGGATTCTATTGATTCTTTCCATTCTGGCCGAGGTTGTGGGAACGCTGTGTCTGAAATGGTCGGACGGCTTCGCCCGCTTTTGGCCGACCGTGGGAATGATTGTGCTTTATATTGCGACTTTCGTCCTTCTCACATTATGCGCGAAGACGCTGGATCTGGGGCTGGCCTATGCCATCTGGGCGGGAGTCAGCGTCGCCGTCTGCAGAGTCATCCTGTTCCACGAACCGCTGAACGCCTATCGAGTCATCGGCATCACCGCAATTATCGTGGGCGTCCTCGTGCTCAATCTGAAAGGAGCCGTGGAATGACGAGTTCAAAGTTTGTCCTCACAGAAGAACGGAACTGTGGCGGCGCTCTATGAGCGCCGAGACGTTACTCATAATTCGGCGGTCGCAGACTGCCGCTACGGACGTACACGACCTTCTTCGCACCTCTCCAGAATTGACACCCATCGACAGCGAGGAGCACTATGCTTTCGTTGAAAGCGATGCGAAGAGCAGCGACGCAGCTATTAGGTGTTTCAGTAATGCTGTGCTTGGGATGCTCGACAGCTTCCCGGCAGACTTCGTCACGAGAGCGCTTCGAAGCGCTTTATAAGCAGACCCAGTAGTATTGGACTGAAACCACCGGCCTGCCGCGGCAGGTTCTCGGGTACACCATTCAAGACAACCATGGCAGACAAGCCTTTCTAACAGCCGATGATGGCGCTCTTTTCATCTACGATGAGTTGACACCCAGTCGCAGTCTCTTCTCATTTAAAGGAAATGCGATTCTTAAGCCGATCATAGCTGTGCATGAGCCGATTTTTGAGGTCGATGACGATTACACGCAAAGGAACCCAAATCATTTACTAATTATCGGCTTTGTCAACAAACGCGCGTTCTTGGTCGATGGAAGAATCGACGATTTGTCGCGTGAAGAGGTGTTCCGTAAGGCCTTGCATATTGCGCAATTGGCTTACGCACAACTCGTAAAGAATGGGCTGCGATAAGACGTCTTACTGTACGCGACTCCGTCCAAAACGCGTCGCCGTACTTCACGCTCGTACGCGGCTCGGCCATCATCGGGGCTTTTGCGGGGGACGGGCTCGAAGAAGGAATTTCAGATCTTTGAGGTCTTGTGGGCGACCCGAGGCTTCTTTGTTCTTGATCAAGTCTTCAAGGCCGATCAAGAACACTTCAACCGCGCTGTTACCGGCGGGCATCGTCAACGTCAACCGGTTCGTCCAAGCATCGGAAAACCTCACGCCGTCGATGTCGTTGACTAAATCAATGCGATTGGGCGGGACGCCAAATTGGACGATCATTCCCGGCTCGGTCAGTTCCTGCCAGCGGTCAAGAGACGGAATGCTGCCCGCCCAAAACTCGACGAGCGCGGCAAAAAGTTGTTGCGCGTTCGCGGCCGTGGAGTCGTAGAAAAAATCCACGTCGCCAGTCGTGCGGATGTGGCCGTAGTAGATCACGGCTTCGCCACCGACCAGGAGATAACGGACGTGGTGTTTGTGAAGCAGGGCGATCAGGTCGCGGGTGTCCGGAGAAAACAGCGCCGGATCTAGCTGTTCGTGTGGCACGCTCGAATGTCCTTCGAGTTGGCGGGATAGACACGGTCGCGAAGCTCCTTCGCCGCCCGGAGCCGTTGCTCGGGCGTCATGGTGACTTGCTGCTGGATGTCCCATTCGTCGGCTTCCTTGAAGCCTTTCGCTTTGTGCACCACCCGTTCCATGGTCACATTATGACCGAAATCCAGACGGCAAGCAAGCCGCTAACCCGTCCAAAACACGTCGCCGTGCTTCACGCTCGTACGCGGCTCGGCCATCATCGGGGCGACGGCGTCACGCCACGCGGCGTAGTGTGCCGTCTCCTTGTGTTTCGCGGGTGCGTCCGCCGTACGATAAACTTCCACCAACACGAAGCGCGTCGGGTCGTCGGCCTGTTCCACCACATCGAACCGGGCGATGCCAGGCTCTTTTACGCTGTTTCGCGCATTCTCGACGCAGAGTTTCCTGAAAGCCTCGACGCACTCCGGCTTCACACGCACATGGACGTGAACAATCAGCATGGCGAACCTCCTCCTCCATTATGATTCGCTGCCGAGTCTATCAGGTTTTCGCCGTGGCGAGTAGGGCGTTGACCTTCCGCATGACCTCGAACGCGTCAGCCACATAAAGCACATCCGCCTTGCCGCGCGCCCAGCCGCAGTTCGGGTCGAGGTTCACCGCGCGGCGCTCGCTGATAAACCGCCAGCCGACCGCATGCGGTTCCTCACCGTGGCAACACGTGGAAAGACCTTTGGGATGGCGCGGCGTCGCCCCGGTCTGGCCCACCTGATTCAGATGCGACATGAAGGGCAGGACGCTTTGTCCTTCGCCGCTGAGGTCCACCAACGACTTGCTGCTCCCAAGCGACGCCTTCGTCAGGCCAAGGAACTTCAAAATAAGTTCCCCGGCCTCGTCGGTGTGCGTCTTGCCGTCGGATTGCTTCTTCGTCCAACCCGCGCCCGCCACAAACAATACCTTCGCGTCAGGCCGAATCGTCTGCTGGTCTGCCGCTGGCGCTTTCACCCCCGTAACGGTCGTCCGTTTCGCCGCGTCGCCGAGCGTCACGGCCACGTTTTCGATCGTCGCCGTGCCTGCCGAGCCTTTCCACGCTTCGCCGCAGCCGGATTCCAACGCGATGAACCACGGCCGTTGCGTTCGCTGCAACACGGCTTCCATCCGTTGACGATAATACCAGCGCGTGACCGATATCGCGCCGCCGGCTGTCGAGATGCCGGTCACATGCGTGTCCGCGCGTCCGCTGAGCCGATGGGCCACGCCCGCCAGCACGCGATTCCACCGCGACGTCGCCGGCGCGGTAACCACGGTGGCCTTTGCCGCCCGGCAAATCGCCTCCGCCGCCGCCGCGTCCGTGCCGTACCGCGCTTGCGAGAATTCCGCGCCGCTGACGCCGAGAAACTTCGCGGCGCCACAACCGGCGATCGCGTTGGCCCCGGGCTGCACGTTGGCGCCGATCAAGCCGACAACAAACGTTCCGCCCAACGACTTCGCTGCGCCGAGCGTTTCCAACGCGCTCTTCGCCAGCGAACCATCCGCTTCCACGTGCATGAGAACCAAAACTGTTTCCATATTTCACCTCATTGATCAGCCGCAATCCACGCCACAATCTCCCTGGCAATCTCGTCGGCGGGCACGTCCTTGACGATCTTTGTCTGGCGCTGTTGTTTCGGCAACGCCACGCTGTCAAATTTAACTCCTTCCGCACCGATCTTGACGGGTTTGGCCTTTTGCAGCGCCGGCATGATGCCCCGCATATTGGTCATCCCGACCTGTGGATTGTTCGGCGGTTCGGGCAGGTTGCCCGTCGCCCAACCGAGTACGGCCGGCGGCCCGACGCACTTCGAGACTTGATGTTGGCCCCCCTCGACGCGTTCGAGCACTTCGATAGCCCCATCCGCGCCCACCGTCACTTTGTCCACCCCCTGAAACTGGTTCACGATGCCGAGCAGTTCGCCCACGATCTGCATCGTCGCCCCGGCCCCCCGCGACGCCGATTCCCAACCACCAAAGACCAGCAGCCGCGATTTATCGAGCCCGGGAATCGACTCGATGGCACCGGCCAGCGCCGCCGCCACTTCGGCCGCTTCGGTAAATCCGCTGGCGGAACCGTCGACCGCAACCAACTCGAACGGGGCTTTTTGCGCGACGGTCATCATCACCTGTTGCAGTTTGGCTTTCGGCCCAAGGCTCACGAGCCAGACCTTGCTGCCCGGGACGTTCTTCGCCAGATGCGCGGCTTCGAACAGCGCGTGCCACGCCCACGGATCGAGCACGGCGGGCAACATCATCTCGTTTTTCAAGGCGGGTCCCGTCGCGCCCGTCACCGGCTCCAATGTCTGCAACGGATCGGGAACAATGCTCCCGCAAACCACAATCTGATACGCTGTGCTCATCGGTTCTGCTCCAGTTGGTTTAGCCGCAAAAAGGTTCACCTCGTTTTACGAGGTTTACCCCGTTACACGGGGCGCGCAAGAGTAAGAGCGAGGGCAAGCGCAAGCGCAAGAGAAAAATCAGTTTTGGCTGAGGGCCGCCCGCTAGGCGCGGCTCCCGGTCTGAGCGAAGAGCCGTTCGACGGTCGCTCGCACTTCAGTCAGCCATTCCTGGCGTTGCTGCGGCGTGCTGGTGACCACCACCGAAAACGTCCGCCGATGCACCATTCGCACCCCGCACAAATCGAAGATGCATTTCTTCCACAAGGTTTCCAGCGGATCGCCGAACGCTTCCCGCTCGCGTTCCTCCGGCGTATTCGCCGTGTTGAAAACTATCGCCGCCCTCGCCTTGAGCAAGCCGACGGGCACGCCTTCCCCTTTGTCATTGGCAACAAACCGATAGGCCACTTCAGGCCGCAGGACGCGATCAATCCAGCCTTTCAAAATGGCCGGCGGCATGCCCCACCAGTTCGGATGCACGATGACTATGCCATCAGCGGCAGTGATCTCGGCGCAATGACCGGCGACCGCTGGATCCAATTCCGCGTCCTGCTGGAGTTCAGCCGCAGAAAACAGCGGCGGAAATTGTTCCTGGCAGAGATCGTGAAACGCAACGCAGTATCCGGCGGCGCGCAACGTCTGGACGGCAGTGTCGGCGATGGCGTGGTTGAAGCTGCCCGGAGCCGGGTGGGCAAGGATGACCGAGGCGTTCACTAATTCTCCGCCGAGTGGAGGCCGCCGGCGCCGGCGCGGAATTCGATGATGCTCCGCTCCGGATCTTCGGGATGCGGGGTGGCGCAATTCCACGCACACGCTCCGCAATGGATGCATTTCTCGCGGTCGAACGCCGGCACGCCGTTGCCACCCGGTGTGATCGCCTGGCCGCTGCAAATCTCGATGCAAATCTTCGTGCCGCATTTCTCGCAGAGTTCGGGATACAAGAACACGACATGGTCGGCGTACCCCGCGGGAGCCTGCACTTTTCCCCCCATCAACAAGGCGTCCTGATGGGACACCAGCAACTTGCCGTCATGGGGAATGACGGGCCAACCCACGCGGTCCATCAGCGCGTTGTGGATGCCAACCCCCTTGGCCGCGCATTCTTCGCGCAGCTTTTCAATTTCGCGCAGCGGAATCCGGCCCTGGTAGTATTTCTCCATCTGCAGCACGTGTTCCGAAGGACGGCGCGGCTCGACCGCGGCGGACAGCCAGCCTTTCGTCGCACCCGTCAACGCCATGCCAATCAAACCGGTGACGACCCCGTGGTGGAACCCGTCACGCGCCCGTTCGGCCACGCGACCTTCCGCCTCCACCCAACTGGCCCGACGCCGCTTCACGTAGGTCGCTTCCAGATTCTCCTTCGTGAACGGCTTTTTCTGTTCGAGCAACTGCAATACCGCTTCACCGAGTTGCACCCCGGTGACCCACGCTTCGTCCACGCCGCTGCCGGTCAGGACATTGGTGCTGCCCGATCCTTCGCCGATGCGGGCGTAGCCTTCGCCCACCAGATGCGGTTCGCCGCGGCGACCGGATTCAGCGAGCGTTTTGGCGCCCCAGGAACGCAGCGTGCCCCCCTCGAGATAACGCCACAGGTACGGGTGCTGCATCCAGTGCTGCAGATAACGGTAGGCCGTGCGCACCGGGCTCTCGAACCACGACGGCACGAAGATGCCGAGCGACGCCACGCGGTCAGGGTAAACGTACAGGAACCCGAAGATCTCCGGCTCAGGATACCCCAGCGTGTGCAACACCGTGCCGGCTTCCAGTGGACAATTCTCCGGCAGGTTCACGACAAACTTCATGCCGACCGCCCAATCACGTTTGTGACGGCTGGCGGGCATGCCGAAATGCTCATCGATCTGCCGCCCGACGGGGCCGACGGGGCCATCGCCAACCACCGTGAGCGCCGCGTGAACGTCCATGCCCGGCGTGAAGCCCGCCTCGCCCGAGCCGAACTTATCCGTCCCCTGATCGGCGAGTTGTACACCGACGAGACGATCCTCCCTGATCAACGGCCGGGCAACAGGGGTGCTCGGCCAGATTTGCACCGTCCCCGCGCCCATCAATTGCGCCCCAACCCACTGGTTGAACTGCCCGATGGACATCACCAACCCACCGTGTTTCTGCAAGTAGGGCGGAATGTAGGGCAGCTCAAACGCATCCGCCTCCACCGGTAAGAACTTCTTGAACGTGCGGATGAGCTTATCCGCCGCCCGCAGAGTCGCCGACCGCCGACTCGCACCGATCGGGTCCAGCAGATACAGAACCTTCTCCTGTTTCACGGGCGCGCACATCGGAATCTGCGCCGGGTCCAGATCGGGAAACGTTTGCCGAATGCCCCGCGCCCGGGTCACGACGCCCGACACGCTGAATCCGATGTCGTCCGCGCGTTCATAGCAGATGACTTGGGGCGGCGCGCCGGGCATCACCGCGCTTTCCACCTTGGGCGTGCCATCCGGGTTCATCAACCCGCGCGACAACGTCGTCAAAAACCCGCCGGTGGCCGGCCCGAATCCGACGCAGACGATGTCCACGTCCATTCGTTGCCGCTCCACGGCGGGTGCGCCCATCAGATTCGCGGGTTGGTTGCTCATCGGACCATTCCGATTTAGAAGTGATGCACCCAGCGCAGGTTGTAGCGTTCGCCTTCGGGCCGATTTTCGGCGGCGAACTCGACGTACGCGTTAACGAAGATGTGGTCGTTCTGCGAGATGTGCCAGACCAGACCCGGACCGATCCCCGCCACCTGCTCCCGGCGACCGGAGACGTCGCCGCCGTCGATCTTCGTATCGGTGACTTGTTTCAGGAAGTAGCCGTTCAACCCAAGCCGCAGGTGCTTCAAGATCACTTCGTAGTCCGTCGCGAAATTCATGTGCACGGCCTGACCCGCCTGCAGGGTGTCGAATCCGCCGCCCGGATTATCGTTCACGTCATTCCACAAATAATGAAAGCGCCATGAGGCGGTCCATCGCGGCAGAACGAACCAGGTCGCCGCCCAGTACGGATCGATCGAGAAGAAGTGACTGCCCGGATTGAGCGCATCGTTGCGATCGTAGCGGCCGGTCGGGGTCAACATCTGGAATTCAAAACGATTCATAAGCACCGGCCCGTCTTTGCCCATGATCGGGTCCCATTGCAGATACGGTCCGACCAGCACGTCCCCCAAACCGCCCCCGTTGTCGCTCAGGCCCGCGTTCTTCGGGTCGAGATCAAACGCCACGACCGGCACGATCACATCCATCCCCCACTTGCCGCCGAACAGGATTTTTTGGTCGGACTGATAGATGAATTGCGAGAGGCTCACCCAGGCATCGAGCTTGAAAGGCCCAATCTTGTCTCCATTCTTGTCGGTGAACTTATCCGACGTGTACCACTGCCCGTATTCGGTGAAATAAAACCCCGGGCCCGCTGGCGGACCGCCATCCAGGAAGCTTGTGAAACCCAGATTCAAGGACGGCAGGTCATAGGCTTGGGCAGGCAGGGCCCACCCCACAACGGCACTGCATAGAGCGGCAATGAGGCACAGTCGTTTCATCATCGGTCTCCTTTGGTTTGGTAAATCGGCAATTGAGATTGCGCGACACTCACATTGGATAATCCAGTGCTTCGGGAATCATCACCTGGCTGAGAGATTCGGCCGCCCGGTCCTTGGCGAGACGCGCGCCGGTCAGGCAGCCATCCAGCTTCACGCGCAACCGCGAAAAGGCCTCCATCCCATCGAAGCACACGCACGGACCGGCCTTCGCGGGATGTTCCTGCCCCGCCTCGGTTACATCGCTGTAGGCGCGAGCGCTGCTCGCGATGCCGGGAATCACCCCTTCGAGAGCGTCAAGATCGTCGGCGGCAAAACACGAGGCGCACGCCGCGTCATCCCACGCGGGATGGCGGTTGTACCCGAACACCAACTCGGCGCACACGCGCCCGACTTCGCCGGCCGCGCGCGCGGTTTGCACATGGCACAGATCCGCCATGAAGGTGAGCAGCCCGGGCAACCCTTCCGCCACGGTCGGGTTCTCGGCGCCTTTGGCTTCCAGTTCCAGGACATCGAGCACGAAACAACGCGCCGCGAGCAACCAACATAACGCGTCCGCCAGCGGAAACGTCACGCCCTGCCGGTTGCTGTGATACAACTCGTGGCCGTTGGCATCGGTGGCGTCCTGCAAATGCTCCAGCGTCCACAGCCACAGTTGCATTGCGGTTGCGATCGTACACGCGCCGGTGCCGGGCCGTCGCCCCGCAATCTCGCGCATCTCGCTGATCCAGTTGCGGAATTGCGCGAGGAAGAGCTTGCTCGTCATCGTGATCGAAAGCTGCCGGCGCTGGACGGCTTCGGGGCCTTCGTAAGTCGCCTCCAACTGCGCGTCCATCCATTTGTGACCGAGGAATCCCGGGCAATCTTCCGTGATGCCGTAGCCGCCCATGAGACTGACGGCCTCGCGCATCATGTTGGCGCCGTGACCCGTGTTCCAAAGTTTCACGGCGGGGCACAGCACGTTGGCCAGTGAATCGAGAACGGCAAACCGCACCAGCGGGTCCGAATTCAACGCGTCGTGACGCGCGGCCTCGCGACGATCTTCCGGAAGACTCGACAGGCGCACATATTCGAGTGCGTCCTTCTCCAGGGCCGCCAGCGCGCGAAATTGCGCGCGTCCCGCGGCAACGCCCCGAGCCGCAAAAATCCCGTCTTTCTTGAGGTCCAGCGGATCCAATTCGTCGAACAGCCGCGCCGCGGCAAATCCGAGCGACGAGGCCGCTTCACCGGTCGCCCACACGTCGACGAGCCGCTGCAGCGCATCCTCTTTCATCTGCAAGCCCAGCTCGTAGCGGGGAGAACCGGGCGCCGCCGCATCGCCTCCGCGGAACCGTCCGCGCTGATAGCGAATCACCGGTTCGACGGCGGAAAGCAGTTTCGCCGCCGTCATCAGCCCGACCGTTACGCGCGTGCGGCGGAACACGGCTTCGATGACTTCGCCATGGCTGAAGTTCGGCACGATCACGCCGTCTTTGATCTTGTAGCCGCCAATGATCCGGCTGGCGGGCACGCGCAGGCTGAGCACCGGGTCACGCGTCGAGGAAAGTTGATGCACGAGCTTGCGTGTCGGCACCCCGCGATCGAACGTCCCGGGATCCGTCTCTTCCAGGATGACCATGCAACTGCCTTTGATGCGATCGTCCGAGGAATCCACCGCGGCGGTGACAAAATTTGCGAACCCCATATTCGTGATGAAGCGGCCGCGCTTATCGACGTGCAAGATGGGCTCCTGGCCTTCCTTCCATTCCGCAATGCGGATCTTGCCGCTGAGCAGTCCCGTCTCCACCCCGACATACGGGAGCGGCTCGGTCAACGCGAAGGCGCCCCGCGAGATCTTGCGGGTTTCACCGTGTTTGGGGGGACAGGCCCGCCGCATATAGGTGTCACGTTGTTCCGGCGTGCCGCGTCCATGAATCGGCGCGAGCGCGAGATTGCCCGCCATGCTGCACGTGGCCGCGCCGCCATCCACCCACGACAACTCGAAGGCCAGCAGCGCCAGCGCGAGATTCTTCGGCCCCTCAATGAACCCGCCCTGTTCGGGGTCCAGGAAGACGGACGTAAGACCGGCGTCATCAAACTCGGTCAACAATCCGGCTTTGCCCACGGTCCATTCGTGCGAATTGCGCCCGCCTTCGGCAACCATTCGCGCCACAGGGCCGCGGGCGACGCGACGCGCCGATTGGATAAGCATTTGCAGATCGAATCGGTCGCTGAATCGCCACATGATTTGGCGCACGTCATCGCCGGGGAGCGTGTGCAGCGTCATCGCGGGGGCAGTGGAAGTGGTTACAGGCATGGAAACAGTCCTTTCCGTCCAAAGATAAGGGGATAAACCCCCGTACAGCAATTCATGCTGAATCCCTCAACGCGGCCGGGGTGAGAAACCGCGTATCGTCTGTTCGGTTTATAGGCCATTCACGGGCGCAAGTCAATCAATTTGCCCGACGCGACACGTCCCCTATGCACGATTCGGTCTGCGCGAAAACGAGCAGACGCCCCGGCAATCTCACCGCGAAGCTTTATTCGTCATGCAGTTTGCCGGCGAAGTAGGCTTCGTACGAAGGGAGGTCGAGAAGCCCGTGGCCGGAGAGGTTGAACAGGATCACGCGTTTCTTGCCTGCTTCGCGCGCCTGGATGGCCTCGTCGATCGCTGCCCGAATGGCGTGGGCTGACTCGGGGGCGGGCACGATGCCTTCGTTCCGGGCAAAGAGCACCGCGGCCTCGAACACCTTCGATTGCGGGTACGCAATCGCGTCGATCAGCCCGAGTTTGTGGAGGTGGCTGACGGTCGGCGCCATGCCGTGATAGCGCAGGCCGCCCGCGTGAATCTGCGGCGGGATGAAATCGTGGCCGAGCGTGTACATCCACAGCAGCGGCGTGGTCATCGCCGTATCGCCGAAATCGTAACGGAGTTCGCCCTTGGTGAGCGAGGCGCACGAGGCCGGTTCGACCGCGACAATCCGGGTCTTCTTCTTGTCGACGAGTTTGCCGCGCACAAACGGGAACGCGATCCCGGCGAAATTGCTGCCGCCCCCGACGCAACCGATCACCACATCCGGTTCTTCGCCGGCGAGCGCCATTTGCTTGATGGCTTCCTGGCCGATGACGGTCTGGTGCATGCACACGTGGTTGAGCACGCTGCCGAGTGAATACTTGGTGCCGGGGTGTTTGACTGTGTCTTCGATCGCCTCGCTGATCGCCATGCCGAGGCTGCCGGGGCATTCGGGGTCTTCCTTGAGCACTTTCCTGCCGTAGTCGGTGTAGCCACTGGGGCTGCCATGAACGGTCGCGCCCCACGTGTGCATCAGCAGCCGACGATACGGCTTCTGGTGGTAGCTGACCTTGACCATGAACACACAGCATTCCAGCTCGAATAACTTGCACGCCATTGACAACGCCGAGCCCCATTGTCCCGCGCCGGTTTCCGTCGCGATCCGCTTCGTGCCCGCCTGCTTGTTGTAGTACGCCTGCGCGACGGCGGTGTTCGGTTTGTGACTGCCGGCGGGGTTGTCGCCTTCGTACTTGAAATAGATGTGGGCGGGAGTCTGCAGCGCCTTCTCAAGCCGCACGGCGCGCAGCAGCGCCGTCGGCCGCCACAACGCGTAAATCTCGCGGACCGGTTCCGGGATCTCGACGTATCGCTCAGGCGTCATTTCCTGGGCAACGAGGTTCTCGGGGAAAATCGCCGTCATGTCCTGCAGCGTGACGGGTTGTTTCGTGCCCGGATGTAGCGGCGGCGGCAACGGTTCGGGTACATCAGCCAGAACGTTGTACCAGCGCGTCGGGATATCGGCTTGCGTCAGCGTAAAGCGTGTCGGCGTGCTCATAATCTTCTCCAACACAAACGGGAAGCCAGAGACTACACCACCCCACCCTCCGGCGTCAAACCCTGCGAAGCAAGCAGCGGCGATGTCCCAATTTGAATGAGGAAAACCACTTCTGAGCCCTGCCTGATTTGGCATCCGCTACAATCAAGACTTGCACAGCCTTGCGCGGCGAATCCACCGGAGGAATGCCTGGCAACGTCACGATGCGAACCTCCTTGCCAGTGTCTCTCAGCGCATGGCCCCCGACGATCGCCTTAAGTGGCTCGATAAAGCGGGGTTACGTCAGCGAACCTCGGATTTTCTGGCCCGGGCTATGCTTCTCCGGGTCGGGAATATGGTGTATTCGGAAACTCCGCAAGGTGTTGCGTGAAGGCCAGATGCATTATGAATCGGCTCGGTGCCTGTCTATTCATGGCGGCGAGTTTGGTTTGCGCAGGATGCGGACGGGCCTCGAAAGAACCGGTCAGCGCGCAACCGCTGATGACGGCGGATGAGGTGTTCGAATTTCGCGCCACCAAGATCTCCGAGTATCGCAGCTACTCGGCGACGGTGATGCACGCGCAACGCACGCGTTCGGGAGTGGCAACCTGGCAGGAGAAACGATGGTGGGAGGCACCGGATCTGAGTCGCTTTGAAATCGGAGCCGTGGGAGGAGGGGCAGGCCCGACCACGCTTCAAGTCAAGGATTCGAACGGTGTGTCGTGGACGGAATCGACCGGTCGGTTAAAGAAGTCGGTAGTCAAGACGGTGCCGGATACAAATTCGCCGAGCTACCAGATTTTTGCTCTGCGGATGGAAATGAATCCGCTGCTGGCATGCACGGGGTACCGGTGGTTCAAGGACGACACCGAGTATGCGATGCTGCCGCCCGGAAAGATGGACGGGCAGCGGATGTACGTGCTCGAAACCGTTCCCAAGCCCGCTTCGCGATCCTATCGGCCTCCGAATCCTGATGATCCGGAAAGGAAGACGAGACTTACGATTGGCGAGCGGGACGGGTTCATCCACAGGATCGAGATTTTCAGTGGGAAGATGGCCGGGCTTAACAAGTATGACCCGAAAGAGCCGTATGAGAGGACGGAGTGGAGAGGGCTCAAGCTGAATGTCGAATTGCCCGGGGAGTTGTTTGCGTATCAGCCGCCACCTGGCGTGACGGTCACAGAACGCGCGCTCAATGGGAATTCGCCTGCGAGTGAACCAATCGTCGATCTGCCGCCAATAAGTTCCGATCTGGGTCCCCTGGCGACGGCTGCCTTGAGCCTCGACGACAAGACGCGCTGGGATGCACAACAGAAGCTGTTTCTGACCAAAGACAAGAGTGTGGTGCCGATTCTCCTAAGGTCCCTGGAAATCGAAGCGAAACAAACGGAACTAAAACTGGCAAAGACCGAGCAATCAGGAATGCTTGGCCGGGGTATCCGCCTTCCGACAACGCGCCTCGTCTTTCAGTTGAAAGAGCTCGGTGGCAAAGACCTGATGCCGTACTTCATCCGCTTCAAAACGAAATATCCTCGTTACGTTTATGTGATCGACCAGGCGGTGTTTGAGATGGAGCATGACACCAGCAAGCCCGTTAACACGGACAAGCTTCAACTGTCCATCCACGCCGACACAAGTGACGGCGAGGGAAAGCGCGTGAGCGTTTCGTATACAATATCATCCACGCAAGGCACCAACGGCCCGGCTTGCTTTGCCTACGCGTACCAAGTTCTCGTTGACGGCAGGTCTGTCTACAACACCGGGACTCCCTATGTCTGGCCCCGAGCTATGAAGGGGAAGTTGCATGGTCTCGCGCTCGGCGCATCGTCGAACGGCTGGCACACTGCCACACTCAGGATCGCGGATACCGACCTTTCCAGTTCAACGCGCTTCCGAGTCGTCCCAGACTAGCTCTGGCACTGCCGCAGGGCTTCTATTCCAATCAAACGATTCTGATTTCGCCGCCGACCTCTTTGAATTCCTAATCGCCAGCGATTGGTACGGGGGCAAAAGAGAAGCTCCCAGACGTGTGCACTCACTCGCTTCCAGCCGCTCGGCTCCCCAAATACCCCCAAAAAGAAAAGCTTCCAAACCTTCCAAACCTTCCAAAGTACGATAACGGGTTTTCAGGGAATGTGAGAGAATCCGGGTATGAGAGAACGGTGTAAGAGGGCGATGGGCGGAAGAGTCGAGACGCCGGTTGGGAGGGTTTTCCCCAACTATAGGCGTTTTTCCAAAACGAAGCCAAATGAGAAATGCACATCTGTTTAGGCATGAATGTGTTATGAAAAACACGAGTCGAATTTGTTCGACGAAAATGGCACAAAACGAACCCAAATAGGGCACCGGGAGGGTGGTTTTATGCAGAAACAAAGCCAAAACGAAGCCGAGTCGGCTGGGGACATCTCCGAAAAGGATTCGCGAGCAGGCCGACGCCACACGGCGCCGGATGGTTTCGAAACGGGGTGAACCTCGACAAGAGTCTGGTGACATTTTATGGTTGCGCCCATGAACGCGTTTTTCCTGCGACGAATCGGGTCGTTGGCGCTGGCGTTGTTCTTCGCCAGCATCGCGATCTTCCTGCTCGTGCGGGCGGTGCCGGGCGATCCCGCGACGTTGTTGCTGAAGAATCCGACGCCGGAACGAATCGCGGCGATCCGTGCGCGGTTGGGACTGGATCGACCGCTGCCGGTTCAATACTGGCGGTGGATGAGCAGCGTGATCGGTCGCGGGAGTTTCGGCGAGTCGGTTGTCACGGGACGCGATGTGAAGGAGGATTTGGCGCGGACGTGGCCGGCGACGATCGAGCTTTCGATGGTCGCGCTGGCGCTGGCCACGGTGGCGGGAGTGTGGCTCGGGATTTTCTGCGCGCGTCATGCGGGAACATGGAAGGACGCGCTGGGGACGACGGTAAGCCTGATCGGGCTGAGCGTGCCGGTGTTTTGGTTGGGGCTGCTGGCGATGCTGCTGTTCTCGCTGGAGCTGGGTTGGTTGCCGGCAGGCGAGCGGGGCGGGCTCGATCATCTCATCCTGCCGGCGCTGGTGCTGGCGACGATTCCCGCGGCGTTTGTGGCGCGGGTGACGCGAACGGCGGTGCTGGAGACGCTCGGGCAGGATTTCATACGCACGGCCCAGGCAAAGGGCGCGACGGAACGCACGGTGCTGTATCGGCATGCGCTGCGCGCGGCGCTGGTACCGATCGTGACGATGGTCGGCGTGGAATTTGCCTATCTGCTCGGGGGGGCGGTGCTGACGGAAACGGTGTTCGCGTGGCCGGGCATCGGGCGTTACATCGCCACGGCGGTGCTGTCGCGGGACTACCCGGCGATTCAAGGCGCGCTGCTGGTGTTGGTGGCGATGGTGATGGCGGCGAATTTCGTGGTGGACGCCCTGCACTACGCGCTCGACCCGAAACTGCGACGATGAAACACAGGAACCCACTTCTTTGGATCGGCTCGTCGATGGTGGCAGTCATCGTTTTGGCGGCGACGCTGGCGGGGATGGTCTCCCCGCACGGGCCGACCGAACAACTCTATCGCGACCTGACACTCGCGCCGCCGTCGTGGGCACACTGGGTGGGGGTGGACGGCGTTGGCCGCGACATGCTGACGCGGATGCTGTACGGCGCACGGGCCACGTTGGGGGTGGCGCTCGGCGCGACGGCGATTGCGGTGATCCTGGGCACGGCGCTCGGGGCGGCGGCAGGCGCGCTCCGGGGTTGGTTTGACGGGATCATCAGCCATGTGACGGATTTCCTGTTGGCGTTTCCGTCGATCCTGCTCGGGTTGGTCGCGCTGACGATCCTCGCTCCCTCGCCGACGAGCGTGGCGATTGCGGTCGGCATCGCGGGTCTGCCCACGGTCGTGCGGCAGGTGCGCGCGGCATTTGTGTCGGAGAACGCGAAGGAATACGTGCTGGCGGCGCAGGCCACAGGCGCGGGCCGCTGGCGGGTCGCCGTGACGGAGATCCTGCCAAATTGCGCGGGACTGATTCTCGTGCTGACGACGTTGACGCTCGGCAGCGCGGTGCTGGAGGCTGCCGGGTTGGCATTTCTCGGATTGTCAGGGCAACCCGACGTGCCGGAGTGGGGCATGATGCTGCGCGACGAACAGAGCGCCTTCCGCATCGCGCCCTGGCTGTGCATCGCTCCCGGCCTGGCCATCACGTGGACCGTGCTGGCTTTCAATCTGCTGAGTGACGGCCTGCGCCAACGCCGCCGCTGAGTAACGCCATGGCTCCCGCCTTTAAAAACCATTGAAAAACCCAGCCGCTAAACTATAGTGCGTCTCGCTGTGCACGTCAGCCAACGGAGGGACCTATGAAAGAATCGAGCCGAACAATCCAACTCACCACCCGAAGACTGCGCCTATTTTTCGCCGCCTGCGCACTGGCGGGTCTTTGGGCACTGTCCGCGCGAGCGGCGGACGTGAAGCCGACGGACACCAAGCCCGCCGCCGTCGAGCCGTCAGCGGATAAACTGCTGAAGCGGATGGGTGACTATCTGGCCCAAGCTCCCTTCTACTCGGTGAATGCGGAAGTCTGGCAGGACGTGCAACTGGGTTCCGGACAGCAAATCCAGGTCGGTCGAACCATTGACCTGCAAGTCCGTCGTCCCGACCGTTTCCACGCGGAGGTACATTCCACCCGCCGTAACCGCGAGCTGTTCTATGATGGCAAGTCGATCACCCTCTTCAACCGCGTACAGAATTTCTACGGGAACATTCCCGCGCCCGCCACGCTCGACCAGGCGCTGGACACCGCCAGCGAGCGCTTCGGAATCGCCATGCCGCTCGAGGACCTGGTCGTCAGCGATCCCTACCAAAGCGCCATGCAGAAGATCGTCTCGGGACGCGACCTTGGGCCGGTGACGGTCCTGGGCACTCCTTGCGAACATCTTGCCTTCTCCCTAGGCGCCGTCGATTGGCAGATCTGGATCGAGGATGGCGCCAGCCCCATCCCGCGCAAAATCGTCATCACTTACAAAGACGAGGAAGGCACGCCGGAGTACACGGCGATTTTCTCCCACTGGGATTTTCAAACGAAATTGCCGGATTTCCTCTTCACCTTCGAGCCGCCAGCCGGGGCCTCCAAGATCGAGGTGAACGAGATCAAAGCCGAAAACCAAAAGCACAACAAAGAGGGCAAATAACCATGAGATTTGCCAACACCGTTTCGACCGGGAAAATCGTGGTCGGCATCGCGGCCCTGTTGGTCGCGCTGCCACTCCTGTACGCTCAACAACATCAGCAGTCGTCCCAGCGGGCCGAACCCGGGCCGCGAAGTGAGTCCGCACCGCGAAGCGAACCCGCGCGCGCGCCCGTGCAACGCAGCCAGCCTGCGGTTGTCGACCGCGTCAACCATGGGAGCATCCGCCACCTGGACACGCACGCCGTCCAACGACCTGTCCAGGTGACTCATGGTTTCGACAGCCACGGGACTCACGGTTTCGACAGCCACCATGATGTCTTCGTGCATCACGACGTAGACGCGGATATCCATCGCCCGCGGTTCTGGCATAATTTCAGGTTTGGCGCGCGGTTCGACGTTCTGCCCGTGGGGTATGTATTGCTCATGGTGAATGGCTCGCCCTACTACTACGACGATGGCCTCTACTACCAGCAAGCCGACAATGGCTATCAGGAGGTTTACCCCCCGGTCGGCGCGGATGTCCCGCAACCGCCCGATGGCGCATTCGTCGTCGAAGCCGGAAACCAGACGTACTATTATGCCGGTGGCGCATTCTATGTGCAGCAGGACGACGGCTATGTCATCGCGCCGCCGCCGATCGGCGTTGCCGTTCCCGAACTCCCTCCCGGAGCCGTGCAGGTGGCCGTCAACGGCGGCGCCGCGTACCAATTCAACGGAATATATTACCGCCCCGAATTCGTCGATGGTGTGACCCAATACATCACGTTCCTTCCCTGATCCATCTCGGGAAACGGCTCGCCCCAAACGCCGCCACCGAATGACCAGACGAAGTGCGGTTCGTTCGCAGTCGGCGGCGGCGGAGTTTCGTTGACGGCGGGACAGACCGATCCTGCAAGGTTTTCCTCGACAAGGGCGCCACAGAAAGGTCTTGCGGTCTTGGCACCCGCAGGGGTATAAGCCCAATGATCACCCCGTTTGGAGGGCCGCTCCCCGGCTCCAACACGTCCCGTCTGTGCGAGGCTAGGAGTTCTGCAGCAAAGCCGAATGTGAGGCACTGCGTCTGGAGATGCTCAAATCTCAAGAATGGCTTACTCACCGTTGCTGATGTCGCGTTTGCGGCCCCTCGAATGAATTAAGAAACCATGAATCCAGTGATTTATTCCGGACTCGTCGTCTTATACGTGGGGGTCATGTTGGTCGTCGGGTATTGGTGCATGAAACGCACCAAGAACGTCGGCGACTTCTTCCTCGGGGGGCGCACGCTCGGACCCTGGATGAGCGCATTCGCCTATGGGACCACCTATTTTTCCTCGGTGCTGTTCATCGGTTATGCCGGCCGGCTCGGCTGGGGTTTCGGCATCCAGACGATGTGGATTGTGGTCGGCAACACATTTGTCGGCACGCTGCTGGCCTGGTTGGTCCTCGCCGGACGCACCCGTGAAATGACCGCCCGGCTCAATGCGCTCACCATGCCCGAATTCCTCCGGGCGCGGTACGACAGCATGCCGTTGCAGATTATCGCGGCTCTCGTGGTCTTCATTTTTCTCGTGCCGTATTCGGCGTCGGTTTACATGGGGCTGAGTTATCTGTTTCAGAAAACGCTGGGGCTGCAATACAACCAGGCGCTCATTTTTCTCGCTGTATTGACGGGCGTTTATCTTGTGATGGGCGGCTATTTTGCCGTTGCGGTGAGCGATTTTATCCGGGGGATCGTCGAGTTTGTGGGCGTCGTGACGATGGTGCTCTTACTGGCGGGAATGAAGGGCGGGCTCGGTGCAACTTTTGCCGCATTGTTGGACCCGAAACACATGCCGGCCCTGAGCGCGCCGCCGCCACCCATGGGACCCCCTTTCCCCGGCTGGGTGACGTTGGTGTCCCTGGTACTGATCACCAGCTTCGGCCCGTGGGCGCTGCCACAGATGGTGCAGAAGTTTTATTCCATTCGCAGCCAGGCCGACGTGAAACGCGCGATGATCATCGCCACGATCTTTGCCTTGTTCATGTCCTTCGGCGCGTACTACAGCGGGGCCTTGACACATTTGTTCTTCGCCAACCCCAAGATCGACCTGGCTCCCATCGTGGACGCGGCAACGAAGAAACCCAACCTCGACCTGCTCATGCCGTTTTTCATCACCACCTATGTGCCCCCATGGTTGGTGATGGTGATTCTGCTGATGGTCTTCTCGGCATCGATGTCGAGCCTCTCGTCGCTGGTGCTGGTGAGCAGTTCGGCCATCGCCATCGACATCTACGGCGCCACCGTCAAGCGCGACGAGAAGCAAAAGCAAATCATGCTGTTGATGCGTGTGCTCTGCGCCGTGTTCGTGGCCTTGTCGCTCCTGATTGCGGTGAGCAGAATTGACGTGATTGTAAACCTGATGGTGGTCGCCTGGGGCGCGTTGAGCGGCGCGTTTCTCGCCCCGTATCTCTACGGCCTCTTTTGGCGGCGGGCGACCAAGGCCGGCGCCTATGCCGGTATGATCTCCGGAGTCGGCACGGCGGTCGGCTTGTTCTTCTTCTGGGGCAAGCCCCACATTCCCGTCGCGGGCGCGATCGCGATGCTCGTGCCGATGCTGGTGATGCCCGTTGTCAGCTTCCTCACATCGCCGCCCGACGAGGCACATCTGGTGAAATGTTTTCCCACTGTGAGGGGGAAGTAATCAACCAACCCGAAATCCGGGAGCGAAGTTTAACACCAACGAAAGGATGAACTTGCGATGAGAACCAAAATACTTCCGTTACCGGCAGCGTTGCTGGCATTCGCGTTTGTCGCAACAACCACGCAGGCCCAGACAACGACTGCAGCGAAGGTGACCGATACTTCCGTCACGGAGCCAGCGACAACGATCTGGACCTTTGATGAGTTCTCCAAACAGGTCAAGAACCCCGTCGGCTGGTTCAGTTGGGGGGGCGATTTCCGGGTCCGCAACGAGTATTTCAACAGTGCGCTGAGCCTGACCACGGATCGGGCGTTGAGCCCGCTGTTTGCTCCCGTGCACGAACAGGACTATTTTCGCTACCGCGGCCGGGTTTGGGCCCGCCTCGTGCCGACAGACGGCCTGAGCTTGAACGTCCGTGTGGCCGCTGAACCGCGGGATTTTATGAAACCCGCGACCATGGACACATTCTTCGAGAGCTCGGGCATGCAGTGGCGCTACGGGATTATTGACAACCTCAACGTGCAATGGAAGAGACCGCTGGATCTGCCTGCCACCTTGACGGTTGGTCGCCAGGATATTTTCCTCGGTGACGGCTGGTTGGTAGGAGATGGCACACCCGAGGATGGGTCCTTCACATATTTCCTTGATTCCGCCCGGGTGACCTACGACCTCAAGAATCAGAACACTACCATCGACGCCATCGGCATTATCCAGGATGCCCGGCCGGACGGTTGGCTACCCACCCTCGGTCCCTCCACCAGCCAGGGCGCCCATGTGGAGCCGTTGCTCCTGACCGATCAAGACGAAAAGGGCGCCATCCTGTGGATCGCCAACAAGAGCCTGCCAGAGGCCAATCTAGACGGATACTTCATTTACAAACATGATACTCGCCTCAGCAGTCTGCCGGAGGCCAGCTTCGGAGATAATGCCGATCTCTATACTCTCGGGGGCCGCGTCTCGGGGTCGTTGGAAGACCACTGGAAGTATTCGGCCGAAGGCGCCTATCAGTTAGGCCGGAAACAGGACCCGGAACTCAACCAAGGTGGCCTTAACCCCGTGCTCGCCCCGTCCGCCGAGACCACGGCCTTCCGCGACGTCAGGGCTTTTGGTGTGAACAGCAAGCTCACCTATCTCTTCAAGGATCAATGGAACGACCAGCTCAGTTTTTCCTACGAATTCCTTTCCGGGGATGATTCCAAAACGAGGAACGACGAGATGTTCGACGTGCTCTGGGGGCGATGGCCGCGCTGGAGCGAAATGTACAATATTTACAGCTATGTCCCCGAAACGCGCGTTGGGCAAACTGCCAATCTCCACCGCTTCGGCCCGACCTGGAGCACGAGTCCCATCAAGGACCTGGACTTCAGCCTCACCTATTTCGCATTGTTGGCTGACCAGGACACGCCCACACGGCCGTTAAACCAAGCCTTCGGCCTCCCGGCGGCAGCGACCCCGTTTTCCAACAACGGTAACTTTCGCGGCCATTACCTCCAGGCTGTTCTCAAATACAGATTCACCAAGAACATCACCGGCCATCTCTGGAGTGAATTCCTTTTCCCGGGCGACTACTACAACAGCCGGGACATGGTGGATTTCCTGCGGGCGGAACTGATGTTCACCTTCTAGAGCCGCTACGACACGAAGATGTTCAGGGACGAGAAAGCTGAGACCATGGAACGCGGCGCGCTGGAGGCGCTTCAACTGAAGCGCCTCCAGGCGACCGTGCGCCGCGTGGCTCGCAACGTTCCGCGGTATCAGCAAAAACTCGCTGACTGCGACGCCAAGCCGCGCGACATCCGGTCGTTGGCCGACGTTCAACGGCTGCCGTTCACCACCAACACTGACCTGCGGGACACCTATCCCGCCGGTCTGCTGGCCGTCGCTCCCGACGAGGTATTGCGGTTGCACACGTCCAGCGGCACCACCGGCAAGCCGAAGGCACTATTCTTCTCCGCCAAGGACGTGAATAACGCCGCTGAGTTGATGGCGCGCTGCCTGGTCATGACCGGCGTGACGCGGCGCGATGTACTCCAGAACATGATGACCTACGGCTTGTTCACCGGAGCGCTCATGATGCACTACGGCGCGGAAAAAGTCGGGTGCCTGGTGATCCCCGCCGGGCCGGGCAACTCCGAGAAGCAACTGCTGCTGATGCAGGATTTCCGGACCACCGTCATCCATGTCACGCCCAGCTATGCGCTCTATCTTGCCGACTTTCTGGAAAAGAAAGGCGTGGATCCGCGCCGGGACCTGGCGTTGCGCAAGGCGTTTGTCGGCGCGGAACCGTACACGGAGGAAACACGGCGTAAGATCGAGCAGGCGTTGGGGATCGAAGTGTACAATTCGTATGGCCTATCGGAAATGAACGGCCCCGGTGTCGCCTTCGAATGCGAACACAAGTGTGGCATGCACCTGTGGGAGGACAATTACCTCCTCGAAATCGTGGACCCGCAAACCGGCGAACCGTTGCCGGACGGACAAACCGGTGAGTTGGTCCTGACGACGCTGTGCCGCGAAGCCATGCCGTTATTGCGTTACCGCTCACGCGACATCACGTCGATCATGCCCGGCCCGTGCCCGTGCGGCCGCACGCACCGGCGCCTGCACCGCATCACCGGCCGCGCCGACGACATGCTGGTCGTGCGCGGCGTGAACATTTATCCGCAACAGATCGAACGCGTGTTGATGAGCCTGCCTGCCGTGGGCCGGAACTATCAGATCGTGCTGGAAGGGCTCGACGAAATGACGATCAACGTCGAACTGGCCGAAGCCGGATTCGATGGTCACGTCGAGCACCTGACGCGGCTGCAATCGGAGATTGCCGACCGGTTGCGGGCGGAAATCCTGACGAAACCCAAGGTGCATCTCGTGCCGCCCGGCACCTTGCCGGTCAGCGAAGGCAAAGCCAAGCGAGTGATTGACACTCGATCGCTGTAACCGCCAAAGAAGAGAGTGAGACTATGAGTGCTGTCAATCTGATTGCCGTGTTCGCCGAAAACCAACTGGGCCAGATGGCGCGCATCACCAAGGTGCTGGCCGATACAGGCATTAACATCCGCTGGGTCACCATCGCCACCAATGAGACGCTGGGAGTCATCAAGTTCCTGGTGGATAAGTGCGACCTCGCCTGCCAAAGCCTGCAGCAGAGGGGATGGACGGTGTCGCTCGTGGAAGTGCTGGCCATCGAAGTGGAAGATAAACCGGGCGGGCTTCATGCGGTCGCCGACTGCCTCGCCCGCAATAAGATTAACGTCCAAAACTCCTCGGGTTTCGTCTCCAACAACCGCGCGGTGCTGCTCATCGAGGTCCAGGATGCTGCCAAGGCCCGGCAGATTCTGACCAAACAACCCCTGCGTTTGCTGTCACAAGAGGAGATGTTGACGCTGTAGATGTTGCTGCTCCACTTTTGCTTTTCCAAACGGTTAGAAAACGGCTACAACTTGGGTCACGTTGTTGGGTATGAGCGATTCAGAACGGGCATTATTGAGCGGCGACGAAGCGGTGGCATTGGCGGCCTGGCACGCGGGCGTGGCGCTGGGCACAGGTTATCCCGGCACGCCGTCCACCGAAATCCTCGAACGTTTTTCGGAACTCGGCGGACACGCGCAATGGGCTCCGAACGAAAAAGTCGCCCTTGAAGTTGCGCTGGGTGCGGCCTTCGCGGGGGCTCGGGCCATCGCCACGATGAAACACGTCGGCCTGAACGTGGCGGCCGACCCGCTGTTTACGGCGACGTACACCGGCGTGACCGGTGCGCTGATCGTAGTATCGGCCGACGACCCCGGCATGGCTTCCAGCCAGAATGAGCAGGATAACCGCCATTACGCCGTGGCCGCCGGCGTGCCGATGCTGGAACCGTCGGATTCACAGGAGGCCTACGACCTTACTCTCCGAGCGGTGGAAATCTCAGAACGCTGGAAGATCCCCGTCCTGCTGCGTCTGACTACCCGGGTTTGCCACAGCAAAACGATCGTTCGTCCTCGCGCGGCGAACGCTCCACCGCCGACGCCGAATTTCGAGCGCGACATCCGCGGGCGGGTGATGATTCCGTCTTATGCCCGACCCGCTGGCCGCCGGCTGCGACAAAAGCTGTCGGAGATGCAGGCGTGGAACGAGAGCTGTCCGCTGAACCGGGTGGTCGAGGGGGACAAATCACTCGGGATCATTACTTCGGGCATTTCCTATATGCACGTCCGCGAGGCCGTGCCGCAAGCCAGCGTGCTGAAACTGAGTTTCACCTATCCGCTACCGCTGGAAAAAATCCGGGCGTTCGCCGCCGGAGTGAACCGCTGTCTTGTGATCGAAGAAGGCGATCCGTATCTGGCTGACGCGATCCGGGCCGCCGGCGTGAAAGTCGAGAGCAAGCCGGAGATGTACCGTTTCGGTGAATTGAACGTGCCGCGGGTAAAGCGCCTCCTGGCGGGCGACACCTCGGCCGAGCCTGCTCCCGTTCCCGGAAAACCGCCGCAGCTTTGTCCGGGCTGCTCGCACCGGTACGTGTTCGAGACGCTTCATGATCTTGACTGTATCGTCGCCGGGGATATCGGCTGCTACACGTTGGGAGTACTGCCTCCCTTCGAGGCGATGGACAGTTGCGTGTGCATGGGTGCGAGCATCGGCGTCGGGTTGGGACTGCGCCACGTGTTGCCGCCCGAACAGGCGCGCCGTGTCGTCAGCGTGATCGGCGATAGTACGTTTGTGCACGGCGGCATTACGGGCTTGGTGGAGATGGTCTATAATCCGCCGCCCACCGGCCACGTGTTGCTGATTCTGGACAACAGCACGACGGCCATGACCGGCCATCAGGAACATCCCGGCACCGGCCGCACGTTGAAACACGAACCGACCAACAAGTTGTCGTTTGAAGATTTGGCGCGGTCGCTCGGCGTTGAGAACGTCCAAGTCATCGACCCATCGACCGATCCGGCCGGCTTGACCCGGCTGCTGCAGAACTGTCTCGATAACGGCCAACTCAACGTCATCATCGCGCGCCGCCCCTGTCTGCTCATCGCCGGCAAGATCAAGGAATACGATCGAGCCGCGTCACAAACGTGCACGGAGGCGCTGGCCGAAGAATCGTGAACGAACGCGTCACCAACATCGTCATCGCCGGCCTCGGTGGACAGGGCGTCCTCAAGGCGTCCGGCATCGTGGCGGACGCGGCATTCCGGACAGGTCAGGACGTCAAACAGAGCGAACTGCACGGCATGAGCCAGCGCGGCGGCTCGGTCAGCAGCGACGTGCGGTTCGGCCGCGAAGTGTTCAGTCCGATGGTGTCGAGGGGCGAAGCGGATTTCCTCGTGGTGGTGGCCCCGGACCAGATTGAGGTGAACCGTCACCAACTCCGTGCCGGCGGTGAGTTGATTGCGCCTGACGCGGTGAACGCGGCAACCCTGACCAACAAGAAGAGCTTCAACGTCGTGTTGCTGGGGGTGTTGAGCCGGCATCTGGAGATTGATGAGAGACACTGGCTGGACGCGATCCGCGCGGCGTTCCCCGAAAAGCTGCATGCCGCCAATCTGCAGGCGTTCGCGTTGGGGCGAAAAGGAGTGTGACCCATGAATCAAACGGAACGTCATCCGGCAAGCGCACCTGATTTCATGCCGGTTAGCGATTTGCGGGCCACCCAACTGTCCCGGCTCCAACGGATGGTGGGACGGGCCTACGAGTATGTGCCGTTGTTTCACAAACGCATGGACGATCGCGGCCTGAAACCGGCCGACGTGCGGTCGCTCGACGACGCGCGGCGTCTGCCGTTCACGGTGAAAGCCGATTTGCGCGACACGTATCCGTACGGGCTGTTTGCCAGCCCGATGAAGGACATCGTGCGCCTGCACGCCTCCAGCGGCACGACCGGTAAACCGATTGTCGTCGCGTACACGCAGGACGACATTCGCGTGTGGACAGAGACGATCATGCGCAGCCTTGCCGCGTGCGGCTTGCATGCCGGCGACATTATTCAAAACGCCTACGGCTACGGCCTGTTCACTGGCGGCCTCGGCGCGCATTACGGCGCCGAGGCGCTCGGCGCGACGGTGATCCCGATTTCGGGCGGCAACACCGAGCGGCAGTTGATGGTAATGAAGGATTTCGGCGTGACGGCAATCTGTTGCACGCCAAGTTATTTCCTGCACCTGATCGATCAATCGCGGCAGATGGGTATCGACATGAAGAAACTGCCGTTACGAGCAGGCGTGTTCGGCGCGGAACCGTGGACGGAGGGCATGCGCCAACGCATCGAGGCCGAAAGCAGCCTCAAGGCGTACGACATCTACGGTCTGTCGGAAATCATCGGCCCCGGTGTAGCCATCGAGTGCGTCCACCAAGACGGGTTGCATGTCTTCGAGGATCACTTCCTGGCCGAAATCATCGACCCCGAGACGCTGGAACTGGTGCCCGATGGCGCCGAAGGTGAGCTGGTGTTGACAACGCTGAGCAAGCAGGCGATGCCGATGATTCGCTATCGGACGCGGGACATCACGGCGTTCGCCACCGAGCCGTGCGCTTGTGGACGGACCATCCGCCGGATGCGACGTATCGGGCGCCGCAGCGACGATATGCTCATCATCCGCGGTATCAACGTCTTCCCGTCGCAAATCGAGGCGGCCCTGTTGCGGGTGGAAGGTACGTTGCCGCATTACCAGATTGTGCTGACGCGTGAAGCTGACCTTGACCAGATGGAAGTGCAGGTGGAGGTGACGCCAGACGTATTCAGTGACGAGGTGCGCGGGCTGGAAGAGTTGAAGAAGAAGCTCGTTCATTCCATCGAAACCGTCACCGGCATCCGCGCCGCCCTTCGACTGGTGGCACCCCACACGATCCAACGCAGCGAAGGCAAAGCCAAACGGGTCATCGACAAACGCAAAATGTGACGAGGAGCACGGCAATGAAAATCCATCAACTTTCTGTGTTTCTGGAGAACAAGCCCGGCCAGTTGCGGACGGCCTGCGAGGTGTTGACCAAGGCGCGGATCAACTTGGTGACGTTGTCTCTGGCCGATACCGCGCAGTTCGGCATTCTCCGCCTGATCATTCAGGATTGGCAGAAGGCGAAAACCGTGCTGGAAAAGGCTGGCTGTGTGGTGAAAGTCACCGAAGTACTCGCTATCGAGGTGGCTGACCGCCCCGGCGGTCTGGCGCAAATCCTCGAGATCGTAGACGGAGCGGGTTTGAACATCGAGTACATGTACGCTTTCGCCGAGAAACGTGGCGACCGCGCGCTGCTGGTCTTCCGTTTTACGGATCCCGATGCCGCCCTGCAAGTCCTGAAGGCCGGGGGCATCAACCCGATCAGAACTGTCGATTTGTTCCGCCGCCCGTAGGTTGCTTGAATCGTTCTCTTATTTCTCGCTGTGAGAAGAAGAAAGGATGGCACATTCTGATGAAACTTGGTTTTGTTATCGGACTCATCGTGGGTATCCTGCTCGTTCCCGTTGGCGCTTACCTTTATTTTGCCGGAGGCTATGCCCCGGTGGCGACTTCGGCCCCGCCGATGCCGTTCGAGAAGATGCTTGCGAATATAGCCCTACACGCTCGCTTGCTGAAAGAGATGCCGAAGAATGTACCCATCGAGCCAACGGAGGCGAATCTGACGGCGGGCGCAGTGCTGTACAAAGAGCATTGCGCGGTTTGCCATGGATTACCCGGCGCATCAAAGACCGCCATCGCTACGGGGATGTTTCCGCGTCCTCCCCAGCTTTTCCGGGGGAAGGGCGTGACCGACGATGAACCGGGAGAGACTTACTGGAAGGTGGCAAACGGCATTCGCCTCACCGGTATGCCCGGATTCCGCAGCACCCTGAATGACAATCAACTTTGGCAGGTCAGTCTGGTCTTGGCCAAGGCGAACGAGCTACCGGAGTCCGTCAAAAATGTCCTGGCGCACAAGGATTCAATTGCAGGAAGCGCACCTCAACTCCAGCATTGAACCTTTCCGGCGAAACGGTCAGTTAAATGTGCTTACAGCAGCATCCACGTTCCCGACCATCAGCCGGACTTGAGCGGCTCGTCTCTCGGCTTCTTCCTTCGTCGAGAACAATTCGCGGATGCGCTGTCCGTTGACCATACAGGCCACTTGCCAGCCGACCGTGCCACTGTTATATGTCAGCTTGTGAATTGGCGGCCACAATTCGGTTTTGGACTTCTTTGCCTGTCTGGTGGTCCTGGCGTTTTGTTCCTGTCCGCGCCTCAGATTGCCAAGTAGGTTAAGCCGCATTTCAATAAATCGCTTGATGGAGGGGTGCCAGAGTGGTTGAACGGGCTGGTCTCGAAAACCAGTAATGCCGCAAGGCATTCGTGGGTTCGAATCCCACCCCCTCCGCCATTTCACACGCAGTCGCCGGCACCGGGCCACCGGCCTTCAGGTCACAGCTGGCTCTCCCCACGATACGCTCGCGCGAGCAACGTGATGGGATGAACAACCTCGACGTTTACACCATGCTTCTTCGCGCCGTGGCGAATCTGGCCGATGCACCCGGGATTTCCCGTCGCCACAACTTGGGCGCCCGTGCCCGTGATGTGTTTCATCTTGCGTTCAAGCAACGCCATGCTCATTTCCGGTTGGGTGATGTTATAGATTCCCGCCGACCCGCAACACCATGTCGCTTCAGGCAATTCCACGAGTTCCAGGCCGGGGATCGCTCGGAGAAGATCACGCGCCTGCTGCGAAATCCTCTGTCCGTGCACCAGATGACATGCCTCATGATAGGTCGCGCGAATGGTCGTCGCTCGCGCGCCGACGCGCGGCGTCTGTATCCCAATCTTCATCAGCCACTCGTGAATGTCGTGGACTTTCTCGTCCCAAACCCTGGCGCGGGGATCATTGGGCAGCAAATGCCGGTAGCGTTTCATGAACGAGCCGCAACCGGCGCTGTTGATGATGATTGCGTCGAGTGATTCCAGTCGGAACGTGTCCAGATTCTGTCGCGCCAGTTTCCCCGCCGCTCGAAGTTCACCGTTGTGTCCCATCAACGAGCCGCAACATACCTGTGTGCGCGGGGTGAACACTTCGCAGCCGTTCGCCAGTAACACGTCCACCGTGTCGCGGTTCACATCGGCAAAGACCACGTCCTGCACGCAACCTGTAAGCAGGCCGACATGGTAACGGCAGGCGGTGCGGGGCGATTCAGTTTCGCGAATCAAATCGAATGAAAACTTGTCGCAAATCGTCGGCTGCTGTGCGTGCAGTTCCCGCAGGGGCTTCGGGAGAAATGTTGAAATCGTCCTTGAGAATCCGGCGGCTTGATCGAGGCGGAGCAGCTTGGCGATAAAACGCAGCCGGCCCGGCTTGCCAAACAGCCAGCGGAGCACAACCGCACGAATCAGGTTTCGCTCTACGCCGCTTCTCGCGCCGTTGGACTCCACTTCTGCACGGGCGAACTCAATCATCCTGGCGTAGTTAACCCCTGCAGGACAAGCAGTCTCGCAAGCAAGGCAGCCTAGGCAGAAATACATCTCATCGGCAAACTGCGCGGAATCCGCCGCCAGCCTGCCGTCGGCCACCGCGCGCATTAACGCGATGCGCCCGCGCGGACTGCTCGTCTCGTGCTTCGTCGCCTCATATGTCGGACACGTCGGCAAACACATCCCGCAATGAATGCATTGCTGCAGGACCGAATAATCGAGTTGCTGGAGCAGGTTGGATTCAGTCAAAAATTTTGCCGGGATTGAGGACGCCATTGGGATCAAGCGTGCGTTTGAGGGCCCGCATCACATCGAGGGAGGTCGTCCCCGCAAACCTGGGGAGGAATTTCTTCTTCGCGAGGCCGATGCCGTGCTCGCCGGTAATGGTGCCGCCAAGCGCGATGGCTTTCTCGAAGATCTCGCGGAAAGCGGCATGGACCCGCTCGATCTCTTCCTTGTTGCGCTCATCGCAAAGAAACATCGGATGCAAATTACCGTCACCGAAATGACCGAACGTCCCAACGCGCACCCTGTATTTATCGGCAGTCTGTTGGACGAAGGCGATCATGGTTACCAATTCGCTGCGCGGGACGGTGACGTCCTCCAAGATGGTCGTCGGTGCCACGCGGGCCAGCGCCGCGACCGCGCCACGGCGGGCGGACGCAAGTTTCTCGGCTTCGGCGGCATCCTTCGCCACGCGCACGTCTCGGACGCGATGGGCGCGGGCCAGTTCGATCATCTGCGCGGATTGTTCCTCGACGACCATGGGGTGCCCGTCCGTTTCCATCAACAAGATCGCCTCCGCATCGAGCGGGAGGCCTACGTGTGCGTACTCCTCGACGCAACGCACGGTGGTACGGTCGAGAAACTCAAGCGTGCAGGGAATGATTTTCGCGGCGATGATCGCCGACACAGTTTCGGCGGCGTCGGTCATCACAGCGAATGTCGCCAACATGGTTTTGCGCGCGGCGGGGCGCGGGAGGAGCTTCAACAGAATTTCTGTGACAACGCCGAGCGTGCCTTCGCTGCCGATGAAAAGATCCTTGATGGAATAGCCCGCGACGTCCTTGACGCATTTCGTGCCGCACCGTAGAAGCTCGCCCGTCGGCAGCACAACCTCCAACCCGAGCACGTAATCCCGCGTGACGCCGTACTTGAGCCCGCGCAAGCCCCCGGAATTCTCCGCGACGTTGCCCCCAATCGTGGAAATCTTCATCGAGCCGGGGTCTGGTGGGTAGAACAATCCACAGGCCGCAGCCGCCTCGTCAATGTGGGCCGTAAGCACGCCCGGCTGGACAAGGGCCGTGAGGTTGCGTGCATCGACCTCCAAGATTCTGTCCATCTTCACCGTGACGAGCACGACGCAGTTTTCCGTGGGTATCGTCCCGCCGCTGAGATTGGTGCCGCTGCCACGCGGGACGACTTTGAAGCCGTCGTCATTGGCAAGCTTCAGAATATTGGCAATCTGTTGCGCTGATTCGACGAATACGATGGCTTCGGGCTGCCGCGCGAGCATCGCCGTTGCGTCGTAACTGTAGGCGAGGCGTTCTTCGGTCGAATCCTGGAGATTGGCAGGGCCGACGATTTCAGCCAGGCTGCGCAACGTGTTGGCCGGCAAGCTCATGAATCCAGTTTATCGAGCCACCAGCCGAACGCAAGAATCAAGGTGTCGGAAGAATGACGACGAATTGGCGGGCTCGCCTCACGGCACACTGCGGATCTGTCCAAACGTTGCGGTCGGCAGGATGGTGGCTTAACGTACCCGTCGCGCGATGCGGTCTGCTTGGCAGGCAGATCGTTAGCTGACTGCCCTAGAAAATGCTGCGCGGCACAGTAATCGTGTCCCCAGGGCGAATCTGTGTATCCTTGGACGGATTCCGCTGCAGTTCCTCACAGTCGAATTCTTGCTGTTGCTTGCCGCGAACCAATTGTACTTTGCGACGGTTTGCATAATCCGTAAAACCGGCGGCCGTGTTGATCGCCTTCAGCAACGTCGTGTCCTCGCTCCACGGGAAGCGGCCGGGATTGCGCACTTCGCCACCGATGTAAAAGAACCGCAGGGCGACGATCACGGTCGCGGTGCAACGCACATAGTAGCGCGGCACATAGTTGGCCTGAATGCGTTCTCCCAGTTCGCTGGGCGTCAGGCCGCCCGCTTTGATGCGGCCCACCAGCGGCAGCGTGATCTCGCCGTCCTCGTCGATAATCACGTCCGACGGCGCAGTTGTCGCCGCTTGCGTGGGGCCCGCCTCGATCCGGATCGAGAGTTCGTCCCCGGACCGCAGCCGTCCCGAAACCTCATCCCCGCCAGCTGCAACCACGCCTTTCGACGGGCGGGGTGGAGACGACCAGCCCAGCAGGTTATTGACAGTGCTGCACCCCGGCAAAAGGGCTAGACCGGCTGCTAACAGAGACAGGCAAACGAATACCGTGTAACGATGGGTTGGTCGAGTCTGGTTCATGAAGTCAGTCGTTTAGGATGCGTGGCACGATCTCGTCGCCACAGGGAACGGTGACGAATAGGCCGCGCTCAATACTTTCCGGATATATCGATCTCATCGCTGGCAGATGGCTTTGGCGCCGCCACGGGCTGTACCTCTCGCACGGAGGATTTTTGGTCCGGCTCATGTTGGGCGTGATAATAGTAGAATGTCTCGTCGTAGCCAAGCTGTACGTTGTTGACAATCACCCCGAGAAGCTTGCCGCCCGCATTCTGGACGAGCTGCACCGCGCGACGGGCCATGTTGCGCGGGTACCGGCGATGCTGGATCACGAGAATGTACATGCCCACCTCGCGGGCCACGACGGCGGCATCGCTGACACCCAAGATTGGCGGTGTGTCGTACAGCACGACGTCAAAGTGCTGTCCGACGTATTCGATGAGTTCCGCCATCCGGTGTGATGTCAGCAAGGGGAGCGCTTCCTTCGAACTCGAAACTGTGCCGCCACCCGCCGGGATCAGCGAAAGGTTCGGCGCACTCGTCGGTTGGATAGTCTCCTGAACAGTTTTTCTGCCGCTGAGATAATCCGCCAAGCCAACGCTGTTGGATATTCCCAAATGTTCGTGGACTCCGGGACGGCGCAGGTCGCAATCGACGATGAGCACGCGAGCCCCGTGCTGTGCGTATACGAAGCCGAGGTTGGCGATGGTGAAAGACTTGCCCTCGCCCGCACCCGCGCTGAGCACGCAGAGTTGGGTGGTCGCGCCCTCTGGTTTGGCGAACTCGATGTTCGTCCGTATCATGCGATAAGCTTCGAGGTGGGCCACGGAGGCGATGCCGCGGTGGAGTAGTTTGGCGTTCTGGCCAACGATACCAAGGACGGGCAATCCAAGATGTTTCTCCACGTCTTCGATTCTCTTGATACTGGTGTCGAGGAACTCGATGAAGAACGCCAATATCACCCCCAGCACCAAGCCGGCTACGGCACCCATGGGAATATTCACCCAGATCTTGGGGCTGACATACATTTGCGGCAGCGGGGGTTCGGCGCGGTCGATCACCTCGACAGGGCTGCGTGGCAGATCCATTTCAATCGCCGCTTGCTGGACACGGGCCTTCACCGCTTCGTAAAGCCTTAGCTCCAACTCTTCCTCTCGTTGGGCGTTTCGGAAGGGAAGATATTTTTCACCCTCCACGAGCAGACTGGCGTTCTTTGCCTCGTCCACCTGCCTTTGCACCTCATCGAGGCGGGCCTTGGTGACCTGATATTCAATTTCAAGGCCCCGAGTGATCCCCGCCAGACGCTCGCTTAGTTGATCCTGCAGTTTATCGCGCATTGCGATCATCGCGAGGACGGTGGGGTGCTCCGGTCCGTAGTCCTCCTTGAGCATTTCAAGATGCGTTTCCGTATCCGTCAGATTCTGTAGCAGCGACTGGGCGGTGGCGTCGGCAATCAGTGTGGTGACGGCGCCCTTCAGTTGCTGTATCGTGAGTTTCTTGAATTCGTTGAGCCGCGCTGCGGTTGCTACTGCACTGGCGCGCGCCTCATACAACTGGTTTTGTAGTTGCTCCAGCGCCATGTCGCTCAACTTTACGGTCCCGATAACAGGAATATCCAGTTCCTTGCGGAGCCGCTCGACCTTCTCCTGCGCGAGACGGACCCTGTCCAACTGTTGCGCCACTTCCTCGCGGAGCTTGTCAATTCCCTTCTGCGTTTGCTGCCGCCTGACTTCCAAGCGATCACGCTCGAAAATCTCCGCAGTGGTGTTGGCAATCTCAGCTGCTCGACCGCCGTCGTGGTCATAGACCGTGATTTCAATGAGGGAAGTATCACGGGCACGCCGAGCGGACAATTGCGCCTTGAGGTGTTTGAAAGCGATGTCTTGGGGCATTTCCACGTCGCTTCCCGGGGTCCGTCGCAGATTAAGACGGTCAATCACCGGATACAGAATCTTCTGAGATTGAATAATCTCGTATTGGGTTTGCAGGAAAAATGGGTCGTATGTGGCCATATCGCGTCCTTCAACCATCGACACCGTGGGTCTTTCCGGCTCGACCTTGATACGGGTTGAGGCCATGTAAACTTTTGGTTGAAATATGGTGATGGTAAAGACCGTCAAAACGACCAGAAGGAACACCAGAAAAACAATCACTTTCCGGGTTCTAATAACGCGCCAATAGTCCAGAAAATGAAGCCGCACCTCAGGGGATAATTGAGTCGATTCCATCAGTAAGTCAGTGTTGTAAGGGCCACGTACTAAACACCATCTTTAGGTCAGGCGCAAGTGAAAAAGTCCCACCCAGCCCCGCCATACGAATCCGCTCGACGTAGCGGCCCATGCTTGAATTTGTCACGCAGCTCCAAAAGGCGCAATTATCGTGCCGGCCAACCTTTTTGCCGCTCACAATACGGCACCCAGTTTCATTCGGACGGGGCCCGGTGGGGATGTGACTTCATGCAACGGACATCGGCCGACGACTCTGCTTGCCCATGTCTTCACACGCAAGATCAATTATGCCGAAGCACTAATATGACACGGTTATTCCGAGGGAAATCACATTGCCGGAATATGGCGCAATCACCCCCTGATTCGATGAAAAAATCTGATTATGATAATAATCTACCGCCCCCGACAGCCAGTCCCTGAATCTGTAGGTAAGACCAAGATGAGTTGTCAAGGCTTCGTCAGTGGCCGCCGCTGACCCTGTAAAGCCCGCAACTTGCTCGATGAACGTGCTATACGTGTAAGTCAAACCCGCCGAGGCCTGCAGTCTGGCCGTAAGCCTGTGGCTTGCCTGAAGCGCCAAACTCGTGTTCTTTTGAGCGCTGAAGGTGCGGTTGGCCTGGATATTGGCTTGGGACAGCGCCTCCGCGACGGTGAGCGTGATTGTACTGTCCGGACCGTAGTTGTAGACTACCGATCCCAACCCCGACGGAGACGAGCTCGTGCTGCCATCGCCTGAAGTGCGAACCGAATAACCACCGTTGAGTGTCAGGGACAGACGCGGGTTGAATCTCCGCGCCAGCGACAGATAGACCGTGTTCATGTACCCGTTTAGCGAGTCGTTGGTTCCGGGATGGACATAGGCATCTTCAGAGTATTGATAGTTCACTCCGACCGTGGTGCGCGTGTCGAGTGCGTAGAGCGCGGAGAGCGTCGCCGAAAGCTCCTCACGGTTGTTGTCGAAAGCATTGGTCGTCGCTCCATATCTCCAGATGTCCCAACTACCATTGACTGCGGCGGTCCAGCGTGGCGTCAGCGCGTAGGTCGCACCGCCCCCCGCGGCCTCGTAAATGTAATTACCGGCATTCGAAATCGAGATGGGTACACCAGCCGGCCCTGTCACGAGTCCCGGCTGGAGGCTGCTGACATAATTCTCAAAGAGGCTGAACTCCAGCCGCGGGGTGACGATGTAATTCGCCGATGCGCTGAGATTATGAGTTTGCTCGACATTACCCAAGTGAATATCTTCCGGGTAAAGGATTCCGTAGTCGTAGTTCACCCCCACAAAGAGCCGTTCGAGCGGAACGGCCGCACGGAACTTGATGTCGGAACTTTCCTGGACACCCGCCTCCGGATGGTTCGGGGAGTCGAAGAAGTTATCGTTATATTGCACGCCGGAGTTGAGGCTGACGCCCCAACTCCGGTTTGGGTCACCAGGCTTCGTGAGATCCCAAGCCGCGAAGGCAAGATGATCTGCCAGGAATGACAAGACCAACACCGGCCACAGGATGGAAATTCGTTGGCTTCGCTTCACGGGCCGCGCCCTTCGTTGCCTCCCGCGGGCGCCATTACTCGACGAACTCCAGATTCACGGGCCGCGGCACCAGTGCCGCGTGATACGCGCGCGTAAGCAGACACGCAATGGCCTCTCGGCCTTTCGGCCCCATTTCCAGCGTCAGCGGATTGACATACATACCCACAAAGCGATCAGTGGTAGCAGTGTCCATGCCACGTCCAAATTGCTTGGCATACGCGACGGCTTCGTCACGATGGTCAAGCGCGTAACGGACACTCGCCGTCAGCAACTCCGAAATCTTCCGCATCAACTGCTTGCCGAGATCCTTGCGCACCGCATTCACGCCCAACGGCGTCGGCAAGCCGGTGTCCGCATGCCACCACTGTCCGAGATCGACAATCTTGTGCAGCCCCATCTGCTGGTAGGTGAGTTGCCCTTCGTGAATGAGCAACCCCGCGTCCACTTCCCCGCTCTTAACCGCGTCCATGATCTTGTCAAACGGCACGACCTCAAATTTGAAATTCATCAACAACAGTTTCAACAGCAGATACGCGCTCGTCATCGTTCCGGGCACAGCAATCCGGTCATCGGCCAATTCCCCTATGTCCATCGGTTTTCGCGCCACGACCACCGGCCCGCACTTGTCCCCGAAGCTTCCGCCGCTCCCAAGCAGCGCATACTTGTCCATCACATACCCGTATGCGTGCACGCTGAGCGCGGTCACTTCCAACTCACCCTCGACCGCCAGATGGTTCAGGCTCTCAATGTCTTTGATCACGTGCGCGAATGTCAACCCGGCGGTGTCGAGCTTGCCGTGCGTCAACGCATAGAACATGAACGCGTCATCCGGGTCGGGGCTATGGCCGATGCGAATCTCTCGTGGCTCCATAATGGAATGGTTCTCCTAAATAGGTTGCCAAAAGTTCAAGCGGTTGCTAATTCTATGACCTCACTCAGCCGTTTGCACGAAGAAAAATCTCAACCGCATGAAACGCGCCAGCAAGTTTCGCCGTTTTTCGCGCCTCGATCCCCGGCCCATCGCCACGGGAACGAAGGCGTCGCGGCTCGTCGCCGACACGTTCCAAGCCTACAACGCCGCCCGCCTTCGGGAGGGCTGCGAACTGTTCACACAGAAGATGCTGTTGCGCAACGGGCTGGTGGGCGCCAGCCTCACGGGTGCGCTCGTGCCGGCCGGACTCGGGAAATCATGCCTCATTCCGCTCATCAAAGCAGGCTTCATCGACTGGATCATCACCACAGGCGCCAATCTCTACCACGATATCCATTACGGCCTCGACATGAAGCTCTATCGCGGCTCCCCGTTTCTCGACGACGTTGAGTTGCGCAAACGTCACATCATCCGCATCTACGACATTCTGTTCGACTACACCGTACTGCTGGATACCGACGCGTTCATCCGCCAGGTAATCAGCGGACGTGAGTTCCAACGCCCCTTGGGCACGGACGAATTTCATTACCTTCTCGGCAAGTACGTTTACCGGCGCGAGAAGAAGCTCGGCCTGAAGAACACCTCGCTCATCTCCGCCGCCTACCAATACGGCGTCCCCTGTTTCACCAGCAGCCCCGGCGACAGCTCCATCGGTATGAACGTCGCCGCCATGAGCCTCGCGGGCAATAAACTCCAATTCGACGTGAATCGCGACGTCAACCAGACCGCAGGCATCGTCTACGATGCCAAACGTCACGGTCGCAATTCCAGCGTGTTCATCCTCGGGGGTGGTTCCCCGAAGAATTTCCTGCTCCAGACCGAGCCGCAAATCCAGGAAGTCCTCGGCCTCGACGAAAGAGGACACGATTACTTTCTCCAGATCACCGACGCGCGTCCCGACACCGGTGGTCTCTCCGGCGCGACGCCGGCCGAGGCTGTGAGTTGGGGCAAGGTCGATCCCCGCAAGCTTCCCGACGCGGTCGTTTGCTACACGGACTCGACCATCGCGCTGCCGCTGATCACCGCGTATGCACTCGACAATGTGAAACCACGCAAACCGAAGCGTCTCATCGATCACCGCGACCGGATCCTCCAGCGCGTCGCGCGCGACTACGAACAGTCGCCGCTTTATAAAAAGTTCCTGGATAAATGAGTTGTCGGGCCGACGGCCCGCTGGCCAATCATCAATGAAAGTCAGCAACATCCTCAAGACGGCGCGACCGACGATTTCTTTCGAGTTCTTCCCCCCGAAGACCGACGAGGCGATGACCGGTTTGCTCGAGACGCTCTCACACCTCCATGAGTTACGTCCGTCATTCGCCACGTGCACCTATGGCGCCGGCGGCAGCACCCGCGCCCGCACGTTGGAGGTCACCCTCAAGATCAAACAACAATTCGGCCTTGAAGCGATGGCCCATTTCACCTGCGTCGGCCAAACACTGAAAGACATCGACAGCGTCCTCGAAAACTTCGCGAAGCGTGGCATCGAAAACGTGCTGGCCCTTCGCGGCGACCGTCCGTCCAATCAGCCCGAACCGCCCGAGGGTTGGTTCCCCGAATTCAAAAACGCGGTGGACTTGATCCGTCACCTCCGCAAGCAGTTCGGCAAGACCTTTAGCCTCGGGTGTGCCGGCTACCCCGAAAAACATCCCGAAGCTCCCGACTTCGAAACCGACCTGCGACGGTTGAAGGACAAGGTGGACGCGGGCGCTGACTTCATTATCACGCAACTGTACTTCGCGAATGAACTCTTCTTTCATTTCGTCAAACGTTGTCGCGAAATCGGCATCACCGTGCCCATCATCGCCGGCATCATGCCCGTGACCAATCTCGCCCAGATCAAAAAATTCACCGCCATGTGCGGCGCGTCCATTCCCGAGAAAATGCTCGTCGAACTCAACCCCATCACCGATGACGCCAAAGCCGTCATGCAATACGGCATCGAATGGTCCACCCGCCAATGCCGCGAACTCCTCGCCGCGAAAGTCGACGGGCTCCATTTCTATACCCTCAACAAATCCATCGCCACCCGCCAAATCGTCGAAAACCTCCGTCGCGAGGGCGCGCTCTTGTAACGGCGGTTTGCCACCCTGGCCATCGTCTTAAATCCCAATCGCCCGCTCAACCAGATCGGGCAGGATTTCACCCGCTTTGCCGGGCAGCGACCAGTCGACAACACGCGAAATCGGCGTGGGATCGCGATTGATCTCCACCGTCTTCGCCCCGTGACGGTGGGCGATGTAAATGAAGCTCGCCGCCGGTTCAACCACCGCGCTCGTGCCGATGGAGAAGAAGAAATCGCAGCTTGCCAGGGCGTCGTGGGCTTCCCTGAGCGCCTGCTCCGGCAACATCTCGCCGAACCAGACCACCGCCGGCCTGCGCGCACCACCGCACGTACAGCGCGGCGGATATTCCGAAAACGGCACTTCACGCTCCTCGCGTTCGACGCCGCACCGCGTGCATCGCCACACCCAGAGCGTCCCGTGCAATTCGACCACGTTATTACAGCCCGCCGCCTGGTGAAGCCGATCCACGTTCTGCGTGAGCAATGTGAACCGCCGTTCCCGCATTGCGAAATGCTTTTTCAACCTCGCCAGCGCCAGATGCGCCGGGTTCGGTTTCGCCGCCGCGCATTTCTCGCGCCGCCAATCGTACCAGCGCGTGACCGTCTCGGGATCGCGGTCGAACGCTTCCGGCGTGGCCAGTTGGCTCGGGTCGTACTTCGCCCACAACCCTTCCATCGCATCGCGAAACGTCGGAATGCCGCTCTCTGCCGACAGCCCCGCCCCCGTCAACACCACTGCCGCCCGCGCCTCTCGTAGCGCTTCGACAAGTGCCTCAGGAATGAGCGGTTGCATTTCCACCGCGCGAGTTTATCGCACTCGCGCCGCGGAAACGATAGCCGGCCTTCGCCGACCGGTCCTCTCCGTTGCCGGCTCAAAACTTTTCAAAGAACCTCAGAAACAGCAGGGCAACACCGTTGTTAAGAATGTGCAGCAGGATCGGCAGTCCGAGTGAGCCGCTCTTCCAGCGGGCCCAACCCAGCGCCATGCCCAGGCAAAAGATGGGGATGAAATGCGTGACCTGCAGATGCGCCGCGGCAAATAGGAACGAACTGATCAGCATGGCCCCGAAAACACGGAGCCGCCCTTCCAGGGCCCCGTAAATCAACCCGCGAAAGATGATCTCTTCCGCAATCGGCCCAACAAGGACGATGGACAGGACCGCCGCCACCGGACTGGCACTCAACGCGTATTTGATGAGCGGTATGGTTTCCTGAACCGTCACCGGCCGATGCATCACCTGCGCCACCCACTCCACGCACCACGAGCCGAACGACAGCGCCACCACCAGCCCGACCAGCGACAGCCCGATCACCTTCACCGTTCCCAGCCGGAGCGGCCAGGAGAACGGCTGACCCCAGGGCTGGCGCGCGAACGCCAGCGCCGCCGCCACGATGACCGGAATCCCGGATAATGTGATGGCGACCAAAAAATTCTCGGACACTTTGATCAGGGAAAGCAACGCCAGACAAACGATGAGGGCGATTTGCCCTTGGAAGAATACCACCAGCCACGCCAGGGAGAATCCAACCCGCGGAGACGGTTCGGCGGAAACTTTGAAACTGGAACGCAAGAGCGCGGTCAACCCGATGAAGTAACTCAGCAGGAGCGCGCCACCGATCAGAGCGAAGGCAACCGGGTAGAGCCGATACGCCTTGTCATATTGCGCCGACAATAAATAGCAACAAAACAACGCCCGTCGTGTTGTCTTGTCGTTCTTGATTTCGTAGACCTTCTCGAAACTCGCCGATGCTTCGTCAAACCGTCCCATCATCAACAGGCTGAAACCCAGCCACTCATGCGCTTGGGAATCGTTCGGGTCGATGCGCACCGCCTCCCGGAACGCCCTCGTCGCTTGCTCGTATCGGAGCAGCGCCGCAAAACTACGACCCTGCCAGAAATACGCTTCGTTGTTTGCCGGTTGTAATAAAATACTTCTTCGAAGCGAAGAGATCGCCTGTTGGTAGTTCTTCTCGTAATAACGGCACTCCCCCAGCCACAAATAAGCGCTCGGGTTCTGTGGATCCAACGACAGCGATTGTTCAAAGGCCTTGTCGGCTTCGCCGTAGCGCCGAAGATCGAGCAGGCAATAGCCCAGCGAGAAATAATACGCCGAATTTGTCGGGTTGATCGCGATGGCCTGCCGACACGCTTTCTCCGCTGCGGGGAAGCGCTTCAGCCGGGCTAATGAAGAATAAAGCCAGTAGTAGGCTTTGTCATTTCCGGGATTCAGGGTAACGGATTCTTGATACGCGTGGGCCGCCTTTTCGTAGTATCCCAAAAAATAATAATTCGCCGCCAGGTACAGCCAGGTGTTCGTCCTCTGCGGGTTCAACTCCAGCGCCTTCTCGTAAGCCACCGTGGCTTCCCGGACGTGATGCAATCCAGACAACGTATATCCCAACCCGGCATACGCCGTGGAATTCGTCGGCTCGAACTCGGTGGCGAGACGGAAATCTTCTTCGGCGGCGTTCCACCGGTTGGAGGCGAGCTCGACGCGTCCCCGCCAAATCAATTCCGTCGCCGCGTTGGTGCCGGCCCCGTCGCCGAAGACCGGTCGCGCGAGGAGGGCCACGAAGAGCAGGCTCGACCAACTGGGAAAGAGACTCTTCATGACCGCACAAAGTACACTAGTTCGAGTCGAATATTCCAAGCGATTCATGGGCTGCATTACTCAACCGGTGTAGCCACGCCGCCTGCTCGCGTGCCGTTTACGGAGCTGCGAGGCGTGTTCGCCTCCGTCTCCTGTCTCCTGAATTCTGTCCCCCTTTGGCTTCGCTTTGGGTTCGGTTTGGTCATAACGGCCCCTTAGGCGCTTCTTCTAGCACCTTAACCCCCTCAAAATGGGTTCGGTTTGGTCGACCGAACCCAACCATCATTTTTCCTAACACATTCATAAAGAACTCGTTATGAATTTTCAGAATGGGTTCGCTTCGCAAAAATATACTTTTATAGGGAATTCCCCTCCCAACCCTGCCCCGAATCCCTTTCGGGGCGAGGCGTCCGCTCCGCCTCTCCCTCCCAACTCCTTTTTCAAACAACCATCGCCCCTATACCACCGCCGCACCCCCGCGTCCAGCAAAATATCGATTACCGATAGCCGGGTCCGTCCGCTCCGCGCTGTTGGTAGGGCGGCGTGGCCCTGCGCCGCCGTTTCGCCGTAGCCGCAGGCTTCAGCCTGCGTTGTCCTACCGTTGGCAGCCTGTGTGCCGTCCTTGGTCGGTGTAACGTGCGCCTGCTCGCGTGCCGTCCACGGAGCTGTCACTAGCGCATCCGGCTGGGCGGTGTAGTAGCGGCCGTCCCTGGCCGCCTCCGCTCCTACGCCCACCCTTGTAGCCACGCCGCGCTGCCGGCGCGTTCGCCGGCCATTGGTTGGCTCATTTGCCGTAATCTTGGAGCGAAGATCACGGTCCTCCTCTTGGGCTGATATTTGACAGCCAGATAAGGGTTCCCGAGGAAAGCAAGGATTGTGATAAGATAATCGCCCGCACAATGAAGAACGCTTGGACATCTCTGGTCGCGGTGTGCGTGCTGGTCATCGGGGTGTACGTGTACATGGCCCAATCAGGCGTGCTGGAACTGGCGAGTCCGAATGCGGCGGAGACGTATTACAACTTATTGGTGCGGGGCTTTCGCGCTGGCCGGCTCAACGTGGAAAAAAAGGTGCCACCCGGCTTTTCGCGCCTCGCCGACCCATACGATCCGGCCGTCAACGCCCCCTATGAGGGTCCACCGTATCGTCTGCTCGACCTGAGCTACTACAAGGGCAAGTTCTACCTTTACTTCGGGGTCACGCCTGCCTTGATCTTGTTCTGGCCGTACGTCGCGCTGACCGGCCACTACCTGTTTCATCGTCAAGCCGTGGCGATCTTCTGTGCCTTGGGCTTTCTGATCAGCACGGGCCTGCTGTGCGCCTTCTGGCGGCGCTACTTTGCCGACGTGAGCGCCTGGGTGGTGGCGACCAGCGCGCTCGCACTGGGGTTGGCGACAGGTGTGCCGGTGCTGTTGTCGCAGTCCGATGTCTACGAGGTGCCGATCAGTTGCGGCTATATGCTGACGATGCTGGCGCTGGCCGCCATCTGGTGCGCCTTGCACGAGCCGGAGCGGCGGTGCCGCTGGCTGACGGTGGCGAGCGTGGCGTACGGACTGGCGGTAGGGGCGCGACCGAACTTGCTGTTCGGCGCGGTCATCCTGCTGGTACCCGTGGTCCACGCGTGGCGTGAACCGCAGCCCGAAGGCTTGCCACGGTCCACATGGCGTCCGGGGTTGCTGGCGGCAATCGGCCCGATCCTGCTCATCGGGCTGGGGCTGATGCTCTACAATGCCCGGCGATTCGAGAGTCCATTCGAATTCGGGCAGCATTACCAGTTGTCCGGGCAGCGGCAGGTTACGCAGCAGAATTTCAGTCCGCGTTATCTCTGGTTCAATTTCCGCATGTATTTTCTGGAACCGGCGCACTGGAGCGCTCGTTTCCCCTTCGTGCAGGGAACGTCGGTCCCGCCCGCACCGGCCGGCTATACGCAGATCAGGAATCCCTTCGGTATCCTGACCAACATTCCGCTGGTATGGCTGGCGCTGGCCGCGCCGCTGGCGTGGCGGAATCGGCCGGAGACGGCGGCCTCGATCTTGCGCTGGTTTGCGATGGCCGCAGCCCTGCTGTCTGGGATGTGCGCATTGACCCTTGGGCTGTTCTGTGGCGCAAGCTTTCGCTACGAGGTGGACTTCCTGCCGGCTCTACTGCTGCTCGCGGTGATGGGAATCTTCGGAGTAGAGCGCGTGCTGGCGGATCGACCCGCTCGGCGCACCGCCATGCGCTGGGGCTGGGGTCTGTTGCTGGCCTTCTCGGTGGCGTTTAACCTGTTGGCGAGCGGCGAGTATTATGTCGAGGCACATAACGACCTGGCCGTCATCTTGTGGCAATCGGGCAGATTTGAGGAGGCGATGCAGCAGTGGGAGCAGGCCATCCGGATCCACCCCGATGATGCCGATGCACACAACAGCTTGGGGGTCGGCTTCGAGCGGACAGGCAAGACACAGCAGGCCGTCGAACATTATGAGCAGGCATTGCGAATCAGACCTGATTTCGCTGAGGCACAGAACAACGTGGGGGCGGCTTTGTGGCGCTCGGGCAAACTCGAAGAGGCAATCGGCCACTACCAGCGGGCACTGCGGACCAAGCCTGATTACGCCGAGGCGCACAACAACCTGGGAGTCGCATTGTGGAACTTGGGTAAACTCGAAGAGGCAATCGGGCACTTCCAGCAGGCCCTGCGGATCAAGCCTGATTTCGCTGAGGCACAGAACAACTTGGGGGCCGCTTTGTGGCGCTCGGGCAAACTCGAAGAGGCAATCCGACACTTCCAGCAGGCCCTGCGGATCAAGCCCGATTACGCCGAGGTGCACTACGAACTCGGGAGCGCCTTGGAGCAAGCCGGCAGGCCCCAGGAAGCCATAGGCCACTACCAGCAAGCGCTGCGGATCAAGCCGGATTACGCCGCCGCGCGAACCGCTCTGTCGCGATTGCAGGCTGACCAGTAAGCAGCCGCCTTCAACTTCACCTATTACAAGCCGATTTGCTTTTGGGCTTACTCAACCGTCAAGGCAATGATCTTCTCCCGGAACTGCGGATGGCTCTCCGAGAAGAACCCGCCCTCCTTCGGATGGGGCTTGAGCTTCAGCCACGCGATGATTTCTTCCGCAGTCATGTCAGCGCTCGTCTACACAAGCCAACCTCCATCTGCAAGCCGGTTTACTGGCCTCTCGCAAAAAAACCTTTACATGCCACTGGCAGCGAGTACACTGCCCGCAACTGAAATAAACACGTGCGGGGCAGCAACGCTGTAGTCGGCCCTCGACTCACCGACCAGCCGATTCGAAGTTCGACTCAAGCAGTGCTCCCCGCCTTACATCCATAAGGAAGCATTATGTCCTCATCGAATCAGGACCAAACTCTCATCCAGCAACTCATCCAACAACACGGCGCCTTCGAGAGCGCCGACCTCGTCGAAGACATCATCGAGACCGCGTTGCGGCTCATTGACGACAAGGCTGACCGTCTCGACATGAAGGTCCTTACCTCCACGTTGAAGGAGTTGCGATACGCTTCAAAAATCTTCGCGCCCTTCCGTGGCCGGCGCAAGGTCACCGTGTTCGGTTCCGCGCGCACCAAACCCGAGTTGGCCGAGTACCAACAGGCCGTCGCCTTCGGCAAGGCGATTGTCCAACATGGTTTCATGGTCATCACCGGCGGCGGCGAAGGCATCATGGGCGCCGCCCAGCGCGGCGCGGGCCGCGACAACAGCTTCGGTCTCAACATCCGCCTGCCCTTCGAGCAGGATCCCAACGTCGAGATCGCGGGCGACCGCAAACTCATCAATTTCAAATACTTCTTCACCCGCAAACTCTGCTTCATCAAGGAAAGCGACGCCATCGTGTTGTTCCCCGGCGGGTTCGGCACGCATGACGAAGGGTTCGAGGCGCTCACGCTCATGCAGACGGGCAAGAGCCAGCCCAAACCGCTGGTGTTCGTCGATCGACCGCGCGGCAATTATTGGAAGACATGGTGGCGGTTCGTCGAGGACCAGCTCCTGGACGAGGCGTTGATCAGCAAGGAGGATCTCGCGTTGTTCAAGGTCACCGATGACGTCGAGGAAGCCTGTAACGAAATCACGCAGTTCTACAGCAATTACCAGTCGTGCCGCTACGTCAAGGACGCGATGGTCTTGCGCGTGAAGCATCCGGTCGCGGAGAACTTGTTACGGACACTCAACACCCGCTTCGCCGACATCTGCCTCAATGGCGGGCACTTCAGCGCCTCCGGCCCGTTACCCGAAGAGGACAATGAGCCGGAACTGAAGGACTTGCATCGCATCGTGTTTCCCTTCAACCGCACGAACTTTGGCCGGTTGCGGTCGTTGATCGATGTGATCAATCAACACTAGGTCGCAGGCCCGCCGCTCTGGTTCACGGGGAAAAAATTCGGCCGGCGGCGCGTTTGCCCGTCGAGCCAACTACGTCCGCTCTTGCAGGCGCTTCTTGTTGGGGGGAACCCGTTCGCTCCTGCCACGGCGTGGTTTGCTGGTGACAAGCCAACCATCATAAATGCGCCGGAGCTGACTCGGCGGGACATGCAGGAAAAACAACATCGTCACCCACCAATTCACCAGCGTGGTGCGTACCAACCCGTGCACGCTCCAGCGCCGCCCGCTGGTCACCAGCCCGGAACGAATGAAGGTGAGACGCCCCGCCCGTCGCAACCGCCGCGTGAACGAAATGTCTTCCATGATCGGGATCTCGGGAAAACCCCCGAGCGCCTCGAAAACCTGCCGCCACACGAAGATCCCCTGGTCGCCGTACGGCAGCCGCAGCCAGCGCGACCGGCGACTGGCAACCCGGGCGACGAACCTCCACAGATGTCGGCGGGAGTCAATCTGCAGGTCGAACGCCCCGCCTACGGCTCCATCACTGATGATGCGCCGTTGAATCTCGTCCAGCGCCCCGGGTAGCAGAAACGTGTCCGCATGCAGGAACAACAGGATGTCTCCCGTCGCGTGACGCGCGCCGAGATTCATCCGCTGGGCGCGCCCTGCCCGCGCGTGAAACACATAGGGTGTGGATCTTTGTGCAACCTCCACGGTGTGGTCCGACGAGCCGCCATCGATGATGATCAATTCCACGTCCGGACGGCCGGCGAGTTGACGCAACGCAACCGCGAGGTTTCCCTCTTCATTCAGGGTCGGAATGATGACACTGATGAGCATAGCCCGCCTAACTGCGCCGTGAACCCTAGCAAAACCCGCACGGAAATCCAACCATAAACCACAGGAATTTTGCCCCCGGCCCGCTCAGTTCGTTCCGTTCCGCGCAGCCGGGCTCCACAGCGCCGGACAGTAAATCGCCCACCCGCCACTAATCCTTGTCGCGACCGCGATGCGTAACATGTTCCCACTCCAACGTCACCGACGCCACAATGCCATAGTCGGCTGACTCATGGGTGAGACCAAGGGGGACGGCAACCACAAACTGCACATCGTCCGTCGCCTTCCAAATCAATTCGGGCGTTACGTAATACGAAGTTGCGTCACGGGTGGACACGCCGTCGCCTTCGAGCGCAAGAAACCACCGATCGACCGGGTAGAGTATCGCGAAGTTGTATTCAAACTCGTCACGCGGCTCGTTACCCCCGTTCGTGACCGCACGTTGCCAGCCACAATTGACCTGTGCATTGAACCGGCCCAGCCACGTGCTCGCCGTGAAGAACGGTTCCAACGTAAGCCGTCCTTCACCAAGGTCGCGGAACCGATCGCCGGTCGGGGCTCCGACTTCGAGCCCGGCGGTCACGGCGAAAGGTTGCTGGCCAATGGGAATGACACCGTACCGCACCGCCGCTTCGACGTCGCCGATGCCGTCGAAAGAACGCCTGTGATTGATATCTCTGAATCCGTAGGGAACATCGGCGTCGAGTTCCCAGCGGTCGGTCAGGCCGTATTCAAGTTCAGCCGCAACGGTGGATTTCCGTTCATCGAGGGGGCGGCTGAATTTGTATTGGTCGAAGCCGATGGTGCTTTCCAACTCATCGGCTTCCTGGATCACGACCGAGCGGGTGATGGCCAATTCTTCGGGCAGTCGTGGATTGTTCTGCGCCTCCTGTGCCACGGCGGTTCGGAGCGGCGCCAGCAGCCCGACCAGTAGCAGCGCCCGCTTCACCCCAATGCCCCAAGCACGTCGCCAATGCTGCCGCGGATGCCGGTGAAAATCGGCGTGTCGCGCAACGTATATTTGCGGACTTCGTGCTCGCGCATTTCCATGACAAGATCGATGAAGTCCTCGGGCTTGTCGCCTTCGAACGCCACGACAAACTCGGGATCATCCAACCCAAAACAGTAGATCGTATTGATCTTGATGCTCGGATAGCGGTGGCCCGTCTCGATATGGACGTTCATCATCCGCTGTCGTTCTTCCTTCGACAACAGGTACCACTCGCTGGTTTTCCAGAACGGATAGATGAAAATGTACTTGGTCCGCCCGGGCACCACGCGGCCGCGGCGGCCTTCGCTGCCTTCATGCTCGTGGTGGTCCACATACATCGAGCGCTTGGTCATCCCCAGGTAGCTGTATGGCGTGTGACACCATTGGCCGAGACTCGTGTTGAGCAGTTGCGTGCTCATCTCGGTAAAATCCTCCAGCCGCTCGCTGATCCGCCAAAGCACAAAATCGGTGTCCGCCCGCGTTCCCACCGTGGTGAACGGGATAATCATGGCGCGGCCCTTCCAGTCCTTCACCACGCCCTCAAATTCGCTCTTGCCGCGGTCGCGTTCTTCGCGTGACAGCCGTCGCCACGCGGGATCGACCTTGAAAAACAGATAGTTGACGTACTGCCGTTTGATCTCGTCCATGTGTTATTTTTCGCTGTGGCGGTAGTCCACTTTAAGCGCAACCCGGGTGCGGTTGCAAGAGCGCAACCGGCCCGTCGCCTCCAGAAGAGTCTACCTCTCACAAACTTCACTCCCAAGCTGCGACTTGAAATGGACTCGGGCCGGCGCATAATCCGTGGTTTACGTGAGCGTGGGACAAACAATCACAACCAGCACGCAATGATGAATACCCGAAACAACCTCAAACTGAACACGGTGTCGCTATCGCTGTTGATGTCACTCCTGTTGCCTGCCATGGGGTGGACGGCGGAGTCACTCGCGCCCGCCAAAGTGTTCGATGTCCGACAGTTTGGCGCGAAGGGTGATGGCAAGACCCTCGACACCCCGGCCATTCAGAAGGCGCTGGATGAATGCGGGAACGCCGGTGGCGGCATCGTCCGGTTCCCCACCGGCACGTATCTCAGCCAGCCCATTTTCCTGCGCAGCCAGATGACGCTCCAACTCGACGCCGGTGCCGTCCTGCAGGCCACGGATGAACGCGCCGATTTCGCGAATCCGGAAAACACCAACTCATTCATCGCGTTCGTGAACGGAAAGAACCTCCGCGATGTCGCCATCATCGGTCAGGGCACGATCGATGGCGCGGGCGCGCGCTGGTGGGAGCCGGCCGAGGAAGCCCGTCGCAAAACCCCCGGCTACGTTTTGCCCCGGCCGACCATGATCGTGCTGACCGGCTGCAAAAATGTGCGCGTGCAGAACGTGACTCTGCAAAACTCTCCGCTCACCCATCTGGCTCCCACAGCTTGTGAAGACGTGGTCATCAGCAATGTGACCGTCAAGGCGCCCTCCGGTGCGGCCAACACCGACGCCATCGATCCGATCGGCTGCAAGAACGTCTTGATCACCAGATGCCGCATGGACGTGGGCGATGACAATATCTCTATCAAATCCAACAGGGCGATCCCGGGCCGTGCGTTTGCCAGCGAAGACATCACTGTCACTGATTGCGTCTTCTTGCACGGACACGGCATGTCGATCGGCGCGGCAACAGTCGGCGGCGTGCGCAACGTGACCGTGCGGAACTGCACTTTTGAAGACACCGACAATGGCATTCGCATCAAATCGCGGCGCGGCAGAGGCGGCACGGTGGAGAACATCCGCGTCAGCGATATCACCATGAAGAACGTTGACCCCGCCATCACGTTGACCTGCTACTACATGAACAACTCCGCCAGAGATCCTGTGGAACGATCCGCCCCAAAAAATGATCTCGCTCAGCCCGTTAACGAAACCACGCCGATTTTCCGCAACATCCGCATCAGCAATCTGACCGCCACCTGTCGAAGATCGGCCGGTATCATCGTCGGATTACCGGAGAGCCCGATCTCGGATGTCGTTCTGGAAAACGTCAGCATCACCGCCGCGACCACCGGTCTGTCGGTCACAAGAGCCAAGGGCATCCAATTCAAGAACGTAACCGTCATCAACAAGGAGGGCCCACCGTTCATCGTGGAGAACGCGCAAGTCGAGGGGTTGAAAAGCGCAAGCAACACTGTCCATGAGTGACATTACTGCTGACAATTCTCCATCGCTCCGTTGCTCCCGAGCGTTTCCCTGCTATACTACCGCGTCATGAAGAAGAAGGTAGGCGTCCTCATCTTCACGCATGGCTCGCGCCTCAAGGAAGGCAACGAGATCATGTTCAAGCTCGTCGACCAGGTCCGCCACGCGACTCGGCTGCGACCTCATCGAGCCCTGCTTCATGGAACTCGGCAAACCGCTCATCCCCGTCGCCATCAAGAAACTCATCCGCCGCGGCGCCAACCACATCTTCGGTTACGCGTTCTTTCTCGTGCCCGGCTCACACCTGCGCGAAGATATCCCGTTCATCTTCGAGCAGACGCTCAAGAAATACCCCGGCGTCACCTATGAAATCAGCCCGCCGATGATGGCCGACCCGATGCTGATCGATTTCGTTGCCAAACACGTCGAAACCGCGCTCGCCGGTTCCGCCCGCAAGTGATCCGCCGCAAAACTCCTTGAAGTTATCTTCCCTTCTGCTTACACTGCGCCCAGTTCTTTGTGACGTTTATGTCTCAACACGTCGGTGCAGGGAACGCCGTGAAATTCGGCGACAGTGGCGCTGCTGTAACTGGCTACGAAACCTCATCAGCCATCCAAACGGAGAAGGCGAGGGAGTAGGTCTGAAGCCAGAAGTCAGAATACCGGCCGACGCGTAACCCAACAGTCCTTCGAACCAAAGGAGAATTGTCATGTTCCGATCCAAGTCGTCCGTCGTTGCTCTGGCCACCGCGTTTGCCACCGTTCTCGCCGTTTCCAACGTTTTCGCAGACTGGACGCAATTCAGTCTTCCCAATCTTGCCGACGCTTTTTCGCCCACTGCGATCGCCAATCTGCCTGATGGCTGTTACATCTTTGCCAACGAGGGCAATTACTATCTGCAGGACGCGTTCGGCTCTTCGAGCTACACCGCCTACAGTAACGTGGCCCCGGGAAATAATGCTGACCCCTCTTTCATCAGCGTCTGGGACGCCACTCACGCCATCGCCGGCGGAGGGGGATTCGGCGCGAGCGATCTATACAGCTTTAACCCGTCTTCCACGACGGCCCCGTCTTTCATCGCCAACGGGCTGTCATTGCAGAACTACTCGGGTGTCTTTCGAAATGCCACCAGTCTTTATGTCGGCGGGGGCAACGGTGCGAACTCCACACACGCCATCAGTTATGTTGATCTGACAACGCAAACCACCAAGGTCATTATCGACGATATCTCGACGTACAGTACCGGTTTCGCGAGGGATGCGGCTGGCAATCTCTACGTCGGCGACAATGACAATAACAGTGTCTATAAGTTTACAGCCACCCAGTTGAGCCTGGCGATTTCCGGCACGCCCCTGACCATTGCCGATGGCACGTTCGTCTATCAATCCATCAACTCGCTGGGATCAATGGCCGTCGACGCGTCGGGCCGAATTTGGTCCGCTGGCTTTCTCGCCAACGGCCTGCAAGTATATGACCCTGTATCCAACACGGAAACCACGGTGATCCCCGGCCTGACCAATGCAAACTACATGGTCACCGCATTCTCTGTTGGCGATCAGGCTTATGTAGCCTACACGGACGAGGCAAATCCGTTCCAGGCCGGCACGGCGCAGTTTTACGGTTATCAGGCCATTCCCGAGCCCGCAACGATTGGCCTTACCATCGGTGGCTTGGTCGCGCTTGCTGCGTGGCTGCGCAAACAGCAGGGTCGATCTTGAAAAAGCGACTGGCGATTACGGCTGCGGTGGGGCTGAGCGCATTCAGCGCCGCCGCCGGCCCTTTTGCTGAATACAACCAAGGGGTTCTGTCCAATGACGCTCGTATCATAAGCTGGGCCGTCGGCTGGCAGGATTACATCCAGCCGGACCCGTCCAGCGGCGGGTATTGCCATAATAACAATGGCCAATCCGATTCCATTGGCAATGCCGTCCTCGGCGCTCCGACCGATTTCACCATGAATGGGACCACCAAACACGTCTTGGCGTTGGGCCATGGCAGTTCCATTACGCTGACGTTCGGTGGGCCGATTCCGAATCGTTCCGGCTGGAATTTCGCCGTGTTCAACAATGCGTTTCTGGACACCTCTCCCGCCCTTGCTGGACGCGGCGGGGGAACGAACTTTGTGCACTACAACAGTGGCACGAATCTGGTGCCCGTGGCGCGCGGCTTCAATTTCGTGTGGTGCAAGCCGGCGTTCGTGGACGCCTCTTCGGACGCCACCAATTGGGCGCGCTTCCCCGTCACTTATCTGAACACAGACGTTCTTTTTCAATCGTCCGTGCCGGATAGTCCCGATCACTGGCTCAGCCAAGACGCCACCATGATCGATGGCTTGGCGGGAAAGACCATCTCGCAATACGGCACGCCATTCTCACTGTCCGTCCTGACCAATGATCCGAAGGTACTAAGTGGGTTGGTGGACTTGAACAATGTCCGCTACATCCGCTTGACCGATGTGATCGGCGATGGGAGCACTACGGACCAGTGCGGCAATCCCATCTACTCACCATATTATGACGGCTCGCAACTACCCTCGCTGGTCGCCGCTCCCGACTCTGCCACGGACGGCTTCTGCCTGCGTGGCGCGGCAATTCTGGAAGTTCCCGTTCCAACAATTGGCGGAGTGCGGATGGCACCGGCCAATTTCCTGATTGACGTCAGCGGGTTGATCAGCGGCCAGACGTACGCTGTGCAAATCAGCACCAACCTGGTGGCCGGTACATGGACTAACGAAACAACATTCGCCGCCAGCTGGATCTCGATGACGCTGACCAATGATGCCGGGAATGTAACCCAAAAATTCTACCGCATTGGGGCCATCCAATGAGATCAATGCGCGCGTCCGCCGACACTATGGCGCCGCGATGGCAATTTCTGTTGCGCGGCGACGGCTTTACTCTCGTCGAGTTGCTCGTGGTCATCGCAATTGTTGGGTTGCTCCTCGGAATGCTGCTTCCCGCGCTTTCACAAGGACGGGAGGATGGTCGCCGGGTGGCTTGCCTGAGCAATCTGCGACAACTCTACCTCGCCAATCTCACCTACTCGGCGGATTACAGCGGCTATGCTCCGGCCGCCCCTGATATTTGGGGGAATAACTTGATCCGCTGGTACGGCACGCGTCCCAGTATCGACGTTCCTTTTGATTCACGCTCTGGCCCATTGTCTTCCTACCTCGGAGGGAGCGGGGCCATACGCTCGTGCCCCTCCATGGGCAAGTGGGGCTTTGTCACCAATGCAGATACTGCGTTTGAGGCCGGCTGTGGCGGGTACGGCTACAACTATCTCGGCGTCGGCTCGCGCAGTTATGCCATGGGTTACACGGAGGCTGCCGCCCAAGCGGGTATGCGCCCGGAAGAAATTAGTCGTCCGAGTTCAACCATCATGTTTTGTGATACCGCTTTTGCCCAATACAGCGGCGGCCAGACGTATCTGATCGAGTATTCCTTCGCGGAACCCGACAAGTTCCTCAGCGCCAGTGGTGTGATGTACGGCCAACCTACGCCGTCCATCCACTTTCGGCATCGCAGTCGCGCCAACATTGTCTGGTGCGACGGTCACGCCACCTCCGAAGCCCTGACCCGCTCGGACGGCGGCACCTCCCAGCGATTTCTCATCGGCTGGTCCGGCGATCAGGGCAACAATTACTACTTTGCTTCTTTTTGAGTCGCCGCCTCAATCCGAACGGGGATACGAGCCTGTTCTGGTAAAACATCAGACCGCGCCAATGCGCTCGCGGATCCGGTTTGCGATGTCGTTCGCGAAGGATTGTATCTGGTCGCCGTCGGGACCTTCGATGAGGAGCCGCGCCTTGGGTTCGGTGCCGGAGTAGCGGAGCAGCACGCGGCCCTGACCGTTGAGTTTGCCCTCAACGTCTTTGACCAGCTTCATTATGTCGGGCAGCGTGTCCCATGCGGGTTTGTCTTTCACTCGCACGTTCACGACAACCTGCGGGAATTTCGTGCAGACCTTGCGCAATTCGCTCAGCGTTTTGCCCGTGTCCATCATAATGCGCAACACCTGCAACGCGCTGACGATGCCGTCGCCCGTCGTGGTGAAATCACGGAAGATCATATGGCCCGACTGCTCGCCGCCGACGTTGAGGTCATCCTGCAACATCCGTTCGATCACGTAACGGTCGCCGACCTGTGTGCGCACGACCTGCCCGCCCGCCTGGCGGACGGCGTGGTCCAGACCAAGATTGCTCATCACCGTGGCCACAAGCGTGTTCTTCCTGAGCGTGCCCCGCGCGATCCAATCCAGCGCCGTGATGGCCAGCACGTCGTCGCCGTCAACGAGGTTTCCCGCTTCATCACACAACTGCACGCGGTCACCGTCGCCGTCGTGCGAGATGCCGATATCGGCCCCGTGTTCATGCACGGCGCGACAAACGGCGTCCGGATACGTGCTGCCGCATTCCTTGTTGATGTTGGTGCCGTCCGGCATGTTGTTCAGCACGGTGACCTTCGCCCCCAACTCTTGCAACACGCATGGCGTGCTCTTGTACGTCGCGCCGTTGCCCACATCCACCGCCACGTGGAGACCATCCAATGTCATCCCCTTCGGAAACGCCGCCTTCGCAGACTCCACATAGCGCCCCAGCGCGTCATCGATGCGCATCGCTTTCCCAATCTCGTCGGCCGTCGGGCGTATCTTCTCGATCTCGCCGCTGAACACCAACTCCTCGATTTGTTTCTCGATCGCATCGTCGAGCTTGTACCCGTCGTCCCGGAAAAACTTGATGCCGTTGTCTTCGTAGGAATTGTGCGAGGCGGTGAGCACGATGCCCGCGTCGGCGCGCAATGAGCGGGTGATGTACGCGACTCCCGGCGTGGGCAATGGCCCGATCAGCAGCACGTCCACGCCCATCGACAGAATGCCCGCTGAAATCGCGTTCTCCAGCATGTACCCGCTCAGACGCGTGTCCTTGCCAACGACGATCTTGTGGCGGCCATGTCCTTTGGCGACAGGAGCGCGGGTCCGGAAGACGTGCGCCGCGGCGCGACCGAGTTTCAGGGCCGTTTCTGAGGTGACAGGTTCGACGTTGGCGACGCCGCGCACCCCATCCGTGCCGAAGAGTTTCTTGCCGTTCCCCATATAGCTTACGGCCTTTGTTCTACACTCCGTCCCGGCGCGATGTCAACCGAGTGTCCCGCGCCGATCCGTACGTCCACTTCCACCCAATGCCGTTGGGCCATCCCTTCAGGAAACGGCAGTGGCGTCAACTCCACGCGTTCCCGGAACGAGGTGCGCCGACCGGTTACGTCGATGGGCAGCGTGGCGATGCTGGTCATTCCACTCAACAGCATCTTTGGCCCTTTCACCTTCACCGTCTCCGGCTGGGTGACCACGCGCTCAATGGACAGACTGGAAGGCATCTCGCCTGCCAATTGCGGTTGCACTGGTAATTCGCGCTCGATCATCTCATCGACATTGACGGTGACCTCCGCCGGGTCGATTTCCGCTATCTGCACGCGCCGCGAATGGCGCACCGTCCTCGGTGTAAGTTTCCTGGTGATCGAGCCGAGACGGGTGTCGTCCGTCAAGTCCACTACCGCCGATAAATCCTGTCGCGACACCTGCCGGACGTCCTCCGGCGTGCCGCGCACCGTCACGGTGATCGTCGCCGGGCTGGTCTGCAGGACGGTCAATCCGGGTCTTGCCTTCACTTCCACGGGCACGCCTTCAATCACCCGCGAGTCGCTGGTAATCCCCTTGACGAAAAACCACGTGAACGTCGCCAGCACCAACGACACCACCTTGAGACGTGCATCATTCGGGAGCCAGCGCATTAACGCTGCGCCTCCTCGCGTCGTGGCTCGGTGCGCTCCGTTCCCTCACCTGAGACCTCTCCTTCGAATCCTTCCGTCGCGGCGCCATTCCCTTCCCCCTTGGACGCGCCCTCTCGCATCACCAGATTGCCGAACCCGCGCCGCACCAGGTCCGTCAGCCAGTTGCCGCGGCGCGTAACTGTGGTCAGGGTCGTCGCGAGAAACACGCTCAACCCATTGGCATCCAATCCCTGTACCAGATGTCCGCGGTGCGCTACCGAGATTTCGCCCGTTTCCTCACTGACCACGACCACAACGGCGTCCGTGTCTTCCGTCAACCCCATCGCCGCACGATGGCGCATCCCGGTGCTCGCGCTCAAGCCCTTTCGCTGTGTCAGCGGAAAGACGCAGGCCGCCGACACGATCTGATCGCCACGCAACACCACGCCCCCGTCGTGCAACGGCGTGTTCGGAAAGAAAATGGTTGTGAGCAACTCGGGGGTAGCCTTTGCGCCAATCGGCACGCCCGTTTCGGAGACGCCGCGAAACCCGATCTCGCGCTCGACGGCCATCAATCCGCCGCAACGCTTCTGCGACAGCGACCGCGCCGTTTCCACCAGTACCTCGATCATTTCGCCGCGCTGCTTCGGGCTCGTGAAGAATTGACGGCTGCCGACCTCCGCCAAGGCCCGCCGCAACTCGGGCTGAAAAATAACCAGCACCGCGATGGCGAGGAAGGCGAAAAATCGGCTGAGAATCCAACTGATCACATCCAGTTGAAAAATCTGGGTCACCCCCACAATCCAGAGCAGCACGATGACAAACCCGGTGAGCACGGCGGCCCCGCGCGTCCCGCGGAACAGCACGAACATGTAATAGAAAAACGCCGAGAGCAGCCCGATCTCGAAGACCGGCTTCCAATACGCGACGATGAAATCCAAAACGCGATCCATGGATTGTTATCTGGCCTGTTTCACTGCTTCCACCATCCGCACCACATCCGTCATCTCGGCCACGTCATGCACCCGGACGATGCGCGCCCCTTGCGCGACCGCCCACGCGACCGTCGCCGCCGTTCCCCAAAGTCGCCCGTCGCTCCCGGGCCTGCTCCCCGCTTCCCGCTGGTTCAGCAACTTGCCGATGAACGATTTCCGCGACGGGCCCACCAGCAGCGGACAACCAAGCGAACTGAATTCTCCCAGTCGCGCAAGTATTTGCAGGTTGTGTGCCACAGTCTTGCCGAAGCCGATACCGGGGTCAACGGCGATTTGCGATTTTTTCAGCCCGTGCGACTCGGCAAACGCGATTCGCTCGGCCAGAAATGACCGCACCTCGGCGATGACGTCGTCATAATGGGGGCTTTGCTGCATCGTTTGCGGCGTACCCTGCATATGCATTAACACCACGCCCGCGCCCGTGTCGCGCACCACCTCGATCATTCGCGAGTCGAACCGCAACGCGCTGATGTCATTGACGATGCGCGCCCCCGCCGCCAAGGCCTGCTCCGCCACCGCGGCCTTCGTCGTATCCACTGAGACAACCCAATCGCGCAGCCGTTCGATCACCGGCAGCACGCGACGCAACTCCTCCTCCGCACTTACGGGCGCCGCGCCGGGCCGGGTGCTTTCACCGCCGACATCGATGATGTCGGCTCCCGCACGCGCCATTTCCCGTGCGTGTTCGACCGCGAGGTCCGTGCTTCCGAATTTTCCCCCGTCGGAAAACGAATCCGGCGTCACATTCAACACCCCCATCACAAGCGTGTGCGACATGTCCCACTGGAATGGCCCGTTCACACTGCCACTTTACGCCAGGGCGACGCGGACACAAACGGGAAAAACTTTGCCGGGCCAAGCCGACCTGCTACCTTGAAGACTGCATGACGCACCCGAATCCGTTCCGGGCCCTGGTGCTGGACGATGCCGGCGGAAGCATCCACGCCGACATGCGGCAACTACCCGTGAGTTCCCTGCCCGAAGGCGACGTTCTCGTTTCGGTCGCGTACTCGAGCGTGAACTACAAGGATGCGCTCGCCGTCACGAATCGCGGCAAGATCGTGCGCCGATTTCCGATGGTACCGGGCATCGATTTCTCCGGCGTCGTGGCGGAGTCCGGGTCAACCCGCTTCACACCGGGCGACCCGGTCGTGCTCACGGGCTGGGGCGTGGGCGAGAAACATTGGGGTGGATTTGCGCAACTCGCCCGCGTGAAGTCCGATTGGTTAATGCCACTGCCCGACGGATTGTCGTTGAAAAACGCGATGGGCATCGGTACGGCGGGTTTGACCGCAATGTTCTGCGTCATGGCGCTGGAGGATCACGGCATCCGGCCCGACAAGGGCGAAGTGCTGGTCACCGGCGCCACGGGCGGCGTGGGTTGCGTGGCGGTGATGTTATTGGCCAAACTCGGTTACCGGGTCGCGGCCTCGACAGGCAAGGCGGACGCGCACGACCTTCTGAAATCTCTCGGCGCGCAGGAGGTTATCGACCGCCATAGGCTGGCCGCACGAACTGACAGGCCGCTCGAATCCGAACGCTGGGCGGGCGCAATCGATTCGGTCGGCGGAGAAACGCTGGCGAGTTTGCTCCGACAGATGCAGCGCGACGGGTGCGTGGCAGCAATCGGGCTGGCAGGCGGCGCGGAACTTCACACCACGGTGTACCCGTTCATTCTGCGGGCGGTGAGCCTCGTCGGTGTTTCTTCCGGGTCCGCGCCGATGGATCGGCGGCACGCAGCCTGGAAGCGATTGGCGCACGAACTGCCGCTGGAAACGCTCGATCGAATCACCCGAACCGCACGCCTGGATGACCTGCCCGCATTGTGCGGACAGATGATCGAGGGGAAAACCCGTGGTCGCGTCGTGATCGATGTGAGCGCGTAAGCCTTGCGGAACTCAGGCATTCGCCGGCGACGGCCCAATCCCGGGCGTGGGGAAGGGTTCTGTCTTCAACTCTGACTTGGCCTTCTCGGGCTGCAAAGGAGGCGGCGAAGAGGAAGCCAACCCCGGCGGTCGCGCTGGTGGATTCTGGAGCTTCCCGGTGTCGACGATCTCTTTGATCTCCGCGCCGTCGAGCGTCTCGTATTCGAGCAACGCTTCGGCCAACGCGATAAGCTTTTCCTTGTGGGTCTCGAGAATCTCTTTCGCGCGGCCATAGGCGGCATCGATGATGCGGCGCACTTCCCCGTCGATGTCGCGCGCGGTCTGTTCGCTGACTTCGCGGCCTTTGAAAAGGTCGCGTCCCAGGAACATGTGCTCTTCGTGTTCGCTGACGTTGACCATCCCGATTTTTTCGCTCATGCCCCATTCGGTGACCATCTTGCGGGCAATGTGGGTGGCCTGCTTGATGTCGCCGGAAGCGCCGCTGGTGCAATCGCCAAAAATCAGCTCCTCCGCGATACGTCCCCCCATGATACCGGCGACTTCGTCGAGCAACTGTTTCTTGCTCTCGTGGAACTTATCCTTTACCGGCAGCGAGAAAGTCGCGCCCAAATACATGCCGCGGGGAATAATCGTGACTTTGTGCAGCGGCTCGGTGAAATCCAGCTTGTACATCACCAGGGCGTGGCCGGCTTCGTGGTAGGCGGTGACCTTTTTGTCCTTCTCGTCCATCACCCGGCTACGGCGCTCGCGGCCCCAACGCACCTTGTCGCGAGCTTCCTCAAGCTCCTCCATCCCGACGCCCTTCTTGTCGTTGCGGGCGCCCAAGAGCGCCGCTTCGTTGATGAGATTGGCAAGATCGGCACCAGAGAAACCGGGGGTGCCACGGGCGATGACGGTGAAATCCACGTCCTTCGAGAGTTTCACCGCGCGGGCATGAACTTTCAAAATTTCTTCGCGGCCGACCAGGTCGGGCATGTCGATGACGATCTGGCGGTCGAACCGACCGGGACGCAGCAACGCGGAGTCCAACACATCGGGCCGATTGGTCGCGGCGATGATGATGACCCCTTCCTGTGTGTCGAAGCCGTCCATCTCGACGAGCAAGGCATTCAGCGTCTGCTCGCGCTCGTCGTGACCGCCACCAATGCCGCTAAATCGCGAGCGACCGACGGCGTCGATTTCATCAATGAAGATCAGGCAGGGTGCGTTCTTCTTGCCCTGCTCGAACATGTCGCGCACGCGGCTGGCGCCGACGCCGACGAACATTTCCACAAAGTCCGAGCCGCTGATGCTGAAGAACGGCACGTCCGCTTCCCCCGCGATGGCCTTGGCCAGCAGCGTCTTGCCCGTGCCCGGAGGGCCGACCATCAGCACGCCCTTCGGGATGCGGCCGCCCAAGCGCTGAAACTTCTTCGGGTCCTTGAGGAATTGAATGATCTCCTCGACCTCTTCCTTGGCTTCCTGCATCCCGGCAACTTCCTTGAATGTCACCTTGCTCTTGTCACGACTCAGCATCCGCGCCCGGGATTTGCCGAAGCTCATTGCGCCTTTGCCGGCCAGCTTGATCTGGCGAGCGAAAATGAAATACAACAACACGATGAGCACCACGAAGGGGGCCACCGAGAGCAGCAGATTCATCCACAATTGATTGGCGGGTTGAAACTCCAGCGGGACATTGTGCTCGGTCAGAAACTTCTCGATGTTGTCGCTCCAGGCAACTTTCGTCGAGTACTTGATCAGCTTCTTCCCGCCACCCGAATCAGCCTGCTCGTACTCGCCCTTGAGGGTCTCGATGGTATCGCCACCGCGAACCAAGGTGGCCGTCTTGACCGCTCCTTGCTCCACCAGACTGCGCAACTTATAGTACTTCATTTCCTCGACGTTGTCCGTCTGGTACTGCCGGAACTTGAGGAACAGCGGGATCATGATCAGGATGACCACCCACAGGAGGATAAATCGCGTTGGGAACCGCGGGTCGCGGCCATCCGTCGGCCGTTTCAGGCGGGGTGCCCGTGCCTTCTTGTTGTCGTCATCTTCCATAAATACATTACATCCGGAGTAATCTACCTCATTGGGAGTCAGTGTGCCAGGTCACAAAACTCAGGGGAACCTAGCACACGCATCAGGTCAATGCAACAGGATAGGTTTGCGCCGCCGCGGCCCGCTGTTATGATACCCAACCGAGCATGGTCATCGTCTATTCGCCGCGTTGTCTCGACTACGCCGCCGCCGGCCATCCCGAGAACCCGGACCGCGTTCGTGCCGCCGTCGCCCAGTTGCACAAGGAATTCCACACGTGGGTCACGCCGGTGCCATGCGCCGACGAGGATATTCTGCGGGTCCATACCCGTAAGCTGCTCACCGCCGTGCGCACCGGCGGGTTCACTGACGCGGACACGCCGGTTTTCCCCGAGATCTTCGAGATCGCGAAACTCGCGGCCGGCGGCGCTCTGCTTGCCGCCGAACACGCCCTGGCAGGCCGACCCGCCTTTTCACTGATGCGACCACCCGGCCACCACGCCGAACGCGATCGCATCATGGGCTTTTGCTATCTCAACAACCTCGCCATCGCCGTGGCCAGGACGCTCAAGTCCTCACCCAAAGTCCGGCGCGTCGCCATCCTCGATTTCGATTGCCACCATGGCAACGGCACGGAAGACATTTTCCGGGGTGACGAGAGGGTTTTGTTTGCGTCGTTGCATCAGTCGCCCTGTTATCCGGGTACCGGCCTCGTATCGGACCGCAACTGCCTCAATTACGCACTGCCACCGGGTACCGGACCGGAACGCTTTCTCGCGACGTTGGACGAGGCGATGGGTCGCGTCCGCGTATTCCAACCGGACTTGCTCGCGGTTTCGGCGGGTTTCGACGCGTACAAGAACGATCCCATCACGCACATGGGATTGGAGGTCGAGACGTTTCATGAAATCGGCCGGCGAATCGCAGACCTTACCCAGCCGGCGCCGAAGTCCACCCCGCTTGCATGTTTTGCCGTGCTGGAAGGGGGCTATTCGCATGAGTTTGCGAAGTGCGTGGAAGCATTCGTCAGCGGATGGGAGCGACACTAAGGAGCCTCGAGCCAGAAGCCAGCTATTTATTGACTCCGGGGCCGTTTTTTGTTAGTAGTGAGACCTTTAGGCGAGGGCGCGGTGTAAGGCATGCGTCGTGCTATTTGGGTAGGTGAGCATGTTTTTCACGTCACATTCCAGAGTTATGGCGAAATTCGTAGTATTCGTTTTCGCCATGCTTTTTTCACACGCCGCGTTCGGGCAATTCACTGCCAACAAACAGACCAACACGATTAGTGGGGTCGCAAGCAACTGGGTCGGCAACGGCACATACGTTGTCGGTAGCAATACGTTCTTGGACACGCTCCGCCTCGTTAGCAGCGCGATCCTCTCCAACGGCAGCGGGATTATTGGCTACGAGGTCGCTGCCAGCAATGATGTGGCGTACATCATCGGCACCGGTGCGGTCTGGAGCAATCGCAACAACCTTACCATCGGCAATAAGGGCGCACGCAGCCAATTGATCATCAGCAATGGTGCCGATGCGTTCTGCACTACGGGAATCGTGGGAAACGCTGCTTCCAGCAGCAATAATACCGTATCGGTGATTGGCACCGGCTCGACTTGGAACAACACAACCGTCTTCATCGGTCCGTCTGGTTCGGGCAACGACTTGGTGATCAGCAATGGAGCCGGCGTGTTTGACACCACCGGCTGATGTAGGTGACAATGGGGTAAGCTCCGGTGGTAACAGTAATACGGTGGTGGTCATTGGCAGCGGCTCGACCTGGACCAATGCCAGTCTGCTCAGCATCGGCGACGCCAGCACCGGCAATACGCTCACCATTACGAATGGCGCCTCCACGTATGCTGGTAGCAGTCAGCTGGGTTCGGGCGGCAAGAACAACACGGTGACGGTCAGCGGTAACGGCGCGCTGTGGCAGACCGCTGGCGCCCTTCAAATCGGCTTCAACGGGAGCGATACGAACACGCTCACCATTGGCAGCGGCGGTTCCGTCATCGCCGATAACGCCACTGTTGGCGTCGATGTCTCCACTCTCGGCAACCGCATTACCGTCTCCGGCGGCAGCCTTTACGTCACGAACGCATTGGGTGGCGGCGTGCTCGATTTCCGCCTTGGCATTTTCTCCTTCAATGGCGGCACCGTAACGGCGGACAACTTCCTGATGACCAATGGCGCTTCTTCCAGTTCGATGGTCTTCACCGGCGGCACATTTACCACCGGGAACACAACCATCTCGAACGGCCAGCAGTTCGTCGTCGGCAACACGGTCAGCGCGGCGACCTTCCAGTTGACGGGCGGCATCTACACTTTCGGCAACGGCTTACGCATCCGCGCCAATGCTACTCTCGACGGCTGTGGCACGATCAACGGCACCGTGCAGGTCGACACCAACGGTGCCGCCTTGATTGACTGCGGCGGGACGTTGACGTTCACCGGTGCCGTTACCAATCAGGGTAACTTCAATGTGATCAATGCCACCACCGTCAACTTCCTCGGGCCCGTCGTCAACTCTGGCACAATCAATTCCGTCAATGGTTACGTCAATTTTTCCTCCCTGCCACAAAACACCGGCACGATCCGCACGAATATCCAGACCAACGCCATTAATAAATGGCTCAGTGTCATCAGCGGCAAATGGGAGACCGGCGCGCATTGGTCGGCGGGCGCGCCGACGGACAGCCAGCCCGCGCTGTTGATCACGAATGCTGCCAGCAAGACCGTGACGATCGACGCCATTACCACCAATACGCCGGACACGCTGACCATTAACTACCTGACTGTGGCCGCGCCCAAGAACACCACCAACACGCTCTTGCTGACCGGCGCCGGCCAGGCAACCCCGTTGACCCTCCAGCAGAGTCTTCTCATCGACACCAACGGTGTCGTGGTGATCGACAACTCAGCCATGTCGCTCCCCAACGACAATGCTGATCTCTTCTTTAATGTCATTGTGGGTAACACGGGCGGGAACGCCAGCTTGACTGTCAGCAATGGCGGAACACTTTTCAGCACCGTTGCCGAAGTGGGTGCGGGAGATACCGGGGGTGTCAACCACAATAACAACGCGCTGGTTACCGGCACCAACACCGTTTGGAATAATTTATACGATTTTTACGTGGGATACGGCGATTCCAGTTGGGACAACAGTTTGATCATCAGCAATGGCGGTAGCGTGTTTAGCGGGCTCAGCACCTTGGGCCACAGCAATGCCTCCAGCAACAACTCGGTGCTCGTCACCGGGACCGGCTCGGTCTGGAACGTCAGCGGGAAACTTGCCGTCGGAAGCTATCTTGGCTGCAGCAACACCCTGGTAATCAGCGCGGGGGGCGTGGTGCGTAGCGACTTTGGCTACCTGGGAGGAGGCGGGTTTGCCGGCCCCACCAGCAACAACTTCGTGTTGGTCACCGGGAGCGGCTCCGTTTGGAGCATTCAAAGTGACCTTCAGATGGGAAATGAGTGCAGCCACAACAGTATGGTGATCAGTAACGGCGGTCTGATCGTTGACGCCAACGGCTACATCGGCAACAGTTTCAGTGGCACCAACACCGTGGTGGTCAGCGGCAGCGGCTCGGTCTGGAATAACAACGCGGGTCTTGTTGTCGGGTCGTACAGCGGAAGCAATCTGTTGGCGATCTCCGGCGGCTCGGTCCTGGCCAACTCCGCGATCATTGGCCAATCCGACGCGAGCTTTTTCGGGCTTGCCTCCAACAACATCCTCCGCGTGGATAGCGGCAGCCTGTTTGTGACCAACAACGGCAATGGCGCGCTGGTGGTCAGTCAATTCGGTGGTCTTGGCAGCCTGCTCCTCAACGGCGGATCGGTGACCACGGATTCCCTCATCGCCACGAACGGCGCGAACAGTGTCATCACCTTCAATGGCGGCACTCTCGTGGCCAGTTCTGCTTTTATCACCAATAACCAGCCCTTCGTCATTGGCAACCCGGGTACCAATGCCAACTACATCGCCCTCTCCGGCGCCCACTCCTTCGCCAGCAACCTCGTCGTGCGTCAGGGCACCCTGACGCTGAATAGCGGCACGGTGACGGCGAATCGGTTGCTGCTGACCAACGGCGTCGCGTCCAGCATGGTCTTCACCGGCGGCATGCTTCAGACAAGTGGCACTGCCGTGACCAATACCCAGCAGTTTGCCGTCGGCAACGGCACAAATGTGGCCATCTTTAACCTGCTCGGCGGCGTGCATTCCTTTGCCAACAGCCTGCACATTCGCAATGCCGCGTTCCTCACCGGCTGTGGCACAATCACCGGCACCGTGCTGATCGATACCGGCGCCACGGTGCAGGCCAATTGCGGCGGAACGCTCACCTTTACCGGTATCGTCACCAACAACGGCGCGTTCAGCGCGGTCAACGGCACCACCGTCAATTTTCTCGGCGCGGTCGTCAATTTCGGCACGATCAACGGCATAGACGGCTTCATCCATTTCTCCAACACGGTGCAGAATTTCGGCACCATCATCACAAACATCCCGCCCAGCACGACCGATAGTTGGGCCAACGCCACCAGCGGCAAATGGGAGACGAGTGCCAACTGGTCGCGGAGCGCCGTGCCGTCCATTGCCGATCCGGCGGATTGCGTCACCAATGCCAGCACGAAGACCGTTACCATTGATGTGACGACGGTTCTCAGCAACGCCATCAACGGATGCATGATCCTCAGCAACCTGACCGTATCTGCCCCCGGCGGCGCGATCAACACGCTGTTGCTGAGCAATGCCGGCACAGCAACGCCGTTGGCACTCCGTCAACAACTGGTCATCGACACCAACGGCGCCGTCGTGCTCAACCATTCGGCGGTGCTGGCCACCAACAGTGCGTTCGTTGATATCCTGGTCGGCAACACGGGCGCCAAGGCCAATTTGACCATCACCAACGGTGGTGCCGTGTTTGGCGCCAGCGCCCAAGTGGGCGCTACGGTTTCCAGCAGCAATAATACGGTGCGGGTCGTTAGCAACGGCGCGATCTGGCAGAACAGCGGCAACTTTTTGCTCGGCAACCTCGGCCGCACCAACCTGCTCAATATCGACAGCGGCGGCTCTGTCGTTGCCAGCAACATCTACGTCGGTTTCGGAACATCCTCCATTGGCAACGGCATCACAGTCATCACCAATGGCAACCTGTACGCCACCAACTCACTGAGCACCGGCACGCTCGACATCCGCCGTGGTGCGCTCACGTTTATCGGTGGTTCGGTGACCGTGGACTCCTTCGTCGCCACCAATGGCGCCAACAGCGTTGTGAGTCTTGCCGATGGTGCGCTCAACGCCAAGGCGGCGGTCGTGACCAATACCCAGCAGTTTGTCGTCGGCGACAGTACGGACGCGGCCACCTACCATCTGCTCGGCGGTGTGCATTCCTTCGCCAACGACTTGCACATCCTCGCCAATGCGTTCCTCACCGGCTGCGGCACGATCAACGCCAATGTACTGGTCGATAACGGCGGCACAATCGAGGCCGATTGCGGGGGGACACTGACTTTCACCGGCATCGTTACCAACAACGGGGATCTCGACGCGATCAATTTCACCACTGTCAATTTCGTCGGCGCGGTCGTCAATAACGGCACGATCACGGCCACCAACGGGATCGTTCAATTCTTTTCGACGCTGGAAAACAATGGCACCCTGAACACCAATCTCCCGCCCGTCGCCGCGACCAATAATTGGGTGAGCGATACCGATGGAAAATGGGAGACGGACGAGAATTGGTCGCAAGGGACCGCGCCTTCGTTAATCGATTTGGCAGATGTTATCCTCAATGCCAGCAGCAAGACGGTCACCATCGATGCCACGACCTCGGGGAGTTTCCCCGGTTCGCTCGTCATCAGCAACCTCACCGTCGCCGCCTCCGCCCCGGACAGCAACACGCTGTTATTGAGCGACGCCGGCACAGACACGCCATTGTCTGTCCTGCAACAACTGGTCATCGACGCCAACGGTATCGTCGTGGTCAACGACTCTGCAGTCCTAGCCGACAACGACAGTTTCGTGGGTATCCTGGTCGGCAATACAGGCGGGAACGCCAGCTTGACTATCACCAACAGCAGTGTTGTATCAAGCGGGGGCGCGCAAGTGGGCGTCACGGCTTCCAGTAGCAACAACACGGTTCTGATCACGGGGAGCGGCTCGGTCTGGCAGAACTCAGGCGAGTTGGATCTCGGCTACGCTGGATCCAGCAATTCATTGACGGTGGCGAATAGCGGAGCGGTACTGGCCCCGAACATGGTAGTCGGCGTCAGCGGTGGTTCCTCACTCAATCTAATGACGATCTCTGGCGGCAGCCTGACTGTAACCAACGATCTGGGCAACGGCGCATTGGATGTGCGCGGTGGCACGGTCATCCTGAACAGTGGCACGGTGACGGTCAATCAACTGGTTCTGACGAATGACGTGAACAGCGTCATCCAGTTCAGCGGCGGCCTGCTCAACAGCAGCGACACGCTAGTGACCAACAACCAAGCGTTCGTCGTCGGCGACGGCACCGACGCCGCGAGTTTCGTAATGGCACCGGGTGGTTTTGGGTTCCATCAGTTTGGCAATGGTCTGGTCATTACAAACAATGCCACCATGCGCGGCGATGGCACGATCATCGGCACCACGACCATCCTAGGCGCATTGTCACCCGGCTTCTCCATCGGGACGATAACCACCAGCAACGATCTGGTGTTGAGCGGCGCGACGATCGACTATGACTTGGGGATCACCGGAGTCAATCCCACGGGTGATCTGACGGCGGTGAACGGTAACTTGACGCTGGGTGGAACGTTGAACATCACCGATGCTGGCGGGTTCAGCAACGCCACGTACACGCTGTTCACCTACACGGGCACGCTCACGTACAACGGCGTGAGCATCGGCACGACGCCGAACCCGGGTCTGACTTACTTGATCGACACCAACGTGTCGGGACAAGTGAACCTCGACGTGATCTTCACCGCACCTGCGGGCCCCATTACGGGAACTTCACCGGTGAGCACCGGGCAGACGAATGTGTCCTATTCGATTTCGAGCGTGAGTGGCGCGACCACGTACACCTGGACGGTGCCGACCGGCGCCACGATCACCAACGGTCAGGGCAGCACCTCCATCACCGTCAATTTCGGCTGTTCAGCAGTCTCTGGTAACGTGACGGTCACCCCCTCCAATAGCAACGGCAGCGGCGCGCCCAGCAACTTTGCGGTGACGGTTACCCCTGTGGGGGCAGCCGGTGGTATCTCTGGTTCGACGGCTGTCAACGTTGGGGAGAATGGGGTGGCGTACTCGATATCCATCGTAAGCGGCGCCACGACGTATGCGTGGACGGTGCCGGCCGGGGCAAGCGTCGCCAGTGGCCAAGGCACAACCTCGGTCATAGTCAACTACGGGTGTGCGGCGGTTTCGGACAACGTGACGGTAACGCCGGTCAATGCCAACGGGTGCAACGGCACGCCAAGCAGTCTGGCTGTGACAGTCACCGGGGTGGATACCGCCGGGGCCATTAGCGGCCTATCTACTCTCTGTGCAGGGTCAAACGGAGTCGCGTATTCGATTTCCAATGTTAACGGCGCGACGACTTATGCGTGGACTGCGCCGGCGGGGACCAGCATCGCCAGCGGCCAGGGAAGCACTTCGATCACCGTCAATTGGGGTTCCACCAGCGGCCTCGTAGCAGTCACGCCCGCCAATGCCAATGGGTGCAACGGCACCGCCGCCACCCTCTCGGTCACGGTCAACCCGTTGCCGACAGTGTTCAATGTAACTGGTGGTGGTTCGTGCTGCGCTGCCGGCAGCCCGGTGGCTGTCGGCTTGGATGGATCGCAATCGGGTGTGAATTACCAACTGTTGTTGAACGGCAACCCGACCGGCCTGCCGACGGCGGGCACGGGCTCGGCGTTGTCGCTTGGCAATCAGGCGGTGGCGGGCAGCTACACGGTGGTGGCGGTCGACGCAACCGCAGGCTGCACTGCGACCATGGCCGGCAGCGCGACGGTGACCCTGATGGATCCGTTCCTCTGCTGGCAATTGCAGTATTTTGGTTGCACCAACTGTCCGCAGGCAGATGCGGCGGCGGATCCGGATGGCGATGGCCAGAACAACATGGCCGAATTCCTAGCGGGCACGATACCGACCAACAGCGCCTCAGTACTGCGAATCACTTCCCTGGCACGGTCGGGGACGGACATCGCGGTCACGTGGTCCACCGCCGGAGGTCACACCAATATCGTGCAAGCCGCGGATGGCGGTTACAATACGAATAACTTCGTGGACATCGCTCCTTCTCAGACAATCGTCGGCGGCAGCGGGGACAAAACCGCCAATTACCTCGACTCCTTTGGTGCCACGAACTTGCCCTCCCGCTTCTACCGCATCCGGCTCGTCCCGTGACATCGTTGTAACCGTCCACCTCTGCCAACGCCTCCCCAACACGTCGATACGCTCGGCGAAGTTCCAAACAGGTATGCGTAAATGAGGTGGCGCCGTGTTTCCGTCTCGACGCAGCGGAACCCGACGTGCAAGAATAATCCCATGCTGCAGTTACTGTGACAACATCCATGTCAGTGGATAATTCCATCACGACACCACGTAAACCCGACAGGGGCTTGTGGCTTGCCGTCCTTGCCATGGTTACCGTGTTGACCCTGCTCCGTCTCTGGCTCTGTGGCGTGCTGGGACTTCTGCCTGAAGAAGCGTACTATTGGACGTACTCGAAACATCCTGCGCCCGGCTATTTCGATCATCCGCCGATGGTCGCCTGGGTTATTACACTCGGTACAACGCTGTTCGGGGACACGCCTCTGGGCGTGCGCTTCGCGACCATCATGCTGTGGATCGCAACTGCCGGTCTCCTGTTTTTGACGGGCCGCATGTGGTTCGGGAGGCGGGTGGCGCTCTTGGCGACGCTATTGTTCACGCTGTTGCCGATCTACATCGGTGCGGGCCTGATCGTGACCCCCGATGGGCCAACGTTGTTCTTCTGGGTGGCAACGTTGTACCTGATTTCCAAGGCGCTGCATACGGACCACGCCAGCTACTGGCTGGCAGCAGGCGTAGCCTTTGGCGGGGCGCTGCTCTCCAAGTACTACGCGTTACTGCTCGCACCGTCGCTGCTGTGGTTCCTGCTCCTGTCGCCGAATCACCGCCACTGGCTGCGCCGTCCGCAGCCATGGTTCGCCTTGCCCATCGCGCTCGCGGTATTCAGCCCAGTGATTATTTGGAACGCGCAGCATGAATGGGCCTCGTTTCTCTTTCAGTCCGCGCGCACAGCTGGGACGCCGAAGAACGCCTTGAGGGACGTGGCGGTATTCTGGGGCTATCAAGTTGGTATACTTACGCCGCTACTCTTCGCTTTGTTCGTCAATGCTACGACATACGGCATCCGTCGCGGCTGGCTGCAGCGCGATGACCGTTGGAACTTCGTCGCTTCATTCTCGCTTCCGCTATTCCTGCTGTTTGCCGCCGCCAGCTTCAAAACGCAGATCCATGTGAACTGGACTGCGCCTGCCTTTCTATCGCTGACGCTAGGCGCGGCGGCTATCGCGCTGGACGGATTCGGCAGTACGAAGCCTCGACGAGCGAAATGGTGGCGTCGCGGTGCGTGGGTGACGGTCGCGATCTGCGGGCTGTACATCATGTTCGGTCTAACAATTTTGGCGTGGGGGTTTCCAAAGCGGTTCGCGTACAAGCAGGCCGGTGGCTGGCGAGCGCTCGCCCCGGAAGTGGATGCCGCACGGTCGCGTATCCGAAGCGAGACAAACCAGGAACCGTTCGTGCTGGGGATGGACAAGTACAATATCGCCGCTGAAATTGGCTTTTACCTGCATGCGCCCGATGAATGCGTTAACATGTACGCCATCGGAGCCACCGGCACTCAAGCGCTGGGCTACCGCTATTGGACGGACCTCCGGAAGTTCGAGGGCCGATCCGCCGTGGCCGTGCTCCCCAAGCCCACTGATGACTCGATGAAGCAACTCCGCTCTCATTTCGAGCGGGTCGGAGCACCCTGCCATGTGCAAGTGCCGATGTATACAGGGCTGAATCGCGAGGTCTATCTGGTGACTTGCATTGGGTACCATGCAACCGAACGCCCTCCCATTCTGCGTTGATCCCCGCATGGATCTTTGACGAATCTGGCTCCGCAGTAGATGAAATCGCGCTTTTTTTCGCGTTGGTTTCATTGTATTGTTACATTCGTGGATCGAGGGGAGAAGATCGCGGTTGATTCTCCAAAGGTATCTCCATCGGGTGCGCCAATAGGCGGGTGTATATTTGCGCCTTGGGATGCGAAACTGGCAAACGAAAGGACGTAGCCTGGATGAAAGAGTTTCGGATCGAACGTGAGCCCCGCGGCCTTGTCCAGATTATCCGCTTAAGCGGCTCGCTGGACATGTATTCGTTCCCGCGCCTCGAAGGACAACTCCACGCCCTTTTCCAAGAGGGCAAGCATTGCGTAGTCCTCGATTGCGGTGGACTCGATTATGTCGGCAGCGCCGGTATCGGGGCGCTGATTGGGTTCGCCAAACAGGCGCGCGAACACAACGGCGACGTCCGCCTGCTCAACGTTCCGGATCGGGTCTACAAAATCATCGAGTTGCTTGGCTTTACCAAGGTTCTCCGAGTCCACAATACCGAAGAGGACGCCGTCGCCAGTTTTGGAACGAAGTAAACCGCATTCTGTGAAGTTATATGGATCTGCCCGACAACATCCGCCGCGAAGAGTCGGCCGACAAGCTGTTCCTCCAAACGCCGGGCCACGGAAGCTACCTTGCCTACATCCGCCCCATCGTCGGCGACCTTGCCCGCAAGGTCGGGTTCGACGAAAGCGAAATCGCCAAAATCGAAATGGCCGTTGACGAAGCCTGCTCCAACGTCGTCAAGCACGCTTACTCGCCCGACAAGAAGTGGTGCTGGCAACACCGCGACCCTGAGATCCGCCTCGATATCCGCACCGAAGGCGGGAGCCTCGTCATCGAAATCAATGACCACGGTCAACGGTTCGATTTTGCCAACTATCGTCCCACCGACATGGAGAACGACCTTCGCGAAATGAAACGGGGCGGCTACGGCATCCCCATTATGCGCAATTTCATGGACGAAGTGCAGTACAGCTCCAATGACCAGACCGGTAACACCCTGCGGATGGTCAAATACTTGAAAAAACCCTAGCTCTCCTCCATTGTAGTCACGCAAGTTTCCTATGAGCGCGAAAAACAAACACGCAAAACATACGCCCCCCGCAGATGCGGCCGAAAGCGCGCCGCCCGGCGAGGGCGAATCCCCGGCTGGCAAGGCTTTCGGGAACGAAGTCCCGGTCGAACCTGTTGATTCCATTTCCCTGGATGAACTTGACGACTTGAAGGCCAAGGCTGCCAAGGCTGACGAGAACTGGGACAAATACCTCCGTGCCGCCGCCGAACTCGACAACTACCGCAAACGGGTCGCGCGCGAGAAGGAGGAGTTGGCTCGTTTCACTACGGAACGCGTGTTGGCCGCGCTGTTGCCCGGGCTCGACAACCTCGAACGCGCCATCGACGCCTCCCAAAAGCACGGTGCGGACGATTCTCCGCTTCTCGATGGCATCACCCAAGTCTACAGCCAGTTTCGTCGCTCGCTCGTCGAGTTTGGCCTTCAGGAAGTAGTCGCACGGGCAGGCGATCCGTTCGACCCGAACCTCCACGAAGCCGTCAACCAAATCGAGTCCGACGAATACCCCGAAGGCCATGTCATCGAACAACTTCAGCGCGGCTACAAACTCGCCGACCGTCTCCTGCGTCCCGCGCGTGTCGTCGTCAGCAAAGGTCAGCCCTCGGGGCAGTCTGAAACCTCCTCGTTGGAGTCTGAAGTCCCAGAATGACCAAGCGCGATTACTACGAGGTGCTGGGCGTTGCACGCACGGGTTCGGAGGAGGAAATCAAGAAAGCCTATCGCAAGCTCGCGCTCAAGTACCATCCCGACAAGAATCCTGGCAACAAGGAAGCTGAAGAGAACTTCAAGGAACTCGGCGAAGCCTACGAAGTGCTCAGCGACCAGCAGAAACGCGCCGCTTACGACCACTTTGGCCACGCGGCGTTTGCCCCAGGTGGCGGAGCCGGCGCGGGCGGTCCTCAGTATCAAGGCGGGTTTCACGACCCGTTTGAAGTTTTCCGCGATGTGTTCGGCGGCGCGGGCGGCGGCATTTTTGATGATTTCATCGAACAGGCTTTCGGCAGCGGTGGTGGTGGCCGTCGCCCCCGTAGCGGCGCGCAGCGCGGCAACGATCTGCGTTACGATTTGGAAGTCGATCTCGAAGAGGCGGCGCGCGGCTCCGAAAAGGAAATCACGTTCACCAAGCTTGATACGTGTGCCGAATGCAACGGTCGCGGCGCTGCCGAGGGCGGCAAGGCCGAAACCTGCCCGACGTGTCGTGGCCAGGGCCAAGTGGCCCATTCCCGTGGTTTTTTCACGGTGGCCGCCACCTGTCCGCGTTGCAACGGCACCGGCCAGATTCTCACGAAGCCGTGCAAACGTTGCGGCGGCGAAGGGCGCGCGCAACACCGCAATAAACTGAAAGTCGGCATCCCCGCCGGCATCGAAGACGGTTCGCGCCTACGCAGCTCCAGCAACGGAGAAGCGGGCATGCGAGGCGGCCCGGCAGGCGATCTCTACGTCGTCGTTCACGTTCGGGAGCACGACATCTTCTCCCGCCACGGAGACGACCTGGTGTGCGACGTGCCCATCAGTTTTCCCACTGCGGCCCTCGGCGGCGAAATCGAAGTCCCGACGCTCACCGGTCCCGCGCGCCTGAAGATTCCCGCCGGCACGCAAAGCAACACGCTCTTTCGCCTGCGCGGGAAAGGCATGCCCAACGTGCATGGCCGTGGCCACGGCGACCAACACGTGCGCGTCATGGTCGAAGTGCCCGCCCGGCTCTCCCACGCGCAACGCGAGAAACTCGACGAGTTCGCCGCGCTTGCCAGTGAAGACTCCTACCCGCAACTCAAATCCTTTCTCGAAAAGGCCCGGCGCTTCTTCGGCGGCCGATAGTCCATGCACCGATTTTATCTGCCGAATCTCCAACAACCTCTGCTCCGTGCTGAGGAAGCTCATCATGCGCTGCACGTGCTTCGATTGAAGGTCGGTGACGCGTTGAATGTGTTCGACGGGCGCGGACACGAGGCGCAGGTGAGCCTCACCGAGATTACGAAGGATTCAGTGCGCCTGACGATACTCCAGCGCTCCAACACCCCATCGCTTCCCTGTCGCATCACGCTGGCTCAAGCGATTCCGAAAAAAAACATGGATCTGATCGTGCAGAAGGCGACGGAATTGGGCGTGGCGTCCATCGTCCCGTTGATATCGGAGCGGTCTGTCGTGAAACTCGATGAAGATTCCAAACGGATCGAACGCTGGCGCGGGATCGCCCTCGATGCGTGCAAGCAATGCGGCAACAACTGGCTGCCGGAGATTCAGCCGCCGCAGAAGGCGCGCGATTTCCTCACCTCACCCGGTAAGTTCGACCTGAAACTGATCGGCTCGCTCCAGCCTGATTCAAAACCGCTGAAGGCCATCCTCGGTGTGGCCGCGAAACCCTCATCCATTCTGATCCTCATCGGCCCCGAAGGCGATTTCACGCCCGCCGAACTCGCTCTCGCGAAATCCGCAGGCTGTCTGCCGCTCTCCCTCGGCCCGCTCGTGCTCCGCGCCGACACGGCTGCGATTTATACGCTCAGCATCCTGCATCACGAATTACAAACGAATGCTTAGCGGTTGTACGGATTCGGGGAAGGTTGGCCGGCCACGCCTTGGGCCGCGCCTTCGCTGACAGAATTGGGCACGCGCATCGCGCCGCCAACACCCTGTCCCGCTTGATTCGCGCCCTGGTTCACACTCTCACAACCACAGGCAACCAACAACCCCACCGCGGCCACCACTGAAATCAATCTGTTCATCATGACGAATTCTCCCGGGATTATTGCGCCCTGACAATGTCGCCGGCCTTGATGCCCGTCAATGGGCCGTCGGATTTGGCTTTCGCGTACTTCTCCTTGACATCGGTCACCTTGACCGTTCCCTTCTTGGCCAACTCCGAGCCAAGCTGTTCGCCCGTCGTCGGATCAACCAGGTTTTCCCCAACGCTGTACACGGTGTAGACGTCGCCCACGGCTTCGCCCGTCTTCTCCCCGCCGCTGATGAGCATTTCGTCGTCGGTGACCTTGATCACGTGCGCCTCAAACGGAACCCCCTTCAGCTTCGCCGCGATCATGGCGACGGCATTGTCAATGGCTTCCTGCGTGGCCTTGCCCAGCGGCGTCTTGGAGAAGCCCGACGTGCCGAACTGCACGCCCGCGACATCCATCCCGAATTTTACCCCGCCCGAAGCGGCCTTGCCCTCAACCCGCTGTGAAATCAGCACTTCGCCGGTGGTCGTGTCGATCAAACGAATGATCAACCCCACGTGCGCCTCGTCGCGCTTGTTGCCGATGTTGAACCCGCCGAAACCCACGCCCGAGGCGCTGCCGCTGCTGTTCTGTTCAAATTCAGTGACCGTGCCTTTGACGAGAATTTGCGCGTTGACGAGTTTGCCCGTCTGCGCCGACTGCGATTTCTGTGCGCGACCGCTGTTGGCGAGGTCCTGTTCCGCCGTTACATCGCCGAGCGTCTGGCGTTCCATCACCGTGAACTGCCCGCTTTGCATCAGCGCATCCGTCAACTGATCCGCCATGCCGTCGTCGAGCGAAACCTGGCCCTTCCACGAAGTCTTGTTCTCAAACCGCGACACGGCGACGATCTTCTTGAGCGTCGCCCCCTGTACGGCCACTGCGCCCATCAACGCCACGAACGTAAGCCCCAAAACCATTCCCAAAGATGTTCGCCCTGAAATGTGCATTCGCATTTGGTTCCTCATCATCATCATTGCGTTGCCGTCACCACCCTCAGATTGCGACAGACGGGCTGTTTTTTCAAATTCAATTTTCCTCTCTCTCGCCGCGCGGCACATCACCCGCTTCGGGAGTCTCGCCGCCAGACAGTAAAAACTCCTCTATGATCCGCGCCGCGCGAAACACTTCGCCCAACTCGACGAACTCATCGGCCGTGTGCGCCTGCGCGATGTCGCCGGGACCGAAGGCGACCGCCGGGATGCCGTGTTCCGCAAGAATGGCCGCGTCACAAAACCACGGCGCGCCCGCGGTCTCCTGGCCAAGCGCGCGGATGAACGGATTCTCCGGGTCCGTGTACAGCGGCGCGCATACCCCGATCATCTCGACTTCCGCGGATAAGTGGTCGCGCAGATGCCGCAGGATTTCGTCGTGATTCTCGCCGGGCACCGTGCGGCGATCGATCTCAATCTCGCAGTAGTCCGGCACGATGTTCGTTTGCGAGCCGCCGCGGATGGTGCCGATATTGGTCGTGGGGGAGCCGAGCACCGGGTCGTGGATCTGCCGGAGCGAGTCGGCGTATTCGCCCAGCAAATAATTCACCACCCCCGCCATCTTCTTGATCGCGCTTTCGCCGCGCCCGGGCGCGGAACTATGGACGCTCTTGCCCCGGGTGATGATCTTGAATGTGATCGCGCCTTTGTGGGTGTTGACCACCCGGCAGTTTGTCGGCTCGCCGGCGACGGCAAAATCGGCCTTGAACCCGCGCTGCACGAGCGCCCGGACCCCGTCGTTGCCGCTTTCCTCGCCCATCAATGCGCAAAAACAGACGTCGAGGTCGCCCTCGCGAAATTCCCTTCGGCGCACCGCGTTGGTGAGTCCGGCCAACATGGCCGCCAGCGATCCCTTGGTGTCACTCGCGCCGCGGCCGTACAGTCTGCCCTCGCGAATCTCGGCGGCAAACGGGTCGATCGTCATCCCGGCAACGCTGACGGTGTCCGTATGCGGCGCGAACGCGACAACCTTTCGCCCGCCACGCGAGGAAAACTTGCCGATGACATTGGGACGTCCCGGCTCGACTTCATGCACTTCCACGTCGAGCGCGAGTTTGCGGAGAACGTCGGCCACGTACTCGGCAATGCGTGCTTCGCCGACGTTTTGAACCGTCGTGCCCGGGTCGCCGTGGGGATCGACACTCGCCGTCCGCACGAGGTCCTGCAGCAGTCGTGTGATCTGTTCGTCGTTCACGGTTTGCGACCCGGCGGTTTCACGAGCACCCACTGCATGTTGGCGGCCCGGGCGGCGGTGATGCCCGCGGTTGTGTCCTCGAAAACAAGGCATTTCTCCGGAGCGACCCCAAGCCGCCGCGCCGCTTCCAGAAACGGGTCCGGTGCGGGTTTGCCATGCTGACAATCTTCCGCGGTGACAACGGCCTGAAACTTCCCGAGGATTCCCAACGCATGGAGCGTCTTGGTCACGATTTCCCGTTTCCCGCCCGACGCGACCGCCAGCGGCTTCAATCCGTAAAACTGGTGGACCAGTTCCACCACCGGTTCAATGGGCAGTATTTGCGGAATCATCTCGACAAACAGGCTGTCCTTGTAGGCCGCGGTGCCTTTCACGGGCAGCGAATAGCCGTGGCGTTCGTTGAGAACCTCGACGATCCGATCCGTCGGCACGCCGCCGAGTTCGTAAAACAACGCTTCCGGAAAATCGCACTCGTGCTCCTTCAGCACCGCGCACCATGCCTTGTAGTGCAACGGCATCGTGTCGGCGAGCGTGCCGTCGCAGTCAAAAATGTACGCGTCGAAATCTCCCGCGGGCAACTCGATCTTCATGTTTGCTTTCGAAACCAATCCACAAATCGTTCGATTCCACTTTCGATGCTCACTTGCGGGTTGTAACCCAGCAGCCGTCTGGCCTTTGAAATGTCCGCGTAGGTGACCGGCACATCGCCCGCCTGTCCGGGCATCTGCCGAATCTGCGCCTTCTTCCCGACCGCCCGCTCGATCAGTTGCACCAGCTCGCGCAACTCAACGGTCCGTGATTCGCCGAGGTTGATGATCTCGTAACCGAATTCTCGGTGGCAGCACGCCAGCACGCCTTGCACGATGTCCTCCACGTGGGTGTAATCGCGCCGCGCGGTGCCGTCGCCGTACACTTCCACCGGTTTCCCGCGCAGGATGGCGCTGGTGAACTTGTGGATCGCCAGGTCGGGCCGTTGTCGCGAACCGTACGCCGCGAACAGCCGCAGGCAAACCGTGTCGAGCCCGTACAGATGGTGATACACGTGGCACAGCGCCTCGCCGGCAAGCTTCGTGGCCGCGTACGGGGAAATCGGTTGAAGATTCGGGGCGTCTTCCTGAAAGGGAACCTTGTGGTTCAGGCCGTACACGCTTGACGAAGACGCGAAGATGAGTTTCCTCACGCCAAACTCGCGCGCCAGTTCCAACACGTTCTGGGTGCCAAGGACGTTGACCTCTGTGTAGAGCCGGGCCTGGGTAATGGACGCCCGCACCCCCGCCCGGGCCGCAAAATGCAGCACCGCTTCGAACCGGCCCTGCTCGAACACGGGACGCAACGATGCCGGGTCGCGAATATCAGCCTCGATAACGCGCGTTTGGTTGCCGAAACCCGCAATGTTACGTCGTTTTAACACAGGATCGTAGAAATCGTTGAAATCGTCCACCACCGTGACGGTATGGCTCTGCGCCAGCATCGCGTCGACCACGTGCGAACCAATGAATCCCGCGCCTCCTGTTACCAGCACATTCATGATGTCAGCGTATCATAGCCACTTTGCCGTTGCATCCTGCAAAGTTTTCTTGTCACCATCGGCATGACATGAAGCGGTTCTTCTTCGTCTCTGCATTCTTTTGCGCCGCCTTCCGCGTTCTCGCCGCGGGCAAGGCCGAACACGTCGTCTTGGTCGTGTGCGACGGTCTCCGTCCCGACTTTGTCACGAAACAGAATATGCCGACGCTCTACCAACTGGCCCATGACGGCGTGTTCTTCCAGAATCACCACGCCGTGTTCCCCAGTTCCACGGAGGTCAACGGCGTAGCCATGGCCACAGGCGCCTATCCGAACCGCAACGGCATCGTCGCCAATCGCGAGTACCGCCCCGGCATCAATCCGCTCAACCGCGTCAATGTCGAGGCCGTCGACTCCATTGTGAAAGGCGACGAACTCAGCGGCGGACACTATCTGCGTCTGCCGACGCTCCCCGAGATTCTCCGGGCTGCGGGACGCAACGTGGCGGTCGCGGGCACCAAACCGGTCGCGCTGTTGTTCGACCGATTCAACCGCGCCCGCGTGAAGCTTTACGAAGACCCGCAGTTCGATGCGCCGAACACGTGTGAAGACAGCGCGACAACCCATGCGCTGGTCGATTCGCTTTGGGGCGCGGGCGTCCCGGCGTTTTCGTTGCTGTGGTTGAGCGATCCCGACATCACCCAACACAAGACGTGGCCCGGTTCGGACAAGGCGCTGGCCGCGCTGAAAAGTGTGGACGCGGATCTGGCGCTTGTCCTCCACCAATTGGAGGCGAAAGGGGAACGCAAGCGGACGGATGTCTTCGTGGTTTCCGACCATGGGTTCTCAACAATCATCCGCGCGGTGGATGTCGCCGATCTGCTGCACAGGGCGGGTTTTCCTGCCGCGCGCGAGTTCGAGCAACCGCCGCAAAATGGCGATGTCGTGGTCGTGGGCAACGGCGCCTCGGTCCTGCTGTACGTCATCGGCCACGACAAGGAACTTGCCCGAAAAATCGTCGAGTTCCTTCAACAGTGGAATCTCGCGGGCGTCATCCTGACGCAGGAGCCTATGCCCGGCACGTTTACCCTCGATCAGGTCCGAATCAATTCGCCCGACGCTCCCGATATCGTCCTCACGTTGCGCTGGAACAACGATACGAATCAGTCCGACGTTCCGGGCTTGATCGTGAGCGACAACGTCTCGTTCGGAAGCGTGGGGCTGGGAGTCGGTCGCGGCAGCCACTCCAGCTTTAGTCCGTTCGATATGCGAAACACGCTCGTGGCCGCCGGCCCCGATTTTCATCATGGCTCGATCGACCAATTGCCTTCGGGCAACGCCGATCTCGCCCCCACCATCCTCCACATCCTCGGCGTCTCCCCTCCCGAACCCATGGACGGACGGGTTCTTCTCGAAGCGCTGGTGTCGGAAACGGCCAGGTTCACCCCCATCGAGGTCCACAATTTGGAAACCAGTTGCGATCTCAGCAACGTCGTCTGGCACCAGTACCTCCACGTCACCCAGTTCAACGGGGCCACCTACTTCGACGAGGGTAACGGCTTCTCCACCCTCAAGAAGTGAGTTTTGGGTTCGTTCCTGCCAAAACGAACCCATTTTCCACCCAAAAATGCCCCGATTTGGGTTCGTTTTCTTCGGTCAAACCCACCTTGCATTTTGTGTAATGACTTCATCACAAAATACTTACGGATTTTCAACTTGGCTTCGTTTTGGAAAAACGCCATTAGTGGAAACCTTCCCCTTCCAACCGACGATCCTTCGCCGTCTCTCTGAGATCTCCAATCTCCGATCTGCCATTCCCTTGGTTTCTGTACACCCCTCTTCCTATGTCAAACAACTATCCCCATCATACCACCCCCGGCCCGCCCCGTCCAGCAATAATATCGCTTTTCGATAATTAGAATCGCCTGATTTGTAGGGCAAGCGCCCCGCCAATAGTGTTCGGCATGGGAGTGGCTGAGCGTCTGAAGGCCGGGGCAGGGAGTACGTGGTAAGTGTGTAGTCGAGACCCGGTCAGCGAGCCCAGCTCGATGGAAGGCAATGCGCCGCCCTGACGGTCGTAGCTCGCCAAACCGCCTGTTCGTTTACTGGGCCGCTTTTTTTGCACCGAGCTGTCGCAGTGCGGCGTCGATATCGTCCGTGCTGGCCCAGCCCAGCAGATACAGTTGCAGCAGTTCCATCATCCGCTTGTTCGGGCGTTGGCCGGTGTAGAGTTGCAGCAGCAACGCCGCGATCAGCGCCAGATACAGTTGCAGCGCGACGCCGCGCGAGGACTCGGCCAGCCAGTGGCGATTGCCCAGGATGCATTTGAGCCAGCGGAAGAACAGTTCCACCGTCCAGCGGTACCGATAGAGCAGCGCTACCAAGGCCGCGCTCAATTGCTGGGGCGTTTGGTTGGTCACCAGCCGCAACGCCACCGTCGGGGTTTGCAGCCACACGACCCGCACCCGAGCGCGTCGGTGGTGGGTAAGGCAACCCAAGTGCGCCCACGCGTGGCGTACGACCCCGGCGGCGCGATCCTCGGCCGCCAGCGGCAACTCTTCTTCGACCCTCACCATCGCGTCGTCGCGCAGCCGCAGGACATAGTGGCCGTCGTGAGCCGTCAACTCGTCGAGCAACTGGTAGTCTTGGCCGTAGTAGCGGTCGCCGACGTAGGCCGCGCCGCGCTCCCATTGGGTGCGCCAGACGGCTCGTTCACAGCGCCGACCTTCCGTCACCACGGCGCGCACGGGTTTGTCTTCCAACAGATGAAAGCTCACATGCAGTCGCACCGCCTGTTGGCGTTTGCTCTGGGTGCGCCACAGCGCCCACTGCATTCGCGGCAACGCCTCCCAGAGCGTGCTGTCGACCACCTGCCACGGTCGCTGGGCCAACCGTACTTCGCCGCCGCGTCCATGCACTTCGGCGCTGAGGGTATGGAAGACCTGTTCCAATAAGACCGGTTCCACCACGTGCTGCGCCTCGGAAAAACTGCCCAGACTCACCGGGCCGGCACAGACCTGCCGTTGCACGCACGGCAACCGCGACGCGGCACAAAGCCCGCGCATCGTGCGCACCACCGGATTGAGCAATCCAAACAGCACCAGGGAGAGATAGTGACTGTGGCTCAACAACCGCTGCGGATCGTGCCAGGACGGCGGCAACCCGCGTTGCGCCACGGCCTGCTGCAGCAGTCGATGAAACGGCTGGAGCAGTTTCCAGTGCTCCAACTCGACCTCCGTGATGACCGCAGACCGACGGCGCGCCATGCGCCCAGTGAAGCACACCGCCGCGCAAAAGTCCGGCCACAAATGCGCCTCAGTTCGGTGACGCTACGGTGACACCCCGCAACCTCAATTCCCATGCCGAACACTATTGGCGCCCCGCTTGCCGTCGTTTCCCCCTTTGGAGTGCGCCAGTCCCGCCTCCGCTCCCGCGCCGTTCCTTCCCCCGGTAGGGCGCGCTGGGCCAGCGCGCCGAACGTTCCTGCCGTATTCTCCCCGGTTGTCATTCCGAGCTTCATCCGCCGAAGCCAGGCGGTGGATTGTCGAGGTTCACCACGTTTCACGTGGCATCTCTGTCGTTTCCTGTCGTGTGCGGCATCCCTGTCGTTTAGGTTGGTCGCATCGCTCTGTATCGAGCTAATCTTCGCATTCTTGACAAAAGGAAGCGGGCGTTGGGGAACGGCGTCAAATGCACAAGTCCTTGATTCCGGGCTCACCGCAAAAATGACTGGTATAACCATACGATTGTATGGTAAAAGCATACAGAATGAATACGTTGGCGGAAGTCCTTTCCTCGCGCGTCAAAGCGGAGATCTTCCGGCTCTTGTTCGGCGTGGACCAGCGGGAATTGCACGTCCGCGAAATCCAGCGGCAATCCGGTTTCTCAGTGGGCACCGTTCAGCAGGAATTGCGGCGGTTGAGCCGGCTCGGCTTGATTGCGTCCCGGCGCGACGGCAACCGAATGTACTTCCGCGCCAACGCCGAGCACCCGTTGGCTCCGGATATCCGTAATCTGGTCCTGAAAACCAGCGGTCTCGTCGAGGTGCTGCGCGACGCGCTGGCGCACGACGACATCCGTGTGGCGTTTGTGTTCGGCTCGGTCGCGCGCTCAGCGGAGAAGGCGCACAGCGACGTGGACCTGATGGTGATTGGCTCGATCGGGCTGCGGCAACTCACGAAACTCCTGTCGGGCGTCTCGGGGCGAATTGGCCGCGAAGTCAATCCCCACATCATGACCATCACGGAGTTCAACAAGCGCCAGAAAACCCACGACCATTTTCTAACGACGATTCTCGCCGCGCCACGGCTGTTTGTAAAAGGCAACAAGCATGAACTTGAAACAATGGGCGGATAACACCTGGCTGCGCCCGCACAAGACTAGCCCGCAGGAAATCACCGACCTGCTGGCGATAGTCGAGCGCGACCTTGCCGATGCCGAAAGCGACATCTCGGCTGACTGGCGGTTCGGCATCGCTTACAACGCCGCGCTGAAGCTCTGCACGATCCTGTTGTCGGCCAGCGGCTACCGGCCTGACAAAGGCAATCTGGCCCACTACCGCACGCTCGCCGCGTTGCCCCTGATTCTCGGCGCGCAACAGAAGGACAACGCCGAGTATCTCGACACCTGCCGCAAAAAACGCAACATCGTCGAGTACGACATGGCCGGCGCTGCCACTAAACAGGAGGCTGCGGAATTGGTCGAGTACGCCAAAGAACTCCGCCAGGACGTGCTGACATGGTTGCGGAAGAACCACCCTCACTTGCTGGAATCGCTGCACCCTTGACTGTGATGTACGCCAACAAGCAAAAGAAGTTATTGGCCCCCTCTTCCCCATCGCATCTGAACGCGTAAGTGCTTGATTTTTGGCTTGCTTTCACACCTGACCTCGCTATCTTTTCCGCAAAGAAAGGGGTGGGGACCCTAACCTGATATATGTATCTGAAGAGCATTCAGCTCATCGGCTTCAAGTCGTTTGCTGAAAAGACAACGCTTGATTTCTTGCCGGGCGTGACCGCCATTGTCGGTCCAAACGGCTGCGGCAAATCCAACATCTCCGACGCCATCCGCTGGGTGCTCGGCGAGCAATCCGCCAAGGCCTTGCGCGGCAGCGAGATGGCCGACGTGATCTTCAACGGCACCGAGGGCCGCCGACCCATCAACCTCGCCGAGGTCAATATGACCTTCGCTGATGTCGATCCCTCGGCTCTGTCTCTTCCCGGCGTCAACCTCGACTTTTCCGAAATCACCATCGCCCGCCGCGTCCACCGTGACGGCACCGGCGAGTATTTCATCAACAAGACGCCCTGCCGGCTCCGCGACGTTCAGGGCTTGTTCCTGGATACGGGCATCGGGCGCTCCAGTTACTCGCTCATGGCTCAGGGCCAGATCGACCAGATTCTCAGCGCCCACCCCGACGACCGCCGCACCATCTTCGAGGAAGCCGCGGGCATCAACAAGTACAAGCACCAGAAGAAGGAAGCGCTCCGCAAACTCGAGTACACCGAGGCCAACCTCGTCCGCATCACCGACATCATCAAGGAAGTCAAACGCCAGATCATTTCCCTCCAGCGTCAGGCCGGCAAGGCCCGCCGTTACAAGGAACTCTTCGACCAACTCAAGGCCCTCGACACGCGCCTCGCGCGCCACAAGTACGATCTGCTCCGTTCCGAGGTCACTCATTTCGAATCCCAGATCACCGGCTTCGTTCAACAGTCCGATGCGTTTTCGTCCCAAATCGTCGAGAAAGAACAGCAAATCGCCGATCTTCGCCGCTCGCTCAGTGAAATCGAGCGCGCCATCCACGAAGCCGTCACCCGCGATCACGAACTCAAGGGCGAATCCGATCGCCATCGGCAGCGGATTACCACCAACACGGAGCGCATCGCCGAACTCGAACAGCTCATCGAGAATAATCACCGCGAAACCGCCGGGGCCGAGGAGAAGATTCGCGTCCAGGAGGAATTGCTCCAGTCGCTCAATGCCGAGTTCGAACAGATTGACGCCGTGTTCGCCGCCGAGCAGGCCAGACTTCAGGCCCAGCACGATGCCGTGCGGCAACTCGACGCCGATCTTTCGCAGAAAACCGTCGCGTCGAACGAGGCCAAGTCGGCCCTGATCGACCTGGAAAGCACCATCGCCCACGGACGCAACGAACTCGCCGCGCTCGATCAGAAGAAGAAATACGACGTCGTCCGCGCCGAGCGCCTCTCGGCCGAGCGGCTTCATCTCGAGGATCAGCGCCGCGCCCTCGAACAGCGGCTCCAGACCTATAATGACAGCTTGGCGGATCTCCGCAGCGCTGTGAATACGCTTCGCGCCGCCCTGGCCGCGAAACAGTCCGAGGTGCAGCAGGCGTCTTCCCTGCTGGCCGCCGCAACCGGACAACATCAGACATCGGTGTCCGACGTGTCCGGCAAGCGGGCCCGACTGGAGGTGCTGCAGCAGTTCTTTGCCGCACCCGATGGCCGTTCGACCTTGGGCCAGATTCTCGAAGTCGAATCGCAATATGGCGCCGCCATTGAAGCCGCGCTGAATCACGCGATCCATACCATTCTGGCGGACGACTTTAGCGCGGCGCGCCAGTTGCTCGCCAGCGGTTTGCAGAACCCCGCCGTCGCCGCGCCCGAATCACCCCGCGCCGGGGACCGGCAGCCAATCGGCGAACTTCCCTACGGTGCCGCGGTCCGCGCCGGCGCGGTCGCCCACGCGCGCGATCCGCGCTTTGAAACCCTCGTGCGGTCATTGCTCGCCAACTGCGTCATTGCGAATGACCTCGATACCGCGCTGGCGGTTCGCGCAGCCAATCCTCATCTCGCCGTCGCCACTCTCGGGGGAGAGTTGGTGGATGAACATGGTATCCTGAGCGCCGTCTCCAGGAGCCATATCGGGGAAATCAGCGCGCTCTCGCAGGAAGTCGCGCAACTCTCGGCGCAAGCCGCGGACCGGGAAGTCACCCGGGTCGAGTGGGAACAGAAACGGACGGCGCTCGAAACCGAACTTTCCGTTCTCCGCGCCGATCTGCACGCGAAGGAAGTCGCCCTCGCCACCAAAGAAGGCGAACTGAACGCGTTGGCCACCGAAGGCCGCGATCTCGAAAGCAAGGTCCACACCGTCGTGTTCGAGTTGCAGTCAATCGAGCAACAGGACACCGAGGAGAAGCAGCGTCGCGAGACGATCCTGGCGGGTCTGCAGGAATCGGAAGCGCGCCAAAACGAATTGCAGCAGCGGATGAGCGCGGCCCAGCAGGCGGTCAATGAATTGCTCGCCCGTAAGGAGCAAATGACCCAGCAGCTCACCGAGTTGCGGGTCAGCGTCGGCGGCATCGAACACAAACGCCGCGCCATCGAGAGCCAGCGCGAACCGATCGCCGCCCGGGTCCGCGACCTGCGCGAGCGCATGCAGACTTGTGCTGGCGAAATCACCGGCTACACCGCGAAGATCGGGCAATTCCGCGCCGAGATTGCCGAGTCCGAACAGAAGATTTCCGAACTCGCCGTCACCCGCCAGCAATCGCAACAGCAGATCGGCGGCCTGCAGCATCAGCGCGGCGAAGTCGCCACCGGCATCGAGCACGCCGAGGAGGAACTGCGCGCCGTCCGCAAACAGGCCAACGAAGCGCAGTCGCAAAAATCGGGCTTGGAAATCCAGCTCGCTCAAAAGCGGATGGAAACCCAGAACCTCAAGGACCGCGTCTGGCAGAAGTATCAGATCAACATCGACGATGTCCGCGGCGACACGATCAACATCACCGTCGCCGATCAGGGGCCCGCGATCACCGAGCAGGTGCCGATGTCAGCGGATTGGGACGCCATCGAAGTGCAGGCAGCGGAGTTGCAATCGAAGCTTGATGCGATGGGCCCCGTCAACGTGGAAGCCATCAACGAGTACGACGAACTGGAGCAGCGATTCAAGTTTCTCACGGAGCAGCATGAGGATCTGGTCCGGGCCAAGGACCAGCTTCTCCAAGTCATCGCCAAGATCAATTCCACCACGAAACAGTTGTTCCAGGAAACCTTCGAGAAGATCCGCGAGAATTTCCAGGTCATGTACTCCGAGTTGTTCGGCGGCGGCAAAGCCAACCTGATCCTGCTCGACGAAAGCGATCCGCTGGAGAGCGGCATCGAAATCGTCGCCAAGCCGCCCGGCAAACAACTCCAGAGCATCACGCTGCTCAGTGGCGGCGAACGGGCCCTCACGGCGACCGCGCTGCTGTTCTCCATCTACATGGTCAAACCGTCGCCGTTCTGCGTCCTCGATGAGTTGGACGCGCCGCTGGACGAGTCGAACATCAACCGCTTCGTCCGCATTCTGCAACGGTTCATCACCCAATCGCAGTTCGTCATCATCACGCACAACAAACGCACCATCGGCATGGCCGACGCGCTCTATGGCATCACCATGGAGGAGCACGGCGTGTCGAAAGTCGTCAGCGTCAAGTTCAGCCCGCGCGAAGAGACCGAGCGCAAGCAACACGAGAAGGCCCGCGAAGCGCAGGAAGAACGCATCGACGGCGCCGCCGTTGTCGCTGCCGATCTGAAGCCCCACGAGGAAGAGTTGCGCAACGATCTACTGGTGCAAAAGGAACAGGCCCTGGCGCCGATTGCCAATGCCGCGCCCGTGATCGCCGAGTCCGAACCGGCCCTCGGCCAACCCGCTCCCGATGACATCAAAGCCGAAGTGCAGGCCGCCATCGCCGCCGCCACCGAGGCCTCCGAATCGGTGGAGAATACGGTTGGCGAAGCAGCGGCGAAGCCGTCTACCGAAGGCGAAGCGCCCGCTATGCCGAACGCGTAGCCGCGTGCTTTACTGGGACACGGTCACGATGTTACACTCGCGACGTGCCCGTCGAATTCGATCTATTCGACTCCGCGTACAACGACGTGCTGGCGGCATCCGGTTACGTCGAGTTCCGTAACCGTCTCAATTCCTACAACTGTCAGAAATGTCCCCGAGGCAAGGCCCGCAACCACATCGTCATCGACCGCGGCAATCCCGACTCGAAAATCCTCGTCGTCAGCGAGCGCCCCGGCGACAACGAAGATGTCATGGGACAGGCCTTCGTCGGGCGCTCGGGCGAATTGCTCGACAAGATCATGGCCAGCATCGGCCTCGACACCAACCGCGATCTGCTGATCGTCAACGTGGTGAAGTGCAAGGCCGAAATCGACCGCGCTCCCACGTCTCATGAAGTCGAGGCTTGTTTCCCTTATCTACGCCGCCAAATCGAGCTGATGCGTCCGAAAGCGATTCTGCTGCTCGGTGCGGTCGCGCTGAAATACCTCATCAAAGACCGCGGCGACGAGTTCTCGATGGAGAAGGAGGCTGGAAAACTCTTCGTTGTCCCCGATTATCCGGACATCCATTTTATGGTGCTATACCACCCTGCCTTCCTCCTTCGCGACCCCACCAAGAAGGCCGTGATGTGGGAACACGTCAAAAAGCTTCGCGTTTTTCTTCACGAACACGGTTGGATACCTTCCAGATAAGGGTTGGCAAGCGGGTCGCTTGCCCTACAATTGTCCCACCATGCTTGAAACAGCGATTGAAGCGGCGAGTGAAGCGGGGAAACTGTTGCGGCGGAACTTTGGTTCGACGCTGCAGGTCAACCTGGCAACGCATCACGACATCAAACTGGAGATCGACGAGCAGGCCCAGCGGGTCATCACGAAGGTCATTCTCGCGGACTTCCCGGACCACTGCATTCTCGGCGAAGAGGCGGTGACCGGGAATCCAAACGCGGACGTGCGTTGGGTGGTCGATCCGTTGGATGGGACGGTGAATTATTTCTACGGCATCCCGCATTATGCGGTGTCCGTCGCGGCCCAGGAGCACAAAGGCGGCGATGAATGGGAGACGGTCGCGGGCGTGGTGTTGGCGCCGGAGATCGACGAGTTGTTCGCCACCGAGAAAGGCCAGCCGGCAACATTGCAGGGGAAGCCGATTCACGCCAGCGAGCGAGTGGAATTGTCGGAAGCGATTGTGGCCATCGGTTTCTTCAAGAGCGTGGAGACCATCAACCGCAGCCTGCAAAACTTCGGCCAGATCATCCATCAGGTGCGCAAGGTGCGGTTGATGGGCGCGGCGGCCCTGGACGTGGCCTATGTGGCGTGCGGTCGCTATGATGCGTATATAGAGTACGGGATCAAACTCTGGGACATCGCTGCCGGCCAATTCATCCTCGAACACGCGGGCGGTCGCGTGGAAAGCCGGCCCACTTCAGACCCGCAGGCGTTCGACGTGCGGATGTGGAATGGAAAGATACCGTTGGATGAGTTGCACTGACTGCCGTCGCAGCGGCAACCGCAAACGATTAGTTGACCACGTACGCTGGCTCGCGCGAGGCGCTGCCCCGTCCCGCAATCTGCGGAGGCGGCGGCGCGGTAGGAGGCGACCCGCTCCTGTCTCCGTTGCCTGATCCGTAAAGGCGTTCGGCGGCCTGCAGCAAATCCTCTTCTGTCCAGGGCGTGCCTTTGGGTGAGCGGCAATGTGGGACCGATCCCATGCGTTTCAGAAGTTCGTCTTTGGCCGCAGCCTTCTGGTATGCCTCGGCCGGCTCGATGACGTCTCTGGCGAGTAACTCCAGTAGCGAATCGTTCAGCGAGCACATGCCCTCCTTGCGGCCCATTTGAATGAAATTGGGGATCTGCTGCAGTTTCCCTTCGCGAATGTTCGCGCTCAGGGCGTAGCTGCCCATCAGTATCTCCAGCGCCGTGATCCGTCCGCCTCCCTTTTTCTTGCACAATGCCTGCGAGATGACGCCTTTTAAACTCTCCGCGAGACTGCAGCGGACTTGCGACTGCTCATCCGCGGGGAATTGGTTGATCAATCGGTCGACGGTCGTGTGCGCGCTGTTGGTGTGCAACGTACCGAAAACCAAATGGCCCGTCTCCGCTGTTTCCAGGGCGATGCGCACGGTTTCCAGATCGCGCATTTCACCAACGAGAATGATATCCGGGTCTTCACGCAAGGCCGCCCGCAGCGCACGCTGGTAGCTCTCAGTGTGCGAGTAGACTTCCCGCTGGTTGATGAGACATTTCTTGTTTTGGTGGACGAACTCAATGGGATCTTCGATCGTAATCACATGATCCGCCCGGTGCTCATTGATGAAATCGATGATTGCCGCGAGGGTGGTGGACTTGCCGCTGCCGGTTGGGCCTGTGACGAGCACAATGCCCTTCTGCAGGAAACACAGCTTCTTGATGGTGTCTGGCAACCCCAACTCTTTGAATCCGAGTATCTTCGAGGGGATGAGCCGAAACACCGCCCCGATGCCGCGACTATCGGAAAAGACATTGCAGCGGAAGCGCGTTCCGTCACTGAGTTCGTATGCGAAATCCGTGTCGTTGGTTTGCTCCCATTCGAGCCGGTTGGTCTCGGGAGTGATCTCATAAATGAGCGACTTGACGGCGTCAGTCGTGAGAATCTCCTTGCTGACTGCGGTGATCGTTCCCGAAATACGAAACGTGGGACAATTCCCGCTGGAAAGGTGAAAATCTGAGGCCCCTTGGGCCACCATTGCATGAAAATAATCGTCTAGTGCAGGCATGGAGTGGTTTGGAGCAGGCCCAATGCCACGAATTGCCAGTCCCCACGGATAGCCAGGGAATCCCCAGATTGTCTGGAACCTTGCACCAGACAGCTTGTCATACAATAGTAGATGATGTTATTATTTGAGCCAATCAGGAGCAGGGTCGATGTATAAAGAATTCTACGGACTGCGCGAGTATCCTTTCAACATGACACCCGACCCGCAGTTCCTATTTTTAAGCCGTCATCACCGCGTCGCGCTCGACGTGCTGCTGTACGGCATTCGCGAGCGAAAAGGGTTCATCGCCATCACGGGCGAAGTCGGGGCGGGCAAGACGACACTCTGTCGCGCGCTGCTCAATTCGCTCGACGCGAATACGAAGACCGCATTGATTCTCAATCCGTCCATGTCCGACTCACAAATTTTGCGCTCGGTCACCGAAGAGTTCCGCTTGCAGCCCGCGAAGACAACGAAGAAGGATTTGTACGACACGATCAACGCGTTCCTGTTGCGCGAGTTGGCGGCCAATCACAACGTCGCGCTGATCGTCGACGAGGCACAGAACCTCAAGCCGAGCGTGCTCGAGCAGATTCGGCTGCTCTCCAACCTCGAAACCGAGAAGGAAAAACTGCTGCAGATCGTCCTCGTCGGCCAACCCGAACTGGCGGAGATCCTCGACCGCGAGAGCTTGCGCCAACTGAAGCAACGCATCTCCCTGCGGTACCACGTCGCGTCGCTCGCGCCCGAGGAAATCGGCGAGTACATCGCGCACCGGCTGGGCGTGGCCGGTGGCGACGGCCGGATCCGATGGGCGCCGGAGGCTCTGACGTTCATCTATTCCTACTCGCGCGGCATTCCCCGCCTGATCAACGTGCTGTGCGACAAGGCGTTGCTCGCGGGTTATATCGCCGAGACGTTCACCATCGATGCCACCAACATCCGACGCGCCATTGAAGACACCGAGTGCCGGCTGTGGTCGAGAGTCGGACAACCCGTGGAGGTCGCGGCCGAATGAGCCTGGTCCACGAGGCGCTCCGAAAAGCTGAGCGCGAAAAACAACGTAAGACCGGTGCCGCGCCGAGCGCACCTCCTTCGCCCCATCAAACCGCCCCGCCGCAATCAGTCCATCTGCCCGCACCTCATGCGCCCGTGCTCACGATGCCGGCCGCGCCGCGGCATATGGACGCGCCTCCGTCCGCCCCAACTCCTGAGAAACCGCCGGAAACGAACCATTTTCTTCTGCCCGCGCTGATTGGCTGCGTCGCCATCGTGGCCATTATCGCGATCGTGTTTCTGGTGAGCAACGCCTCTTCGGTGCTACGACAGCCTAGAGAAAGCACTCCGGTTGCCGCCGCCACCACACCTCCTGCTCTTGCTCCTGCTCCCGTGGCAACGCCCTCTGTGCCTGCCGAGCCGCAACCGGCTGCGCAGCCGCGTAATGACTCCGCAACGCCACCGAATGTCCAGCCGCCGGCAACCCCTGCCATCGACGAATCGAAATACAAGCTCAGCGGCATTATGAAGGATCCTGACGGCAAGAGTGTCGCCGTGCTCAACGGCCGCGTTGTCTATGAAGGGTATTTCATCGACGGCGCGACCGTGGAGAAAATCGGACCCGACCGTGTGACGCTCGACGTAAACGGCCAAAAAGTGGTGCGGCGGCTGTTCTGACAACGGACGGGTGAACTCACCCGGGGGTTTCCGCACGCGATCCCGGATATATCCAGGCTCGGCCTTTTCTACATCTCGCGGCCGTCGTTATGCCTTTCGCCCTTGCGCATTGCGCACCGCCCGCTGGATTTCGCGGTCGGCGGTCTTGCGTTTCAACGTCTCGCGTTTGTCGATGTGCGTTTTGCCTTTGCCGAGACCGAGTTGGACCTTCGCAAAACTCTTGGTGAAATAAATCTTCAGCGGGAGTAGCGCCATTCCCTTGGTGTTGAGCTGGCCATCCAGCCGGTCTATTTCCTTCCTGTGAAGGAGAAGGCGGCGCGGGCGGATCGGGTCGACATTGTAGCGGTTGCCGAATTCATACGGGTTGATGTGGGCGTTGTAGAGCCAACATTGCCCGCGCTCAATGCGCGCGAACGCCTCGTCAATGGACGCCCGGGCGTTGCGGAGGGATTTGACCTCCGTGCCCTTCAATTCGATGCCCGCTTCGTACGTCTCCGTAATGAGATAGTCGCGGCGGGCTTTGTGGTTGTGAATCGTCGGGACCATCGGCGGTCAGTATATTGGCCGCGCCCATCCAATCCCAACTCAAAAAACGCGCTACTCGGTGCTGCCGGGGGACGCCTGGGGTTCAGGCGCGGAGCCATCAGTGAGTTCGTAGCTGAGCTTGCCCTCGCTGATTTCCTTCAGGGCGATTTCAGCAAAGTCCATCCTCGCATCGGTCTGGGTGAGGGGACGATGCCCCTGAGCGAGTTGGCGGGCGCGTCTCGAAACCATGTTGACGAGCAACTCAGGGCTTGGAATGCGCTGCTGTGCAGTTTCGAGGTATTTGCTCTTCATGCGTAAGGGGATCGTAAGTCTAGGGTAAACGAGTTCCATCGACAAGTCTTATTTTCCTTTGATGAAAACGTGGGAGCGGCCACCAAGGACCGCTCCCACGCCTCCGATTGTTTACAAACGCCGACCGGCTTAGTAGTCCATCCCGCCCATGCCGCCGCCCGGAGGGCCGCCGGCGGGCGCTTTGTCCTTCTCCGGCACTTCGGTGACGCAGCACTCGGTGGTCAGCAACAGACCGGCGATACTCGCCGCGTTCTGGAGCGCCGAGCGCGTTACCTTGGTCGGATCGATGATACCACTCTTGCCCATGTCGACGTACTCAAGCTTGTCCACATCGAACCCTTCCCAGCCTTTGCGGGACTTGAGTTCCTGGACAACTAGCGAGCCCTCCCAGCCGGCGTTATCCGCCAATTGGCGTACCGGCTCTTCGAGGGCGCGCTTGACGATCTCCACGCCGATGGCCTCATCACCCTTCAGCTTGAGGTCTTCCAGCGCCGGGATCGCGCGGATCAATGCCGTCCCACCGCCGGGAACAATGCCTTCCTCGACGGCGGCGCGGGTCGCATGCAACGCGTCCTCGACGCGTGCCTTCTTTTCCTTCATTTCGGTCTCGGTCGCCGCGCCGACGTACACCACGGCCACGCCGCCCGCCAGCTTCGCCAACCGCTCCTGCAACTTCTCGCGGTCGTAGTCGCTGGTGGTTTCCTCAATGGCCCTGCGGATCTGGTTGATGCGGCCTTGCACGTCGTTGTGCTTGCCGCCGCCTTCAACGATGGTGGTGTTTTCCTTGTCGATGACAATCTTCTTCGCGCGGCCCAGGTCATCCAACTCGACTTTCTCGAGCTTGATCCCAAGGTCTTCGCTCAGGAACTTGCCGCCAGTGAGGATGGCAATGTCTTCCATCATCGCCTTGCGGCGATCACCGAAACCGGGGGCCTTGACGGCCGCGACCTGGATCGTCCCGCGCAGCTTGTTGACGACAAGCGTCGCCAATGCTTCGCCTTCGACTTCCTCCGCGATAATCAACAGCGGCTTGCCGAGTTTCGCCGTCTTCTCAAGCAACGGCAGCATGTCCTTGAGGCTGCTGATCTTCTTCTCGTTGATGAGGATGTAGGCGTCTTCGAGCACGGCTTCCATCGTCTCGGCGTTCGTGACGAAGTAGGGCGAAAGATAGCCCTTGTCGAACTGCATGCCCTCGACAACCTCCAGCGTGGTCTCGATGCTTTTCGCTTCCTCGACCGTGATCGTCCCGTCCTTGCCGACCTTGTCCATCGCGTCGGCAATAATATTGCCGATGGTCTTATCGCCGTTGGCGGAAATCGTGGCGACCTGCTGGATTTCGCTGCGGTCCTTGACCTTCTTGCTCAACTTGACAAGTTGCTCGATCACCGTCTCAACGGCCTTGCCGATGCCACGTTGCAACGCCATCGGGTTGGCGCCCGCGGTCACATTGCGCAGGCCTTCGCGGTAAATGGACTCCGCCAACACGGTCGCGGTGGTCGTGCCATCGCCGGCGATGTCGCTGGTCTTGCTGGCGACTTCGCGCACCATTTGCGCGCCCATGTTCTCGTAGGCATCTTCCAGTTCGATTTCCTTCGCTACCGTCACGCCGTCCTTGGTGATGGTCGGCGATCCAAATTTCTTGTCGAGGACCACATTGCGGCCCTTCGGTCCGAGCGTGACCTTGACGGCCCGGCTCAGTTTCTCAACGCCGCGCAGCAACGCCTTGCGCGCGTCCTCATCAAATATCAATTGTTTTGCTGCCATGGTAAATTGCTCCTCTAAATTGCGATTGGTTATTCAATCACGCCGAGGATGTCTTCCTCGCGCATGATCAGGTAGTCCTTGCCGTCAATCTTGATCTCCGTGCCGCCATACTTGCTGATCAGCACCCGATCACCTTTCTTGACCGTGAACGGGATAAGCTTGCCGTCGTCGTCACGCTTGCCGGTACCGAGAGCGACGATCTTGCCCTCCTGTGGCTTCTCTTTGGCGGTATCAGGAATGATGATCCCGCCCTTCTTCACTTCGTTTTCTTCGACCGGTTGCACCAACACCCGATCGCCCAACGGTTTTACGTTCATTGTTCTCCTGACTCCTTCTGTTGTTTTTGTTTGCAAAGGCTGCCGCGAACACTTCCCCGAAAACTTTTAAGGTGAATTTCGCGGCCACAACGCCATGCGGTCAGCTTCTGTAGCCCCGAATGCCATCGGGGCGAAGTTGTTCATGTCTTCTTCTTGTCGTCGTCCACCATCTCAAAATCGGCGTCCACCACGTCGCCTTCCTTGCCCTCCGGCTTCTTCCCGCCTGACCCTGCGTCCGCAGCGCCTTCTGGCTGGGGTTCGGCGGGCCCACCGGGCGCGGCGCCCGCGCCGGATTTTTCGCGCGCCTTCGCGTAGATGTCCGATGAAACTGCGTGCCACACTTCGGTCAGTTTCTCCTCGGCGCTCTTCATGTCGTCGTAGCTCTCGCGCTTGAGCGCGTCCTTGACCTTCTCGATGGCGTCTTCCAGTTTCTTGCGCTGGTCGTCGCTGAGAATGTCCTTGTGCTCCTTCATCAGCTTCTCGGTCTCGTATACGCGCGCGTCGCAACGGTTCTTCAGTTCCACCTGCTCCCGCAGCTTCTTGTCCTCCTCGGCGTGGGCTTCGGCTTCCTTCCGCATCTTTTCGACCTCGTCCTTCGAAAGACCGCTCGATGCTGTGATGGTGATCTTCTGCGATTTGCCCGTGCCCAGGTCTTTCGCGCTGACGTGCAGAATGCCGTTGGCGTCAATGTCGAATCCCACTTCAATCTGCGGCACGCCGCGTGGCGCGGGCGGAATATCGGTCAGATGGAATCGTCCAATCGTCTTGTTGTCTCGCGCCATTGATCGCTCGCCCTGCAGCACGTGAACTTCCACGCTCGTCTGGCTGTCGGAGGCGGTCGAGAAGATTTCACTCTTGCGGGTCGGGATCGTTGTGTTGCGGGGAATCAACGTCGTGAACACGTTGCCCATCGTCTCGATGCCCAGTGACAACGGCGTCACGTCGAGCAGCACGATGTCCTGCTTAACCTGGCCCGTAAGCACGCCGCCCTGGATGCCCGCGCCAATCGCGACAACCTCGTCCGGGTTGACGCCCTGATGCGGCGCCTTGCCAATGAGTTTGCCCGCGGTCTCGATGACTTTCGGCATGCGCGTCATGCCGCCGACCAGCACCAGTTCGTCCACTTTCGATATGTCGAGCTGACCATCGCGCAAGCACGCCTGCACGGGACCGATGGTGCGCTCGATCAGTTCATCGCAAAGTTGTTCCAGTTTCGCTCGTGTCAGTTTCTTGACAATATGTTTCGGTCCGCTGGCGTCGGCGGTAATGAACGGCAAATTGATTTCGTATTCCATCGCGCTGGAGAGCGCAATTTTGGCCTTTTCGGATTCTTCCTTGATGCGTTGGAGCGCGTCCGGCTGCTTCTTCAAGTCAATGCCGGTCTCCTTCTTGAAATCATCAATGATCCAATTCATCACGTGCTCGTCAAAGTCGTCGCCCCCGAGGTGTGTGTCGCCGTTGGTGGCGAGCACTTCAAATACGCCATCCCCAATGTTCAGGAGCGAAATATCGAACGTACCGCCACCGAGGTCGTAGACCGCAATGTGTTCCTCTTTCTTCTTGTCGAGGCCATAGGCCAGTGAAGCGGCGGTTGGCTCGTTGATGATGCGGAGAACTTCCAGACCCGCAATCTTGCCGGCGTCCTTCGTAGCCTGGCGCTGGGCATCGTTGAAATAGGCGGGAACCGTGATCACCGCCTGCGCAATCTTCTCGCCAAGATAGGTTTCGGCATCGGCCTTCATCTTGGCCAAAATCATCGCGGAGATTTCCGGCGGCGTGAATGTCTTCTCTTCACCGCCGACCAACATTTTCACCGCCGCATCGCCATTGGAAGCGCGAACCACTTCGTAGGGCACGCGCTTGCGCTCCAACTCGACCTCCTCGTATTTGCGGCCCATGAAACGTTTGATGGAGTAAACTGTGTTCTTCGGATTGACAACTCCCTGGCGCTTCGCCGCCTGACCCACGAGCCGTTCACCTGATTTCGTAAATGCAACAATGGACGGGGTTGTGCGACCGCCTTCGGCGTTCGGAATAACGACAGGCTCCCCGCCCTCCATGACCGCCATGCAGGAGTTTGTCGTCCCTAAATCAATTCCCAAAACTTTTGACATTTTTCTTGGTGCTCCTCTCTGAGCATTAAAACCCGATGTATGCTTAGCAATGCTGATGCCACTAAACTTCAATGGCACACAAGTGGTTGGCGCGCGGTGTGTTATACAAATCGATGCTCGACGACAAACTGAGCCATGTCACAGTGCCCGTGTGTCATCACGCTCTCCAAGTGTGTCACGAGCGCCATCGTGTCACAACTTGCCTGCCCCATCTCGGAATACTCTAAACCGTCTTGAATCCCAGTGCCGCGAACTTCGCCCGCAGGGTTCCGCTCGCGCCACGCAACGCAAGCTCCGTGTTGAAGAATTCACGGCGGACCGGGTACCTGGCCCGCAGTTCGTCGAACATCCGCACGCTCTTTCGCAGTGCGGTGTCATCCTTGGTAATGTCGTAAACGTGCCGCACCACACGGTGCAGCACCTCCTCGTCGTCTTCGCCGCTGCTGGCGGTGATTTCGATGCGCGGATCCGTCGCTGGGGGCAGGGTTGGCTCCCAACTCGGCGTAATTCCGAAGAACTTGCACACGGCCTGATAGATCATCCGTGTGCCGTTCGCTTTACCGTCAAAGCTGTAGCCTGCGATGTGGGGCGTGCCGAGATCCACCACGTCAAGCAATTCGGGCAGAATGTTCGGCTCGCTTTCCCATACATCGAGCACGACGCCGCCCAACCGCTCGCCATCGACAGCCTTGAGCAACGCCTTGTTGTCCACGATGGCACCGCGGGCCGTGTTGAGAACCACCGGTCGGCGCTGTTCCAACAGGGCGAGCTGGTCCTTGTCGAACAGATGAAATGTGGCATCCGGCCCCGCACGCGTCAGGGGCACGTGCAGCGTGATGATGTCTGCCTCGGCAAGGACGCGTTCCCAAGATACAAAATGCGGCAGTTTCTCCGCGCGCTGACGCGGAGGATCATTCTGCAACACACGCAGGCCGAGCGCTTCGACGTAGCGCACGACGCGCGAACCGACGTTACCGACGCCGATCACTCCGATCGTCTTGTCGCTCAGCCGGAATTTCTGCCGACGCGCGATCTCCAGCGTCGCCGCCACAATGTATTCCGCGACCGAATTCGCATTGCTGCCCTGGGCACTGGCAAAACCGGTTCCCCTTCGCAACAGGTATTCCAGATCGATGTGGTCGACGCCGATGGTGGCAGTGGCGACAAACTTCACCTGGCTACCGTCCAGCAGCGCGGCGTTGACCGGCGTGACTGACCGCACCAGCAACACATCCGCATCGCGCAACGCGCCTGCAGTGATCTCACGCCCGGGAACCAGTCGCACCTCGCCCAGCGGGCCAAACGCCTCCTGCACGAACGGGATATTTGGGTCAGCGACGATCTTCATGTATGGTGGCAGGCAGTCTACCAGCAATTTTGGCGTTTGACGATGATGGGCGGCGCGAGTATTCTCACAACTCCTTTATTACGGGAGAAACAGTTATATGTTCATTGCTCATGGCGAACGGGTGAGGAAATACATGCCTTGGATTCTGGCGGGCGTGCTTGTATTGATGCTGCCGGGTTTTCTGGTAATGTTCGGCCCCTCGGGGAGCGTGAAACAGCAACGTTCGCAGTTGCCGACCCTCGGCGGCAAGCCGGTCAACTTTGCCGAGTTTCAAGCCGCTCGCGATGCGGTGACGACAGACATCATCCTGAACAGCGGCCACCGCCCCCCCGGGACCCTTCAAGTCGAGGATGAAATCAATATCCGAGCCATCCAGCGTCTGATTCTCCTGCGGAAAGCCAGGGAGTTGGGCCTGCGCGCCAGCGACGAAGAGGTGGTCCGGGCAATTCGCTCGCAGCCCCTCCTTCTTAACGATCAGAAGCAATTCGATCCCGACCGCTATCAGCGCTACGTGATTTACCTCAACAATCTCGGCGTCAGCGAAGCGCAGTTCGAGGAAACCATGCGCGGAGAAATATTGTTGTCACAACTACGCGCGCTGATCGCCACGGCGGCGAAGATCACACCGACCGCGCTGCAACTCGCCTATGTGCCTCTGCGCGAACAAGCGACCATCGACTACGTCGAGTTCAACGCCACCGATCGCAAGGAGCCCCTCGACGTCAAGGACGACGAGGCCAAGGCATTCTATGAACAGAATCGGGAGAAATTCCGTAAGCCCGCGTTGGTCAAAGTCCGGTATGTATATTTTACGATTCCTGACGCCAGAAAATCCGTGACGCTCGCAGACGACGAGATCACCGAGTATTACGACCGGAACAAGGACCAATACCTTGATGCGGAGAAGAAACCCAAGCCGTTGGCGGGAGTGAAAGATGAAGTGAAGAAAGACCTGCTGGACCTGCGCGCCGACCGGCTCGCAGGCGACCGGGCGACCGGGCTCTCGGTGAAACTCGTGCATGAACCCGGCACGGCCCTCCCCGATTTCTCGAAGGTCGCCGCCGAGTCGGGTCTCACGCCCAAGGAGACAGAGTTCTTTGATTTGCACAGCGCAGTCAGCGGCGTCGATGCCGGCCAACAATTCAACCTAGCTGCGTTCTCGCTGAGCCCGGAAGTGCCCTTCAGCGATCCCGTGCATGGTACGAACGGCTATTACGTGCTGGAATACGTCGCCAGCAAGCCGAGCGAAATCCCGACCCTCGACGAAGTCAAAGATCAAGTCGTCGACCGCGTGAAGCGGCAGCTGGCCTTCAACGCGACGGTCAAGCAGGGCCAGGAACTCGACACCAAGGTCAAGGCCGCCCTCGCCACCGGCAAGAGTTTCACCGACGCCTGCACCGCGCTCGGTCTCAAGGTGAAAATCACGAAGCCATTCGCTCACGATGAGGAGACGGACAGTCTGCCGTTCGAAAAACAGGTCAACGAGCGTGTCAAAGAGATGGTGATTGGGATGGCCACGAACTCCGTCAGCGACTTTGTTGTGACAACGCGGGGAGGGCTCTTCTTTCACCTTAAGCAACGCCTGTCGCCAAAGTCCGAAGACTCCGAGAAGGAGAAAAAGCAACTGGAAGCAGCGCTTCTTGCGCGGAGTCGTGAGGCGCTTTTCCAGGACTGGGCAAATTCCGTCATTCTTGCGGAACGAGTTGACTACAAATCCAAGGCGCCCCCGGCGGAACAAACGCCACCAGCCGAAGAAACGGAGCCTGCCGGGCAGCCCGTTCCATCGAGCTAGACGATTCAGGCGTGGCGGTCACCGACTTCCGCGGCACGACTTCACGAACTCACTGAAAAGCCTCAGGAATTGCGGAGACTTTTTCACCAGCCGTTCGGGGTGGAATTGCACTGCACAGCAGAATCGAGCGCCCGGTCTCTCCATGGCCTCGATGATCCCGTCGGGCGCACGCGCGACAACTTCAAGACCGCGCGCGACACGATCCACCGCTTGATGGTGGCTGGTGTTCACGCGGTCAAACCCGCCCATCGCGCTTTTCAGTCTCCCATTCTTCGTCCACTCGATCTTATGGGCGAAGGCGTCGGGTTTTGGATGGCGGTGACCGTCCAGGTGCGGAATAAGCGTGCCGCCGAGCGCGACATTCATCACTTGAATTCCGCGACAGATTCCGAACATCGGTTGGTCGCGGTCGGCCAGCCGGCGCGACACGTAGATTTCCATCTCGTCGCGCACTTCATCCGCACCGTCGATCCTTTTTTTCAACGGAGCGGACATGTGTGGCGCGTAAAACCTCGCGCAGACATCGCCGCCACCCGTCAGCAACCAGCCGTCGCAGGCGTCAAGGAAGTGATCGAGCACCCGCTGATCGCGCGTGAGTGGGACAATAAGCGGCATGCCGCCGGCCAGTTCGATGGCCTCCGAGTACGACACCCCGCAGAATGATCCGCGCGCATCAATCCGCGTCGGCAGCGTGATTGCTTCGGGCGTAATCGCAATGACAGGTTTCATATCGCTTGATGCCGATTGCGCCAGAGATACACCAGTGCCGTGCCAACGATCAATCCAATTGCATACCCGTAAGGCAGGCCGACCGCCATCAGGCCGACCAACATGGCGATGAGCAGGTCGGCTTTCGAGTTGGCGATGTCCCGAACCAGTAGCAGCATCGCCAAGCCCTCAAATGCCAGCATCACACCAAGGATTGGCTTTGGAAAAACCTGGATCATTTGTGCGAAACATCCGCCGAAAAACAGGCCCAGCACCAGGTAGAGGCATCCGTAGATAACAACCGAGCCCCCGGTGCGCGCTCCGAACGTGTAGTGCCCCGCCATCCCGCCCGATCCGTGACAGGTCGGGATGCCGCCAAACCACGGATTGATCAGATTCATAATCGAATACGTGAAACTGATCGTGCGAACCGTCAAGGGACGCTCGGGGAAAAAATCCTCCGCCACCTGCCGGGTCGCCAGAATCGAGTTTCCCAGCGACAGGGGGATCTGCGGCACGGCCAACACGACCAGGCCGGTCAGTAAATCCTGTCGGGTGAGCACCTGCAGCCGCGGTAGATGAAGTCTCGCGCCGTGCCAAACCGCGCTGAAGTCGATCTTGAAAATGAACGCGTAGACGATACCGAGCGCGATCACAAACAACGCCGCTGGAAACCGCCGATTGCCTAACAACGCAATCGTGATCACAAAGCCGACCGCCGCCAACACGTAACCGGCCGCGCCGTCTGCCGGCACATAATCCTTCAGCGCCAGCGACGCGAGTTGCAGCCCGAGGCCGAATTGAATCCCGCGGACCACGGTTTTCGGCACGACACGCGCCAGCCATTCGATCAAACCCGTCAGGGTGAACACCAGCATGATCACCCCAATCACGAGTCCGCCGCCGAAGAGCACACTGCCGCTCAGTTTTTGCGCGATCACCAGCACCGCCATGGCCTTTAACGGTTGCACGGGCATGGGAATCCCGTATCGCAATCCCGTGAATACCTGCATCACCCCGAACATGATCAACGCGCTCGCGCTGTCGAGTCCCGCCGCCAAAATCATCCCGACGATCAGCGGCAAATCGGTCCCGATATCGCCGAACGCGCCGGCGAGTTCATTGCGGTCGAACCGAATCCAACCTTGGCGCATGGAATCAGAGTATAACATGGAGGCCACCCGGTTCAGTCTCCTGCATTTGTCAGCCGCACCCGATAAAAGCGCTTCGACAGTGCGGCGGCGCCGGCATCGATTACAGTTATATTGCCAGTGGCGCCCGTAATATTGGTCAACGTACTCCAACTGCTGCTGAGCAAGTCATCCTTATACTCAACGACGTTGGTCAAGGTGTTATTCGCGACGAAACTGATCTTTATATCGGAGCCGGTGACTGCCAACGACGTAACTTGCGGCATGGGGATCGCAGTGATTTCCAGGAAGGGCCATTGCGTCGAATCCACGAAGTTGTGCGAATGGAACGTGAATCCAACCGTGCTGTTCGTCGTTGCCGTGAAATAGAAACTGACCATGCCTCCTGAAGAAAGATCATTTACGAAACTCGATGGCATTCTCAGCGTCGCCCTCACCACGCCGTCCGTGCCTCCGTTGACAAAGGTACCGAGCGACTCGTCCACGTTTGGATTCAGATTCGTCGCCTCGTCGTTCCAAACAATACCGTCTGTGGTTGGGGCATTCGGGTTCCCCGACCCCTCAAGCCACGAATCACTTGCAATCCACCGCACCTCGAACGAGCCGACGCCGCGATTGAAGATGGTGTTGTTCGGCGCACCCTGCTCGAACAGATCCAGCGCCGCGCGGATGACCGCCCATCGTCCCGCGCCGAAACTACTGTTGAAGTTGCTGACCACGCCCGACGCGTCGAAGCGCATGAAGGAATCCAACAGCCCCCCCTGCTGGCCGAGGACATTGGTCGCAGTTGAACCTGAAACCGCCAACGCACCGGCTCCGCCGTAGTTGTGAGCGGGATCAATTGAGCGCACAAAGGCGTCGGCCACCGAGATGATGTTGGTAACAATGATTTGTCCGTTAACCGCTTCGGCCATGAGCAAGCCCAGGCAGGACGCCAGCAGCCAAGACATCCGCTTCCATCGTTTATTCAAGTGCAGGCTCACGAACCCTTCTCCACCTCGATCGGATAGAATAGCGGGACGCCATCGGGTTGCTTCGCGGCATAATCTTTCAAAAATTGTTGCCCCTTCGCCGAGGTGAGGTAGTCGGCCAGAATTTGTGCCCCTTCTACATTGGCCTTGGGAAAACGTTTCGCATTGGCGATCATCACCACAAACGGTCGCAGCATGTCAGGATCGCCACGCACCATGATCTCCATACCATCGGATTCGATTTTTCCTTTCACGACCGGAATGCGTCCAACGATGACATACGCGTGACGTTTCTGCGCGAAGGCCACCACTTGCGGGTGCTCGCTCTCATCCTTGAGTACCCAGTCGCCCTGCGGGATGATCCCCGCCTTTTTCCACAGTTTGTCGGCCACCTGTCGCGCCCCACCGTCATTGAAATCCACGTATGGAGCGCGCGCTTCGGCGATCTTGCGAAGCGCCGCCGCGCCGTCAGTCATGCCTTTGATGCGCGCGGGGTCATCGGACGGACCAACAATGACGAGTTCGTTGCGCGCCCACGGGCGCATTCCGACGGCGTAACCATCGGCGACGAGGTTGGCCCCTTCGTCACTGGCATGCAACGTCACCAAGTCCGCCTCGCCGCTGCGGAACGCTTCGTTGAGAACCTGCTTGTTCCCGGCGGTTGCGAGCTTTGTCTTCCAGCCGGTGTCCGCCTCAAATCGTTTGGCCATCTCCTGCCACATCCCGGTCATCACCATGCCGCCAATCACGGCGACGCGAATGACGGGTTTTTGTGGCGGGGGTGACGGCGCGCAACCGTTCGTGATCGCCAGTGCTGCGGCGATGCATGCAGACAAGATTCGCTGTTTCATGGCACGGGAGCCTGATTGACACCGTCGGTCAGTGTTTGCCAGCGGATGTCAGGGCGCGATGGTTCGCCGACGCCGCATCCGAGATATTCGGCGGTGAAAGATTGCACATGACCATCCACGAAAACGACGTTCGCGCTGCCTGAATGCCGCGCCAGCACGGAATAGCCCAACTGCGACGGCACCGTCGACGAGTATTGGCCGGACGCATCTGCCATGAACGCAAGTTGCTCGGGATTCGGAATCTCCGACAACTTGTGTTGCTGGGGGCGAATCCACGGGGAAAGATACATATTCATGGCGTAGGGGAGGAAATATGTGCCGCCGGGGTCTTTCGCGGACGGATCGATGAACACCGACGCCGTATCCCCGGCCCGCGGCATCGCTCCTTGCGCGACGAGATTGCTGTACGGCTGCGAATTGAAGTAGACCGGCAGACAATTAAACCAATCCTCGGGTCGATTAATAATGGCCAGCGGATTCACGCCTTGGCCGCGACGCGGGATGAAATCGTCGTGATCGCCGATGTACATTTGCAGCGCAAGGCCCCATTGGCGAAGGTTGTTTATGCAGCGCGCGCTTTGCCCGCGCACGCGCGCCTGTCCCAACGTGGAGAGCGTCAACCCCGCGAGAACCCCGATGATCGCGATGACGACCAGCAGCTCGACAAGAGTAAACGCTTGCCGTCTAGTCGCCTTCGCCATGGCCACTCTTCCATCGGGCATGGCGGAGCGCAACCAGAGCTGCGAAGGACAGGCCGACTAGCGCCGCCGTTGTCGGTTCGGGAATCGCCACTGCAGTAAGTTGGAGAAATGGTCGTTGTGATGCAGTGCCGAATTCATGCGAATTGAAAGTGAACCCCACTGCACTATCTGCGGTTGCCGTGAGGTACACACTGACCAATCCTGCTGTGCTAATGTCACTGAGAAACGCGGATGGTGTTCCCAAGGAGAACGTATCGAGTCCATTTGTTCCGCCGTTCGTAAACGTCCCCAGTGTGGTATCCACTCCCGGATTCAAAATCGAAGATTCATCATTGTATACGATGCCGCTGGTATTCGGCGAATTTGGATTTCCGGTACCCTCGACCCAGGAATTATTCGATATCCAGCGGACCTCGAATTGGCCGATGCCACGATTAAAGATGGCCTGGGCGGGCGCGGCGGTCTCGGTAAGCAACAGCTTGGCGCTGGAGATGGTCCAATCACCGACACCATATGTGGCATTGAACTGCGCGACCGAACTGGAGACATCAAACCGCATAAATGAATCAAGGGACCCCTCCTGAACGCCGTTGGCGTTGGTGGCAATGGTTCCCGACACGGAGAGAGCGCCCGCGCCACCATAATTATGCGTCGGGTCCGCCGACCGCACAAACGCGTCGGCCACTGAATTGGTCGACATTGTTACTTGAGCAGAGACACCGACGGCGCCCGCCAGACAGAAACAAGCCATCGAGAATACGCCACCCTTGACCGTTTTCAACGCGCACACATTACACCTCCGGCTAGATGTTGATACCTGCGACCCTGTTGCCGTTATATTTGTATACGTATATCGCTATCGAGGCAAGGAAAATGTCGAGGGCTTGATTGTGGCGCGGCCCCGTCGCCGAACGATGGGCGATCACCGCAGATACTTTGACAACTGCTTCCGAACCGTCTGCGAGGCCGTAAGGCTCTGCGCTTCCATGCGGCGATACAATGCGAGCACGGCTTTGCCCTCATCCGTCACCACTGCGGTGCCGCCTTTCGCGCCGCCGCGTTTCGTGACCACGAGAGGTCTTTTGAAACACCGATTCATTGTTTGCAGCAGCGTCCACGCGCGCATGTACGACATCTCCATGGCGGTAGCCGCTTTCCGAAGGCACCCGGTCCGGGCGATGTGCTCCAACAACTCCACCTTACCGGGGCCAAGGGCAATATTGCGCCCGAACACGACGCGAATGCGGGGGATGATTCGAATGGATGACATGGAACACTGATACCAGATTCAATGGTCGATTGCCAACACGCCAGCGCCGTGAATTTCACTCCGCTTCAGTGCCAGCAGGGCGCGGTTGGCGTCGGCGAGCGGGAACGTCTGCACTTCCGTGCGAATGGGGATTTGTCCGGCCAGTTGCATCAACTGCCGCGCGTCGTCCCGCGTCGCGTTGGCGACCGACCGCATCACGCGCTCGTGGCAGAGCCGCTCGTACTTCATTTCGGGGATTGGCGTCATATAGATGCCTGCCAACGCCAGCGTGCCGCCTTTATGCAGGGCGCGGAGCGCTTCGGGCACGAGCGATCCCGCCGGCGCGAAGATCACGGCGGCATGTAGCGCCCCGCTCGGAACGTCCTCGGCGCGGCCCACCCACGTCGCGCCCAACTCTTTGGCGAAGCGTTGATGTTCCGTGCCGCGCGTCGCCACGAATGCTTCGCAACCCCAGCGCCTGGCAATTTGGACCGCAATGTGCGCCGAGGCTCCGAACCCATAAAGGCCAAGGGTCTGTTGCGGTCGCACGTTGCTCAGACGCAACGCGCGATAACCGATGATCCCGGCACACAGCAGCGGCGCTGCATGCGCATCGTCAAAGCCGTCGGGAACCGGCACAGCGAACGCGGCGGGGACGACAGTGTATTCTGCGTACCCGCCGTTGACGTGAAAACCCGTAAACTGCGCGCGCCCGCAGAGATTCTCGCGGTCGCTCCGGCAAAACTCGCATTCGCCACACGTGTGTCGCAACCACGGCACCCCGACGCGGTCGCCGACATGAAACACGCCGGCGTTCCCGCCGATCTTTTCAACCACCCCCACGATTTGGTGACCTGGCACGACCGGCAGCTTGCCAGAAATCTCCCCCTCGACCATGTGCAGGTCGGTGTGACAAAGCCCGCACGCGTGAACGCGTAGCAACACTTCACCATCGCCGGGTGTTGGCGCGGGTATATCCGTTTGTTCGAGCGGGAATTGCTCCGCCGGGCCAGGCTGAGAAAGAAGCATCGCTTTCATGCCGAGAAATCGCCCGAACAAGCCAGATTTGCCCCTTGGTCACGCGCCCCGAACCAGCAATACCGGCACGTTCGCCTTGTGCATGACGTGCGAAGTAGTTGAGCCGACGATAAGTTCCCGGACGCGCGTGTGGCCGTACGCGCCCATAACGATGAGGTCGGCGCCGACTGTTTCCCTGACTTGGAGGATCTCCGCTTCAGGATTGCCGTGCAGAAGTTCCAAACGCGCCTTGACCCCGCCATCAAGCGCCTGTTGTTTGGCCTTGTGCAGGATCTCCGCCGCCGCGTCTTCGCCGCCGAGCGTCGCCACGGTTGTGATCGTCACTTCCGACCCGAGGATGGGGGCGAGCGCGATTCCCGCACGCAGGGCTTTACTCGATTCGGCGCTGCCGTCGCTGGCAATCAGCATATGTTGGATTGGATGGAACTTCTCCGGGGCGACCAGGCACGGTTTGACGGAAGCGCGCACCATGCGCTCGACGGTTGAGCCGAGTATGCCACCCGTCCAGGCAGCGTGTTCGCCGTGCTGACCGAGCACCACCAGGTCGGCGCGGCTCTCGTTATCGAGCATGACATGCATGAGTCTACCGGTTTCATGAATTGTCTCGCAGGTGACGCCAGCCTCATGGCAGCGGGTCTTGACCGCGGCGAGGATGGTGGTGGCCTTCTCATTTTGGATGCGCTCGAGTTGCGGCAAAAGCGCTGAATACGCCTGCGCGCCGACCGCACTCGACAGATCGGTCATCCACGGTCCCTCGAGCAAACGGATATCCGTGATGTACAACGCGCGCAGGCATGCGCCGAGTCTTTTCGCAAACCAAACCGCATAATCGCCGGCCACGTCAGCGGCGGGCGAACCGTCCGTACAAAAGAGGATGCTTTGATACATCGTTCACTCCTTTCGGGGTTCCCTTCACCGTAGTACTTATACGCCAATGCTGCGGGGACGCCAACCCCTAGCGTTGACAAGGGGTCCCTTTGCCTGTAATGCTCTATGGCTCCGGGCGCTTAGCTCAGTTGGCTAGAGCACCTCGTTTACACCGAGGGGGTCAAAGGTTCAAGTCCTTTAGCGCCCATTCCCTGCTGGCGCAGGAGGATTCGAAGCTCGAAGGGCGCGTGCTGAGACGAGAATGGTTTTGGATTTCGGGCTTCTGGTCTTTGGGTTTTCGCTGCAAGCGGCTGGGGGTGTAGCTCAACTGGTTCAGAGCGCTGCCCTGTCACGGCAGAGGTTGCGGGTTCGAGCCCCGTCACTCCCGCCAATTTGGAAGTTGCACAAGCGGATTGATTTGGGCGGGTTGCGACTCTTTTTTCGCCCCAAAATTCCGCCCCATTCTCCTTCCGCAACACTCACCCAAAATGGGCATAAATGCCCCTGTCGGGTGAGTGCCGGGGTGATAGTTTTTGGGGCGGGGATCAGGCGGGAGGGATATGGCGGGGGGCGGATTGGCTCGACTTGGCATTGCCGGATTGCTATTTCTAGGAGCATGGCTGATGACACCGTCAACGATCAGAGGCGTCTTCCAGATCCAAAAACATGTCGGACGAGGAATCTGAAGTATCTGGGGCCCGTTCTTGGTCTCTCGCATTGCTTGGTGAAATACCCCTACGCTTGCGAGTATGCGGCAAGGTTCGATAATAAAGTCTTTTGTCGCCATCCGGATCGTCGAAGCTTCGAGAAAACAGATCCGCCATGATATACCAGCGACATCCGCATCGTGGTGCTCGATTACAGTATGCCGAAACTCAATGGGGACGAGACGCTCAATTTCATAAGACAGCTTAGCCCGGACGTAAGAGTCATTGGCATCACAGCAATGAAGCTCGACTCGTTGCCGAAGGAGTATCTCGAAGGCGTTGACAAATTGCTCAGCAACCGGAACGGCGCAGTTTCGAGAAGACGGATCGGTGTTGATGTCCTCCCAGCAGTCGTTGCCATCTATGCCCCCTACTTTGCCAGCAACGCCGCCATCGAAGGCAACGAACGTTGGGCGATTCTTGAAATCGACTGTTCGCCCCTCCCGAAAGCGAATTTCTACCCGGACGAGGATTGGGCGGTTGAGCGGCTCGAACTGGACAGCGGGGAACATTTGAGCAGTCGGGCAAGGCGTTCGCAGACAAAACGACTCAAGAAGAAAATGAACCGACTTCAACGCCATTGGGCGGACTCGCTAGAAGAACTTGGCAACGTCTGCTACCGAGGAATGATTCCGCCGGAACGTATTCGCCGAGCAGCGTTTTTTAACCCGGACAGCAATTCGTTCATCGAATTGGCGTCTTGCGACCCATCCATCCAAGTTGGCAACCATGCCAATTGCTTTGCCAAGTATAAACTCATTAACGACTGGTTCTTCGGGAAAACGCCGACTGTTGATGAATGGATGAATGTAACTCGACCGGCTTGCTTGGACATGGCGTCTGACGCATGGCAGGCGCTTCAGCGCCAAGTAGTCGAAGCCAATGGTGGCAGTTGGCATGAGCATTTGGAGCGCCTCAGTCAGGAACTCGGCAAGCGGGATGGTTTGGAAATTGTCTCGTTCGCAATGTAGAGCCGCCCCGCCCTGCCATCAACCGATGTCGTCAACTTGCCCCCGAATCTCGAAGGCTGGCTGGCGGCGTCTTGTTGCCCCCGTTTTTGCACTCATGGTCGCCATTCAAGACAGCGCCGGAACGCCCACCGGCGTGGACAAAATCGACCAGACCTGCTACAATCGTTCTCGTTGAAACGCTCCCCCAAAACAGGAAACAACGCATGGGATTGACCATCCACTACAGTCTGTCGCTTCCAGCCAAGACGACCGTTCCCGATGTCCGGCAAAAGTTGGGGACGCTTCGCCAGCACTGCCTCGATTTGCCGTTTCAGGAAGTCGGCGAACTGTTGGAGTTCAGGGGCGAGACGGAATGCAATTTTGATCTACGGGATCGGGAAGACCCGTTGCGCTGGTTTCTCTGCCAAGCCGACACGACAGTTCATTACAAGTATGACCGGACGGGCAAGCCGGTGCCGGTTCAGGGTTGGCAGGATGGAAGCTACGGGCGGGCGGTTCTGCCGGAGCATATCGTCGGGTTCAGCACGTATCCCGGGAACGGTTGCGAGGAAGCGAACGTTGGGTTGAGTCGATTTCCCCGAACCGTCATCGTTGGGAACAACCGGACTGGCAAAGATCATCGGCTTCCGATTGAGGACGGCGGTGGCTGGAAGTGGCATTCGTTCTGCAAGACGCAATACGCAAACGAGCATAGACTCGAAAACTTCCTCCAATGTCACTTGTCAGTCATCGCTATGTTGGATGTTGCGAAGCGGATCGGGTTTGATGTGACGGTGAACGATGAGTCCGATTATTTTGAGAAGCGGGTCGTTCATGGACTGGTCAAAGCGATTGGCGAATGGGATCAGTTGATCGCTGGATTCGGGGGAGTGCTCAAAGACGCCGCCGAGTCTGCCGGTATGAAACTCGAAGCGCCGATTTTCGACCGCAAGGATTTTGAGCAACTTGAAGCCAAGGGGCAATCGCAGTTGCCACCGGGGTTCGGCAAGGCTGTTCGGTCGCTGGTTGAAACGACGGCGCTGGTTCAGCAGTCGAAAATCGGGGAATTGAGCCATTGAAAGCCCTCCTAAAACAGCCACGGAAGGAACTCGATGACCTCCGAGATAACTATCTGAAGGCTGGCAGTCCTTTGGAAGGGGTGTATTTGTCGTTTCAGCGCAGAAGTCGATTTTGGCGAATCCCCCCACCAGCCAAAGACTCAGTAGTCTTTTTACTCGACAATGGCTCCATTTCAAAATTTGAGCCGCTTGGAGAAACTCCCCTAGTCAAATATCGGTCTCGCTCAGTCGGATCGACATACTACTTGGAGTGGAAGAAAGTTACCGGTTCCGCTATCAGCAGCGCTGCGTTGCGGAAATTGATCGAAGCAGTGAGGTAGATGTGATATGGCGGGATCGGTTGTTCCCGTGCCCAGCTTTCATCAATGACAGCAGCCAACTCGTCAGAGATTTCCACGCACCAACGGTCAGACCAACGGTCATTGAACCATTTCTCCAGTTTGTTGCAGGCGTCGTGCTCCAAAACATCGACGTTCAACTCTTTAAGCATGTTGTGTTCATGTCCCTCTCGATCATCGTCATCGAGATTGTCCCACCATGCCTGTGTTCCCCATTCTTTTTGAACCTCTTCATACCTGTCCAGAGATTCCGTGGCTTCAGGGTCTAGTTCGTTCTCTTCGCACCACTCCCTGAATTCCTGCCTCTTTTCCGCTATTTCTTGAAATTCATCAATCTCCTCTTCGGTGCGTGGGCGATAGGCTTCAAATTCTTTTTGCGACATTAAGATCAGTTTTCGTGCATTCATAGAATCTCCTGAAGTTGAACTGGTTCGCCCGCATCGTTGTGCTCAGTTTCGGAACATGTATCGAGCCACGGGACGAATCTAGTGTGGAAAAAGCCGGGCTCCCGACCCGCTTGATCTTGTGGATTGACGATCTCGGCAAGGAGGAACCCCAAGTCATAAACCAAACTTGTGGGATCAATTCCCTCCTGCAATGCTCGGATTGTATAGATGTGACCAGCAGTCGGAACTGAATTGCACCATTCCAAGACAGCACGAGGGAACCTGTCGTCAATGCAAATGACCTTCTGACCAACGCTCCATTGCGAACGAGGAGTTGCGCTCATTGGCATTACTTTGATTTAGATAGTTTCTTAAACCATTGGAGATTCTTTTCAATCAATTCGCCGAATTCTTCTGGTAATAGAAACCACGTTGGATAGCCCCGACTGGATGGAGTTCCGACGCTCGGTATATCAGTAGGTGGGATTGTGTTTTGGCGACCGCCATTCCAACGAATTGCTACTTGAGGTTCGCCATTCCATTTCAGTCTTGCGAGCGACCAATCATGTTCCCCTCCGTCGTAGATTACCTCCACTTCCGAAATCGTTCCCCTTGGCGCTAAAACTGTTTCAGGTTTGTGGTAGTCCATAAATGATCTTTTCTCGTTTTGGTGTTTGGTTGTTGCCCTTGATTCATACGATAATACGATTATAGTATAATAGCAACATAGCCCAGTCAACGTCTTTTCCAGATTATTCAACCAGCGGCGCATCTCGGCGGCAGGACTGGCGGCAGATCATCCCGCAGTCAGTCGGGTGAGTGCGGCGGGTGAGTGGCGGTAGGCAAAATTGTATTACGCAAGTAGTTGTGCCAGAACGAGATACGCCTGTCACGGCAGAGGTTGCGGGTTCGAGCCCCGTCACTCCCGCCAATTTGCATTTGTGACAACTCGTGCCAAAGTCACTGGCCACCAGTGGGTTTCCCCGCAACTTCCCCTCTGTTTGCCGTGACAGGCTGCGACACGCCGTGACCCGTTGCGACCATTTCTTGTGGGCCCAGTTGTGGGCCCGAATTCCGCATGTTGAAACTGGGTAACGTCTTGATGGCTTCGTCGGTAGGAAGTCGAGACGCGTCGGTGTAGGTTTTCATCGTCAAGCGGATGTCGTTGTGCCTCATCAACTCCATCACAACCCGCGGCGAGACGCCATTCCGTTGCAGTTTCGTGTCAAATGTCTTCCGTAGGGCGTGGAAGTCGGCGACGCGTCCTTGGGTGTCGACGTACGCGATGCCAGCCCGTTTCAGATCGCGGCGGAACCTTTCGATCCGTGGTACCCTGGTGAAGACCGGCGCTTCGTCGCCGGATCCGTTCCGCAACTCCCGCAACGCGGACACGAGGTCGACGTGCAACGGGATGCTAGCGTCCTTGCCGTCTTTCGCAATCGACTTCCGCACGTTGACAACCGTCTTGGGAGCGTCGAGCTTCAGGTCGCCCCTGTATCATGTAAATACTCGCAAGCCCTTTGTGTATTCGGATTTCGGCGTTTCTCTCCTGTCGGTGCTGTAGGCCAGCCTTCGCTTCCAAGGCATCGGGGGTTCCTCGCAGTGCTGATTGACGGGGCAGCAGAAGGATTAGACCAACGACACCCTTACACGAGGAAAATCAGGGAAGACGAGTTTTTTGACCATACGAGGTGGTGGCGCTCAAGGATAAGTGATGTCGATGCGGTAGAACTCCTGCGACGGAATTGGGTTCGTGTCCGTGATTGTGACTTGGTTGCCGTTGGTCCCGAGAACTGTATAGGTTGTGAGCGGCGACCAGACACCGCTTTCCAAGTCCGTGGTGTACTGCGGCGCATAGGTGCGTCCAGTAACTACGGGGTTGAACAGCAGGTTCTCCTGCGTTGGCTGGTTGGTGCTGGCAATCCGCAATATGAACACCGAACCGGGGTTGGTCGGGTCGAGACCAGCGACGTACTTGAACAGATTGTTCTGGCCGGTGCCGTCGGTGTCAGCGCTCATCAGCGCCTGCACGCAATTGGTGCAGTTGAAATACTGCGACAGCCACGCTTGGAATTGCGACGCCTCGGTCGGGCTTAAGATTGTGATATAGTTTGCCCGCGTGGCGGTGCTGAATCCGCCGAAGCCGGTGACGATCTCCGTCACCGCATAGGTGCCCCCGGTGGCGTAGGTATGTTGCATGCCCGGCGTCGTTGCGTTGGTGGTGGCGCCGTCGCCGAAACTCCAATACCAGTTGGTGATGCTGCCGGTCGATGCGTCTGCAAAGGTCACGGTGAGCGGAGCCACGCCGCCGGTCGGGCTGGCGGTGAAGCTGGCCGTCGGTCGTGGTGGTGAGAGGGCATTGATCAGGTTGGTTCCATTCGGGGTACCCCAGCCGGTACAGAGGTCGTAGCCGGAGACGGCGAGGAATCGGTTTGGGCTGCTGCGATTTATGTTGTTGCCGGTCGTGATGTCGTGGAAGCAGGAGGCATAGTTCGGCCCTGTGCCGATGGCATAGATGGCTGGGTTGACGAAGCCGATTGACGGCTCACCGTTGGCCGCTGCCTGTTGGTTGACTAACGCGGCAAATCCTGCCCACAATGGCGCGGCAATGCTGGTGCCGGGATAAAAGTAGTCTTGACCGTCAGCGCGTTCGTAAACGTTCTCAGCCGTCAGGGAAACATCCGGGATGTTGCGCTTGGTCGTCGATCCTTGGTTGTTAGCCATATTGACACCTTGTTGCCAAGGCGGAATGGAGTAGTAGGTACTGGTCCCCCCGCCGCTGTCGGACCAGGTTGTCTCCGACTCCCAAAATCCCCCAGGACCGGATGTGGTAAGTACTGTACCGCCGACGATCGTAATGTTCGTGCTGTCCTGCGGAAAACTAATCGGCCCGGCATTTGCGCCGTAATCGCCTGAAGCCGAGAAGAAGGACTGCCCCTGCGCGGCCATCTGCGTGAACGCCTGCTCCGCATTCTGGTCAGGGGGGCCGCCAGCCCATGAACAGCTGATCTGCTGTGCTAGGTTGTCATTGGCCACCCGATGCAGAACATCTTCCCAAGGGCTGGGGTTTGGCGCTTCATACAAGATTACCATGGATACTCCCGGTGCCATGGAGATGACCATCTCGATGTCCAACGACACCTCGATTTCTCCGCCGTTGCCACTCGGGGCTCCTGTGGCGCCGTCGATCAATACGTTCGTCAAGGTGACAGTTGGCAACCCGGCCAGGGTCTCGTAGTACGTGATGTCACTTGCGGTATACCCATCAAACTGTACCAAGCCGACGATTTGGCCGGAACCAGTCAGTGAAGCGCCCGGAACGTAAGCCGCTGGGAAATCGCTTCCGAGATAAGAGCCACTTGGACCGGAACCTGCATTGGGCGTGTCTTGGGCCCTAATCATAGGTTTTGCCACAAGGTTCGGATGTTTGAGCGAGTAGTTGTCCAGCCCGCCAATGCGCAAGAGTGGAACAGACAAGTCCAACGACGGTTCGGTATTCGGCGCATAGAATGTCCGGGCTTCCTTCGGATCGGTGTAAACGCGCATTGTCACATGAAGAGCTTTCTCAATATCCCCAACCGTCCCCTCCACATCCACCAAGGCGCGATTGGGAAATGTCGTGGTCACAGCGAGTCCGTTGGCCTTGGCGAAAGCGATAACTGCCTGGTAATCCTGCTCTGTCGACCCAAACATCTTCGTGAACTGCTTGGGCGTGAGATACTGATGGTATTGGGGACTGGTTGGATCGTAGAGATGTTGAAGCAGTGTGCCGAGTGCTTCCTCATTGCGGAACGGCAGCCCTATGGCCAGATGCAAACGATTCGTGCTTGAAAGCCGGCCCACCGGCAGTAGATTCAACTTCGTCACTGCCATCGGCACGTGGCCGTGGAGTTCCTGTCTTTCAGTGGCCTTCGCAGCCGTTGCGAAAACCAGTAAGACCGAGACGCGTACAATGGTCAAGAGCGCTCCGCGAATCGGTGGTTTGGCCCATCCAAAAAACTTCCGCTTCTTCATGGAATGCCCACAAGTCGACTCGCAACCTCGCGCCGACGGGACGCGCCGGAGACCAAAGGTTTAGTTCCCAAAACGGGGGAACATCATGACTTATACGCCTGTGTTTATATGGATTGCAAGGCATTTCATCTGAGGATTCTACGGTGAAAACCATACAGGATCAGTCTGTCCTTCGTCAGCGAAATTGGACGCCGCCGACGGCGAACGACCCGCATATCACTTAGTTATTCGGTGGTGGCGCTTCCGAGGTTTCAACGACCCGGACAACCGTATGCCCGCAGACGCCGCATCTCCCTTTGAGAATCACATCTCCTCGCCGTTCTTTTTTAGAGTAATCGACGATTGCAACAGACGTGCGGCGTTGTACGCAGAATACATTTTTCAGGATCTTGTCTTTGGCCCAAGCGGGGATGGTGCTCCGCAGGATCTCTGCTTTGACGGACGGTGAAGTATTGCTCATGGCTTTGCGGTTGCCGAACGATACGCCGCCGAAGTCCGCGCTGCAAGAGCAGGAACCGGCCGATGACCTTGGTAGATTCAGTGTCCTACGGCACCAGCACGCGGACCCGGTAGAACCGCGACGGTGTGTTGGTCGCGCCGCCGCTGTCGATCGTGTTGGTCACGACGCCGAGTCCTGTTCCTCCGCTGAGGATGTTCGTCTGGATGCCCGTGTAGAGCGGGCTGTTCGGGAAATTGCCACCGCCCGTGCCCGCCGTGAACTCCAACACGTTGGTGCGGGAGGCGATGCCGGGCAGGTAGGTCGAGTCGCCGTTGGCGCCGCGATACGCCACGTTCATGTTGGCCCCCTGTCTCGCGAGGCTGATGATGTGCGGGTAGGCCGCGCTGTTGTTCGGGGCGAAGCCGGCCAGGTACTTCTGCAGGTTGTTCATCCCCGTGCCGTCGGCGCCTTCGTTGCCGACGTTGGGATCGAACGGGTCGAGGCCGTACTGCTGCTTCCAACCGTTGGGGATGCCGTCATTGACGGTGCTCTGATTCGGGTCGAGCACGAGTTGGCTGTAGATCAATCCGCCGCCGGTGTGCACCACGCGCGCACAGGCGCTGGTCACCACCAGCTTGTCCACCATCACGAGGCCGCTGCTCACGATGAACGTGCCGTCCCGCACGTCCAGCGTGGCATTGTGCGCGGCATTGGTCACGAACAGGTTGCCGCCCGCGACCGTGACCATGCCCACGTTACCGAGACCGCAATCGCCGACGATCAGACTGGACAACACCGTCATCACCGGCATCGCGGCTCCCGCCACGGTCAGCATGCCGGGATTGCTGTTGTTGTTGCCCACGACCACCGTGGCCATGATCACCGTGCCGTTGGATATCGTCATCTGGCCCATGCCGGAATTGCCGATGATGCTGTAGATGGAGGGGTTTGTGATGGTCAGTTGACCGCCGTTAATCCAGACCGCGCCGACGGATGGCGTAACTTCAAACGGAGGGCCTTGATTGCCGACGATGAATTGCTGGCATACGTTCAGGACGCCGGCGGCCATCGTCAATGTGCCCACGTCAGTGTCGCCGACGTACAAATCCTGAAAGCTGTCACTGGCATTGCCGGACACTGCGTAGTCGCTGGGGGCAGTCACGCCGACACTCATCGGAGTATTGCAGGCGTCCACAGTGCTGCCGATGTCACCAAAACCGAGGCTGTTGATCGTGATCCGGCAATTCCCCGACGGGCAGCCTCCATCGCTGATAACCGCTCCGTTCGTCAGAATAAGATCACACTGGGCACCCGCGCTGTTGCCGACCGTGATTCTGGAGAACAACAGCGTGCCGCCGGAGATGATCGTCCGGCCCACGCCGCCTCCACTCGTGACCGTGCCGTTGTTGCCGACGCTGACCGTGCCGTTCGTGGCCACAAGTGTGCCGCCCACCACGAGGACCGTGCTCGTGGAATCAGCCGAGGCGGCGATGAAGAGATTCGAGCCGGCTTGGAGACTGCCGCCCGAGACCGTAACCGTGCCGTTGTCCACCTGGTAGTTCAGGTTGTACTGGACGACGCCGCCGTTGGTGACGACGAGGTTGTCCGACTTGAAGAGACCGGCACCGAGGATGAGGGTGCAGTTGGCGTTAACCACGGCGAGCGCGTTGGCCGTGGCATTGGTGACGAAGAGCGCGCCACTGGCAATGTCGACCGTGCCTGTCCCGCCAAACTGACCGAGCTGCAAAGAGTTGAAAACTTCATTGGTGCCACCAGCCACGATCAAGGAGCCGGACGAGCCGGCTTGATTGCCGACAAATTCGTCTTGCGCCCGAACGAGCCCGCCGTTGGTGACCGTGAGGAAGCTGGCCCGACCGGAATCGGCAACGGTAATGCCACCGCCGACTGTCCACGCCGAGCCCGGGCCGGTGACCACCACCCCGTTGCTGAGGGTGCTCAAGTTCGGACCGATGGTTGCACTGCCGCTGTAGGCGGTGGCGCCATTGCTAACGATGAATTGATTCCAGCCGCTGAAGCCGCTGATTTGGAGCAGCGTACCATTACTCCAAGTCGAGCCCGGGTCGGTCACCAACACGATGTTGCCACTCGCCCCGGCACTGCGTCCGATCTGGACGGTACCCCCGGCGGCGAATCGACCCCCATTGTCAACCGTAACCCCGAAGCCGTAGCCGGTGGAAATCAGGGCATTGGTGGCGTTATCCCAGAACGAATTGGTGCCGGTCACCAACACGGAGGCGTTGAGGCTGGCGCCCACGTCGGTACCGATGAGAGCGCCTTCGTCAACGACCTGGCCGCCGTTGGTGATGATCAGTGTATTGTTGGCGGCATTGGAACTGATAATCAACTCATTGACAATGTTCCAGACCGAGTTGGAGCCGCTGACGATGGCGGTGTTGTTGCTGGCGGAAGGAAACTCGCCGACAACGGCGTCTGCGCTGTACACGGCGGCGCCATTGGAGATGACCAGTTGGTTGCCCGCGCCCCGGACGCCGACGTGCAAGTCAAACCGATTTGTCCACACCGAGCCCGGGTCGCGAACGATGGCGGTGTTATTGCTGGCGCTGGTTTCGTAGCCGATGTAGCCGGTGCCGTTGGACAGGACGCCGGCGCTTTGGATAATCAGCGTATCGAGGAACGTGTTGCTGCCGACGACGTAGGTGCCGTTGCCGGCCCAGTTGCTGGTGACGGCGCTGATCGTGATGGTCTGAGAATTGTTGGTGAATTGGGCACGGGCGGCGGGCGCAATCAGCGCGAAGCCAAGGACCGCGAACAGGCACCGGGCAATGCTCTCATGCAGCTTCATGATCGGCTCCTCCTCGATCCGATAGAATCAGCCACGAATGGCCACCCGTCTCCGCGAATCTGGATTGGTGTCCCTTCACATTCATGGGAGGTTCAAGAAATCGGCGATAAGATGGGGGGCGCAGCCGGGGATGGTCCACCGAGTCGTGAACAAGGCTTCTGTTGTTTAGCTGCCTTTCAGTCCTTACGGCTGCGCTCTGTTTCACGGTAGCGAGATGTCGATGCGGTAGAACTTTTGCTGTTCGACGGCATTGAGATCGGTGACCGTGACCTCGTTGACATTCGTCGTCGGTCCGCCAATCCCGGGCAACGTGGCGTAGGGTGTGCCGACCAGGTTCGTGGTGAACTCCGTCGTGTACGTCCGCCCGCTCACCTCGGGATTGAAGATCAAGTCCTTGTACGTCGGTTGGCCGACAACGTTGGCAATCTTCAGCACGAAGACCGACGCGGGATTGGTCGGATCGAGTCCGGCGGTGTATTTGAATAGGTTATTCTGACCAGTGCCATCGGCATCACAGAGGGCACACGACTGGTTGTTCGTCATCGTGCCGTCGCCGCCAAAGTAATGCGCACGGTATGAATCAGGAATGCCATCACCAACGGTGTAGGTTGGGCTTGCCTCATAAGCGCCGATGTCGATTCGCGGACTGCCGCTCCAGTTTGCGATAACACGCGGAAACCCGGAGCCGCGTTGATCATAATCAGGCGGCGCAACAAAATTCGGATCGCCGGCATCAATGGCGGGACTGCCGGGCAACAGCGCGTGCGTAAAGGTCGGCCCGCCATTGTCCTGCAACGGGCCAAGCATGGGGTCCGTGTTGATTTGGTCGGTCGTATTTGTCAAGTAGCCACCGCCATCATCGCTACTGAGGTTATAGCCGTCTGATGTGACTGTGCCAGAGTCATTGAAGATGTTGCCGCCCGAAGCGCCAGTGTTCAGGATCGTACTCTCGATCTCCAGCGTCGCGCTGCCATATTCTCCGCTGTCGTTGTAGACGCCGCCGCCATTGGTGGCCGAGTTGCCGCTGAGGGTGCTGTTGACAATCGTCAGCATCGCGAAACCCGTGCTGCCGTCGTTGAAGATGCCGCCGCCATTGGTGGCCGAGTTGCCGCTGAAGGTGCTGTTGACAATCGTCAGCGTCGCGTCGTCATATTCGCCGTCGTTGTCGATGCCGCCACCGCCGCCATAGGTGGCCGAGTTGCCGCTGAGGGTGCTGTTGGCAATCGAAACCGCCCCAAGGTTGAGGATCCCGCCACCGCCGTTAGTGGCCGAGTTGCCGCTGATGGTGCTGTTGGCAATCGAGACCGACCCAAGGTTGAGGATCCCGCCACCGCCGTTAGTGGCCGAGTTGCCGCTCACGGTGCTGTTGGCAATCGAGACCGACCCAAGGTTGAGGATCCCGCCACCGCCGTTAGTGGCCGAGTTGCCGCTCACGGTGCTGGTGACGATCATCAGCGTCGCGTTTTCGTTGTCGATGCCGCCGCCGTCGACGTCGGCCGAGTTGCCGCTGAGGGTGCAATTGCTAACGGTCATCATCGCGCTGCCATCTTGAGCGTCGTTGTAGATGCCGCCACCGCCGCCCTCGAAGGCCGAGTTGCCGCTCACGGTGCTGTTGGCAATCGTCAGCGTGGCGCTGCCTGAGAAATCACCATAGTTGTCGATGCCGCCGCCGTCGACGTCGGCCGAGTTGCCGCTGAGGGTGCAGTTGCTAACCGTCAGCGTGGCGCTGCCATAATAACCGTAGTTGTAGATGCCGCCGCCATAAGAGGTCGCCGAGTTGCCGCTCAGGGTGCTGTTGGCAATCGTCATCGTCGCGCTGCCATCTTCACCGTCGTTGTAGATGCCGCCGCCAGAAGCGTAATAGTAATAGGCGGTCGAGTTGCCGCTGAGAGTGCAGTTGCTAACCGTCAGCGTCGCGTCCACGTTGTGGATGCCGCCGCCGCCGCCCACGAAGGCCGAGTTGCCGCTTAGGGTGCTGTTGGCAATCGTCATCGTCGCGTTGCCATCATAACCGTCAATGAAGACGCCGCCGCCCCCGATAGCCGAGTTGCCGCTCAGGGTGCTGTTGGCAATCGTCAGCGTGGCGCTGCCCTCAAAACCGTCGTTGTAGATGCCGCCGCCGCCATTGGTGGCCGAGTTGCCGCTGAGGGTGCTGTTGGCAATCGTCAGCGTCGCGTTGCCACCATAACCGTCGTTTTCGATGCCGCCGCCGCTCGCGACGGCCGAGTTGCTGCTGATGGTGCTGTTGTTGACGGTCAGCGTCGCACTGCCGGACTCGCCGTCGTTGTAGATGCCGCCGCCTTCGCCGCTGGAAGCCGAGTTGCCGCTCAGGGTGCAATTCGCGACCGTCAGCGTCGCGGTGCCAGAGCGACCGTTGCTGTAAATACCGCCGCCGAAACTGTTGTCATTGGTGACCGAGTTACCGGCGATGGCGCAGTTCACGACGGTCAGGGTCGCATGATAGTTGAAGATACCGCCGCCAGACTGGTCTGGGAAACTGGCGCCGGCCGCGAGGCCGTTGGTGATGGTGAGGGTGAAAATTTTGACGACAGTGTTCGAGCCGATGTGAAACACACGGCTGGCGGCGTTGCCGTTGATCGCCAGAGCAGCGGGTCCCGGGCCGAGGATGAATAGACTATTGGTGACCAACAGTTCGCCGCTCGTTAGCAAGATGGTTCCGGAAATGCCGGTTGCGTCAATCACGTCCCCGTTGGCGGCGCTGGCGAGCGCATTGCGCAACGAGCCTACTCCGCTGTCGGCGACGCTTGTTACGGGAATGACCACAGCGTTGACGTTGGCCACTCCAACGATTAACGCTACGACAACCAACATTCGTGTTTTCATGTTTTTGTCCTTCCTTTTCACATACAAATTCGGAGCGCAACCGGGGATGGTCCACCGAGTCGTGAACAAGGCTTCGGTTGTTTAGCTGCCTTTCAGTCCTTACGGCTGCGCTCCTTGAATGTTCGGGTTCATGGCTATGGCAGTTGGTGGATGCGATAGAATTGTTGGGGCACGGTGAGCGCGTTCGTCTCGACAAGCTGGACGATGAGGCCGGTGCCGGTATTGGTTCCGGGAAGCGGCACCCATGCGCCAGTCAGCAAGTCGTACCGGGATTCGACGAGGTACTTGCCGCCGGCCCCCGTGGTGAAACTGAGTTGAAGATCGTTGCCGGATTTCTGCACGGCGGTGATGCGCAGGTTGATTGCTTCATAGGCGCCGATGTCGGTGCCGTCGCCGCCGCTGGCATTCGGGATGTCCGGATCGTCGAACACTCGCGGCTGGCCGCGTTGATCGACAGTCAGCGCCAACGACGGGATGGCGTCCCGCTTCCCCTGATCGACAGCCGGGCTGCCCGGCAACAGCGCGTGCGTTAGTGTCGGGCCACCATTATCCGCGAGCGGGCCGAGCCGCGGGTCCGTGTTGATTTGATCGCCAGTCGCCACGAGAGCACCACCTCCATTGTCGCTGCTGAGGTTGTAGCCGACCGAGTTGACCGGCGAGCCAAGCGAAACGAGATTCGTTCCCCCCGCGACGCCTTTTAGGATGCTGTCGCCGATATGCACTTGTCCATAGTCGTTGTCGATGCAGTCGCCTCGGTCACCTGCCGAGTTGCCGCTAAAGGTGCTGGCACTCACCGAGAGTACCGCACTACCGGAGGTCGCGGCGTTTTCAATGCCGCCGCCGAAATACGTGGCCGTGTTGCCACTGAAGGTACTGGTGACCAAGTAAAGCGGCGCGCTGCCCTGGTAACCGTCGTTGTAAATGCCGCCGCCGATGTCGGCGGAATTGTCGTTGAACGTGCTGGCGGTAATCGTGATCGTCGCGCTGCCGCTGGACTCCCCATCGTTGTAAATGCCGCCACCGTTGCCACCGCCAAGAATGGGATCGGCGGTTACCGCGTTGCCGGCGAAACTGCTACCGCTCACCGCGACCGGGGCGACGCCGTGGCCACGCGCGGAGTTGTAGAGGCCGCCGCCGAAATTGGCCGAATTGCTTTGCACAGTGCTGGTGATCACGCTCAGCGTCGCGCTGCCATAATTGGAGCCGTTGTTGTAGATCCCGCCGCCGTAGGTCGCGGAGTTGCTCCTCACGATGCAGCTACTTACCGTCAGGCCCGCGGCTCCAGAGCCGTGGTCGTTGTAAATCGCGCCGCCGCTTTCGGCTGAGTTGCCGGTGAGAGTGCAATTGCTCACCGTCAGTGTCGATTGGTAATTGTAGATGCCTCCGCCGCTGCCGCCGGGAAAGGCGCCATTGGTGATGGTTAGACTCGTGATCGTAACTGTCACGCCACCTTCTACGTCAAACACGCGATTGGTGGTCGTCGGGAAGTTGCCGGCAACCGCCAGCATGGCGGAACCGGGGCCGCGGATTGTCACACTGTTGGTGATGAGAAGTTCGCCGCTCGTCAACAGGATGGTGCCCGACACACCGGTTGCGTCAATGGTGTCGCCGTTTCCCGCGCTGGCCAGCGCCGCACGCAGCGAGCCTGGCTCCGCTGTCGGCAGTGCTGGTGACGGGGATTATGGCCGCGTTGAGGTGGAAGACTCCGACGACCAGAAACGCTACGATGAGCGGAATGCGTGTCTTCATGTTTGGTGCTCCTTTGATGGGGGAGAGAGCCCAGGTTGGTTGCGTGGGCAGACAGATAGCGTGGTCAGGATAGACCGTTTTACGGTGCGACCCGTGTGGTACGTTCTTCAACGTCACTGTGCCCTGCGACTCTGGAGCACACGGAGGAGGAAACGCAAACGAGACGCCAGCCTCTTCGCTTCTCCAACGGGAGCAGAGGAAAGCAAAGCATGCGTGGAAAGTCCAGCAAATTCGGGCTTTCCCAGCCTGCGGCCCCTTACGGCACCAGCCGCACGCGGTAGTAGCGGGTGGGGATGTAGGTGGCACCGCCGGGGTCGAGGTAGGTGGTGATGGATTCGCCCGAGCCCGGTGCGGAGATCATTGGGCTGATATCGGCGAAACTGCCGGGATAATTGCCTCCGGCCCCCGTGCTCGCCTGCACGACATAGCTTTTGCCACCCACGGTGCTCCAGCTCACCTGCACGTCGTTGCCAATCCTGGTCACCGCCGTAATGTGGAAGAGCGAAGCGCTGTTGGTCGGATTGGTACCGGCCAGAACCTCCGATAGATTGTTCATCCCATCCCCATCGGCGTCTCCCGCGGCATCCAGAATCGCACCATGGTTGACCAGACCGCCGAGGAAGCTGACGCCGTTGGTGATGATCACACCGTTGTTGGTAACGAGACCATTGAAGATCAGGGGGCCCCCCACGGACACAATGAAGCCATTGTTCACGACGTTTCCATTGATCGCACCGGACCCCATAAGTGTGGCGTTGGCCAAGACGTTTAGTCCGTTGCCCAGAGAACTGGTCCCGCCCGTCAGGCTCAACGTCGCCAGACCAACAGCGTTCCCCACCGTGACGGCCTGGCCGTTGGCGTTGGTGATGGCTTTGGCGATGAGCGAGCCCCCGCTGAAGACGAATTGACTGTTGGGGTTGGGCACCACAATGCCGTTGACCGTCAGCGTACCACCCGCGAGGGTCAACGTCGCGGGATTGCTGCTCTCGCCAATGAATATATCGGTGGCGGTTACGGTGCCGTTGGAAATGGTCATCTGGCCGACGCCGGAGTTACCGATGATGCTGTAGCTGGCGATGGTGAGTTGGCCGCCCACCATCCAGACCGCGCCGGTGGACATCGGCGAACCCAAATTGCCGACGATCAGCCGCGAGAGGATGTTCATGGTCCCGCCGACAATCGTCATCGACCCCGTGTTGTCATAGCCGACATACACGTCCTGACAGGAGGAGGTGCCATTGGAGAGGGCGTAAGCTCCGGGATGGGCGTACCCACAGTAGAAGGTGGAGCCGATATTGGTCCAACCCAGGGTGCCGCCGATTTGGGAGAAGTCATTGCAGACCAGAATGCAATTGGTTCCCGAGCCGTCGATCTCGCCTCCATCGCCCAGGATTATGTCGCCCTGGCCACCGGCGCTGCTGCCCAGCAGGATGGTGGAGGCCGTAACCGTCGCGCCGTCACTCACGGTCATGGAGCCGATGCCGCTCCCGCTGGTAACAGTGCCATCGTTGCCAATAGCCAGTACACCGTTCGTCACGGTCAATGCGCCGCCGGTTGTGACGGCGACGGTGCCGGTGGAATTGGCGGAGGCGGCAACGACGTAATTCGAGCCGGCTTGCACGGTTCCGCTGGCAACCGTGACGTTGGCGTTGTCCACCTGGTACGTCTGGGTGTACTGGACCGAGCCGCCATTGGTGACGACCAGATTGTCGGGCTTGAACGTGCCGGTGCCGAGGAAGATCGTGGCTCCGTTCACCAGCACTTGCGCGGTGTGGCTGGCGTTGCTGGCGATGAGCGTGGCGCCATCGGCGATGGTCAGACTGTCGCCGGAACCACCGTTGCCCACCTGGATCATGCCGTCACTGGACCACAGAGAATTACTGCCCGTGACCACCACGCTGTTGTTGCTAAAGCCAGAGAGTCCGCCGATACCGGCGGTCGTGCTGACGAGTTGGCCGCCGTTGGTGAGGATCAACCGGTTGTTGGATCCGAATGAACCCACCGAAAGGCCCCCGGCCACTTGCACTGCCGAGTTGTCAACAACGATGACGCCGTTGTTGCTGAGACTGAGTTGGCCGCTCAGGTGCAGCGGCGTGGCGAAACCGGCGTCGGTGAGGGCGAGGGTATTGGTCGAGTTGCCGGCACCGGCGATGGTCAGGTTCCGAATGGTCATCGTGCCGGGGAAGCTGCCCGCGGTGGTGGCGTCGATGGTCACGGTATTGTTGCCGGCGTTGGTGATCAGGTCGGCATCGTCGGTGCTGGAGGGCGCCGTGCCGTGCGACCAGTTTGTGCTCGTCTCCCATTTGTCCGAGCCGTCGGTCCAGCTGTTGGTCGGCGTCAGGACCACTCCGGGGCCGACGTTGTTGACGCCCGAGAAGAACTGCACGTCGCCACCGCTCGCGTCGATGAGGCTGGTGTTGAGCACCGGGCCGTAGAACCTCAAGACGGTGCCACCGGTGGCGATGATGTTGCCGTGGTTGCCCACTGAGCCGGTGAAGTTCAGCGTCGTGCCGCCGGTGGCTTCCACGTTTCCTTGGTTGACGACATTGCCCGCGATGGTGCCGCTACCGCTGAGCGTGCCGCTGCCGGCGGAGTTGGTCTGAATGACCAAGTCGTTGGCGAAGGATTGGATGCCGCCATCGGCTTGGAACGTGGAGTTGCTGCCAATGGTGAACACCTGGCCGTTGGAGACGATGCTGGACTGGCAGATGAGCAACCCGCCTTCGAGGACGAAACTGCCGTTGACATTGGTCAGGATGAGGCTATCGGTAGCCAGTTCGCCGCCGCTCAACATGACTGAACCGCTGCGAACCTCGGTGACGCCGCTGCAGTTGGTGACCAGCATAGCCCCGCCGTTTACGTTCACGACGCCGCTGCCTCCGGAGCGGCCCACCACCAAATTGCATGCACGCACGGTACCGTTGGACAATGTCAGAGCGCCGAAGCCCAGATCCCCGACCACCGTCTCGGGCAAGGCATTGGTTACGTCCATTTCGCCTCCCGTAATCCAGACTGTGCCGGTGGCCGAAGGGAAAACTCCAAGAATGAAATCTGGAGATTGACACATTATCGTGCCGCCCGCCACGGTCAGCGTGCCCTGAGAGCCGGCGCTTGCCGGTACATACACGTTGCCGGCCAGCACAGTGCCGTTAGACAGCGTCATTTGGCCGGCACCGAAGTAGCCCACGTAGGTCGCGTTGTTCGTGGTAATGACCGACCCACCGTCACACACCACAAGCCCGCCATCAATGGCGAGTTCACCTCCCGAGAGGCTGTCCACACGGAGGATCGAGTTGGTGATAATCATTGCACCGTTTGTCCCGATCGTGAGGCCGTTCAGGATGTCCAGTGGCGCTCTCGTCGCAAGAAATGCGCTATCGTCGTCAAAGAGGCACACTCCCGCGCTCCCGACCGTTATGTTAAAAAATAACCCGGTCACGCATCCCGCGGGAGCGGTGCCCTGACACTGGAGGAATGTCCACGTGTCTGGTGCAGAGGCGTTGGTCAATTGTGGGGCCGATGTAATGCCGTAATATGGGGCACCATCAACGCCGCCAATTAAATTGCTGTCCTCGACCGGCGGAATGGGGTTCCCATTGGAATCATTCCACACGATTTTCAACAAGCCGCGGAAATCAGAGCTCGGTGTTACATTGCAGATGGTTTGGCAAATGTACCCGTATCCGGTCATCGACCACACCTGGCCTGGAGTTACCGCAAAACTCTGGTACACCACGGGAGGGGTTTCCTCAGCCACTTCGGCCAGCGCACCAATGCCATCATGCACAGGATAACAGGCGTTGGTGTTTGCCGGTCCGCCCGAGTCCACGTTGCTGTAGGATGCCATACCACCCAGGCTCCAACCGGTGATGGGAGTCATCCCGCCACACGAGACGTCGTTGCTCACAGCATCCGCTTCAAACCCAGGGTTGACGAGCGCGTTAGTGCCCAGTCCTGTGTTATTACTCAGGTACAGCGTGTTGGTCGAGCCGGGCGGGGCCGAGATGACCAGATTGTTGATCGTCAGGCTGTTTGGAAACCCGATCGACGTGGTGGCATCAATGGTGACGATCTTATTGCCCCCGTTGGTGATCAAATCAACGACATCAATGGTGGACGGCGCGAACGTGCGCGACCAATTCGTGCTCGTCTCCCATTTGCCGTTGCCACCGGTCCAGGAATTGGTCGAAGGGGTCAGGATCGTACCGTTGTTGACTACATTGGACGAGAAATGGACGTTGCCGCCGGTGGCGTCGATCGTGCCATTGTTGACCACCGGGCCGGAGAAGTTCAGCACGGTGCCGTTGATGGCCGTCACCGCGCCGCTGTTGGTGACCGTGCCGTTGAAGTTGAGCGTGGTGCCGCAATCGGCCTGCATGGTGCCGCCGGCATCCACCAGCACGTTGCCCGAAATCGTGCCGCACCCGGTGAGGAGGGCGTTGTTGCGAATCCGAAGGCCATTGGCAAAGGAGTGAACGCCTCCAATAAAATGCAGTTCAGCGACATTGATGCCATCGCCGATAATTACGACGGAGCCGTTGATGATGCTCGTGGACTTGGTATTCAGAGTGCCCTTGCCCAAACTGAACGCCGCGCCGCAGGTCAGGTTGTCCACCGTCACCGTACCGCCATTGATTGCCATCGATCCCTGAATCACACCTATCTGACCTCCGTTTGTGACCACGAGACTGCCACCGGCCACCGTCAATGTACCTTGGCCAGCGTCAGCCCCTACTAGAACGACGCTGGCCAACGCGGCTCCGCTGGATATCGTCATCTGGCCAACACCGTCGAATCCCACATCGATCTCACCGCCGGTAACATCCAGTTGGCCGCCCGCGACGGTCAACGTCCCTTGAGAACCGGGGTCAAATCCAAGCTCCACGTTGCCATTACTGGCCAGGAGCGTCCCGTTGGATATCGTCATCCGACCAACACCGTCGAATCCCACATCTGTTTCACCGCCGGCACCGGTGACGTCAAGTTGGCCGCCGGTGACCCACACGGTGCCGGTCGTATTGGCCACATAGCCCACCTCCAAGGGTTGAGATGACGTGAGTGTGAACGTTCCACCGGATGACACGGTAATCGTGCCATCCTGAATGATGCTGGCCGTGCTGTTGAGTGATAACGCGCCATTGGTGGCGAATAGGAAGCCCGAGTTGAACAGTCCGCCCGAAAGGGTGCCAAACCCTTGGATCACGCCGTTGTTCGTGGTGGTGATGGCGCCAAACGTTCCACCCAACAGGTTCAGGGTATTAGTGGGATAGATCAGGGCCATCCCAATGTTGCTGACCGCGGAATCGGTCCCAATCGAAAGCACATTATTGATCGCCACATTCGTGAGGCCGATTGAGAAGGTCTGAGTGCCACCATTGTCCCAAATCGCGCCCCCCTGGACCGTCGCAGTATTATTCGAGGTGGGGACGTTGCCGCCGAGGGCACTCAACCCCTTGGTAAACAGCTGGCCGCCCGTGTCCAAAAGCAACGTGTTGAAGTTGTTGGTGCTTACCGCGCCCACCCGGAATGCGCCGAGAGCGATCATCGTGGCCGAATTGGAAATCACCAAGGAATTATTATTCGCGGTGCTGGTTTGGGCGTTGCCGATCAGAACCATCCCACTGTTGCTCCAAACCACACTGGATCCGCTGAGCACGAGGGTCCCACGGCCACCGGTCCCATTGGCCATTATCGTAGTAGCCGCGGAGACGTTGCCGTTGGTGACGAACATTATACCGCTCCCGTTCCTGCCGATAACGATCCGCGCCGGAACAACCAACCCTTTCCCCACGACGGTGGAAGAGGCGAGGTAAACGATCGTCGTGCTATTTGCTTTATCAGCGAGGACAAACGCGCCGGGGCTGGTCCCGCTGTAAACCGCGTTGAGTTCGTTCGTGCCCAGGTTCAATGTGACGTTGGCAACCGTACCGGAGGCGTTGCTAAAGAAGTTGCTCTGGATGTTCAGAACATCGTCGATGAGCGTCACGGAGTACGTGGTGCCGTTCGTAAAGAACGCGTTGTCGCCCGAGCCCGGGAAAGCCGGAGCTCCATTCCAAGCGGTGGGGCTCTGCCAGACGTCGCTGCCGTCTGTCCAAATCAGGGTGGAGCCGCCCTGCGCCCGGACTGGCGACGCGGACACAAGGAGAGCGCAGGCAAGCAACCCGAAGACGCACAAGAAGTGAATGCGACTATGCTTCATAGCGACCTTCCAAATGCCCATTTCTTAACATCAGAGCCCCTCTCGTCACCCAGGAAAAAGGCTGCTTCTCAGGCCCATAGTAGACCAGAAACCCATCCGAATGTCGAGGGTTCATTGGCCTCTGCGGAGAGGACTGCGGGTTACGGGAGTTGGCGGATGCGGTAGTAGCGTGCCGGGAGATTGGTGGCCCCGCCGTTGTCCAGATAGCTCGTGCTGGTGATTGCTGAACTGGGAATGATCACTTGCCCGCTTAGATCGCTGAAATGGTTTGTGTAATCGCCGCCTGTCCTGCCGGGACCCGCCTGCACCACATTGGTTTTTCCGCCCACGGCCTGCCACGTCACCCGCACGTTGTTATTATTCCGGGCAACGGCTGTGATGTGATACGGCGACCACGCATCCGTTGGGTCAGTCCCAAGCTGGAACTCCCGCAAGTTCGGCAAACCGTCGCCATCGGCGTCCCCGGTGGCATCGGCCGCGTTCAGCGGGTCCAGCCCGTACCTCTGTTCCCAACCGTTCGGCATGCCGTCACTGTCATCGTCGCGGTTGGGATCAAGCACCGCCTGCCCGTAAACCAGCGTGCCGCCACTGCGACTGAAGAGCGCGCACGAGTTGGTCATCACAAATCTGTCCACCGTCAACTGTCCGCCATTGAGTATGAGTCGTCCGCCGCGCACCTCCAACACGGCGTTGTGGGTCGCATTTGTCACAAGATGGTCACCGTACCGGTTACGGCCGTAGGGCAATAATCGCCGATGGTCAGCCCGCTCATGGTCATGGTGCCACCGGCCACGGTCAGGGAACCGCCATTGCCGCCGTTGCCCACGACGACGGGGCCGGCGGACACGATTCCATTGGAGATCGTCATCTGGCCAACGCCGGAATTGCCGATGATTGCGGTCTGGTTGACCATCGTCAGTTGGCCGCCCGTGATCCAGACGGCACCGGTCGAGGCGGGGTTGCCCAACTGCCCAACCGTGAAACGTGAGAGAACGGTCGCGGTTCCGCCGGCGGTCGTCATGCTGCCCGCATTGCCATAACCGACGTACACATCCTGAAAAGACGCCGCGCCGTTGGACAGCGCATAGGTACCGGGATGGGCATAGCCGCAGTAAAACGCCGAGCCGATGTTGGTCCATCCCAAGTCGCCACCGATTTGGTCAAATCCGTTAACCACAAAGATGCAATTGCTGCCGGCGCTTCCGACCAGTCCGCCGTTTTCCAGGACGATGTGGCCCGAGCCACCCGTACTGCTACCCAGCAGGATACCCGAGGCCAGCAACGTCCCGTTCGTGATCGTCACTCGCGCCGCGCCCGTGCCGTTCGAAATGCTTCCATTATTGCCGATGCCCAGCGTTCCGTTGGTCACAATCAGTTGTCCGCTGGCAACGGACACCGTGGTGGTACCGTTCAACAGGCCGGCAAAGGCAAGATTTCCCCCCACGAATACACTCCCGCCATTGGTGACAACCGGGTTGTCCACCTGCAGAGTTCCGTTCGTGACATACATCGTGTTGCCGTCTACCAGCACCAGCGCCGTGTGGGCGGCGTTACTGGCGATGAGCGTGCCACCGCTGGATACGATCAGCCTGTCGGCGGAACTGAGACCGAACCCGATCTGGAGTGTGCCGTAAAGTGTCCATACTGAATTGGTGCCCGTAATCAGGGCAGAGTGGTTCGAGCCATCCATAACCCCGATCGTCCCATCCACGCTGACGGCCGAGCCGCCGTTTGTCACAATGAGGGTGCTGGACGACGCCGAACCCACCGAGATTCCGTCGTCCGTTCGCAGGGCCGAATGATTGACAATGATGACACCGAATTGGCCCACACCGATACCATTGGTCAGCACGTGCAACGGCGTGGTCAGTCCCGCGTTGTTCAACAGCAGAGTGTTGGTGACCACGACCAACTGGGGCCCCACAAAGAACTCGCTCCCTGCAACGAACAGACTATCGATTGTCATGGTGGCGGGCGCATTGGTCGTGGTGGCATCACATGGTCACCGTCTTGTTGGTGTCGTTGACGATTGACACATCTTGCGTGCTGCCCGGCGCCACGCCCAGCGACCAGTTGGTTGGCGTCTCCCACTTCCCCGCTGCCGTCGGTCCAAGTATTATTGACCTGGCCGTTGACGACACGAAGGGAACCAACGAAAACGCAAAGAAACAGCGCAAAAGTGCGCAAAAAACGATTCGGTTTGCCCTTCATCGCGACCCTCATGATGCCCCTTCGACAATACCAGCCCCGACAACCCACGAGATGACTCGCTTCTCAACGCTGAATAGACTACAAAACCACCGACGTGTCGAGTGCTCGTTGCAGGCTGTCTAACAAATGGATCCGGGCATGGCTGGCTAACACCTTTCACTTGCATTCGAGGGAAATCGCTTTAGAATGCTCGTGATGGCTGGGTGGCAGAATGGAAAGCGCGATTCCTAAACGCGGTTCTTTGTGGCATCTCTTGTTCGTCCTTTCCCTGCAACTCGTCTGGCTGGCGGTCGGACATGCCCAAATCGTGCTCGACGGCAAGTTCGGCACGAGCGGCGCGATCACACCGGTCAGCGGTAACTACGACATTGCCGCCTCGCTGGGCAAGACAGTCGGCAACAATCTATTCCACAGCTTCACGCAGTTCGATCTGGCCAGCGGCGATATCGCGACGTTTTCCGGGCCCGCGACCATTCAGAATATCCTGACCCGCATCACGGGACCAAATCCGTCGTCCATCGATGGCGCGATTCGCTCCACCATTGACGGCGCGAATCTGTTCTTCCTCAATCCGCACGGCGTCGTTTTCGGGCAAAATGCCCAGTTGGACGTGAAGGGTTCGTTTGTCGTGACCACGGCGCATTACATCCAGCTTTCCGACGGTAACCGATTCGACACGGTCAATCCGTCGGCAAATGACCCATTGCTGACCAGCGCCCCGCCCAACGCGTTTGGATTTCTCGGGCCGACCGTCGCCTCGATTTCGTTTAACGGCTGTTCGCTATCGGTGCCCAATCAGAAATCGCTGTCGGTGATCGGCGGCGACATTCAGATCGTCAACGGCCAACTCACGGCGGCCGGCGGACGCATCAATATTGTCAGCCTCGGTTCGGCGGGCACGGTCGTTCTCGATGTGAACGACCTGAATGCGGCCCTGGACACTTCGAGTTTCGCGACGCTGGGATCCTTCACGATGAACAATTCGATATTGTTCGGGGACGACCAGTCGAGCGTTGGTGGCGGTAAGGTAGTCGTTCAGGCCCAGGAGTTGACGTTCGATGGCTCAGGCATCGAGGCCAGTTCGCTCGGCTCAGAGAACAGCTTGGGGGTGGACGTCACGGTGCGCGACCAGATGACCCTCCAGAACATGAGCTTCATTTTTTCCGATGAGTACAGCACCAGTACTGGCAACGGCGGCAACATCAACATTCAAGCCCACCAGTTACAACTGCAAACCGGCTCCGCCATCACCTGCGACGTGCACGGGACTGGCACTGGCGGGAACATCAGCGTGACCGCTGATACCATCGTTCTCGACGGACAGACAGATCCGAATTCCTTCGCCGGAATCGGGGCGCGAACCGACGGCACCGGCAATGCCGGCAACGTGACTCTCAACGCCCCGACCCTCGATATCCGCAACGGCATGATCGTTTCGGGCGTGACTGCCGGCTCCGGCAATGGGGCCAACATCACGGTGAACGCGTCCGCCGTTGCCATTGATGGCAACGGGATGACCTCGGGAATCATCGCGGATGCCACCGACGTCGGAAACGCCGGCAACGTTGCCGTCGCCACCGGCTCGCTGGAGATTTCCAATGGCGGCCGCATCTCCGCGGCCACGGGTGGCACCGGCAATGGGGGCAACGTTAACATCACCGCCACCGACTCAATTCTGCTGGATGGCCAGGAGGGAATCCTGTTTACAGGCATCGGTGTTCCGCCCTTGGCGGGAGCCACGGGGAAGGGCGGTGACCTTGTCATCAATACGGCCAACCTCGAAATCCAGAATGGGGCGCGAATTCTGGCCGGTACCTTGGGCGATGGCGATGGCGGCAACATCAATGTCACCGCGACCGACATTGTTCTTAATGGTGGAGACGCCACCTTTTCCACGGGAATCCAGGCACAAACCAGCGGCAACGGCAACGCGGGCAACATCACGGTCAACACTGGTTCGCTACAGCTCCTAAACGGGGCCCAGATCAGTGTTGACACCAGCGCTCCCGGTGCGGGGGGTGACATCAACATCACAGCGCGCCGCGTTGACATCCAGAGTTCTGCAGCGCTTTCTGCCACCAGCGACGGGCAGGGACAGGGGGGCAAAATAACTGTTGCCGCCGATTCCATCTTGGTGAATGGGGCACGTGCCGATGGTTCGGTCGGGTTTGCGGGGATTTTCGCGGGAAACTTTTTTGGCGTGCAGGGCAATGCGACTGCGGGCGATATCGTGATTGGGGCCGGCGCTTCCGGTACACTTGCCCTCCAATTGTTGAACGGTGCCGAGATTTCGGCCTCGACCAAGGGCGCGAGCGACGGCGGCGGCGTCTTCATCACCGCAACCACCCTCACCCTCGACAATCACGCTTCCATCCAATGTTCCACGGTCGGCTCTGGCCAAGCGGGCAATATCTCCCTCACCGTGCAGGACGCCCTACAGCTGACTGACAACAGCAGCATCGCCGTTCCCTCCGCCTCGCGCGATGGCGGCAATATTACTCTCACCGTTGGCTCGCTGATCTATCTGCTCGACAGTTCCCTGACCGCTTCGGCGGGTGACAACGGCGGCAATATCAAAGTCGATCCCGATTTTCTCGTGCTCAACCACAGCTCGATCACCGCCAACGCCATCAATAACAACGGGGGTAATATTGACGTTGTCGCAAATTACTTCCTTCGCTCCGACAGTCCCATCACCGCCGATTCGGAGTTCGGAAACCCGGGCACCGTTCTGATTCAAGCCGTCGAGTTGGATTTGAGCGGCGATCTGGTAAGCCTGCCATCTTCCCTGCTCGGCGCCGAGTCCCAGCTCCGGGAACGGTGTGGCGTGCGGACTGTGGGCGGTTTCAGCAGTTTCCTTGTACTGGGCCGGGGCGGCGCGCCGATCGAACCCAATGGACCGCTGCCGACATTTGGACTGGAGACGGTAGGCGGCTTGGCAAACTGAAATGAATTTCCGTTTGTCTCTTGTGTGCGTTTCTCTTGTCTGTTTTCTTGGATTCCCGGCGGCAAGCGTTTCTTCCGCGCGTGCGAGTACCGAGAGTGTGCGCGCCAGCGCTGAATCGGAAATGGTAGAGGGCGGGCTGGCTTTCCAGAAAGGCGCGTTTGAAGACGCCGCCGCGCATTGGCAAAAGGCTGCGGCACTATATCAACAGGCAAGGGTCCGCGCCGGCCAGATTGACGCTGCGATTCATCTTGCGGCCGCCCGCCAATCATTGGGACAGACCACGTTGGCCATCGAGGAACTCACCAGGGCCGTCGCCTTGGCCGAAGCCATGGGCGACAGATCGTGGATCGTTCAAGCCAAGAGCAACCTAGGCACCGCCTACAGCACCACCCGACGCACGGACCTCGCCGAACAGAACTTCCAGCAGGCGCTGACGCTCGCGAAAGAAGATCAGAACTGGGAGACAGCCGCAGCCATCTACAACAACCTCGGTAGTTTGCGGTCGGCGCAAGATGACTTTAATCAGGCCCTCGACGCATTTCGAGAAAGCGTATCGCTGGCACGGCGGACTCCAAATCGGCTGCTGACCGCACAAGCGTTGGCCAATTCTGCCTCCGCGGCTGCGCATGCCGGCTTGGCAACTGATGCCACAGAACTAAATGATTTGGCGTTGGCGGAAGCACAACCGCTCGGCGCTTCCCACGATCAGGCCTATCTCCTTATTCTCTGCGGCCAGACGTTCCGCCAAATGGCACAGACCGAGCCCAACTCGCGCAGCCATCTGGTGTCCAACGCCCAAGCCGCATATGATCAGGCCCTCCACATCGCGGAATCCATTGGCGACCAACGCGCCGTTTCTTACGCTCTCGGATATCTCGGCCAGCTTTACGAGGATGGATCCCGAAATGACGAGGCGTTGACGCTGACGCGACGCGCCGTGTTTTTCGCGCAGCAGGCCCAATCCACGGATGCGCTCTATCGCTGGGAGTGGCAGACAGCGCGCCTGTTGAGAGCCCGGGGCGACCACGACGGTGCCATCGCTGCCTACCGCCGCGCCATCCAAAATCTGCAGTTGGTCCGCCTTGATCTTTCAATCGGGTGCAAGACGTGCCCGACGCGATCCTCCTTTCGGGAGGCATTCGGTTCCGTCTTCTTCGAATTGGCCGACCTGCTCTTGCAGGAGGCTAACACGCTCAATGATCCACAGCAGATCCAGCAGAAACTGGTTGAGGCTCGTGAAACCGTGGAACGACTGAAGTCGATCGAATTGGAGGACTACTTTCAGGATGAATGTGTGGCTTCGGCCCGTGCCAAGAGCACAGGGGTCGAGAATGTGTCAGCCGACACGGCGGTTCTCTACCTGATCCCTCTGCCCGACCGCACCGAAGTTCTCGTGAGTTATGCGTCGGGCTTGGAACGCTTTAGGGTCCCGGTCGGCGTGGATCAGTTGACCGCTGAAGTTAGAGAGTTTCGGAGGAACCTGGAGGATCGGACCACGTATGAATACCTGGTCCAGGCCCAGCATCTGTATGACTGGCTGATCCGCCCCGTCCGGGAATCACTGGCGGCGAGGCATGTCCAGACGCTTGTATTTGTGCCCGACGGCGCACTGCGCACGATCCCGCTCGCAGCGCTTCATGACGGCGACCACTTCCTCGTGAACGACTTCGCCGTGGCGATCACCCCGGGGTTGACATTGACCGAGCCACGGCCGGTCCGGCAACGAAACGCGCAATTGTTGCTCGCCGGTTTGTCGCAGGGTGTCCAGGGATTCGCGCCGCTGGACTACGTCCCCAAGGAAGTTCAATGTGTGCGTAACTTGTACCGGGGTGAGTTCCTGCTCAACGAAGCGTTCTCCGGTGCGAAACTGAAGAAAGAGTTTGCCGACGAACAGTTCTCAGTCGTTCATATCGCGTCGCATGGCCAGTTCGACCAGGACGTCAACCGGACGTTCATTCTGACCTACGACACGAAGCTGACATTGGATGATCTGGAAACATTGATTCGGCCAAGCGAGTTCCGAGGAAAACCTGTTGAGTTGCTGGTGCTCAGCGCGTGTCAAACCGCCGCCGGCGATGATCGCGCCGCGCTGGGCTTGGCCGGCGTCGGCGTGAAAGCGGGAGCCCGTAGCGCGCTGGCCACGCTCTGGTTCGTGAATGATCAGGCCAGCACCTCGCTGATCTCTGAGTTCTATGCGCGGTGGAACCGGGACGGTTCGGTCTCGAAAGCCCGGGCCTTGCAGTTGGCCCAGCAGAAACTGCTGGCTGATCGGCGTTATCGTCACCCTTGCTACTGGGCACCGTACTTGGTGATCGGAAACTGGCTGTAACCAAATGCCCGATGGTGAGCTTGTCCCGCAAAATCAGTTCGTCGCCAGATCTGGTGAGCCTGCTCATCGGGATGCTCGCGTTTGGGGTCGTGTTGACAGTTCGTGAACTAGGGATGTTTCAGGGTGCGGAACTTCGCATCTATGACACATTTCTCCGGTGGCGGGCCCAGGATGTCAGAGATGATCCGCGTATCGTCCTGATTGAAATCACGGAAGACGACATCTCCAATCCGAAATTGGGAGACTGGCCGTTGTGGGACGCTGAACTCGCCAAATTGCTGGGAATCTTGGAAGAACAGCGGCCGGCGGCAATTGGCGTGGATTTGTACCGGAATCTTCCTGTTCCCAAAGACGGCAGCCAGTTGCCGCAACTGAATGAGGTGTTACGCAACAACGGCAATATTATCTGCATCTGGACGACGGAGGACGCGCATCACCATGGCGTTCCACCGCCGTCGCTGTTGCGACCCTACCCGGAACGCCTCGGGATCAATTCATTCACTCCTGACTACCAGATCGACAAGATTGTTCGTCGAGGCGTGTTGCTTCTGTACGATGGCACGAATGCGTGCCCGTCCCTGACTCTGCAACTGGCTTTACTCTATTTGGACGCCCAACACATCCACGTTGAGACCGTTGGCAACATTCAGTTGGGCAAAACCGTGTTTCGGCCTTTCGAAAGGAACGATGGGGCTTACGTGAACGCGGATGCCGATGGGTATCAGATGCTGCTTGATTTCAAGGGTCCAAAACAGTTTCAATCGTATACGCTGACCCAAGCTCTTTCCGGACAAATCCCATCGGGCGCGCTGCGCAATAAGGTCGTACTGGTGGGGGACACGGCTGATAGCAAAATGGATTACTTCGTCACCCCGTTGCAATACCAGCACCGTGGCCTTGTGGTTCACGCCCAGATGTTGAACCAGCTTTTGCGTGCGGCATTGGACGGAGACCGCCCGCTGGAAGTTTGGCAGGAGTGGAAGGAGTTGGTTTGGATTCTTGTTTGGTGTTTGCTGGGAACCGCCATCGGCTATTGGGTGCGGTCGCCGTGGAAGTTTGTGCTGCTGGCCGTCGTGTGTCTGGTGGCACTTGGGGCTTGCGCGTGGTGGAGCTTTCGCGCGAACTGGTGGATCCTCTCGGCAACCCCAGCGACGGCATTTCTTGTATCGGCCATCGTAGTTGTCTCCTACGCGTCGTATTACGAAAAGGTCCAGCATGGTCTGATCATGAATCTGTTTTCCAAGCACGTTTCTCCCGAAGTGGCCGAGGCCATCTGGACAGTGCGAGACGAGTTCTTGGAGGGAGGAAGACCCCGCGCGCAAAAGGTGACTGCCACCGTGCTCTTCTCGGACTTGAAAGGGTTTACGCCCTTGTCAGAACGACTGGGCCCCTCCGGCATTATGGATTGGCTTAACGACTATATGGGTGCCATGACCCAAGCAGTTACGGAAAATGGCGGCGTTGTCCAAAAGTACATAGGGGATTCAATGATGGCGGTGTTTGGCGTGCCCTTGGCACGCACCACCGAGGCCGAGATCAAGCAAGATGCGGTCAATGCCGTTTCCTGTGCGTTGGCGATGCAGGAAGCCATTGCCCGTCTTAATGCGCAATGGAAACAGAAGGGCATGCCGACCGGCGACATGCGCGTAGGGATTTACACCGGGCCGCTGATGGCCGGCAGCCTCGGTAGTGCTGACCGCATGGAATACACCGTGTTGGGCGATACGGTAAACACGGCTTCGCGGTTGGAAAGCTTTGACAAAGATGCCGAGGACAATACGTCCGCGAACTGTTGTTGTCGGATTCTTCTTGGCGAAAGCACGCACCAGCTTCTCGACAACCGATTTCAAACCGAGTTGGTTGGCACATTGGCATTGAAAGGCAAGACGGAAAAGGTTACCATTTACCGGGTGGTGCGCCAGGTCCCCGAAGAGGGAGATCGTCATTTGTGAAGCATAGGCTGACGAAATGCTGCCTGTTGATTGTGGCGATTGGTGTGATTATACCGCACGCGCTTCGTTCTGCGGAGCCAACCAACCGGATTCCCCCTTCGGCTTCGGTTGAGACGAACCAGAATGCCCAGTCCAATGAACCGATTCCGCCGGCCAAGACGGACGTCGTCGTCAGCCGAAAGGTCGTCTACAAACTGCCATTGCGCGGCGCGCCCGCAGTTCGCATTGATGGCGGGTCCCGTGGCAGCGGAATTTCCCTGATCGCCCTGAATGTTTTAGCGCCCGATCATGTCGGCTTGACTGTTCAAGATCAGCCCTCGTTGTTCTGGTACCAATCCGAGCCTGCCAACGTGCCGTTCGTACTGACGTTGCTCGTCGATAAACAGGCAAAACCCGTCCTTCAAGTGAAACTTCCTGACGCGAAGCGGACTGGCATCCAGCGGCTGAATCTTTCGGATTACCACGTGACGCTGTCGCCTGGCGTCGAATATGAATGGGTTGTGGCTTTGGTGGTCGATCCAGAAAGCCGGTCCAAGGATGTCGTCGCGAGCGGCTTCATCCAACGAGTCGCACCGTCGGCTGATTTATTGGCACGGTTGGCGGATTCCAGCAAGAACGAGTTGCCCTGCGTTTACGCCGAGGAAGGTGTTTGGTATGACGCGCTGACTGCGTTGTCGGATCTGCTCGAGATCCGGCCTGACAGCACCTCGTTGCGCGCGGAACGGGCCGCTCTCTTGGAGCAAGCCGGCATTACCAATGTCGTGGCGTACGCTGGCAAGCTGGTCCGCGGCAACTGACGGACTCAAAATGCTTCGAAGGTTACCTTGAAAGTGATGCCTAGGTCTTGGAGGTTGTCGTCGGGATTAGGAACGTGCACGAGCCGATATCCCCAATAGAGTTGCGCATTCAGGTGCCGGTTCGGGGTGTATAACAATCCGACGCCACAACTGGCAATCGTGTTCGGACCGGGAATGCCGCTGCCCACGTCCGCTGCCTGGCCGAAATCGGCGAACGGGGCGACATAGAAAATACCGGCGCCCGTTCTGTCGAACAGGATAGGAATACGACCTTCCGCGGAGGCGACGATGCCTCGATCCGCGATTAACTGATTCTCCCGATAGCCCCGGACCGTGTTTGCGCCGCCTACGCTGAACTGGTTAATCGCAAGAAGTGGCTCGGCCGACCACTGTATGTCCGTTCGCAGAATGATCAGGTTCGGCGTGTCAAATACCCGCCGCACATACTGGAACTGGCCGAGCCAACTGAAGAATTTGGCGTTCTGATCCGTGCCGTTGTCGGTGACACCAAACGCGTCGATGCCAAAATTAAGCGAGGAACGCAGCGCCAGCACTTGTTTCTGGCTGCGATCCACCCATTCTTGCGAGAATTCCAACACGGAGGTGTTCATCCTCCCGTTCACGGATCCCGGCGAAGCATCGAATGGCATGCCCAGGAGAAATGTTTCATCCTGGCTGCGCTCGAAGGTCAACGACAGCGCCAATTCCTGACTCGACGTCCGATAAACGGGTTGGCGTAGCGTAACACCGTAACGGATCAAATCACTGCGTACGTGCAGGGTGGCAAACGGATTTTCGATCACCCCGTCGTCGCTCCGACTGCCATAGACCTTGAACGTCGTGTCCCAGACCGTAAACGGAAGCGTGTAAGAGCCGGACTCGTCCTTCACGCCGGAGAATGCAAACGCATCCTCTCCGTTGTGTGCGATCCCGTAGCTGAACTCCAGCAGATCGTTGTTCCCCGTTACATCGTAGTCCGCGCCGAACATCACGATTTCCTCAGCTCCGACGCTGGGCGGACGTTGATTGTCCATTTGAATCCCCAAACGATACGGCACATCTTCTTGCAGGTAAACGTCCAGATAACTTTCTCCAGGCTTCGTGCCGGGGCGGAGTTCCGCGTTTACCTGCTTAATATTTGGGTTCTGTCGAAGAAGCAGCAATCCTTCTTTCAGTTCGTTTAGATTCAAGGGTTGACCGGCCCATTCTCGCAGCCGTCCCTTAATGTAGTCGTCCCGAAGCCGGCGATTCTTGCCGCTGATCGTAATGTCCGACAGGCCGCCTTCCGCAATCTGAAAGGTGATCGACCCGTCGGCCACATCTTGATCCGGCAAGATGGCGCCCGAGTTCATGTAACCACGGGCCACATAAAAGGCCGTGATCGCGCGCCGCGCTTCTTCAAGTTCCTCAGAAGTGACTTCGCGATTCAGATACGGCGCAGTGATCCTCGCCAAATCCCGGTCGGTAAAGACCTTGTTCCCTTCAAACAAGATTTCCCGGACAAACACGCGAACAACTGAGGAAAGTTTCCCGGATTCCGACGGGCTGAGCGTCAAGGGCGGCAGTACAAAGTCCTGTGCACCCGCCGTCTGGCCATCGTAGAGGAAGGCGAACAATATCAACAGTAGTAGCGCGCGCCACACAGCCAAGAATCTGCAACTGTTCGGGCCATCCACTCCGCCCGAGCCTCACGTCACCCGCAATGATCTGCTGGTGTATAGCGGAATTCCACTTCGGTGCAAGAAATTTCTGCCATGTTCTGGATTCAGCGTTCTGCAAAAATTGTACTCGCCTTCGGAGCGTCGCTTGCTAGACTGTGCAAAGAAGCACTACATGTCTGACCATCCACAGAATCTCGAGTTAAGCATCGGTGAACTTAAGCGGCTCAAACTACTCGCTGATCTCACCGACGACCAGATTTCCACGTTTGTCAGCCTTCTTGAACCGGTGGAAGTGATGCCAGGCACCGCGATTGTCAGGATGAACGAATTGGGTAATTCTATGTACCTGATATTGAAGGGCAACGTGCAGGTTTCCCGAGTGACCGGTGGCCGCAACACGACCTTGGCCAAGCTGGAAGCAGGCGATTTTTTTGGGGAAATGTGTCTCTTTGACGAAGCGCCCCGTTCGGCCAATGTCGTTGCCAATGGACATTGCACCCTGTTGCGGGTCACTAAACAGGCTTTCGACAGCATGATCGAAACGCACCCTGTCCTTGCCGCGGTGTTTCTACGGGCGATGCTTCGGACCGTTGCCGGGCGTCTCCGGACGATGGATAAACGATACGTCGATTCCATGCTCCTTTCGCGTTTTTGGCCCAAAGCCCCGCCAAGTCCCACGGCGCATCCGCGCTGAGGGACGCCGCGCGCGGTCTTGACAACACGGTTTGTTCAATGCATTCCATCGCTTTCTTGGTAATCTTCGTACGGCGGCTGATTCATGGAAAAGCTCTTCGGCGATCCACTCATTAAGGCAATCACGCCCAAAGAAACGTTGCAGATTGTTGCAACGATTTTCTCAGCGCATTTTCCCAATCATGACGCTGGATTCTTCTCCACCATACTTAATCAGGTGCAACATGTATTTGCCGGTGCGTATCCAGGGTATCAACGCTGCGATACCGCCTTCCATGATTTCGCTCACACTTGTCAGGCAACTGCGGCCACAGTTCGCATTCTCGATGGCCACCTGAAGAGTGGTCGTACGCCCGCGCTGACGCCGCGGGAGTTCCAGTTGGCGGTGGTGGGAATCCTGCTGCACGACATCGGGTTCTTGAAAGAGACCGGAGACGACTCCGGTACGGGGGCCAAACACACCATCGCCCATGTGGATCGGGGCGGGAGGTTCGCCGCTAGGTTCCATCTTCAGTTCGGTGGGACACCGGATGAGGTCCGCATGGTCCAGTTGACGATCCGTAGCACGACGATGGATGTGGCCATGAACCGCCTGCTATTCCGCGACGAGCGCGAACGCCTCATCGGATGCGCCGTTGGCACGGGTGATATTTTGGGGACAATGGCGGCACCCGATTATCCAGAGCGCCTGCCGGGATTGTACCAAGAACTGGCTGAAGCGGCGGCGTACGCCGGCCCGTGCGCGAAAGAAGTCACGCGGTACCGGAGCGCCGAGGACTTGCTGCACAAAACGCGGGACTTTTACCACGGCTACGTGCAGCGAATGCTTGACGAGCAATGGGGACGGATTTACAGGGCCTTGGAGTATCATTTTGCCGACGGTCGCAACCACTACCTGCAAGCCATCGAGACGAACTTGGCGCGGATAGACCGCATTCTCGTCACCACCAAGGTGAAATAGGAGGAATCAGCAGTGGTCAGGGTCAGAGCTGTTGGCGCATTGCCCAAACGCTTCCGTGTACTATGTAAAAACTCATACAGCCTGACCCGCGCGTAGTTTCCCATTCCAGTCCCATGCCTTGACTGCAATTCTGTATATCGACTGGGCATGCCAACCAACATCCGAACTCCTACCGCTCCACATCTGTGCCAACCTGCGACAATCCGTGCCAATTCGGGACATTTTCTTGTGAGCGCAGTTGTGGACATGCCTGAAAAACCAATCAGATTCCTTAGGAAAACCGCAAAATGCTTCGGGTTCGAGCCCCGTCACTCCCGCCAATTTGCATTGGTGACTCCTCGCGACAATTCGTGCCAGACCGTGCCAAAGTCACTGGCCACCGGTGAGTTTGCCCGCAACTCCCCCTGTACCATGTAAAAACTCATACAGCCTGACTCGCGGGCAGGTTCCGATTCTTGTCCCATCCCTTGACTGCAATCTTGTATCACGACCGGGCACGGCCGCCCAAGGCCGAACGACTGTTTTCGCATCTTGACTGCCTGCCAAGGTTATAGTAAGTGAAATCAATTAGTGGGGTAAGTCGCGGGAAACTGTTGTCAGTCAGCGTTTGGTAAGTGAGTGCGACCAGTGCTGACATTTTTAAGGTTGTGTCGTTGCCATCGAGATCAGGGAGCAAGCGTTATTGCTGATCGTGCTTCTTCGCGTCTGTCAATCGACCTACCCTCCGCGCGGCTCTGCGTGTTTGCGAAATCACTTCCTTTAGCTTTGACATATCGAAAGCATTCTCTCTCGCAGATACAGCCAACCAAGGGCGCCGTGCGCGCGCAAACAGAAACAAATGAGTGCTAAACATTTGCGTGGTCTGCAAAAAAAGGACAAGGCCGCTGTGAAGTTGGGCGGTCGGGGCAGAAGCGCGACGGCGGCGCGATCCTCGGGAAAACCAAACGCAATGGCTGCGGTACCCGAAAAGCGGCGAAGGCAGCAAGGCTCCGTCAAGGAATCCTTCCCGGTCGTGGGCATCGGGGCATCTGCGGGCGGGCTGGAGGCGTTTACGCATTTGCTCAAGCATTTGCCCAATGACACCGGCATGGCGTTTGTGTTGGTGCAACATCTGGACCCCACGCACGCGAGCGCGCTGACGGAGATCCTTTCGCGGGCCACGGCGATGGTGGTCACCGAAGTCAAAGACGGGATGCGGGTCGAGCCGAATCATGTGTATGTGATTCCGCCCAACACCAATATGGCCATTTTGCATCACGTGCTCAGCCTGATGCCACGCACCGAGGAGCGCGGGGTCCACCTGCCGGTTGACTATTTCTTCCGCTCGCTGGCCGAAGATCGACGGGGTCGGGCGGTCGGCGTGATTTTGTCGGGGACCGCCTCCGACGGCACACTGGGGCTGAAGGCGATCAAGGCGGAAGGCGGGATCACCTTTGCCCAGGACGAACAATCGGCCAAATACGATGGCATGCCGCATAGTGCCATCATGAGTGGATTTGTAGACTGCGTTCTGCCTCCCGAGGGGATTGCGCGGGAACTGACACGGCTTAGTCGGCACCCATACGTGATGCTTTCCAGGGAAGCCCAAGCAAGGGAGTGGACATCCGGAGAGACAGACATTCTCAATAAGATTTTCATCCTGTTGCGCACGCATACAGGAGTGGATTTCACCGATTACAAGCACGCGACCATCCGCCGGCGCATCGAGCGACGCATGCTGCTGCATCAGATTGACCGGATGGATCAGTACGTGCAGTTTCTCCAGCAACATGCCGACGAGGTGGAGGCCTTATACCAAGACGTGCTTATCAATGTGACCGGCTTTTTCCGCGACCCGAACTCATTTCGGGCGTTGAAGAAAAGGATGTTCCCCCGCCTCTTGAAGAATCGCGGCCCGGATCAGTCCGTTCGCGTCTGGGTGCCGGGCTGTTCCACAGGCGAGGAAGCGTATTCGCTTGCCATCACCATGTTGGAATCCATCGGAGACAAGCGCGCTGAAATTCCCATCCAGATTTTCGCGACCGATATCGGAGGTGCGGCCATCGAAAAGGCCCGGGCCGGGATATACCCCAAAAGCATCGAACAGGAAGTGTCCGCCGAACGGCTGCGACGCTTCTTCGTGAAGTCGGACGGCGGCTATCAGATCAAGAAGGTGGTTCGCGGAATGTGCGTGTTCGCCCGGCAAAACGCGGTCAAGGACCCGCCGTTCTCCAAGCTGGATCTCATCAGTTGTCGCAACGTAATGATTTATCTGGGAACGGTGTTGCAGAAGAAGCTGCTGCAGATCTTCCATTACGCCCTCAAACCCGATGGTCTTCTTATGCTGGGTTCCTCGGAAACCATCGGAGGGTTCTCCGATCTGTTTGCCCTCGTGGACAAGAAAGAGAAGATTTACTCGAAGAAGCCGGGCCGCTTCCTGCCGATGTTTGCGCTGGCCACAACCAAGCTCCCGGATGAACAACGGCTGAGGGGCCACCAAGCGGTGCGGAGTGGCGAGGAGTTGCCCGTCGTGCCCAGCCTCTACAAGGAAGCGGACAGCTTGATGTTGTCCCAATACGCGCCGCCAAGCGTGCTGATCAACGACGACCTGCGAATCGTCCAATTCCGGGGCATCACCAGCCCGTTCCTGGCACCGTCGCCGGGGGAGGCCAGTCTCGACCTCCTGCAGATGGTGCGCGAAGGCTTGCGGCTGGATTTGCGCAACGCCATCCAGAAAGCCCGTAAGACCAATGAACGCGTACGCAAGGAAGGGCTGCTGATCGAGCCCGGCGATCATTCCCGGCGGGTCGCTCTCGACGTCATTCCCTTCAAGGCCACGCCGTCGAAGGAGCGTTTCTTTTTAATCGTTTTCGAGGAGGTGGCAACTGGCGGCGCCTCCGGAGCCGTCCTGGGCAAGCGAGCCGGGCGAGGCAAGGGCCTGCGGGTCGAACATTCCCTTGCAGCGCAATTGCGTCACGAACTGGCAGCCACCAAGGAGTACCTCCGTACCGTGCTCGAAGAACACGATGCGGGCCGCGAGGAACTCCGCTCGGCGAACGAAGAGATCCAATCCAACAACGAGGAGTTGCAGAGCACGAACGAGGAATTGGAAACTGCCCAGGAGGAGTTGCAGTCCACCAATGAAGAGTTGACCACCCTCAACGAGGAACTGCAAACTCACAACTCCGAATTGAATCAGGTCAACAATGACCTCATCAATTTCCTGGGCAGCGCGCACGTCCCCATCGTGATGGTGGACGGCAACTTGCGCATTCGTCGTTTCACGACCGCCGCGCAAGCCGTGGTGAACCTGATCCCCACCGACGTGGGGCGACCGCTGGACGATATTCAGCCAAACGTCGACGTTCCCGGTCTCGGCCCCTTGATCCGCAAGGTGATTGACACCCTCACCGCCTGTGAACGCGAGGTGCAGGACCGACAGGGGCGTTGGTATTCCTTGCGCATTCGGCCCTATAAGACGGTGGACGACAGAATCGACGGCGCGGTGCTCATGTTTATGGATATTGACGCCGCCAGGCGCAGCGCCGTGTTGATCGAGGAGGCCCGCGATTTCGCCGATGCCATCGTGGAGACCCTGCACAATCCGCTGGTTGTCCTCAACGCCGAATTGCGCGTGAAAAGGGCCAACGCCATGTTCTACAAAATGTTTCAGGTCACCCCCGAAGATACAGAGAACCGCTTGCTCTACGACCTGGGCGACGGCCAGTGGAATATTCCCAAGTTGCGCCAACTGCTGGAAGAGATTCTGCCCCGCAATTCCGCGTTCAACGATTTCGTGGTGGACCACGAGTTTCCGCGTATCGGACGCAAGCGGATGTTGCTGAATGCCCGGCGGATCCTCGGTAAAGACAACGAACTAAAGGCCATCCTGCTGGCCATCGAGGACACCACGCGACACGGAGCGCCGACGGCATGAAAAAGCATGCACCAGCCGCACGCTCCAGGGGGAGGCGATCTTTAAGATCGCTTGGCTCTCCGTCAAAAGCTCCAACAAGTCCATCGGTGGCGAGTCCGAACGAAACCGAGTTCCAACGCATCGTGCATGAACTCCGGGTTCACCAGGAAGAACTGGAAGCGCAAAACGAGGAACTGCGGGAGACCCAGCAACTGCTGGAGGCCTCCCGCGACCGCTATGCGGACCTCTATGACTTTGCCCCGATCGGTTATGCCACCCTCGATGGGAAGGGACACATCCGCGAGATCAATCTAACCGGCGCGACCATCCTCGGGCGGGAACGTTCGCGATTGTTGGGAACGTTATTCAGCGTGAACGTCGCCAAAAGCGAACTCACCGCATTTCACGGCCATTTACGGCAATGCCAGCAATGCACCGCCCCGGTGACGACCGAACTGACCCTGGCAGCGCAGGGCCGTGCTCCGGTCCCGGTCCAATTGCACAGCGTCCCGATCCTCGATCTCACCGGCCAAACCACGATGTATCGAACCGCCATCACCGATATCACCGTGCGCAAACAGGCGGAGAATATCCTGCGGCTGGCGCACGACCAATTGGAGGCCCGGGTCCGGGAACGAACGGCGGAGTTGGCCGGAGCCGTCGCGAAGCTCCAGAGCGAGATCTCCGAGCGCGAGCGGGTGGAAACGGCCCTGCGGGAGAGTGAAGAGGCGCAACGCACCCTGTTTGAATCCGCGCCCGATCCCATCGTCGTGGTTGATGCGGAAGGACGCATTGCCCGTGTAAACCGACAGGCCGAAGTGATGTTCGGCTATCAACGAAGCGAACTCATCGGCCAACTGGTGGAGATCCTGGTCCCCAAACGGTTCCGGGATAGTCACGCGCGAGAGCGAGCCGACTACATCCGCTCGCCGCATCTGCGTCCGATGGTATTGGGGCTGCACCTCTGCGGTCAGCGCAAGGACGGGACTGAGTTTCCCGTGGACATCATGCTCAGTCCATTGGCCACGAAGCACGCCACGATGGTAATGGCCGTGGTGCGTGATATCACCGAACGCAAACGGACAGAAGAGGCGCTCCGTCAGCTTTCGGTGCGTCTCTTACAGACGCAGGACGAGGAACGCCGCCGGATTGCGCGGGAATTACATGACTCGACAGGCCAAAAGCTGGCGGCATTGGCGATGAACCTCAGCCTCATCGGCAAGTCAGCGGGGACCCTCGACGCCCGGGCGCGCAAGGCGCTGACCGAGAGCCTGGCGCTGCTCGACCGATCTTCGCACGATATCCGCACGCTCTCCTACCTGCTGCATCCGCCGCTGTTGGATGAGCGCGGCTTGGCGGCCGCCGTGCGCTGGTTCACGGACGGCTTCACTCAGCGCAGTGGGGTACAAGTCAATCTGGAGGTGCCGCCGGATTTGCCGCGGCTCCCGGAAGAAATCGAAATGGCGCTGTTTCGGATCGTGCAGGAGGGTCTCACCAATACCCATCGCCACTCCGGAAGTTCCACCGCCACGATTCGGCTGATGGTGGATCAGGGCCAGATTCAATTGGAGATGCGAGACGCAGGAAAGGGATTGCCGAAATCGCGGAGTGATGGCTACGCCGCTCCACTCGGCGTGGGCATCACGGGCATGCACGAACGAGTTAAACAATTGGGCGGACAAATGAAGATCGACAGCGGCTTACGCGGCACGACGGTCTCCGTGACCTTGCCCCTGACCAGGGCCGCGTCATGAGCGCGCTCCGCATCCTGATCGCCGATGATCACGAGGTGGTCCGTGCCGGTGTCCGGTCCGTGTTGGAGGGCCAACCGGACTGCGAGATCTGCGCGGAAGCCGTCACCGGCCGCCAGGTCGTTGCCCTCGCGCAACAACTCAAACCGGATGTCGTCATCCTCGATATCACCATGCCGGAGTTGAACGGGCTGGAGGCCACCCGCCAGATCCGGAAAGTCGCTCCCACCGTGCAGATCCTGATCCTCAGCGTCCACGAATCCGAAGAACTCGTGCGGGAAATCCTCAATGCGGGTGCTCACGGCTATGTCCTGAAATCCGACGCCGGCCGCGAGTTGATCTCGGCCCTGCAGGCGTTGCGCAAACATGAGACGTTCTTCACCTCGAGCGTCGCCCAGATCGCCCTGCGCGCCTACCGCGACAAGACGCCCGCTGCCGACGCCCCACCCTCGCCCGGCGGCGTGCTCACCCCGCGCGAACGGGAAGTGCTGCAATTGCTTGCCGAAGGCAAGAGCAACAAGGAAACGGCTGCCGCCTTGGGAATCAGCGTGATGACGGTGGAAACGCATCGGTCCAACATCATGCATAAGCTGGGCGCCCATTCGGTCGCGGAGCTGGTGCACTATGCCGTCCGCCACAAGATGATCACCCCCTGATATCGATCCGGGGTTGCCTGCAACGGGCTTCCATCACTCAGGGTTTACCAGTAGGACCATCCACAATACGCTGTATTGCAGAATTGTGGCGCCAATATCATAGTGCTGGTGGTTGTTGACCCGGATGATCGCATCAACAAGGAGGACCGCCATGGATACGTCCACTGAAGTCGCCCAATCGATCAACATCCAAGCCTTGCGCATCATGGTTGTCGATGATTACGACCTGGTGCGCCATGGGCTGCGATTCTTGCTGGAAGCGCAACCGGGTTGGATGGTCTGCGGCGAGGCAACCACGGGCCGCGAGGCCGTCGAGTTGGCGAAACAACTCCGGCCCGAGGTCGTCGTCATGGACGTTCATCTGCCGGACATGGACGGCCTGCAAGCGACCCGGGAAATCCTGGCCGCCAATCCCAAAACCGAGGTTCTCATTCTCACGGTTGATGATACCAGGGAGATGGTGCAGGCCGCCAGACAGGTCGGAGCGCGCGGAATCGTCATGAAGTCGGACGGGGCGCTCGATCTCGTGGCCGCCGTGGCCGCTCTCGCCCAACATGAATCGTTCTTCACCCCGAAGGCTTCGCAGATCTTGCAGCAGCACCATGCCCATCCCTTGGGCGTCTCGCTCCCGGACACAATCCAGTTGAGCGAACGCGAACGCGACGTCGTCGTGTTGGTGGCCGAGGGGCTCGGCAACAAACAGGTCGGCGCCACGCTCGGCATCAGCGTCAAAACCGTCGAGAGCCACCGCCGCAATATCATGCGCAAGCTCGGCCTGAAGTCCTCTGCCGATCTCGTGCGCTACGCCGTGCGAGACGGTCTCGTCCGGGCGTAATCCGAAAAGCCGGACGGTTTCCCCCGAACACAACTGGCCACAGGGTTGGGATTCCCACGCCTCCATGACTGTCCCGTCAGGGAATCCCCCTAGGGGTCACTCGAGCAGTCTCCCGCGTTTCCCTGATTTTCAAGGGTTCTGCGTTCCGCGGCTTGGCGTCTGCTAAATGTCACCCCAGTCGAATACTATGAAGTGGACTCTCGAAAATAAGATGCCCAGCAGGCCCGGTAGGGCGCCCGCGCCTTCCCTGATGGTTCCCAATCATCAACCCCGGGGTTGCTTGCCCGCTGGAAGGAATGATCATGGCGGAATTCCTTGAATCGATTCTCAGTCCTGATGATTTCATGCCGCATGGCCATTACTACCTGTGGACGCCCAAGCTGGTGTGGCTGCACGCGATCTCGGACATGTTGATCGGGTTGGCTTACCTGTCGATCTCGTTGACGTTGGTTTGGTTCTTTCGGAAGCGTCACGATCTCCCGTTTCACTGGATATTCTTCACTTTCGGCGTGTTCATCCTCGCCTGCGGCGCAACCCATTTCATCGAGGTCTGGAACATCTGGCATGCGGCGTATTGGCTGGCCGGCGCCATCAAAGCGCTCACCGCGGCGGCGTCAATCTCGACCGCCATCTTGCTCGTGAATCTGGTTCCGCAGGCGCTGGCATTGCCCAGCCCAACCGCCCTGCAAAAAGTTCGCGATGAACTGGAGCTTCAGGTCCAGGAGCGCACCGCGGAGCTTGCGCAAACGGCCAAAAACCTGGAGGCCGATATCGCCGCCCGCAAGCGCGCAGAAGAACTGTTGAACGCATCGTTCAAGGAGGTGGGCGACCTTAAGGCCGCGCTGGACGAGCACGCCATCGTGGCCACCACCGATGCCCGAGGGAAGATCACCTATGTGAATGACAAGTTCTGCGCGATTTCCCAATACTCCCGCGAAGAACTGCTCGGTCAAGACCACCGGATCATCAACTCGGGCCATCACCCCAGGGAGTTCTTCCACAACCTCTGGACCACCATCGCCCACGGTCGGGTCTGGCATGGTGAAATCAAGAACCGCGCGAAGGACGGCTCCTGCTACTGGGTTGATGCCACGATCGTGCCGTTCCTCAACGACCAGGGCAACCCGCGCCAATATGTGGCCATCCGCACCGATATCACCGCCCGCAAACACGCGGAGGAGGAAATCCGCGAATTAAATATGAAACTGGAGCAGCGCGTCGCCGACCGCACTGCGGAATTGGCGGCGGCCAACAAGGAACTGGAAGCCTTCTCCTATTCCGTATCGCACGATCTGCGCGCACCCCTGCGCGGTCTCGACAGCTTCAGCCAAACCCTCCTGGATAATTACGGCGGCAAGCTGGGCGGGGAAGGCGAACACTTGCTCCAGCGCATTCGCGCCGGCAGCCGGCGTATGGGGCAACTCATTGACGACCTGTTGAACCTGTCGCGCGTGTCCCGGAGTCAGTTGCGCCGTGAGCCGGTGGACCTGAGCGGACTCGCTAATGATGTTGCCGACGACTTACGCGTGCGCGATCCGCAACGAAACGTCACGCTGCGCATCGCCGAGAATCTGACGGCGGATGGCGACCCGCAGCTTCTCCGCGTGGTGCTCGAGAACCTTCTTGGCAACGCCTGGAAATACACGGCCAATCGGCCCCAGGCCGCCATCGAATTCGGGCTCAGCCGCGACAATGGCCACCCATCGTTCTTCGTTCGCGATGATGGCGTGGGTTTCGACATGCAGTACGCCGACAAACTGTTCACGCCGTTTCAGCGGTTGCATGCGGTGAACGAGTTCCCCGGCACAGGCATCGGGTTGGCTACCGTGCAGCGTATTGTCCACCGTCACGGCGGGCGCGTCTGGGCGCATGCCGGGGTCAACCAGGGCGCGACGTTCCATTTCACATTGTCGTGAAGGAGCAACACCATGAAAACATATGATCAGCTTCGGCTCTCACTCTGGACCAAGTTCACGCCCAGGTCCAAGCCGCGCCTCCGGTCTGTTGGGGCTGTTTTGATGGCCTTGGAGGCGGCGGCGGGCGCCGCCCCGGTCAGGCGCAAACGCCCCGCAGCCGGGACAGCGTTCGCCGAATTCTCCGCCAACTAAGGGAGATACCCCATGAAACACAACGCCATCCCGCCGAGCCTGCGGAACTGATATGAACAAACCTCTGCACGTACTGATTGTCGAAGACTCCGAGGACGACAGCCAGTTGCTCAAGAGCGAACTGGCCCGGGGAGGCTACGACGTCAACTGCCGCCGCGTTGAAACCGCCGACGCCATGCGGGCCGCGCTCACCGAGAGATCTTGGGACATCATCCTCTCCGACCACCGCATGCCCCAGTTCAGTTCCTTGGCCGCGCTGAACGTGCACAAGGAGCGCCAATCCGACATCCCTTTCATTGTAGTGTCGGGCAGCATCGGCGAGGAGTTGGCCGTGAACGCCATGAAAGCCGGCGCACACGATTACATTATGAAAGACAATCTCACGCGGCTGGTCCCCGCCGTCGAACGCGAGTTGGGGGAGGCGGAGTCTCGTCGCCAGCGTCGCTACGCGGAGCAAGAGATTGAGCAATGGCGTCGCCGCACCGAGTCGATCCTGGAAGCCGCCGGGGAAGGAATTTGCGGGTTGGACGCTGCCGGGGTCATCAAATTTATCAACCCACGCGGGGCAAAGCTGGTCGGATGGCCGGCCGACGAATTGATCGGCAAATCACTGCACGAGACCCTTCATCACAGTCGCCCGAACCGGGCGCCGTTCCCAAAACAGGACTGTTCGCTTTGTGCCACGTTGCGCGATGGTTTGGCGCATTCAATGGATGATGAAGTCTTCTGGCGCAAGGACGGTTCGGCCATCCCGGTGGAGTACACCTGCGTGCCGATGCATGAAGGCCGGACAATTGTGGGGGCCGTGTTGACCTTTCGGGATATCACCAGACGCAAAGACGCGGAGGACGCTTTGCGGGAAGCCAACCGCCGCCTCGAGTCCAGCGTGTCGGATCTGCGCCACTCGCAGCAGCAGATCGTCGAACAGGAACGCCTCCGTGCCTTGGGCCGAATGGCGGGCGGGGTGGCCCACGACTTCAACAACGCTCTCTCCAAAATGCTCGGCTTCACCGAGCTGCTGCTGACCTCTCCCGACAAGCTCCGGGACACCGAACTTGTGCGCGATCATCTGCGGATAATCAACACCGTCGCCCGGGATGCCGCCCGGGTCGTGAACCGTTTGCGTGAATTTTACCGGCCCCGTCGCGACACCGAGTTGTTCAAGGTTGTCGACCTCAATGCCATTATCAAGCAAACCATCCAGTCTGACCGAACCGAAGTGGAAGCAAGAGGCCCAAGCCAGGGGCATCGCCATCCAGATCCAGACGGAACTGCAGCCGAAAACGTCGGTGTTGGCCGATGAAGTTGAGCTGCGTGAAGTGATTACCAATCTTGTCCTTAACGCAGTCGACGCCATGCCCCAGGGAGGCACGATTACCCTCCACACCAACACCCGCAGCGAACACGCCATTCTGGAGATCAGCGATACCGGCACGGGCATGACCGACGAAGTCCGTCGTCGCTGTTTCGAGCCGTTCTTCTCCACCAAAGGCGACAACCGCACCGGCTTGGGACTGTCCAGCGTCTATGGGATCATCCAGCGACACAACGGCGAAATCCGGATTCACAGTCAACTCGGCAAAGGTTCAACCTTCAGCATTCGGCTCCCCGTTCATTCGCGCCAACCCGCGCCGCCGCCCAGGACAGAATCCCCCGTTGCCCGGAAAGGCAACTCGCTCCATGTCCTGGTGGTCGAAGACGATCCGCTGATTCGCAAGATCGAGGTCGAATACCTGGTCTCCGACGGCCACTCCGTCGAGACCGCCACCGACGGTTGCGATGGGTTGACTAAATTCCACTCGGGCAGGTTCGACCTGGTGCTGGTGGACCGCGCGATCCCCGAAATCAACGGCGACCAGTTGACCAAGGCCATCAAGGAAATGAGCCCGGACATGCCCGTGATCCTCGTGACCGGCTTCACCGACATCCTGGCGGACGATCGCCAACGGCGGGCGAACCTCATCTTGTCCAAACCTTTCAGCCACGACAACCTGCGGGAAGCGATCGAAAGGGCGCTGGCCTGTGAAAACCCCGAGCCAGCGCGCAACCGAGCCCCCAACCTCACGGACGGCGCTCATGCGGAATGTGTTCACAAACCTTAACCCGAATACTGATCCAAGGAGCCAGCACACAGCATGAGCAAGAAACGAATCCTTATCGTCGACGACGACCTGGCGTGTGCCCGCATACTGAAAACCGGCCTGGAAAAGACCGGCGATTATGAAGTCCTGACCGAGTTTCGCGCCACGCGGGCCGTGTCGGCGGCCCGGCAGTTCCAGCCGGATCTGATCCTGCTCGACGTGTGCCTGCTCGATGGCGATGGCGGTGATGTGGCGTTCACGTTGCGAAGCGACCCCCAACTGCGGAATATCGCCATCGTGTTCTTGACCTCGATTATTTCCGAGCGCGAAACCCGGAACGGCAGCGCGTTGCTCGGCGCCTTCCAGTTCCTGGCCAAACCCATACGCCTCGAACGCGTCATCGCCTGCATCGAGCAACATCTCGGAACAGTAGATCCTCTCAACCAATTCATCGAGGAAAGGAAGTCCACATGAATACAAAACGAATCCTGGTCGTTGATGACGACATCCAGGCAACACGAATGGTCAAATGGGCCCTCGATCGGACCGGCCGCTACGAGGTCCGGGAGGTCAACGACTCTACCCGAGCCTTGGAAGCGGCCCGGGAGTTTAAGCCGGATCTGATCCTGCTGGATGTGTGCATGCCCGGCCCGGGAAGGCTGTGAGGTCGCGTTCCAGATTCGGGCCGACGCGGAGTTTCAAAGCACCCCCATCGTGTTTCTTACGTCTCTCGTTTCGGAACAGGAAGCCGTCGGGGACGGCACATCCGCCGGGGCCTTTCATTATGTCGCCAAACCGGCGCGGGTGCAGCGAATGATTACCTGCATCGAGAAAAGCCTCGAACTGGCGCCGTGCGGCGACCGGGTCCCAGCCAACACGGTGTGCCCATGAGGAGAAACCGCATCCTGGTGATTGACGACGATGTCCACGCCACGCGCATGGCCCGATTGGTTCTCGAGAGGACGGGGCGTTACGAAGTCCGGGAACTGAACGAATCCGACCAGGCGCTCGGGGTGGCGTGGGAGTTCGGACCCGACCTGATCCTGCTCGACGTGTGCATGCCCAACGTCGAAGGAAGTGAGGTGGCCGAGAAGATTAACCACGATCCCGCTCTGGCCTCAACGCCGATTGTCTTTATGACCTGCATCGTGACGCCCAGTGAAGCCGGCCGGAACGGCAGCGTGGTCATCGGGAATCACGAGTACCTTGCCAAACCCGTCCGTCCCGAGAAACTTCTCGCCTGTATCGAAGGAAACCTGGCCCGCGCCATTCGTTTGTCACCGTCTGCCGAATATGCATCCCTGTCCCGACAGTCTCATGCCTGACGATGGCCACACTCTTGACAATTCTGTTGCCGTTGGTGCTTTTCGCCCCCGTAGTCGGATTATCGATAGCCGTCCGAAAACGGAAGCGACGGATTGCCGCCGCCCTCGTGGAAAAGAAGCATGTCGAGCAATTGCTCGAGGAAAGCGAATTGCGCTTCCGCATCCTCACGCGCGCCACCAACGAAGCGGTCCGGGACTGGAACATCGATACGAATTCCGTGTGGTGGAATCGCAACGTCCAGACATTGTTCGGATACAGCGAAGAAAATGTCGGGGCAACCAACACCTGGTGGAATGAAACCGTGCATCCCGACGACCGCAATCGTGTCGCGTCCAGCCTGCAGGCGCTGGTGCGAAGCAATGAGGATTTCTGGTCCGGCGAATACCGCTTTCATCGCGCCGACGGATCGTACGCCGACATCTTCGACCGCGGATACATCCTGCGCGATCACGAGGGCCGGGCCGTCCGGATGATCGCGTCGATGATGGACATCACCAAACGCAAACGCGAGATGGAGATGGCCCGATCACGAGACGCCGCCTTGGAGTCTGCCCGCCTGAAATCGCAATTCCTGGCCAACATGAGCCACGAAATCCGCACCCCCATGAACAGTATCATCGGCATGACCGACATCCTCCTTCACACCGAGCTGACGTCCGAGCAACGGGATTTTGTGGAGATCGTTCGAGTGAGTGGCGAGTCGCTGCTCACGGTCATCAATGACATCCTCGATTTTTCCAAAATCGAGGCCGGCAAGCTTCATTTTGAAATGCTGGATTTTGAACCACGCACCGTTGTCGAAGAAATGGTCGCGATGCTGCTGGAGCAAACCCGCGCCAAGAACCTCCGCCTGACCACGACGGTTGCTCCCGACGTGCCCGGGGCCGTACGCGGGGACCCGGGCCGGTTGCGGCAAGTGCTGACGAACCTGGTCTGCAATGCCGTCAAATTCACACCGCAGGGTGGAATCGATGTGCGCGTCACCAAAGAGTCGGAAAGCGACACCCACGTGGTTCTCCGGTTTGAAGTCGCCGACACCGGCATCGGCGTTCCCGAAGAGGCCCGGGCGTGTTTGTTTCAGCCGTTCTCCCAGGTGGACGCCTCGACCACGCGAAAATACGGAGGCACCGGCCTGGGCCTGGCGATCTGCAAACAACTGGTCAATCTGATGGCCGGCCAAATCGATTGCGACAGCGTTCCCCACCAGGGCTCCACGTTCTGGTTCACAGCGCGTTTTGAGAAACCAGGTCCGGCGCTGGCCCTCCATGATGTCTCACTCGAAATCATCCAGAAGCCAATCAATCCTCTGGCCCCACAGCTTTCCGAAGGCGTTCGCCGGCGGATGCGCATCCTCATCGCCGAGGACAACGCGTTCAATCAGAAAGTTGTGCTCCGCCAGGTGCGGGAAATGGGTTTCGGCGCCGACGCGGTGGCCAACGGCATCGAAGCTCTGAAGGCCCTTAACATCATTCCCTATGACCTCGTATTGATGGATTGCCAGATGCCGGAGATGGACGGCTACGCCTGTGCCGCCGAAATCCGCCGACAGGAAGTCGACGGGGACCACACCCCGATCATCGCGATGACCGCCCATGTGATGAAAACGGATCGTGATAAATGCCTGGCGGCGGGCATGGATGATTTTCTGAGCAAACCGGTGCGCGTGGCTCATTTGGAAAGCGTCCTCACACGCTGGCTGACCGCGCCGGCCACGACGGCGGCGGGCCAGGCGTTCATCTCTCCCACCAATTCCACGGACACCCGGTCTTCCTCTGCGTCCGTGGATTGGGAGATCTTCACGGAATTGGCGGGCAACGATGCGTTGCGCCTGCAGGAATTGTCGGAACGCTATCTGTGGCAAACCACCGAGCAATTTGCCAAACTCCGCGACGCCATCGCGACCGGCGCCGCGCCCGATGTCAAACGCATCGCCCACGGCGCCGCTGGCTCCAGCGCAATGTGCGGTATGAACCCAATGGTTACGCTGTTGCGCGAGTTGGAGCGAATGGGGCAAACGGGCCGGCTGGCCGACGCCCCGCGTGTATACGCCGGGGTCAAGGCCGAATTTGCGCGGATTGATCAGTGCTTCCACGATCACAGGGAAACGATAGCAAACCTTAAGGGATAACAATGGAAAGGTGAAAGTCATGAAGAATATTCTGATCGTCGAAGACGATTCGCTCGTTGCGGATGTCTATTCCCAGAAACTTCGCGAGCAAGGTTTTGCGGTGAATGTGGCCGCCGACGGCAGAGCCGGGTTGGAGATGTTCCACGACCGGAAAGTCGATTTGGTGCTGCTGGATCTCCTGCTGCCACAGATCGATGGCGTGCAGGTACTCAAACAAATACGCTCGGAGTTCGGCCCGCAAGAACTGCCGGTGCTGGCGTTCACCAACGCGTATCTGGGCGCCGTGGTGCAGCAGGCACGGGAGGCGGGCGCCAATCAGGTGATTCCCAAGACGGGCGTCAAACCCGACCAAGTGATCCAAATGGTCGAGAACGCGCTGGCCGACCCGCTCCTGCTGGGAGCGTCGCCAAACCGGACAACGAGCGGGACCGGGTTTGATCCTGTGGCGCGAAAAACGTTCCTGGATTCGTCTTCGGAAACACTGGTCGCGCTCTGGCGACCGCTGAAGCAACTGGCCAGCCAAGGCTACCATCCGGACAACCAGACATGTTTCCGGGAGTTACTCGGAGTCGTCCGTCCGCTCACAACGACGGCAACCAGCGTCGGACTCGAGGGGATCGCGCAATTGTCCTCGGCATTGGAAGCGCTGCTGCAGGAGCTTTGTGACGCACCGTATCGCCTGAGTCCTTCGGCGTTGCTCACCATTGCCCAAGCCATTGACACATTGAAATCCCTGCTTGCGTATCCCCACGGCGGGTTGGCGGAAAACCCCTCTAGGGCGCGCACCCTGGTCGTGGATGACGATGTGTTCGCGCGGCAGGCTGTCAGCCGTGTCCTGTCGCGTGTCAATCTGAAGGCCATTTGCGTGGATAGTCCCGTCCGGGCCCTCAAGCGACGCACAGGGAAAGGATTCGACCTGATCGTTTTGGACATTGAGCTGCCTGATGCGAGCGGATTCGATCTGTGTTCCCGATTTCGCGCCATGCCCGCGTGCCGTAACACGCCGATCATCTTTTTGAGCATGCGCAAGGACCTCAAGGACCGTACCGAATCAGTTCTGCGCGGAGGTAATGACTACATTACCAAGCCGTTCTTGCCCATGGAACTGGCCACGAAAGCGCTCAGCTTTGTGATCGGCGGGCGGTTGAAACTAACTCATGCCGCAGGACAATCGAACGGTAACGACTCCGAATCGGCTTTCTCACGGCGCGACGTCAATGCCTTGAAGCAAGTTATCCTCGGCAGCTACGATTCATAAAGGTTTGCCTCTGTGCCCGTGATGGCTGAGAGACGGTCGCCTAATCGGCAAAGCTCCTGGCGCCTGGTGGATGTGTTTAGCCCAGTCAGAGACTTATCTGAGATTAGGTCGTGTTTGACGCGTCTAAGTCCAGTTGCGGTGCCCAGTATGACCCTACCCTGGCTTCATCTGACGAATCGACCCTCCACAGGATGGTCTCGGGCCTCCGAGGCGTCCGTCAGAACGACGACTTCGGACATGTCGACCCCGTCCGTCTGGCACGATTGAGACGATGGTATCCAAAGGCGCCTGTTGCTGTTCCCAAGTGTCGGACCACACTGGACCGTTCCCCAGGCATCAAGGTGCTAAACTTGCTTGCCGTCGTTTTTCTCTCGGGTCAATCACGGCAACGTGTGGCGGGGTGTTGGGGGTATCAGCCGGCGGTAGTGTGTTGTGAGGTTGTGCAATGCGGTGAGGGTGTCTTGTACGTGGAGAAGGAACAAGCCACTAGGGGAGTTCATTGCACGGGTGGGATCCGATACCACCGCCGCTGATACCCCCAATTGGACTGCGCATATCATTACAACGCCGTGCACAATACCGCGATGAGCGAGTTCGCGTCTATACCGTACAACCCTGATGGCAGGTTCCCCTTGATACCGTAAAACCCTGATAAGGGCTTCTGATGGTGTGACGCGGGAAATTGTACTGTGTAAGAACCCGCCGACCCCATCCACCGCGTTCGTGCGGTTTCTTATCTCATCGCTTGTCGCGGATTTCGTATAGTCATGTTTCGTGGCCGCCTACGTCCGACATCTGCCGCTCCGCATCGATGCCAACCCGAGACAATCCGGGACAATCTGGGAATAATCCTCGTGAGCGCCGCTGAACGACTGCAGATTTGCCAGGATACCGCTCGGCGAAATCAGTTTTGACGGTTCGCAACGGGCTAAGGCCGCGTTGCCATGAAACACTTCCCCGGTTTCCCGCGCTTGCGTGCGGCGGCCTTTCCGGCGAAACTTCCGCGGGATGCACTGTCTGGAACCTATCGTCCGTTTCTGGCCTCTCTTCGCGGTGGGCTTCGACCTGCTCGCGTGTCTGCTCACCTCGGTTCACGTCCTGCTGCACAAGCGCGATTCTCGCGCGGCTACACTCTGGATCGGGTTTATCTGGCTTCTGCCGCTGCTCGGCCCGGCGCTCTACCTCGCACTCGGCGTCAACCGCATCCGCCGCCGCGCGGTGTCACTCGGTGTCCACGGCACTTTCCGCCGCCCCGCGCCGGACGACCTCGGCGAACCGGAACACCCGGGCGCGGAACATCTCCAGCAACTTGCCCGCGTCGTCAGCCGTGTGGTCGCGCAGCCGCTGGCCGCTGGCAACAAAATCGATCCCCTCGTCAACGGCGACGAGGCGTTTCCCGCCATGCTGGCCGCGATCGAATCGGCGAAAACATCGGTCTCGCTTTGCACCTACATTTTCGACAACGACGCCAGCGGAGGAAAATTCGTCGCCGCCCTTGAACGTGCCGTGCGGCGCGGCGTGCAGGCGCGCGTCCTCATTGATGCCGCCGGCGCCCGCTACTCGTGGCCGCCGATCACACACCGATTGCGGCGGGCAAGAATTCCCTGCGCCCGGTTTCTGCCCACTTCGCTGTTCACACCGTGGCGCGTGACGACCATCAATCTGCGCAATCACCGCAAGTCACTCATTGTGGACGGACAGGTCGCGCTTACCGGCGGCATGAACATCCGTCATGGCAACATGCTTTTAGAAAAGCCGCGCCGCCCAATCCAGGATTTGCACTTCCGCGTCACCGGCCCGGTCGTCGCGGAATTGCAGGCGGCGTTCGCGAACGACTGGGCGTTCACCACCCGCGAAGTTCTCGACGGCGAAATCTGGTTCCCGGAATTGTCCAGGGCCGGCGACGTTGTCGCGCGGGTCATCACGGACGGGCCCGATGGCGATTTTGAAAACCTGCGACTGACGCTGCTCGCGGCGCTGGCCGAGGCGCAGACATCCGTGCAAATTCTTACGCCGTATTTCCTGCCGGACAACGCGCTGATTTCCGCGCTGAACCTCGCCGCCCTGCGCGGCGTGCGGGTGGACATCGTCCTGCCCGGAAAAATCAACCTGCCGTTCGTGCTCTGGGCGTCGCGCGCGATGTGGTGGCAGATTCTGGGACGCGGCTGCCGCATCTGGCTTACGCCGCCGCCGTTTGACCATTCCAAACTGATGATTGTAGACCGCCACTGGGTGTTGCTCGGCTCGGCGAACTGGGATGCGCGCAGCCTGCGGCTGAATTTTGAACTAAACGTCGAGGGCTACGGCCGCGCGCTCGCGCAGGAGATGGAAACTGTGATTGCGAAAAAAATTTCCGCCGCCCGCGAAATCACGCTAGCCGAGGTGGACGCACGCCCCCTGCCCGCCCGGTTGTGCGACGCGGTGGCGCGGCTGTTTTCGCCGTATCTTTGAAAATCCTGCTTGCGGGCAGAATGATGGGATTTCGCGGCTGGGAGAACCGACCCGGGAGGTCTGTCAACGCCCGTAAACTCCAATTGACGCCCAAAGAAGTTCGCATCTTGTCCAAACCTGCGGAGCCAATCTCGTCAAAAAAGGCGCAGCCGCGAGTGTCCACCAAGCCAGTGAACCACCTGGGTTCACTGGCCTGGTCACTCGCGGCTGCGCTCAATCGTTTCTCGTCTCTAGGGGGCGAACGGACCTGCGCCCGCGCCGGCATTTTGCGTCACGATCGCCGGCACATCCGCTGCGTTATTCAACGGATAGCTGTACGGCGGCGGATTCAGACCGTTGCCACCGGGTGTCAGCGTGTCCGTGCCCGGAATTAGCGACTGGCCCGGATACCACCCGTTCACCCACGTCACTCCGAAGGAAGTGTCGAGGTAGCCGACGTTGTTGTTTTGAGCCAGTAACTTGCCGGTCGTGCCGCTCGTCGTCAACAGTTCCCACGGGTTCTGGACGTTCTGGAACCAGTTGCCTTCGACCAGTACCTCAGCGTCAATCCGCGTCCGGGCACAGTAGTGGTTGCCGCTGACATTGTAGTAGTTATTGAACACGTGGACGCGACCGAACCGCACCGAGGGCAGGCGCTCGATGCACAGCGTGCCCCACCAGTTGTGGTGGAACGTCACGTGCAGATAGCCGAGATCGGTCGTGTTACTGTCGTCGCCGCCGATGAGGTCGACGTCTTCATGCCCGTTCGGAGCCGTGTAGAAGATCTTGCACCACGAAATCGTAACGAAGTCACCTTGGCGGGTGACGTCGACGATGCCGTCGGTCGTATCATGCAGGGTGCAATGGTCGATCCAGACGTGGTGAACGCCGAGGTTCTTGATGGTGATGGCGTCGCCATCCTGGCCGGAATCCGTGCTCGGGTTCTGGATATCCAGGTTCCGAATGATGATGTTGGTGGCCCCGTCCGAGCCGCTGCACATGAGATTGCCGATGATGGCCGCGTTGGTGCCGATGCCGATGATGCTCGTGTTGGCCATGATGTGGACATCGGAATCTGATCGGAGGGTGATCGACCCCGAAACCAGCGCGACCGCAGGGCCCGATGGGTGGGTATGCCACACGAAGTTCTCAAAGTCAGTTCCCTGACCGGTCGTGAACGTGTTCGTGATACCGCCGGTTCCGCCGGTGGTCAGGCCCCCCACGGTGGAGTAGCCGACCTGGCTGAAGTCCGCGTTGGTCACCGGCGGGACGACCGCCAGCGTCGCGAAGTTGCTGTTGGTGCTGCCCTGGCCGTTGCTGACCGTGACTTGGTATACGCCCGCATCCGTAAACTGCACGTTGTTCAGCGCCAATGTCGAGTTGGTCGCGTCAGTCAGCAGCGAGTTGGTGTTGTAGTACCACTGGTAGAACAGCGGCTGGGTCCCGGTGGCGACCACGCTGAACGACGCATTGTTGCTGACGGTGACCGTTTGGTCCTGCGGCTGCGTGATGATCATTGGCGCCGAGAACACGTTGGTCACCAGCAATTGTGCAACCATGCTGGTGATCGAGCCGGCGACGTTGCCCACGATCACGGAATAGCCGCCGGAGTCGGTCGTCTGGACGTTGTGCAGAGTCAGCGTCGAGTTGGTGCCGCCCGCTAGCTGCGTGACGCTGTTCAAGTACCATTGGTAACTGAACGGCGGCGAGCCGCTCACGCCCACCGTAAAGGTGGCGATTGTCCCGGCGCTGTTGGTCGTGTCCTGTGGTTGCGTAAGGATGACGGGCGGAGTCGGCGGAATTGAATTGGTGCCCCCGACATGGATGGTGAAAAAGCGTATGGGCGTACCGGGGGTGACCGGACTTGTGCAACCGAAGTTGCCGTAGGAATCAAACTGGAAGATTCCGGCTGGCAGCCAGTTGGTCAGAGGTACCGTGACATCCGTCGTGGTCTCGACCTCGTAACTGCCGTTTGTCGGCCCCCCCGTGCCTTGCAGGAACACATCGCCACTCGGCAGAATGGAAAACCCAGTGACGACTACATTCGTGGTCGAGGGCGGCGGCGGGGGGGGCGAGCCGCCGGCTGGCGTCACATCCGCCCAACTGGTGCCAATGCGAACCTCATCGATGTAGTACAGCGTGCCGGCGCCAGACGGGCTGCTGATCTGTAAGGCGCTGAGCGCGGTGGCATCGCTGCCGCTGGTAACGCTGCCCAATGAAGCCGGGGCGGTAGCTACGCCGTAATAAGCGCTGGATGGGTCAACCCACAAATCGACTGCGTCGCTACCGGATTGGAATGAATAGCGCACCACGATGAGGTGCGTGCCTGCGCTGAGAGAGGTCGAAAATCCCGCGGAACTGGAACTCTTCCCGATGCCGATGGTGCCACCACCGGCAAGGATGGCCACCTTGGGACTGCCGACACTGCTCGTGGTGTTATCGATATAACCGATCATCTTCGAACTGGATATCCCGGAGCCGTCCAGCAGAAAAGAAACATACACGACGTTTCCATCGGTATTGCCAACCGAGGTGAACTGAACAACCGCGCGTCGTTGGGTGCCACTGGTCGACACTTTAACGCCTTTTCCAGAAGATGCGGCAAATCCCGAGGGAGAAGTCAACGCGGCCGAGTTTGACACGGATATTTCAGCCCCGTCGTTGCCGGCCACCCAGACTCCGGCAGAACCATCAATCAATTTCCCTTCCGGGTAGTTGAAAGGGTCACCGAATGGCAACGTTTGAACGACCGCCTGCGCACTTTGCAGCATCAGTGCCCCGATAAAAATGGCCACGAGCTTTTTCATGTCTTCACCTCTCCGTTTTGCCTGGGTTGTTTTGACCAAATGTTTTCTACGGCCCGAACGACACGACTCCCGCACCGGCGTTGTTCGTCACAATGTTGGGGATGGCGGACACGTTATCCAAAGTGTAGGAATACGGCGGCGTGAACACGGTGTCCGTGCCCGGGACCATCACGTCGATCGTTCCATCCTTGTTCGTGTGCGTGCCGCTCCACCGCACGTTGTAGGATGTCTCCAGGAACCCCACGTTGTTGCCCGCCGCAGACAGCAGTCCCTGCGTGCCACTCGCGCCGGTGATGTACTGCTCCCACGGGTTCTGGACGTTTTGGAACCAGTTGTTCTCCACGACCAATTGGGCGTCGATTCGGGTGCGAATGCAATAGTTGTTGGTGACGACCCCGTTGATCGACGCGTCGTAGAAGTTGTTGAAGCAATGGACGTGACCGAAGCGAACCGACGGCATGCGCTCGATACAGAGCTGGCTCCACCAGTTGTGGTGGAACGTCGTATGATACTGGGTGCCGTTGTCCGCGTCGCTGGCGGCAATCAGATTGACCAGATCGTGACCGTGGTCGTAGGTGTAATAGAATTTGCACCACGAGAGGGTCACATAATCCGAAGATTGGGTGATGTCGACTTCGCCGTCAGACCCGTCGATGAACGTGCAGTGATCAATCCAGATGTGGTCCGAGTAATGGATGCCGAGATCATCGTCGGTGGAGGCATTGATCGTCAGGTTGCGAATGATGATATTGTGCATGCGGTAGATGTAGAGGCCGCCTCCGGAGAGCACGATATTGCCAACACCAATTACGGTCTTGTTCGAATAGACATGGGTGTCCATGCCGGTCAGGCCGAACGAATTCGTGACATAGATCGTGTACGGACCTTTCGCTTGCGAGTAGGTTTGAAGATCGGCTTCGCTGCCGACATAAACGACCGGGCCACCCGCCCCGCCGGTGATCGTCCCGCCATCGTTGCAGAAGCCAACGGGGCTGAAGTCGGGAACGGTATTCGTGCTCACGGTCAGCGTGGCGTCGACGCTGTTGGTGGTCCCGAACGCGTTGGAGACGATCACGGAGTAATTGCCCGCGTCGAGGGTTCCGATGTCGGTCACGGTCAGCAGCGCGTTGGTCTGGTCCGTCAACGGCGTGGCGTCGTTGAAATACCATTGGTAAGAGAGCGGCACCGATCCGCCGGCGGTGACGCTAAAGTTGGCGGTTTGGCCCATGTTGACGGTCTGGCCTTGCGGCTGGGCGGTGATGAACGGCGGCGTCTGGATGTCGGTCACGACCAGCGTGGCGACGCGGCTGGTGATCGAGCCGCTGCTATTGGACACAATCGCCGAGTAGCCTCCTGCGTCGCTGAACTGGATGTTGTTGAGCGTCAGGGTTCCGCTGATGGCGCCAGTCAGCAGCGTGCTCGAATTGAAATACCACTGGTAGAACAGCGGCGCAGTCCCGGTAGCGCCCACGGTGAAACTCGCCGTGTTGCCGAGAAGATTGGTGGTGTCCTGAGGCTGCTGCGTGATCGCCGGGGGCGTCGCGGCGGGAGCATTCGTGTCGACACGGATTACGTAGAAGTTCTGCAGCACATCGGGCGTGACCGGGTCGGTGAAACTGAAATTGCCGTCGGCATCGAAGGGCTCGGTCGCAAGCACGGGCCAACTGCTGATGGGTTGGGTGAGATCCGCCGAGGACAACACATCATATTGTCCGTTGGCCGGGCCGTTAACTCCCGAAATGACAAATCCATCGGGGGTCATGGCCGCGCCGGTGACGACCGGGTTTGCCGGAGGAGGCGGTGGCGCACCAGTGGTCGGGGTCACGTCTGCCCAGCTCGTGCCGACGCGCAGTTCATCGAGGTACACAGTCTGCGCGGCCGCATGATTCAGGAAGATGACGGACAGCGACGATCCGTCGGTGCCACTCGTCGTCGAGATGGTGGAGCTCGGGATATTGCTGTTATCACCCAATGAAGTTGGATCCGCCCAGAGGTCGATCTGATCGCTGCCGGCCAGGAAAGTATAGCTGGCGACAATCAGGTGCGTGCCGGCGCTCAACGTCGTGCTGACCGCCGGAGTGGATACACCTTTCCCGATCCCGATGCTGTTTCCATTCAGGAAAATGCCCAGCTCTGGTGAACTGGTTGCCGAAGTGCTGTTGTGCAGGTACACGAACGCCTTGACCGTGCTCGGAGCCGTCTGAATGCTCAACAGGAACGAGACGTACACCGTCCCACTGGATTGAGCGGCGAAGGAGGCCGCCTTCTTCTTGAACGTGCCGCCGTTGTACTGCAGGCCCTTGCCGGCGACGCCGGCCAGTGACGCATTCGTCAGCGCGGCGGTATTGGTGACGATGAGGGCCACGCTGGGACTGTCTCCGGCAGTCCAGACCGAATCCCCAATGCCGGCTGATCCCAAGCTGCCATTATTGTAGTTGAAGTGCTCGACCAGCAACTGCGCCCGGGCGTTCTGCAACAGCATGATGCCGACGATAACCGCGATCAAAGTCTTCATTGGTTGGCCTCACGGATTCCCTAACGTTTGATGTTTGGTAGCCTCTTGATTCAGTCATGGACAATATTCATAAGCGCCGAGATCGGGTGCGCTGCCGCAGAACGGTTCGCCCACGTCCACTCCCGCATCAATCAGGATACTGCCGCTCACAAGGCGCCCGAAACCCAGGGGCAGGCTGCCATCAGGTTGACGCGGAGCGGCGGCGGCGGCTTCGGCAATGCTATTGAAATCCGCCGAACTGGCGCTCAACGGGATGGTCCAGGTATTATGATCCTGGATGACGGTCCCCCCGCCGAAGGAGACTCCCTTGACCGGATTGCCGGAATTGCCGGCGGCGCAAAGCTCACGCAGTTGATGAAAACGTTGCTCTTCCCGCCATTGACGTTCTGCTCGAAGAAGAAATTGTAATTGCCGCCCCAGGCCACGCAATTGTAGAGGATCTCTCCGTCTGCGTGGTTGTTGTCGGTGAAGTCATTCTTGCTGTTCCCGTAACTGTTGTTGAAGGCGATGCAGTTGAACGCGTAATGCGTGCCCTTCGAATCTCCGCCCGAACCGTCGCCGCCCATTTTGAAACCGTTGCCGTTGCCGCCAAACGAACTCGTTCCGTATTGGGTCTTGTCGCCGCTGTGCCACGTCCAACAGTTGGAAAGAATGATGGTGGAGTCGCTCTCGAAGAAGTCAAACCCGTCATCTGAGTTGTACCAGGAGCGGCACCCGATGAACATGTTCCCCGCGCCCGGATGCAGCTTGCAGGCGAAGCCGTCAGCGTTGCCGCCGTGCGTGGCGTTGTCGTAGTTGTGATACGAATCGCAATTAATGATCAGGTTATGCGACCCCATCGTGCCGTCGTTGACGGTCGGATGCGCAAACCCGATTTGCAGGCCCGTATCCTGGTTGTCGTGGAACACGCATTGGTCGAACGTGTTGTAGCTGCCCTCCAGTTTCACCGCGTTATCACCGCAGTGGGCGATTTCCAGTCCCTTGACGTACCAGTAATAGGCATTGGTCAGCACATACATCCCCCGCGAAGAGTCACCGATGGGCTGGGCCGAGTAATCGAACAGGGGATGTTCGCCCGGGTAGGCAAGAATGCTGATGGGCGCGAAGGCCGTTCCCGAATTCGTAACGCGAATCGTGTTCACGTACGGGAATGTTCCGCCCCGCACGTAGATCGTGTTGCCCGGCTGGGCCAGGTCGATCGCCTTCTGAAGGTTGTAGAACGGGTGGGCAAACGAGCCGTCGTTGGTGTCCGTGCCGTTGTTGGCGACATAGAAGTCGCCATTTGTTACCGGTTCGCCAAGCGTCAGTTGAGCGACGGTGCTCGTAACAGATCCGGAGGTGTTGGACACGATCACCGAATAACCACCCACGTCGTTCGACGTCACGCTGGACACGGTGAAGGTCGCATTGGTCCCCGCCGCAAGCACTGTGTTGGTGTTGAAATACCACTGGTAAAGCAGCGGCACCGAGCCGTTCACATCGACGGTGAACACCGCGCTCTGTCCAAGTTGCACAATCTGGTCGGATGGCTCCGAGGTGATCGAGGGCGGCGCGTTTGTCTCCGTGGACCCAATGTGCACGGCGAAAAACTCGCTGTCCGTGGCGTCCGGAACAGGATTGGTACAACTGAAATTGCCCAGAGCATCAAAGTTAAATGTGCCGATGGAGTTCCAGGAGGCAACGGGGATGGTTGGGTCCCCGGAGGCGACCACGTCGAAAACGCCATTCGAGCTTCCGCCGATGCCTTGTATGACAAAGCCCTGATCAGTCATTTGGACCTGGGTGATCTGCGGCGTGGTGACTGGTGGCGGTGGAGGCGCGGGCGGCGTACCGACCACGACATCCGCCCAGTTGGTCCCGATGCGCACTTCGTCGATGTACAGAGAAGGGCCAGCGCCGCTAATCGTGTAGATTCCGAAATAGGGGATGGCGGCAACGTTATTGCCGCCGCTGGCGCTTCCCGACGAAGCGGGGGGTGAAGCGGCACTATAACTGGCGTTGGTCGGGTCAACCCACAAATCGACCTGATCGGTGGAGGTGCCGGTGAATGTATATCGCACGACCACCAGATGAGTGCCACTGCCCGCCGAGACGCTCGTGGCCGGGGTGCTGCCCTTTTTGGCGATGCCAAAAGAACCGTTACTGACAAAAAAGCCCAGTTGCGGGCTGGAAGGCTGGGAGGTTGAACTATCAAAGTAGGCGACCAGCTTGGCCGAACTGGGCGGGCTGATCACCTCGATCAGGAAGGAGGCGTAGAGTTCCCCGGCGGAAACAGAGCTGAATTGGACGATGGAACGCCGGGCTGTGCCGCTTGGCGTCCATTTGACGCCGTTCCCCGCCGAGTTGGTGAAACCCGCCGGACCGTTCAATGCGGCAGAGTTTGTAACGAGCAACTCGGGACCCGCATTCCCTCCGGCGTCCCAGACGCCCGCAGCCACGGTATACAGATTGCCCTGCGAGTATGTGAATTGATCCGTAAAGGGCAGCGTTTGAACGGCAGCATGCGCCCCGTGAACCAGCAAAATACCCGCGCCGATGGTCAAAAGAATCTTGTTCATGCCATACCCTCGTTGCCCTTCTCGCTGCCCTATTGCTCCTCAGCCTTATAAAATTGTTGCGCTTGGTTCGTTGCCGTCGCATCCACGAACGGCAGCGTGCCACTCACCGCAGGATTCGTGAAGATGCCCGCCCAGTTCGCCAAATCTGGCGACGCGTAGATGATGATCGGTCCATGGCTCGTCAGTCCGTTCACGTTAAAACCGAAGCCGGCGGCGCTCGACTGCAGATCGGAAAGCCAAATGTTCTGTGGTAAAGGGGGGGCCGGAACGAATTCATACGCCCCCAGATCCGGCGCGCTGCCGTTGTACGGCAAACCGACATCGACACCGGCATCGATCAAATCGCTGCCCGCCGCCAGCCGCGCAAAGCTGTTCGTCGGCAAACTGTAGTCCGCGTTGCGCGGGGCAAACGCCAGCGTGGCGTCGAGGCTGGCGAAATCCCCAGCGCCCACGGTCAGGCCATTCTGCCAACTGTTCGACACCATGACGGAGCCGGCCACGATATTAATGCCGCCGCCCAGATAGGAAACGTTGTTCTTGAACACATCCGCACCGCTCGCAGGCGTGTCGTAAAAACTAAAGTTTGGATTGGTGTTTCGGAATCCTGTGCAGTTGTACAGGGTATGGGCGCCAACGCTCAGGTTGTGGTCAAAGCCCTTACTGTGGTTGTCGAAGGCCACACATTGCTTCAAAATATGTCCTGCGTGCGTGCCCGCGCCTCCCAACTTGAACCCGTTCCCATTCCCCGAGAACGAGCCGACGTTCCACTGATTCGAGCCGTTCATAAACGACCAGCAGTTCAGCAGGGTGACGGTGTTGGAGTTGTTGTCATAGAAATCCCAGCCGTCGTCGGAATTGAGGTAGGACCGGCAACCTTGGAACACGTTGTTCGGACCACAACCGGTTTTCGCCGAGTATCCGTCGCCGTTGTTGCCGCCGCTGCTCGCCTGGAAGTTTCGGTACGAGTCGCAATTCAGTATCAGGTTGTCGTGCGCCAACGCGCTGGTGCTTCCAAGGGTAAGACCATCGTTTTGGTTGTCGTGAATGACGCAACCCTCGACGATGTTGGAGCCGCTGGTGACAATGATCCCGTTGTCCGGGGCAAACGCCACCTCGATGCCCTTAACGTGCCAGAAATCCTTGCTGATATAGATGCCCCGGTTGCTGCCAGCGGGTATGTTGGAGGCATTAAAATACGGGCGTTCCCCCGGATACGTCCACATGTTGCAGTAGTTCGCGGCCGTCCCGGCCTTGGCTGACTTCACTTGATTGGCCAGCATGTACGTGCCGCCGCGCACATACAGAGTGTCGCCCGCGTTGACGGCCGTGATTGCCTTCTCCGGTGTGAGAAACGGTGTGTTCGTCGCCGTGCCCGAGGCAGAATCATTCCCATTCGTTGCGACGTAGTATATCGTGGCCTGCGATCTTGCCGACAAGAACAAGAGCCCGCCCATTGCCAATGTTGCTGTTCGATTGACCCAATGCGATATGTTGATTCTCATTCTGCTATTGCTCCTCGACCCGATAAAAACGTTGCGGCACGGTCGTCGCATCGGGATCGACGTATTGCCACCCGCCTGTGACCGGCGAGTTGGTGAAAACCGGCGTCCATGTCGCCAGATCCGGCGAGGTTTGGACGATCACCAGACCGTGGCTGGTCAGTCCGGTCACGTGAACATAGAGGCCGGTCCCGGTCATTGAGACGGAGTCAATCAAAACGATTCCCTGAGGGAGCGCGAACTCGAACGGGCCCAAATCGGGCGCGGAACCGTTGAAGGGCAGCCCCACATCCACGCCCTTGTCGATCAGATCGCTTTCGGCGACGAGTTGCGCAAATCCATTGTTGGGCAGGCTGCCATCGGCCTGACGCGGCGCTTTCGCCGCCTCCTCGGTGAGAATGGAGTAATCCGCCAGATTGGGCGTAACAGCCAGGTTCCAACTATTGTGGATGTAAATATCATCGCTAGTACTGTTGCTGGAAACGAGCTTGTGGTCTAGGCCATAAGGATCGAAAGCCACGCAATTCTCAACAGTGTGTATGCCGCCACTATTATTGAGGGCGTAATCATAGTTGTTGGAGAACGAGAGGCAGTTGAGCAGAGTGATGGGGCCCTGATGGTCGTTTTGATGAAAGGCTTTCCCTGCACCTGAACCGCCGAAATGGTTCATGAAGGCAATGCACCGTTTTACCATGCGCGGTCCGTAAAAATCCGTATCCCCGCCCAGCTTGAAACCTTCGGCGTTGCCAGCCGAGTTGGTATTGAAGCTGGCAGGGTCGCCATTGTGCCAGGTCCAGCAATCGTCAAGAGTGACGTCGTATTGGTTCTTGTAGAGATCCCACCCATCATCGGAGTTTTCCCATGAACGACATCCTCTGAAAATGTTGCCTTGTCCAGGATGAAGTTTGCAGCAGAAGCCATCGGCATTTCCACCACCATGGCGCGGGTCGTAGTTCAGATACGAATCGCAGTTGATAATCTGGTTGGAGCAGACACGATACGGCATGTCCAGATCGCTATCGCCCAGTCCGATTTGCAGACCACTATCGTGATTGTGATGGAAGGAACAAAACTCAATGATATTGCCGCTGCCCTCAATCTTCATTCCGTTGTCGCCGGCCCGGTAGACTTCCAGTCCCTTGATGTACCAGAAGCTCGCATTCGTCGTGATAAGAATCCCCCGATTGGCGTCGGCATCGGCCATCGCGGAAAAATCCAGGACGGGGTGCTCATTTGGATAATTCCAGATCTTTATCGGCGACAAGGCTGTGCCGGAATTGGTGAGTCGAATGGTTGATGAATACGTGAAGGTGCCGCCTCGCATATAGATAGTGTCACCCGGCCCGACCAAGGCCACTGCGGCGGTGAGGTTGGAAAACGGGGGCCTCGATCGCGCCCGAATTTAGATCACTGCCCGGTTGGGGAAACATAATAATACGTCGCGGCGTTAAGGCACGCCGGGTAAAGCAGTAAAACCGCGGTACGCCTCCATCCGCCCATTTACCTACCCTCGCCGGAAAGAACCCAGTGTCCGCATGGTAACCATCGATTACCGGGAGTCAATGATTACCAACGTGGCGGGCGGAGATTTAAGGAGCCTATCCACACTATGCAAAAAACTGCTATGTTGTATGAAAAAACTGCATCGCCGCTGCCGGTGATGCAGCCCGGTATTCACTTCACAGATAGGGGACTTCCTCGTGACGATGATAGGAACAAACAACCTCTGGATTCTTTCTTGTCCCGGCAACCTCCGTCACAATTCTGATGGCGCGTTGCCCGTATTCCACCGCCTCGGAAACCGATTCGGACGCAATAGTGTCGCCGCGACCAATGACGAACGCAATCGTTAAGGACTGGCAAGAATGGAAAACTGCCAGTCGTAATTGACCGTAGACGCGTGCGCCGTCAGCCGAACACACTAAAAGCGGCCTATGAGTATTTGCATGGTACAGGGCTGTCGCGGTGCGATGGTTCTTCGTATGCCGCACGAAGATGAATGAGTTAGATGGCGGCGAGTTTTGGGCCTTGCCCGCATACGCGGCGATACAGCGCTTCGTAGCGGGGCACGATGGCCTCCGCCGAGAAGAGCTCGCGGGCGCGGTGTTGCGCCGCGCGACCCAGAGCGGATCGGCGGGCAGGGTCTTGGATCAGACTCTCGACTGTCCGGGCCAGGACATCCGCGTCTCCTGAGGCCACCAGCAGTCCAGTGGCGCCATCTTCGATCACTTCCGGAATGCCGCCTACGCGTCGAGCGACACTAGGACAGGCAAAGCACATCGCCTCAAGAATACTCAAGCAAAAGCTTTCCGTTTCGGACATGAACAGTCCGATGTCGGCTGCCTGCAGATACTCTTCGATTTCGTTGATCCTTTCGCGCACGACGACCTTCTTTTCCAAGCCGAGCCGTCGCACAGAGTCGACGAATGGAGCGAAATTCCCGCCGGCGAGAATGACAAGCTTGAACGAATCACTCGGGCGAATGCGCGCAACAGTTTCGAGCAATAAATCGATGCGCTTCAAAGGCCGAAGATTGGATGAATGAAACACCACCGTTTCGTCTCGCACGCCCAGGTCATGCCGCACCTCTTCACGCGAACGCCGCGCCGGGCGGGGCGCGAAGAAATTGTGGATAACGTCGATCGGTTGATCCACCGCGAGCAACCGCTCGGTCTCCCGTTGTAGAAAGGCGGACACCGTCGTGATGGCATCCGAGCAGGCGAGGGCGTGGCGGATTGCCGGTCCGTAACCGGGATCGAGCCCGAGCAAGGTGGTGTCCGTGCCATGCAACGTGGTAACGACGCGCGGCTGTCGCCCCGGCGGAAGCATCGACCGCGCAAGAATGGCCGCTGTTGCGTGGGGCACGGCATAGTGAACGTGGAGTACGTCCAGCCGGTGGTCGCGGCTCACTTCCGCCATCTTGACGGAGAGCGGCAGCGTGTAATCGGGGTACTTGAACAGATCGTAGTCGTTGATGATCACCGGATGGAAATGCAGGCGTGGTGTGTTCTCGGGAAAACGAAACGGACGCTCGTAGCTGATAAAATGCACCTCATGCCCGCGACGCGCCAGTTCCTCACCCAACGCGGTGGCGAGGATGCCGCTTCCCCCCACCGAGGGATAACAGGTGATGCCGATCTTCAGTGGACCGCCAGTCGTCATGGCAAATCAAAAGTGGCGCGCACCCCGGATCCCCTGCGCGAGCGAATCAAGAACGAGCGGATCGTTGGGGAAAAGGGCCATGGCATGACCAATACCAGCACGCAGTCCCCACAAACGCGCACGCGTGAGTTGCAGCTCGACGTAGTTGCTGGTACGAGATTGCGACGCGTGTGCTTCCATCGCAGCGGTCCACGCGGCGATGATTTCCGGCGCGGAGATGTCGATCAGTATCGGCCTGGCACCCGGGGGTTCGGCTTCAGGCGTTACCGCGTAGAAAAAAAGTTGGTCAATCGCATGCGGAGGCGAAGTGCGCAATTCCTTCAAACCGCCGTAACGAGCAAGCCGCGCCGCGTCCCGCACCAGTTGTCCTAGCCGCGCATGGTCGGGGTGCTGATTCTCCACCGGGCTCGGCGCGAGCACAATACCCGGCCGCAAACGCCGGAGAATGGCGGCCAGACGAATGGCGTGAGCAACGCGGACCTCAAGGTGGGCATCGCCGTCGAGTTCGACAAACTCCACTGCCGCGCCGAGGAGTGCCGCCGATTTTCTTGCCTCGGCAACCCGTTGCGCAGACGAGCCATGGGTGGCCGCTTCGCCATGCGAGCAGACAACAAAGTGCGCCTCGCGGTCGGCGTAGATCTCTCGCGCGACAACACCGCCGCAGCCGAACTCGATGTCATCGGGATGCGCCCCAAAGGCCAGAAGCAGTTTCGGTTTACGAAGGGATTTCGGTGTACGCTTCATCGGAACGATCAATTATATCACGGTTTACACAGGTAATCTCGGGCGCTTCTTCCCTGTGCAGGTATGCCTGCTCGCTGGCGCCGACGACATAATGCGTGCAGTGCAGGACGGATTGCATCCAACGAAGCCGCGTGTCGCGCGCCGGGCTGATTTGCTCCTTGGTGAACGCGATTGCAGGCAGAGTCACGAAGCGATCTCCGCCCTCGTGCAGCTTCAGACTGCCGTTGCTGTAGCGGGCACGCACGATTTCGCCTTCGTGCTGGACATCGACAAAGAAGTCCTCGATATCGCATGCCGCGCGCCGGAACGAAGGGTCGCTGGAGCGCGCCACGGAAACCCCGTCTAGCAACCCCATGTGGCGATACATCTCCAGACAAAAGTCAGCCACTCTTCCGGCAGAAGTCTGTTGGAAGACCTCAATGCACCGGCGCTCGACATAATTGGGCAATTGGAGCGCGGTCCTGGTGTGCCAATCGGCGGGGATGCGTTTGAGGTAAAGCGGGGAGCATTTTCGTTGGAGTTTGTTCTCGAAGGTGAAGTTGAGCGCCGCAGGCTCGCCGGTCTTGCGATGCCGCAGGATGGTCTTCGTTTCGCGCGGGTCATGGTCGCTGTCGTGGTAGAAGAACACAATCTCGCCTCCAATCCTGGCTTGCAGGCGGCGGGCTGTCTGGATCTTTGCAACAAGGAACCGTTTCGGGAAAAACCCGCACGGTTGCTGGCCGAAGCAGATGACAGGGGCACCGGTCATGGGGTGGATAACGTCTTGGCAGGCGTGGCGGTGGGGCCTCGTGTGGCTTGGAGGATCACACTAAACAACACGCAGGCAGCGCACCCGATGAAGTTGTACCAGAGATAGCTGATGCTGAGAGAAAAATAGAGCATGAAAACGAGCGTCTGGGCTGCCAGCGCCGCCCAGAAAACCGCAGTGCCGCCAACCCACCGGAGAAAAAACGCCACGAGGAACAGGGCGAGTACCACGCCATAAAAGACAGACCCGACAATGTTGACGGCTTGAATCAGATTCTCCACCAAGTTTGCGAAAAGAGCGAAGGCGATCGCAACCAGACCCCAGAGGAGGGTAAACCACTTCGAAGCAGCCACATAGTGCGCGTCGGTCGCCTTCCGTTTGACCACGTGCCGGTAGAAATCGATGGTAGTCGTCGACCCGAGTGCATTGAGTTCGGCGGCTTTCGATGACAAGGCGGCGGCGAAGAAGGCCGCGACCAGCAGCCCGATCAGCCCATGCGGCAAGTGATCCAGTACGAAGGTGATGAACACATAATCGGTGTCGTTGGTTTTCGCGCGCGGCTCCGCAGCCAGCAGCGCCGTCTTGACCTCGGCGCGCAGGGCCTCGCTGCGGCTGAGCGCCGCCTGCGCCTGCGCGTGGGCCTCGGCCTCAGCCGGGCGGTTGCCCGCATGTTTGGCATCGATCCACGTTTGAATGAGTTGCTCCTTTTGCTCGTGGATCGCGGCGAATTTCTGCTCGAGGGAACGGAACTGCCCGCCCGAGTCGTGTTTGGCCGCCAGGTTCCAAGTGGCCTTGTTGAAAAACACGGGCGGTCGCTCAAACTGGTAGAACACAAACACCAGCACTCCGAGCAGGAGAATAAAGAACTGCATGGGGATTTTGAACACGGCATTGAACATAAGACCAAGCCGGCTTTCGCGTAGCGAGGCTCCGGAAATATAGCGTTGCACCTGGGATTGATCCGTGCCGAAATACGATAGCGACAAGAAGAGGCCACCCAACAAGCCGGACCAAAAAGTGTAGCGCTGTTTGACATCGAGCGAAAAATCCACCGCCTGCAGTTTCTTGAAGCCCCCCGCCACGGTGAGGGCATCGATCAACGAGACATTCGACGGCAACCTCATCAACAGGACGACGAAGGCGGTTGCCATTCCACCAAAAATTACGGCCAACTGGTATTTCTGGGTGAGAGTCACCGCTTCGCTACCACCGGTCACGGTGTAAATGATGACCAGTAGCCCGCTAAGGATGATGGTGAGGTCCAATCGCCAGCCCAGCATGGTGGAGAGGATGATGGCTGGCGCGTAAATGGTAATTCCCGCGGCCAGCCCGCGCTGCAGGAGGAAGAGCGCCGCGCCGAGCAGACGGGTCTTGTTATCAAACCGGTGACCGAGAAACTCATAGGCGGTATAGACATTCAAACGGCGGTACATCGGCAGGAACACTGCCGCGATGATAATCAGCGCCAGCGGCATCCCGAAATAGTTTTGCACGAAACCCAGCCCATCCTGATAGCCCTGGCCGGGAGTGGAAATGAAGGTGATCGCGCTCGCCTGGGTAGCCATGACCGAAATGCCGATGGCCGCCCACCTCACGTTCGGGTCGCCCTTTAGATAGGTGTTCAGGTTCTGGCGACCGCGCGTCCGCCACATGCCATAGACGGCGATTCCGACCATGCTGCCGATCAGAACCATGAAATCGAGCGGGCTCATGAAAAAACAACCGTCAGTCCAACAAGGAGCCCAACCCAAATGACAAAGGAGGCGAACACCAAGACGTAAACACCGCGCCAAGTGCCAAGCCAAGGCAATCCGGTCGCTTCGTCGCCGCTGGCACCCACCGGCTCGAGCGGCCCAGCGTGAGGATCAATGGTGTCGTCTCGCGGCTTCATTTCCCAAGCGAAATCAGATTGGCAAATAGCCGATAGGCGCCGGGCACGCCCTCAGGCAACTGACGGAACCATGATAGTCCGGTATAAACGAAATACCCCCGACCGTAGTGGGCCACCAAGAGGCTTCCGGTCTTCGGCGACTCGCCGGGGTCGTTGCACGCAAGGAGTGGTGTGAAATGGTCATCCCATTTACTGGCAAAATAGAGTCCGCGCTCCTGAACCCAGCCATCAAAATCGGATGGGACGATGCGGTTGGGCGTCGTAAGGGCCGGATGGTCTGGCACGAGCAGCGTCACCGGCGCGGTTTCATCCGTGACGCGGTCGTGCGAGATCTTCAAATCGTAAGGCGCGAGGCGCGTGGTCTGCAACCCGTCGGATGTGTTGTATTGGACGATGACGTTGCCGCCGGCCTCGACGTACGCGAAAAGGCCTGACAAATTCTGGGCCAGGTCCGTGCGGGTATTGAAGGCCCTGATGCCCAACACCACTGCGTCAAAGCTGCGCAGGTGGTCCGCGGTCAGATCGGTATCGGTAAGAAACGTGACCGCATAGCCCATCCGTTGCAGGCACTCAGCTACCGAGTCGCCGGCGCCCGGCAGATAACCGATCTGGTGACCGCGAATCGCCAGATCGACACTCAGGGCCTTCAGACGCGCGGGGGGTTGCAACAAGAGCCGCGGGATGTGATCATAGCGGATCGCGACACGCTGATTGTGGTAGCTCTTGCCATCGATCTCGGCAGTGGCCAGAATCCTCGCAGTCGTCGTGTTCGTCGGGGCCGTGACGGTGAAGGTGAAACGCGCATTCTCGTTGTAGTTGGTCAGGGAGAAAAAGTACGTCGCGGGTGTTACTTTCCAGCCAATGGGTGCATCCAAGTGGAGTGCGCCTGTCGCTCCGGCGCGGGCCGAAGTAACCTCGACCGCTATAGGACGGGCGGTACCTGGAGCGAACAGCTCCAAATCCTCGGGAAAGTTCAGGGAAACGGGTGGCGTCACCTCCAGACGCTGACGAATCTCGCCTTTCACCCGATCCCCGATGACTTGTACGGGCTCGTCGGGGATCACCAACGTCTGGCCGCCGACTTCGAACACAAACTCAACCGGAAAGGCGGGCGGATTCTCGGAGCGACCAATGAGCGATGGATCGTCCACCCGGAACATTCCGATAGTACCCTCTTCGCGCAACCAATAGGGTTGGGATAGCGGCGTGGTCGCGGGCAGTATCCGGGACGATTCGCGAGTCACGCCTTGGTTGAACTTCAGATCGGCGCTTATATCAAGCTCTTCTCCGCCCGCCGGGTAGCGCACGGCAGTCCAGCGCACCGGGAAATCGGCCCGCACAATGGCGGCATGACGCATCTTTAACGTTTCGCCCGGTACGGCCTCCGCCAGAGGGATGACCGTCTCGACATACAACCCGAGACAGCCCTGCAAGATGCGATCGAGTTGTCGGCGCTTTTCTGTAACCACGCTGTCTGTGGGCAGGGCGGCGAGGCGACTCCGAAGTTTCAGCAATGTCGGCACACTGGTGGCTGGATTCTGCGGATTGAACCGCGCAATGGCCTCATCGGCCAACCGCCCAATCTCGGCACCCCCGGGTACACGGCCCCAGGTCGTATCAACACCATCGAGGATGTCCTTGGTGGCGGGCTCACCATCGAGGAGTTGAAAGGTTTCGTTTGCCGTCCCGCGCGTACCGACACTGCCGAAGCCTTGCGTCTTGTGCATGCTTCGGCTGCGCGCGGCAATTTCGCCGTAGGATTCGCCGAGCAACGGGTTGTACCCACCGATATCGATCTGCAGGTCAGGCGCGTTTGTTTCGTCGCTTCCGCCGCCCCTAAATCCTCTCGGGAAGCCATTCCAGAGGATTCGCTTTGGTTGCCAGGGCTTCAACTCGCCGAGTTGTTCGGGAAAGGCATTCGTGTCTCCCGCAAGCTTGAAGGCTTCGACGGCCAGGATGGCTGACGCAGTATGGTGCCCGTGAGTTCCGCCGGGCACGGTGGAAAAGCGCGTAATGAGCACATCCGGTCGGAACCCACGGATGGTGCGCACAACATCGGCTAGCACCTGACTGCGATTCCAGATGCGGAATGTTTCACGGTAATCCTTGGAAAATCCAAAGTCGATGGCCCGCGTGAAAAACTGCTGACCGCCGTCGATCCGCCTGGCGGCCAGTAATTCCCGGGTGCGGACCACCCCCAGTTCTTCGCCCAACTCAGGTCCAATCAGGTTTTGACCGCCATCACCGCGAGTCAGCGAAAGATATCCCGTGCGATAGCACCGACCGCGGGAGAGGTAGGCGATGAGACGGGTGTTCTCGTCGTCGGGATGCGCGGCAATGTAGAGTACGCTCCCCATCTCGCGAAAGCTTCGGAGTTCCTGCAAAATCGTCGACGCCGACTGAGGGTCTGAGGCGCGGATATCGAAGGGAAAGACGGTCAGCACACAGACCGTCACGGCGAGGAAGTTAAGGAGCCACAGGATGCGACGGGAGGGAGACCTCTTAAATCCAATTCTGGTATTCATGCGCGTAGCTCATCGTCTGAAAACACCACAAGACTGACCCGAGAAACTGCCTGCGAATGCGACCGCATTTTGCGCTGAGGAATGACCCGTGTCGCCTGCTATTTCTTGACCGTAAACGGCACGGAGAACTGTGCGCTTTCCCACATCATTTTCAGCGCACCGCCTCCGGATGGGTTCTTCTCAACAGTGATTGTGAACTGGTCCACTGTCTTATCCAGAACGTCTTTCTTCAAATCGATCCGCGCCACGTCCAGAGCTTCGTCGTACGCCTGCTTCGGATCACGCGGACTGACTCCCCATTGTCCAATCTGTCTATTGATGACCAGTTTGGCCGTGCCGTCTTCATTCGGAAGGGTCCACAACGTAAAGGCACCCGCCGGAATCGTCGTTTCGCCAAGGACAATTGGCTTCTGCGTAATGAGGAGCGTGGCTTCGTCGGCCCCGGTGCGCCAGATCTTGCCGTACGGCACCAAGCCTCCCCAAATCTTACGGGTCTCACCAGTTTTGGGATCCTTGGTATATGGACGCCCGTAAACAACCGTCACCCGATTACCGTCGATGACCGCGCCGGTCGTCTCGTGAGGGCTGACACGCTTTTGTTGGGCCATAAGCGGTGACGAACTGAGGATGATCGCGGCGATAACAAACGCGGATTTAAACTGGTTCATGCTATCTCCCATACGTTGAAGTTATCCTAAATTGAAATCTCGCGACGAAATTCACCGGTATCATCAATGGAGGCTGGAGATCAAATCCTGATTCATCTTCACGAACGAGCTGCTGGGACCTTCGGCCAAAACTGCCAACTCGCTGGACCGTTTCGCGGCAGCAATCGCGCCTTCTTTGTCTCCCTGTTTCGCAAGAATCCTGGCCTTCAGGTTCAGCAGTTCGTAAGCGATCCTAGGCTTGTCAGCCAGCCCGGTGTCCAACCAGGCGAGCGCCTTCTTCAAATCCAGATCGTGGTTGAAATAGAACGTCGCCGCCTGAAAGTAAAACTGTGGCTGCTTTTTATCCGGCGACGCCAGGGCGGCTTCGACTTGTGGCACCACCTTGTTGACAACCTCGACTTCGAGCTTGATGGGAACGCGCGTCTTTTCCCAAATAAGATTGAGCGTGGCCGACTCGTCGCGGATATCGTTGAAGTCAATCGTGAATGTCTCGACGGGCTCGGCTAGTTTCACGGGAGTCGCCTTGAAACGCACCAGATCGTTCTCCTGCTTGTAGCCGAAGGCTCCAAAAGAGTTCGTGTCTTTGGAGATGATCACTGTCCACTCGGTTTCACCGGGGATCGTGAAGAGCGCATATTTACCCGCGGGAACCTCGGTGTCGTTGAGCTTGACGGGTGTGGTAACGGAAATCTTGGTGGAGGCGTTCGCGCCGGTGCGCCAGACCGCATTGTACGGAACGACGCCACCGTAGACCACCCGCCCTTTTGCACCGGGCCGGGAATATACGATTTCGATATCCGTAAGACCGACGTGCTGCTTCAGAGTAGCGGTGGGGCTGGCCGCGGGGAAGTCGACTTTGGGTGGTTGCGCAAAGACCCCCGTGGTGAAGACTGAGCCGAAAGCAAACACAAGCGAAAGATAACGTGCTGTCGCATTCATGATACGGAAGGTAGCACAACCGAAGCGGAAGGAAAGCGGGAACTGAAGGGCTATGGGAGGACAAACACAAGTGAGACATTGGCGTCATTTTCCGATACGCACGGGCTGGGTGGTAATGCCCGTGAGGCAATCCGACGCGAGTGCCGCCGAAGTCTGCCGCTCCGCTCATCACCAAGATCCAAGGCTTGCCCATATGAATGAAGCCCAACCTGCGCCACACCGCCGTAGTCACCGATGTGCAACGCATATGCCGAGCCGTTCGTTCGAGAGACCTGGGAGATGCCGGACAACCTGATTCTGCCGGGAGAACAGCATTTTCGCCATGTGCTCAGGCAGATCGAACATTATCACAACTGGCAGAGACCTCATCAGAGTTTGGGTAATGTCATTCCGTTGGGGTTTAGACATCCTGATCGACCCGAGTCTTTGGTAGCAGCGCGCTGTGATGCGGCGCCGGGTGGACTGCTAAATCACTATTATGCAGAAGAGGCTGGCAGCCTAATGACAATCAGCTTTTTCATGTTACAGGGTTGGCAGCAGTCGGGACCTTGTGGCTGGCATTAGTACTCGTTCCACCGGCGGTGGCTGCCCTCGACAACTGTTTGCTCCGCGCTCGCGTGTTTCGCCCCAAGCAATTCGAAACGAGTTGCCCGGCACGGGTGTCTTGTTGCTATGTCAGCCGAAACCTTGCCGGGACACCCTTCAGAACTTCGCGTTCCTGAGACGGAGGGCCAGTCGAGGAACGAGTAACCAATTGGGTGGGTAGCTTTTGGTGGAGAATCCTCAGTCGATCAGGTCTATTGAGAACGTCGAGCAAATAGCGAGCCGCTACACGACCGAGGTCGGCAATTGGCTGCGCGACGGTTGTCAGCGCGGGCACAAATTCTGCCGACCCCTCGATATCATCGAAGCCTCCCACCGAAAGGTCTTCAGGAACGCGCAGCCCCAGAACGCGAGCCGCATCGATAACGCCATAGGCCATTTGATCGTTTGCCGCGAAGATCGCGGTGGGATGGTCGCCTTTGGCTATCAAATCCAGCGATAAGTGGAAAGCCTTTCGCATCTCGTAGTCACCTTGCACGATCCACTCCTCCACTATGGGAAGATCATGTTTTGCCATGCTCTTGCGGAAGGCGAGTTCACGTTGCGCCGCATCATGTCGGTCACCCCGGCCTCTGATGAACCCGATTCTTGTATGCCCAAGGCCAATCAAGTGTTGCGTTATGGCGCATGCACCGTTGTAGTTATCGACATCGACGTAACTGATGGCTTGGCGACCGAAGGAACTGCCCACCACGACGATCGGCATCTTGAGGTTGACAAACGTTCTGGGAAAACGCTCACCGGGCCCGGGGGCCACGACAATCCAGCCCCCCACCCGCCGTTCGTGGCAGAGGCTAACACACTTCTGCGGGTCGTTGAAATCCTCTGAGAGGCTATCGAAAAGAGCAATATGATACTCCGTTCCTGTCAACACGTCTTGGATGCCTTGGAGAATCTGGCCGAAATAATACTGACCGACGAACCCGCGGAACGGCGCAATTACACCCAGTTGAAAGGTGTGTTTGGCCCGCAACTGGCGCGCGATAAAGTCAACGTGGTAGTTCAAACGCTTGGTTGCCGTCAGAACCCGGTTCCGTGTCGCCTCCGAGACCGATGCATTGTTGCGGAGAACTCGCGAAACTGTCATCTTCGAAAGACCGGTCACACGCGCGATGTCGTCCATCGTGACCTTCTTAAGTTTGCGAGCTTGCATCGTAACCGTCAGTAACATTGCGATATGGGGATGTCAACGCTTCTCGCGCGCCCCGGCCTGTCAGAAGGCGCGTCGCAACCAGTTGCCCTGTCGTTTGCACAGGAAGCTGGCGTGAGATGTTGCTCGCCGGGCGCACGAGTGCCACAAATCGTGAGCCACTCTGCATCCGCGCCGACAGTTTGCACGCGCCGGGTCGGTCCGATTACCTGCGGGTGGGTTGATTTCGATTGACGAGCGGGTGCATGAAATGTTATCGATAACTAAATTTTCCGAAACTGGCAGCGAAAGCGTTGCCAAAAGGCAGGGCGCCTGTGTGCGGATGTTGGTTTGACGAATCAGAACGTTCCCTCTAATGTATGTCGCATCGGCGCTTCTTTACGCTTGTAATGAAACCCCTACGCTCCAGCGTCTTCTCCCTACTGATTGGCCTCCTGTTCCTGGGACCGTGCGGATGTGGACGTAGCGCTTCCGAAGTGACCGCAGATGGGCGCGCGGTTGTTCGCTACTGGGAAAAGTGGACGGGATTTGAGGAAGACGCCATGCAAGCGGTTGTCGATGATTTCAACCGTTCGCAGGATCGCATTGTCGTCAAGATGCTCTCGGTCGGCGAGGTGGAGCGCAAATTGATGTTGGCGACCGCCGGTGGCGACCCACCCGATGTCGCCGGTGTATGGGCCTCCACTATCACCGGCTTTTCTGAGAAGGGCGCGCTGACCCCGCTCGATAAATTGGCAGAGGAGGCGGGCATCAGGGCAGACGACTACATTCCTGTGTATTGGACACAGTGCCGGCATCACGGCTTCCTGTGGGCGCTGCCCAGCACTCCTTGGTCCGCCGCGCTGCACTGGAACAAGAAACTATTTCGGGAGGCAGGACTCGATCCCGACCGCCCGCCGCAAAGTCTGGACGAACTCGAGAAAATGTCGGAGCGACTCACGATTGTCGAGATCAAGCGCGACGGCAAGTTGGTGCGAATCCGATATCCGGATCTGACCAACCAGGAAAAGAGCGCCAAGGACTTCAAGTTGGTGCAGGTCGGTCACGACCCCCAACAACCTGGTTGGTGGATGCCAATCTGGGTGTATTGGTTTGGCGGGCGGCTGTGGGACGGCGAGCGTCGCATTACCGCCAACGACCCGGGCAATATCCAAGCCTTCGAGTGGTTTCGCAGGCAATCCGAGAAGTACGGGGTCGATAACCGGCGCGGGTTTGGCGCGTCGTTCGGCAATTTCAACTCGCCGCAGAACCCCTTTCTGACGGGGCAGGTAGCGATGACGTTCCAAGGGGTGTGGATGTACAATTTCATCGATAAGTACGCGCCGCAACTGGAATGGGGCGCGGCACCGTTCCCGGCGAAGGACCCGCAGGGGTATCCGCTGGTGACACTGGCCGAATCCGATGTGTTGGTGATTCCCAAAGGGGCGCGATACGTGAAAGAAGCGTTCGAGTTCATCCGTTACGTCAACAAGCAAGGGCCCATGGAGAAGCTGTGCCTCGGCCAGCGCAAATTCAGCCCGTTGGCCAAGGTCAGCGACGGATTCATCCAGAACCACCCGAACCGGTACATCCGAACGTTCATCGAACTGGCGAATAGTCCAAACGCGCATTACGTGCCGCGCCTGTCCGTCTGGGCCGAGTACAACGACGAGATGAATGTCGCGGTCGACCAGGTGACCGCGTTGACAACCACCCCCCAGGCGGCGCTCGATCTCGTGCAACAGCGGATGCAGTGGCGACTCGACCGCGTTATGCGGCGTTGGGATGCGGTCAAGGACGAACGCCTGAAGGAGTGGGGCGGTTATGACGCGCGGTGAGAAACGCAATTTGTGGATCGGCCTGGCATTTATCAGCCCGTGGATCGTCGGGTTCCTGGTGTTCACGCTCTATCCCGTGTGCGCCTCCATCTACTATTCGTTTTGTGACTATGATGTGTTGTCGAAGCCCGTATGGATCGGCACCGTGAACTATCAGGACATGGTCACCGACAAGGCGTTTTGGAAATCGCTCTACAACACGTTGTACTACACCGTTTTTTCCCTGCCGTTGTGTTTGGTGGTGGCGTTGCTGGTGGCGGTGTTGCTTAACCAGTCAGTGAAAGGGCGTTCCACTTTTCGCGCCATCTATTTCCTGCCGTCGTTGATTCCCGTCGTGGCGGCTTCCATGGTGTGGCTCTGGATCCTCAACGGCAACTTTGGCGTGCTCAATTATCTGCTGCATTGGTTCGGCATCGAGGGTCCGCAGTGGCTAACCAATGAGAAATGGACCAAGCCGTCGCTGGTTCTCATGGCGGTTTGGGGATGCGGCAACACGATCGTCATTTATCTCGCCGCGCTGCAGGATGTGCCCCGCTCGCTGTACGAGTCTGCTGAAATCGACGGCGCCAATCCCTGGGTGAAATTCCGCCACATCACGGTTCCGATAATTTCGCCCGTCATTTATTTCAATCTCATCATTGGCATTATCGGTTCGCTGCAGGTGTTTGCCCAAGCCTACATCCTGCTCGGTGGCGGCGGACCGAATCGTTCCGCGTTGCTGTACACGGTCTACCTGTATCAGAACGCGTTCGACTATCACCAGATGGGTTACGCATGTGCGATGGCCTGGATTCTGTTTCTCACCATTCTGTTCCTGACGTGGGCTGCGACGCGTTCGACCCGCCGGCTCATTTACTACGGAGGAGAATAACCCATGCGCTTCCTGCAACGCGTTCTCATATATGTGCTGCTCGTGTTGGGCGCGATCACGTGCCTGATTCCACTGCTGTGGATGCTTTCCACGGGGCTGAAGCCGGTTGACCAGACGATGTCCATGCCGCCGACATGGATTCCCTACCGGTTTTACGTCGAGAAGGACGGAGCCCTCATGGAAATCCAAAAGGGCGATTGCGACAAGTACCCGAACGCGAAGATTGTGAGAAAGATTGCGCCGCGCTGGGACAATTTTGTCAATGCGATCAAATACATGAAGTATTTCCCACTCTATTTGAAGAATACGTTGATCTTGTGCATTCTTACAGTGGTCGGCACGGTCGCCTCAAGTTCTCTCGCCGCATACGGTTTCGCGCGTGTCGATTGGCGCGGACGCGACAAAGTATTCCTCGTGGCGCTGGCGACGATGATGGTGCCGTTTCCCGTCGTGATGGTGCCGATGTACTGCCTGTTCCGCTGGCTCGGCTGGATTGGCACGCTGAAACCGCTGTGGGTCGGCTCGTTTTTCGCGGGGGCATTTAACGTGTTTCTGCTGCGGCAGTTCTTTATGAGAATTCCCAAGGATATGTCCGAGGCCGCGCGCATCGATGGCTGCAGTGAGTTCCGCATCTTCTGGCAGATCATCCTGCCGCTATGCCGCCCCGCATTGATGGTCGTGGCGCTGTTCCAGTTCATGTACACGTGGAACGACTTCCTCGGGCCGTTGATCTATCTGACGAAGCAGGAAGATTACACGCTGGCGCTCGGGCTGCAGTTTTACCAGAGCCAGCGCGGCGGCACCGAGTGGCATTACTTGATGGCCGCCAGCACACTCGTTGCCCTGCCGATCATCGTCCTGTTTTTCTTCACCCAAAAGACCTTCATCGAGGGCATTTCGATGACCGGCATCAAAGGCTAATGCCATGACCCCGGGGAACCGAATGTTGCCACGCGTCGCAATCGGCGCTGCGATTGTTTTTCTGGGGCCGCTGCTCTTCAAATGTTTTCCCCAGGGGGAACCTTCACCAGCGCCGCCGGCGCTTCCCCCACTCCACGCCAGCGGGGCGGCGATTGTGGATGACAAGGACCGGCCCGTGGTGCTGCAGGGCTGCAATCTGGGAAATTGGCTGCTTAATGAAATGTGGATGTTGGACATGGCACACAATGGCGAGCCAGTCGACCAATGGGAGATGGAGGAGTTGTTAAAGCAGCGCTTCGGCGCGCAGGAGAAGGATCGGCTACTCAATGTCTTTCGCGAGAATTGGATCCGGCCGCGCGACTACGACATCATCAAGTCCTGGGGATTCAACGTGGTGCGGCTGCCCTTTAATTACACCCTGCTTGAAGACGACGCCGCGCCCGGTGTGCTGCGTCCAGATGCGTTTCAATGGCTTGATCGCGCCATCGACATGGCCGCGCAAGACGGGCTCTACGTGATTCTTGACATGCATGGTGCGCCCGGTCGCCAGAGCACCGATCATTGCACCGGCCGCAGCGGACAGAACCAGTTGTGGTTGCCGAAAAACAGAGAACGGACAGCGTTCCTGTGGAAGAAGATCGCGCAGCATTATCGAAACTCCGCGACCGTTGCGGCTTACGATTTGTTGAACGAGCCTTTCGGCGACTATCTCCGTGAACCATCCGATTCCACGATCGTCGCCACCATGGATCAGTTGATCCATTCTGTTCGCGAGGTGGATCAACAGCATCTGATCTTTTGCGCGGGGTCCATGCGGGGAATTGCGATGTATGGGGCTCCCGCTTCGCGCGGGTGGAAGAATGTCGGCTACACGGAGCACTTTTATCCTGGCGTGTACGACAGCTCGCCAACGCTGGAAACTCACGCACGGTTTCTCAGCCGCGATCTGCATGCGAGGGCGGATCTATTCAAGCAGTGGCGTGTGCCATTCCTGGCCGGCGAGTTCAATGTGGTTTTCGAACGGGCCGGCGGCTCGACCATGATGCGGCGGTATTACGACGCTTTCGCGTCATACGGGTGGATGGCCACCATGTGGTCTTACAAGCTGGTGAAGCATGCCGGCGGCTATCATCCAGATAATTGGTATCTGGTAACGAACCGCGGCGAGCTTGCCATTCCCGCATTGCGCACGGGATCGAAAGATGAGATCGAAGGATTTTTCAAGACGCTGGGAACCATGAGTTATGCGCAGGACGACGAATTACGGGTGGCGTTGACCAGCGGCAAGGCTCCCGCCCTCGCGTTGCACGAATACCCTGTCGTTCCAGGGCCAGCCCCGCAGGATCGCCCCCCTGAAGGATGGGACAGCCGAGATCTGGGTGAAACATTCCTGAAAGGCGGACAGCGCGTGATTGCGAAAGATGGCATGGAAGTTTTTGGCGGCGGATGCGACGTTTTTGAGGGCACCGATGAATGTCGCTTCATCTCGCGACAGGCGGGTGGGCACTTTGGCCTCAGCGCGAGCCTCACCCCGCCGTTTGACACCCACACCTATGCCAAGGCTGGACTGATGTATCGCACCAGTCTCGATGCGGACGCGCCGATTGTCATGGTGTCCCTGTTTCCAGACGGGACGTGCACCTTCGCGTTTCGACGACAAGCGGGAACACGGATCACCGAGATCCGCATGCCGCCTCCCGGAAACACGCGGGCTCTTCGCCTCGTCCGTAATGGCGCCCACTTTGAGGCCACCGCGCTTGATGCCGACGGCAAACCATTCGCAACGAAATCAGTCGACCTGCCGGAACTTGAGTCAACCAAAGGTCACCTCGGCCTCTTCGTCTTAAGCCACCAGCCACTGCTCTTGAGCAAAGCAACGTTCACGAACATCCAAATCCAGCAACCATAAGTATCGACAGGAACCACTCACCATGAAAGCACTTATTGTCAGCCTGTGCGTCGTCGTCGCGGCATTCTCGGTGCGCGCCGACTTATTGCAAAATCCATCTTTTGAGGAACAGGGCATCGCCCCGGACCTTGCGGCGCATTGGTATCGCTGGGGCCAGTGGATCAACCGCGAAGACAGTTGGGCCCCCACCCGCACCGGCAAATGCATGATCGGCTATCACCACTGGCAGATCGAGGATGCGAATGATTCCGGCATCTGGCAGGACATTACCGGCGTAAAAGTCGGCCAACGTTTCAAGTTCTCCGTCTTTGTCTGGTTTGACAAGACCGATGCGCCGGCGCGGGAAGTCGAATTGCGGTTGGAGGCTACGCGCAACGGCAAGCAGGTGACCATCGAGTCCGCGAAGTTCTCACCGAAAGACTTTCCCGCCGGCCAATGGCATCAGCTTTCCGTCACAGGCACGACACCCGAAGAGAATTTGCGCGCGCTCATCGTAGTGACGCCGGCTTCAGCGGCCCCGCGTGGGGGTGCCGTCAAGTTTGATGATGCTTCACTCGAAATCGAAAGTGAGAAAAGTCCGTAAAGGGCGGCGACGCTGCGGCTCGCCGTCAGGTCCTGACGGGAGTTAGCCGGATACCGGAGGCGGGAAAATGTTGTTGACAGATCCAAGGCCTTATGTTATCGATAACTTATGCTTGGAGTGTGGCTTCCAGAAGCGCAGCGACAGGAACAATCAACGGTGAGGGAGACGTAACCCATGAAGAGATTTTGGATTCTCGGTTTGGCAGGGGCGTTCGTGGCTGGATCGGCTCTTGCCTCAAACCTCGCGTCAGATAACGCGGGCAATGCGGTCTATAGCGGCGGTTGGAACAATGGCATGAATGGCGGTTATGGATTCGGCAGCTGGGCGCAGCAAGTGGACGCGGGGGCGGGATATTTCTACGTCAACAGCTACGTGAACAATCCGGCGACCATTGCGCCCGGCATCGACACCTCGGCTGTGTCTTGGGGGTTGTCGGCTTCGGTTCCCCCGTCGGCGACCGCGTTTGCCATGCGGCCGTTTACCGGCGGCTCGTTGTCCATTGGTCAGACCTTTGAGATCTCCTTGCAGAATGGCTACGTGGATGGCGGCTCGGTGGGCATCGATCTGCGCAATGGCACCAGCATGACCGATTACAACACCGGTGAGCGCCTGAGCCTCTATTTCTCAGGAGGCTGGCATATCTACGACGGTAATACAAATCCCACCTTGCTGAGCTACGACACGGGTGGTTTCACGGTCGACTTCACGCTGACATCAGCGAATACCTACTCGCTCACGATGACAAACCTGGATCCCAATGCCGCCATGGACAACCGCTCGATAACGGTCACCGGCACCCTGGCGGGTACCGCCGACGCGGGAATCGATAGCGTCACGCTGTACAGCCAGCAGAATACTCTCGACGCTTACCACAACATGTACTTCAACAGCATGGCGGTCATTCCCGAACCCACGTCGGATGCATTGGTGTGCGTGGGCCTGCTCGGCCTGTTGTTGATACGACGTCGCAAGTAGTCATACGCGGGACGGCGGGGTCCATGTTGACACAATTCCCGTAGCGACAGAACCAACATGTTTGAGTTCGCAACGCGTTGGGCCAACGACTACTACGCAAACAACTTTGTGACCACGAAGCACCACGAATGTTGTCACGATGTTGGGCGACGTGATGACCAACAGGCCTTCGCGCGTCTACTGGTTGCATCCGCTTGCAAGCGTCCTAAGGTCTCATAGAGTCCAGTCACAGGCAAATTCGATCGAAAAATCAATGCGAGCTGCAACAAAGCTGCGATTCTTGTTTGGCCTGATGCTGCTGGCGATGGCAACGGTTTCGCGGGCGCAGTCGACCACGAGTTTCTTTAGAGCTTCTGGACGAAACATCCTGCCGCCGAATGGAACCACTAACTTTGTAATGCGTGGCATGACGCCGAACGCGTCGCTGACGCCAGAGGCATACGCGTTGCAGCTTACCCAGCCGGACGCGAACGGGTACACGTACCTCGGATCGTATTCGGACATCAAGGCCCGTATCAGCGTTCTGCTGAGCAACGCCACTGATGAGCAGACGTTTTGGAACACGTATACGTCCAACTACGTGACGAGTGTGGATTGTGCGCTCATGAAATCCCAAGGGTTCAACGTCATCCGCCTGCCGTTCAACCACCGGATGCTGAGCGCGCTCGGTCCGACAAATTCGTACTTGGAGAGCGGCTTCCAGGTGCTCAGTAACATGGTGCAATGGTGCAAGACCAATGGGTTGTATGTGGTTTTGGACATGCACAGCGCCCCTGGCGGACAATCCGCCGACGCCCCGGCGGACCCCGAGTCCACGCAGTGGACATGGACGGGAAGCCTATCGAATCAGGTGGGGGTGGCGTGTCTGTGGACGGACACCGGCAACACATCGGGGCGGACGTCTGCCCAGAATTTACAACGAATGATCAACATGTGGAATGAGATTGCCCGTCGCTTCAGCACCGAGACCCAGATTGCAGGCTACGATCTTGTCAATGAACCTGTTCTGCCCGCAGGCGTCAATACGTCCACGATGAGGACTCTGTACTCGAACATCACAGCCGCAATCCGCCTCGTCGACACCAATCACCTGATTCTCATCGAGGGGAACAGTTACGCCAGCTCCACGAACGGACTTGGCCCGATGAATTGGGATCCGCAGAACAATCTGGCGTTGGTGTTTCACAAGTACTGGAGTACAAACTCGCCGGCATCCATACAGCCCTTTACTTCCTTTTCCAGCACGTACAACGTGCCGTTGATCATGGGGGAAGCCGGTGAGAATTCCAACCCTTGGAACTACGAACTCCGGCAGTTGTTGGAGACCAACAGCCCGGGGATTGGGTGGCTTTGGTGGGACTGGAAGAAGGTCAATTCCATTTCCGGGCAGTATTCAGCCAACGTCACGTCGAATTATCAATATGTGATCACTAACTTTCGCCTTACTGGCACCAACCCCGCAACGATCAAGCAAGGACTGATGGAGATGACGGCGAACATCGCCACCACGAATTGCCATTTTGATCCCGGATGGGTGGCCTCACTGCTAAGTTCGCAATTCGGCACCACCTCAGTGCCTTTTGCGTCCGCAGTCCAACTCCCCGGAGTGATTTACGAGGCAAATTACGACATTGGCTACCAGAACATTGCCTATTCTGACACGGACACGGAAGCCACATCCCAGGGCCAAACATGGAATTACGGCTGGACCTATCGCAATGACGGGGTGGACATCTACCACCCGACCAGCCCCGATTCCGACCCGCTAAGCATCGGTTACTATGTGGGTCAGACGGCTGACAACGAATGGCAGAAATTCACGGTAAACGTGACTGCCAGCGGAAACTACCAGTTGGCATTTCGCGTGGCGACGGGAAGTGCTGGTGGACAGATTCAACTACTGGATGGTGCGACCTCATTGGCCTCACTCACCGTGCCGAACACCTATCCGGGCCAATGGGAGCACTTTTTCACAATCACCAACACCGCCCTGACTTTCCTTGCGGCCGGGACGCACACGCTGCAATTTAAATGGATCAGCTCACCCGCGAACGTCGCCTGGATTGAGGTGCGGCCTTGTGCCGGCCTGGAGGTTACCGGCCCGGTCTCTGGCTCAACATCAGTCAGTGCTGGTCAAAACGGCGTCGGATACTCGGTTGACACCACTGCCGGTGCATCGACGTATACATGGACGGTGCCATCTGGCGCCAGCGTTGCCAGCGGACAGGGCACACACTCGATTACGGTGAACTACGGTTGTTCAGCCGTCTCCGGTAACGTGACGGTCACCCCCAGTAGCGGCGGCGGGTGCAATGGCACATCAAGCAGTCTGCCAGTCACCGTCGCCCCTGCGGGCGCAGCGGGCGGGATTACCGGGGCGTCAGCCGCTTGTGCCGGGCAAAGCGGAGTACTCTATTCGATTTCGAGCGTCAGCGGTGCAACGACCTACACTTGGACGGTGCCGACCGGTGCCAGCATCGTCAGCGGCCAAGGCACTACTTCCATCGCGGTCAACTGGGGTTCGACGCCTGGCGACGTGACGGTCACGCCATCCGCAGGCAGCTGCAACGGCACAGCCAGCAGCCTGACTGTAAGCATCAATACCGCACCCAGTATTACCGGCCAGTCTGGCCCCCAGACAGTTTGCGCAGGCGGCACGGCAGATTCCTGGGTAACGGCCACAGGGAGCGGTCTGACGTACCAGTGGCGCAAGAATAGCGTGCCGCTAAGCGATGGTGGCACGGTCAGCGGAGCAACCACGACAAACTTGATGCTGACGCCCGTGACAACCGGTGGTTCGGGTGACAACTTCGATTGCGTGGTCAGCGGCTCGTGCAGTCCGTCCGCCACATCCAGCGCGGTGACCTTGACGGTCAATGCCAACCCAACCGCGTTCAATGTGACGGGGGGCGGATCGTATCTGTCGGGTGGCGATGGTGTGCTGGTCGGCTTGGATGGATCACAATCGGGAGTCAACTACCAATTGCAGTTGGACACGGCCAGCACCGGTTCGCCGGCACCGGGCACGGGGGCCGCACTCTCGTTCGGCAGCCAGACCGCGACTGGCAGCTACACGGTGGTGGCCGCCGATGGCATCACGGGCTGCACGGCCCCGATGAACGGCAGTGCGACAGTCACGGTGATACCGCTGACCCCATTTCAGGAGTGGCAGTTGCAGTACTTTAATTGCACAAACTGTCCGCAAGCCGACGCGGCGGCGGATCCCGATGGCGATGGCCAGAACAACATGGCGGAGTTTTTGTCGGGCACTAATCCGACCAACAGCATTTCCGTGTTGCGGATTATCTCGGTCTCGCAACAAGGTACTGACATCAACGTGACGTGGAGTACGGCCGGCGGCCATACCAACGCCGTACAAGTGATTTCGGCCGGAGCAAGTGGCAGCTACACGAATGAGTTTGCAGACATTCCTGGCGCGGGGCAGATCATCATTTCCGGCAGCGGGGACGCAACAAGCAATTATGTCGATGCGGGGGCGGCAACCAATTGGCCGTCGCGCTTCTATCGGGTGCGACTCGTGCCGTGAGGGAGAAATCGCACGGCCCCATCATCGCTCCTGCACCAATCGCTTTTTACCGCAAACCGGCAATTGTCGTTGCCCGCAGGAAATGGATTGGTCGCGGCCGCCGCGTAAGCGAGAAAGAGGATGCCCATGCCCACGGGTCGCGCGAGTATTCGTTGGGAGCCGTTTTATGAGCGCAACGCGAAACAGGAATTCTTGCCCGACTACTTCCAGCCGTCAGAATCGAAATGCGATGTCTTCAGGTCGGTGGTTGCCGTTGCCACGTACTTCCCGCTCGTCACAAATTCGACATGTCCGTCAACATACCCGGCATTGATTCCGTCGTGCGGGTACCAACTGGCCTGCCAATCCGGCCACGCCATGTCATAGATCAGCACTGCACCGGAGGCGTTGGAAACCGACGTGATACGTCGACCGGGAGGCCTGACTTTGGGCAAACTACCATCGGCTTCTGCCGCCGCCCAGTAACAATTGTACCGGTAACTGGATTGGTCCGGCTGCAGCAGCCATCCGGTGCCATTTGCATTCTGTACGTTCGGGCAGCGGAATACCTGACCGAGGTCGAATTTCAGGCTCACGCTGTAGGGGATCAGGAGGTCTTGGAGCCACGGATTGGCGCCCGAATAAAAAAGATATTGGGACCCGTCCGTGCCATCGGTGAGCGCGTACGGCAGCCGGTCGTCGTTGTCTGTCGTGTACATCGTACAGGCCAGAAGGATCTGCTTGAGGTTGCCCATGCACACAGCCTTTTGACTTGTTTTTCTGGCTTTGCCCAATGCGGGGAGCAGAAGTGCCGCCAAGATTCCGATGATCGCAATGACCACCAGCAATTCAATCAGCGTAAACCCGCCTCGACGGTGTTGGTTTCGCGATGAACTTGCCGTTGGGGCCGGGGCATTCATGGGCTCCTCCGCCTCACGCATGTTCCTTCACTCTCCCTTGAAGCACCAATTCCGTGTGTGCGGCAAGTTCTGAATGTGCCGCCCGTAAACGACCCGCCCCACTCGATCGGTGGGCAAATCGGGTGAGATCCTGCCAAGCTCACTTGAATGGGATCTAGAGAATGCAATTGGCCTTGACCACTTTCGAATACCAATCCGCGCTGAGTTTCGGAATTCGCTTAAGTGTTTTGTAATCGACATAGACGATTCCAAACCGTTTCGCATAACCATCCGCCCATTCGTAATTGTCCAGAAATGACCAAAGGAAGTACCCTCGGACGTCAAACCCCTCCTGGATGGCGCGATGCAGCGAAATCAGGTGATTTCTGAGGTATTCCCGTCGACCTAGGTCGTCGATCTCGCCATTCGGACCGATGCTATCGACATACGCGGCGCCATTTTCGGTAATACAGAATGTTTCCACACCGTACGCTTCCCGTGCGTGGCGGATGGCCCAATAGATTGCCTGCGGCGTGATACTGAGCCATGACATGTCTGCCTTGGGGTATTGGGGCGGGAGCATCACCCTTTCGGCCCGGCCGTCCGGCGTGCTTCGGACAAAGTCACCGCAGTAGACGTTCAAGCCAAGGAAGTCAGTCTTCTGCGAGATCAACTCCAGATCGCCCTGCTCAATCTGGGGGGCGGCGGAACCGGCGGCGTCAAGGAATGAGGCGGGGTAGGATCCCAGGCATAACGGCCCCATAAGTTGCTCGGTTCGCGCCACGTACTCAGCGCGGGCGGCTGCGATGTCGGCCGCCGTTTCTGTCACCGGCAGAGGAGTCGGCGGATTGTGAGCGAGACCGACGCGGGCGCCCCGACCCCCCAACTCGCGAACGGCCTCCACTGCGTAGCCATGAGCCAGGAGCGTATGATGGTAGATTTGGTTCACGACTGCGGCGGATTCCTTCACCCCCGGCGCATCACAGCCATGGGCGTAGCCAAAGGGCACGAAGCGCAGGATCTCGTTGAGAGACATCCAGTTCTTGACGCGATCACCGAGCCGCTGGACAACCAGTCGCGCATAGTGCGCAAAGGCTTGCGGAGTGGCTCGAACACGCCAACCCCCCCGGTCTTCGAGCGCCTGGGGCAGATCCCAATGATAGAGCGTCACCCACGGCGTAATGCCGGTCTCCAGAAGCGCGTCAATGAGCCGGTCGTAGAAATCAAGGCCCTTGAGATTCGGCGGTCCGTTACCCCCGGGGATGATTCGGGGCCAAGCCACTGACAGCCGATAATTTGAGACACCGAGCCGTCCGAGCAGGGCGACGTCGTCGCGGTAGCGATGATAGTGGTCACACGCGACGGTCGGCGCTTCGATGTTGCGCGTCTGCGCGAACCGATCCCAGATCGATTCGCCCTTGCCATCCTCAAACGCCGCGCCTTCGATTTGTGCCGCAGCCGTTGCCACCCCCCACGCGAAGTCTCTGGGGAACGAATACAGGTTGTGACGCCTCTGCGGCCCTTCGAGGGCAAGGACGCGCGGGAGGGGGCTGTCCAATTTGATCGGAACTATTGAAGATGGCATTGTTAACTCCGGATTCCAGAAGCCTGACTCATAATTTTCGAATCGGCGGCTGTACCCGACCACAGGTTCCCAACGAACCTGTGCGCAAATAGGAGCGCAGCCGCGTAGTGATTCGTCCGAGTCGTGAACCGGCCTTGTGTTTGTTCACCGAACAACTAATGACAGCTGCGCTCCCTTCTGCCAACAGTCCTCATTCAGCTCACCAAAAACTACGGATGTCCAATTCGATAGAACTGCTTCTGTGTCGGGGCGGAGAGCGAGTTGGTGATGTCCATGATCGCGCCGGTACCCATCACGTTCGTGACCACTGTGGACCAATTGGTCCCTGACATATCGGGGGCGCGCTGCAAGTAGTGCACCGTGCTCGCCAGGGAGGTGAATGAAATCACGGTATTCGTGCCTTGCACCAATTTGATCCCCGTGATGCGTACGTCACCACCGCCCTTGATACTCATTCGATTCCAGTACAGGTTATGCCAGCAGTCGCTTACCGGGCTCTCGGTCCACAGCGCCACGCTGTTGATTCCTGTTCCCGCTATCCCGGTCAGGGTGCCGGTGACCGTTACTGACGATTGGCCGAAAGCGGGACACCACGATTGGGGACCCGTCGGGCTTAAGTCTGTGAGGGTAAGTGAATAGGTGTCAACCCCTGTGAGGGTGAGGTCGATCTTGAACCCGTAGGTGTTCCAACAGATTCCAGCGTCTGTGGAACTGTTCACGCTCGACTTGTCCCAGATTTGCCAATCCGCGCCGGGCGGCAGGTACACATGGAGGCGTTCACCGGAGTTCTTGGCAGTCGTGTCGTTGCCGGTGCGGAACTCGATGCCCAACGGGCCATCCACATTTCCGAATTGACAGTAGATTTCAAAGGTCTGCCCAACGCCCAAGGGGCCGCCGGTGAAATTGCGATACGCCACCGCGCGGGGGTTGTTGGTGGGAAAGCCGCTGAAGCAGTCAAAGATTTCCGACGACATGCCCCACGACACGCCGTTCGTACCGGGGGCATTGATGCCCGGAGGGCTGTGATTGCAGCCGTTGGCGGAGTTCTCAACGTAAAAATAGTTCCATTGCAGGTTGGTGCAAGGCTGTTCGGTCGTCGTCCACGGTCCGAACCCATAGCCGCCATTCAAGTCCGTATGCCAGGCGTTGGGCCACGCATTCGTGTAGGCGACATCCGCCGCGTCATCGTAGGCGAAGTTGGCGATGGCGGGACCGCCGCTAACTTTCATGCTGTTCCAGTATACATTTTGGCAACCGCTGATCGTATCCGGGCTCGACGTCCACAGCGCGACACTGTCGATTCCCGCCCCGACTACGCCCGACAGGGTGCCGGTGACCGTAACTGAAGCGGGACTGGCAGCGGGGTTTAAATTGGTGATGGTGAGCGAATAGGTATCAATGCTTTTGAGCGTCAAATCGACCTTGAACCCATCGGTGTTCCAACCCATCCCGGTGTCCGTGGAATTGGTGGTGCTGGAGTTGTCCCAGATTTGCCAATTCGCACCCGCCGGCAGGTATACATGCAGGCGTTCGCCGGAATTCTTGGCTGTCATGTCATCGCCGGTGCGGAACTCGATACCTACTCCGCCATCCACGCTCCCATTCTGGACATAGATTTCAAAGGTCTGACCGACCCCGAGCGAGCCGCCGGTAAAGCCGCGATACGCGATGGCACTCGGAAGCTCATTCGTGGCGCAGATGCTGTTATTGGAGTCTGTTGACATGCCCCATGCTTTGCCGGTGAGAGGAGGGGTGTTGATGCCCGGCGCGCCGTGGTTGCAGGAATTCGTCGAGGGCTCGACGAAGAAATACGCGTCGACATAGCAGGGCTGGGTGCCCTGAACGAGTGTCCACGGGGTGAAGCCATACCCACCGTTCAGACCGCTATCCCACGCCAAGGGATACGCATTTGTGTACAGGTTGTCCGCGGCGCTATCAAACGCCACGTTGGCGGCCATGGCGCCGGTGACCAGAATTGCCGAGGTTGCGATGAATAGGAACAAACTCTTCATGATTGCGTCTCCTGTCTCTTGGGATCTACCCCGTCTCTTGACCATCCCGCATCACTGTTATCGATAACATATGGCGGCCCAGCCGTCAATCACGATTTTCATTATTCGTGTTTGTGTCAGTCGGATAGGGGTTTGCCTGCGGTCCGCCGTTCAAAAAGTCGGTCCCGTTTCGGGGGATGAGGCGCTTGTACCCATGTTGCGACCTTGTTAGAGTGGCCATTCATGGGAGATCCACGCGTGAATCCGTCCGCCAGCGACTTGGAGCGCATCGCCAAACGAGTGCGGGAGATCCTCGCCGCCGCAGGCAACCCGCCCCTCGCCGCCACTGTCCCCAGGCCGAACCTTTCTCCCGCGCAGATTGCGCAACTCATTGATCACAGCGGGTTGCGTCCCGACAACACCCGCGACGGCATTGAACAGCTCTGTCGCGAGGCGCGCCAGCACAAGTTCTACTCCGTGTGCTTGAACCCGACGTGGGTGTCGTTGGCGCGCGAGTTTCTTACTGGCGACAACGTGAAGATCTGCTGCGTCGTCGGTTTCCCACTCGGCGCGCAACCGCCCGAGACCAAAGCGATGGAAGCTCGCGCCGCCATCCGCCAGGGCGCGAAGGAAATCGATACGGTCATCAATATTGGCGCGCTGAAGGGCGGCGATGACGAACTTGTGTTGCGGGACATTCGCAGTGTGGTCGAAGCCTGCCACGACGGCAGCGCGAAGTGCAAAGTGATTTTGGAGACGTCATTCCTTACCAACGAAGAGAAGGCGCGGGCGTGCGAACTCGCGGTGAAAGCGCACGCCGACTTCGTCAAGACCTCCACAGGTTTCAGTTCGGGCGGAGCGACTGCGGAAGACGTGTCGCTCATGAGCCGTATCGTTCGCGACAAGGGACTCGGGGTGAAAGCGGCCGGCAACGTGCGCTCGCTCGCCGACCTGTTGAAGCTGGTCGCGGCCGGCGCGACACGCGTCGGCACATCGACCAGTGTGAGGATTATGAAGGAAGCTTCGGGAGAGATCCTCTCGGGCGAAGCTGCGGGATATTGATCGCGAAAGGAACGAAACACGGTGGATCCGCGCTATGCGGTCGCTCCCGGAGAGGATGTTACCGCCCGATTGGGTGCTTATCGCAAGCGCTTGTTTTCAAGCGGGTTCCGCAGTTTCACTCCCAGATAATGCCAATGGGCTACGATGGGTGTAACCGACTTGTTACTCGTCCGCCTCCAGCGTGTCTCCGAACTGCGCAAACATCAGGCGTGCGGTAGTTTCACGAGCTAAATTTGCTTGACATGGCAGGGCTACATATGGCTTTAATAGTCAAGCTGGAAACGGGTGGGGTGCGAGAGGGAACATGCGCTGACTGTCATATTGGCATGGTGCGAGTTCTTGTTCCAGCACTTGGTTTTGCACGCTGTTTTTAGAGCCGACGTGGGTCCGGATGTGATTGAAGAATCGTCACATTTTAACGATTTGTTTGCCCCAAAACAACTGAGGTGGCCTCTGTCATGAGAGAATCTGGATGCTCAATATGGTGTCGTAAGATCCGGTCTGGCGCTTTCACACTTATCGAGCTGCTGGTGGTCATCGCCATCATCGGCATTCTGGCGGGAATGCTGCTGCCCGCGCTGAACAAGGCCCGAGAGAAAGCCAACGCGGCCAATTGTCTCAGCAACATGCATCAATGGGGCATCGCCGCCAGCTTATACTCCGATGACTGGGACGATTATTTCCCCTATGAAGGCGATACGGGCCAGGCGATAGACACCGTGGGTACCGGCGGCTTTCCGGGCAACATGAACGCCTGGTTCAACGTGTTGCCGGGATACATGCACCAGCCAACTTTGGTCCAGCTTTATAATGCGGGAACGCCGCCGATATGGCGCAGCAGGAACGTTTGGATTTGCGGGAGTGGTACCAACCGCATGGAAAACCCCACCACCACAAATCCGTATATGATGTACAACTTCAATGCGCGCATGGATCCGAATAATACTGTCGGCTACGACGCTCGATTCAAGCGCAGCCAGATGACCGAACCCAGCAGCACCATCATCTTTTGCGAGGGCCCGGAAGGCAGCAGTTATTCGACAACAGGAACCAGTTGCCCCGCCCGGCACTCGGGTGGCGCCAACTTTTCCCTGGGCGACGGTCATGCGGAATGGATCCCGTATAACAAATACTGCCGGAGTTGCCCTTTCAACCCGTTCAATGATTCCAATTCGTCGTCGATTAACGGGGATTGGAAGCCCGGCGTGGCCTATCACTGGTTTCCTTATGTAGGCGCGACGACTTGATCGGCATCAAACATGCTTATAATACAGGGCTATGGAGAAAACTTTTTTGGTGAAGTCTGAAACTTTTCAAATCAACGAGCAAAGGGAAAGGGTATGGGTGAGAGAGTGAAAAAGATTATCAGTCTGGTTATCGCACTTGTGATGGTGGCAATGGGAACGAGCGCCTTCGCGGCCGCGTTCACGGCGGGCGACGTCGTCATCTACCGCGTCGGCGGCATCGCCAACGGGAACGATGGGGCCGCGTTGACGAATCAGGGGAACATTGTGTGGCTCGACGAGTACACAACAAACAGCTCTGGTGCCACGCTTGTGCAGTCCATCATGATGCCGACGAACTATTTCGGCGCCAACAGCCCGTTGGTTTGTGACGCTGTGGCCAGTGCGGAAGGGGAGATGACCCGGTCAGCGGACGGCCGGTTCCTTGTGTTGACCGGTTACGGTTCCACGCTTGGGCAGGAAACCAACTACGCTTTGCCCTCGGAAAACGCCAGTTCCATTCCGCGCGTCGTGGGGTTGGTGGATGGAGCCGGCCACATCAGCACGACAACCGTTCAGACCAACTCCCTGAGTGATGGCGAAGGTATTCGTAGCGCCGCGAGTACCGATGGCACCAACCTTTGGTTCAGCGGCGACACCAGCGGCCTTCGCTATACGACGCGGGGCGCCTCGACGGCGACGCAAATTGCTTCGCTCATAACGAACCTCCGGGAAATCAACATTTTCAGCAATCAGCTCTATTGGAGCACCGGCTCCGGGACCGCCGGTCGCATCGGTTCGATCACGAACGCCATGCCCGTGACCACCAGTGGCGGCGTTATGTCAAATCTTGCCGGCATCGCGACGTCGGTTGGCAGCCCGTACGGCTTCCTGCTTCTCAAGCTGACCGGGGGAGCGGCGCCGTTCGACACGCTGTATTACTCCGACGATACCGCCGTGGGCAGCGACGGCACCGGCGTGATCTTCAAGTGGTCGCTGGTCGGCTCCACCTGGACTTCCAACGGCTTTGTTAACGCCCCCGCCGCGCGGGGACTGACTGGATACGCTGACGGTTCCGGCAATGTCCACCTCTTTGCCACGACCGGCGGCAGCACGGGCGCCAATGTCGCCGGCGGCAGCTTGTATTCTTACATCGACACGACCGGTTACAATCAAGATCCCGGCGAGACAGATGTGAACGACATCAAGGACATTTCCTTTGCGGGCGATCCCAACGGAACGGCATTTCGCGGCATCGCGTTTGTGCCAGTCGGAAGCGAGACGCCGTTTACGGGACCCGCGCAACTTTCGGTCGGGCCGATCACGGACGTCTATCAAAACCACGTTTTCACCGGCGGGCCGTTCACGTACACGAAGAACTACTCGGTGGCCAACGTGGGTGGCGCCACGATGAACTGGGCGGTGAACACCCCCGCCAACTTGGGTGGGATTGTCCACGACGAGCGGGACGCTGGCCAGCGGAGGCAGCATCACGGTGGCGGTCACGTTCAATGGGAACGCCAACAGTTTGGCGGCCGGAACGAATCTGTCGACCATCACGTTCACGAACACCACGGCTGGGAACAATGGATCTGACGCCACGACCCGCCCGGTCACGTTGATTCTGTCTCAACTCGGAGTCAGCCCGTCGTCCAACCTCTTCGCGACCGGCCCCGTTGGTGGTCCGTTCACCCCCAGCAGTCAGATTTACGCATTGACCAACGGCTCCAGCAGTTCGATTACGTGGGGGGCAAGCATTGTGTCCAATTCCAATTGGCTGACTCTGTCCGCAACCAGCGGGACGATACTGGCCAATCAGGGCACCACCCTCACCGTGTCGATCAACAGTGCGAACGCCAGTGCCTTGTCCCGCGGTCTCTTCACCGATACGATCGCGATTACCAACGCCAACAGCGATCCCGGCAACGCGGCGCCATCCGCCAGCATCCTGGTGGGGGGAGGATTTACGTCAAACAACCTCGTGATCTATCGCGCGGGAGATGGCGTGGCTGTCCTTGCCAATTCACCCACGCCTGTCTTCCTGGACGAATATACCAGGAGCGGGCAACTGATTCAGTCGATTCCAGTCTCAACCAACAATTACTCTTGCTCCGGGGTTGCGACCGCAGAAGGGCTGATGACGCGGTCGACAGACAAGCAATACCTCGTCTTTGTCGGGTACGGGACAAACAAGACCTGGGGCGCCACCACCATCGTGTCATCCCTGGCCAGCGTTGTTCCGCGCGTTATCGGTCGCGTCGATGGCAACGGCAACGTCGATGTGAGCACCCGGTTGACGGATTACTGCTCCGGCGGCAACCCGCGCGCCGCGGTGAGCACCAACGGGGTGGACATGTGGGTCGCGGGCGCTACCAACGGCATTCGACACACCAGCCTGGGATCGGTGAGTTCGGTCGATGTCTGCACGAATCCTGTGCAGAACTTCCGGGCACTCAACATCTACAGTAACCAGCTCTACGTTAGCTGGAATGGGGGGACTATAAACGGGACATTCGTCGCGACCGTTGGCAGCGGCCTGCCCACCAGCGACACCGTAGCCACTGGCCTGCCCGGTTATACCAAGCTAGTAGGCAGCCCGTATAATTTTGCGTTGTTCAAGCTGAGGGTCGGAGGGTCGGATCCTTTCGATACCCTTTATGTCGCTGACGACAACGGCAACAACGGCGGCACCCTCAGCGGCGGCGGGGCCGTCTACAAATGGTCGTTGGTCAGTGGTAGTTGGGTCGGCAATGGCTCCGGGCTCGTTACCGCGGCGCGTGGGCTGGCTGGAGACGTCGCGATCGCCGGCACCACGACCAACGTGAACCTGTTTATCGTCGGCTCGGGCAATACCACCAGCGGGAGCGGTACGCTGACCGCCTACACAGATACGAACGGGTGGAACGTTGCCATGGTTGGCAACGGTGGGACTATTGGAACCCAACTGGCAGTCGCGTCAGCCAACGAAAGGTGGGATAGCGTCTCTTTGGCCCCTGAGATTCCGGCCACCGCGGCCCTCTCGCTCACCCCTGGAGATTTTATTCTCGTCAACCAGTCGCCGAGCACGGCTACCACTAATTCCAAGCCCTACCTGGTATCCGACGTCAGCAACAGCTCGATGACGTGGACGGCCACCTGGACGTCGACCTGGCTGAGTCTGTCGCACTACGGCGGGACTCTCGCCGCCGGCGCGAACACGAACATCACGGTTTCCATCAATGCGAACGCCACCGGCCTGGCAAATGGGACGTATTTGGACACGATTACCTACGTCAACTCGATCAACGGACAGGGCAATACAACCCGCGGTGTGTCGCTGCAGATCACCGGGGCGGTAGCGAATGCGTGGAGCACGTGGCAGAATGCGTACTTCACGCCGACGGAACTGGCGAATCCGTCGTTCAGCGGACCGAATGCCGATCCGCTTGGCAAGGGGATCAGCAACACCAACGAGTTCCTGGCGGGATTCAATCCCACCAACTCCGCGGCCTATCCCCACGTCATTAGCATCGTGAAGTCGGGCGCCAATATGAACGTGACGTACCTGGCAGCCAACGGCGATAACACGTGGGCGCCGGGCATTGCAACGCGCACCAACGTCCTGGAAGTCACGACCGGTTCGCCTACCGGCAACTACTCCAACAACGCCGTCTGGGTGAGCATTGTTGGGGGGACCAACATCCTCAGTGGCGGTAACGGCTTGGGCTCGATCCAGACCGGGACGGATAGCGGCGGCGCGACCGGCGCGACGCGGTATTACCGAGTGCGTGTCATCGTCCCGTAACCGGGCCTTGAAATAGCGAGCGCTGGCGCTTCTCAACATCCAGTTGGGGGGCGCCAGCGTTTGCATTTTTCAGGGGCTTGCTGGAGTCGTGCCTTATCGAAGTTGATTTCAAGGGCGAGCCGTGGTTGTCGGTGGTGATGACCGTTGCTGGCCCATGCGATCTATTTCAAGGGCCACCTGGCACAGCAATTCGCCGCCCAGATCACGAAGAACGAAATGCTCCGCCCATCGTTTTGATCTGGCTGCGGACAGCGTTGGCCAGGGCGGTGTTGCCTTTTCGGTTGGCCAGATCAAGGGCCTTGCGGTAATGCTCTGATGCCTCAATTGTTTGTCCCTGGGCGGCGAGCGTCAGGCCCAGATTAAAGTGGGCCTCGGCGTAATCGGGTTTAAACCGCAGCGCTTGCTCCCAGTGTTTCATCGCCTCCGGGACTCGACCCGATTCTGCCAGGGCGACTCCCAGATTGTAGTGAGCTTCAGCGAAATCGGGCTCGATCTGCAACGCCCGCTCATAATGCTCGATCGCCTCCTGAGTTCTGTTCAGTTGCGCCAGGGTAACTCCCAAATTGTAGTGAGCTTCGGCGAGATCGGGCTTGATCTGGAGTGCCTGCGTGAAGTGTCCGATGGCTTCTTCCGGCTTGTCGGCCTGCCTGAGGACGGTCCCCAGATTGTTGTGGGCCAGCCAGGCATTGGGATTCTTCGCCAGCGTGTCTCGCCAGAGCGTTTCGAGGCCGTGGTAGGCGCGCGCCTGTTGCCAGGTAGCCGTTCCCAGCAGCAGCAGGACGATTGTGGCGGCCAGAGTTCCAAGCTTGCGACTTCGTTGGCCGGCTTGTCGGAAAACCGCCACGCCAGCGCCAACTGCCAACGTGATCAGCCCGATGATGGCCAGATACTGGAAATGGTCGGCAACATACGAGTAGCGGAAGGGATAGACATTCGCAAAACCAAGCGCAGGCGCCAAGGTGATCCCAAAGAACAGCACGGCCACCAACGGCCCTTTTCCAATCCGGGCTCGGAGGAACCACAGCGCGACCAGCACCACCAAGGCGGCCAGCGGAAACGAATACTGCCAGGCCGCGCCGGCGTCGATTTCCCAGCGCGGGTAAATGAAGGTCAGTTGGCGGGGCCAACACAGTTTACCCGCGTAGAACCACAGGGCCCGTCCCGCAATGAGGCAACGCTGAACAAATGACAATTCCCAGTCCGCTCCGTTGGCGACCAGGTGTTGCTCCATCCATCTCGTCATGAACCCCGACGCAACCCCCAGGACAAACCAGGGGGCCAACGCCAGGCCGTCGCGCTTTTCCAGGCGGCCTGTCTTCCACCAGATCAGCAGCACCAGCACCGCCGGCAACGAACAGGTCACCGTTTTGCTGAGGAGCGCGCACACGAACAACCCCAGTGCCAGCCAATAGAACCGCCAGTCCGTCGCGCGGGTCGTCTTCCCGGCCGTCAAGGGTCGAAACCGAAGCCAGGCCAGCGCGGCCAGCAGGTAGAACAGTCCGGAAAGGGTGTTTTTGCGCTCGGTGATCCAGGCCACCGACTCCACGGTTACCGGGTGAAGAGCGAAGATGGCCGCGGCCCACCACGACCCCGCAATCTCCAGCCGCCGCAGCACGCGCCACAGCAACACCGCGTTCACGGCGTGCAGGAGGACATTGACCAGATGATACCCGAAAGGCTGCAATCCCCAGAGATGGTGCTCGACCCAAAAGCTGGTAAAGACCAGCGGGTAATACTGGTAGGTGGCCCCGGGCTTGAGCCAGATCGCTTCCAACCCGCCCAGGGACCGAAGCGTCGGGTTCTCCGTCACATAGGAGTCGTCATCCCAAATGAATCCCCCGCGCAGCGCCGGGAGGTATGCCACCACCGTCAGCAAGATGATCAGTGCCGCGCCCGCGACCGGTGATTTCCACGCGTCCTTCATCAGTTTGGTGGGATTCCTTATCGCGCTTTCTTGTTCTCAGTGTCAACGGTCGAAACCGGGGTTGGCGTGTGGTTGGTCACACAGCGACAAAAGGTGGCCTGTGAAATTGGACGCGCGTTCGTGGGTTCAAAGAACTCATCCGACTCCGAAGCCCGCCAAACCGCAGAGTGCTGGAATCGTGGTCAGCGGGATTGATGTAGCTCACCGTTGGCGCCGACGGTGATGTCGGCCGGGATTCGATTCCAATCGCGATGGACACCAAACGGTCAACTGCCGGACCGCAGTGGCGGCGGTGGTGGTGGAAGGGTGATGATCTTCGGACCGGGACGCGGGGCGGGCGGAATCCCGGCAGCTTCCGCGGCGGCTTTGTCGTACGCTGTCGCGCCGTTGAGTCGATATGCGCTGATAAACGCCTCGCGAAAACCCGCCTGTGCTGAGGCTGGCGCCGTGACAATGTAGGCCCTCAGGTAGGCGACAAACTGGTTCCATGTCGCGACCTCACGGCGCAAGTCCTGTCCCCAACTCGAGCCAAGGTCGCTGTATTCCGATGTCCCCTGAGATGCGCCTGAGTCCGCAGCACTGCTGTCCGCCGCCGGAACGTAGCCGTCAGGTGAAGTGTAGGAGGCGGAGCTGCTGGATGTATCGACAGGAACATCGTAACCATATGTGTCATCGGGCACAGGAACTCCATACCCGTACACCGGAGCGCAGTAATACGGAGAGGCGCAATACGGGAATCCGTAACCGTACCCGAGCAACACGCCGCCATATCCGTGTCTGTAATAATGGCCGGGTCCATAGCCCCTACCGTGAAACCCGTGGTAAAAGCCACGGAAATTGCCCCCATGCGTGAACCCAACTCGCCCACCAAAACGCGAACCAGAAGCCGTTCCGCCGTGGCCGGAGGAACCACGGGACACGGAAGCACCGTGCCCACCGCCTCCTCCAAAGCCCCGCGACCCTTCTCCTCTCATCCCCTGCGCATCCACCGCGATCGCAGGCAGAACCACTGCGAGCAGCACACCGAGATACGCTCGTTTCATACGTCTCCACCTTCTTTCCCTATCACGTAAGACGCTGTGCATGCGACTTACGCTCAACTCTCCACTGCAACGTAAGCCCAATCGCAGGAATAGCAACTGACCGTTCTACGCCCTTTTTACCATTTAGCGCTCCGGGCCATAAGGGTGGTTCCGCCCCCTTGGGTAAACGCCCCCCGCGCCCCCTCGGAAGCCCTTGGAGAATACCCGCCTGCGTGCAGATCTGAGCCAAGCGTTGCTCGCTGCCAAGCTCGGGGTGCATGCAGTATAACCCTTGGAAGCTGGGAACTGGGTGAGGCTGTGCCAAAGAGACGATTCTGGCCAGCGCTACGAGCACTTCTGGCTGGTTTTTGACCCCTGGTTGATACTGCAGTTGGGTTCACCCAACAAATGACCGACATCCCCGGAAGCAGTCGCGCTTCCACCCTATTCGCAGGGAGCCGCTCGGTGACAGCGGCTGAGTTCCCGAAATTGATGGAACGTATCCGGCTGAAGGGGTGCGTTTCTTGACATTGGTTCCTGAGCGGACGGCTTGAACTCGGATGGCAATGCTGGGGCCGGTCGAGACCAGCGCGTGCGGCTTTTCCATCTCTCGTGATCGCCTGCGGGCCATTGCCCAGCACCTCGTTGTAGCGAATCCGGTTAACAAGCCTGCGTATCACGTGCCGGGAACAGTTACCTGCAATTGTCCATTCTCGTTCGTAAATGATGGGAGTATGGGCAGGTCGCGCGTGGCTGGCCCTTCGGTCACCTTTCCGGTGGGGTCGAACGTCGATCCATGGCAGGGACAAGAGAACGAATGCCCGCGGTCGGTGGTCAGTTTGCATTTCCGATGCGTGCAGTAGGAGGAAAGCGCCACCAGCTTCTCGCCCTTGCGGACCAGAAAAAATCCCTGGTCGCGAAAACTGTCGTAGACCCCGTCGGTGGCGTACTTGCTAACTGGTCCTGCGTTTACCACTCGCTCGTGGCGGTTTGTGGCGGAGCCGCTCGCTACGATGTCGTCGTGTTGCGCAGCTATCGCTTGGCAGCCGGTCACCAACGCAGCGGCAGTCAAAAACAAAAACTGCCTTCGGTTGATGCCCGTGTTCGCGTCCGTTTTGGGTTTCATGGCTTCAATACTCAAACACGAGGCTGGTAATGACACCCCAATGCATGTCCTCGCGGGCCCCGTTGTCGATGGGGAAGACATACCCAAGTCCCAGCCGCGGCTGTATCTGGCCGATGGTTTTGAGATTGACGCGGAAGCCGGCGTTTCCCGTCAGGCTGTTGCGTCCGGGATCAGCCTTGTTCAACTCGGTTTCGCCAATCAACTCGAAGACGGGGATGAACTGCAACACATCCGGCAATTGCAGCTCCTTGCGCGGGATCGTATAGCCGAAAACCAAACCGTACTCGAATGTCTTCAGCCCATTGTCTTCGTCGCTCCCGTACAACATGGAAAGTCCGACGATGGATTGGAGCGTGAAATGAGTGCCGAGCTGGAGATCGTCAAAAATCTTGGGGACGACTTCCGTATCCTTGCTGAGCGACGAGTGGGTTGGAATACCCACCTCGATCGCAGCGCCAAACGTGGAGTCGATGAATCGGCTATCCGAGACGAATTGATATATCGGATAACGCGCACCCAAATCGATGTTGTCGAAGCCTTCCGTGGTTTTATCCGCAGCGGTGTTGTTGTCGACTTCATAAGGCACTTCGACTTCCAACGTCAGCAGGCCAAAACCCTTCTCGACCTCCGCTGTGACCGTGTCGTCTCTCTCGTGATTTGCCTGGGTGTGCAGCCAGTCCAAGCGCGCTTCATTAACTTCCAAGTCGGAGTCATCCACCAGAAAGGGCTCTGGATAGACACCTTGACCATAGGCGCTTCGACGGTCGAGCCAGTTGAAAAGGCCATAGCGCGTGTCCGAGGATGCCGCGACTGATGATCCGGCAATGGGAGAAGACGGGCCGTTTGGCTCATCGGCCATAAGCGCGGAGGGAATGGCCGCCAATGTTGCCACGATGAAGAAGCTTTTGATCAAGGTGCTTCTCTTCTTCGGGCGGATAGGGAGCTGGTCTTTCAGATTCGAATTCATCGATGTTTTCATTGTAGATTGTCTTATAATACGTTTGTTTGGCATGTCAAACACAAAAAGGAGGTTTTTTGTCCTCTTTCGGACTGTCTGCGGTGGACCTATCAGGGCTTTGGCGATAGTCTCCCATCGTTGTTTCTCTATCCTGATCAAATCACTCCCTGTACCAACGGTGTGCCATGAGGCGGTGCCGTGTAGGGTGCTAATTCGCTACTGCTCAGATAGATAGTTGCCAGACGTGTGTCCGGTTTTACATGGTCTGAGTCGGCTCTCATAGGTGCGGTAGTGGCCCCGCAGTCGATGGGTGGGAGGAAACAGATAGACAGCTCAAATGTTTGTTTGACATATCAAACATTCTCTGTCTATCATGCTATTGACACGATGGAAACGTGGAAGGAATTTGAGGCCAACGAACTGACCCATAGCGCCGCCCATCACTTGCTCGCCATTTATGAATCGGGCTTGGAATACGGTGGTTGGGCGCGGGTTTCAGATATTGCCCGCGAACTCGGCATCACGCGGGGGAGCGTCTCAATCAATCTGCGCGCCATCAAGAAGCGCGGATATGTGGCGACCAACGAGCATCGGATGGTCAAGCTTTCCGTCAAAGGGCTCGAAGCGGTCGAAGCGATACGCGCCAAGAAAGCGACGTTCAAGTCCTTTCTCACCGATGTCCTCGGCGTGGACGAACACCAAGCCGAAGTGGATAGCTGCAAGATCGAACATCTCATCAGCCAGCAAACCAGTGAGCGACTCGCGCATTGGCTGGAACAGTTTCAGATCGCCAGCCGCCCATGAAATCCACCCTCGACAAGCGTAACGCCGAAATCGTCGCCGAACTCGACCGCCTGATTGCCGAGGAGGTTGAACGGTTCCTGCGCTCTTCTCAACACGGGTAAGCTTGCAAGGGAATCACGCATGTTGGCATCGATGACGACAGAATCCATCACACCGGCCAAACCGGCCACCGAGACCGTCCGGGGCCGGTGCGGTTTGAACGAACTGCGGTCCGGCTCGCGGGCCGTCGTCCGGCACATCGAACCCGCAGGAGCGGCGATGCAACGACTTATGGCGATGGGGCTGTGTGTCGGGCGCGAACTCGAAGTTGTCCGCCACGGCAACCCACTCATCCTCCGTCTGCTGGGGGCGCGCATCGGTGTGTCGAGTCGGCTGGCGCGCCACGTGGTCGTCGAACGGTGCGCATGAGTGCAACGGCGTCATGTTGTTCGCCGGCGAAAGTCGTGTCGGGGGACACGTACCGACTCGTCCTGGCAGGCAACCCGAACGGTGGAAAAACCACGCTCTTCAACGCCTTGACGGGGTTGCGCGCGCAGACGGCGAACTATCCCGGCACCACCGTCGAGCGCCGCGTCGGCCACTTCACGGTACAGGGTGAAACCATCGAGATTATTGATCTGCCCGGGTCCTACGATCTGCAGGCGACATCGGAGGAGGAGCGCGTCGCCGTGGACGTGATCACCGGACGATCTCCGAAGACCGGCCGAGCCGGACGCGGCGATTGTGGTGGTCGACGCGATGAACCTGAGCCGGAGCCTGTTCCTCGTCAGCCAGATAGTCGAGATGAAACTACCGGTTGTGATCGCCCTCAACATGATGGATCTTGCCGAGGCGGCGGGCGTCCGCATCGACGCCCCGAAACTGGCGCGCGCACTCGGTTGCCCGGTCATTCCGTTGGTCGCGCGCACCGGCCGCGGGCTTGACGAGCTGCGCCGAGCCGTCGAACGCCTGAAGACCTCGCCGGTGTCGGTCCCGGCCGTGGCGACGTGCGCCGCATGCGGTGATTGCCGGTTTAGAACCCGCTACGCGTGGACGGACGCGATCGCCAGTTGCTGTGTCGAGCATTCACCGGACGCGACGTATACGCACCCGTGGACGGAGCGGCTGGACGCCGTGTTGACGCATCCCGTGATCGGGGTGCTGGTGTTTTTTGGCGTGATGCTGGGTGTGTTCTTCCTGATTTTCCGCATCGCGCACATCCCGATGGATTTGATCGACGCCTTGTTCACGAATCTCGGTTCGTGGATCGGGCAACGCATGCCGGCCGGCGATTTGCGCAACCTGCTCGTGAAGGGTGTCGTTGGGGGCATGGGGGGGATGCTGGTGTTTCTCCCGCAGATTTGCATACTGTTTTTCTGCCTCTCGCTGCTGGAGGACACCGGCTATCTGGCGCGCGCGGCATTTGTGATGGACCGCCTCATGCGCCGCGTCGGCCTGCCCGGCAAGGCGTTTGTGCCTTTGCTCTCGGCGCATGCCTGCGCCATTCCTGCCATCATGGCCAGCCGGGTGATCGAAGACAAACGGGACCGGTTGATGACGATTCTCGTCCTGCCGCTCGTGTCCTGCTCCGCCCGGATCCCGGTGTACAGCATGCTCGCGGCGCTGCTGTTTGCGCACGACGCATGGAAGGCGGCGGTCGTGTTTAGCGGCGCGTATGCGCTGGGTCTGGTCGCGGCGATTGGCGCCGCGTTGGCGCTGAAACACACGATCTTGAAGGGCGAGACGCATCCCCTGGTGCTGGAGTTGCCGAGTTACAAGTTGCCGAGCTTGCGGACGGCGATCCTGATGATGTTGGACCGCGCGTGGGTCTTCATCCGGAAAGCCGGGACGGTGATTTTGTTGATTTCAATCGCGTTGTGGGCGCTGGCGACATATCCCAAGAGCGCGGCGCCCCCCGAAGCCATCGCCCTGCAGGAACAGGCCGCGAAACTGACCGGCCCGTCCGCCGACGAATTGCAGGAACAAGCGGGCCGGCTCATCAGTCATTCCGCGCTGGCGAACTCGGCGGCCGGCCGTCTCGGTCACTGGATCGAGCCCGCCATCCGCCCGCTGGGGTTCGATTGGCAAATCGGGATTGGCATCATCAGTTCCTTCGCCGCGCGCGAAGTCGTGGTCTCGACGCTGGCCGTCGTTTACGGGGTGGGTGAAGATGCTGCCGAGAAAAACCCGCAGTCACTCTACGATTCCCTGCGCCGCGCCCAGCGATCCAACGGGGCCAAAGTTTTCACGACCGCCACCTGCGCGAGCCTGTTGGTTTTCTACGTCCTCGCAATGCAATGTCTCGCGACACAAGCCATCACGCGCCGTGAAACCAACAGCCTCAAATGGCCCGCCTTTCAGCTCGGGTACATGACGATACTGGCATACGTCGCTTCGCTGATTGTCTTTCAGGGGCTACGGGCGCTTGGGGTGTCGTAGCCCAGCCATTGGCGGAGGGAGACTGGTCCGCCCCCAGTGATACAGGTCAGCCTTCGCTTGCAAGGCAGAGGATGTTCCTCGCCGTGAGGCAATCGGAGTGGACTGGCAGAGGGAGTTTTTTTGACCGCACGTCTAAGGCTGTTTGAGGCTGGCGATGTCGATGACGAACCGGTATTTCACCTGCCCCTTGATCATGCGCTCGTACGCCTCGTTGATTTGCTGGACCGGGATGACTTCCACGTCCGCGGTGATGCTGTGCGCGGCGCAATAATCCAACATCTCCTGGGTCTCCTTGATGCCGCCGATCATCGAACCGGCCAGGCTTCGCCGTCGCGGTATGAGGCTAAACGCGGGCACCGACATCGGCTCCGTGGGAACGCCGACGCAGGCCATCACGCCATCGGTCTTCAATGTCTCCAGGTACGCGGCATAGTCGTGCGGCGCGGAAACCGCATCCATGATGAAGTCGAACTGGTTGGACAGCGATTTCATTGTCCCGGGCTTGGACGTCAGCGCGAAGTCGTGCGCACCGAGCCGCTTCGCATCCGCCTGTTTGGAGGGCGAAGTACTGAATACCGTGACTTCCGCGCCGAAGGAGGAGGCAAGCTTGACCGCCATGTGACCGAGTCCGCCCAGGCCCACCACGCCGACCTTCTGCCCCTTGCCCACCTTCCAATGACGCAGGGGCGAGTACGTTGTGATACCCGCGCATAACAACGGCGCCACACCGTGCAGCGGCAGCTCCGGCGACACATGCAGCGTGTATTGCTCCTCCACCACAATGCGAGTGGAATAACCGCCATAGGTCGGGGTCTTGCCGTCCTTTTCACGGCTGTTGTAGGTGAAGTTCGGCCCGACCTGGCAATATTGCTCCAGCCCGGCCTTGCATTCGGGACATTCCCGGCAGGAATCAATGAAACAGCCGACGCCGGCCAAGTCGCCAACCTTGAACCGGGTCACCTTGCCGCCAACTTTCGTAATGCGTCCCACGATCTCATGGCCCGGCACCATCGGAAAAATGCCACTGGCCCATTCGTCGCGGACTTGATGGATGTCCGAGTGACAAACACCGCAGTACAGGATGTCGATGAGCACGTCGTGCAAACCGGGTTCGCGGCGTTCGATGAATACCGGCGCCAGCGGCGCCTTCGCAACAGCAGCAGCATAGGCAGGGGTCTTGACCATAATAGTTGCCTCCGTATCTGCCGCTAATACTCGGGCCAAGTCTTTTCACTGTCAAGATGGTCGCCGGCAATTCCACTGGCGAATGTCTCTTTTCCTTGATCGAGAGGCGGCGATTAAAGCCCGTGCCATGTTGCGCCGAACCCTTTCTGAATGGCGGTACAGTTGCGCGCGGAACCGACACACTCGTGTCAAAACGCGCGCAAACGCAGTCAAATCGCCATGCGAGTGGACCGCATGAAGGATATGGGCGATCGACCCGCGCGTGATTAGAATTGACAAAGGGTGTAAGATTGTGAAAAGTTTCACAAGGTCCCGTGCAACCGCCTGGTTCGCGGGGAGCACCACCGTGAAGCCCAAGACTTCCTTAGACCGATGGTACTGCACATGCTCGCCGGATCCCGGTTATCTACCTGATCCGCGCAGTTCACCCCTCACCATTGCGACAATCCAGCTTTCTCTCTTCGGCATCAGGGAAAAGGAGGCACGTCATTAATATCCAAGAACTCCAAAAACTCAGAGAGCGGGCACAACGACATCTTGCCCTGCGTGGAGCGAAGAAGAAGTACCGCATCGTATTCAGTATGGGTACCGCAGCCATTGCCGCTGGCGCGCGCGATATTATGACCACCACACTCGATGAACTCGAAAAGCGTGGGATTGACCACGTCGAAGTCGCGGTCAGTGGCGAGATGGGGCTCTGTGTCGAGGAACCAGTCATCCGCGTCGAGGGCAAGGGCGGCGTGATGGTCACGTACGCGAAAGTCACACCTACTGCCGCCCGCCGAATCGTAGCCGAGCATTTGGAAGGCGACAAGGTTGTCGAAGGTTTCGCCATCGGTAAAGTCAAAGGCCCCTGGGACGGCAGGTAACGCCAACGGAAGAAGGGAGCTATGTTCATGGCCACCAGCATCCAGCACGGTCAAGCAACCGCGACCAACGAGCCGCCGGTTGACTTCAGCCGCCTCACCCGTATTTTGGTGCAATTTAAGGGTCAGAAAGGGGCCCTCATTCCGATCCTCCAACGCACTCAGGACCTTTACGGCTACCTGCCGCGCCCGGCGCTGGCGTTCATCTCGAAACAAACACGCATCCCACTGAACCGCATCTACGGTGTCGCGACGTTCTATGCGCAGTTTCATCTGAAACGTCGTGGGCGCAACCTCGTTCGCATCTGCGATGGCACCGCCTGCCACGTGCGCGGTTCGGGGAGAAACCTCGACGCGCTCCAGCACGCCACCGGCGTCGCCGCCGGCGAGACCTCGCCCGACTACAAGCTCACGCTCGAAGTCGTCTATTGCCTCGGTTCGTGCGGCATCTCGCCGGTCGCACTGGTGAACGAAAAGGTTTACGGTCGGCTCAACTCCGACACGCTCATTCAGCGTGTCAAAGCACTCGACTAACGAGAATCACGCCATGGCCAAACTCAATACCATCCAGGACCTGGCGCAACTGCGCGAACAATTCCAGCAGGCACTGACCGCTCGCGCCGCCATCTTTGTCGGGGCCGGCACCTGCGGCATCGCCGCCGGCGCGCGCGAGACGATGCACGCCATCCAACAGGAACTCGCTCGCAGGAAACTCACAGTGCCCGTTGCGAGCGTCGGCTGCATCGGCATGTGCGCCAAGGAACCGCTCGTGGACATCCAACTCAACGGCGGTTCGCATGTGTTTTATGCCAACATCCATCCCGACATGGTGCCGCGTCTGATCGAGGAACACGTCGTCAACGGCCGGCCCGTCCGGGAATGGGCCATCTGCCGCATGGCCGAAGCCGAACCGCCCGCCGACGAGCCGCAGGCGATTCAAAACGTCCCGCAATTCCGTGACCTGCCGTTCACCGGCAAACAAATCCGAATCGTGCTCTCGAACTGTGGCATCATCGATCCGGAAAAAATCGAAGAGTACATCGCCCGCGACGGTTACCGCGCGCTCGCCCGCTCCCTCGCCACGTGGTCGCCCGAGGAAGTCATTCGCGCGATCAAGGAATCCGGCTTGCGCGGCCGCGGCGGCGGAGGGTTTTCGACCGGCGTGAAATGGGAATTGTGCCGCAAATCGCCCGGCGACACCAAGTACGTCATCTGCAACGCCGACGAAGGCGATCCTGGCGCATTCATGGACCGGTCGATCCTCGAAAGCGATCCGCACGCCGTCATCGAAGGCATGGCTATTGCCGGTTACGCGATGGGCGCGCGTGAAGGCATCATTTACTGCCGCGAAGAATACCCGCTCGCCATCGACCGGCTCGAAGCGGCGATCGCACAGGCCACCGACCTCGGACTGCTCGGCACGAACATTCTCGGCACCAAGTTCACCTTTGACATTATCCTCAAAGGTGGCGCCGGTGCATTTGTTTGCGGCGAAGAAACCGCCCTCATCGCCTCCATCGAAGGCCGCCGAGGCGAACCGCGTCCGCGTCCGCCGTTCCCCGCCGTCAGCGGTCTCTGGGGCAAGCCGAGCAACATCAATAATGTGAAGAGCTACGCGATGGCGCCGCGGATCATCCTTCATGGCGCGGCGTGGTTCAAAACCATCGGCAGCCCCAAATCTCCCGGCACGGCGGTCTTCGCGCTCACCGGCAAAGTCAACAACACCGGCCTCATCGAAGTCCCGATGGGCATTTCGCTCGGCGATATCATTTTCGACGTCGGCGGCGGGATCCCCGGCGGCCGGTCGTTCAAATCCGTCCAAACTGGCGGTCCGCTCGGCGGTTGTCTCCGGCCTCGTCACTTAACACACCCGTCGATTTTGATTCACTTCAGGAAGCCGGTGCGGTGATGGGCAGTGGCGGCATGATCGTCGTGGACGACGATACCTGCATGGTCGAACTGGCGAAATACTTCCTCACTTTCGCCGCCGCCGAATCGTGCGGCAAATGCGTCCCCTGCCGCATCGGCGGCCAGCGTCTTCTGGAAGTGTTGACCCGCATTACCGAAGGCCAGGGCACGCGCAAGGATCTCCAGACCATCCGCGACATATCCGCCCACATGATGAGTTCATCGCTTTGCGGCCTCGGTCAGCGCACGCCCGGACCTGTGATGTCAGTCTTGCGGTTCTTCGAACAGGAAATGCTGGCCCATATCGACGAACAGCTCTGTCCGTCCGGCCAGTGCAAGAAACTCGTTCGCGCCAAGTGCGTCAACACCTGCCCCGTCGGTGTGGACACGCCGGCGTACCTCGCGCTTATCGCCCAGGGCCGGTATGCGGAGGGCCTTGCCATTCATCGTGAACGCAATCCGTTCGCAATCATCTGCGGGCGGGCCTGTCCGGCGTTTTGCGAAACCAAGTGCCGCCGCGCCGAACTCGACGAACCGATCGCCATCCGCATGACCAAACGGTTCATGGCTGAGCACGAACTCGGAGCGCCATGGACGCCCGAACCACTCGGCACGCCCGCGCAACGCCAGGCCGCGTCCGGCAAGAAAGTCGCTGTCGTCGGGGCCGGCCCTGCGGGCCTCACCGCCGCTTTGCGCCTGGCCCAACTCGGGTACGGTGTTACCGTGTTCGAAAAGCTCTCCGTGCCCGGCGGCATGATGAGTTGCGCGATCCCCGAATACCGGCTCCCACGTCAGCCGTTGTTCCTTGAAATCGATAACATCAAACGCGCCGGCGTCGAAATCCGCTGCAACCAGACGCTGGGCAAGGATTTCACGCTAGACGAACTATTCGACAAGCAAGGCTTCCACTCTGTTGTGCTCGCGATCGGCGCGTGGCGCAGCCGTCAACTCGGGGTTGCCGGCGAAGACAAAAACGGCGTCATCAATGGGCTCGATTTTCTCCGCGAAATCGCGCTCGAATCGTGCCAGCGGGCTCTCGGTGGCGTTTCCGTAGCCAACATCCCCGACTTGCACGGCAAACGCGTTGGCGTGGTCGGCGGCGGTGACGTGGCGATCGATGCCGCCCGGGTGGCCTTGCGGCTCGGCGCCCACGAAGTCCACGTCATGTACCGCCGCACCGGCGACGACATGCCGGCGACGCACTTGCCCGAAGAAATCGAAGGCGCACTCCACGAAGGCATCCGGTTCCACACCCTGGTCAATCCTGTCGAGATTCTCGGCAACGGCGCTGTCACCGGCGTGCGGCTCATGCGCCAACGACTCGCCGAATTCGACGACACCGCGCGCCGCAAGCCGGTCGCGATGGAATCGGAAAGTTTCACATTGCCACTCGACTTCCTCATTCCGGCTATCGGCCAGACGCCGGATCTATCGTGGATGAAACCCGACCAGTTCACCACCACGCGCGGCCGTACTTTCGTCGTCAACGAAGCGTTTGGCACCAGTCGCCCCGGTGTGTTCGCCGCAGGCGACGCCGTGACCGGGCCGGCGACGATTGTCCAGGCGATTGCGCAGGGTAATCTCGTCGCGGTCGCCGTGGATGAATGGCTCCGCACGGGCCAGATGCCGAAGCCACGATTCGTTACGCCGCGGCATGACGTCGCTCCGTTGCATAATCTTGACGACTTCGCCAGCGCGCATCGTCCAACAATGCCGCGGCTCAACGTCGCCGAGCGTGACGGCAACTTCAAGGAAGTCGAACTTGGTCTGAGCGAGGAAGTCGCGCGGACGGAAGCGAAACGCTGCCTGCGTTGCGACCTCGAATGGCTCGACCGGATGGGGTTGCCGCGCCCCGAACCGGTCACTGCCGCCAGCGGAGAGACACGATGAACGAGCTCGCTCCTGTCAATATCACAATCAACGGCCAACCCGTGCGAGCCAAAGTCGGGCAGACCGTCTATGAAGCCGCCGCCGCGGCCGGTATTCACATTCCGGTGCTCTGCTATCATCCGCGACTCAAACCGGAGGGCGCCTGCCGCATTTGCCTTGTCGAGATTGAAAAACAACGCTCGCTTCAGCCGTCGTGCACGTTCCCAGTCGCCGAAGGCATGGTCGTGCGCACCGATACTCCAGCCGTCATCGCGTCGCGGAAAGCGTCGCTACACATGATCTTCTCGGAACGGACGCATTACTGCATGTTCTGCCCCGCCAGCGGCACCGGCGAGACGACCGACTGCGAATTGCAGAAACTCGGCTACGAGCATGGCCTTGATTGCTGGACGTACGCGCCGAATTACAAGAAGCAGTGGCCGGTCGATGCAACGCGGGAGTTTTTCGTGATGGACCATGGCCGCTGCATTCTGTGCCGGCGTTGTGTCCGCGCCTGCGAAGACATCGCCGCCAACCACACACTCGGCCTTCACCAGCGCGGCGCCCGCACGATGATTTGCGCCGACGACGACGTGCCGTTCGGTGAATCCACCTGCGTCTCGTGCGGCACCTGCCTGCAAGTCTGCCCGACCGGTGCGTTGCACGATCGGCAAAGCGTCTATCTCGGTCACGAATCGCAAATCAAACGCACGCCCGCCACCTGCGTGGGCTGCGCGGTGGGTTGCGGCATCCAGGCGATCACGCGTGACAATCATTTGCTGCGCGTCGAAGGCGATTGGGACGCTCCGAATGGCGGCCTGCTCTGCTCCGCAGGCAGGTTCGAAGTTGTCGAGCCGAGACCCGCCAGAATTCTCCAGCCGCTGGTCCGCCGCGACGGCCAACTTGTGGAAACAAGCTGGGACGACGCGCTGGCGTTGATCGGAACGAGATTCAGCGAAGCGCACCTCGTCGCCGGCGTCGCGTCGCCCCGGCTCACGTCCGAGTCACTGGCGGCATTCGAGTGGTTTTTCCACGATGTGCTGGAGAGCAGCGAAATCGCGTTGTTGTCGGGTGAAGTCCCGCCGCTGGATCTTGGCACGAGGGGCTCGTTGCGTGACGTGGCGAATGCTGATTGCATCGCGGTCATCGGCGGCAACCCGCTTCACAACCAAAAGGTGCTCGGTCATCTGATCCGGCGGGCGCTCGACAACGGGGCGCGGTTGATCGTCGTCAATGACGAGACCACCAGCATCGATGACTGGGCCGAACTGCACCTCGAACTCGAAGACATCTCGTTCCACGCCGCGTCGCCGTTCGAGCGGTTGAAGACGACCTACCATCTGCGCGTCAGTGGCGTGCTCGAATTGAAGAAAGCGATCGCCCCGGCGCAGCGGCCGGTGTTGCTCTACGGTTCCGGCCTCAGCAGCAGCGTCTATGCGGCCCTGCGAACCCTGCCGGCACAAGCGCGGTTCCTGCCGTTGGTCAAAGGCGCCAACGCCGTCGGTGCGGCCCGGCTCGGCATCGATGCGCGGCCGGTGCGCGGCGACGCGTTGTATGTGTTGCTGGGCGATGACCTGAGCGATAGCCAGCCGCTGCCGCAGAGCGAGTTCACCGTCGTCCACGCCGCTGTCCGTTCCGCATGGACCGATGCGGCGGACGTGGTGATGCCCTCGCCCACATGGGCCGAGCAACGCGGGCACGTGGTCAATCTCGAAGGCCGGCGGTTGCCGGTCGTGCCGCTGCTGCGCGCGCCGGCATCGGTGCCGGCCCACGGGCAGACGTTCGTGAAACTGGCGGAACGGATGGGTCAGACGTTGTCGCCCGAAGCGCTCGTGCACCTCGCGGGACCCGAGTAAGGAAAGGATTGTGACCATGCCGAACAAGCCCACTGTCGCAAGCGATTGGCTGGCCGGCTGCGCCGGTTGCCACATGTCGTTGCTGGACATCGACGAACGGATCGTCACGCTCCTGGAGCAGGTCTCGCTACTTGCAACGCCGATCACCGACTTAAAGCATCCGCCCGAAAGCGGCGTGGACGTCGGGATTCTCGAAGGCTGCGTCAATAACTCCACCGGGGAACACGTTGCCAAGCAGATGCGCGCCCGCTGCAAAGTGCTCGTGGCGCTCGGCGATTGCGCGGTGTTCGGCGGCGTGCCGACGCTGCGCAACGGGGTTTCCTGCAGCGAAGCGTTGCGGCGCGCCTACATCGAAACCGAAAGCACCGCGGAAGGCCGCGTACCGAACGACCCTGAACTCGCCGTCATGCAGGACGCGCGGGCACTCGACCAAGTGGTCCCGGTGGACGTTCACGTCCCCGGCTGCCCGCCGTCGGCTGACACGATTTTTTACGCGCTCACCGAATTGGCCGCGGGCCGCAAGCCGGCGTTGACCGGCAAATACCTTGACTGGCATTGACATAACCATGGCGAACACCATCACAATCGAACCGGTGACCCGCATCGAAGGCCACGCGAAAGTCACCATCCATCTTGACGACGCGGGCAACGTTACGCAGGCGCGGTTTCACGTCAACGAATTCCGCGGCTTCGAGAAATTCTGTGAAGGCCGGATGTTTTACGAGATGCCCCTGATCACGGAACGAATCTGTGGTATTTGCCCGGTCAGCCACCATCTCGCCTCGGCCAAAGCGTGCGACGAAATCCTCAACGTCGAACCGCCGCGGCCCGCGCGATTGCTGCGCGAACTGATGCACATGGGCCAGACGATCCAGTCACATTCGATGCACTTCTTCGAACTGGCTGGTCCCGATTTGATTTTGGGGTTCGACGCTGATCCAGCCATCCGCAACGTGGTCGGCCTCTACCAAGCCGACCCGAAACTTACCGTCAAGGCGATCACACTGCGGAAATTCGGCCAGGAAATCATCGCCAAACTTGGCGAACGCCGCGTTCATCCCAACTTCGCCGTCCCCGGGGGCGTCACCAAGGGGCTTGCCGTCGCCGACCGCGACGCGATGCTGTCACAGGTGGAACCGATGATCGTTCTTGCCCAGGACGGCATCGCGGTGATGAAAGCCTGGATGGAGAAACACGCGAAAGAAATGGAAGCATTCGCCGCGTTCCCGACCGGCTACCTCAGCATGGTCACCGACGACAACGCGGTTGCCCTCTACGACGGCGCCTTGCGGATGGTGGATGCCCAGCGCCGGCTGATCGAACGCTTCGACGGCCGCCAGTATCTCGATCGTATCGCCGAACACGTCGAGAACTGGAGCTACCTCAAATTTCCCTACTACCGCAAACTCGGCTGGCCCGGCGGCGCCTACCGCGTCGGCCCGCTCGGTCGCCTCAATGCCGCCGAGAAGATGTCCACACCACTGGCACAAAAGGAATTCGATTTGTTCCACCGCCTGCGCAAGGGCAAAGTCGTCGAAGGTTCGCTCTATTATCATTACGCCCGCTTGATCGAGAACCTGTACGCCATCGAACGCGCCCGACAACTGCTCGAAGACCCCGACATTCTCTCCACCGAGATCCGCACCAACGCTCCGATCGCCCGTCGCGAAGGTGTCGGCGTTATCGAGGCGCCACGCGGTACGCTCTGGCATCATTATTGGGTGGACGAAACCGGCCGTCTCGAAAAGGTCAACCTCATCGTGGCCACCGGCAACAACAACTACGCCATGAGCCGGGCCGTCGAGGAAGTCGCCAAGATGTACATCCATGGCGAACCGGTGAAGGAAGGCGTTCTGAACCGCGTCGAAGCGGCCATCCGCGCCTACGACCCCTGCCTGAGTTGCTCCACGCACGCCATCGGCCAGATGCCGATCGTCATGGAAGTCTTTGACGCACACGGCAACTTGCAACAGACGATCAGTCGCTATACAACAGGCAGTCGATGATGCGTCTCCGTCATAGTGCGCTGCTGTTTCTCACCGTGTTCGCGGTCGTCCTCGCGACTCGTCCTGTTGCCGCTCGGGATCTGCAATTCGGGTATACGCCGGTTTTGGGCCAGGCCGAAATGCGGGCTGAGTTTCAGCCGCTCACGGACTACCTTTCCGACGCCATCGGGCAGAAGGTCGTGTTGTACATCGCGAAGGACTATGGAGACCTCCGCACCCAGATGGAGTTGGGAACGGTGGACATTGGAAGTTTTTCACCATTCGCCTACGTGGATGCCGTCCGGGGCGGGAAGATTCGGATTATCGCCCAGTCGATCATCGACGGCGCCGCCACGTATCGCGGCATCATCGTGGCCCGCAAGGACAGCGGGTTGAAAACGTTGGTAGATTTGCGGGGCAAACGGTTCGCATTCGTGGACCCCAAATCGGCTTCGGGCTACGTGTACCCGCGAGCGATGCTTATCGAGAAGGGCATGAACCCTGAGAACTTTTTCAAGACAACGATGTTCGCTGGCGACCACAACAAGGTGATTGCCGCCGTTCTGGATGGCCGGGTGGATGCCGGGGCGACGTACGACAATGCGCTTGGCGTCGCAAAAGCGGTGGGAATGGCAACGGAGAATCTCGTGACCCTCGCCAGCACCGATCCCATCCCCCACGACGCCATCACCGTGCGCAGGGGATTGGACAGCGCTTTGGCAAACAAGATCCAAGGCGCATTGGTGAACCTGGACAAGACCGAGACCGGACGCCGGGTCATCGCCGCCAGCAGGAAGAAACTCAGCGGCCACGTTGTTGCCGAGGACAGTGTGTTCGACGTGGTCCGCCGTACCGCAAAGATCGCCGGTATGTGAGGGGTCCGAACAAACTCGGGCTGTGACGGGCGGAGAGTTGATCTCAGGGAAGTGCGAGGGGGAAAGCGGTGACGCCGTAGACGCGGAAACGTTTGAAGTTAAGACCCTAACCTGAAGTTGCGTTCCGCTGCAGTATGTCAATAGGCAATGACTGACCCGTTAGGCCCCGATTACGGCGGGAAGTGAATCTGTCATGATTATAGGTCTGACGCCGATTACAGCGAAGTGTAAATTGTAAAGCGTTGACCCCTTAGACCGTGTGGCTGAGGAATGAACTTCAGCCACAGGGCCGCTCGTGGGGGGCATGCCCCCCACGAGCGCAACGCCGACGTGATCGTTCCAGCCCTCGAACCGCCACGAGCGCGTTCGTTTGTAGCAGGGTCCGTCGGCAGACTTTGGTCCTGTACTCGAACAGTTGCCAGAGCGGCGGCGTCCACCGCCAGCTCGCATTGCAAGGAGGAGTCTAACCATGTTGCCGTCGCTCGTCTACGTCGGAATGGATATCGCCAAAGCCACGTTGGATCTGCATGCGTTGACCACGCCGCCGCAGTCCCGTCAGTTTGCCAACAGCCCCGCTGGCCACCGCGCGTTGTTGCGTTGGCTCCAAGCTCTGGGCCCTGTCCACGTGGTGTGTGAAGCCAGTGGCGGTTATGAACGCCCGGTCGTTCTGGCCCTGCAGCGATCGGCCCTGGCCATCAGTGTCATCAATCCGCGCCAAGCCCGCGACTTTGCCCGTGCGCAAGGTCGGTTGGCCAAGACCGATCAACTGGATGCCCAAGTGCTGGCGGAGTTCGGTCAGTGCCTGCGCCCTACGGCTACGTCGGCTCCCAGTGCGGCCCAACGCCAACTGGCCGAATTGGTGGCGCGCCGTCAGCAAGTGCAGCAATTGCGCAGCGCCGAGCACAACCGTTTGGAACACGCCACGCACCCGGCCGTGCGCCGCCAGGTGCAGCGTCATCGGCGCGCACTGGAGCGGCAACTGGAAGAACTCGACGCCTGGATCACCGAATTGGTCCAAGCCGAGCCCGTGTTGGCGCACAAGATGGCGCGACTCTGTGCAGTGAGGGGCGTGGGTCAAATTACGGCGGTGGTGCTGTTGGCCACGATGCCGGAGTTGGGGGCTCTCAACCGGGGGCAAGCGGCGGCGTTGGCTGGCGTGGCCCCGTTTAATCGTGATAGCGGCCCGCGTCGGGGTCATCGGCTGATCGGCGGCGGTCGGGCGGTTGCCAGGCGGGCGCTGTACATGGCCGCACTGGTCGCGGCGTTTACCAACCCGCGATTCAAGGCGTTCTACCAGCGCCTAATCGCGGCCGGCAAAGCTCCCAAAGTGGCCCTCGTCGCCGTCATGCGCAAACTCATCATCCTGCTCAACCAATTGCTCAAAAACCCAGAATTCCAACTCACATGACAAGACAGTTGCTACAAAGCGGAGTGAGGCAAGTTATTATCGGGAATTGATATTTTTGCTGGACGCGGGGGTGCGGTGGTGGTAGAGTGGCGCGCGTAGTTCTTTGAAAGAACTAGTGTCGTATAGGTGGCGGTTCTGCGACCTCGGCACAACGTGGTCGCGTCTCACCTTCGGTTCGGCTTTGACATACGTTTTGCGAGGAAGGAGCGGAGCGGGCCAACGGCGAAGGAACGTTGGTGGGGGGCTAGTCTATATAGAAGAGTGTTTCTACCAAACGAACCCAACGGAAAAACGTGGAAGTATTGTGGAATGAATAGGTTGGGTAAAAAATCGAGTTGGGTTCGTTTTGCAAAAAAGGGCAAAAAAGAGGCAAAAAATAGGGAATAAATGGTGGAAAACAGGGCCGGGAGGGTGATTTTCGGCAGGAATAAAGCCAAAACGAAGCCAGTTAATGGCCGAGATCGGGGGTGCGGAGCGGACGCCTCGCGGAGGCCTGCACCGATCTCGGAATCGCGGGCGGGCCAATGACAGGCAGAGGCAAGGGGGCGCTGTGATGCCGCGCTCGGTGGACTTGGGCGAGGCCGGTTTTGGCCTTGCCTTTCAGCGGGTGTGCATCTCTAATCGGCCCGTCACCTTTAAAGGAGGGTCTATCATGAAGCACACGTTCACATGCGTTGGGATCTTGCTTGCGGTTTTGTTCCTGGGTTTGGGTTGCGCCACCTCCACCCCCAGTGGCGGACAAGGAAAGGCTGCGTCGCAGTCTCACGATGTCGTTTCACCGGCGGTCGCCGCACCGACCCAATAGACGAGGCAACCCTCGTCATCAACCGCACCCGCTTCGCCTGAGCCACGTTGCCGCTGGCCAATCCTCCGGGCAAAGGTTCGTCACTGGAGGTAATCCAGTAGTGATTGCTTCAAGATCGTCGCGCCGGTTTGGAGCGCCGCCTGGTAGGCGTACTGCGCCTGGCTGAGACTCGTAATCGTTTGTGCGAGATCAGCGTCGGCGTCGTTGGAGATAAGTTGGGTAAGCGAAGTTTGCTGGGTCTGGGCAGCGGTCGCGGCCGTGCTGAGGCGGCCCTCAGCCACATTGATGTTCGTGGCATAGAGGATTTGGTTTTGTTGGTCGGCCTGCAGCGCCGGAAGATCGGTGTTGGTAATCGACTGTACGTCGCCGGACAGGAGGTGATCGCGGAGCGAGATCATATGCGCGAAGAAATCCGCGCCCGTGCGGGTGTCGGTGATCAGTCCACCGGAGCCGCTTCCCGAGGTGTTGGCCCCGGGTGACACAATGCTGAGAGTGACACCTTGGGCGATTTCAGCACTGGTGGTGGATGTGTTTCCCTGATAGGCAACGGAGGTAATCTGCCCATTCGAGTCGGTCGTCGCGACAAACGGGGGCTGGCTGCTGAGCGTACCACCAAAGAGATAGTTGCTGTTGTACTGTGTATTGGCCGTGCTCACGGCTTCGCTGATCAGTTGTGAGACTTCCGTGGCATAGGCGTCGAGATCGTCCTGGGATATGGTGCCGGCGCCGGCGGACGTGGCGATGTCGGAAACCTGCGACGCGATTTGCTGCAGCGCACTGACCGCACTGCCAGCGGTCTCGGCCGTTCCCTGCAACGTCGAGATGTTGTTCTGGTATTGCTGCAGCTCGCTCGATTCGCTTTGCATGTTGAGCACCTGCTGCACGGCGCCGGGATTGTCCTCGGGCTCCCGAATACGCTGGCCCGTGGCGGACTCGGTCTGCAATTGCTGCAGCTTCTGCGACAGCGTTCCCAATTCCTGAGTCAGCATGTCGGGGAACATTGAGCTGGATACGCGCATGGGTTATGGCACTCCTGTTCCCAGACCGATCAATGTCGATAACATTTCGTCTACGACGCTGATCATCCGCGCGTTCGCCTCGTACGCGCGCTGATAGACCGTGAGGTTGCTCACCTCTTCGTCGATGGAAACGCCGCTAACCGACTCCCGTTGCTGGGTCAGCATGTTTTGGATCGCCTGCTGGTTGTTCACCTGATCGTTGATGTTGGACAATGCCTGCCCCATGTTGGCAACGGTCTGGGAGTAACTTTGATTAAACGTCATATTGTTCAACGCGGACTGCGGTGTGTCAGCCAGTTGTGCCAGCGCAAGGGCCACTTGGTTGTCGCCCGTGGCACCTTGGGTGCCGCTGGCCTGGACCAGAGACGGATCGTTCAGCAATGCGCTGTTCACACCGATGTCTGACGCGTCGGACCCGGTAAAGAACGGAGCCTTGGTGGTGCCGCTCAGGCTGTATCCCGTCGCGTGGACCGCGTTCACCGTGGTAATCAGTGTCGACGCGAGGGTGTTGAGGTCATCAGACAATGACTGCAATTCGCCGTCTCGCACATCGATTCGCGCTTGGATCGAGCCGCCCGTGGTCAGGGTAGTACCGGCAGTCTTCGCCTGCACCAGATCCTGACCCGAGTTGTTCGTATATACCTGGAGTGTGTCCGATACGTGATTGCCGGAAACCATCGTCACGCCCCCGATTGACAAAGCCAGACTGCCGTCGGATTGGTTCGTCGTGGTGACACTCGCCAGCTTCGACAATTGCTCGATGTCCGCCTGTCGCTGATCGCGCAGATCGTTGGCCGTCGAGTGCGTGGTCAGCTCCGTGACCGAGATGCTGTTGTTGAGGTTGGCGATGTCGTTCAGCAGTTGATTGGCGTTCGTGACATCGTTCTGCAGCGCGGAGTTGATCGAATCGTGCAAGCCCGACACACCGGAGGAAAGTTGGTTGAACTCCGTCGTGAGGCTCGATGCATTCAGCATCAGCGCCTGGCGGTTCGCCAGCGATGTCGGGTCAGTCGACAACGTCTGAAATGCGTTGAAGAGGTTCGAGATATAGTCGCCCAATCCCGGCTCGCTGGTAGAGCCTGTGCTGGACGAACTGCTGGTGTCGACCACCTGCCCCAAAGTTGCCTCGAGGTCCTGCAGGGTCGTCTGTGCCGTTCCCACGTAACTCGTTGTGCTATCCTCCGTCTGGATTTGTGTATCCAACAGCGCGTCGCGGATTTGTTGGATTGAGACGGCCTCGACGCCCGTGCCTTGCACTCCGATCTGCATGTTGATGGTTGGACTGGCCGTGATATTGACCCGCTGGCGTGCGTACGCCGGATTGGTCATATTCGACAAGTTCTGGCCCGTGATTTCAATGGCCTCCTGCTGCGCCTCCAACGCCTGCGCTGCCATGTTCATCGTGCCGATTGGGCCGAGACTCATGTCGTGCCTCCTTCTACGCGACGGTATTCCACAGCGACCGTTGCCCGATCAGTTGTTTGGCAAGTTGCCCGCTATCGTCGTACATCGACGTGCGCGCCGTGGAAAGCAGACTATCGAGTAACCGCTGTATCAATTCCACGGAACGCGCCAGCATTAAATGATTCTGGCGGACCCGTTGCCGGACACGCCCCAATAGTTTGTTGTTCTCTTCGACGAGGGCGTTGATCTGCAACCGGTATTCGTCGGGTATAAACCGGCTCAGCTCCACCAGCGTGCTGTTCTGCCCGTCCATCTGGAGCAAGCCGGCCAATTCGCACTGATATGAGGTGCGAGACTCCCGGGCCTGGCGAATAGTCTCCATTTGGTGGTTGATGGCTTGGACGACTTCCGCCAATTGCGGCACCGTGTGGGACTTGATAAGTTCCTGTTGCTGATCAAGCAACGCCAACGCTTCACCATATTGCTGGAGTTCCTCGCGTAGCGCGTCGACAAGCTGCTGTAGTTTCTCGGTCATGGTGAATTATCCATCTTCTGTGGTATTTGCGGTAGGGATTGCGAGGCTGCGGGATCCTTGACGGCCAATTGTCGCGTCAATTGGCTGGTCAAACTGTCCGCCAAGCCAAACCCCCCGCCCCGGCTGACGCGATCCGCCAGTTGCGTGGTAGTCATGTCCTGATAAATCTCATTGGCTGTCGAGCTGCTGGTGTACTTCGAAACAATCACGGGTTTCAGTGCCTCATGAAGAATCTGGCGCGTGACGAGCGCTTCAAACTGGCGGCTCAACTCCCCAATTTTCTCGCGCTCGGACAGTTGCTGGTTGCCCGCCAGACTTTCCAGCGGCAAGTCCGCGGCCTGCACCGGGCGTTCCAAGGGGGACACATTCATGGTTAGCGAATCAGCAGTTCCGCTTGAAGGGCCCCGGCCTGTTTCATCGCCTGAAAAATCGCCATCATGTCGCGAGGGGTGACCCCCAACGAATTGAGGGCGGCGGCGACTTTTTCGACGGTTGGCATCTCGGGCAAGAGAACCAGGGAAGCCTTCGTTTCGGTGACTTTCGTGTCCGTGCGCGGGGTGACCACGGTGTCACCGGTCTGACTGAGTGCGTTGGGTTGTGAGACGTCCAGCGAGGAAGCGATCGTGATCGTCAGGTTGCCGTGCGACACCGCACAACTGGAGATGTGAATGCGCGACGAAGCGACAATCGTTCCTGTACGCTCGTTGATGATGATGCGGGCGGGCACATCCGGCGAGACTTCCACAGCCTGAACCTGCGCTACGAAATCAACCGTCGAACTTTGAAACACTTCGGGAATCCGAACGCGCACGGATGTCGCGTCGAGCGCCTGCGCGCTCTGGGGAAAACGTTCGTTGACGGCCGCCGCCACACGAGAAGCTGACGTGAAATCGGGCTCCCGCAACAACAGGTCGATCGTATTGTCATGCACCACTGTGGCGGGGATTTCCCGTTCGACCAACGCCCCGCCGACGATCTGCCCGGCCGTCGGATGATTCTTCTGCACGGTCGCCCCGCCCGCACCCTCGGCCCCTGCCGTGAAACCACCGATGGACACCGCGCCCTGCGCGACGGCGTACACCTTCCCGTCCGCACCCAACAAGGGCGTCTGCAATAACGTGCCGCCCTGCAGGGTATCCGCGTCCCCCATCGAAGATACAGCCACGTCGAGCCGTTCGCCGGGCTTCACGAACGCAGGAATGTCGGCGGTGACCATCACCACGGCAATGTTCTTCGATTGGATGGTGGACGCAGAAATCGTGATGCCGAACCGTTGCAACACGTTGGCCATCGTCTGAATCGTATAGGTGGGGTTTTTGTCGCCATTCCCCGCCAGGCCGGCGACCAGGCCGTATCCGACCAACTGATTGTCGCGCGCGCCAGCGAGTAGCGAGATATCTTTCACCCGCACTCCGATGGCAAAACCGCTTGGAATCCCCGTCAGCAGCGTTAGCAAGATGTGCAACAGCAATTTGAGTTTGCGTAGCATGGTCATCAATCTTAAAAGGGAGTGAGCTTGTCCCAAATCTTCGTGAACCAGCCCTTTTTCTCTGTGTCACTGATCGGCCCCTTGCCGATGAACTTGATCGTCGCGTCGGCAACGTTGTAGCTGTAGACGGTGTTGTTGGGCGCGATGTCGTCGACGCGGACAACCCCGCGTAACACCGCTCGCTGCGTCTCTCCCCCAAATTCCGTTTCCCGCGTGCCCTCGATAACGAGGTTGTGATTGGGTAGCACGTCGATTACCCGGACCGGAATCATGGCGATGATTTTCTCATCGCTGCTGACCGTGCCGCCACCCTGAAAATCGTTTTGCTGGCTGGTGCTGATAGCTGGCAGTTGGCCCTTGTGCGTGAGGAGGCCGCTGGCCGCGGGCGAGTAGAGGAAGGTGGCGATGCTCGCGTCGATCCCCGTCTTCTTTGTAGTCTGTGTACTGCGATCCTTGCTGGCCGTACTGGTTTCCTGGACGGCAATCGTCAATATGTCACCCACCGCCCCCGCCTTCTTGTCCGCACACATCGACCTCGGTTCGGACCCCTGCCACAGGCTGTCAGCCCTCGTGGCCAATGGCCAGACCAGAGCGATGGACGCCAACAGGCTAGAAAGCAACCAGAATCGTTTGTTCATTCTGCACCTTGCCAAGAAATGTGGTTCTCGAACGCGGATTGCGAACGCGCACGGTTTGTCCGGACGCACCATCCTCGAGCACCTCAACCTCCAACGACACCGACAACGCTCCATCCTGCAACAAAGCCTCCGCCAACTGGCCGCGTCGTATGAGTGTGCGCGGCCTTACCGTGCCGACGTACAATGGCGCGCCCGCAGGCAGATTGACGGCCAATTCGTTCGCCGCTCTCTCAGACTCAGTCCCCTCCCAGCAGGCTTCGCGCAGGACCAACACATCGCGCCGCTCCCGTTTGAGATCAGCTTTGGCGATGAGCTGACCGTGTGCCAGTGGGCTCTGTGCAATCCACACCTCGCGAAATATCCTGGCTTGAGCAGGCATTTGCCACGTGCCCAGAGAAGCGTTAGCCGTGCGGATCTCGAACCGAACAATGAAACTGGGGCTCACGCCGAGGGTCGGCAGCTCTAAGACTTTGAGCGTCAGCGGTTCGTTGGGAACAGTCAACGGGTGCCAGGGCCGCATGAACCGTAGTTCCAGTTCGCCCTTCTCGCCGACATAGTTGGTCTGCAGCATGGTGCGGAGCATTTGCCGCAACTCGTCTTCCGCAAGCACACGCGTTTGCTGATTGGTTTCCTCCGTCGGTCCGGGAGTGAGAAGGGCGGAGGACTCGCTGGTGGGTTCGGGCAGCGCGAGTCCTCCGCGTGGTCTGGCCAGCAGAAGCAGACACGTGAGCGTGAGAAACAGCGATTTCATGAGCGCCGTAAGTTGTTACTCATCTGCATCATTTCGTCCGATGCTTGCACCGCCTTGGCGTTGACCTCATACGCACGCTGGGCCATGATCATGTTGACCATTTCCTGGACGACCGTGACGTTGGACAATTCGAGATAGCCTTGTTCCAGTTGGCCGAAGCCGTTCTGGTTGGGGTTGCCAAGGTCAGCAGCTCCTGACGCCGTCGTCTCACGGTACAGGTTCCCTCCCAAGCTCTGCAAACCGCTGGGGTTCGCGAAACGCGCGAGCTGAACTTGAAAACTCGTCGTGCCGCTAGCCGTAGTGTAGGAGACGACTCCATTGGCCGAGATGTTGATGCTGGTTGTGCCAGTTGGCACAGGTTGAAAGCCGCTTTGCACGACGAGACCGTCGCTCGTCGTGATACGGCCATCCGCCCCGGCCTTCAGCGCACCGTCACGGGTGTAGGCCTTGGTGCCGTCGGCAAGTTGCACTTCCAGAAATCCGTCGCCCTGAATCGCGACATCGAGGCTTTCACCCGTGTGCGAAAGCTCGCCATTGGTGAAAACCTTGGACGTGGCAACCGCTTGCGAGCCATGGCCTACCTGCATTCCCGTCGGTAGTTGGTTTCCAGAACCCTGGTCGGCCCCCGCCGAGCGCGTGCTGTCATACAACAGATCCTGAAATTCGATCTTGTCCTTCTTAAACCCCGTGGTGTTGACGTTCGCCAGATTGTTGGCAATTACGTCGAGGTTCAATTGCTGGCCCTCCATGCCGGACGCGGAAGAATAGAGCGCTCGTAGCATGATGGGTTACCCTCCGCTTGTGGCGCCGAATTCGGCGATCGTGCGCCCCATCCGATCGTCCTGCATCTGGATGACGCGCTGGTTTGATTCGAAGTTGCGCATGGCGGTAATCAAGTGAGCCATCTCCGTCGTGGGAGAAGTGTTGGCAGTCTCGATGAAGCCCTGGCGCAGTGTCGAGGTGCTACTGGCATCGGTGGACTGCAGTTTCGGATCCTTCGCCAGGAAGCAATTTTGACTGGCCGGAGTAAGCAGCCGGACATCGTTGAAGCCGACAACCTTGAGTTTACCCTTCACATCCGTGCCTTGGCTGACTTCTCCGGTCGAAGAGATCGAAATGGGGGCTGGGTTATTGGAATCGAATTGGATCGGGCCGCTGTCGCTGAGCACGAAGGCGCCCGACTTGTTTACCAATTGCCCCTGGGCATTGATATGAAACTCGCCGTCGCGCGTATAGCCTGTCTCCCCGCCGGGCAATTGCACCGCAAAGAAACCATCACCCTCGATGGCGACGTCGGTGGGCACGCCCGTCTGCTTTACTTCGCCTTGTTGGAAATTGATGGACGTAGTCGGCGACGTCAGTAGGTAATGTGAGAGCAGGTTGCTCCCCGTCGTACCTTGCGAGGCCACCCCCCCTTGGATGGCGTCAAAGGACAAATCCTGTTTCTTGTATCCCGGCACACCACTGGCCGCGAGGTTCTCGGAAATCAACTCCTGCCATCGCGCATTAGCGCTCAAGCCAGCGGCCGCTTGGTAGAGGCTGACATTCATTGTGACCAACAGCTTTGCAGAGTTTGTGCCACAGTTCCCAACCAGCAGTTTTTCAAGGCATTCTGCGGTCGTTCAGTTGCCGACAGGTAAAACCTGCCGCGCGATGGCTGAAGAATTTGCCTGGTGTGCATACGGCCTCCAATCAGTACGAACAGGCCAGATTCAGCACCTGGCCACACGTGCAATGTATCGTGATGCCCGTAACACGGTCACCTTCGCGCTGGAGCGTCACGCGTGGCTCGTCGGACGACTTTCCGATTGGCGAGACCGATCCCGTAGCGGTGTCGACTCCGGGCTTGGCATCCGATGCGCCGGGGGCGCTTTCATGACCGTGGCCCAGCGTGGCGAATGACGCGGACGGCTTCAGCCCGCCGGCCACCGTCGGAGATCCGACGATGAGTGGTGTAAAGGGTTGCATTATGGATTCTTGGTTCCTCCCAATCGAAGATGCGGATTGACCGCGAGTTGGATCGTGACCCGGTTGTTGGCCTCGCCAGACGGCGATGTCTGCGGAAGGGGTTCTGTGTCCGCGTAACCACTGACTCTCGACACCTGCTCGGTATTGACGCCGTGAGTGACCAAGACGTGGCGCGCGGCGTTGGCGCGGTCGGCACTCAAATCCCATTTGTCCAAATGCGGATCGGGCGGCCGGTAATCGGCGACGGTGTGACCTCCCAATTCGAGGGAGAAGTTCTTATACCGCGCGATCTCCCACGCCAGCGTGGAGAACAGCCACTGGCCGTAATCCGTCAGATGCGCCGAGTCGCGCTCGAAGATCGCTTTCTGCACGCGGTCAAACACAGTGATATTCAGCCCGTAACCCGTGAGCTCGAGCTTGACCGAGTTTCCGTCTTCCATGGCCGGGTTGCTGTTGAGCGCCTTGAGCAGGTTCTCGTTGAGTTGCCGCAGCAGCTCCACCTCAACAACGGACGGGGATTCGTACTTGCCCTTGGTCGAAAAGGGATCCTGCTGCAGGGTGCGGCTCGGGACGACACCCATTGATTCACGTGGTACAAGGTTGGGAGGGGCTTTCGAGAGCGACTGAAATGGCGCGTTGAACGAATGCGCGATGGCGTCCTTGATCTTCTTGTCTTGCGCCGTGATCCACATCACGAGGAAGAACGCCATCATCGCCGTCACGAAATCGGCGTACGCAACTTTCCAAGAGCCTCCTCCTCCGGCAGCCATTATTCTCCTCCACCACCTTATAATGAATGGCGCGTCATGCTTTCTGCACGTTGAGCGCCTTGAGCATCGTTTCCATTTCTTGTTCACCAGGCCGCAGCTCGCTGCTCAATCCACGGCGCGCCACCTCCACGGCCATGATCGGCGCCAATCCCGTGGCAAACCCGTTCACGGCGACAGCGATACAACGCAAATACGCCAGTTCCGCCGTGCCGAGAAACTCCATGTTCGTCGCCAGCGGGCCGACAAAACCGTACGACAGTAGAATCCCCAGGAACGTGCCGACCAATGCCGCCGCCACTTTCTCGCCGATCTCCTCTACCGGCCCATTGATGGCCCCCATCGTGATGACGATCCCCAGCACGGCCGCCACGATCCCGAAACCAGGCATCGAATCGGCGGTCTTAAGCAGCACCCCCACAGGCGCGTGATGTTCACTCTCGGCGGCGGTCAATTCGGCTTCCAGAAGTCCCTTGAGCTGTTCGGGCTTGACGCGGCCATCGACGAGCGGGCGCAACGCTCCGCAGAGAAACTCCAGCGCGTGATGGTTGCCGGCCAGGCTCGGGTACTTGCTGAGAATGCTGCTTTGCTGTGGCGCGGTGACATGCTCTTCCAGCGCAATCATGCCACTGCGACGCCCCAACATAAAAATCTGGTACAGCACTTTCAGCAGATCTTCATAGGATTGGCGACTGTACGGCGAGCCCTTGAGCATCTGCAGCATGCCTTTGACGATATCTATCAGGACCTTCACCGGAGACATCACAATCAACGCCCCGACGGCTGCGCCGCCGATAATGATAAACTCCGAGACGTGTATCAACGCGCCCACATGACCGCCGGACATGCTGAAGCCGCCCAGTACCGCACCGAGAACCACAATAAGACCAACAATGATAGTCATGAAGTAACCCTGCCGCTACGCGTCACACCTCTTCTGGTTCAAGCTGATGAACGAAAGATCGGATGGCCAAGATCGCTTGTGCGTGGATCTGGCAAATACGCGACTCTGTCAACCCGCACGCTTCCGCGATCTCGCGCAGGCGTAACCCCTCGTAATAGTAAAGTGCCAAGACCTTTCGTTGCATCTCGGGCAACTGTTGAATCCGTCCGCTGATCAACCGCACCAAGTCACGCTGCGCCACCGTCTCGTCTGGACTCATCGCTTTCAGATCAGCGACTGCTTCGTGCTCCGTCCAGCCGTCCTCGCCGGACATATCTCCGACCGCGTCTAGGCTGATGAAGGTTGTTGGGCGGATCTCATCCAACAACTCATAGTATTTCGTAACGGGAACATTCAGCGCGGCGGCCATCTCCTGCTCGCTGGGCAACGCGCCTTTGCCCTGCTCGATTTGTTGCATCACCGCCTTCACCTTGCGCGCCTTATCGCGAATACTGCGGGGCACCCAGTCCATCCGCCGCAGTTCGTCGAATATCGCGCCGCGAACGCGGATGCGCGCATAGGTCTCGAAACTGGCCCCGTTGGCAGGATTGAAATTGCGGATGGCGTTTACCAGACCGATCAGGCCCCCGCTGTACAAGTCTTCCGCCTCCACTTGCGGCGGCAGTGTCATCGCCAGTCGGCCCGCCACGGATTTCACCAACGGCAGGTATTGCGTGATCAACTCGCCTTCCGTGACGCTGCCGGTGCTGGTCTTGCGGTAGCGGCGCCATAATTCGCGCGCCGTGGCCCGTGGTTCTGCTGGCGGAGCGATCACTTCAATTTCAGCGCAGCTGGTCTTTGTCATGCCGCGGCTCCCTCTCGTTGCTAAGCTGTAGACCTCGAATCCACACACGCCCCCACCACCGCATCAACAGGCCTCCTACGTACATCACGACACAGGCGTGCAGGATGATGGAGCACAAAGAATTCTCCCGAATCAGCCCCAGGCCAATTCCCGTAACAAACCCCACCAGTCCCCCCAGCAAAATCAGTAGTTTCATCCGCAGTTGCGGTTTAGCAGGCGGTCTGCCAGAGGCGGCTTGGAATCAGAACGAGGCTATTCCCGAGGGAATTGATGCTTGAACAACACTTCAGGAGTCGCCTCGGCGAAGTCGCCAGGAACATTTTGCCCGGCCGAAAAAAAGCGCACCGGGTACTTTGTGCCGAGCACCAGATTCCACAGCTTGTTCCAACGCGCTTCTTCGTCCAATCGTGTGACGATCAAGTCAGTGATCGGCAGCGCGGAAAAGCCGCGCACCTGAGACAGCAACAGTGCCGGCTCACATGTAGCACTCACTACCAGATGCAGCTGTGGATCGGGAAACTGCCGGAGTTGCTCTGCCAGTTCTTCCATTGCCTGGCTGTCCGAAGGCGAGACGCCCGGCAGATCGACAAAGGCCAACTCTTCGGTTATCGGCTCGTCCGTCCAACTCCGTTCCACTGGCACGCCTAACACGTCCCCGTGCACGCTGAGCATTTCCGCCGTATTCGCCGAGCGCCCGTCCAGCCGCCACACACGCGCCGAGCGTCCTTCCAGCAGCACGACATGAGATAGCCATTTGGATAGCGCGGTTGTTTTCCCAACACCGGTGGTCCCCACGAACACGTGGAACTGCTTACCCTCCACAGATTTAGCGCTGCTCCAAAACTGTTTCATGACCGCCCGCACGAGCATCATTTCTTGCGTGAGTGTCCGGGGTGGTAAGTTCCCGTAAAGGGACCGCAGTCGGTCCAATACACATTGCGCGTACAGCGGCAGCAGTCCGCCGTCTTCCAGCAACGAGCGGACGCGCCACGAATCGCCCGCCTCATCGAGTGTCGGAAATCGATGGACATTTGTAATGGTAGTCGCGGGCTTGGGTGCAGATTCGACCGTGGCGGACACTTGGGCCTGGGCGTGAAGCGAGAGCTTTAACCGAGAGATTTCTTCGCACAATTGGTCAACCCGATCGTCTTTCGGCGGCTCCTCGGGAATCGTCGCCAGAACCTCCAAACGCTGGGCCTGCCAGCGACGGCGTGGCAGGGACCGCACGTCGACAACGACGGCTGCCCTTCCCATTTCGGCTTGGATTTGCGTGACCGCGTCCGCGGCTGAGGTGGCAATGAATCGTCGTAAGTTCATGATTTATTGAGGACAGGCAATCATGCCGGCGTTTTGGACTTGTATGCGGGTGGGGAGTTCCGCGTAGGACAACACCGCCAACTCCGCGAACGCACTTTCGAAAAAGCGACGGAACCCGAGGCGGATCTGCGGCGCGCATACCACTACGGGGGCATGGCCGGCGGCAATCATCTGCGGCACGCACTTCCCCAACTGATCCATCACATGCCGCGCAAGACCCGGTTCCAACACCAGACCTACTTCCCCTGGCGACGTGCGCATGCCCTGCGCGATCTGTTGCTCGAGTCGCGGGTCCAACGTGATGGCGCGCAAGCGACCATCCTCGCCCTGATAACTCTTGGTAATCTGGGCTCCCAAGGCCCGCCGGGCGTGCTCGCTGAGTTCGTCGGGATTCTTGGTGACGGTTGCGTAATCGCTGACTTTCTCGAGGATGCCGGCGAGGTTGCGAATGGAGAGTCCCTCGGCCAATAGGTTCTGGAGGATGCGCTGGACATGGCCAACATTCAACTGGCCGGGAATCAGTTCGTTAATGACCGTCGGATGCGTTTGTTTGAGATTGTCAAGCAACACCTGGACATCCTGCCGCGTAAGAATCAGATGGGCCTGCCGCTTGACGGTCTCTGATAGATGCGTGACCAGTACCGACACCGCGTCGACGATCGTATAGCCTGCCAGCTCGGCATTCTTGCGTTCGCTCTCGGTGATCCACGTGGCCGGGAGCTGGAACACCGGTTCGGTCGTGGGCACCCCCTTGAGCGTCGTCTTGCTGTTTGTAACGTTCATGGCGAGTGAGTGGTTGGGCATCAACTGGCCGCTGGCAATCAAATCGCTCCGGAGCAAGAACCGGTATTCCTCCGGCCCAAGTTGCAGATTGTCCCGGAGTCGCACGGGCGGAATAAGTACGCCCATCTCCTGCGCAAATGTCCGCCGCAAGGACGTCACGCGTTCGCGCAAATCACCCCCCTTGCGCGGATCGGCAAGGCCGACGAGGCTGTATCCGAGTTCAACCACCAACGTATCCAACGACAGCAGGTCCTCCAGCTTTTCTCCAGATGGGGTCGTAGCTGAAGCGTCCGGTTTCTTCGTGGTCGTCGCCGTCTTTGAAGACGTTCCCGCCAGTTTCGCGCCGGAATCCGGCACCGACGCGCTATATTTCTTGATGGCGTAGGCCAGTCCACCGGTTATCAGAGCCAGTATGAGGAACGGCATCATGGGCAACCCCGGCAGCAACGCCATGAGGAAAAGCATCCCGCTCAGCACGATGACAGCCCGCGGGTACGACAGAAGTTGCTTCGACAAATCCTGCCCGAGATCGTTCTTCGACGAGACCCGGGTGATCAGAATGCCTGCGGCTGTGGAGGTTACCAATGCCGGAACCTGCGACGCCAACCCATCGCCGATCGACAGCAGTGTGAACCGCTGGATGGCCTCACCCATGGTCATACCCTTCTGAAGGATGCCAATGCCGAAGCCGCCCAAGACGTTGATGATGGTGATAAGAACCGCTGCCACCGCGTCTCCGCGGACAAACTTGCTGGCGCCATCCATGGCGCCGTAGAAATCGGCTTCTTGTTCGACATGCCGGCGACGCGCCCGGGCTTCGTCCTCCTTGATCAGGCCCGCGTTCAACTCGGCGTCGATCGACATCTGTTTGCCGGGCAGCGCATCGAGTGTGAACCGGGCGGCAACTTCGGCAATACGGCCGGCACCCTTGGTGATGACGATGAAATTGATCAGAACGAGAATCAGAAAGACCACCAGCCCAACGACGTAGTTGCCACGCACAACGAAGCTGCCGAAAGCTTCGATCACGTGCCCCGCGTAGCCGTCCAATAAGATCAGGCGGGTTGAGGCCACGTTGAGCGCCAGTCGGAATAACGTCAGGAACAAGAGAAGCACCGGAAAACTGCTGAATTCCGAAGGCTCCTTCAGGTACAGAATGACCAGCAAAGTGAGCATGGACATGGCGATGCTCACGGCCAGAAGCGTGTCGAGCAAGAACGGCGGAATCGGCAGGATTAGCAACAGCACGGTCCCCAAAACGCCAAAGCCCAGCCACAGATCGCCGTAACGAAGCAAGCGTCCAAAAATTGTATGGGATGGCGGCATTTTCAGACCTTCGCTTGGTTCAATTCAGCAAAATACCGATATCGATTGACCCGATAAACCCATGCCAGGATTTCCGCGACGGCGGTGTACAATTGCGTGGGGATCTCCGCGCCCACCCGTCCGTATTTATACATCATCTGCGCGACCGGCTTGTTCTCGATAACCGGGATGCCATGTTGTTGCGCGACTTCGCGGATGCGTGCCGCATTTAGGCGCGCCCCTTTCGCGACAACCCTCGGCGCGCGCATCGTGCGGCGATCGTAACGGAGCGCGATCGCCAGGCGTGTGGGGTTGGTTACGACCACGTCGGCCCTGGGCACGTCCGCCAACATGCGTCGGAGTGAGGCACGAAATCTCCAGCGGCGCTGTTGGGAGCGGACCCGGGGATTAACCTGGGATTGTTTGACTTCCTCTTTCATCTCTTCCTTGGTCATCATCAAGTCGCGGTTGGTCCGCCAGTACTGATAGCCATAGTCGGCAGCCGCAACGACTGTCAGCGCGGCGATGACACGGATGAAGATCTTCATCGCGGTCTCGGCCATGAACTGGCCAACACGGGCCACGCTTACCATGGAAGAAAAGATTGGGTCGGCGAGAATTTCTTTGACCACGGAGTACGACAAGAGGACGATCACGGCGAGTTTTGTCATTGCGATGGCTGTGGGCACAGCTGATTGCATCGAGAATACACGTTTCAATCCTTGGATCGGGTTGATGCGGTTCCAATCTGGCTCCAAGGCTTCCGAGGCGGTGTGAAACCGATTCTGGATGCCACCTGCCAACAGACCGCCGATGAGCGTCGCCACCATGACCGGGCCGGCGCATTGCGTGAGCAGCCAGGCTCCGCTGATGATATACGCATGGATCATTGCGGGAGCCAGCGATACACCGTTGAGGTGCCCGAGGATGTAGGACGTCGCCCCGATTAATCGCTGCCAGCCATCGTGCCAGGCAAATGTCAACGCCAACAGACCGGATGTCAGCACGAATACGGTCTGAACTTCGGCGCTCCGTGCAAACTGGCCACGTTGATAGGCCTTTTCCAGTTTTCGTGGAGTCGCTTGCTCGGTCTTTTCGCCCTGGTCGTCGAAGAGTCCCATCGTGTCCGATCCTTCAGTGAGCTCCCAGCAGTTGGGCCACGCGCAAGAAATCGTCCGGCACGTTGCGGAGCCAGTTCATAATGTGCTGCGCCATGAGTTCCAGCGTAAGACCAAACACGATCAGGCCAGCCATGATCCGGAAGGCGAAACTCTCCATGAACACATTCATCTGCGGCACGGCCCGACCCAACACGGAAAATACAACGTTGATAAGGAACTCCACCGCGATGATCGGGGCGGCCAACAACGTGGCTTGCACGAAAATATAGCTCGTGCGGGACACGATATCGACCAGCGTAGCGGAGCCGAGGCGGGCCTGGCCTATCGGGAGAATGTCAAAACTGCGCTGGAGTCCCATCAGAAACCAATGATGCATGTCGGCGCTGAAAAACAGGGTGATGGCCAGAAACGTCAACAGGGTGCTCAGTGCGTCAGAGCGGGCGGCGTTGAAGGGGTCGAATTCAGCGGTCATCGTCAACCCCATCTGGGCCGAGATGATATGGCCGGCTGACTCCAGCGCGAAGAATACGATGCGGCTGACGAATCCGAGGAGAACTCCAACGCTGATTTCAATAGCCAGGAGACACATGATCGACCCCAGGCTGGACGGGGCCACGGGGATCGATGGCAATGGCAGACTGATCATATAGGCAAGGATCGCCGCCAGCGCCACCCGCAGGCGCACAGGAAAGGTTGTTGACGAGAATGCCGGGAAGATCAGCAGCATCGCGCTGATTCGCGCAAACGCCAACATCCATGTTAGAGTGAAGAATGGAAGCATGTCAGCGTGCCATTTGGGGCATCTTCTCGATTATCGACGTGGTGAACTGCACCATGGTCTGTAACATCCAGGGCAGCAGCAGAATCAACGTCACGCCGATCCCCACCACCTTGGGGACAAACGTCAGCGTTTGCTCGTGAATCGCCGTCACAGCCTGGAACAAGCTGACGGCGAGACCGATTCCCATCGCGACTCCCAGAATCGGCCCCACCAGTATGGCGGCTTGAAAGATCGCCGCTCGTAACAGTTCGACGCAGAATGCAGGGTCCATGGTTAGATTCCAAAACTCTGGATAAGCGAACGCACCACCAGCGACCACCCATCCACCAGCACAAATAGCAGCAGCTTCAATGGCAGTGAAATGGTGGCGGGCGGCATCATCATCATGCCCATGCTCATCAGCACCGTCACTACGATCAGGTCGATGAGAATGAACGGCACGAACAACAGAAATCCCATCTGAAACGCCGTGCGCAGTTCGCTGATGATGAAACCGGGGATGATGACACGCAGCGGCAGCGCGTCGGGCGTCGTGGGTTCCATCTTCGCCAGGGCGACAAACAACTCGACATCCTTCGCCCGTGTTTGTTTCAGCAGAAAGGCGCGAATGTGTGTGCTCGCCCGATCCATGGCCTGGTCACCGGTGATCTGACTGGCGATGTACGGCTGTAACGCATCGTGGTTGATACCCTCCCACGTCGGGGCCATGATAAAAAATGTCAAGAACAGCGACAAACCGACGATCACCTGATTGGCGGGCGTGCCCTGCAGTGACAGGGCCTGACGCACGAACGACAATACAATCACAATCCTCGTGAAGCTGGTCATCAAAAGTATGATCGACGGAGCGATCGACAGCAGCGTGAGCGCAAAGAGAACCTTGATCGCGATGTCCACGTCTTTCGGCTGCGGCGACGATTCGACGCCGATGTTAAACCGAAACGGAAGCATTCCCGTGCCTCCCGCCGCCGGCGCCAGATTGGTTTGGCCCGAAGCGGATTCAGCCCCCATGAGGGAGCTGATCAGGATCACGCACAGACAGCCTGTTCGAAGAGCCCTCATGTTTTTTGCGCCAGAAATCCTTGAAGGATGGCGCCGAAGTTTCGTGGCGAAACGCCTGCCGCCAGCGGCTGGTCTTCGCCCTTCCCCTCGGGAAGGCGGCTCAAGAGGGTCACTCCATTGGGTGACACGGCCAACAGGAGTCGCTGCTGTTCGCACGCTATCAGACATAGCGAATGTCGATTACCAAGCGATCGCACCTCCAGCACATTCAGGCGTGGTGCGCGCCGACGGAAACCGGGAATTCGGCGGCGATTTTTTACCATCCATACTCCGCCGAAGAACAAGGCCAGTACGAGCGCCAGCGCCCCCATCACCCGCAATACCGACAGCCCGGCGTCCGGTAGTGGATCAGAAGTCGAGGCAAACGCCGTCGTGCTGTCCAGAATCAGCACGCAGAAGGCGGCGCGGTCGAGCCAGGGTAACTTCGTTCTCACGCCACGCCCCCGAGCAATTCGGTGATCTTGATCGCGAATCGGTCTTCCACCGCCACGACTTCGCCGCGGGCCACGAGCGTGTTGTTCACGTGCAAATCAACGGGGGTGTTGGTTGGCTTGTCGAGCCGCACGACGGAGCCGACACTGAGTTGCATCACGTCGCGCATGGGGATCTGGCAGCTGCCGAGCTCGACAGACAGCCTGACGACGACGTTCATCAAGATATCGAGATTGGGGGGGCTTTCGGTATTTGTGCTCATGGGTTTGTTCTAGAGTTTTCGGGTTAATTGCACGGCCCACAATTGGCCGGATGTCCCCGCAGTGCCAACGAACTTGGCCGTTTCGCCGAGACGGACTCGGATTTCCGCAAGACGCGCCGATTCCAGCGGGAGTGTATCGCCCACCTTTAGGGCGGCGAGTTGCCGGGTAGTGAGGTCAACCGCATCGAACGCGACGACGACAGGAATCTGGACGTTCGCGAAGATCTGGTTCCATTTGGGCGCGGTGGACGTCGGCATTTGTGAAACCGTCGTTTTCCCATCCGCAGCCAACTTGGCCAACAAGGGCTCGATCGTGAAGTAGGGGAACCCCAGCCGCGCTGACTCCCGGCAATCGCCAATCGCGATCTCCATCGTGAGCACAAACATTACTTCCGTCCGGGGAAGCGTGTTGAGATAGCGGGCGTCGATCTCATGACCCAGCAGTGTGGGTCGCAATTCCTGCAAGTCGCTCCATTGGGCACACCACTCACTCAGGAGAATCCTCGTCACTTGGTCAAACAATATGGTTTCGATTTCGCTCAAGCTGTCCTTGGCCTCCACCGAATGGCCGGGCCCGCCCAAGAGACGATCCACAAACGTCAGGGCAAGACGTGGCGTGATTTCCAGCAGACAGACCCCGCGTTGGGGTTCGACTTTGAACAGCGTCATATGCGATGGCGTCGTCGTCCCCGCGATGAATTCCTGGAAGGTGGCGGTCTCCAGGCGAGTCATGCCGATGCTCACGTCGACGCGCAGGTGGGTCGACAACCGCCCCGAGAGAGCTTCGATGAATTGCTCGTAGCGTGCGCGGACGCGACGGAATTCACTCTCGGGCAGGATGGAGGATTGGCGAAAAGGTTTGGCGACCTCTGGCGGTTTCTCGGTCGTGCGATTGACTTCCGCGAGGACTCGCTCGACCTCAGATTGACTGAGTACCTCCTGCGGATTCGAAGCTCCGTTTTCGGTGGGCATGATGGCCGCGCCAGGTTATTGGATCACGAATTCCGTGATATAAATCTCCTGAACGACGCCTTCCCCCAAGGCGTTGTTGAAGACCATGCGGAGTTCGTTGCGGATGAGGTTTCGTGCTCCCGGCTGCTCCAGGTCGCTGATGCTCTTGCTGTACAGCACACCGGAAGCGAGATCCATTAGTTGATCCTTGTTGGACTCGACACGCGCGGGCAGGTCCGGACTGTTGCCAACCAGGGTGAGGTTCGCCATCAGATAGCGGGACCCCATGCTGCCGGCGATATTTACCAACACCTTGCCCAAAGGGGCCAGCACGTGCTGCCCGGTTTGGACTTTGCCCTTTTCGGCCTTCGAGTTCGCGGGTTTCTCTTTGCCATTGTCGCCCTTGGCTTCGGGAGTTTTCTGTGGGGCGGCCGATGGCGCGGGCTCCGCGTCCGCCTGCTCACCGCTCGACATGGCGTGAACCAATCGGGGGGCGAGCACAAAGCGTGTCATCGCGAATGCCAGGACCGGCATGAGCACGATCATCACAATCAGCGGCAGCCACGCCATGAATCCGCCCGAGGCGGACGGCGCCGCATCGGTCTTTTCGGCTGACGCATCAGTCTTGGCAGCTTTGTCGGCGGCCTCGTCAGCCGGGGGCTTTGTTTCGGAGGGTTTGTCAGCCATGGGATTATCGTTTAAGGCGATTGTTTAAGGTTGGCAAGTTCCTGCAGCATCGTGTCGCTGGTAGAGATGACGCGGGCGTTGGCCTGGAAGGCGCGCTCGGTCGTGATCAGATTCGCAAACTCAGTGGAGAGATCGACGTTGGATAGCTCCAGCGACCCGGCTTGGATACTTCCGAGTCCGTTTGTACCGGACGCCGCCGGGGTTGGCGCGCTGGCGCCACCGATCGGTCCCGCAGCACCGATCCCTATATAAAGGTTGTTGCCCACACTTTCCAAGGCATCCGGCGTGGAGAAATTCTGCATCAAGATCTGTCCGCGCGTGTATTCGGTGCCGTCGGACATGGAGACCTCGATGGTCCCATCGGACTCAATGCTGAAGCCGGTCATCGTGGCGGTGGAACTGGCACCGCTCGGACGAACTGCGGCATCGATCTGGATGTCGCCAATGGCGCTCAGACCAAGGTCGTTGTAGCCTTGGACCCGCTGGCCGGTATCCGTCACGAGGTAGCCATTCTGGTCCACTTCGAAGTTGCCGGCGCGCGTTACATATTCCTGGCCGCTCACGGGATCTTTCACTTGGAAGAAGCCATTGCCGTTAACGGCCAGATCGGTCGACACGCCGGTCTGCGAGATGGCGCCCTGCGCGAAGTCCTCCGCGATCTTCTCGGTTGTCACGCCCAGGCCAATCTGGCCAACCTGATCCAGTGTCTGGCTGAACGAATCGGCCAGATCATCGTGGGAGGATTTGAACGCAACGGTATTCACGTTGGCGATGTTATTGCCAATGACATCCATTTCCTGTTGGAACTGCTCCATGCCGCTGACGGCGGAAGTAAGTGAACGCATACTGTTTCTCCTGATTCTCTAATCTGCGGATGTGTTACTGGACGCCGTGTTGGCAGCGGATGGCGCGGTGACGGCAACCAATTGACTGAGGCCATACGTCTGGCCGTTGATCACCAGTTCCGGACTGCCGCTGACGACATCCACACCCGTGACCGTACCCGTAACCAGATTGCCCTGTTGGTCGGTGACCCCGACCGTGAGCCCGATGAGGCCGTTGGCCTGTTGTTCAGCCATGTTCGATTGCATTGTGTCCATGGTGGACAACGTGCTGAATTGCGCCATTTGGGCGACGAAATCGGTATCGGACATGGGGTTCATCGGATCCTGATTCTGCATTTGGGTGACCAGTAAATTCAGGAAGTCCTGTTGTCCCAGCGTTTGTTGCGGAAGCTGAATGGTGCTGGTGCCCGTGGTTGACTGGGTGGCGGATTGGGCGGCTGACGATGTAGCACTATTGGATTCGATTTGCATAAGCACCTCAGATCCACATGACCCACAAGCGTTTGGCGGCTGCCAGAGCTGCAGGTGCAACCCATCGCGCTCCCAACGGATCGGCCAAAGACTTGAACTTCGGGATAAACTCGGGCACCTCGCGGCGGTTCGGACTTCGTTGCCGTGGATTTTCTGACTGCGCGTCCGGCGACTGGCTGTGTCGTCCACCCGACGAAGTCGAACCGTAGTGGGGACGCGCCTCCTCGGTATCCAGGTCCGACAACTCGATCCCTTGTTTCGCCAATGAAGACTTGATTTCACCCCAGTGGTTGTTCAATAGATCGGCATCTCCAGCATTCAGCCGGGCTGACACCTCGATGTGTCCGGACTGGGACCTTACACTGAGGTAAATTTCTGTCTTCTCGTCGGGTTTCAGCAAGACAGCCATCGAGTCGGCCCCTATTTTTTTGAACTCCAGGATTTGATCCGAAATCCCATGCAGGACAGTGTCCAGAATTGCGCCATGAGTGTTTTGAGGCACTTCGTCAGTGCTGGCCACGGACTCGGACAGACGCGGCTCCAGCATGGCCACCGCGTCTGGCGTAAGCCTGCTGCTCTCGCGCAAGGTGGCGGAGGATTCTCCTTCGTGGTTTGCCGTCAGGCTTGCTTTGTCGACCATCCCGCGTGGTTGTGCTGTTCCAAGGCTGCGGGAAGGAAGCTCGCTAGACTTGTTGGACTTCATGGTGTCACTGACCTTAGCTACGCTTGTGCCAAGCGCGTTCTGACTATTGTCGGATGTCGTTGATGCTTGAATGCCAGCGGTCTCCGCCGATGAGGGACTGGCCGGGGGCGGAAAGCTTGTGCGTCCGAATGCAGAAATTGCCTGCTGCGGCACATCGGATGTCGGCAGTTTTTGCCCGACGGCGCTGGATGCGCCATCGGCCTCGCCATCGTCAGGTGCGATGGCCGCGAGCTTGTCTTGGTCGGTCGCGCCCGCCAAGACACGGGTTTGCCCCGAAGGGTCCAGACACGGCCCGTCGCCCCCCATCGATTGAGGGGATGAATAAGACATCGCGTTGACAGTTTGGTCGACATCGCCGGAATTGGGCTGATCGAAGATTTCACTGGGCCTCCATTCGCCAGTGGTTCCCTGCACCCCCAAGTCAGCATTGGTTTGTGAGGTCAAGGCGGCCGGCATAGGTTTCCCATCCTCGCCACCGCTCTTCGAGGTTGCGACCGTTTCAGTGTTTCGTTTGGAAGTGTGCAACGGTCGCTTCGGATCGAGTCGACGATCAATCAGAGTCTTGAAGTCATCCGCCGAGTTAACCTCATCTTGGCTACCCGAGTGCGCCGTCTTGGTGAAACCAGTTGCGGGACAGTTGTTTGCGCGACCAGATTCCGGCGAGATGACCACGCTTGAGCTTGTCATATTATAGAGCCTTCAGGGTTGCGGTTTCTCCAAAGGTGGAGCAGGAAGAACCAAACGCATCCGCTCCGAGATTTGGGCCACGCGCTTGGATGATTTCTCATCCGTCTTGCTGAAGCCCTCAAGGATCCCTGCCTTATCGGAATCGTTCATGTAACTCATGATCTTCACGATCTGCTCGTCCGGGAGTTCTTTGAGGATCGCGGACGCGGCCTCTGGAGTCATCGCACTGTAGAGTTTCGCGAGTTTCTTCAGGTTGGCCGCTTCTTCGGTTCCAATCCGGGCCACGTTTCGATCGAACTCCTGCTGCAAGCGAGAAACGGTCTGGGTTACGCTGAGAATCTCCTGTCGCTCGGCCTCCAAACGAGCCGCGAACTCGTCGAGCTCGCGCTGCCGGTCCGCCAATCGATCCGACTGTTCCCTCAAGTCGGCGACAAGCTGTTCCACCTCGGCGTTCTTAAAGTTCCACGAGGGAGCCGTGGCAAGTTCGGCCTCTTTTGTCCGGCCATTCGGGTGTCGCCACGCGTTTCGCATCGGAGGCCAGGCCGCAACCGTCATTACTAGGTACAATACGCCGCCTGCGCCGGCGGCAATCCATTTCGATTGCAGAGTCTGCAGCATGGCTAATTGACCCCTGCGGCGATGTCGGTCTTCCACGCCGCGGTTGGAGCTGACCGCTGATACGCCATGTCATCCAGCGCCTTTTGTTCTTCCCGTGACAACTGCCGCTCGTACACGCCGCGTTGGCGCTGATAGTACTTGTCAACCGCCTCGCGTTGTTGACGTATCGTCAGCAATTTCTCCCATTTTTCGTCGACCATTCTCTGCGCGCGGTGCAGGGTGGCTTCTGATTGGCGCCGCAACTCTTCCATAGCGCGACAATACGCTCCCAGTTTGGCCAGTTGCGCCGCCGTGACGCCGGCTTTCATACTCTGACGACTCGCCTGCCAACCCGCGTCGCAGTGGCGCTGCACTTCTTCAAGGTCGCGCGCGGCTTGGGCGCGAGCGGCGATGGCCAGACCGAATTGTCTCAAGGCTCGTTGCTCCTGGCGTTGGCGCAGGATGCGCAGGGCGTGCAGAGAGAATCGAAATCGCTTCATCGCTTCTCTTTCTCCGTGGCCAGCGCCTTCGCCAACAACCCCCAACTCTCGGGGATGGCGTATCCGCTATTCATGGGTTGCCGGAGGAATTGCCGCAGTGGTTCCTGCAATTGAATCGCCCGATCAATCGAGGTGTTGCTGCCGGCTGGGTAGGCCCCGATGTTGATCAAGTCCTGGTTTTTCCGGTAAACAGCCAGGTTCTCTCGCGCGCAGCTACCCAGCTCCTGCTGCTCATCCGAAAGCAGATCGCGCGTCAGCCGGCTAACACTTTCCAGTACGTCAATCGCGGGGTAATGATTCTGCGTCGCCAGTTCGCGGCTGAGAACGATGTGCCCGTCCAGGATTGACCGCGTGGCATCGGCGATTGGATCATTCATATCATCGGCCTCTACCAACACCGTGAACAACCCCGTAATCGATCCGTGCTCTCCCATACCCGCCCGCTCCAAGAGCTGTGGCAGCAAAGAGAAGACCGAGGGGGTGTATCCGCGCGTAGCGGGCGGTTCCCCGACCGCGAGCCCAATCTCCCGCTGCGCCATCGCGAACCGCGTGACCGAGTCCATCATCAACAGCACTTTCTTACCCTCATCGCGAAAGTGCTCGGCAATAGCCATGGCCAGAAATGCCCCTTTCAATCTGGCCAACGCAGGCTGATTCGAGGTCGCCACGACCACGACCGACTTTTGGCGACCGGTCTCATCGAGGGCTTTCTCGATGAACTCTCGCACTTCGCGCCCCCGCTCTCCAATCAACGCGATTACATTGATGTCGGCCTCAGCACGGCTGGCCATCATGCCCAGGAGCGTGGACTTGCCGACCCCGCTGCCGGCAAAGATGCCCAACCGCTGACCGCAGCCGCAGGGGATTAACGTGTCAATCGCCTTGATGCTGGTCTGAAACGCCTGGGTGATGCGTTGGCGCCGCAGGGGATGCGGCGGTCGCAGATGGACGCCAACGTGACGTTCCGCGCGGATCGGGCCACGCCCATCCAGTGGGTCGCCAAGCGCGCCGATCACACGTCCTTTGAGCTCGTCGCTCACCGGCACCTGCAACGGCAACCCGGTGGCCGCAACCTCGCTTCCCGGATGGATGCCGTGCACTTCCCCCAGAGGCATCAGCAACAAATTGTGGTCGCGAAAGCCAACCACTTCGGCCAAGGTTATCCGATCGTGTCTGGCGGACTTGATCCGGCACACTTCGCCCACGGCGGCGAGCGGCCCCTGGGATTCGATGACCAGGCCGATAAGCCGCACGACATGTCCCCGGGTCTCCACAACCCGCGCCTTGCGCACCTGGTCCACGACGTGATCGAAGGGCGCGTACTGAAGTTCCGGGTGCTGTGGGCTGGCGATCATGAAAGAAGGGTCTTCTGCAATTGTTCCAGCTTGGTTTCACGGCGGGCGTCGATGACGCCAAACTTCGTTTTGATGAGGCAGCCTCCCCGCGTGACCTCCACGGAACTCTCGAACTTTACGGCATCGTCAGTGCCGTTTACGGGCAGCGCGGTCGCCTCCAATCGGCGGAGTAACTTCAAATCCTCGGGGTGCAGGTACACGGTGCATTCTGTCGCTTGTCCCACATGCGTGAGCGCATCTCGCACGGCAGCTTCGACCATCTCAGCCGAAACGGGAATGCCGGCGGTCAGCTTTTGCGCCACTTCCAGCGCGAGCGACACGAGTTGCTGACGGGAATCCTCCATGACCTGTGGCATCGCCCGCCGCAGCGAAACGAGTGTGTTCTGCAGGGCCTCGACCAATTCCAGCCGCTGATCGAGCAACACTTGGTTCAGGGCTTTTTCTGCGTCCCGGCGTCCGCGCTCGTACGCGGCCTGTTCCCGGGTCATTTCCTCCTCGGTCGTCAGACGAATATCATGAGGAGGTTGCGCGAGTTGGAGTGTTTCGGTCATGATGACTGCGGTCATTCCTCGCTCTGAAGTTCGATGTCTCCGCTCTCTTCGAGGCGGCGCACGATTTCTATGATGGTCATCTGCGCGGCTTCAATGTCACGGAGTTTGACGCGACCAAGCATGCCGATTTCCTCATTGACGCCCTCCGCCGCGCGCTTCGAAATGCAGCCGAGCAGTTTCGACTTCAATGCGTCGCCTGCTCCCTTGAGCGCCATTGCCAGCGCGCGCGGATCGACTTCGCGCATGATTTGCTGCAAGGATGCGGCCTCGAGCTTGATCAAATCCTCAAACGTGAACATCTTTTGGCGGATGGCCTGGCCGAGTTCGGGGTTGCGCTTTTCCAGCGCAACCAGCAGCGATCTGCTCTGATCGCGGGCCATGGCATTGAGCAGCGCCGCCGTAGATTTCACGCCGCCGGAGTGGCTGTAGTTGTGAGCGGTTGCACCGCCCATTTTCGCCAATAGCGTTTGACTGAGTTTCTCCACGACCTCCGCGGTTGTGGGCGCGAGCGTGGCCATTCGTTCGAGGATGCGTTCACACTGCTCGGGCTTGAAGTGCGACAATACCTCCATTGCCTTGGCGGACGGCAGGTAGCTCACGGCCAGTGCCGCCACCGGCAAGGGTTCCTTGCGCAGGACGTTGGCAATTTCGTGCGGGTCTTTTCCCGTCAATTGGTCGATGAAAGTGGAGGCGGTCCGCCCGGGAGCGACGCGCTCCAGAATGGCGGCCGTGCGAGGGGTCCCGACCGCCTTCTCCAGCGCGGCCTTCGCGAAATCGACGCCGCCGCGCAAGGCGGTGCTGGCCTGGATGGCTACATCGGAAAACTCACGAAGGACCTCCCACTGCACGTCCTGCGTAATCGCCGACATGTTCGTCATCTCGGCAAGGATCTTCTGCATTTCCGTCTCTTCGAGTCCCTTCAGAATCCTGGCGGCGCTTTCGGTGCCGAGCGTGATCAGCAGGGCCGCCAATTTCTGCTCCTTGGTCATTTTGCTGATGTCAAGTTCGGCGGGGGCGGTCGGCGTGTTGGTGGGTGTGGGCATGGTGATTTAGTCGCGGCTGGCATTCTTCGGTTTCATCCAACCTCGGACGGCTTCCATCATGTTGTCCGGGTTTTCACGCAGCAGTCGGTTGAGCACATCCGCCGTGACCATGCCTCCGTCACCAGGACCGTTAGACGACCGTCGCGCTCCCGGACTCTGGATGGTCACAAGGTCGGCGGGGGTACTCTTGAGTGTGCGCAGGAAAACAAACATGATGGCCAGAGCGAGTAAAACGTAACCCGCGTTCTTCCCGATGTCCCAGAACAACTGGTGCTTCTGTTGTTGGTCCATCTGTTGGGCGACCTCCGTCCCAAACGTCTCATTAAACGGCATTTCCTCAAGCGTGATTTCGTCCTTGCGATTAGCGGTGGCGTCCGTCTGAATACCGAGCGCGCTTTGCACAATCTTGCGAAGTTTCTCAAGCTCTTCGGCGGGCCGCGCCACAGGCTTGCGATCCGCACCGGTGCCATCATACTTCGTGGCAACAAATACAGCCGCGGAAATGCGTTTGATGCCTCCCGGTGCCCCCAGGAAGGCGGTGGAACTTTTGTTAATCTCGTACTGGTTGTTGGTGGTTTTCTTCCGGGTGCGGGTGGTGTTGGCGGCGACTGCGGCTGCGTTGGTCTCGGTGCTGGCGTTGGCAGCGACACCGGCCACCCCTCCACCTGCGTTGGCCGTCGTGGCGTCGCTATTTTCCTCGGTGGTGTTGGATTGGCGGACGGTCTGGCCTTCGGGATCGAACTTTTCCTCTGTCCGGTTGATGGTTTCGGTGTTGACCTCCACCGCGACGCGCACTACGGCCTGTCCCGGGCCGAGCACTTTTTCCAGCATCCCCTGTGCTTTTTGGGACAGGTACTGCTCGACACTGCGCCGCGCCCCGAGTTGACCGGCCGTCAGACCGGCGACCGAATCGCTTTCAGAATTGTCCGAGAGTACGTTGCCCCGATTGTCGACGACGGTCACGCTGTTTGCGCGCAACCCCTCGACAGAATTGGCGACGAGAAACTGAATGGATTGCACGGCGGAGGCGGTCAAATCGCCACCGCCCTTGACGCGCACGAATACGGAAGCGGTCGGTTGCTTCTGCCGGTCCAAAAGAAGGCGGTTTTCAGGTAGAACGACCATCACGCGAGCGGCATCGATCTGGTCCAGTTGGCTGATCGTGCGGGCCAGTTCGCCTTGAAGAGCCCGCAAATAGTTCGCCCGTTGCACAAAATCGGAAATACCGAAATTTGGCTTGTCGAAAATTTCGAAACCGACGCCGTCGCTCTTGGGAATCCCCTTGGATGCCAGTTGCATCCGCATCGCGTAGATCTTGTCACTCGGGACATAGATTGAATGTCCACCGGCGCCGACGGTGCAGGGAACCTTGGCATCCTGCAGCGCGGCGACAACCCGGGCCGCTTCGGCATCATCGAGTTTGCCGTAAAGCAAGCCGTAGTCGGGGCGGCTCGCCCAAAGTATCAGGGCGGTCAGACCCGCGATCACGCCCACAGCCGTGACAAGCACGCTGATCCGCTGGTTGATTCCCAGGTGTTTCCAGGCTTCCAATAATTGCTGACTGAGCTGTTGCAGGGCTTTTCCCATGGTTCAAATCCGCTAGATCTGCATCCGCATAATTTCCTGATACCCTTCGAGCATCTTGTTGCGGACCTCGATCATGAGTTGGAACGAAACGCTTGCTTCCTCCATCGCGATCATCGCCTGATGCAGGGACACATTTTGTCCGGTGAGTAACCCGTTGATCGCGTCAGTTGCCGCTGCTTGTTTCCCCGACACTTCCTGCACTGCGTCGTGCAGGAGGTTGGCAAACGAGTTGTCGGTGGCACCGGTGCCGGTCAGGCTGGTGGGCGGATCGGTTGGTGATTGCACGGCCAGCAAATTCCCTGACGCTACCGGTGCATCTGCCGCAGACGTGGCCATGGATTGCGCTTTGGCCGCGTACATGGCCAGATCACGGGGATTCAGGGCGCCGCTGATGGCAGTGAGCGGATTCATTCGAGCAAATCGCCTTGGTCTTAACCGCGCTTCCCGATGGCCATCGTTTGCAGGGCCATGCTGCGCCCCGTGTGAACCACAGCCAGGTTTGCCTCGTATGTACGGGAGGAAGTAATCAAGTCGGCCATTTCCTCATGGATGTTGATGTCCGGCATGGCCACCATTCCTTGCGCATTCGCGTCGGGATGTCCGGGGCTGTAGACCACCCGTGGCGGGCGATTATCCGACTGGATTCGCGCGACCTTGACCATGCGCGGTTGAGAATTGCTGGCGCTGTCGATCTGATCTTGTTGGCTCAGAACGGTCTCAAACGCCACCTGTTGGCGTTGATATGGCTGCCCGCTCGGCGTCCGGGTCGTGTTGGCATTCGCGATATTCTGGGCGATCACGTCCAGGCGAATCCGCTCGGCGGTCAAGGCGGATGTCGTGCTGCTAAGGCCGGGTATGAAATCAATCATGGTCAGGGCTCTCCTCCGGGCCTGAATGCTGAAGCTCGCTTGAATAGATGAGAGATGTCGTCATCTGCCTCCTACGTTACTGTGGTTGTCCCATGATGGCGGAACGCAAGCGCAACAGGTTATAGGTAATGAGATGCGTTTCCATCCCATGCTGCAAGAAATTCTGCTGTAAATTCATGAGTTCGGTCTCCAATTGCACGGTGTTCCCGTCGCGGTTCGCCGCCACCGCGTTGGCGTCAACTTCAAGCCTCGGCTGCACGTTCTGGATCTTTTCCGTATCTCCGCTGGCGATCGCTTCGCGCAACTCATTGCTGAACGAAGGCGCCACGTCGATCCGCTGATAATTCGGGGTTTCGAGGTTGGCAAGGTTGCTGGCAATGGCCTCATGCCGCAGGACAGTTGCGTCCAGCATCTTCTTGGCCGCTACATAATCGGGCTGGCTGAACAGGGAGTCGATCATTTCAGTTGTCCGGTGGTCGCATCTAGCACTGCCGATGCCACTCAGCAAAAACCCAGGAAATTCGGGGGTTTCTCAGTCGCCACCCGACCGAGCAGGCAAAACTTTCCACAGGGGGACGGCTCGGGTGGGCAAAGTTCACCTCAGGTGCTGAAAAGGCGGTCTGATCACGTGGTGGCGGGTGTAACTTCCTTTTCGCCAAGACGTCAGGAAATGCAGCCGTCCGCGCGTCAGTTGACGCTCACGGTATCCATGTTTGGTCCGCCCGGGTCGGAGATGCTCGCGAGTCCCTTGCCGCTGTAGACGTTCAGTTTATTGCGGAGCGTCCGCACACTGATTCCGAGAACTTTCGCCGCATGGGTGCGATTCCCACGACAGCGTTCCAGTGCTGTGAGGATGTGGTGCTTCTCCACTTCGTCGAGCGTGTGGACCTTGCGATCTGTATCGGCAGGCGCCTCGATTTCCAGCAACCTTGTCGATGGAACCTCGCCCACCCCGGAAGTATGCAGCGTCAGACCCAGATGATCCACTTGCAGTTGGTCACTGTCCATGCACAGAATGACGGCGCGTTCGATCACATTCTGGAGTTCGCGAACATTGCCCGGCCACGAGTGATCCAGCAGCGCCGCGCGGCAGGCCTCGGACATCGACCGGACTTGTACGCCATTCTTGCGAGCCGACCGCTCGATGAAGTGTTCCGCAAGCATCAAAATGTCTTCCCTCCGGTCCCGCAGCGGCGGCAGGTGAATCGGCACCACGTTGAGGCGAAAGTAGAGGTCCTGGCGAAACTCACCGCGCTCAATGCATTCCTCAAGATGCCGATTGGTGGTGGCGATCACCCGCACATCCACCTTGATCGTCTTGCATGACCCGATGCGCTCGAACTCGCGTTCCTGGAGTACCCGCAGGAGTTTCGCCTGAAGCGGGTGACTGACCTCGCTGATTTCATCCAGCAGGATCGTCCCCTGATGGGCCAATTCGAAGCGACCCTCCCGTCGACTCGCGGCGCCCGTGAACGCGCCCTTTTCGTGCCCGAAAAACTCGCTTTCGATGAGGTTCTCAGGAATAGCAGCACAATTGACGCGAATAAAGGGCTGGCTGGCGCGTGGGCTGTGCGCGTGCAGCGAATGGGCCACCAACTCCTTTCCCGTACCGCTTTCCCCGTGAATGAGGACCGTGGCTTCCGTGCGGGCAATCTTGCGCACGAGGTCCTGAACGCGCTTGATGACTGCGCTGTTCCCGAGCAGCAACTCCCTGCTCTCGCCAGGATCTTCCCGACTGAAGTAATGATTTACCTTGATAAGTTGGTTGAAATTCTCTGCCTTCTGTAACACGACGTTCAGTTCCTCCAGCGGGAACGGCTTGTTCAGGTAGTCGAAGGCGCCGTGACGCATGTAGTCGACCGCCGACCCGATGGAGCCGAACGCCGTCATCACAATAACCAGAGGCTTGTCGGGCTCGAGCTGAAGCTCGCGGAGCAGCTGGATGCTTTCCCCGTCGGGTAGGCGCATGTCGGACAGGAACAAATCGAAATCGTCCCGGGCCATCGCCTCGCGGGCTTCTTTGATGGTGCTGGTCGCGGTGACTTCGTAGTCCAGTTCGCGCAGGTAACTGGCGGTTTCCTTGCGCAATACGTCGTTGTCCTCAAGTATCAGAATCTTTTCGATCCTCACGTTTTGCTCCCCCCAAAAATCTTTCTTACGCCTTGGCCATTTGGCCCGTTTTCTGTGGATGTGTGCCCTGACGACGTGGTGCCGGTCGCCAGGTCCCTAGTGGTTTAATCGGACCTTGGTTCCGGTCCGTTGCGATCACACACTCTACGATCGTCCCGCCTTCGGGTCCGCGGGCAACATGGAGATCTCCGCCGATGATCCGCGCCCGGTACGCCATGGTTCTCAATCCAAGCCCCACCGCTCGATCCGCTTCGCCCTGAATGCCAATGCCATCGTCGCGAACCGTCAGCGCGACGCCGTGATCGATCTTCTTCGAGATGACCCTGATGTTCTTTGCGTTGGCGTGACGAATCGCATTGCTCAGGGCCTCTTGAATGATCCGGTACAGGTGCGTAGCGGTGCTTGCATCGACCCGAACTGGCCCATCCGAGTCGAATTCACACGTCACACCGGTAGTATGTCCAATGCTCGTCGTCAATTCGACCAACGCCGCCGTCAGTCCACTTCGCTCAATGGTCACCGGGTGCAGAGTCCGCGAAAGACTGCGGACTTGTATCACGATGTTCTTCAACAATTCATGGATCCTTGGCAGACAGTCGACCTCCGGTGCGACACGGTCGCGCAACTTGCGATCCAGCGACTCAATGACGCACACGAGAGAGGTCATATCCTGGCCCAACCCGTCATGGAGATCCTGTCCGATTTGCACACGCTCGCGTTCACTGATTTCCAGCACCTCGCATTCGATACGGCGGCGCTCGGTGATGTCGAGAAATGTAACCAGATAACCCACAATTTGATCGGCATGGCGGATCGGACGCGACCAACATTCTACCGGGAGAGTGCAACCATCGGCCCGGCTAAAAGCCTCATCCTCCAGATGTACGTCATGATTCTGGCACAACCGTCGGCAGATACAGGCTTCGTCCAGCGCAGAGGAACTGTCTGCAGCCTCTCGCCCATGCACAAGGACACGCAGGTGTTTGCCGAGCATGTCCACCGTGGAGGCTCTTCCCAAAAGACGCATCGCCGATTGATTGGCAAAAGTGCACACGCCATTTACGTCCAAGCCGAGGACTCCTTCGGTGGCCGAATCCAAAAGCGATTGCACTTGCGGCTCACTGCTGAGGGCGGCCCCCACTGCGCGGCTTTGTGAGAACTCAATTCGTCGCCGCTCCAAGGCTCGGCTTACCGCCATCCCCAGTCTTCCGAGGCAATCCTTCAACAAATAATCGGCCGCGCCTTCCTGCATCATGCGCACCGCCAGCTCCTCACCGACGGTTCCCGAGACGACAATGACCGGCACAGCCAGCCCTCGCTGTTTCATGAGAAAAAGAGTGCGCCCGGCATCAAATCCAAGGGGAGTGTGATCCACAATGACCACATCCAATTCAGGGCGAAGTGCTGCGAGGTAATCTCTTTCAGTTTCAACTCGCAAGCTTTCGAGAATGAAGCCAGCATGGCAAAGCTCGCGACATATCAACTCCGCGCTATCGGCATGATCCCCAGCAATCAATACGCGCAGGACCTGCTCCATAAAACCATTGCCTCCTTGCTGCCTCCTTTGCGTCCTAGCTTCGGCGAGTATAACTGAACACGAGAGCTATTTCACGAGTCGTCAACTCAAGTCAAGCCTAATCTCCCCAAGCGTGAGTGCTTCTCGGCTATTTGCTGCTTAGTGATCTAATCCAGCCGCGCCATTTTGTCTCTAATTAATCGGTGCAACTTGGCCGACGCCGGAAATCCGTTATCCTCGGGTGCCAGCACTGTGGCGATAGCAGTCCGATACGAAATGCGGGCGCTGGCGGTTGACGGATGGCAATAGCGAAACCGGAATTAAACCGCCGCGTAACATGGCTTGCTCGTTTTCCCGGTCGAGCAGGAGAATCTTCATCATCACATCCTGGCCCTGCCGCAGCAGTGCCTGACATGAGGCACTGATGCGCCGGGAAGCAGATTGTTGAAGGGTGAGCCGTTGCGCCCGCAGCTTCTCGACAGATTGCGTGAGCGACGGCAGCAGTTCCTGTCTCACCTGATCGAACTCGTGTTGTCGAAGTGTCCCCTCCACACGGAGCGCCCGGTGTTCGTGTTCGACCAGTTCGAGCGTCTTGCAGCACAGCGCCAGATGGCTTTGTAGGTCCTCCTGTAACTGTCTTTCGGCACTGGTTTCGGGATGAGAGTTCATGGCTTTGGGTCCTGTCTTGGGGGTGTTTGAGTTGCCTCGGTGAGGTCGGGCAGGCTGTTGATGCGCAGGTGCCGAGTCGTCAGTTCGGCCTTAGCGAGCCACGCCAAGTGATTGATGCGCCACTGCGCCATATCGGCGATCAACTTCAGTGACAGACTCGATTTCTCGGTAGGCGACATCTTCGTTTCGACAATCTGCGAATAGATCTCACTTGCCTTTTGTGGTTGCGCGAGCCGTTCGTAAATCAAGCCGATCTGGTACAACAGCGGGAACCGCCATGTATGTGTATCATCGAGTTGGAGCAGACCGAGATAGACGGTTAACGCACCGAGGCGGTCGCCCTCGACGTACAACTGGTTGCCAATCTCGTTTCCCGCACGCTGCTGCCACGAACGCCAACTCTTGAGATCGAGAGTGGTTTTACCCGGCTTCACTTGCAGCAATTCCGAGAGCTGTTCCAGAGCCTCCTGAGTCCGACCGGCCTGCTGGAGTGAGTGTATTAAATAGAACCGGACCTCGACTTGCTCGGGCACGCTGACCGCTTGCGCCAGGAAGTCCTTCGCCCGCTTGATGACTTCCGGGTGTCGATCCAGTTTGTTCAGGCAGCGGATGAGCTTGAACTCACTTTGGATCTTGTCGACGTGTCGTGAGTCCTGCCCCAGCAATCGCGTGAGCAGGTCGGCCGCTTCGGCGAAGTCGCCTTGCTCGTAGTAGGTGTCGGCAATCTCCGTTTGCGCCTGGGCCACCAGCCGCTGGTAATCCTCCACGCTGTCCGCGGACAAGTTCAGAACGGTGGTCATCACCCCATAAAACTTTGCCAATGCCATCCGATTTGCCCCCATCCGGCGGTACAGTTGCCCTTGGCACAGAAGGATCTCGGGAATGTGCGGGTCGTCGGCGTAACGCTGCGTGTATTGCATCAGGATCTGTTGCGCCTTTGGTAACGAGTCCTCCTCAATTGCGGTCAACGCCATCTCCAGCAATGCCGCCTGTTTCTGGGAATCAGGCGCTTGGGATGTCAACAAGCCCGCCAGCACTGCGTACGCTTGCGGTGAATCGTACTCAGCCCGAAACCGGCGCGCGTACTCAATCTCGGTTATTGTGTTTGTCTTTGATGGTTGCCCAGAAGATGGATTGGTCGCGGGTTGTTCTCTCTTCGTAACCGAGAGCGTGCCGTATGACGGCGTTAGCAGGAACAGCCCCCCCGCACACGCGACAATCAACAGGCAGAGGCGATTCAGTTTCATAGGTTCAGATCATTCGCGGGCTAATGGTCGGTGTACGTGGCGGAACTGGATCGCCGCGCTGCAGGTTGCGGCGGCATGAATCCCGGCGGTACCACCACAGTAGTTGATTGGTTGGTGAACGTCCCGGCTGTGTGGCGAAAGATCTCGGCCAATACCTGGCTGGTGATCGGTTGTTGGTCCGCCGGTTGGTCCTGAACCGGGGTCGATGCAGCCAACCCGGACTCGACAGCAACCGTTGCGGAGGAATTGGCTTCCGGAGTAGCAACCCCCACGTGGGTATTGGTGGGGCCAGGCTGTCCATGCTCATCGCGGGTAAGAGCTTGTTGTGTGGCATTGGTGGCATCGCCGGCCGCCGGCGCAGGCGCGGGAGCAACGGTGGCCGGCAAAGGAGGCGCAGTTTGGGGTTGAAAACGTAGCGCAGGCGGGTCGATAACACGCAAGTAGCCGCCGGCAAAGGCAGCACCCACGTGCGCCGCCAGTATTACGGCCACAAGATAGCACCCTGTTCGCATAATGCTCAGGCGACCGCAGCGCCCTGCTTGAGACGGGCGACAGCGTCTTCGTACGAGGCCGCGAATGTCCAGTCCTTGGCCTCCTCAAACTCTCGGAATTCCTTCGACGCCGCCTCCGTGCAGGCAAACGTGTACCGCAAGGAAAGTTCCTGACATGCTTGCACAATGGACACGCACAGTTGCACCAGACTCACATCCACGCGTGGTACCCGCGTCAGATCGACGATGGTTGTATCGATGCCCTCATCCACCGCCTGTGCGATCTTCGGACGAACCGCCACGGAAATCTCGGTGGCCAACGTCGCGTTGAAATTGGCAGGAACCGTGATGACCAATACACCGTTCCGGTGCTCCGCGTACGAAGTCGTTGCGTCAACCTTGAACAGCGTGGCAAGTCGTGCTTTCAGTTGGTCGAAGTCGATCGGTTTGGTGATGTTTGCCATAAAGCCCGCTTGCAGAGCGCGATTCTGGTCCTCCACGGCCGTTTTCACACTTACGGCGAACATCGGCACGGTCTTCGTATTGGCATTGGCCCGCAAGGTCTGGAACAATGTAAAGGCGCCCTGCTCCGGCAGCGACAGGCTGATCAACATCGCATCGGGCCGGTTCTGACGGCAGTACTCAACGGCTTGTGCGCTCGTGCCGCACCCATCCACGGTCCACTTGCTTTCCGCGCCCAGCTTGGTCCGGACCTGCTCAATGATCGCCGGTTTGTCATCCACTACCAGGATCTTCGGCAAGGCCGAGCCGCCCTTGGCCGGGCCGGCGGCGCCATCGCGTGGTGTCAGCGTCACCGCACGCCCGACTCTCTCGACGATCAGTTCCTCCTTGAAAGGTTTGATCAGGTAGTCGCGCACGCCGAGCTTGGCGATTCGCAGCACATTGTCGCGTCCCGCCTCGGCGGTAAGCATGATCACCGGGATGCCCATCAACTCGGCGTCCTCCTTGAGTTTCGTCAACATCTCAAAGCCGTCCATCACAGGCATGGTCACGTCGAGGAGGATGATGTCGGGTTTCTCGCGTGCGGCAACCTCGAGCCCTTCAACTCCGTTGGCGGCTTCCACGATCTGGCAGTCGAACGGCTTAAGCGCTTTGGCCACGATCAGGCGGATCGTTTTACTGTCGTCGACGGTGAGAATCTTGGTCGCCATGATCCTAGTTGTTGTTTCCGTTTGTCGAGGGTTTCACGAGAACCTCGACCGAGAGTTGTTGATTCGCGCACATGTAGCGATAAGCCGCATGTTCGTCCGTGCTGCAGCCTTCCACGCTGAAGTTGCTGCCACGGACGATGGAGGGAATGGTCAGAACACAGGGCAACCCGCGATCGCACAGGCGTGACTTAATCTGGCCGACAACCATGTTGGCCATTTCACCGATTGCGTCGTTAACCATCGATTCACCGTCGATGTCGCCGTCGCCAATGCCCAGAAGCCGACACGTAATCTCACGGGCGAAATCCGCCGTCACCACGATGTACACCACCCCGGTCACATCGCCGCCAAATCCAACTCCGCCGGCCACGTGCATCGACGATCCATTGCTGGATCCCGCGTTGGGGAGGGAAGCCGATGACGATGAATTGACGGAATAACTCAGCATGGTGGAGAACACTTCTGTCACCGCTGCCGTGACAAGCGTGGCCATATCCTCAATCATATTAATATCTCCATCGGCAGAAATCCCGGATACTTGAGCGTTGAAATCTCTCTTCCCCTGCCCAAACCTGAGGTGCCACGAAACAGGCTCGGGGGGCCATTCATGGACAATCCCCGCGACGGCCGGCGCCGCTGACCACGGGGCCCCCGTATCCAACGTCCACAACCACCCCCGGTTACGGAGATGGCTGGTGCTTGTTCTTTGCTTTTCCCCTCACGGAGAGAATATGGTTTTCCCGACGGTCTAAAAATCCTTGAACTCGCCTTCCAGAGGAATGTCCCTGCCGGTGCGCAGGCCGCTCGCAACCAGCTCTTGATCACGAACGCAAGTTGGGTCTTCGGCTATGTATTCGGCCGCTGCCAAGAGTTCCTGGGCCTCATAGGCGCTGTGACGCACAGCGGCCAGCTCGAGTACCCCTCGATTCCCGATTGCTTTGTCCTATTCCCAAGTCTCCGGTTTGATTCTGTGAGCGAACGGTTAGAAGTCCTTGAAATCGCCCTCGGCCGCCAGCGCCACCGCTTGAGGGGTCTCACGAACCGGCGCGGACGCCGGAGTCTTTGGTTCGGAATAGGCGTGGCTGCGAACAACAGTTGGCTTGGCCGCCGACTTGACGGGGGCGCTGTGATCATGCTTGGCACTGGTGGTAGCAACCTTGGCTTGGGCCGCAGACCCACCCACAAGCCGCTGCAGGTCGGCTACAATGCCTTTTAAGGAGAGGGCCTGCGCATTCAATTGCTCGGCAGCACTGGCGCTTTCTTCCGCGCTGGCGGCATTGGACTGCGTGACTTTGTCCATCTGGCTGACCGCGGTGTTGACCTGACCGATCCCCTGGCTCTGTTCCTTTGACGCCGTGGCAATCTCGGCGACCAGTTCGTCCACCTGGCGCGCCTTGGTCACGATCTGCTGTAAGTTCTCCGCGACCTTGGCGCTGATCTGCACGCCATTCTCGCTCTTCTGAATTGAATCCTCGATTTTGGCCGCAGTCTCTTTGGCCGCCTGGGCGCTGCGCTGGGCCAGATGGCGTACTTCGTCTGCCACGACCGCGAAACCCATCCCGGCCTCACCGGCGCGGGCGGCTTCGACCGCGGCGTTGAGCGCGAGCAGGTTGGTCTGGAACGCAATTTCGTCGATGGTCTTGATGATCTTGCTGATTCCATCGCTGGACGTCTTAATAGCGTTCATCGCGGTGGTCATCTCCTGCATGTCGGTAGCGCCGGTCTCGGCGGCCTGCCGTGTGCCCGCCGCGATATCTTTCGCGTTCTGAGCGTTGTCGGCGTTGCGCCTGGTCATGCTGGACATTTCTTCCAGCGACGCACTGGTCTCTTCCAGCGACGACGCCTGTTCGCATGCGCCTTCGGCCAACGACTGGCTGGAAACGGAAACCTGGCCCGCCGCCTCCGTGGTCTGATCCGCGCCGTAGGAAAGCTCGGTCACGATGCGGGTCAACACGCTGGAGATGCTGCGGGTGATGAAAATGGCAGTGAGCACGGTCAGCAGAGCGGCCCCGCAAACCACGAAGATCATGGTCAATTTGGAGGGTGCCACGATCCCCATGATCGACTTGCTGTTGGCAATCACGTCTTTGGATGCAAGTTCGTGGAGGTCGTCGACGGCTGCAATGAATTCGGCGCCTACTTTACCGGCCGCCAGCAATTGGGTCTGGGTTTCTTCCGGTTTGCCTTCTTTGCTGACTTCGCGCAGTTTTCGGCCGGCTTCACAATAAGCCTGGAGGACGGTCTTCACGTTGGCCAGGGCGGCGCGCTGGTCGTCGCGGGTGACAAGGCCTTCATATTTTCCGACCAGATCCGTCAGCTCTTTTTCGTCCTTGGCCGCCTCGCCATCCAGTTCCACCTTCTTCGCCATGTCGCTGTACATGCAGTGCTTGAAGTTGGTGACGCGGAACATCGCCGCCTGGTATCGGATGTCGCCCGCCACCGCTAATTGCGGCAGGTTTTCGCCGGTCATGCTCGTAAGGCTGGCCGAGATGCTGGCCATCTTCACCCAAGTGATTATTCCCAACATCAGCGTGATAAGCATAAGAATGCCGAATCCCAACGTAAGCCGTTTTCCGATTGTCCAGTTTTTCAGGTGACGCTCCCCTTCTTCTCGTAATTATCGGTCGATTGTTTTTGCTTGGTGAAAAATCCTCAGGAAATCTTTTACTGACACCGAACTGCGTCACTGCTGACGACCTTGTCGATGTCGAGCAGGGTCTTGACGACGCCCTTGATCTTGGCCATGCCGAGGATGGAATCCGTATCCAGCTTGGCGCCGAAGTCCGGGGTTTCTTCAATGTCCGCTACGGCAATGTTGATAACTTCTTCGACGCCGTCCACTACCAGCCCCATCTGCGACTTCACGCCCGAATGCAGGTCCACTTGGACCACAATGATGCACGTCCGCTCGGTCGTTTCCGCCTTTGCCATTCCGAATTTCAGGCGCAGATCCACAACGGGAATGATCTTGCCGCGCAAATTGATGACGCCCTTGACGTACTCCGGCATCTGTGGGACGGCGGTGATGTTGGTGAGACGGATAATCTCGCGGATCTTCAGTACCGCGATGCCATAGGACTCGCGGCCAAGTTCAAAGGTAAGGTATTTGCCGGCGAGGTTCTTGGTCGCCTGTGACGTTGATTCTGCAACGGTCGCTGACATGTTCCACGCCCCTTCTTGTCAAGGGTTGCGCCATTCGCTGAAAGTATCGGCAGGAATCTCCAACAGCTTGAGCTCGAATTAACAAAGGCTTTGGGGGGGGTATCTGGGCACGACGACCGTTTTAGTTTCGAAGAAGTAGCATGTTCTTGCGAAATGAACCTAAATGCCCGGATACGGCAGCGGCGTATTCATCTACTAGAGCGACAGTGGCTTAGCCCAAGTATTTGGTACTGGTACAGTTTGGTTTTGAGAACACCGCACAGCCTGAATTCTTAAAGAAAGCTTCCAAACGTTGTCGCAGACGACAACGGCGTTTGCGATCTGGGCACGGCATGGTCGCGTTTGCCACTGGAGTACAGCGTGTGGCGTCTCGTCCGACTCGGCTCCGGGGACTCGGCTCCCGCTTCACTTCGGTACCCACCGAAATTTCGCGGAATCGTCGTCGCCAGGTGCTGAAGTGCAGGAACAGCAACGGAATAGGAATACGAAAGAAAAGCTTCCAAACCTTCCAAACCTTCCAAAGTACACTTTGGGGGTTGGAGGCATTGAGGTAGGATTGGCACAGTTCTTTGAAATGAAGAAGGGAGTCTGGGGCAAGCTTCTAATCGATTGGGAGGGGGAATTGCATTGCGACCGTGGATGCGGCGAGGTCGCGTCTCAGCGGCTAGTGACGCTTTAGGCTCCGCTCGCTCCCGCTCGGCTCGCCCTGAAGGGACACCTGCGGCGTTGCGTCGCGCCGCCCCCAGCGGCTTGGCTCTCTATAGAAAAGAGTGTTTTTACCAAACGAACCCAACTGAAAAACGCGTAAGCGTCTTGGCATGAAATTGTTGGGAAAAATGTTGGTTGGGTTCGTTTTGCAAAAAAGACCTAAAAATGGGGGGAAAAACACCAGAATACCACTCCGGGAGGGTGGTTTTTTGCCAGAACGAACGCAAAATACGGCACTGGATGGCTTCGAAACGGGCATGTTCAAAACAATGGGGCGTCCGAGTTCGCCGAAGCGACGGCGCGACATCCTCCGTCGCGAACGCTATGGAGGACAGGTGCGGTTCGGAGCATCGGGCCGCGAGGGAAATCGTGAAACTGTACCAGTACCAAAATATTGGATTAGAAGAGTGTGCTCCACGGCGGGCCGACGAAGGCGAGAGGGACGGTCGCGCTGCAAGAAGGGAATTGGCTGCGACTGGGTGAATCAAATGGCGGCGGGAACGGCGCGAACCAGCGGGAGGATACGCAAAGATTTGCCGACGCAGCGAAACAAGCGAGGGCGATCACTTCATGGTTTGGACGGCGTAGCGGATTTGAGCCGGACAAACGCGTTGACGTCGAGAATCAGTCCGACGCTTCCATCGCCTAGAATCGCCGCCCCAGCAAGGCCTCGGGCCTGCTGGAACGTCTCTCCCATCCCTTTGATGACGACCTCCTGTTTACCGAGAAGCTGATCGACGAGTAAACAACGGTTTTCCCGCTCGGTTCCAACGACCACGACCACGCTCTCGGTCGGATCAGTTGTGCGGGGTTCGACTTGAAAATGATCGTACAGACGCAACAGGGGACTGAGATGGCCGCGGACGTTGACCACCTCGCCGCGTTCCTGAACGGTGGACAGCATGGCCGCCTTTGGACGGAACGACTCCCGCACATCGAGCGTTGGCAGAATGTAACGCTGTTCACCCACGCCCACGATCAATCCGTCGATGATCGCCAACGTCAATGGTAGGTGAATCGTGAACGTCGAGCCGCGACCTTCGGCCGATTGGATTTCCACCTTGCCGCGTAGCGCCTCGATATTGCGACGAACCACGTCCATCCCGACACCCCGGCCCGAAAGTTCGGTGATTCTCTCCGCGGTCGAGAATCCGGCGGCAAAGATCAGATCAAAGATCTCCTTTTCGCTCAGTTGCTGGTCCTTGGTAACGAGGCCCTTTTCGATGGCCTTCGCGAGAATGCGGTCCTGGCTTAAGCCGGCCCCATCGTCCTGCACCTGAATGACTATGTTGCCACCCTGATGGAAGGCGCGCAAGGTGACCTGGCCTTGCTCGGGCTTGCCTTTCGCCTTACGAATGTCGGGCTTTTCGATTCCGTGGTCGACGGAGTTACGCACCATGTGCACCAGTGGGTCGTTGAGTTGCTCAACGATGGTGCGATCCAATTCCGTGTCCTCACCGAACATCTTCAACTCGATCTGCTTGCCCTCCTTCGCCGCGAGATCCCGCACCAATCGCACCATCTTCTGGAACGTGGCGCGAATCGGCACCATCCGCAGCGACATGCCCGTACGCTGCAATTCGTTGGTGATGCGACGCAATTGCGCGAGATTGCGCGCCAGATGCTGGCTTTGGATCGACTGCACGTTCCGGTCCTGCACCACCTGCGCCTGCGCAATGACCATCTCGCCGATTAAATCCACCAGGCTGTCGAGCTTTTGTGTGTCCACCTTAACGGACGAAGCGGCTCCGGAATGCTGTTGACCTCGGCCGCCGTTGGACCCTGCGGCCGTCGCCCTATGCGTTCCCGTGGCCGACTTGTCAGACTTTGGCGTATCCTTGGTGGCGGATGCGTTCGTGGCCCCGTGATCAACCGCTGACCGCTGTCCGGCGCTCTGCGTGTATGAGCGGACGAGCGCAATCAGTTCCAGCGTGGGAATCAATGCCGGCCCGCGTGGTTTCACGCCGGAAAGCTGCGCCTCGATCTCGGTAACGAACTGTTTGAGCACATCGCCGCCATCAAGAATGACGTTGATCACTTCCGAATCGATGGTGAGCTTATGCTGCCGCGCCAGGTCGAGCAGCGATTCAAGTTCGTGCGCCAGATTCTTGACCGGCACCAGATTCAGTAATCCCGAACCGCCCTTGAAAGTGTGAAACGCGCGGAAAATGGAATTCAGCGTCTCGGCGTCTTGCGGTTCCTCCTCCAGTTTGAGGACCCCCAACTCGATGTTCTGCAAGTGCTCATGTGACTCATTGGCGAACTCCCGCAGCAGGTCACCATCCTGGTCGATGTTCATCTCCAGCGGGATTTCGGCAGCCGGTTCCACGGGTTTGCCGGCGGCGACCGTGGTCGCGACAGGCACGTCCGCTTGGATCTGTTCAGACCACACCGCAGGCTGCGGGGCGGCCGTCTGCCCGGCCGCAAGCGCAGCACACGCCGACTGCATCCAGTCGGCCCATTCGTTGAGCCGTTCGAGCGTGGCGGAGTCGAACAGCGCGGTCGCGTTCAACACGGCGTCCACCCATGCCCGCGCCTGTTGAACGCCACGGGTGATCTCGGCTGGTGCGGCTCCGCCTGCTATTAACTCTTCCAACTCGGCAAGCAGGCAGTTAATGGGCAAGAGACCGTTGTCCTTCCCCGGTTCGGCGAAGGCGAGTTCGAGCCCAATCTTCCCGCTCAGTCCGGCAACGGAAGTAAGTTTATTGTCAGATGCCTCGGCCATGATTCGTGCACAATCCCAGAAGTCTCATCGGCCATGTGGTCGCATTACTTGAGAGGTATGTAACAGTTCATCGGGAAATTGGGACCAGACCTGTCTGAGCCATTCGGGACGCGTGGGAATTGATATGCGCGGCAATCGTCTCCAGCGGCAGTATGTACTGGGCCCCGCCATTACGAATCGCCTCTCGCGGCATGCCAAATACGACGCAGGTCTCTTCATTCTGCGCGACGGTCTCGGCGCCCGCGTCTCGCAGTTCTTTCATGCCGGCCGCCCCGTCACTGCCCATTCCCGTGCACAAGACGGCCAGCGTGTGGGGTGAACTACCCACCCGCGCGGCGGAAGTAAACAGCACATCAACGGCAGGACGCTGATGATGAACCATCGGGCCCTGGTTGAGTTCCACGCAATGGTGCGTGCCGTTCCACTTCAAGACCATGTGATAGCCGCCGGGGGCCACCAACGCGAGGCCTGGTTGGGCTCGATCACCATGTTTAGCTTCGCGCACCTGGAATTGGCACAGCTGGTTTAAGCGTTCCGCGAACGCCAGAGAGAACACCGGTGGAATGTGCTGCACGATGCAAATGCCGGGTACGTCCGCAGGAAGCTGTGTCAGGATCTCTCGTAGCGCCTCGGTGCCACCGGTCGAAGCCCCCATGAGGATGATTTGACGTGAACGATAACGGCGGACGGTGGTGGCACCGGCAGAAGAGAAAGCCTGCGCCGTACTCCCCGCAGGGGCGGCGGGTGGCAGTACATTCGGATGGATGCGAGCGCGGGCGGCGGCCTTGATCATCTCCGCCAAGACGGCGGTATCGAGGCACACGGAGTACGAGCCACCGGGTTTGGGCAGCACATCGACCGCCCCCGCTTGTAGCGCCTCGAGACTCTTGTCGGACCCCTCTTTGGTCAGCGAACTGATAACGATCACCGGCAATGGGTGATGTTTCATCAAGATCTTGAGAAACGTCAGGCCGTCCATGCGTGGCATCTCAATATCCAGCGTGAGCACGTCGGGATTGAGTTCGCGGATTTTGTCGCGCGCCACGTATGGATCCATGGCGCTCCCGACCACTTCGATTTCCGGGTCCTGCGACAGCCGCTCGGTCAGGACCTTGCGGACGACAGCCGAGTCGTCGACAATCAATGTGCGAATGCGTTTGATGGCCATGGTGGGTTCTCAGTCTTTCATGTTGAAGATGGCATGGACGGCTTCGATTTGTTCCATGGTTTTGATCATGTAATGCGGCAGCCGATCCACCGGTATGTCAAGGATTTGGAGAACCTCGGAGCGGCCCTTCAAGGCCAGGGCGTGATGACCATAGCCGTGGCCCATGAAGTGCGCAATCAGGTTGCCGAGGTACACGTAGGACGCCAGCCGTTGGTGGGGCTTGCCCAACGAGGGTTTGTGATGGAACCAGACCGCCGCGACGAGGTTGGCCGGGAATCTCCAGTGCGCCAAGAGTTGTCCACCCGCGTTGGCGTGGTCGAAGCCAAGGAACTTGCGTTCGGCCTCCAGCAGCGAACTGCCGCTCTGTTCCACCTCCGCCAGGAGCTTGATGTAGGCGTCTTCCAGTTGTTGGGATAGCATGACCTTGCCGATATCGTGCAATAACCCCGCCGTGAACGCGGCCGCCTCGTCATCGCCAAGGTCTTTCGCAACCTGCTCCGCAGCCAGCGCGGTGGCGACCGAGTGGTCCCATAATTCGTTGGCCTCCATCCCGTATCCCTTCTGCGCTGGCGACAACATGCGAGTGGTGCTGCACATCACCACGATTCGATAAATCTCCCAGAAGCCGAGCCGTGTGACCGCTTCCCGTACGTTGTCAACCGGGGAAACAAACCCGTAGTACGCGCTGTTGCAGCGGCGCACGACGCTGGCGGTCAACGCCGGGTCATACGTAATCAGATCGACCACTTTCGCCGAGTCGGTGTCGGGCTGATTGAGCAACACCATCAAGCGCGCTAGCGACGTGGGTGCTGGCGGCAGGGCTTTGGCATTACTGATGAACTCTTCTATTGTTTGCATAGGATGATCTCCTCAGCCTGGCCTGAGATTCGAATCCGCACTTCGCCGCTACCCACGTGCAGGTACATCGTGCGGGAGATGGTCCCACCGACATGCTCCCCGTGGATCTTCAACCCGTGCTCTTGCGTGATCTGCTTCAAGATATCGTAGTTGCGCCGTCCGATGTTGAACACGCCGCTCGCATCCATCACCTGGGAGCCGCCCGCGGCACAGAGGATCATGCGGTGCTTTTGCGCGCCCAATTCGTAGGCGGAACGAAACAAGCCGGCGATGCCGCTGTCACCAAACATCTGCGGCTGGGATTTGGCTTTTGCCATATCGATCGAGCACACCGGCAGCATGTAATGCAACAATCCTCCGACCCGCACGACGGGATCGAACACCGACACCCCAATGCAGGAGCCAAGCGCATGCGTGGCCAGCGTCACCGTCGCGTTGTTGGACACCGCCATATCGGCTATCCCGACGACAACTTTGTGCGTCAGGTTCGCCAGGCCCATCGCTTCTATGGTCATTGCTCCCATGTGTGCGTCAGCCCTTTTGATAAACGCTGGGACGCAAACATCGGAGCGAACTGTTGATGCCCGCCAGACTCTCGGAGTGACCGACGAACATGTAGCCCCGTGGCGATAATTGGCGGGTGAGCCGGTCAATCAACTGTTGCTGGGTTGAGCGATCGAAATAGATCATGACGTTGCGGCAAAAAATGACCGGGAACTCCTCGGCAAAATCGTAGTCGCTAAGCAGATTGATCTGCTGCAGCGTGACACGCTCGGCCACGTGCGGTTTGACCCGGTACTGCCCCACTTGCTGGCCGAGGCCGCGCTGGAAATACCGACGCAGCCACACCGGCGGGATCGAAGCAATTTGGCTTTCTCCGTAGATGGCCTGCTGCGCCTTGCCCAACGCCTTCGTGGAAATATCCGTCGCGAGAATGTGCCAGTCCCAGCCGGCGGCGGGCGGGAAACGCTCGAACAGGTAGAAGGCGATACTGTATGGCTCTTCGCCCGAGGAACACGCGGCGCTCCACACCGTAAACCGCTTCCGTCCCTTCAAAACAATCGGCAGAGCCTCCTGCACCATGGACTCGAAGTGATCGACCTCGCGCAGAAAGCTGGTGAAGTTGGTGGTCAACGCGTCCACGACCAACGTCAACTCGTCCTCGCCGGCCTCGTGACGCAGGAAGTCGCAATACTCAGCCAACGTCTGGAAACCGTGATGCCGCATACGCTTGCCGAGGCGCGCGCGGATTAACTCCTGCTTGCCATCGTGCAGGCGAACGCGACACCGCTCATAAATCAAGGCGATGATAAACTCGTACGCTGCCGACTCGTCCGTTTGGGTCCGCATGATCTGAAAATCCGTGGGCAATTGTGGTGCGTCGCACCGACACCTGTTTCCAGAGGGACTATCGGCAGGAAGGTCCGTGTACTTTAAACCGGGCCGGCAAAAATGTTAAACATGCGTACCTAGGGGGGATGATCGGGTCTTCTAATTCCCGAAACTGGTGCCGAAGGATTGGGCCATGCGAATGCTGGCGGAAGACGGAGAGACCAAGCGTGGACCTCGGCCGGGAACAGTCAGGGGGACGCTGGCGATGCGCTGGCCGCGCAGGCTTACCATGCGGTTGAACTGGCGACGCGCCAATAGTTCGGCCGAGGCGGTGCCGAACTCGGTGGCGAGGAACCGATCCATCGGCGTCGGCGTGCCACCGCGTTGAAGGTGGCCGAGGATGGTGTAGCGCGTTTCGAGGTTGCAGACTTCTTCAATTTGCTTCGCCAGCACGGCGGAAATGCCACCGAGGCGCACTTCTTCGTGCGACCCGAGGACTCGTTCACGCGCGACGACCGTGCCGCCGTGCGGCTTGGCGCCCTCGGCGACGACGATGATACTGAACGGTTTGCCGCGGCGCGCGCGATCGACGATTTTTTTGCGGATGGCGTCGAGGTGGTAGGGAATTTCGGGGATCAGAATGACATCGCCACCACCGGCCACGCCGGAGGTTAACGCCAACCAGCCGGCGGTGCGGCCCATCACCTCCACCAACATCACGCGGTGGTGTGACGCGGCGGTGGTGTGGATCTTGTCAATCGCCTCGGTGGCAGTGGTGACGGCGGCCATGAAACCAAAGGCCATGTCGGTGCCACGCACGTCGTTGTCGATGGTCTTGGGTACAGCGACGATGTTGAGACCGAGCTTGGCGAGTTTATGCGCGGAGGCGAGCGTGCCGTCGCCGCCGATGGTCACCAGCGCGTCGAGTTTGAGCTTGCGGTAGTTGGCGACCACGTCGCGCGAGGCGCCGCGCTTCCTTTCGGGGTGGTTGTAGTCGTCCACGAATTCGAAAGGGTTGTCGCGGTTGGTGGTGCCGAGAATCGTGCCGCCAAGGGTGAGGATGCCGGAGACGTCATTCCACTCCAACCATTTGCCGTCGCCCGTGACGAGACCGCGATAACCGTCGTAAAAACCGTAAACGCGGACGCCGTACGTCTGCATCACGGCTTTGGCGACACCGCGGATTACGGCGTTAAGGCCGGGGCAGTCGCCACCACCTGTGAGGATGCCAATGCGTTTAATGTGTCTCATGCGAAGCTCTGCGCCAATTGCGCATCGGTCTACAACGGTTCATCGGCGCAAACAGCCGCCGCCTTAAGTGGTTTTTGTCGGCGGGCGAATGGGCACTGCGGCGGCCAAACCGTCACGCACACACGAACAGGGACTGTGCAATGGGAGTGATGCGGTTATGCGCGTGCAGTTTGTCAATCCATGCGTCCGTAAGCACTTGTCCCTCGGGCAATAGCAACATCCCCCTTGAGTTGTAGATACCCTTGGCGAGCACCATGCCGGGCGCCAACTCCCGCAACAGCATTTCGCGTTCGCGGGGGGTCGTCGGCACGTGCCGTAGACAACGATGCAACAATCGCACCGCCTCCGGGTCGAATTCCTTCCCGTTGCCCGCCTTCAGGCGCTCGGCGGGATCATGCCCGCGTTCGATCGCTTCGGCGTAGGCAATCGCCACCGACAGCAGCCGCGCCAACCACGGGATCTGGTCGCCTTGCAGACAGTCGGGATACCCGGTTCCGTCAAACCTCTCATGATGCGTGCGAATTGTGGTGCCGACCTCTTCGAACGGCCGGACGAAGCTTACCAGTTCCCGACCGAGGATCGGATGCTGGTGAATCAACACTCGCTCGTCTTCACTGAGCAGACTCGGCTGGCTCCACCAGCGCTGAAATACGTGGCGGGGGACGCCCACCAAGCCGATATCATAGAGCCAAGCGGAAATGCTCAGAATCCGCTTCTGATCCTCCGACATATTCAACTGTGCGGACATGGCATCGCACATCGCGTGGACACGACGCGCGTTTCGACCGAGAATGGGGTAGAATGTCTCCACCTGCTTGAAGCACAACTCGACGATGCCTTCCAGCATTTGATCCAGCGATTTGTTGAGCGACTCGAGTTGGACGTTCTGCTCGCCGACCCGGGTCATCTGCTCATGAAGGGTGCGGTTCACTTCCGTGAGTTGTTGGTTCATGGACCACGCGGCTTCGTGCAATTCTTCGTTCTCTCGAATCAATGTATACCGTTGCACCGCTGTCTTGACGGCATCCAGAAACTCCCTGCGCACGAAAGGTTTGCTGATAAAACGGTAGATTTCCCCGCGATTGATTGCCTCCAGAATCGTGTCCAACTCGACATGTGCCGTTATCAGGATGCGCGAGGCGTCCGGTTGCATCAGCTTGGCTTGGGCGAGAAACTGCATGCCCGACATCTGGGGCATCTGCGCGTCGGAAATAATGACCGCAAACGACTCGATCTTCAGGATCTCCAGAGCCTCCACGCCACCGGGAGCTGTGATTACTTCATGGCCGTCGGCCTCCAGAAATGCCCGCACAAGCGTGAGCACGGCTATCGCGTCGTCGACCACCAGAATCCGGGCGCGGCGGGCCGTCGCGCTCGCAGGGGTTTCCGTCTGATGCGCGCTCACGCGTGCCTTTATAAGTACGAATGCCAGCGCGTCTGCCGGGCGCGCCGGTAGGCATTACGAATCATCCGCAGCCGCTGCGCCTTCGTGCGCGACTGCTCCAACTCGCTCTGTGTCTGCCGGCTGCGCTCGAACAGCAGTTGATGGTTGTGCTGTTCCAGGCGCACCAATTCTCCCACCGCTGATTGCACCTCCGGCGGGCGCTTGCCACACAGGTTCATCCCCGACGTGGTGATCGCTACGTCCATTAATTCTTTGAGTTTGTCCTTCTCGTCACTGAGGTGCAGGAGGCCCGGCCAATCGGAGCGTTCGATCGCTTCGGTTTGCTGTCCGGCCAACACGCGCCATGCACCCATCAGGCGCAGGAGCGTTGGAGTTTCCGCACGACGGTAGGAGGCTTGGCTCATGACGACCCTCCGATGAAGGGCTCCGCGAATTCATCTGCCGAAGCGACGGCCACCTCCTGCTGACGCAGCATCTCGGCCCACCCATCGCGCAGGGTGGTCAGCAATCCGAGCACCTCTTGAACACCGGCCTTCTGTTTGCGGACATTGCTCTCCTGTAAACGGCGGTCCAGATAGACATAGATCTGCCGCATGTTGTCGGAAAAGCTTCCGCCCGCCCGCATATCGAGGACACTGTTCAGCTCGTGGATGATCGCTTGGGCACGCTGGATGTTATTGTTGATGGTCTGATTGAATTCCAGCGGATCGTCCCGTTCGAATCCCGCCAGCGCATTTTCCAGGAAACGGACGGAGCCGTCAAAAAGCATCAAGATACGTTGCCCCGGACTGACGGTCTCCGTGGCAATCTTTTGGTAGGAATGCCTCAATGCCTGGGCGTAGTTCATTGTTTGGTCAATTCAACGCAGGAAGACGGTGCGTCGGGAGATTACCTTGTTACTGGTCCTGCAGCGCCTCCACGAGTAACCGGCCGATATCGTGGATGACCTGCGTGGACGGGTAACTCCTGTCGTGGATCAGTTGCTGCGCCCGCGCCACCGCCTCTGGGCGAACATTGGGGACATCGGCCATCGCGCCGTTAAGCACTTCAGTCTGCTGGAAGCTCGTCCGGTTATCCGCCGCGCTCACGCGCGCGGGCGTCGAAAGCTGACCCACGGGCGTTCCTATTGGCCCTGAATTTGAGGTCGAGTCGATTTTCATCTATTCTCCCCTTTACTTCGGCCACAGCCCTGCTTGCCTGAAGCCCTGTCGTATATATCGGCCCAAACGCGACAGAGCTTTAGCCCATTTACCGCGCCGGAAGCGTGGCCAGCAACGCCGCCAGCGAATACTGGCCGAATTGCCTCGGCGACAAGGAAATACTGCTGGGGTTCAGAAGAAGATCCGGTCCCTCAAACTGGCGGCGGCCATACCGTTGCACAGACGCTGCCACATCGCGCTCGCTCATATCGAACACTTCGTCCGCCGCCCAGTATATCCGGGGGTGATCCACCAACACGAGTTGGAGATTCCACCCCATCGCCAACGGTGGGTACGGTTTGTACTGGGATAGCCGCGCGAACAACACAGCATCGCAGCCCAGGTCATCGTGTAGGCGCTCCAGCAATTGCGTAGGCAGTTTCTCCTCAGCGCTCCAGTGCGGTTTTCCGGTCCACTGCGTCAATTGTTCCGGTGTGACGACCACCAGTTCGAACAATCCCCGTTTGTTCAACTCCCCCACCAACACCGGCTGCAGGCTCTCTTGGCCGAAATCCACGTTCGGATCCGTGCTGTTGGCCGTAATCGGCAACACCGCCACGCGACGGACTTCCCTTGGCAACCGCGACCCGGCGCGGAACGCGTTTCGGGGGGCCCTTTCGACGTTCTGTGCCACCGCGGAAATGCCGTACGAAAGGCCAATTGACAACACCAGAAGCCCGACCCCCACGCACCGCGCGGAACCGCCGCGCCAGACGCTCTTTGCGGCGTGGGCAACACCAACCAGAATTCGCATGTGGGATACCGTGTTCAATCCGATTAGCTTGATGAAGAAGTTGATGAAGAACTCGACGAGGAACTTGTGACCCCGGAGGATGTCGAGCCGCTGACGCCAAACGCGGATTCCAAGTACGACAAATCCGTATTCAGTTGCGTGCGGATTTGCTCCATGTTGGTGAACTCATTGACCATCCGTGTTTGATCCGCCGTGATCCGGGTTTCCATGGTGGCGATCTGGGTGGTGATGTCCTGACTCTGCGCGGTCAGGGTGTCCCGCACCTGTGGTAGTGTGCCTTCAACCCCCGACTCCGGGCCCCCAACCGTGGTCGCGAGGTACGTATTGAACTGCGCGGCCACCCCCGTGGACGCGGTCGTGAAGAATGCCTTCACATCGCTCATGTTGTTGGCCAATGCGTTGTCCAGCGCGGTGCTGTCCGTGAGCGACAACGTATTATCATTGCTGTTGGTGTTGTATCCCAATGCGTCCAACTGCGTCACCGCCCCATTCAGTCCCGACACGGAAGAGAAAACCATGCTCCTCAATTTGGTGGCGATGCTCTCCACCGTGTTGTCGCCCGTGAGAATGCCGGGCGTCACGTTCCCGCTCGAATCCGTCGTGACCGCCGTGTCGGTTTGAATCAGGTTTTGTACCGTGTTGTAGTCCGACACGAACTGCGTGATCGCCGTCTTCACCGCCGAGGTGTCGGAAGCCACCGTCACCGTCGTGCCGCCAGTGCCCGCGGCGGTCACCGTCAATCCCGTAATACCGGAACTAGCGGGCGTGATGGTGTTCGAGAGGCTGGTGATCGTGGGGCCATTGTTGATGCTGTAGGTCAGGTTCGTGCCACTCTGTACCTTTCCGGTGGTCAACTGGGTTGCCGCCAGGAAATTGCCCGCCACATCCTTGACTGTGATCGCCGTGTTCCCCGTGTTCTTGTTGGTCAGCGTAACACAGTTGTTCAAGGAATCATAACTCGCTGCGACGTTGGCAGCCGACGCGTTGATCCGGTCGAGGACGTTCTGAAGTGAATCCGCGCTGGCATTGAAATTGATGGTCACTCCGTTGATCGTGAATGCGCCATTTCCGGTGCCGTCATCCGAGACAGTCGTGGCCAGATTGGCCTTGTTCAGATTTATCGTCGTTTGGACCGCGCCCAGCGTCGTCGTGCTGGTGATCGTCTTCGAGCTGTTGGTGTACAAACCCGCCACCTGGAGGAAGTTGCTCGTGTCCGCGCTGCTACCCAGGGTAATCGGGCTGCTGCTGGAAAGGGTGATCTTGTCCGCGGTCGAGTCGTAGGTACCGCTGACAGTTTTTCCGGTCGCGGCGTAGATTTTGTCGAACACGCTCTGCAGTGTGTCCGTAGTGGCGATCGTTACCGTGTTGCCGTTGATGCTGAACGTGCCGGCGGTTACCGGCGTGCGGAAGTTGGCGCTGCTGAGCACCAGAGAAGAGACGTCATTCGATGAATTCAACGGCCCGTTCAGACCTGACTGACCCGTCAAGCTGGCTGCGGTTGCCAATGTGTTGATGGTAAAGGAGTAGGAGCCCGTGGCTGTACCCGTGCCGGCCGTTGCGGAGGCGATGGAAGAGTCTGTCGTCGCTGTGCGGCTGTCGTATAACGTGGGATCGTTCAGCTTGGTCACATCGTTTTGGAGAGTGGTCATATCGGTGACCAGGTCCCCCAACGCCGCATTCTTGTTGTTGATCGTGGTCTGCTCGGTCTGTAATTGCGTCTCCGGTTCTCGCTCGACGCCGATCAACTCCGTGATCAGGGTATGCCAATCAAATCCTGACTGCAGGCCGGAAACTCCCAGCCCGAATCCTGAATTGAGGCTGCTGGTACTCGATACCGTGCTCATTTTGTCACCTCGTCTCTCTCATTTCGTTCTCGTGCCGGTCCGCTTCATCCACCAAAGCCTTTCGGCTCGGGCGGCGCATGTTCTGCACCGCCCGAGCCAATGGTTACTCAACTGTTGAATGGCGATTAGCTGCCAAGCAACTTGAGTGCGGCTTGCGGCAGCGCGTTGGCTTGCGCCAACATCGCTGTGCCAGATTGCACGAGAATGCTGTATTTCGCATAATTCGTGCTCTCCTGCGCCACGTCCACATCGGTGATGCGGCTGTTGGCTGCCTGGAGGTTCTGACCCAGCACGCTCAACTGGTCGCTGGTGAACGACAACCGCGAGGAACTGGCACCCACGGTCGCGCGATCGGTCGCCAACTGATCGATGGCGTTTTCAACCTTCGTCAGGGCAGTCTGGGCATTGCTCAGGCTGTCTACCGTAGCGCCGGTCGCCCCGGTATACGTATTCGATGCCAGGTTGACGCCGGTCATTCCGAAGGTGTTACCTTCACTGTCAATCGTGACGGCCAACGTGTTGCCGTTGAACAACGACACGCCGTTGAACTCCTTCGTGGAGATGTTGTTGATGTACGAACCAAGGGTGCTGAACTCCTTGTTGTACAGGGCGCGGTCCGAGTCAGACTTGGTGGTATCTTGCGCCAGCATGGCGAGTTCGCTCATACGATTGAGCGCATCGCCGACCTTTTGCAGGAACCCGTCCTGGGTCTGATTGAACGACACCGCGCTGCCCACGTTGTTGGCCGCCGCCTGGGTGCGACTGATCTGCGCATTGAATCGCAGGGACACAGCCGTGCCAGCCGGATCGTCTGAGGCGTTCACGATCTTCGAACCCGAAGACAGACGCGCCAGCGACGTGTTCAGCATATTCGTCGATTGCTCCAGCAATCGAGATGCATTTACCGCCGCAATGTTTGTATTGATAACCATACTACCGAACTCCTTCCTTAGAGTTGCTCCTCCCTCGAGGAGCGCTTCCCACGGCATCCGTGCCGTGAGGTGAAGCCTTGTTGGGGCGGCTCACCCGGTCTTCCCGTTGGCTCTTCAGGGCTGCCAACCGCCATGTCGGTTCCGACAAGAGTGGTATCGGCAGCCGAAACGAATACTTTATTGCCTAGTTGATAGAACCCAGGAATTTCTTACCTCCCCCGTCATCCCCCTTCCGGGCAATGCCCTCAGCATCATTAATCCCGGCCGGGTGTGTGAGTGCGTATGCGTAATTACTTTTGACCGTGCTGGTTCCGACTGTAGATGGAACGGCGACAGCGAGAGGTTGACTGCTCTTCCGCCTCGCCTACGCCGTCCAAAGTCCGTGCCGTTACTCGTCACGACCAAAAAAGTTGGGCTCGGACGGTACGGGGTTCGTACCGTCCGAGCTGATGGTTGGTCAACTGTGGCATGGTAGTTAGCTGCCAAGCAACTTGAGTGCGGCTTGCGGCAGCGCGTTGGCTTGCGCCAACATCGCTGTGCCAGATTGCACGAGAATGCTGTATTTCGCATAATTCGTGCTCTCCTGCGCCACGTCCACATCGGTGATGCGGCTGTTGGCTGCCTGGAGGTTCTGAGCCAGCACGCTCAACTGGTCGCTGGTGAACGACAACCGCGAGGAACTGGCACCCACGGTCGCGCGATCGGTCGCCAACTGATCGATGGCCGTTTCAACCTTCGTCAAGGCGTCCTGAGCATCGCTCTCTGTGCCTACCGCCGCGCCGGTCGCTGCGGTATACGTATTCGATGCCAGATTGACGCCGGTCATCCCGAACGTGTTACCTTCACTGTCGACCGTGACGGCCAACGTGTTGCCGTTGAACAACGACACGCCGTTGAACTCCTTCGTGGAGATGTTGTCAATGTACGAGCCAAGGGTGGTGAACTCCTTGTTGTACAGGGCGCGGTCCGAGTCAGACTTGGTGGAATCTTGCGCCAGCATGGCGAGTTCGCTCATACGATTAAGCGCATCGCCGACCTTTTGCAGGAATCCGTCCTGGGTCTGATTGAACGACACCGCGCTACCCACGTTGTTGGCCGCCGCCTGGGTGCGACTGATCTGCGCATTGAATCGCAGGGATACAGCCGTGCCTGCCGCGTCGTCCTGGGGGTTCACGATCTTCGAACCCGAGGACAAACGCGCCAGCGACGAGTTCAGCATGTCCGTCGATTGCTCCAGCAGTCGGGCGGCGTTTGTCGCCGCTATGTTAGTATTGATAACCACAGTACGTTACTCCTTCCTTAGAGTCTTTCCTCGCTGGGCGAGGATTGATTGACACGGCCTCCGTGCCGTGGGGTGAAGCCTTGTTCGGGCGGCTCACCCGTTCCTCCCGTTGGGGTTTCCAAAGGCCTCCAACTGCCTTTTCTTTGGTCGTGTTACGACCATTGGCCACGGGGCCAAATTCATTTGTGTGATCGGCGCTCATGCAGTAGTCCTTGCCGCCACGGCGAACGCCGCTTCCAGGGTCGCAGCCGCGCCCGGCAACACCGTTCGTAGAACACCCACGGACTCGTTCAGCCGCAGCAAGGTTGGCTTCTCGCCCCAGTTCAGCAGGCGGCGGTACCACTTTAGAAATTCCTGGCTTACCTTCGCTTCGCGGCCTGCCGGCGGGGACGCCGGGGACTCGCCGGCCAGAATGGCGCACAGGATCTCCGCTGCATCGCAACGGGGATCATCTACTTTCCTGACTTGGCGCCACAATGGAAGCGCTTCATTCGGCTTGCCCGACAACAACAGCGCCTCGGCCCGTTGCGCGACAACGTCCACGTTCTCGGGCACATATTTGATCGCTTCGCCCGTCCAATCGCACGCAAACTCCAGAAAGTCCGGATGCTGCAATGCCAGGCCGCCCCCCAACGCCCACGCGACTTCGTCCGCGGCGTTCTCCGCGACGACCTGCTGCAAGACCTTCAGCGCCTCGACGGCTGCGCCGGTCTGCGCCAGGCACATCGCCAGACAGCGATGGGGCGCGGAGTTGAGAATGTCGGTGTTGATGGGTGTCAGCACCGGTTGATGGCGTTTGACCAGGCACTGCCGCATCTGCTCGGCGGCTTCGCGATATTGTTTCAACTCGTGGTAGGCCAGCCCCAATGCAAAGTGCAGGGACGCGGTCAGGCCGCCGTTCTTCGCGACCGGCGTATGGAGTATCCGCACGATTTCCTGGTAGTCGTGGACTTTGTAGAGCAGGCAGGTGAATTGCGTCAGCAACGCCTCGCGCAATTCCGGGGAGACGTCGCCCGGCGGTTGGGCCGACATGAGCCGGAAAGCTTCGCGATAGTTCTCCAACCCGGCGGACGAATCGCCGGAGCGCACCAGTTCGAGCCCCAGATTCATCACGAGATTCAGATTGTTGGGTTGCTCGACCACGGCTTGGAGAAGCATGCGCAGGTTGCGCTCGATCTTCTTCCGGTCCTGAACAACATCCTTGGCATAACCGTGATGCAGCAGTTGGGCGGTGCCGAGACGAATTCTGAGTCCCCATGCCTTGCAGTGGTCCAGGAGACTTGGAAATACCTGCTCATGAATCCGCCCGAAGAATAGCGCGCCCGGGGTGTTGCGGAATAATCGCGGCAGGAAGCTCTGGCCTTCGATTTCCCGCCCGCGATTCGTCAGTGGCAACCGGTAGGCGATGGCGCCCGGCTTCTTCATGTCCGCCCGCAGTGCCTCGTGCTGGGCCGCGGGCATTTCCTCATCCGCATCGAGTATGAGGATCCAATCGCCCGTGGCCTGCTCCAAAGCCGCATTGCGTGCCGCGCTGAAATCATCGCACCAAGGGAATGAATACACTTCGGCGTTGTGTTGCCTGGCAATCTCCATCGTGCGATCCGTCGAGCCGGTGTCCACGACAATGATCTGATGGGCGAGGCCACGCACGGACTGGAGGCACTGAGCCAGAAACCGTTCTTCATTCCTGACGATGACGCACACTGTGAGGCGATCGCCGTTCGGCTCCGGCAGAACCAACCAATCCGGGCGGATGTTCCCCGGGAATGGTTTCTTGAGAAATTGTTTCGCTGCCTTCCAACCGGGGGCCAGGTCGCGGGCCCGTTGGGCACACCGTCGCGCGGTAACGCCGTCACCTGCGGCCAGGGCGATCCGGGCCAGAAGTAAATGGGCCTCGGGATGAAACGGACGAACTTTCAGCGCCGCTACCACGGCGTTCCATGCCGCGGCCAAATCGCGACGGGCAAACAAATCACAAGCCTCAGCGAGATTACCGAGATGGGCCACCGGTGGAACCTCTGCCTTCACGTTCGACGGTGCTGGTGTTCGCTTTGGTTCCGCGCTACGCCTGTCGCCATCCATTCCGCCGGTCGCCGCCGGAGAATGAAGGGAAACCTTTAATTCGACGCCGGCAGGCAGGCGCTCCGGAGTGGGATAACCACGCTCCAACGAAGCCTCCGACGGCAAGTGCCACTTCGTGCGGAACAGATTCCAATTGCGCAGACCGGACTGACAGTAGTCAATGCCGGCGCCTTTGAACGTCTGGTTGCCCACGTGGTGGATGAATACATCTTGGGCAATGCGCGCCTTGAAGCCGGCCAGGTTTGCCCGGATGCAAAAATCATCGTCTTCGAAATTGCCGCTACCGAAGGATTCGTCCAATCCACCGATTTTCTCGATCACCGACCGTCGCAGCAGGAGGCAGAATCCGACAAGTCGGTCCACCTCGACAGATTGACGATCATGCTCGCAGGCCCAACGCCGGGCGAAGGCATTCATCTCTTCCATCGACTTGTACGACACATCGCTCACAAGCTGCCGACCGGATACGTAGTTCGACATCGGTCCAACCAACCCCACTTCGGGATGGCGGGGGAACACCGCCTGCATGCGCGCCAACCATCCGTCGGGCACGACGGTGTCGTTGTTCAACAACATGCAGAACTGGCCACGCGCCACGGCTAGGCCCTGATTGTTTCCCGCCGAGAACCCGCGGTTCGTATCGTTGGCGATAAGCTTCACATTTCCCCGACTGGCCTGCAGTTCGCGAAGGTAATCGAGTGTGCCGTCCGTCGAGCCGTTCTCGACAAAGACCAGTTCATGTGGTTCTGGCGTGTGGGCGGTGATGCTGTCGACACAACGACGTGTGTGCTCCAGTTGGTTGTACGTGAGAATGATGATGCTGGTGAGCGGCGCTGCGGACGGCGCACCATACGGACGGACGCGACTGCCGGTCTGTTCGATCGTCGTCCCATCGGCTTCGATCACGATGTCGTACGCCACCTTGCCCAGCCACTTCTGGTGCAGACGACGAATGTTCTGTTGTGCCGCCTTGAACCGCTCGGGACCGCTTTGCGACTCGTGGTGAATGACCACGCTCTGCGGCTCGTACACCGCCACCCAGCCGCGCTCCTGGAAGCGAACACACAAGTCCACGTCCTCGTACCCGTTGTAGTAATCCTCGTCAAATCCCTTGACCTCATCGAATGCTGACTTTCGCACCATCAGGCATGCGGCCGTCAGCGCTTGGTACACGCGACGTTGGTTGGCTCCTTCCAGCCGGGCGTCGCCTTTGTAAAAGGCATGCAACGCAATGAGCGGATCGCGGCCTTTCATGTCGGCCATCAGGACGCCCGCATGCTGGATCGTCCCGTCCGGGAACAACAATTTGCTGCCCACCGCGGCCACGTTGGAATCGGCATCCGCCACAGCCAGTAAAGGTTCCAGCCAGCCACGCTGAACTTCCGTGTCGTTGTTGAGGAACAACACGAATGGCGCGGTCACGGCCCGCGCCCCCTGGTTGCAGGCGCGGGCAAAACCGGCATTGGTGTCGTTGAAGATCGCGCGCAGACGTCCCGCCGCCTGTTCGCTTTGGAGAAATTTTTGCGTGCCGTCGGTCGAGCCGTTATCGACGACGATCACCTCGACGGCGTCGGGGGGGGTGTTCTCCCGCAGCTTGCTGAGGCAGGCGCGGAGCAGTTCCAGCCGGTTGAAGGTCGGAATCACGATGCCCACGCGGTGCGGAGACGTGGTGGTGATCGCGGCGCGAAGCGGTTCGGTGTACGCGTTGCGGGGCAGTTCGTAGGATTCCAGTGTCGCACCGGAAGCGACGAGCGGTTTCTTTTCCAGCGCCCACTGATACGTCCGCAACGTCTGTTCCGCACAGCGTTCCCAGGTGTATTCGTGGAGAAACTTGTCGCGCAGCCGGTTCCGTTTCGGTTCGTCGCGACGATGGTTGTCGCACGCCTTGAGCACGGCGTCGCGAATTGATTTCACGTCGCCGGGATCGCATTGATACGCGTCGTTCCCGAAGTACTCGGGTTCGGACGTTTTGTTGCTGACCGCCAGGGCGCAGCCCGAGAGCGCGGCCTCGACGTTAACGAAGGCCGCGCATTCCATCCATGACGGCAACGCGTGGACGCGGGCCGCCTTGTACGCAGAGGCGAGCAATTCGTGCGGCATGTGTTCGATGAACAGCGTGTTGGGAGGGGCGAACTTCCGGCACAGGCGCAAGTAGTTGCGATCGTAGTTACGGCCCACGACGACAACGGGCAGTTTTGTGTTTCGCAATGCGTACAACAACATCAACTGGTTCTTGCGCGGTTCGACAAGGCCGACGGTCAGCACGAAATCCTTCACGTGATACTTATCGATAAACCAGTCCTTCGTCGCCGTCTCGAAAACGCGCGGTTCGGCGGTGTTGCGCACAACTGCAAACGGACGGACGATGCCCAGCGTCTGCCGCATGTTGTCCATCTCGGCACAACTTAGAGGCAGCAACGCATCCACCAGTTCCAGTATCTGCTTCTGATATGTCTTGTACCCGGGATAATTCGGCTCAGCGTATTTTGGGCGCTTGACGGCATCGGCGACCAGTTCTTCCAGCGCCGTCCGCAACAAGTCTTCGCCCTTGGCCTCCGCGAATATCTTCGGTATGACTTGTTCGGCCCACGCCTTTTCCGACATGTCCCAGTAGATGGGCGAGAGAACAACAGGAATCGTTGGATCGGTTACCCGAATCGCCTTGAGTTGGGCGATCGTCTGGTGAGGAAACCACAGGTTCCACAGGTGAACCACATCGTAGCCGCGCGGATTCGGCCGAGGCGAACAATCAATGTCCACGGCGCAGCCAAGCCGTTCAAGGTATTCCCTGGTCTTCTTGATCTGGACCATGTCGCCACCTGCAACACGAGGTTCGTAGGTGTTGACCATGAGCACTTTCATCTTCGGCTTCGCGTGGCGCACGACCGCGCTCCCCGTCTCGCCGATCTCGGCGTACGCTTTGTGCGTCTGCAAGAGGGAAGAGTCTCGCGAAGCTGGTTGCGTCCCCGTGCCGCCCGGACTGGTCTCCTTTCCGCCTGTAAGTCGCTGGACAAGAGCATCCAAATGCGTGGCCGCGTCGGCATCCCCCAGCGCCCGGTGCGCGTCGGCCAACGCTTCGAGCACATCCGCGCGCTCGGGCGCGAGATTGGCGGCAGTGTGCAACACCTCGAGCGTGCGACGCGGCTGACCATCCCGACACATTGTGGCGGCAAACCGCAGGTGATCCTCGATCAACTCGATGTATTCGGGGTCGGCATCGCGAAGGTTCAGCCAGCGATTGGCAATGGTGCAGAATTCCTTCTCCTTCGAAGTGGGGGAGGCGGTCGCCTGGCGCGGAAACTCGTTCGGGTTCGGGCCGAGCGCCAGCCAGGCGCTGGTATCGCCGTCATCGGGCAAGAACCGGCCTTCGCGGGATAGATCCATTGATTTCTCGATAAGCTCGAAAATGTCCGGTCCCCACTTGCCGTACATCTTTTGCACATTGCCGGCGCCGTTGGCGATCGCTGCGTGGGAACGAATCACTCCATTGGTGAGTTTATGGACGACGCTTACCCGTCCGTCGTAAATGATCTCGTAACCCGCGCCGATCACCGCAATCTGGTGGTCGGGGTCGTCGCACTGGCTCGGGCTGTAACGCAGATCGAACAGGTCACACCGCTGAAACACGTCACGCCGATAGAGATTGCAGCAGCCGCGAATGTGTCCCGTGCGCGCCACGTAGTTGGCATGGCCCGCGTCGGCTTCGTCCTCATGGCCGTACACGAGGGGGAAGTGGCGAAACTCGGTGCACTGGATCGCGGCGTTCGCGTCGTCGTTGATGAATTTTGGCCCCACACAACCCGCGTAGGGCCTTCGTCTAAAATTCTCCACCAGATCACGCAGCCAGTTCGGCGGCACGACGATATCGTCGTCAAGCCGCGCGACGACTTCGCCCTGACCCTGCACCACGCCCCAGTTGAGCCCGATCGGGCAACCCATGTTCACCGGCGAGGCGATGACGTGCAGGCGAAACGGATACGTCGTCGCCAGTTGACGCAGTTTCTCGACCGTGCCGTCCTTGCTTGCATTGTCCACGACGAAGATTTGGAAAAGATCGCGTGGGTAATCCGTCTGCGCCAGACTTTCGAGGCAGCGGCGGAGGATCGGGAAATTGTTCCAGGTCACGATTGCGGCGTCCACCGTGGGCGGCCATTGGCGCGGCTGGAACCGCATCGATTCGCCGATGCGCCAGCAGAGTTCCGTGTGTCCGTACAGGCGGCGAATTTCGTTGAGATCGGGATGCGCGGGATGCCAGCCCCATTTCTTTTCCCAATACGCCGCGTGAATCTTGCGAATGTTGCCCTTTACTTCCCACGTCAGACGGCGGACGCGTTCGAGTTGATCGGGAAAAAACAGGCTGCTCGTGGGCGCCCACGCGCGCGCGAAGTGGACGGCTTTAACGGCGGGCTGAACGAAGACCTTGTAGCCGCGCACGCGGGCCGCGACGCAGAAGTCGTCATCGTCGGTCCAACCGGGCGCGTAGTTTTCGTCGAGGCCGCCCGTGGCGTCGATCACCTCGCGTCGGTAGTACGCGCACGCCCCCGGCACGGCATCCACTTCCTGAACTGGACCCGCTTTCGCCGAATCGGAGGTGAACGCCAGACGGTTGCAGTGCCTCTCATGCCAGCCGAAGCCGCTGATGAGGTTGCGGCCAAGCGCGTAGATCCGCTGGTCAGGGAAAATGAGTTTGGCGCCGATTACACCCGCCTTGGGCTGCGAAGCGAGCGTTTCGAGGAAGAGATTCAACCAGTCGGGTGTTTCGATCACCACGTCGCTGTGCACGCGCACCACGTCGTTGCGGCCTGCGGCGGCGAAACCGGCATTCAACGCCCGCGCCGCCCCTTGGTGTTCCTGGCGGACGATCTTGATGCCTTTGATCTGCTCCAGCACCTCGACGCTGCGGTCGGTCGAGCCGTCGTCCACGACGATCAACTCCCAGTTCGGGTAGTGAATCGTGTCGAAGATGCTCTCCACGCACGCGCGCACCGTGGCGGCGCCATTGTAGTTGGGAACGACAATGCTGATGGGCCGTTGGCTCATGACGCGCTGCCTCCCACGGTTTCCACCAACTCGGGTTCCAGGACGCGTCGCGTAAATGCGGTGGCGAACTTCGGTTTTGGCTTTTGCTCCAAAATCCGTGCCGCCAAGCCCATCGCCCGTGCCATCGCCTGATCCATGTCGTAGTAGCGATATTCGCCGAGACGGCCCGCGATCAGCACGTTGGACAGGGTCTCGGCCCGCACGCGGTACTGCTCGTAAAGCCGTTTGTTCGCGTCGTCGGGGAAGGGGTATTCGTATTGATTCGGATCCGACGGGCTGACCGTGATCTCGCGAGTCAATACCGAGCCGCGAATGCGTTTGGCGTGTTCATGCGGCATCATGCGCTTCCATTCGAGCGTTCGGATGTGCGGTCCGTTGGCGTGATCGGGATTGTTCACCTGGCCGCACGGCTGCGCGTACTCGACGTCCGGCAGGTACTCCTCCACACGACGCTGGCCGCGGTAGGCCAACTTGCCGAGATCAAACTTGAAGAACTCGTCGATCGGTCCCGTGAACACGAGAAGGTTGCGGGCTTCGACCTGATCGCGCACCTGCAGATAATCCACGTTGAGAAAGACGGGGATATCACGGAGCAGGTTGCGCATGAACGCGGCGTATCCATTGGACGGAATCCCCTGATACGTGTGGCGCATCAGCCGCGGTTCGTCGTCCTCGCGCACGTCAAACCGTCTAGCCAATCCCGCGGAAAGCTGGCGCGACGGGACGCCCCATTGCTTTTCGGAATAATTTTTGACGAACTTCTCATACACGAGCGCCGGCATCATCGAGAGCGAGGCTTCCTCAAAATTTCGCGGGGCGCCGCGGAATCCGGCCTCCCATTTCGCGCCGATCTTCCGCCGGATGTAGCTGCCCGCGATCGGCCAGTTCTCATACTGGCCGTCCACGAACGATTTCAACGCGGCTTCGTAAGGATGGAACGACGTGAAGCGGTTCACGAACTCCCAGAGCAGCTCCGAGTTGGTACGGAAATAGTGCGGCCCGTACGTGTGGATGCGAATGCCGCTCGGGTGCGTGTGATCGTGCACGTTGCCACCCAAGTGATCGCGGCGGTCGAGCACGATGACCTCACGGCCCGCATCGCTGAGAAAATGGGCGATGGTGGCGCCCGTGAGTCCCGATCCAACGATGACGTAGTCGGCGGCAAGTTTCATGGTGTTCACTCGTAACCAAACTCCCGGCTCAGCGGTAAGACACGGCTGTTGAACAACGCGATGTCCTGCGGACTGAAATATTTGACCCATTCGCCGGTGGCGCCCTTACGAAGGGTTTTCCTTTTTACAGCCATCTTGGTGACATCGTTGCGCTCCACGATCTCCTGCACCAACGCCGGAGAACGATTGACCCCGAACCATGTGAAGATCCTTGTCAACGCGCCTGCGAGATCGGCCTTCATGTCTTCGTAGCGGATCCGCAGATAGCGATCACCAAACCCTTCCTGGCCGTCGTGCGCCAAGCTGCCATTCATTTCCATCCACTCGGTGAACGCGTCCGGCAAAAACTCCGGATAACTGAAGAATTCGTGGCGCTGCGCATAGGCTTCGGGATTGTCCAGCATCTGGCGACAAGCGGACTCATCGTCGGCGCCGCGGTACCGCTGGGCGAAGTCAAACTGCTGCTGTCGTTGCCGACCGCGCATCTGAAACCACCTGGACACGGCGGCGTCGCGCGGGTCGCGAACCAGATGCAGGACGAACGGTTCATAGGCCCCGAAGAATTCCCGCAATTTACGGGCAATGAATCGGGTGTGGGCGGGCGATTTGTCGCCGATAAACCGTGGCAAACAACCGCGTTCGGATCGGACGAATTGCAACAGCGTCCATTCGAAGAAGAATCGAACGAAATCCCTTTCGATGTCGTCCCGGATGAACTTCTCCGTCCGAAACGGATTGCACCAGGAGTTATTTTCCATCAGGTACCACTGCTTGAGTGCGGCGCAGTTGCGCGCCACGGATTCCAAGGTGGGCAGTGAAGAATCCAACACCTCCACCGAGTGCATCTCGCCGCCGCAACAGATATCGGGATGGCTATTGAGCAGATCCATCAGCCAGGTGGTGCCCGATCGCATGGAGCCGGCGACGAAAAAGAAATTGGTGCCCTTGGGAAAGAGGATGGGATAGGTGAGGGACTTCCGCTCGGGCTCCCACATCCAACTTCCCAACGGCAGCCTGGCCCTGGGCCGGGACTTTTCGAAAACCACCAGCGCATCGCGCCCGACCGGTCGGTTGGTCAATAACCGCAGCGACAGGCGTTCCGCCAACAAGGCCATCGTGTCGAGAGTCAGTTCACAGAAACGGCCACGCTGCCGGGGACGGCCCATCCAGGTTCGACAGTTGCTGCAGAAGTAATCCCAGCCATCCGGATTCGAGATCGTGGCGTAGTGAAGGGCCGCTTTCCCACCGGGCTTGAGCACCCGCTTAATCTCCGTCAGGTAGCTGGCGATGTCTTCGAATTCGAGTTGGACAAAGACGTTGAAGGAGAACACGAAATCCAAGGAATCATCCGGCACATCGGACAGGTCGTACCCCGTGCCCTTGAAGAAGATGAGGCGATTGTTGATGCCGAAGCGGTTTTGAAGCCGCTCGACCATCAGCGATGACACGTCCACGCCGATCACCTGAGCGCAATGTTCCGCGACAGGCGCGGTGTACCGGCCACCGCCGGGGCCGATTTCCAGCACCTTGCTGTCCCTGGAGAGATGGGGCAGGACGAAGCTGTCAACGTTCATTTGCACCCACGCATCATCGCCCCACTCATCACCCAGGTGTTGATGCTGTTTTGAAAGCCCGTCCTCAGAATCCCACCAGCGGCTGTACTCGTCCCACAACTGTTCGTAAGGCGATTTGATGACCGCGGACCCCTTGTGGAAAGGGATTGTGTCTGGGAAAGCGCTTGGAAGGGCAATATCGGGCATGGTGGCGGGCATGGGGCCATCCTCAGCTAGAAGCTTCCGTCGCCTTCCCGGCAACGGAGAGAGCCGGGCGCGCGCGAAGAAATCTTCGGGATGGGGTGATTTTGGCGCGTGGCCGCTTCCCTGTTGCTCTGTTGGATTTCCTGATACACTTCCTGCCGGTGCACGGAGATCTCCGCGGGCGCTTCAATGCCCAGCTTGACGCAGTCGCCATCGACGCGCAGTACGCGCACCACGATGCGACCGTCGATCACCACACTTTCATCGGTTCTGCGGGTGAGCACGAGCATGACCGTGAGCTCACCTGGCTTGCGCTAATGGGTGTCGGGTCGAGTACTCGGCGGCGTTGCGCGGGACGACCTGCTTGCCAATCGAGGTATGGCGGTTGAACACGATCGGCCCTTTGAGGTTCAACGTGGCCGCGCCGTTCGATTGCAGGGTCACCGTGTTCAGCACCAGAGCGTCATCCGGGTTGCCGAGTTGGAGAAACTCAGCATCCTGCGGGTCGATGTCCGGCTGATACGACGGGACGACAATGAAGGGCGATATCACGAGAAACCCCAGCGAAGTGTCATCCACACTGAGCAACCATTCAAACGGCGCCTCTGCCGAGTCCCGGACCAGCCGGAACTTCTTGAATTGCTCGAACCCCAGCAGCCCGAGTGGCAGATGAACCAGTGTTTGCTCCTTGGCGGACGACGGTTTCTCCGTCACCGATGTTTGCTTCTTGGCGGGCAATGGTTGCGCCGCCACCGATGTCGCAGTCTTGGTCTCCGTTTGCATGCCCGCCCGTCACGCACCCCATATGCCAGTGACCGATCCCCCCACCGCCGGACTACAAAACACACGCAAAACCTACGAAACCGCTCTCTCTCGGTCCGCCGTGATCTGTTGGCCCTAGGTAAATCTCTCCGTGCGGACGGGTAAACTCTGCCGAGCAACCACACCATTTTCCCAACGAGTTCTGCCGTCATTCGGAATGAGTTTCAACCGGGTGACTAACCGGGTTTTCGAGGACGGGGTGCGCCTTGTCGCTCGCTCTGGCATACATTCGCGGACGCGCAGCCAGGCTGGCGGCAGGGGACACATTGGCAGAAGCCATGTCAATTTGGCATCGATCTACCGCTGCAAGTGGTTGGAAACACGAGGAATGTTCGCTGGCACGCCATGTGCGAAGCAACGCCACCGCATGACGCCGAATGCGAATTCGGGGGACGCAAACTGTGCTGGCGGCCAGATGGAGTTCCTTGATTCGAGGAGTCTCGTGCATTCCTTTTGTGGTGGAAAGCCGAGTTGGGTGTTAACGGTTGATGATGCCATCCGCTGGCGCCGCGCGCGCGCGAGGCGCGACTTCTTCCTCTTCGCCGCCTTTGCGCTCACGTTCGGGATTCTCTGCTTCTTGTTCGACCTGAATGACAGGTTCCATGACTTTCTGCGGCGACACACCGGGAACCTGAAGCTGGATGAGTTCATGCTGATCGGTGCCGTGGCATCGTTCGGGCTGGCGCTCTTTTCGATCCGCCGGTGGTTCGACGTTCGCGCGGAGTTGGCGGAGCGCAAACAGATCGAAGAAGCGCTGCGACAACGCACGGGTTTTGTTCAATTACAGCAGATCCTGGCTGCCGCCATCAACGAGGCCCGTAACATCGACGAAGCTCTCCAAGGAGCGCTCGACCTCGTGTGCGCCTACACCGGTTGGCCAGCAGGGCGTGTCCTTCTGCGCGACGCTGACAATGGACACTTCGCCGCCACACAAGTCTGGCATGTGCCAGACTCGCCGCAATACGCGCCCATCCGGATGTCGACTGAAGCCGACCTGGCCAATTGCGAAGCGCACCTCCACACGCGGATTGATAACAACGGCGATTCATTTTGGATCACCGACCTTGTGGGCGGATCTGGCTGTCCGCGTGCGAAGATCGCCTCCGAACTCGGGTTGAAGGCCAGTTTCACCTTTCCCGTATGGGCAGGCAAAGAGGTCGTGGCCATTCTGGAGTTTTTTTCGCCCACGCTGGAGCCACCGGACAAGAATCTGCAACAGGTCTTACACTACACCGGCACTTCACTCGGTCGGGCCATCGAGCGAGACCGGGCCGAGGAGGCCCTGCGGCGAAGCGAAGACACGTTCCGTTCGATCATCGATAACAGCTCCGACATTATCGCGATCCTGAACTCCGACGGCACCTATCGATACTGCAGTCCCTCCATCCAGCACATCCTCGGTTACGATCCACGCGAGCTCATCGGCCAAAACGCGTTCGATTTTGTCCACCCTGAGGATGTCATGGGCGTGCGGCAGGCCTTTCTGGAAAACCTTAAGGAGTCGGGGCGATCCGATCACGCCGAGTTCCGATACCGTCATCGGGACGGTTCCTGGCGTCTGGTCGACCGCATTGCGAGGAATTTACTGGGGGATCCTGCGATCGCTGGGATCGTCGTCAATTCACGAGACATAACCGAGCGCCGTCGCGCCATGGAACAACTCCGCGAGAGTGAGCGGCGCTATCAGGTCCTGTTTAACCAAATGGTCGCTGCCTTCACCGTATGCGAGATGATTTGCGACGAGCAAGGAAACCCGGTGGACTGGAGGTGTCTGGAGGTCAACGCGGCCTTTGAAGGAGTGGTTGGCCTGCGGCGAGAGCAGGTGATCGGACAGACCGTGCGAGAAGTTTTCCCCGATATCGAGTCGGACTGGATCGAGACGTTCGGGCACGTCTCTCGGACGGGTGAGTCGGTCCATTTCGAGCGCTGGTTCAAACCGCTCGGGAAAGCGCTTGAGGTCAGTGTCTTCTGTCCGCAGCCAGGACAGGTTGCGGTCACCTTCCGCGACATCTCCGGGCGCAAAGAGGCGGACGACGCGCTCCGCCAAAGCGAGGAGCGCTATCGGCGGTTGCTGGACTCCACGACGGATTACATTTACACCGTGCAGGTCGAAGAGGGGCGGGCAACGGCGACTACCCACGGCACCGGCTGCATAGCCGTCACGGGTTACAGCGCGGAAGACTACGCCGCCGACCCGTACCTGTGGGTGCAAATGGTGCACGTTACGGACCGCGACGCGGTTAAACAACAGGCCGAAAGCGCCATGTGCGGGAAGCAACCCTCGCCGCTCGAACATCGCATTCTGCACAAGGACGGTTCCATTCGCTGGATTCGCAATACGATCGTCCTGCGGAAAGACGAGCACGGAGTCGTGGTGTCGTACGATGGTCTAGTCAGTGACATTACCGAGCGGAAGCGCGCCGAGATCGCCATGCGCAATCTGGTGGCGGGCACGGCCGGGGTGACAGGCAACGATTTCTTCCTTGTTCTCGCCCGTCATTTGGGTGCCGCCCTTGGGGTGCGGTACGTTTTCGTATCGGATCTCGTGCAACGCGGCCCCAACCGTCTCCGCCCTCTGGCGTTTGTTGCAGACGGCAAACTGGAATCACATGACGAGTACGAAACAACGGACGCTCCTTGTGGACGGGCACTGGAGACGGGGGAGTTGTGCTTCGTTCCCGACCTCGTGGCCGAGCAGTTTCCAAAGGATTTGGAGTTGGCTGCCATTGGGGCCCGCAGTTACATGGGGGTCCCGTTGCGGAGCAGCGGAGACGAACTGATCGGTTTGCTCTGCGTGGTACACGACGAACCCTTGTCGGATCCGGACCGGGCAAGGGACATTCTTAACATCTTCGCGGCCCGTGCCGCCGCCGAACTCGAACGGCAGCATGCCGAAAGAACCCTACGCAAGACCAATGAGACTCTTCAGGCGTTGATTCGGTCCGCACCCCTTGGCATCGTGGCCGTTGACGCTGATAGCCGTGTGATAATCTGGAATCCGGCCGCCGAGAAGATGTTCGGTTGGACAGAGGACGAAGTTCTCGGCAAACCATATCCTGCAGTAGCTCGGGATAAATGGGCCGCACATATCGACGTGCGGGACCGTACGATGCGCGGTGAAGCCGTCACCGGCGTTGAGGTTCAGCGAGTCACCAGATCGGGAGCAATTATCGACGTCGCCCTTTCCATCGCTCCATTGCGAGACGCCTACGGCAAAGCGTATGCGACGGTCGGCCTTATGGCCGACATCACCGAACGCAAACGGGTTGCCGAGCGGCTTCGCCTGCATGGAAGCGCCTTGGAGGCCGCAGCCAATGGCATCATGATCACGGACCGTGCGGGGATAATTCTATGGGTCAACACGGCCTTCACCACACTTGCCGGCTATGCCATCGAGGAGGTCGTTGGCCGGACCCCATCCGTTCTCAAGTCCGGAATCCAGGGTCCCCAGTTCTATGATGAATTGCGTTCCACCATCACTGCCGGCCGTGTCTGGCATGGCGAAATCGTCAATCGGCGCAAAGATGGAACTCTCTACACGGAAGAAATGACCATCACCCCGGTCCGTGACAGTGCCGGCGAGATCAGTCACTACATCGCCATCAAGCAGGACGTCACAAAACGAAAGCAGGCGCAAGCGGCGCTGGAAGAATTACAGCGTCAGCAACGCGCCCTGCTCGACAACATCCCTGACATTGCTTGGCTCAAGGACCGTGACGGAAAGTTCATCGCGGTCAACCATGCCCTTGGCAAGGCTTGCGGCGTCAATCCTGACGAGTTGGTGGGCAAGACGGACTTCGATGTCTGGGACAAGGAACTGGCCGAGCGATACGTTGCCGACGATCACGAAGTCATGCTTTCCCGCCTGAGCAAACGTGTCGAGGAACCCCTGACCGACACTCAGGGTCGCGAGTTCTGGGTGGAGACGATTCGCACGCCAATTTTCAATGATCTCGGTGACGTCATCGGAACGACGGGCATCGCGCGCGACGTCACGGATCGCAAGCATGGCGAAGAGACGTTACGCGAGACGAACCGCCGTCTTCACGAAGCCCTCTCGGGTTTGAAGGCCGCCGAGCAACAGGTGATCCAGCAGGAGCGGCTCCGGGCCTTGGGAACGATGGCCAGCGGAATCGCTCACGATTTCAACAACGCCTTAGCCGCTATTCTCGGTTTCACCGAATTACTCCTGTATCGTCCGGAAGTGCTCCGGAATCACGAGCAGTCTCTGAAATACGTGCAAATGATGAACACCGCCGCGAAGGATGCCGGGAACACCGTGAGCCGCCTGCGCGAGTTCTATCGGTACCGTGAGAAGAACGATGTGTTCGCCCCCATCCGTGTTTCGCAGCTCGTGGAGCAGGTGGTCTCGCTTACACAACCCAAATGGAAGAACCAAGCCGAAGCCACGGGCATCTCCATTCAGGTCCGTACGGAACTGGGGGAACTTCCGGCCATCTTGGGCAACGATGCCGATTTGCGCGAGGCCCTGATCAATCTCGTCTTTAACGCCGTCGACGCCATGCCGGATGGGGGCACTCTCACGATCCGCACCCGCACCGAGAACGATCACGCGGTCATCGAGGTGGCCGACACGGGTACCGGCATGGCGGAGGACGTGCGCCAGCGCTGCCTCGAGCCGTTCTTCTCCACCAAAGGCGAGAGCGGCACAGGGCTCGGCCTCTCCATGGTCTACGGCATCGTCAAACGGCACGAAGGCGACGTTGAAATTGATACGGCCCTGGGCCGCGGCACGACGTTTCGCATTCGTCTTCCACTACGGTGCGAACACGTCTCCGCCAGCGGGACGATCGCTGCTTCGCAGGAGCCCGCACGGCCGTTGCGGATCTTGCTGGTAGACGACGAGCCACAGGTGTGTCTCGTGATGCAGGAGTTCCTGCGCGGTGACGGCCACACTGTGGAGACCGCCTGCGATGGACGTGAAGGATTCGAGAAATTCCAGGCTGGCAAGTACGACCTTGCCGTGTTGGATCGCGCGATGCCCGGCATGAACGGCGATCAACTGGCGGCCGCCATCAAGAATTTGGCCCCTGAAGTCACGGTGATTCTCCTGACCGGTTTTGGCGCCATGATGGCGGCAGCCGGAGAAAAGCCTGCCGGCGTGGATTACATCGTGTCCAAGCCTGTCACGATCAACGAGCTACGCGCAGCGATTGCCCAAGCCTACCGCGGGGTTTTAAACAACCCTCCTGAAACAGCTTAAGTTCCTGCGGCAAAGGCCGATACCTTATGTGCGGGCCCTCACAGGGCTGCACGATCCTGTCCCGTGCCCGAGCGAACCTCTACACATGTGAGACGAGACGTAATTATGAGGGGGAGAATCGGTATCGCGGCATCGATGCTAACCGCTTTGGTGTTGGTGCTGGTAGGGGTGTGCCCAGGGAAATCATATGCACAAGAGGCCATCCTCACCGACAATTCTACGGTCGTAGCGGCCAAGCCGAAGACCGTTCCGAATGCGACGGCACAACGTTCTCTTCACGTCGTGGGACCATTAGACACGCGCGTAGAATGCGACACATTACTGAAGTTTGACCTGTCCACAATCCCCACCGGCATCACCAGCACGAATATACTGAAAGCAACACTGATCCTGTGGGTAAACACCCTCACTTACAGTGGTACATTTGATGTCGTCTCGGTCGGAGGGGCTTGGAACCAACGAACAGTGACCTGGGCGACGACACCCGCACTTATCCAGGTTGAAGCGGCCGGCGTGGTCCCGGTGCAGGGTCAATTCGTTACGGCGGATTTGACGGAGTTGGTGAGGAATTGGGTAGATGGCACGATCACCAACAACGGCATTGCCATCGTTCCAAACGCATCCAGTGTAAATGCCTCATTTGACAGCAAAGAGAGCACGGGGACGTCCCATCAACCGCAACTTATCATTGTGACGAGCCAGAATGTCAGCCTGTTCCCCAACGACGCCGGCTACATCACGATGGCCGTGACCAATGTTGTCGCTCAGACCAACGGCACGTATTCAGGAATGACGGCTGGAACCGCCACGTTCGCCTCCAATTCCGGCAGTCTGGGAGATCTCTCGACTTCTGGCTGGAGCAACTTTGTGAACTCAGTCACCAATGGCCTGCCCGATGCCAACACGCTGGCCGGCAAGGCGGCCACCAATCAAGACATCAGCCTGTTCCCCAACGATGCCAACTATGTCACGAAGACTGTGACCAATGGCCTGCCGGATGCCACCACGCTGGCCGGCAAAGCTTCGACCAATCTCTTTAGCGGCAGTAACACCGGCTTGGTGGCCAATGCCGGAGCGCCCGATCCTACGAAGTTCCTCCGACAGGATGGCTCATGGACCGCTCCTGCGGGCGCGACAAATGGACTCGCCTATCTGAATGATCTGCTCGCCACCAACGCAGCCATCCGTACCGGCTCGCAAGCCGTGACCAATGGTCTGCCCGATGCCAACACGCTGGCTGGCAAAGCCGCCACCAATCAAGACATCAGCCTGTTTCCCAACGACGTCGGCTACGTCACGATAGCTGTGACCAATGGTCTGCCCGATGCCACCACGGTAGCCGGCAAGGCGGCCATCAATCAAAACATCAGCCTGTTCCCCAACGATGCTGGCTACGTTACGGCAGGCGTCACCAACGGGCTGGAAACGATCAGCGCGGCGAATGCGTTAACAAATAGCCTTGTAAGTGCATCAGTCACCAACGGGCTGGCCACGACCAACCAGAACGTCAGCCTGTTCCCCAACGATGCCAACTATGTCACGAAGACTGTAACCAATGGCCTGCCGGATGCCACCACGCTGGCCGGCAAGGCTTCGACCAACCTCTTCAGCGGCAGTAACACCGGCCTCGTGGCCAATGCCGGAGCGCCCGATCCCACCAAGTTCCTCCGTCAGGATGGCTCATGGATCGCTCCGGCGGGCGCGACGAATGGCCTCGCTTATCTGAACGATCTGAACGCCACCAACACCGCCATCCGCACCGGCTCGCAAGCCGTGACCAATGGCCTGCCGGATGCCAACACGTTGGCCGGCAAGGCGGCCACCAACCAGAACGTCAGCCTGTTCTCAAACGACGCCGGCTACGTCACGATGGCCGTGACTAACGCTGTCGCTCAGACCAACGGCACGTACTCAGGAATGACGGCCGGCACCGCTACGTTTGCCTCGTACGCCACGGCCGCCGGCACAGTCACGTTCGCCTCGGTTGCCGGCTCAGCCACGTTCGCCACGTACGCCTCCAATTCCGGCAATCTGGGAGGTCTCCCGGCTCCGGGCTGGAGTAACTTTGTAAACTCCGTAACCAATACTGTCGCTCAGACCAATGGCACGTATTCGGGAATGACGGCTGGAACCGCCACGTTCGCCTCCAATTCCGGCAGTCTGGGAGATCTCTCGACTTCTGGCTGGAGCAACTTTGTGAACTCAGTCACCAATGGCCTGCCCAATGCCAACACGCTGGCCGGTAAGGCTTCGACCAATCTCTTCAGCGGCAGTAACACCGGCTTGGTAGCCAACGTCGGAGCGCCCGACCCTTTGAAGTTCCTTCGACAGGATGGGTCGTGGACCGCTCCTGCGGGAGCGACAAACGGACTCGCTTATCTGCTTGATCTAAACGCCACCAACACCGCCATCCGCACCGGCTCGCAAGCCGTCACCAATGGGTTGCCCGATGCCACCACGCTTGCTGGCAAAGCGGCCACCAACCAGAATGTCAGCCTGTTCCCCAACGACGCCAACTACGTCACGAAGACCGTCACCAATGGCCTGCCCGATGCCAACACGCTGGCCGGTAAGGCTTCGACCAATCTCTTCAGCGGCAGTAACACCGGCTTGGTAGCCAACGTCGGAGCGCCCGACCCTTTGAAGTTCCTTCGACAGGATGGGTCATGGACCGCTCCTGCGGGAGCGACAAACGGACTCGCTTATCTGCTTGATCTGAACGCCACCAACACCGCCATCCGCACCGGCTCGCAGGCTGTCACCAATGGCCTGCCGGATGCAAACACGCTGGCCGGCAAAGCTTCGACCAACCTCTTCAGCGGCAGCAACACCGGCTTGGTAGCCAACGTCGGAGCCCCCGATCCTACGAAGTTCCTCCGTCAGGATGGGTCGTGGACCGCTCCTGCAGGAGCGACAAACGGACTCGCTTATCTGCTTGATCTAAACGCCACCAACATCGCCATCCGCACCGGCTCGCAGGCTGTCACCAATGGCCTGCCGGATGCAAACACGCTGGCCGGCAAGGCTGACACCGACCAGAATGTCAGCCTGTTCCCCAACGACGCCGGCTACGTCACGAAGACCGTGACCAACGGACTGCCGGATGCAAACACGCTGGCCGGCAAAGCTTCGACCAATCTCTTTAGCGGCAGTAACACCGGCTTGGTGGCCAATGCCGGAGCGCCCGATCCTACGAAGTTCCTCCGACAGGATGGCTCATGGACCGCTCCTGCGGGCGCGACAAATGGCCTCGCCTATCTGCTTGATCTGAACGCCACCAATGCCTCCATCCGAACCGGCTCGCAAGCCGTCACCAATGGCCTGCCGGATGCAAACACGCTGGCCGGCAAGGCTGACACCGACCAGAATGTCAGCCTGTTCCCCAATGACGCCGGCTACGTCACGAAGACCGTGACCAATGGCCTGCCCGATGCCACCACGTTGGCCGGCAAGGCGGCCGTCGACCAGAATGTCAGCTTATTCCCCAACGATGCCGGCTACGTCACAATGGCTGTGACCAATGGCCTGCCGGATGCAAACACGCTGGCCGGCAAAGCTGACACCAACCAGAACGTCAGCTTGTTCCCCAACGACGCCGGCTACGTCACGATGGCCGTGACCAACGGCCTGGAAACGACCACCGCCGCCAGCGCTCTGACAAATGCCACGTCTACCATGGGTGTGAGTTTCACAAACGGCAACTTCAGGTGTTTTTACACCGTCAGTGTGGGCATGGTCAGCACCACCGTGGTCGATTTCATCAATCTGACGGATGCGACGACAAACACCATTTCAGTCGCCGCCGCAGGCGATCTGATTTTGACCAACTCCGTGTTCCAATTTGCCGGACCAAATGAAGTCTTCATCATCAACACGAATCGGTCAGGATCAGGGCAAGCGCCTTCTCTCATCAGTGTGACGGGAAAGATTCTATAGCGGCGACCGCGTTTCTGCGGACAACGACAGACCCGTGGGGAAATCCTGCCGCTTATGGCCACCGGCTACTTGCTGTGCGTGGCAGGTGGCGTCCACTCATCTTTGTGACCGAAACCGATTTGATTGTCGATCAACCGGATCCATGTGGTGTCGATCCGCCACATCGCGGTATTCGCCAACTCTCTCGTCAGGATTGAGTCGGCCTGCTGAAGGAAGACGAACCGGGCGCTGTAGATCTCCCATGCCCGGGCCCGCTCCGCGCTTCCGAGTTGGCGGCAGATGCCGCGAAACTGGACGCCCCTGATCTCGCGCCAATGTTGATGGTCGAGTTGGATCGTGCCCGCGACGGATGGATTGGCCAGCATCGCCTTCCCGTGGCGTGTCGCCGGATCCGTCACCACATAGAGACGCAGCTCATCGTCAACGGCATAGAATAGTGCAGCCGCGTAGGGGCTACCGTCCGCTTCCATGACCGCGAGCGCCAGCACCTGATGTTCGCGGAGGAACTTCAGCAATCGTTCGCGCATCTCAACCTCTTTTCCAGCAACCTAACCGTGGACAAGCCCCGCGTCGAGCCCACAGCAATGGCGCCACAAAGCGGGCGTAACGGAAGGGCTGGAACGGGGAGAGCTTCCAGCGCCACACCTGCACACCCACACTGGGGACGAAGGATCAACCCAGTCAACTGGAGGCCTTCAAGGAATTTCTTGGTGGGGGTCGCGGCTGGGTATAACATTTCTTTCAGCCACATGTTTGGACTCAAGACCAGACGCCGTAATCGCCTCCGTTCGCAGCCCTTTCCCGCGTCATGGTTGGAGATCCTCCACGGCAATGTCCCCTATTACGGACGACTTTCTCCGGCAGAGCAACAGGATTTGCTGGGCGACATCCGTGTTTTTGTCGCCGAAAAGAACTTTGAGGGCTGCGGCGGTTTGGAAATAACCGATGAAATCAAAGTCACCATTGCCGCTTACGCCTGCATTCTCCTGCTGCACCTTCGGCACGATTACTATCCCCGCCTGCAATCGGTTTTGGTCTATCCCGATGCGTATCCGGTCCCAGCAGTGCGAAGAGCCGTAGGGAACATTGTCGTGGAAGGCGATGAAATGCGGGCGGGCGAATCCTGGCGAACCGGGGTGGTTGTCATTTCCTGGAATCATGTCCTCCACCGGCCCACCGATCCCGGCGGCGGTAGAAACGTGGCCCTCCATGAGTTCGCTCATCAACTCGACCAGGAAAAAGGGGTGGCGGATGGCGCACCGGTGCTGCCAAAGTCATCGATGTATAGAACCTGGGCGCGGATTCTCGGCCGGGAATACCAGATGTTGTTAGAGGCTGCTGCCGCTGATCGTCCGACACTGCTCGACAAGTACGGGGCAACCAATCCCGCCGAGTTTTTCGCCGTCGTCACCGAGTGTTTCTTTGAACAGCCGCAGCAGCTCCGGGAGCGGCATCCTGAATTGTACGAAGAGTTGAAGCTGTATTACGGGCAAGACCCGGCCGACCGAAAATAGAGGATTCTGGCATGCGGATTCGGAATTCGCGGGAGAACGGCGAGGGGTTTGGCGTATCGAACGACACGCCAACAGCCAAGAAACCATTCACGGCATGGCCATGCGAATCGCTCGTAGTCCCGTTCGGTCCGACCCCGGTTTCGAATGGTGACGAATGCTGCCGCCTCCGCCGGAACTTCCTCCGGCAGATCATCGGTCATGAATTCCGTCTCCGTGTCGGTCTCCAGCGGACGGAACCGCTCCGCCTTGAAGCCGCGCTCGGGATACGGCGGTGTGTCGCTGCACGGATTGATGAGTTCGACCAGGTAGACGCACATCTCGCCGGGTTCGCCGCTCAGGTCTATACCAGGGATCAGGTCTCGGACGGTATAGGTGACGCCCTTGACCGGCAGTTTCCAGTAAAACTTCTTGATGGCGTCAGGGAACACATCGTTGACGCAGACGACTTTCTGTCCGGGGAGAAACATGCGTGACTGACTACCGGTTCAAAGCCTTCATTGCTTCAGCAGGATACCGGTCACCGGCGGTCATGCCCGTCGGCAGATTCTCGTCGATCTCCTTGAGTTCCGCTGACGTCAACCCGACCTCGACGGCCCGAATGTTTTCCTCCAGGTAGTTTCGCCGCTTGGTGCCGGGGATGGGGACGATGTCCTCCCCCTGCGCCAGCAACCACGCAAGGGCGAGTTGGGCCGGAGTACATTTCTTCTTCTTCGCCAAGGATTCCACCCGCTGGACGATTTCCAGATTGCGACGCAGGTTTTTTCCTTGAAATCGGGGCATGTCGAGTCGTCGGTCTCCTTGATCCAAATCTCCGGCGGCCTTGATCTTCCCGCTGAGAAACCCGCGACCGAGCGGACTGTAGGGGACAAAGCTGACACCCAGGTCGCGGCAGGTCGGCAGGATTTCCTGCTCCACATCGCGAGTCCAAAGGGAATACTCGGTTTGCAGCGCGGCAATTGGATGAACCTTCACTGCGCGGCGAATGGTAGCGGGCGCGGCCTCGGACATTCCCAGCCAGCGAACTTTACCGGCGCGGATGAGTTCACTCATGGCACCAATGGTTTCCTCGATGGGGACATTCGGATCGACCCGATGCTGGTAGTAGAGGTCGATGACGTCAACCCCGAGCCGCAACAAACTGCCATCGCAAGCGGACTTCACATGCTTCGGATGACCGTTGACGCCGATGAATTTCCCTTGTTCATCCCGCACATTGCCGAACTTGGTCGCGAGGAAAACTTCAGCGCGGCGGCCTTTGATGGCTTGGCCGACGAGACGCTCATTCTTGCCGCAGCCGTACACGTCGGCGGTATCAAGAAAGTTGAGCCCCAGATCGAGCGCCCGATGGATGGTGGCAATGGATTCGGTGTCGTTTTGCGTCCCGTAGAACTCGGACATGCCCATGCAGCCCAGACCAAGGGCGGAAACCTGCGGGCCGTTTTTGCCAAGCATTCTTGTCTTCATCCGGATGACCTTTTTCGCGATTCTGACTGTGATTATAGCACATCGCTGCCGCTGACTGCGGACTGGTTTGCCGCGCGGAACGCAACTTTTCCGCTTCGCGGAACTGGTTTGGCGCACACGACAGCGGCGTCTCGTCTGACTCGGCTCCGCCGCTTCCAGCGGCTCGGCTTCCAAAGTGCGATAAAGGGCACGGAAGTGAAATGGCAAAGAAAAGCTTCCAAACCTTCCAAACCTTCCAAAGTACACTTTGAGGTTTGGAGGCATTAAGGTAGAAATGGGGTGTGAGCATGGATGATAGAGACATGCGCTGGGCGGCTCCGAATGACTACCGGGTAACCCGGCGAAATGATGGCGGGCACGGGTGCTCTATAGAGAAGAGTGTTTTTGCCAAACGAACCCAACTGAAAAATGCTTATGTGTTTCTACATAAATCAGTTATAAAACACAATGGTTGGGTTCGTTATGCAAAAAAGAGGCAAAAAATGGGGAAAAAAGCAGCAAAATACCGCTCCGGGAGGGTGGTTTTACCCACAAACGAACCCAAAACGGACCCAATTGCCGCCCCGTCACCCATAGGTCTCTCCTGCGTTGAGTTGGAGGGCGGCTACAGCTTTCAAACTGACACATAGCCCCAGCCAGCATGAAATTGCAGATTCCGTCAGTCGTGCTATCTTTGATAACTTGGTTCGGTCACCTACGACCGGACCCGGGTCGCGGCACGTGTGATGCTTGTTAGATGTCCTTTATGGCAAGACGCTTCTAAAACGAATGAAGACATTCTTCCTTCTCACTACAGCGGCAACCCTCTTGCTCGGCCCGGTCCGTTCCGGCTACTCGGCCTCGGTAAAGCTCGAAGCTGAATCCGGCACAATTGGTGCGGGCTACGCCTTCGGCACCAATGGCGCCACGCAATACATCTACCCCACCTCGACCAGCACGGCCACAAACCCCGGGACTGCGGCGCGGGTGGTGACATACACCGTGACATTCCCCGCGGCCGGCACGTATGACCTTTACGCCCGAGTGCAGGTCGGCTCCGGCGGCGCCAACAACGACAGTTTCTTCTATGGCAATGGGTTCGGAAGCAAGTCGCCGACGAACAATGCCGATTGGATTCTGTGCAACAATCTCAGCACGGTCGGCTTTACTAACGCGAGCGACATTGTCACGGGAGGCGGCACGGCGGGAAACCAAGTGTGGAAATGGATCAATCTCTCGGAATTCAACGGCGGGCAAACCCCCATCACGTTTACCGTCACGGCGGGCAACCTGACCCAGACTTTTCAAATCGGCGCCCGTGAGTCCGGGCTGTTCCTGGATGCCTTTGTGTTTGGGACCGCCAGTTACACGTTCACGGTGGCGGAACTGGATGCTGGCTCAGACGGAAATCCGCCCCCGCCTCCGCAAGCCGGGCAGTGCATCGTCAATTGGAACAGCGTGTATCAACGGATTGACGGCTTTGGCGCCTCTTCGGCTTGGCGAACCAGTTTGACCACGGCTCAGGCCGACCAGTTGTTTTCCACCACCAATGGCATTGGCCTTTCCTTGTGCCGCTCGCGCATCGCGCCCGGCGGCACGACGGTTGAAGGCAGCATCATGCAGATGGCCCAGGCGCGTGGCGCCAAGGTATGGAGTTCGCCCTGGACTCCACCCGCCGCGTTCAAGAGTTCCGGCGCGTTGGACGGAGGAAACTACCTCGGAAGCGGCGCCAACGCCACCAATCTGGCCTACGCCAGCCAGTTGGCCGGCTATGTGGTCAACATGAAGAACACTTACGGCGTCAACATCTACGCCGTCTCCATTCAAAACGAACCCGATGTCAACCACCCCGATCCGGGCGGCTACGAAACGTGTTTGTGGTCGTCGCAACAGATTCACGACTTCACCACGAACCTGTACAATGCCCTGTCGGCCAGCAACGTGGCATCGACCCTAATCATGATGCCGGAAAGCGGGCATTGGGACGATCCGAACAGTCTCGGCACCACCACCATCGGCGACCCGGTTTCATTGGCGGACGTGGGTATCATCGCCTACCACGATTATGTCACCAACAACGCGGTCGGAGATACCAACACTCCGGCGGTAGTGAACAGTTACGGCAAGGCCTTGTGGGAGACGGAGGTTTCCATCCTGTCCGGCAGTGACAGCAGCATTAGCAACGGCCTCTATTACGCCACACGGATTCACCTTTTCCTGACGGTGGCGCAAGTAAACGCCTGGCACTACTGGTGGCTCATTTCCGGCGACGGCGTGGGCAACCAGGGGTTGATGGATGCCAACGCGGCGACAACCAAACGTTTGTTCGCAGTCGGTCAATACAGTCGCTTCGTACGACCCGGTTATTACCGCATTGACGCAACGAACACCGCCTCGGCTTTGGTGAGCGCCTACAAGGACCCGGTCGCGGGGAATTTCGCCATTGTGGCCATAAATTCCACCAGCAACACCATCAATCAGACGTTCAACCTGACCAACTTCACCGCCGCGGCCTCGGTGACGCCATGGATTACCTCGGCCACTCTTAGTCTTGCCAGCCAGACGGCAGTGGCCGTCACCAATTCGACGTTCACCTATACGCTGCCGGCCCAGAGCATCGTTACATTCGTGGGCCAAGCGGCCACGAACATCGTCACCAATGTGGCCAGCTTCACCGCCAGTCCGACCAACGGCATTGCGCCATTGTCGGTGACCTTTACAGATACATCCACGGGGAGCATCACCAACCGGTTCTGGAACTTCGGCGACAGCGCGACCTCCAATACCACCGCCACCTCTGTCGCCCATGTCTACAGCGGTGCCGGCACCTACACAGTCACGTTGATCGTCTCCGGCTCGGGCGGTGCCAGCACCAACAATCAACCCAACTACATCACGGCGGTGAACTGCACGCCGCCAACGGCATCGGTCAGCGGTGACCAGGCGATTTGCCAGGGTGGCTCGGCGACAATTCAGGCCGCGCTGACGGGTACGGGTCCTTGGAACTGTGACGTGGCTGGATGGTATCAGCGGCACGAATTACATGCAGAATGGGGTCGGCGCCAGCCCTGCCATGCGCACTGTCAGCCCCGGCTCAACCACAACGTACACGGTCACCGCAGTCTCGGATGCTTCGGGTTGCTCCGGCGGAACGTCCTCCGGCAGCGCGACCATCACGGTCAACGCGATCCCGGCAACCCCGACAGCCGGCAACAACGGTCCGATCTGTTCCGGCGGCACTTTGATGCTCAGCACACCGACCATGATCGGGGCCACCTACAGTTGGACCGGGCCCAACGGCTTCAGCTCGACCCAGCAGAACCCCTCGATTACCAACGCCACGTCCGCGGCCAGTGGAACCTATGGCGTCACGGTCACAGACTCCAATGGCTGCACGTCCGCCGCCGGCTCGACCACCGCCATGGTCAACGCGATCCCGGCTACGCCGACGGCCGGCAACAACGGCCCGATTTTGGGGGGGAACACGTTGAACCTGACCGCCAGCACTGTGAGCAGTGTAACCTACAGTTGGACCGGCCCGAACGGTTTCACGTCGACCAACCAAAGCCCGTCGATCTCGAACGCCATGTCCGCAGCCAGCGGAACGTACGGCGTCACGATCACGGACACCAATGGCTGCGCGTCTGCCACCGGGGCAACGACCGCGCTGGTTACGGCGCTGCAGATCACGTCGATCGCTCCACAGGGCGGCGACATGCTCATTGCATGGACGACTACCGGCGGGACGACCAACGTCGTGCAGGCAACACCCGGCAACCCCGGTTACAACACGAACTTTGTCGATATCAGCGCGCCGCTCCTGATCCTCGGCAGCGGGGACGCCCGCACCAATTACGTGGATTCCGGCGCAGCTACCAACTCGCCCGTGATGTTCTATCGTGTACGGCTGGTGCCGTAGCGGTAAGGGCGCGGAGTTTTGTCTGCAGCAGAACAACCCGCTCTTCGAGTAGGGGTGTGAACTAAAAGTTCACACCATGAACCCCGAAATCGGTCCCTAGGGGACCAGCCTCACGCGGTAGAAGCGGGCAGGCCAGTTAGTGGCGGCGCCGGGGTCGAGATAGTTGGTTGTCGCATCCCCGTCGGCGGGGATAACGATCGGGGCGCTGATATCGACAAAGTTCGTGCTGTAGCCCCCACTGCCGTCGCCGATGGTTGCCTGCACGGCGTTGGTTCTCACGCCGGCGGTGGTCCAGGTGATCGCGATGTCGTTCCCTTCGGGCGTCACGGAAACGATCCGCAACGCCGAGTGGCTGTCGGTCGGGTTGAGGCCCGCCAGGAACTGGTTGGTGTTGCTCATGCCTTTGCCCAGCGGATCGGCGTTGGGATCTGCCTGTGGGCAAGCCATGCAACCGAAATACTGCAACTGCCAGGCTTGGAATGCGGTGTACGCCGTGATCAGGTTGTTGGACACCAACACGCTGGTGCCGTCGGAATTGCTGGCGGTCAGCGTCACCGTGTAGATGCCGGCGACGTAGGCATGCGCGAAAATGGCGCCCCCTACCGTGTTGGTCGTGGTGTTGTCGCCGAGGTTCCAGAACAGATTCGTTATCGGACCGCTGGAGGTATCGGTGAACGTCACCATCAACGGCTCCACGCCACTGGTCGGAGTAGCGGTGAAACCGGCCACCGGCGGCGCGATATTGGTGGCGACGATGTAGTTGGATCGGGTGAAGGTGTTGGTGCCTCCCGTGCCGCTGACGGTCAAACTGACGGTGTACGTGCCGGCGTTGTAGGTGTGGCCGACGCTCGTGCTGGTCGTGTTGATTGTGCCGCCATCGCCAAAGGTCCAGTATCGATTCGTGATCGACCCGGTGGAACCGTCGGTAAACATCATCGCCAAGGGGGCCGTGCCGTTGGTCGGGCTGCCGGTGAAGCTGGCTGCGGGAGCAGACACACCGACGGTCTCGAAGGCACCGAGGTCGGGGGCGGACCCGTTGTAAGGATAGCCGGGGATGATGATGCCCTTGTCCACCAAACGGCCACCCGGCACGGGATGAACCAGGGTGATGACCGGCAAACTGCCGTCGGCTTGTCGGGGTAAGGCGAGTTGCGAGGCATCCATACTCACAAAATCGTTCGAATTGACGCTGGGTGACGTGACCACCTGCCAACTGTTGCTTTGCTGGATCGTATTGCTCGTGAAGGTACCGGAGTTGCCGCCCAACAGGGAGACACAGTTGCGCACGAGATGAGATTCATTTCCGCCATTGGTATCATGGCTCAGGTCGAAATTGTTATTGACGTTCGCCCAAGATGTGACCTGGTCAACGGTCAGGTTGCCAGTGTTGTTGTTTTGGTCGACTCCATTTCCGCCGTTGCCGACGTTCTGGTAGGACAGTCCGTAGATGAGGTGGTGATTGGCGGCGACAAAGTTGCCACCGAGCTTGAATCCGTTGCCGTTGCCGGCGAACGAGGAGGAGCCCCAGACATTGCTGCCGTTTTGCCAGGTCCAACAGTTGGAGATGACGACCGGGTTGATTCCCATCCACAGATCCCAGCCGTCGTCAGAATTCTGCCACGAGCGACAGCCGATGAACAGGTTGCCGGGGCCGATGGTCCATTTTGCGGAGAAGCCGTCGGCGTTTCCGCCCTCGGGAGCGTCGTAATTGCGGGTGGCGTCGCAGTTGATGACGGAGTTGCTGCTGGGGAGGGCGGTGAAGCTGCCTGAATTGGAGCCGATCAGGATGCCTGAGTTGCGGTTACCGGTAACGACGCAGCGCTCGACGCGGTTGAAGCTTCCCATCAAAGCGGTGGTGCCGCCTCGGATATTGATACCATTGTGAGCGGCATTGGTGATGACGAGTCCGTAGAGCTGCCAATAGGCGCCGGTAATGCGGATGCCTTCCAAGCTGCCAGATTGGCTGGAGCAATCGAGGGTCGGAACTTCGCCCGAATAGTTGGTGATGGTATAGCGGCTGGCGGAGGTGCCGAACGCGGTCATGTTGATCTGGGCTGACGTGGCGTACGTGCCGCCGCGCAGGTAGGTGACATCTCCCGCGCTCATAACGCTCACGGCTTTGGCGAGGGTGGCGTAGGGACTACTGATGCTGCCGGTACCGGTCGTGTCGTTGCCGTTGGTGGCGACGTAGTAGTCGGCGGCAAAAGCCGACGATGCCCCGATAACGGCGAGCACAGCTGCAGCGCAAACAATTCTCTTCATGACGATTCCCATTTTTCGTGCAAGGCCCACTCCCGCTTTTTTGATCTTCGCAACTTGTTTCCGGGAAATGTCAACTCCGCTTCCTCTACGGCACCAAGCGGATGCGGTAATATCGCGACGGTACGTTGGTCGCACCACCCACATCGATGTAATTGGTTGTCGTATCCCCGTTGATGGGGAGGATGATCGCTGCACTGATATCGTTAAAGTTCGTGCTGTAGCCGCCACTGCCGTCGCCGATGGTTGCCTGCACGACGTTGGTTCTCAAGCCGGCGGTCGTCCAGGTGATTGCAATGTCTTTCCCTTCGGGCACCACGGAAATGATCCGCAACGCCGAGGCGCTATTGGTCGGGTTGAGGCCCGCCAGGAACTGATTGGTATTGCTCATGCCTTTGCCCTGCGGATCCGCATCGGGTGCCGCCTGTGGACACGCGGTGCAACCGAAATACTGCAACTGCCAGCATTGGAACAGATCGGTCAACGAAGCAACGGTCGCATTGCCGCTCACAGCCGCGGTGCATCCAGTGGTCGCATCGACTGCCTCCACCGTGTAGTTGCCCGTCGCCGTCTGGTTGCCAAACGAGATCGCACTGCCTGTGCCCGCCGCCGGCGAGCCCGTCGGGCTGGCGTTCAGCAGCAGTTGGTAGTTCACACCGGATTGCGAGCCATCCAAGCCCACCGCTACGCCGCTACCGCCGGCACAATACGCGCCGCCACCCGTCACGTTAAAGATCGTGGGCGTCGGATTGACCGTCAACGTGGCGCTGCACGTCGTCGAGCAGCCTTTGGAATCGGTCACCGTTACCGAGTATGTGCCCGCTGTGTTCGTTGTGATGCTCGTTCCAGTCGATCCGTCACCCCACAGGTATGTGTACCCGGGCGTGCCGCTGCTCGGGGTCACTGTGAAGATTTGGGAACCACCGGCGCAGATCGCCGCGCTGGATGGGCTGACCGAGCAACTCAGCGTCGGATTGACCGTCACCGCCTGACTGCTGAGTATGCCGGTGCACCCGTTGGCATTGGCTGGCGTGACCATCACGTTGCCGCTGGTGGCACCCCAGTTCACCGTAATCGAGGTAGTGCCCTGGCCGCCGGCGATGGACGCTCCAGAAGGCACAGCCCACGTGTAGATCGTCGCGCCGCTGACGCTGGATATCGAATAAATAACGCCGGCCTGGCTCGAGCAGACAACGGACAACCCGCTGATACTGCCCGCTGTGCCCACACCGGTGACCGTCACCGGCCGACTGCCGAGCGTACCGCTGCAGGTGCCGTTGGAGGGCGTGACGGTGACGTTGCCGGAAACTGCTGAACACCCGTAGTTGACCGTAATCGAGGTGGTGCCCTGACCACTGGCGATGGACGCTCCAGAGGGCACGGCCCACGTGTAGGTCGTCGCGCCGCTGACGCTGGAAATTGAATACGCCACCCCGCTGGCACCGGAGGCAACCGAGGCAGACCCGCTGATGCTGCCGGCTGCGCCCACACCAGCCACCGTCACCGCCTGACTGCTGAGTGTGCCATTGCAACTGCCGTTGGAGGGCGTGACGGTTACGTTGCCGGAAACTGCTGAACACCCGTAGTTGACCGTAATCGAGGTGGTGCCCTGACCACTGGCGATGGACGCTCCAGAGGGCACGGCCCACGTGTAGGTCGTCGCGTCGCTGACGCTGGAAATTGAATACGCCACCCCGCTGGCACCGGAGGCAACCGAGGCAGATCCCGAAATCGGACCTGCCGCGCCGACGCTGCATGAAGTGGTTACGTCAAGCGTCACTACGTGGATGGTGTTCGTGTCCACTTTGTAGGTGAAATTTGCATTGGGCTTCGCGCCGACCGTCAGCCCGTTGTACGTCAGTGTGCCGCCGTAGGTAAACAGACTGTACGTGCCGGTGTTGAAGCCGCCGCCGTCCGCAATGTTGAGCGTGCCGCCCAAGGTCAGGTTGCCGGTCACCGCCGTTTCTGTGACGTTTGTGCCCAGGCCGTAATTCAACGTGGACGATCCGCCGACGCTCATATTGTTATTCACCGTGAGCGTGCCGCTGGCCAACGTGAGCAGCGGATTCGCGCCGAGAACACTGGCGTCACCCATACTGGCCTGCCCATTGAACAGGGACAACACGCTGTTTGACGGCGACCCCAACCCCGTAATCGTCACCAGATTGGCGTTGGCGGCGCTGTTGGTGAGGGTGAATTGAGCGTTGTAGAGCGTTAACGTGTTCGTGCTCGAGTTGGGCGCCGTGAGGTTCGAATCGATGATCTGGATGCCCCGTACATTATACATGCACATGGTTTTCGTATGGTCCAAAATCTTCACCGCGCTCATGGTAACATTGGAAATCGGTGCCTGCGGCAGACCCCAGAAAAAGCCTGCGACATTCCCGCCGATCACGTACGCCGTCAGGTTGCTGATCGTGATGTTTTGCCAGTTCGGAACGAGCGTGCCTGAATCCGTGATCGTGGCGGCGTCTTGGGGAGTGTACTTAAAGCTGCTCGAGGGTGATCCAGCCGTGTTGTAATAGCTGTAAAACGCGACAGCGAAGTTCACGTTGGACATTGTGAGGTCGCGGTACGTGATGTTCCGGACCAAACCACCCCGGTCCATATCAGACTTGCCCTTGATGCCGTATTCCGTCCCATTCCATGTACAATTGCTCACGAGCAGCCCGCTCACACCTCCCGAGACGATACTGCCCATGGACACACCGTGCCCGGTGCCAAACGTGCAATTGGAGATGGTGATGTCCGTCGCAGGGTTACTGCCCCCGATCTCAACATTGTCGTCTCCGGTACTGATGTAGCAATTCTGAATCAGAACATTGGTGGCGGTTATGTCAAAACCATCGGTGTTGTGTGAATCGCCCGGCGTGTTGATCGTAACCCCTTGGATCGTCACGCTCGTGTCGCTACCGTTCTTCATATAGATGGTGAATACCGGCGGGTTTTGCAGCCTCACATTCTGGATCAGCACCCGCGTGCAAGCGTCGATCTGGATAAAGTGCGGTCGCGAACCAGTGTTGGATGGATAGGTGACCCACCAGTTCGTCCCCTGGCCATCAATGGTTCCTAAGGGAGCATTGGTTCCCGAGCCGCTGATCTCGGCGTCGGTAATCGTGCCAACCTCTATGAAGGTCGTCGTGCCGTAGTTGCTCTGCCAAGTGCTCAACGGGAACATCTGCAGCATCGCGCCACTGTCGATCTGCAGATTGACGTGGCTCTTCATGGTGATCGGGCCGGACATGTAGTTGGTCAACCCGCTCACCGCTGGTATTCTGACCGTGCCGCCTGTGAGGCCCGCGATGACGGAAGTCGAGGCCATGCTGATGGCCGCGCTAATCGCGGCGGCGCTGTTCGAACTCCCGTTCCCGTACGCGCCGCCAGCGAAGACCGAGTTCGTTACGTCGAGCACGTGGTTGGTGTTAATGTTGGGCAACGGCGGCGTGCCGGCACTTGTCAGACCAGCGGATGCGAGCAAGAGCAAGGCGGCAATGGCACCGCATCCACGAGTTCCAACTTTGGGGGACGATGGCACGATTCTCATAGGGATATGATACCTCAGTGTGTTCAAGTGTCTGGTGGGGATGGTTCGGGAAAGTCGACTTGGCACTCACCACCTCGGTAGCGCGGGCAGAGCCTGTACGAAACCCGCGGGTGGGAGGTTCGAAACGACACTCAGACCGCTTGCGGTGCCTACGAGCATCTAACCCCTGAAAAACCCCTGTAATCATCGCAGCGTATCATTTTCGGGCCAGTTTTTCAAACATTCCTTTCGCAGGATAGCGTTCTGACAGCACATCCCGCGCCATATCGTTGCCTATAAGCCGGTTATGATGGCGCTTCGAGAGGATAGAAGCGCAGAACTATCGCTGCAGGATCACACCGGCGCTGAAAGGCTTACTGCGCCAGACGTACCCGGTAGCAGAGGGACGGCCATTAGCGTCGTCAGCCTCGTTCTAGCTGTCCGCTCAGGAATCCATCCCAATATACGGGCTCTGTCTGCGGGTACGAAACGATGCCCGGCTCTCGAGGTTCCGCAACCGCTCGCCAGGCTTGCATCCCTGCCGCGAAAGGATTCCATCGAGGTTGACGGCCATGGGATGATACCGACAATATTCTGGGGAGCGTCAACAATGCTGACTGATAAACAGGCGGCTCAGTACCTTCGTCGCTGCTACACTGCAGTCGACGGATTGTGGTTTAGGAAGGTCGAGGAGAAGTACGGATTGGAAGCCGCGTTGGAAGTTGACGATCAAGTTTGGAGAGTCCTGCCAAAGATTCAGGCGCGGATGCTCAAAACGATGCTGAATGCAGATCAAGGAATGGATGCGCTACGGGAATGCCTGACAACAAGGCTAACTCTTGAGGAGTTTGAATTCGAGACCCAGAAGAATAGCAATGGTTTCAGTATTCTCGTCAAACGCTGCCCTTGGCACGATCAAATGGTGAAGTCAGGCCGAGAATATCTCTCGGGGACCGTGGGCAGCCGGATCTGCGGAACGGAGTACTCGGTGTGGGCCGCAGAGTTCGGCGACATTCATTTCGAGCTTCAGGAGCAGATCTGTGAAGGCTGCGGCCGGTGCGTGCTGCGGTTCAGCTGACGTGACCTTGGTTTTTGAGCCCCTTGAGATGTTAGTTTGGGCGTAAGGCAAAAACACTCCTCCGCAAACGGTACCCACAGAATGACAAGAAGCGCACGACCGCCGGCGCAATGCCGATTACAAAAGCGGCCACCAAGAATTCCACAAGCCGACTGCAGTAGACCCGCAGCTTGGGCCCGCCTTTCCTCCGGAGAAACGGCGTGAGTAAATCGACGGCCAAGGGACGAGCTTTTGATTGCACGCCTTCTGCGCGTAGCGTCAACGGTTGGCGCGGCCCGTTATCGTTTCGCCCGTGGCCGGCTGTCTTCGGTAGATGTTTGCCATCCGCCGCCAAGCGCCTTGTACAACGCCACGAGGTTCACCGTGACGGTGCGCTCGCTCTGGACGAGTTCGTCCTCTGCCTGATACAAAGAACGTTCGGCATCGACCACATTCAGGAAGCTGGTCAAACCATTCTTGTAGAGTTCATTGGAAATCTCGACCGCACTGCGGCTGGCGTCCACGGCCTCCTGCAGCGACCGGTGGCGAACTTGTTCCTTGGTGTAGGCCACCACTGCGTTCTCGACGTCCTCCAACGACGTGAGCACGGCCTTGTCGTACATCGCCAGGGATTGCTGCGCCTGCGCGTTGGCCGTTTGGATCTGGCTGCGCACATGACCCAAATCCAGAATGCGCCATGTCACCGCTGGCCCGGCGGACCAGTATTTGCTGCCGCCGCTAAACCAGTCACCAGCGGAGAAACTTTGGAAACCGGCCACGCCGGTCATCGAGAACTTCGGGAACAACTCGGCTGTTTGGACGCCGATGTTGGCGGTGGCCGCCGCGAGTTGGCGCTCGGCGCGCCGAATGTCTGGCCGCCGACGCAACAAATCCGACGGCAGACCCACGGGCACTTCGGCAGGCGGCGCGGGGATCGGCGCGGTGGTGCTGAGTTCGTCGAGCAGCGCACCCGGCTTCTGGCCGATGAGCACCCCCAACCGATGCACCGCCTGCTTAAGCGATTCTTCGAACGTGGGAACTTGCGATTGCGTGGTGGCCAGCAGTATTTCCGCCTCTTTGGCATCCAGTTCGCTCGCCAACCCGGCGCGGAAACGGGCCCGGGCGATATCGACAGCATCCTGCTGGGCCGCGATGTTCTCGTTGACGATGGCCAAACGCTGCTGGAAATTGCGGACATCGACGTAATTGCGCGCGACCTCGGCGAGAACGCTCACCAACACGTCGCGCCGATCTTCCTCGACGGAGGCGAGCAGGGCGTTTGCCTCCTGAAGAGCCCGTCGTTTCCCGCCGAACACGTCAATCTCCCAACTCGCATCGAAGTGCGCGTCATACAGGTCGGTTTGGAACAGATAGTTGCTGGTGATGCTGCCGCCAAGTGGGCCCGAGGTATTGAACGGAAGCGAATTCCTGGACTGCCGCACATCGGTGTAGCCGTCCGAGCCGTCGATCTTCGGCCCGAGGTCAAACAACGCGCCGGCTCGGAGCGCGCGAGCCTCATGGAGTCGTCCCTCAGCGATGCGTAGATCGTAGTTGGTGGCCACCGCGCGCTCGATAAGAGAGTTCAGCTCGGGATCGTTGAACGTTTTCCACCACTCGACCACTGTCACGGCGCCATTGGTCGTGACGCCAAGTTGGGCTTCGCTCCAGTTGGCGGGGGCCCGGGCTTTCGGCGGATGATAATCGGGTCCGACGGCACACCCCGCAAGCGCCACGGTTGCCGATGCGACCAGGAAAGCAGTTCTGGTTTTCATAACGACGTTTCCTTCTTGTTGAGAGCGCCCATCAAATTGAGGATCGTGGCAAAGAGCAGATCGTCGCCCAGCGCAACATTGAGCATGGCGTGATACGCGGAGCGGAGCGGCCACTCCACGCCAAAATAGTGCTTCACAAACATCTTCCGGTCGCGGTCGACTGTATCGAGCAATTCGTTGGTCTTGGCCTCATCTTGAGTGTGACTCAGCAGAAAGCGAAACTTGAATTCGCGCGATGCAAACAAGAACACCCGGAATGTGTCGGCCCGCTGGCGCAAGAAATAGGCTGAACCCCGCCCGACGATCACGCAGTTGCCCGCCTCCGCCGCTTGTTCGACGACCTGTTGGACGAGCGCCAGCGCGCGGTCGGCATCGAAGGCTTCCTGTCCGCTGACGGGGATGCCTCTCTCGTAGCTACCATGCCAGAAGACCTTCGCCAACCGGTAGAGCAAAGGGTCCAAACGTCCTTCCCGTTGTTCGACAACGGCCTGGGCCACCTGGGCGATGCGCGCGACCTCCTCGGTTAACGATTGGTCCAGCAGCTTCCAGCCGAGGCGCGCGGCGAGTGTTTCCGCAAGTACGCTTCCGCCGCAGCCGAATTCCCGTTCGATGGCGATGATTCGGATCATATTAGTGTACCGCGATGGGCCCTCCTGTCCTCGGCCGCTTCATCAAGAACGTCAGCGGAACCAACGCCAGGCAGATCAGCCCGAGCGCCTGGAAGTTGTCGATGTACGCCAGCAGTGTCGATTGCTGCGCCACCATCCCGCCGATCACCGCATACGCTTGTTTGGCCGCCGTCACGGCGCCGGAGGCGGCAAAGCCGTATCCCAATGCCCGCACCGTGGCCATGAAGTGCCCGTTGTAGTTGGACAGATGCGTGACGAGCACCGACTGATGGAATTGTGCCCTCCGCGCGAGCATGGTGGTCACGAACGAGATGCCCACGCTGCCGCCGATGTTGCGGGAGAGATTGATCAGGCCCGAGGCCGCATTGTTCTTATCCCGCGCCAGAAAGGCGTAGGCTGCTGTGTTAATCGGCACGAACAGGAACGCCACACCCGCCGACTGCAGGATGCGGGCCCACATCATCATCTTGAAATCAACCTGCAGGTTGAATCTCATCATGTTGAACAGGGACACCGCGACCACCGCGAAGCCAAACCCGATGATCTTGCGCGCGTCGTAGTGGGAAACGAGAAATCCGACCAGCGGCAGCAGCAGGATGACCGTGATCGCACCCGGTGAGATGAGTTCGCCAGATTCCTGGGCCGTGTAGCCCATCAACTCCTGCACATATTGCGGGATCAGCATCGTGGTGGAATACATGACGAATCCCACGGTAAACAACATCACGTTGGCCACCAGGAACGTGCGATCCTTGAACAGACGCAGGTCCACGATCGGTTCCTTAACGTGTAATTCCCAAATGACCGCCAGGACCAGCGCCGAGACGAAGATAGCGGTGAATACCCGAATGTACGGAGTTTCGAACCAGTCATCGCGCTGCCCCTTGTCGAGCACGACCTGCAGCAGGCCCAATCCCAGAGCGACCAGCCCGAACCCGATATAGTCGATCTTTGCGCCAGCCCGCATCTTCTTCTTCAGGTACGGCGGATCGGAAATCAGTCGCGACGTCAGGATCAGCGAGAGGATTCCTACCGGAATGTTGATAAAAAAGATCCAGCGCCAGGTAAAGTTGTCCGTGATCCAACCGCCCAGGGTCGGTCCCAACACCGGCGCGGCCACCACCGCCATGCCATACACCGCAAACGCCATACCTCGTTTGGCCGGAGAAAACGTGTCCGCGAGGATGGCCTGTTCGCTCGGCTGCAAGCCGCCCCCGCCCACTCCTTGCAGGACGCGGAAGAAAACCAGCATACCCAGGTTTGTCGCCAGGCCGCACAACAACGAACTGATCGTGAACAGCGCCACGCAGATCATGTAGAATCGCTTGCGGCCGATCCTTTCCGAAATCCATCCGCTCAGCGGCAGAATGACGGCGTTGGACACGAGATAGGAGGTCAGCACCCACGTGCTCTCGTCCAGGCCCGCGGAAAGATTTCCCGCGATGTGCGGCAACGCCACGTTGGCAACGCTGGTATCCAGCACTTCCATGAATGTCGCCATCGTCACGACCATGGCGATGACCCAAGGGTTGTGTGGCGGCTTCCAAACCGCGTCGTGGTGGCCGATGGCGGAAGCGTCGCTCATCGCACTTTCACTTCCGGCACGACCGATGCACCCAGCGGCAAGGGGAAGTTCGGGTCTTCGCCTTCATCGAAGACGATTTTCACTGGCACCCGCTGCACGACCTTGACGTAATTACCTGCCGCATTCTCGGGCGGCAACAAGCTGAACTGCGCTCCCGTGCCGGCCTGGATGCTCTCCACATGCCCCTTGAACTTCCTCTGCGGAAACGCGTCGACTTCGATCCCCACCGGCTGGCCGGGTTTCATGTACGTCAGTTGCGTTTCCTTGAAATTGGCGGTGATCCACACGTGGCGCGGCACGATCGCCAGCAATGCCTGCCCTACCTGCACATACTGGCCCCGTTCGACCACGCGATGCGTCACCCAACCGTCTTCGGGCGCGGTGATATCGGCGTAGGAGCGGTTCAACTCAGCTTGGCGCACCGAGGCTTCAGCCTGTTGCACGCCCGCGTCAGCGGTCGGGATCTGCGTCTGGTCTTGCCCGATTTGCGCGTCGGAAGCATCAGCTTTCTTGCGCGCTTCCTCCAGTGCCGCGGCGCTGGAATGCGCGGCGGCGATGGCCGTGTCAACCTGCTCGCGCGATACCGCCCGACTTTCAATGTTTTGATAACGCGCGAGGTCGGCTTCAGCTCGCGTAGCTTCCGCTTCGGCGACACCGACGGCGGCCCGGTCCTGTTCCGCCTTGGCGCGCGAGACAATTACCTGATGTTGGGCCTGCGCCAAACGACTTTGGGCCGCAGCCAGGTTGGCGCGCGCCTGGGTCAAGGCTACGTCGTAATCGCGAGGGTCGATCTGCGCGAGCGGGTCGCCTTTTTTGACAAACTGATTGTCGTTGATGAACACCGTCAGCACATGGCCTGACACCTGGGGGCTGATCTGAATCATGTGCCCGTCGACGAACGCATCGTCGGTCGACTCGTACGGGCGGACGGCAACGAAGTAATAGGCCACCCCCGCCGCGATTACCAACAGGCCGAGGGCCACGAGAAAGGGGATGAACCGCTTGCGGGATCGTGTACTGGCCTCGACGGGCAGTGGTTCGGCGGACGGGGTTGCGGCAGATGATTCAGTATCTGGTTTCATGGCAGAGGACTCATTTGTTTGTGTTCGCTTGTTCTTCGCAACTCTTTCAACGCGGCGAGCGAGAATTGCGCGATGTGCTCGGCTAATGCATCGATATGCTCCGGCCCAAATCTCATGGTGGGATCCAAGCGTGAAATGACCTGGCGATTGTAATGATAAAATACCCACTGCGATGAGATACTGAACGCGCAACGGCGCACCTGTTCGTCACTGGTCCCGGACCCAAGGATGGCGCGAACGCACGATTGAAGTCGCTGGAACAACGGCGCTAATTCCTCCTTTACGACGGTGTTGAGGGCCTCCGTTGGCTCGATCATTTCGCGGGACATTAGTTTGCCGTGCCATGCGGTCCGGCCGAGATCAAATACGGCATGCAATCTGGCCGCAATCACCTCCCGCAACTCCTGCTCGGCATTGGCAGGGGCACTGGGCCGATGCGCAGTGCAATACTTCTCCCTCACGCACCGCAAGGCGTACTTCAGAACGGCCTCATACAACCCCCGTTTATCGTGGAAGTGATAGTTGATGGCCGCCACATTGGCGTGGGCGCGCTTGCAGATTTCGCGGACGGTTGCCTGGCGGAAGCCGCGCTTCGCGAACACTTCGCCGGCGGCTTCGAGCAGCCGGTGGCGAGTCTCGGTGTTTTGGTCGGGGTCAACCACGCCCTTCATAAGTTTCAAACGTTTGTTTAAATCAGATGTTTGAAATCGTCAAGCCGTTTCGGAAGCTTCTTGCGCGAAGCATGAAGGGCTGTTCAAAAGTGCGGCATCCTGGAGGTCGCCATGAAATAATCGGGCCGGTTTTGGGTTTGACGAAGGAGCATTCGTTGGGCAAGCTATCGCCATGGGCTCTCTCTCTTTTCCGCGTCCTTTCCAAGCACTGGTTCTCATGGCTATCTGCGTCGGGACGTTGGTTGTGTTTGCTGCACCCGTGCGCGCGGTGAGTCTGACGTTGTGGACGAACAACATCGTCATGCCGGAGAATCGGACGTTTCAGATGCCGATTACCGCTTCCGATCCTGACGGGCAGCCGCTGCACTTTGCTGCAACCGTCAGCAATAAGAAGGTGGCCGCTGTGTTTGCGCCCAGCTCGAACCGCAGCCTTCTGATCAATGTGAGCGGCGTGGACGCGGCCAATGGAGCGTTCACAAGCAATCTGGTCTTGCAGCTTTTTGAAGATCTCACGCCACTGACGACCGCCCGCATCATAGATCTCGTGAACAGCAATTTTTATGATGGCCTGATTTTTCATCGGGTAATCCAAAATTTCGTGGCGCAAGGCGGCGATCCAACGGGAACCGGCACTGGCGGGTCGGGCGTGACCTTTGACGATGAGTTCGTGCCGTCCTTGATTTATGATGGTTTCGGCCAACTGGGTATGGCCAATTCGGGCCATGATTCGAACGACTCACAGTTCTTCATTACCGACGTCGACTTGTCGATCGACAATCCCAATAAGCCATCACCGCAGTGGTTGAACTTCAGCAACACGATTTTCGGTCAGTTGACGGGCGGGTTCGACGTGCTGGCGCAGATTATGACGACGCCCGTGGACTCGAATGACAAGCCGCTATCGAATTGTGTGATGAACTCCGTGACCGTCATTACCAATTCACAGGACGCCGTGCTGCGATTGACGGCGGCCCCGAAGTTCCATGGCACGGTGACGGTCACCGTGAGTGCGACCAACGCCGAGAATGAGTCCGTCACGCAGGCGCTGCAGGTGAATGTGATCACGGATACCAACACCTCCCCCGCGTTTTTGGGGCCGATTCCCGGCAATATCACTGCCACGCAGAACGTGGCGGCATCGTTTGTGGTCCCGAGCACGGACATTGATGGCCTTCCGACCCAGATCGCCTGGGCGGATCTCGACACGTACCCCAATCTCACCAACATGCTTGTCACATATAATTCCAAGACAAAGCTGATATCGTTTAGTCCCGACCTGACGCTCACCGGTGTCGTCAATATGATTATCGGTGCGACCGATGGCGTTCACCCCTATGACACGCAGCACTTTACGCTCACGTTCCTGCCGTGGAACGCGACGCCGACGATGACTGTGGTCCCACTCAAGGGATCGATACAGGATTCCGGCAAGCCGTTCGGAGACCGCATCAGTGTTTCGGGCACATTCACTTTCAACGACGGGTCCGATCAAACGTTTGGCAGTAATGATGTGTTGGAGTTGACGTTGGGCGATCCCGGTAGTCCGCTGAACCTGGAGATAGTACCGAACAACGGTGAAACGCGATTGAGCAAGGGGGTGTACAGCGGCAAGGCGCGCGGCGTCATCTCGGGATTCTCTAGCAACATCACCGTGTCCGCGCAGATCAGCATCCCGAAGGGCACGTTCACGATATCAGCCAGCAACTTCAATTTTCCGGTGCCTTTGACCAACCAAATGCTTCAAGTTGGCATTGCGCTTGGCAACGACTACGGGAGCGACACACGGACCTGGGTTCAGACGAAGCCGGGGACCTTCGTCCCTCCGGCTCCCTAAGTCGCCCGGCATCATCCCCGCCGTCTTCGGAAAAAACAGCGTCACACCGAACAACGTGGTCGGGGGCAGACATCGTTGTCCACTTTATTATTGCTCTGATAGCTGCCTGGTATATTATCAACTCAGCTAGCCGATAGAGGCCGCTCCCAGTGAGATTGTTAGATTATCAGGCGAGCATGTTTGCTCGGTGACAATCTGAAACTCGAATCCATCGGGAACTCTCACTGAGACCTCCTACCGCAGCAGAAAGAGATAATGGCAACGAAGCTATACGTGGGCAACCTGTCACCCAACACGACGGAAGGCCAGGTTCTCGACCTGTTCAAGCAAGCGGGCAACGTGGTCAGTTGCCAACTTATCATGGACAAGATCACCGGCAAGTCCAAAGGATTTGGCTTCGTGGAGATGGGCTCGGAAGCGGAAGCCACCAAAGCGATTGCTGATTGCAATGGCAAAGAACTGGATGGTCGGGCACTGAAAGTCAACGTAGCCAAACCCCGTGTCGAACGCCCGCCCCGGTAGTCCCGCTCGCAGCAGCGGACGAAGATAGTCCTAAGCGGCAGAATCAGCGGTCAAAACCGGCGACTGAGACCGCCGGCGCAATGCGGCGGGCAATACCGGTCAGCCGAGGAGAAAGCGGTATGTCAAGCCGGGCGCTTTTAATCAGCAGCAACCGCTGCGACCATCCGTACCCCGTCTTCCCGCTCGGTTTGGCCCACCTTGACACGGCTCTGCGCCATGCTGGCCACACCACCCATCTGGTGGATTGCCAGGTCTCGGGCGAACCCATTGAAAACATTCTCGCTGAATTCCGGCCGGATGTCGTCGGAGTCTCCCTGCGCAACGTGGATGATGTCCAGTTCGAACGTCGCCAAACCTATTTCGGCGATGCCGTCAACCTCTGCCATGCTGTCCGTCAAGTGTGTGCCCGCCCGATTGTCCTCGGTGGTTCCGCATTTTCCATTTTTCCCGATCGGCTGCTGGCCTTGACGGGGGCCGACTACGGCATCCACGGTCCGGGCGAAGTCGCGTTCCAACGCCTGATTGCGGCGCTTGCCGCGGGTGCCGATCCCACCGGGATTCCGGGATTGGTGTACCGGCGCGGCGGGCAAATCGTCATCAATCCGCGCGACACGGATAGCTCGGCGTTTTTGGACTCGGCCGAACGCCCGCCACACCTGGTGGAATATTATCTCCGTCACAGTTCGATGTTGAACATCTCGACCCAACGCGGCTGCGGCCTGTCGTGTTGTTTCTGCACGTATCCGCTGATCGAAGGTCGCGAAAGCCATCGCCGCCCGCCCGAAGCGGTCGCCGACGAATTGGCGGCCATCCAACGCCAGGGAGCGAAGCACGTGTTCATTGTCGATGCGGTGTTCAATCTCACCAACGACCACGTCTCCGACGTCTGCGACGCCATCCTCCGCCGCGGCATTACTCTCACCTGGAGTTGCTTCCTCCGCCCCAAAAACCTGACCGCCGAGCTGATGTCGCTGATGGCGCGGGCCGGACTCACGCACATCGAGTTTGGCGCGGATAGTTTTTGCGACGAAGTCCTCGCCGAGTACGGCAAGGCGTTTACCTTCGCCGACATCCTCCACTCGACCGAACTGGCCCGCGCCGCGCATGTCCACTACAGCCACTTCGTCATCTGCGGTGGACCGGGCGAGACGACCGAGACCTTGCAGACCGGCTTCGCTAACTCGCGGCATCTGACCGGCGCCATCATCTTCGCCTTCCCGGGCATGCGCGTCTATCCCGGTACGCCGCTGTTCGTTCGCGCCCAACGCGAAGGGATTCTGTCCGCTGACGCTGATCTACTCGATCTCGTCTACTATATCTCGCCGTCGCTACGCAAAGAGGAGCTGCTACAACAACTGGCCGAATTCAGCGAGCGATCCCCAAACTGGATCACCGGTCCCTTGCCATCGACCTTCCCTCGCATTGCAGAGCGGCTGCGCCAACGGGGCGTCGTCGGTCCGTTGTGGGAATACTTCGGAACCCTCCGTCGGCTGCGTTGAGCCCCGGAACTGAGTTGCCCTCGCACCACCTGCCCGCTTGCCATCCGGTGCCTCAATTTGGGTTCGCTTGTGCCCAAAAACCACCCCTCCGGGCCGTCTTTCAGCGCATTTTCCCCCGTTTCTTACCACTTTTTTGCCTCTTTTTTGCAAAACGAACCCAACTCACTTTTTTATAACGCACTCATGTCTAGATACATACAGATTTTTCAGTTGGGTTCGTTTGGTAGAAACACTCTTCTATATAGCCAAGCCCCTTGGTGACGGGGCAAGACGCAGCTCCGCGTAGCGGAGAGCCGAAGGCCGAGCCGAGCGGGCGCGAGCGAGTGCAAAGCCCCCCGCCAACCGATTAGAAGGTCTCCGCAAACTGTTCTTCTTATGTCAAACAACTATCGCCCCTATACCATCGCCGCAACGCCGTGTCCAGCAATAATATCAATTCCCGATAGCGGAGTCTGACGACACATCGAACGCCGTACTCCCGCGGCAATCGCCGGCATGCTCCCCTACCTGCACGGCCGAATCTGATTCTCAAACACGCTCTGAGGCAGCTTGCCTGGTCACGCGGCCAAGTTCCGTCCTCAGTTCCGGCCGGTTCGTCTGGCTGACTCTGCGCAAGGCGCCGAGCGGCGCTTTGCGGACGCTCGTTCCTCCGTGTTGGCAATAGCGGATCGCGAGACCAGCGTCGGATATCAGGGTCGATCCAATGAGGTGAACCCCGTAGTCAAAGAATATCGGGTTGCAGGGCACGGTCGGTCCCAGCAAGACGCGGTACTTTGCCCGAGGCGTGCGGTTGACGACTTCCAAGAACGTGTCGTTGATGAGCGTCAAGCCGGTGATGAAAACGATCTCCGTGTCGCGGAGAGCCGGTTTGGAATCATTCCAGTGAATGTCGCCGGGGCGCGGCTGCAGTTCGACAATGGTCGCGGGATATCCCCGATCGCGCCAGATCTCCGCCTGGGTAAAATGTCCGATGAAGCAGCTCGGGCTGTGTTTGATCATTTCCGCAAACGGCTCCATCGCGTTGGCCTCGAAGATGTCGTTGGGGAGCGGCAGCGACCCGTTGAGGCAGGCTTTGATCGTCGCCAATCGGAGCGCATCATCGGAATCCGCGAACATCTCCGCAATTTCCGTAACGGGCCGACCGAGCAGATCCCCGAGATACGAACTCTGATAACACGTGTCTCCTGCACTGTACGGTCGGAAGAACGTCGCCATGGCATATCGGTCGCAATTGGCGATCACCCAATGCAGAAAGATGTGCAGGTCCTGCAAGCGTGGCACGGGTTGGGGCACTTGCGCCAGCAGGCGTGACAGGATTTCGCGGTTGATCGGCATATTATTTCTCCTTTACAGCAACGTTTGGACGCAGAGGGCAAAGGCCAGCCCGAGGGCAAACCAATCCGCAACTCCCAGCTTTCGGAACGATGCGACCCCGGTCCCCGGCACAATGCGCCGCACGACGAGCATCACCGACGTGTCGTGCGCCCGGCACATCTGCGATACGAACAACGGAACAAAGATGGGCAACCAACTCCGTGGTGCCCACGGACGCAGGCGCAATCCGCGACAGCGTTGAATGTCGTAGATCCGCCGGGTTTCCGTCAGTGAAAGGGGTACGAAACGCACGGCGGTGGACAACAGAGTCCCGGCCGACGGCGGCATCCATCGGTGCGAGAACAGGGAGATGATTTCCCGTGTGCTGGTGATGCTGATGAATACGAGATTGGCGAGGAAGAGGCACTCCAGCCGCAGTGCGTATCTCGCGCCTTCGACCACGCCCCAAGCCAGGGCCTGCGACCATAAATGCGCCTGTTCATATCCGATGGCGACAAAGAGAAGCAATGTCCCCGGCAATCCCAGCACGTGCGCCCAGAGGAGCAGCCGATAGTGAGCCCCGGCCGCTCCGCAAGTGAACAAGAGCAGGAGAAGTCCAACGAACAGCAACAACTGCGGCAGGAACTCCCGTCCGAGGGCGGCGTGCAGGCACACAGTCAGGAACAATGCCAGCCGTGTCAGCGGATGCAGCTTCGTCCACCACGCGGCAGTCACGCGACACCTCCCTGTCGTGGCGTGTCGTCCACGATGCGGCCGGCGCGAAGCGTTACCACGCGAGTGGCCACCGCCTTGACAAAATCGGAGTCATGCGTCGCCAGCAACACGGCGCCGCCCTCCGCACTGATTTGCTTGAGAACTCCGGCCACTTGGCCGAGGCAATCGCCGTCGAGGCCTACCGTCGGCTCATCCAGACAGAGCACCGTTGATCGCCCCGACAGCGTCGAAGCCAGTGTGAGACGCCTCTTCTCACCGTAGCTGAGCGAAAACGGAACTCGTTCAGCCTGTGACTCCAATCCCACCCGCGCCAATGCCCGCCGGGTTCGGCTGGACACTTCCTGTGGGGGGAGATTTTGGTTGCGCGGCAGGAACGCGCACTCCTCAAAGACGGAATGCGCGAACAACTGGCTGTCGGGGTTCTGAAAAACCAGGCCTACGGCATCCATGCGCGAAGCGGGGCTGGCGCAGACGATCCGTCCGTCGTCAGGCTCCAGCAATCCCTTGACCAGATTGAGCAACGTGCTCTTGCCTGAACCATTCGGACCGACCACCGCGACGATCTCGCCAGCCGCTATCGACAGCGACACATCATCCAATGCAACTTGGTCACGGCTGTAGCCAAAACTGACCCGCTCGATCGTGAGGACGCGGTCTCCGTCACACCAGGAACGCCCCATCTCGATGGAGTCGGCAGGTTCCATGAATAAGCTGAATGGAGATGAATAGGCTGCTGGTGAACCGTCGAACACGATCCGCCCCTGCCGCATGGCTACCAATCGCGAGGCCCAGGGCATGAGCCGGGGCAGGTCGTGTTCAATGAGCAGTACCGTCAGCCCGGTGCGCTCCGCTTGCGTAGCCAGCACGTCGAACAGAAGATCGGCCGTCGCTTCGTCGAGATAGCTGGTGGGTTCGTCGAGCAACAGGACTCTCGGGTCGAGTGCCAACATGCTCGCAACGGATAGACGTTGTTTCCACCCCAGTGAGAGCGTTGTCACGCGCTGGTTGCGCACCGCGCCGAGACCGAAGAGGTTCAGGCTGCGGTCCAACTCGCGCTCGCGATCGATGTCCCCCGTCCGCTGTTGCAGGCTCAGGAAAACTTCCTCCTCAACCGTTTCGCCAAACAGTTGGATCTCGGGGTTCTGAAGCACAACACCCGCAAATCCCTCACAACCGCACTGGCTGCAATCGCGTCCATTCAACCACACGCGGCCGGACGTGTGACCCAGCAAGGCCACTCGATGCAGCCCCGCCAGATGCAGACCCAGGGTTGTCTTGCCCGATCCCGAAGGGCCGACGATTCCCACGCGTTCACCCGCCTGGATTTGCAGGGATATGTCTTCCAGAAGCGGCGCGTCCGTGCCGGCAGCCTGAAAGCCCAACTTTTCGGTATTGATCAGACCTGTACCCTCAGCATGCGCGTGATTTGCAGGTCCCGAATGCGCGCCCATATCAGCAACGCCAGACCAGCCGCTACCGCATTAAGAATTATTGATGTGATGGCCTGCATCCCGAACAGCGCCTGAGTCACCTTCGTCCACGGGAGTCCCAGCACTTGGACACGGAGCAGCATCAGCGCGACCTTGCTCAGAAATCCCCCGACGACGGCCGACACGAAAACCCGGCCACGAGGGAAACGCCGAAACAGGGAAAAGCCGGCGTCGTGTAACAATCCTTGGATCACTGCTGGAATGAGTTTCAGCGGACCGGGCAGCATCGCGCCGGGGAACGCGAAGATGGCCAACGTACCCCAGCCAAACTGGTAGGCCGTCAACACCCCGAAGCGGTCCACGATGAGCCGGGTCAGCATCCACAAAACGACGGGGATAAACATGTCCACGCGGATGAAGTTCGTGACACCCGAGGCATGCAGGAGGGACTTGGAGAGTTGCCCAAATGCAAAATCCAGCGCCACGATCGAGCCGATGAAGACCCAGTGTCTTGTTCCCAGCCGCCCGGCGCTCGGTTCGGCGTGGTTCGCGTTCGATTTGTCAGAAGCGATCGTGCGTGGCGTTGCGTTGTTCATGTCTGTATGCCTTTCCTGTGGTGCAACCGTCTCTCTAGAACTGGCTGTGAACGCGGTAAAACGCCTTCGTCCATCCCGGCTGGATCGTCTCTGACCAATTGGTCGACGCGCCGGTCGCCACGATGTTCGTAACCGCAGTCCAACTGTTTGTCGTCAGGTCAAACGATCGCTCGATTATGTTGGTCACTCCAACCGTCAGATTACTGATGCCCAAGGATATGGCCCCGCCCAAAATTACCACATGGAACACCGTGGGACGGATCGTCAGTTGCAGGGACGGCCAGTAGGCCGGCGTGTAACTGGGGTCGTAGACACTGGTAAATGGGGCGCGGGGCATGCCGGTGGTGGGCACCGGAGTTTCATCGATTCTCAGCATCGCCCCGTACTTCTGCAATTCTGCCCGGCTTGTCGAACTTTGGAGCAACGCGGTGATGTCCCAGGTAAAGAACCGGTCGTTCTCATCAGAGAGGATCGGCCCCTTGACGCCGACAGCCGAGCAACTCGGGTCAAGGTCGCCACCGGGGTTGGTCCACGGATTGACCCCGTCATAGGTCAACCAGGTTGCGCCATCAGGCGGGTATGTTCCGTACCCCGTTCCCTGCACGAAACTCCTCGTCAGGGGATAGAGCGTGACATTCAGGGTTCCTGTGTTGTCCTGCCATACATAGAAGGACACACTGGCCGACACGATGTCGCTTGGCGAATACGTCCAGATCTGCGGAGGGAATTGAAACAATCCCCGGCATATGGAGCCATCGCTGGTGACGTTGTTGTCGATGAGCACCTTGACGGTATGGGCCTCTCCGTAATTGTTTGTTTGGTTTGAAACCCGGCTGTCGAGATACGTCGTCGTGGTGATGTTTGTGACAAAGGTTTGGGCCTGTGCCGTCGAGCCAAGGAATGCAATTCCCAGCATGATCGGCACCGTCTTCAAACGACGTCGCAACCCGGCCCGCCCACCACGTTGCATTCCGTCGTTCATCAGTAATAGTAAGGGAACCATGTCAGATCTCCTCGTTTGGGAATTCGGGGGTTCGTGAGTGTTCGATCCCACAGGTCATTCCGCCAGTCGACGTGCCCGTCGAGGTAGAGGACATTGCCTGCCAGTCCCCCGCGATCGCGTCGGTGTCGTTCGCCCTCCGCGCGGGCATCCTCGGCGGTGTAGCAACCGGCCGTGCCGAACCCGCCCGCCTGGCCGTAGCCCTGGCTCGGATCGAGTGTTTGCTCGAACATGAGGATCGTCTTCGACGTAGCTGCGCAACTCTCCAACTTCAGAAAACTGGGCTGCAGACTGTCGCCGAACGGCAGCCCAAAGAGGAAATCCTGCTCCACGTAGGAGTTCATCACATAACTGTGATACCCTTGGTTGGACGGTTTAAACGAGGAGCTGTATGCCGAATCTGGCAGCGGGTTGGCCGCCGGGCATTGCCAGACCCCGCCCGTCGGTTTCTGTCCGTTGGGGTAATCCCGCCACGGACGCTGGCCCATGTAGGGAGGCAGTACGTCAATGTAGCAACATTCGTGTTCCGGGTGGTTGGGGTCGTAGGTGAACGGAGGGGTATTCCGTCCCTCATCATCCGTGTGCGGCAGGTAGCCGTTGTAGTCGTCCGCGTAGAGGTAGAACGCCTGGCCCCAGGCACGCAGGTTCGCGGCGCACTTGGTCTCCATCGCCCGCGCCCTGGCTTTGGACAGCGCCGGCAACAGAAGGCCCGCCACAACGGCAATCACACCGATGACAACCAGCAGTTCCACCAACGTGAATGCCGGAGACTTCAGCGGGAACCGTCGCGCGCCGTCCTGGACGGGAGGTTGCCTCGTCGAACTCTTGTAGCCGCCTCGTTTCGCCCTAGCACCGCGCATGGCGCTTCTTCAGGAAGCCCGAGATGGTCGCCAGACCGACCATCACCAGCATCGACGAGGATGGCTCCGGCACGACTGTCACCTCGACGGATGGAAGATAAGGTGCCGTATAGTGCGTGGTGTCGGCGCTCGTGAATGAGTCATAGCGCTGACCGGTGGCGGGCGCCGTCTGGCCAAAATCAACACTCAACATCGCGCCGTAGTCTTGCAGTTCTGCCTCGGCCGTCGGATTGTTCAACAGTGACGTGATGTCAAAGGTGAAGAAGCGACCGCTGGGGTCGCCGGGGTTGGGACCGAGGGGTCCTTTTGTGCCGATCACGGAGTTGGCGGAATCAAAATCGCCGCCAGCGGTCGTCCACGAGTTTATCCCGTCATAGGTTCCCCAGGTGGCGCCGTTCGCCGGTGCCGTTCCTGTGCCGGTTCCCACGGCAAATCCCCTCGTCAGAGGGAGCAGGGACACGTTGTAGGTTTGTGTATTATCTTGAAACACATAGAAGGACACACTGGCTGATTCGATGCTGCCCGGCGAATACGACCAGAGCGACGTGGGAAGATCAAACAGCGTCCGGCATATGGAGGTGCTGTTGATAACCACCTTGTCCGAGCCGGATAGCCCGAAATTCTCGGTGGGGTTTGCGCTGTCGAGATACGTGTCTGCGGTGATTTGATATGTGTACGTGTTGTCCGCCAAAGCGGCCGAACCGGCGGCCTGAACCGCCAATAAGGCGGCAATAATGCAGCACTTCGCGTTGCTCATGCCTGATCCCGTTCCTTTCCAATGTCATTCCGCACGTTCGTTCAATTTCTCTTTCTGGCGTCGGTGGCGCACCGCGGACCGTGCGCACCGGATTGCAGAGGAAACAACTCGTTCACTCAACCGGGCTGGATTCCCGCTGCTGCCTATCGTTATATTTCTAGAAATATATCGAAGGGCGTCCGGCGTCAAGTGAAAAGGTTCGCAGGAATTTCACGAGGCGGCGTCGAATCTGTAACCGGCCCGGCGTTTTTGTTTTGCGCTTCCTGCTGATTTCCCCCAACAATGGAGTCCGCAAGCAGAATGTCGAATCCCATGATATTGCCAAAGGATGGTCATCTATGATGCGCAAGCTCGGTCTGACTCAGGTTCTGGCGGTGGTCAGAGAGACGTTTGGGCTTGGTCGCGCCGCCGCGGTCAGTGCCATTCTCTTGATCGGTTCAGTTACAGTATTCGCCGTTTTCTGGTTCATTCACTCCGCTCCGCCCGCCACCATTACCATCACTACCGGTCCCGAAGGCAGCGCTTTCCAAACGACTGCCGGGAAATATCGCAAGATCCTGGCCCGTAGCGGTGTGAAGTTGAACATCCTTTCGTCCGAGGGCTCGCTGCAAAATCTCAAACGATTGGCCGATCCTTCGTTTCGCGTCGACATCGGATTCGTTCAGGGCGGAGTGACCAACGGGATCAATATCGACAAGCTCGTCTCCCTCGGCAGTGTCGCTTACGAACCGCTGCTCATTTTCTATCGAAGTGCCGAGCCGATGGATCTGCTTTCCGAACTCAACGGCAAACGGCTGGCAATCGGTCCTGTGGGCAGTGGAACAAGAACCCTCGCCCTCGCCCTGCTCGAGGCCAATGGCATTGAACACAAAGGCCCAACCGTCCTGTTGGATCTCGACGGCGAAGGCGCCACCAAGGCGCTGATCGAGAGTAACGTCGACGCCGCGTTCTTGATGGGTGATTCCGCCTCCTCACAAAATATGCGCAAGCTGCTGCACACACCGGATGTCCGGCTTTTCAGCTTCACGCAGGCCGATGGTTATACGCGCCGCATCCACTACCTGAACAAGCTGGAGCTTCCCAGGGGATCAATCGATTTTGGGAAGAATATCCCCGCGCAGGATGTCTATCTGATCGCCCCGACGGTCGAACTCATTGCCCGTGCCAGTTTACATCCAGCCCTGACCGATTTGTTGCTGGAGGCCGGGCGTGAAGTCCACGGCAATGCCACCCTGTTTCAGCGCCGAGGTGAATTCCCGGCTCCGCTGGAAGTGGATATTCACCTCAGCAACGAAGCGCAGCGCTTCTACACATCGGGCAAGACGTTTCTTTATCGGTCGCTTCCATTCTGGCTGGCCAGCCGGGTGAACCGTATCCTGGTGGTCTTTGTCCCGATGCTTTTCGTGTTGATTCCGGGACTGCGCATCATCCCGACGGCCTATCAGTGGCGAATCAAGTTGCGGTTCTACCGTTCGTATCATGCGCTGCTGGTGCTCGAACGGGACATGGCCGCGCCCTCATCACCCGAAAACCGGGGGAAACTGCTCAGCCGGCTTGATCATATCGAAAAGGCAGTCAACAAAATGAAGGTCCCGGCCTCCTTCGCGAACCAATTCTACGGACTCCGTGGGGATATCGCCTTTGTTCGCGCCAAGCTTGTGGCCAGCGCGCAATCGCACTGAGGTGGCGGCGGTCTGACTCGACACAGGAGAGGTCGATGGGTCAGGGCGACAAACCGCCAAGCTTCTCGTGCCTGCCCTCTTCTCAGATCTTCTTCTGGGACGAGCCAGGAGGCTGTGGCCCCGCCGGCGATTGAGTCAAATAGGCTTGCGATTTCCAAGCCTTCCCCAATACCACCAGCGTCTCGTGTTGGAGCGTCTTCTCGATCATGGGAAACACGTTGCGCTCCTCTTCTTTGAAGTGAATCCGACAGGCGTTCAAGCTCACCTTCAGCCGGGACCTGGCTTCCCCGAGATCCTCGATCGTTTCCACCTCTCGCAGAAGTCCATCGATTTCCTCATGGTCATGGGTCAGACGCGTACACCGGTTCTGCTCCCGCAACACATGATCGAACGTGATATAGGCCAGGTCTGTTTCCGCCATGCCGTGGTCGTGAAGCAGCGCCTCCAGAAGACGGCAAACCAACGCGATTTCGCCCGTGCTCCTGATCTCGGGCAACGAGCGTTCAATTTGGTCGAAAACGGTCAAAAACACGCGATGCTCCGCCACCAAGCCATCAATGATCGTGATACTCACAACAAACGAATCCTAGTGGTTGCGGGTGGAAAGTCAAACCATCGCTCGTCGCTTGGTTCAAAGCGGAAGATTTGCAGCCCCGCCTGAATGTTGCCTGAGTGACGGGTTGCTCAGCCAAAGTCGTTCTGCAGCACAAGGTGGTAACCATTGGCGTAATGCGATTGCCCATCGGTTGCGACAACGTCTCTGGCTCGTATGCCTCAATCCGAAATCTCACGGTGGACAGCTAGGGGTGGCTGACGTGCAAGCGGATGAATCGGTTGGGGGCCGATGAAACCGGGGTGTTGTCGTGAACTTGCAACAGCGTTGCGGTGTTCACACCAACAGTGGTCCCATTGGTTGTCCAGGAAGACGCCGTCAGGTCGTCGGTCACTTCCACAGAGAAGATGACATCGGTCGCGCTCGGGTTCTTGGACGAAGTCAGGTGGAGGAAGCCGGTGCTGGAACCCAACGGAGCGCAGACGACAATCTTGAAGATATTTGAAGCAATGTAGACGTGGCTCGCGCCGGCATAAACAGGGCTGAAATTATATGGCCCGCACATGATCAGCAATTCCTGGGTGGAGAGGAGGGTGCGGCAGTATCCTTCGAAGGTATTCCATACGCCCTCATTGTTCTTCGAGTCCTGCACGATCATGTTCGACATTAAGAAACCCATTGTGTTGTCAGCCGTAGTATCGAGGCGATCTGCCGACGGGCACATGTGGCCGCGATCATAGCTCACGCCATTGACCGTACCGAAAGTGCCGTTGCCGATAGTGCGGAAGCCTGACGGCAGGCTCGTGTCCGTCGCATAAGCGTCCGTGCGCGAGACACGGCAGTCATCGGCCGAAGTCAAATCCCAACTTGCCCAGTTGGGACAGCCATTAGTATCGCTATAATCAATCGCCTCGACTGTGCGCTGAATCAGATAATGCGAGTGATTATTGGGGTCGGTGGTAGCCCCAGTGGGGTTCCCGAGTTGCATCTGTAGGGTGGCGTCGATGATCGCGGCAGCCTGAAACACGGGCAGGAACAAAGCCAATACGCTGACAATGAGCGGAAACAGATTCCGCACGAAGGACTTGCGAATAAATCTCACAGTGCTAACTCCCTGCAGCACAAACCCAAGGCGCGCGGGCGAACTGTCTGGCCGCCCAGCCAACCGTCGTGTTACTTCCCTTTCTGGGCGGCCACATTGCCCGAGTTCACAATAGCGTAATCACCCTCAAATACAATGCGAAAGAGGCAGTCGTACTGCTATATTGGGACTTAGCAACTGCAACCTCGTCAGAGCCGGGTGAGTTTCTGAATCTAATCACTATCCCGGAGACCGAAAGCAACCCGGCTGGCAGGCCGCATGCTGATTTCCTCCCCCATCATGGTTCCCGGCAATCACCCCCAACCGGCCGACATTCTCGCCATCGACGACGAGGAGGGATTTTTGAGCCTTCTCAAGGCGACGTTGGATGGCCATGGCTACAGGGTTCATACGGCTTCCTGTCCGAACCAAGCCATCAAGTTGTATGAGGAACGCGGGCGGGAGATCAGCATGGTCCTCTTGGACTTCCTCCTACCCAAAATGTCGGGCGATATGGTCTTCGAGAACCTGCAGCGTCTCAATCCAGATGTGCGGGTGATCTTATTGACAGGCTGCGAAGGTTCCGTAGCCGAGGACATGTTCAAGAAAGGTCTGCGGGGCTACCTCCAGAAGCCATTCTGTATACGAGAACTCGCTCAAAAAATACGAGGTGTTCTTGATGCTCCTGCAGTTCCCTCTCCGGCATCACAATCCACCGCATGATCTGGTGATCCGGCCAACGCTCTCCACAGTTGCCCAAGAGCGCTCAATCGCTGCGAGTCTCTACAGGGCCCCGGGGTATTTGCCTGCCAGCGCCTCGTAGCGATCGATGACCTGCCGCACAAAATGTCGTTTCTCGCGATAGGAGCCGGGAAAGAAGCTGCCTTTGAAGCCGGCAATAACGACGTTCCGCAGTTCTCGGGGAGTCATTTTCACCTTGTCGATGGCGAGGTGCAGTTCGTTGGTGATGGACGTGTTGGACACGAGCCGGTTGTCGGTGCAGATGGAGACGGACAACTCGTGGTCGAGCATTTGACGTAGCGGATGGCGCGAGAGGTTTCGCATCCGCGGCAGCGTCTGGGCGTTGCTGGTGAGACAAACTTCGATCGTAATGCGCTGGCTGGCGATGTACTCAGCGAGGTACTGAGTGTACGCCACGGGGTCCGGAATGTTCGGGTTCTGAATCATCTCGTGTGCGAACAGCCAGGTGCCGTGGCCGACGCGGTTGGCGTAGCATTTCGTGATTGCCTGGAATATGGACTCCGGCCCGTAAGCTTCGCCGGCGTGGACGGTTTTTCGGATGAAGTTGGAGTGCGCATACTGATAGGCCGCACTGTGATCATCGGCGGGATAACCCGCTTCAGCGCCCGCCAGATCGAAGCCGACGACCGGCAACCCTTTGTTGTGTGCCAAGTCCACCGCCGCCCGTGCCAATTCCATCGAAGCCGCCATGCACACCTGCTTCGGGGACGCGTAGGCCATTACCTCGAACAACCGCCGGTAGTACGGTGACATCTGCGGCAAAATGAACCGCAGCGCGCAGACGATAACGCCAAAGTGAAAAGGAACGTCCGCCCCCGCGCTCACCGCCCTGGATTGATTGTGTCGTTTCTGCGCACGCCCCAGACCGCGGCAAACAGCACTCACAACCTCTTCCATGTTGAGTCGATCATTAACGTGCAATTGCGGCGCGTACCGCACCTCGATGTAGCGCACGCCTTCCGCGAGATTGTCCTCCGCCAACTCACAGGCAATGCGTTCCAAACTCTCAGCCGTCTGCATTACCGCACAGGTGTAGGCGAATCCCTTCAGGTACTCGGGAAGATTGGCATACTTGTCCTTGAACACCAGGCGTAGCAGTCCGTCCTCGGTGTACGACGGTAACTTGACCCGGTGTTGCTTCGCCAGTTCAATCAACGTCGGGATGCGCAACGAGCCATCCAGATGCAGATGCAGGTCGGTCTTCGGAATCTGGCGAATAAACTCCGTGGGTATCATGTCCTTCATTGAGGTCTCTCCGTCGGGACGAACAAATCCTTGCGGGAACGTTAAGTTCCCAGACTCAAAACATCAAGCAAAACAGGCGGCGGGCCGGTCTTTGCGAAAACAGCTTCCAATCATCAGAAGGCCGCGTATATAATGTCGTCCGACATTGCAGGAACGGGACTGTTTTCTTCCAGGGTTTGGGAATCCATACGTTTCCAACCATCGAGAAGTCTTCCCAGATGTCGCGAGAAATTGGAATGGATACAAACCTTAATACAATCACTGTCACGCTGGATGATGGCACCCAGATTCGCTGCGCGGCCGGTACCCACGTCCGCGACATCCTGCCCCAGCACCGCTCGCCGGAGGGGCTCGATTACCTAGGGGCGTTGGTCAATAACGACGCGGTCTCCCTCTCCTACCCGCTGGAGGTGGACAGCAACGTCACGCTGCTGACGCGAGGCGACGCGCACGGCTTCCGAATCTACCACCGCGCGGTGTGCTTTCTTCTGGCCAAGGCGGTCAAGGAATTATTTCCCGACGCCCGTTTTGCAGTGCAGCACTCGCTGGGCACGGGCTTTTACTGCAGCTTCGAGATGGATGGCAAGTCCGGTATCTGCGACGAACAAATGCTGCGCATCGACCAGCACATGCGGGCCTTGGTCGAACGCGATATCCCCATCGAACGGCGTGAGATCGCCTTTACCGAGGTCGTTCGCCGATTCGAACAGGAAAAACAGTGGGATAAATACAATCTGCTGCGTTTCCGCAACCCACCCAAGATCGCAACCTGCTGGTGTGAGAATTTCTCCGACCTGGCCCATGGCCCACTGGCGCCAAGCACAGGAGCGCTGTCGTTGTTTAAACTGATTTCGTACCCGCCGGGCTTCGTGCTGCAAGTCCCCGAGCAACAAAACCCGAAGCAGTTACCCCCGTTCGAGCCGCAGCCGCAGTTGTTCCAAATCTTCAAGGAGCACAAGGAATGGGGCCGCATTCTCGGCGTCAACACAGTGGGGCGACTCAACGAGATCATCGCCAGCAAGGAGATCAGCGACTTTATCAAGATCACCGAGGCGTTCCACGAAAAGAAAATTGCGAAGATCGCCGACCATATCTTAGAACACCGCGAGCACATCAAATGGGCCCTGATTGCCGGGCCGTCTTCCTCGGGGAAAACCACCTTTGCCAAGCGGTTGGCCGTCCAGTTGCGCGTCAACGGCCTCGTGCCGGTGACCATCTCGGTGGACAACTACTTCGTCAATCGCGAGCAGACGCCGCTGGACGAAAATGGCAAGTCCGATTTCGAGAACATTGAGACCGTTGATCTGCCGCTCTTTAATGAGCACCTGATGCGGCTGGACAAGGGCGATGAGGTCGAACTGCCCAGTTTCAATTTCGAGATGGGCTGCCGGGAGTATCGCGACGTGAAACTGCGCATCGAACCCGGTCAGATCGTACTAGTCGAGGGTATTCACGGGCTGAATCCCCGCCTGACCCAATCTGTGCCATCCGCGCACAAGTTACGGATCTACGTCAGCGCCCTGACTCAGTTGAATCTGGATTCGAATAACCGCATCTCCACGACGGACAACCGACTGGTGCGACGAATGGTGCGGGACAACAACTTCCGCGGTAACTCGGCACTGGCAACACTGACGATGTGGCCCAGCGTGCGCCGCGGCGAGAAGACCTGGATATTTCCCTACCAGCAGGAGGCCGACATCGCGTTTAACTCGGCCTTGGATTACGAACTGGCGGTTCTCAAGCCGTTCGTCGAACCGCTGCTGGTCGAGATCAAACCGCACCATCCGCAATATGCCGAAGCGCGGCGGCTGCTGGCGTTCCTGTCCAGCTTCCTCGGCGTCTCCGATCGTCTGGTGCCGCCGACTTCGATTCTGCGTGAGTTTATCGGGCGCAGCAGCTTCAGCTACTGAGCAAGGCTGGGGGCGGCAGGCAGACCCAAGAACTTTGGCATTGCTTTGAAAACAATCCGAAGTGCAATATCCCGCTGAATATTGACCAACCCAGCGAGGCAAACCATGCATAAGCGAACAATTGTCGGGGCCTTGGCGATCATGGCCCTGGTACAAGGCTGCGGCTACAACCGCTTGGTCAGCCTGCAGCAAGAAGTCGAGAAACAGTGGGCCCAGGTTCAGAACGTCTATCAACGCCGGGCTGACCTGATTCCAAACCTCGTCGCCACCGTCTCGGGGGCGGCGAACTTCGAAAAATCAACATTGACTGAGATCACCCAGGCCCGCGCCTCGATCGGAAAGATCGACCCAAGCCAAGTCCCGAACGATCCCACCAAATTCGCCGAGTTCGAGAAGGCGCAAGCCGGTTTGGGCAGTGCCCTCTCCCGGTTGCTTGTGGTCGTGGAACGCTATCCTGAACTGAAGTCGAACTCGAATTTCCTCGAGCTTCAGGCGCAGTTGGAGGGAACGGAGAATCGCATCTCCGTCGAACGCGGCAGGTACAATGACGTCGTGCAGAAATACAATACAGCTATCAAGAGCTTCCCGACCCTGATGTACGCGGGTTTCTTCAATTTCAAGGAGAAGCCCTATTTCACCGCCACAACCGGCGCGGAGACCCCGCCAAAAGTAGACTTCAATTTTCAGGGAACGTCCGCAAAATAGCCGTTGTCACCGTCGTTCATGAGATCCATCTGCATCGTTGCGGCATTCTTCGCCACGCTGGCCATCGCGGCGGAGATTGTTCCCCCGGCGCCAAAGGCGTATTTCAACGATTACGCCCATGTTGTATCGCCCGCGACCGCGGCCGATATCAACCATCAACTCGATCAATTCGAGCGCGACACTTCCAGCCAGATTCTCGTCGCCGTGTATCCAACGATGCAATCGGATTCTTCGATTGAGGATTACACCGTTCGTGTCGCGCAATCGTGGGGCGTCGGCCAGAAGGACAAAAAGAACGGCGCGGTGCTGTTCGTGTTCGTCCAGGACCGCAAGATGTACCTTCAGGTGGGGTACGGGTTGGAAGGGGCGTTGCCTGACGCCTTGGCGAAACGGATTATTGAGAACGAGATCAAGCCACATTTGCGCAACGGCGATTTTGATTCCGGCTTGCGCGCGGGCGTGACGGCTATTCTTCAGGCGACGAAGGGTGAATACAAAGGCACTGGTCATACCGTGGCGGATCGATCGCCGCAGCCGTCCTGGCCAACTTCGCTCATTGTTGCTTTCGTGATTCTTATCATCCTCGGCCGTCTATTGGGCTCCACAGCACGGGGTACGGTGTACACGAGAGCCGGACGAGCCGTCAGCTATGGCATTATGGGTGGAATGTTTAGCGGTGGCGGCGGGGGTGGGTTCTCATCCGGTGGTGGCGGATTCTCGGGGGGCGGTGGATTTTCGGGAGGTGGCGGCGGATTCGGCGGCGGTGGCGCCGGGGGAAGCTGGTAAGGCGATGAAGACGAAACACCTGTTGACCGAGTTGGATCACGACCGAATTACCGCAGCCATTGCGGCGGCGGAAAAACACACTTCGGGGGAGATCCGCGTGTACGTGAGCCATAGCAAGGTGCGCGACCCGCGCCACGCGGCCTCGCACCAGTTTTTGAAGCTGGGCGTGGACAAGACCAAGCATCGCAACGCGGTCTTGATTTTCATGGCACCCGAATCGCAGAATTTCGCCATCCTTGGGGACGTGGCAGTGCACGCCAAGTGCGGCGAGCCGTTTTGGGAACACGTGGCCGGGGCAATGCGCGAGTTGTTTCGGCAGCGAAAGTTTACCGAGGGAATCGTTCACGGCATCGATACTGCCGGCAGGCTGCTCGCGCAACACTTTCCGTCCCATGCTGCGGATCACAAGGGGGTTTCAGATTCGATTGTCGAGGGCGATCGCCAGTAAGCGTTACGGGATCAGCCGCATGCGGTGGCAGCGGGCGGGAGCGTTGGTGGCGGCACCAACGGCGTCCGTGACCACCTTTTTATGTTGTCTTCTGCCTGCGCCAGTCGCGCAGCATCTGGTCCACCAACACCCCAAAGAAGATCACCGCGCCCATTACGGCGAAGTTGAGTGAACTGGGTATGCCGAGCAAGTTCACGAGGTTTTGCAGTACCTGCAGCAACGCCGCGCCGATCACAATGCCCAGGATCGAACCTTCGCCGCCCCGCAGGCTGCAGCCGCCCAGCACCGCCGCCGCGATTCCGTACAGTTCGTAAAACGAGCCGTGGTTGGCCGGCGAAATCGAGTTGGTATAGAACGCGATCAACACCCCCGACACTCCCGCCAACAGCATGGAGATGACGTACGCACTGAGGATGACGAGACGGCTGTCGATCCCGGAGTAGCGAGCGGCCTCCTCGTTGCGGCCGACCGCGTACAAATACCGCCCGTACACGGAGCGGTGCAGCCCGAAGTAGCCGACGATCGCCACCACAACCAATGCCACAAACGGCATCGGCAGCGGTCCGAGATTGCCGGTGGCCAGATCGCGCAACATTCCGAAGCCTTCTGTGCCGAAGCCCTTTGTCTCATCGTTGGCAATGAACCGCGCCAGCCCGCGATAGAACAGCAGACCGCAAAGCGTGACGATGAATGGCTGCATCCGCACTCGCGTGACCATCAGTCCATGAAACAGCCCCAACGCCATCACGCCGACTAGGCTGGCCAGCACGGCGATCATCCAGGGCCACTGCCACTCCCGCAACAGAATCGCCAGCACCACGCCCTGAAGCGCAAACACCGAGCCGACCGACAGATCAATGCCGCCGGTAATAATGATCAGGCCCAGCCCAATCGAGAAGATTCCGTACATGCCGATCAGCCGCGCCATGTTCTGCAGGTTGGCCGTGCCGAGAAACCGGTGGTTCAACACCGCGGTGGTCCCGCACAACACGACCAACAACATCGTAATGCCGAGTTCCTTCTTCATGCGGCTTTCCTTCCCACCGCCAGGTGCATGATCGATTGCTCGCTGAACTCTTCACGCTTCAGAAAACCGGCAATCTCACCCTCGTGCATCACGGCAATGCGGTCGCTGACGCCAATCACTTCCTCCATGTCGCTGCTGATCATGATGACGGCCACCCCCCGGTCGGCGAGGTCGCGCATCAGCCGGTAAATCTCCGCCTTCGCGCCCACATCAATGCCGCGCGTCGGCTCGTCGAAGATGAGCACCTTCGGCTCCAGCGACAGCCATTTCGCGAGCACCACCTTTTGCTGGTTGCCGCCGCTGAGGTTCATTGCCTGAGTCTCGATGCTGGGTGTTTTGACATGCAATGCGTCCACCTGCCGGCACGCGATTTCGTTTTCGCGGTCGGCGCGCACCAGCGACCACGTCGCGCAGCGGTGTAACCCGGCCAGTGTAATGTTCTCGCGTACCGTCATCTCCGTAATCAAGCCGGCATGTCGGCGGTCTTCCGGCACGAGGAAAATGCCGGCGGCGATGGCGTCGCCCGGGCTGTGGATCGCTAATGTCCTGTTTTCGAGCCGCACCCTGCCGGCGAGTGGGGCGTCCACACCGAACACCGCCTGCGCCATCGCCGAACGACCCGCGCCGACCAGGCCGGCAAAGCCGAGGATCTCGCCGCGCGCCACGTCAAAGCTGATCGGGTGCCGGGGCCAGTATCGCGTGCGCAGGTTCTTCACTTGGAAGTACGCCGGCTGTTGCGAACCCTTCCCGTGAACGTAAAGGTCTTCCAGCTTTCGACCGATCATCAATGAGACCATTTTGTGGTGCGACACTTCAACGGCTGGCAGTTCCCCCGCGTTGCGCCCGTCGCGCAACGCCACCACCCGATCGGCGCAAAACTCAATTTCGCCGAGTCGGTGCGAGATGTAAATGACGCTGACTCCGTGCTCGCTCAAATCACACACCGTGGCAAGCAAGCGTTCCGTTTCCGAGAGCGTGAGCGAACTGGTTGGCTCGTCCATGATGATCAAACGGGCGTTTTGCGAAAGCGCCTTGGCGATCTCGACCATCTGTCGTTGCGCCAGCGACAGGTCCCCTAACGGCGTCTGCGCCGGGATCGCAAGGCCGGAACGCTTCAGATACACCTCGCTCTCCCGAATTATTCGTCCACGGTCAATCAACCGCAACGGGCCGCCCCGGACCGGCTCGCGCCCCAGGAACACGTTCGCGGCCACGTCGAGGTTATCGAGGACATACAGTTCCTGATGGATGAAGCCGATGCCCAGCGACAAGGCGTCGGCGACGTTGCGAATCGCCACGGGCCGGCCGTCGAACCGGATTTCCCCGGCATCGGCTTGATGCACGCCGCCGAGGATGTTCATCAACGTGGACTTGCCCCCGCCGTTTTCGCCGATGAGCGCAACCACTTCGCCGCGTCCCACCGATACGCTCACGTCCTCCAACGCGAGCACGCCGGGAAAGCGCTTGGTAATGTTCTTGAGTTCGAGCAATGGCGCCGACATAAGCTTACCGACCGCGAAGCTTCTTCAGTTTGGCGGAGAACTCGTCAACCCCGGCCTTGTCGATGGCCAACGTGGGCACGATGATCTGCTTGGTCACCGGGATCGCCGACTTGTCCCCGTTGAGCACCTTGTCCATCAGGCGAAGTGCCCGATAGCCGAATTCGTACGGCTGTTGAACGATCGTGGCGAAGATCTCACCGTCGCGGACACCGGCGAGCGTCTCGTCCTCTTCATCGAAGCAAACGATCTTGATCTGGCCGGTCTTACCGGATTCCTTCACGGCATTGAGGATGGCTGGGCCGTTGTAGCTCCACAGCCCAACAAGACCGGCGACATCCGGGTATTTGACGATGGCATCGAGCACGTTGGCCTTGGCTCGAACGCGGTCCGCGTCGTCCGTACGCACGTCGATGATTTGCACGTTCGAGTCCTTCAGCGATTCCTTTACCCCGGCTAACCGTTCGCGGGCGTTCTGCGCGTCGAGTGTGCCGACGAAAATCATGATCCTGCCCCCCTGCGGCAGCGCTTTCTTGATTAGCCCGGCGGCTTGCCGGCCCGCAGCGACGTTGTCCGTCCCCACATAGCAGGCGCGGTCGGTCTTCGGGGCGTCACTGTCGTGGGTGATCAGCAGCGTCTGTTTGGCCACCTCGTTAAGAAACAGGGTCTGGTTGGCCGGATCAATCGGGCTGATAGCGATGCCGTCCACGCCACTGGCCAACAGGTCATCGAGGATGCGCCGCTGCGTTGCCGCCGAGCCGTCACCCGGGATCTTGAATTCGAGCTTCACGTTCGGCAATTCCTCGACGGCCTTGTTGCAGCCGGCGCGGGCGATGGTCCAAAAATCTGACGCGTTGTTGGTGATGAACGCGAGTTTCAGTTTCTTCTTCCCTTGCGCCAACGCGCGACCACCGGCAACGGTCAGCGTGGCGCACAGGATGGTGATGACCCAACGTATTGTTTTGCGGCGCATACTGTCCTCCTGTTGTACTGTTGCCCGGGTTCGCGAACGGGGAACCCGTTGACGGCTATTGGATCTCCATAATCACCACGGACCTCGCGGGAAGCGCCAGTGCAATGTCCCCGCCTTTCCGCTCAAATCCGGCAAATGAAGCCGGCTTCACCGCATCGGGGTTTTCAAAAGTGTTGTGCGCGTCCATCGACGCGCCGGTAAGGACGCGACCGGTAACGGTCTTGGCCTCCGCTCCGGCCAGCGTTACCGTGACGGGCAGGTCATGGCGCGGGTCGAGGTTGACGAGCGAGAGATGAATGCGACCGGCCTTGTCGCGCGAGGCAGAGGCATGCAACGAGGGCACGGTCTTCTCACCCATCTTGTAGTTGGGCGTCGAAAGTTCGACCGGCAACAGCGTTGCGTCCTGATGCACCCTGTACATCTCAAAGACGTGGTAGGTCGGCGTGAGCACCATCTTCTCCTTGTCCGTCAGGATCATCGCCTGAAGAACGTTGACCATCTGCGCGATGTTGGCCATTGTTACGCGGTCGCAATGATGATGGAAGATGTTGAGACTGATGGCGGCCACGAGGGCATCGCGCAAGGTGTTCTGTTGGTAGAGAAAACCGGGATTCGTCCCCGGTTCGACTTCGTACCATGTCCCCCATTCGTCCACGACCAACCCAATCCGCTTCTCGGGATCATACTTGTCCATGATCGTTGAGTGTTTGGTGATCATCTCGTCCATCCGCAGCGCCTGCCAGAGGGTCGAATGCCATTCTTCTTCGGTGAACCTGATTGCCGGCCCGCTCCCGTTCCCCCGGTTCGGCGGTCGCGTGTAATAGTGCAGCGACAGACCGTTCATCTGTCGGGTAGCCATGGACATAAGCACCTCAGTCCAGTTGTAGTTCGTCCCGTTTGCGCCACAAGCGATACGGTCGACCCGACTTCCCGGATAATTCTTCACGAACGTGTTGTACCGCCGGAAATTGTCGGCATAAAATTCCGGCCGCATATTCCCGCCGCAACCCCAACTTTCGTTGCCAACACCGAAGTACTTCAGCTTCCATGGTTTGTCGCGGCCGTTCTGACGCCGCAGGTTGGCCATGGGCGAGTTGGCATCGGAGGTCATGTACTCAATCCACTCCATCATCTCCTGCGGGCTGCCGCTGCCGACGTTGCCACAGATGTACGACTCACAGCCCAGCTGTCCGCACAGATCGAAGAATTCGTGCGTGCCAAAGTGGTTGTTCTCCACCACGCCGCCCCAATGCGTGTTGATCATCTGCGGGCGCTTCTCGCGCGGGCCGATACCGTCCTTCCAATGATACTCATCGGCGAAACAACCGCCCGGCCATCGTAGGACGGGAACATTCAACTGTTTCAGCGCCGCGACAACATCGTTGCGGATTCCGCGTGTGTTCTGGATGGGCGAGTCTTCCCCGACCCAAATCCCTTCGTAAATACACCGGCCGAGATGCTCGGAAAACTGGCCATAGATGTTGCGGTTGATCGTGCCCTGGGGCTGATCGGCCCGAATCGTAAGCTGACTCCTCACCGGTGCGGGGTCTTCGGCAACCGCGTTCGACAATAAGCCGGTGGCCAAGACCAAAATAAGAAGCTTGGATTTCATGCAAGTTCTTCGAATCAGAAGTTGTACTGATCGATGTTGTCCTTGGTAAAGACCAATGGCAGGCCCGCGATAACAAGGTTGTTCTTTCGGAACTCCCGCTGTCCGAAGCCGGGCACGTTGAAACTATTCCCTGCTTGCGCTGTGATTCTGCCCGTGGCCAATCCAACTGCCAGATAGGCGGAGGTGTACCCTTCGTCGGGCGGGCTCCAGAGAGCCGCGGCGGTGATGATCTTGTCTTTGATATAGCGGCGAAGCTGATTGGGGGTGCCCAAGCCGGTGACCACAACTCCTTTGCCTTTGGCATTTGTTCCGCCGGGGTAGACACCCCCGGCCTCAACAGCCTTGGCGGCCTGTTCGACACCAACAGACGTCGGCGCGAGAATAGCGCGCAAATCGGGATACTTGGTGAGCAAGCCCTCGGCTTCAGTCCGGCTCTTTTGCGGTTTGTCATCGCCGTACACAATGTCCACCAACTCCATTTTCGTATACTTGGGATCGCGAAGGGCTTCCTTCATGCCCTGAATCCAGTAGTTCTGATCGGGGGCGTCGGTGGTGGCGGAGAGAATGGCAAATTTGCCCTCGTAGCTGATCAGCATGCCCAGCAATTCGATTTGACTGGCTCCCAGCTTGTCGAAGTCACACGGATAGACTGCGGCGTCGCGGTGCGACTCGTTGCCGACGATATCGCTGTTGACCGTGATGACCCTGATGCCGCGCGCGCGCGCGTCATCGAACACCTGGTTCAATGCGTCCGGGCTGTTCGGCGAGATGCAAATCACGTTCACCCCCCGCTGCACCTGATCCTTGAAAAATGGTATTTGTGAGGTTGCGTCCGGGTTGGCGGGTCCGGTGGTGAAGAACTCCACGCCGAGTTCCCGGCAGCCCTTTTCCAAGCCGGCCGTGACTCCGTTAAAGTACGGATTGCCGGTATTCTTGGGAATGTACACCACGCGAACGCCACCGGCGGACAGCTTCGTCCCGACCGTCGACGGGGTTTCCCTCTTCTGGCACCCGCCCAACATTCCCACCAGCAGCAACCACAAAGTCAACCTTCGGAACATGTCCGCTCTCCTTTGCGTGTAGCCATGATCGCCAACACCCTGTCCGATCACCGAATCGGCGTAGCCGCCAGACACGATGTTTCGCATGACTCGGTGACCTAATCAATGTGAAACACTTCCTTCAGCCAGTGTTCCTATCGTAATGACGGGAGGTTCAACGCGCCAACGTCACCGCCATCAAACCGATGACCACGTCGTTGGCCAAGGTCCGCACCGTCACCGATCGCAGTTCTTTCTGGCGGTCGAGTGCCAAATCCAACACCGTCGCCGCGCCGCCGTCAACTTTGCCGCCCTTGCCTTTGAATTCCCCAGGGTTTGGCATTCGTACGGCGCCGGTCTTCAAATCCACCCGGGGCGGGATCGGCTCCGGTCGGCGAAACGCGAAATCATCCAGGATGTAGTCCTGATCGATTGGCCACCAATTGGTCGGGTTGTGCAGCGCCAGCCGATCGGTCATACCATCGGCGTAGGTGACAATGATTTCGCCGTTGTCGAAACGGCTTTGCATGGGATTGGTCGAGCCGGCCATGAGCAGATAGACATGCGACGCCTTGCCGGCCAGCGGTACGGAGACCTCGTGAGGGTAGTTGTTCCACTGCGACGTGAAAACGACATTCTTTGCGTCGCCCACGCCGGGAGTCTGAAACGGGACTCCCTGCGGCAGGACAAACGCGCCGCCATTCTTCTGTGCCATCGCGCGCAGGCCGGAGTCGTCCACTTCGAAATCGAAATCGGGATGACACCAACTGCCGACGCCTTGTTTCGGAATCGCCAATGAGCAGTATGGCGAACGCGGCGAAAGATAGTCGTTCTGGAAAATCTTCGTGACCTTGTCGTTAAACACCCGGCTCAAGTCAACCATGTGCCAATCGGCGGACGGTTCCGGGCTCTGTTTCCTAACGATATCCGGCGCCACAGACGCAGGACGAACCTCGAACTCAATGGGCACCCACCATATCATGCCGCCTTGCTGAACTTTGGCGAACACGGTTCGGTGTCCGGTCACGCCGTTGCACAGCGCGTGTTGCGGGTCGAATATATTCAGCAGCTTGGCCGCGCCGTACGTCACCGGCAGCTCCGCGCCCTCGACAATGACTGCCGCATGGGACGGCGTGGCGAGTCGTTCGCCCCGCCATGTGATCGAAACAATGTAGTGCGGCGCCGTCTCGCAATGGATTTCGACCCGCGGCACACCCACGTAGTCTTCAAGAAGTCCAGTCCGCACCGGCCGTCCATTCACTGTGACGGTGGGAACTCGGTCACGACGGGCGGCAACTTGGAGGCGCAAAGCCATTGGTCTCGAGAATCTCGGCGTGATTTCGTAAATCTCCGTCATGCCGTCACGTTTGTAGTCGAAAGTAAAATCTGGATGCTGCAGACTCGCTTTATCCCAATCTGCCGGGAATCCGGGGCGGATCAGCACTTCACCCCGCAACGCGTCCGGCACGACGCCGAACAAACCTTCGACCAACGCGCGCGAGCAGATGCCGATACCATCCGCGAAATCGCGTTGGGCTTCGCCGCGTGCCATGTCAAAAGACGTCGTCATGCCGACGTTGCCGGGGCATAAGCCCATGAACATGCTGTCGAGAACGCATCCCTTGAACAACCGAAACGCCTTGTCGGGGCGCCCCGCCTGCCAGTAAGCCAGCGCGCTGTGCGCGACCTCGGCCATGACGACGTTGTTGAGCGACCACGTGTAGGGCATCCAACTTGTCGTCGACAGGGTGCAATACTCACCCGCCGGCACGCCGGGTCCATGGATAGGAAGGTGCGGAATCTGCGTGTCCACGAAGCGTGTCATCTGCCACGCCTCGAAAGTGGTTGCCGCTTCCGAGTCCACCGTGTGATAGAAAGTCCATAGTCCGGCATTCGGATGGACCAGTTGCAAGCCCAGCAGATCCTTGCATTCGGCATACCACCCGCAGTTTGTCAGCCAAAGCTCACGCCGCATCGCCTTCGATATGAGATCCGCCTCGCGCTCATAGGGAGTCGCGTCCTCGCCCAACAACGTCGCGAGTCGGGCCGCCATTTTATTGTGATAGTAGTTGTACGCCGTCGCATGAGTTGCGCCGCCGCCGTTATACTCCAGGTCGTCACTGGCCCAGATGCAGCAGTAAGCTTCGTATAACGGAAGCTGGTCCGGCCCGAACGGACGCCGAAACAGCCGCCGTTCCCAAGCGAGATGGCGCTGGATGACCGGCCACATCCGCCGTGCGAAATCCAGATCACCGGTCCAAAGCAGATGGCGGAAGAGCGCGTCGATGTAGACGAGATTCATGTCGTAGTGTGAATTCGAGATGTCCCCATTGCTGTGCAGCCCGGGTTCATTGCGCGAAAGGTTTGCCGTCGAATCGGCCGGGGGCAGCGTGGCGGCGATTGCGTTGGTGTTCTGGCACCCCGCCCAATGTGTCAGGTGCCGTCGCATGCGGTCGTGCCAACCGAGCGCATCTCCCGCATACGGTCCACGCCAACCGAGCAGCTTGTTCCGCCAGGCAACCGCTCCATGCATGAAAACTCCCCCGTGTTCGTCCCATACGCCATCCGCCGCCACGCAAAGCGCCGACGCCGCGGCGTTGATGAATGGATCTGGAGTTTCCACCATAATTCTTTCTGCGACCGTGATCCGATGCCGCTCGGCTTCCTCGAAAAGTTCCGGGGCGCTGTGCTCAGGGCCGGAACCGCGTTGGAGCACAAGATGCAGCGGCTGGCCATAACGCAGCACAGTTTGCCCCACCATTACCGGCAACTCAGTCGGCTTGCCTGTGGAAGCAAGCAACTCCGGCAGTGCAACCCAGTTCGCCGCGTTGCCCACGGCTAGCTTCGAGCCGGGTGGCACAACCCCAATGATTTCGCCGGGTTTGCTTCGCATTGTGAAACCGTCGGCCCTCATCTCGAATGTATTGCCCCGGGAATCGTCCGGCTTCACTTGGAAAAAGCGGCCAACCGGCTCGCGTTCGCAACCGATGTCACCACCACGCTGACCCTTCTCACCGTTCGCTCCACCACAGGCCCAGACCAGTTCCATCGGCGTTGCCGGGCCGCGCAATTCCACACGCACCACAAGACCTTGCGCGGTGGTCAACGGGAGGGCGGTCAACTCCAATGTCGTCTTGCCCAGCAGCGAGTCCTGGATCTCGTAAACCATCGAACCGGGCCGATACCGGGCGACGACCTTGTCGGCATCGAACAACCATTTCGCAGTCGTTGCGTTCTTGATGCCAAACCGCAGGTTTCCACCACGGCCGGGCAGATACAGCGAAAACTCTGGTTTATCGCCGGCGTCCACTCGAAATGCGGTGTTGCCGCCATAGAGCGGACGGTTGAACCACTCCGCGCCGTTCTCGATGACAAAATCTGTCCCTTCGGGCCGGTAGCGCAATGGCCGCTCGGTCTGACCCTCGAGGTTGGGATTCGCCCGACAAACGGGTGCGGCCAGCACACCCGTCAACAAGGCGCACAGAAAGCGACCCTCCATCCTCATTGCTGCAATTCCAGTCGCAAACAGTTGAACGTCACCGCGACAGCGGGCGAACCAATTAGCCAATCCATCAGACTGCGGGGCGACAGTATTTGCAAGGTGAATGTGTTCCTGCCCCGGCTCATCGCGCACCCTGCGTAGCGCCCGCTCCGTTCGACCACCTCGGTTCTGGATGTGGATCTGAACTCATCAGAAGCCGCCGTTCCGCTTGCTCTTCGATTCATCTTGGGGCAGAATGGCTGTCATCTGGTGACTGTTTGGCGCGGTATAAAAGACATCAATCTCCATGACAACCCCGGCCACGGACCGTAAGCAATCTGCTGTCGGCCGCACCTCGCTTGTCTCGCCGACTGCGAGCGCTGACGGGCATCCGGAAGGCAATGACATGCTGTCGATCGTTGTGCCTGCCTATAACGAGGAGCAAGCCGTACGCGGCGGCTTGTTGGGGACGATCGTTTCTTGGAAAAAGGCCCAGCCGTTTCCCATCGAGCTCATCGTCGTTGACGACGGAAGTGAAGATGCCACGGCGCGCGTCGCCGAGGGCATCGCCGACCGCGTGATCCGCATCGAACACGGTGGCAAGGCAGCGGCCTTGACCGCGGGGATCAGGGCCGCCGCCGGGAGCATGGTCCTGCTGACCGACATGGATCAAGCTACGCCCATTGATGAAGCCGGTAAACTGCTCCACGCCATCGCCCAGAAACCCTGCGACATTGCCTTGGGCAGTCGTGGCTTGGTCCGCCCGTCGTCAAGCTTGATTCGCCGCGCCTTGAGCATCGGACATTGGGGATTCAGAAAGCTTCTGGTGCGGTTACCCATCGTGGACACCCAGTGCGGCTTCAAGCTGGCAAAGAGGAAGGCGCTGGGGGACATCCTAGATCATTTGGTTTTCTACAATTTTTCCAAAGAACGGCGAATCACAGGTAATGCGGTCAATAGTGGCTTTGATGTGGAAGTGCTCGTGGTCGCCCGTCTACTGGGATATACCGCCTGTGAAGTCCCGGTCTCCTGGCAACACAAGCACAACATCCGCCTTTCTCCGCTTCACGAGGCCGTCGAGGGCATCTTGGATTTGGCGCGTATCGGAATGAAGGACTACCGGAAGGAATGGAGTCACACACAGAAGGCCGCCGCGAATTCGACTGTCCAATCTGGGAAATCGCAGCCGTAGCTCAGCTCCGTTTCCGAAGCACGTTCGCTTCGTATTTTGTCACCTGATTCATCCACGTGCGATCCAGCGGCGCGTCCACGCGCTGACACAATGAATCCCAGACCGCCCCGAACGGCATGGTCTTCATCTCCTCCATCAACGCGAGGCGACCGGCGTTGTTGCCGCCGACTTCGAGGCGCTTCAACTCGGCGGTCGGATCGAGCAACGCGTACAGAATCGCCTTGCGTGTGGCGCGCAGGCCGATGACGTACGCCGCGATGCGATTGATGCTGGCGTCGAAGAAATCGGTCGCCACCGCCACCCGCTCCCACGCGTGGCCGCGCTGGATTTCGAGGAAGATGTGTCGCAGAGCATCGTTGAAGAGGACGACGTGGTCGCTGTCCCAGCGGACCGAGCGGCTGGCGTGCAGCAGTAGTTTCTTGTGAAACTGCAGATACGCGGAAATCTTGTCGTAGACTTCCTCGGTCGGATGCCAATGGCCCATGTCGAGGCAATACCCAAGGCCGCGACTCAGCGCGTAGCTGCTGTAGTATTCGCTCGACCCGACGACGTGCTCTTCGCTGCCGAGTCCGAAAAGTTTGCTCTCGACGTAATCGAGACAGAGCTTCTTATCGACTGATTTTTCGTTCGCGACTGCGGCGTCCAGCGACTCGGTGAGCAGCGCCCGATGCGCCCATCGGTCGGCTGGATAATCCTTGCTGCCGTCCGGTATCCAATGATTGACAATGCACGGGTCGCCCTGCTTCCGGGCCATCGATTCCCCGATCTTTCGGCTGGCGACGCAGTGGCGAATCCAGAATTGCCGGATGGATTTGTCGGTGTGGCTCAGTGTGTAGCCATCGTTGGCTTTCGGGTGGGCGAAGAAGGTCGGATTGAAGTCGAGACGCACGCCGCGACGTTTCCCCCAGTCCATCCAGTTGGCAAAATGACGGGGTTCAAGCGCGTCGCGGTCGACGATCTGGCCGGCGGTCTCGGCGTAACACGCGTGAAGATTGAGGCGTAAAGTGCCGGGCACGAGTTTCATAACCCGCTCGTAGTCCGCACGCGCTTCGTCGGCGGTACGTGCGCGACCGGGATGGTTACCCGTGGCCATGATGCCGCCGCCAGCCAACCCCGGCTTCTTCACCTCAAAACCGGTGATATCGTCGGCCTGCCAGCAGTGCATCGAGATCGGAATCGCCAGCGCGCGTTGGATGGCCTTGTCGGTGTCAACGCCGAGCGCCGCGTATTCTTCACGGGCATGTGTGTATGGCTTGCTCATGGGTTCCTCAGCGCATCCGTGTCTAGGTCCGCAGTTTCGCGGAAAAATTACTCATCAAGACGGCCAAGATCAACAGCGCCCCGCTGGCAGTGGCTTGATATTCGGCTTTGATGTTGGCCACGCCCATCCCCGTCTGCAGCACGGCAATCAGAAACAACGCCAACACCGTTCCCGCCACCGTCCCGCGCCCGCCAAAAATGCTAGCGCCCCCCAACACCACCGCCGTGATCGCGTCCAATTCCAAGCCGAGAGCGTGATCATAGCGCGCCACGCCTAGACGTGAAATCATAATGATTGCGGCCAGCGCCGACAATACTCCCGAGATCACAAACACTGATGTCGTCACCCGCTCGACCGGCACGCCGGAATACTGCGCCGCCTCCGCGTTTGTGCCCATCGCGAACAACCATGTTCCGAACACCGTCTTGTGCAACACCCAGCCGAGCGCCACCGCCATGCCGAGAAAGAACACCATCGGCACCGGCACCAGCGTTCCCGCGATGGTGACCCGTTCGACGCCCGTAAACCACGACGGCAGGTTCAACGAATGGTCTCCCAACAACACCTGCGCCAACCCGCGGTACAATGCCATCGTCGCCAACGTTACCACCAGCGACGGCAATCCCAGCCGGGCCACGACCATCCCATTGATCCCCCCCAGCGCCGCGCCCAGCAACGGCGCGAGAAACACCAGCGGCAGCAGCGGCCATCCCGCCTTCACGTGCAACGTCGCAACGACCGTCCCGACCAACGCCAGCATCGACGCACACGACAAATCGATGTGCCCGCCTACAATCACAAACGTCATCCCCAGCGCCATCAATCCCGCCTCCATGTACAGCGAGCTGCGGTCAAACAAATACGCCGCATCCAAAAATCTCGGCACGAACGCCGCGCTCACCCCAAACACCACCACCAACAGCCCCGCCGTCATCCATTCCGGCGCCGCCGCCCAACGCGCCCCCGTCCTCGTCGACGTTGACCGCGCCTCACTCATGTTAGCTGCAACTCCTCCCCCATCCACTTGTCCAAAATCACCGCCACCAAAATCACCACCCCATACATCGTCCCCTGCCACGCCTCCGCCACATTCAGCACCGTCAACGCCGTCGAAATCGTCCCCAGCAACAAGCATCCCACCACCACACCCCCCACCGTCCCCGACCCGCCGAACACGCTCACCCCGCCCACCACCACCGCCGAGATCGCCACCAACTCAAACCCGCTCCCGATCGCCGCCGGGTTGATCGTCCCGAACCTCGACGCATACAACACCCCCGCCAGTCCCGACCCCAATCCGCTCAGCACATACACCAGAAACGTCACCCGCGACACCCCGATCCCCCGCAACCGCGCCGCCTCGCGATTGCCGCCCACGGCATAAATGTCACGCCCCGTCCGCGTGAACCTCAAAAACAACCCCGTCGCCACCGCCGCCGCCACCGCCACGATCACCACCCACGGCACCACCGTCTGCCCGAACGGCCCGTCAATCGACCACCGCCCCAACTCCCTCGGCAAATCGTACTCATCCACCTGCACCCCGCCGCTCACGATATGCACCAACCCCCGATACGCCCCCAACGTCCCCAACGTCGCCACAATCGCCGGCACATTCCCATACGCCACCAAAGCGCCGTTAACCGCACCCAACGCCGCGCCCACCGCCATCCCCAACACCGTCGCCCACCAAATCCCCATCCCCGGATGATCCCGCAACGCCATCCCCACCACCATCCCCGCCAACCCCATCATCGACCCCACCGACACATCCACCCCCCGCGACACGATCACCATCATCTCCCCCATCGCCACCACCAACAGCAACGGCATCCACAACAAAATACTGTGAACCACCCCCGCCGAAAAAAACTTCGGCTCCACCACCCCCGTCACCAAACAGATCACCACCCACAACCCCACCGTCGGCAATTCCCGCGCCCTCATCCATCGTCGCTGACTACTCATTCCGCCGCCTTCATATCACCGCCCCAAACCCCAAAGCAATCCGGGTGTAGCCAGGGCCCTATGAGCCGTCCTCCGTTCGGTGTAGTGTCCGCTGTCCCCAGCCCATCCGGGTTTTGCCGTGTCTTGTGTAGCGTGGGAAGCCAAGCCGCAGGGAGCGGCGCGACGCAGTTCCGCGAAGCGGAAAGCCAGAGGCCGAGCCGAGCGGGCGCGAGCGAGTGCAATCCCCAGCCCATCTGGCCGTTGCCGCCGTTCCCCCTCCGCTGTAGCGGCGGTCTACGACCGTCGAAACACCAAACCAAATTGAAATTGAATCTGCTCCCCTGTCCCCGCGCCCCGCTCCGCGTCGTTTCCGGTGTAGCCACGCCTCTGCGAGGCGTGTTCTGTTCAGTGTAGTAGCGGCCGTCCCTGGCCGCCCGCGCCGCTCCATCGCCCCCGCCGTTGGCAGGGCGCGCCGTTCGCCGCCGTTTCCTCTGTCCCCGCCCTCCGCTCGCGTGCCGTTTCCGGTGTAGCGTGCGCCCTGCTCGCGTGTCGTTTACGGAGCTGTCCCTAGCGCAAACGGTTTGTTTGTAGGGCAAGCGCTCCGCCAATGGTGTTCGGCATGGGAGTGGCTGAGCGTCTGAAGGCCGGGGCAGGGAGTACGTGGTAAGTGTGTAGTCGAGACCCGGTCAGCGAGCCCAGCTCGATGGAAGGCAATGCGCCGCCCTGACGGTCGTAGCTCGCCAAACCGCCTGTTCGTTTACTGGGCCGCTTTTTTTGCACCGAGCTGTCGCAGTGCGGCGTCGATATCGTCCGTGCTGGCCCAGCCCAGCAGATACAGTTGCAGCAGTTCCATCATCCGCTTGTTCGGGCGTTGGCCGGTGTAGAGTTGCAGCAGCAACGCCGCGATCAGCGCCAGATACAGTTGCAGCGCGACGCCGCGCGAGGACTCGGCCAGCCAGTGGCGATTGCCCAGGATGCATTTGAGCCAGCGGAAGAACAGTTCCACCGTCCAGCGGTACCGATAGAGCAGCGCTACCAAGGCCGCGCTCAATTGCTGGGGCGTTTGGTTGGTCACCAGCCGCAACGCCACCGTCGGGGTTTGCAGCCACACGACCCGCACCCGAGCGCGTCGGTGGTGGGTAAGGCAACCCAAGTGCGCCCACGCGTGGCGTACGACCCCGGCGGCGCGATCCTCGGCCGCCAGCGGCAACTCTTCTTCGACCCTCACCATCGCGTCGTCGCGCAGCCGCAGGACATAGTGGCCGTCGTGAGCCATCAACTCGTCGAGCAACTGGTAGTCTTGGCCGTAGTAGCGGTCGCCGACGTAGGCCGCGCCGCGCTCCCATTGGGTGCGCCAGACGGCTCGTTCACAGCGCCGACCTTCCGTCACCACGGCGCGCACGGGTTTGTCTTCCAACAGATGAAAGCTCACATGCAGTCGCACCGCCTGTTGGCGTTTGCTCTGGGTGCGCCACAGCGCCCACTGCATTCGCGGCAACGCCTCCCAGAGCGTGCTGTCGACCACCTGCCACGGTCGCTGGGCCAACCGTACTTCGCCGCCGCGTCCATGCACTTCGGCGCTGAGGGTATGGAAGACCTGTTCCAATAAGACCGGTTCCACCACGTGCTGCGCCTCGGAAAAACTGCCCAGACTCACCGGGCCGGCACAGACCTGCCGTTGCACGCGCGGCAACCGCGACGCGGCACAAAGCCCGCGCATCGTGCGCACCACCGGATTGAGCAATCCAAACAGCACCAGGGAGAGATAGTGACTGTGGCTCAACAACCGCTGCGGATCGTGCCAGGACGGCGGCAACCCGCGTTGCGCCACGGCCTGCTGCAGCAGTCGATGAAACGGCTGGAGCAGTTTCCAGTGCTCCAACTCGACCTCCGTGATGACCGCAGACCGACGGCGCGCCATGCGCCCAGTGAAGCACACCGCCGCGCAAAAGTCCGGCCACAAATGCGCCTCAGTTCGGTGACGCTACGGTGACACCCCGCAACCTCAATTCCCATGCCGAACACTATTGGCATTTCGCCTGCTATTGGTGACACCTTAGCGATCAGCCAAATAGCCGCACGAGTCCCCTGATAATAAACCACAACAATTTGCCGCCTAACAAGACAATCACCGATATAAGAACAATCGCGAAATACGGGGCCAGAGGCCCGACAATAAGAGGTCGGAAGGTCTCCATTCGTTTCCGAAGACTGTAGTTCATTGATTTTTTCTTGCTTCCCTGTTGATTCAAGTCCAAGTATTAGAGCCTAAGAACATTGTTTATTGTCGATCTCGATGGGCACGACGGGTCGTCGCAGAGTTCTATATGCGTGTATCCACCGGCCCAGAAATAAGATTCCTGTAACTTCCATCTTTATAAACTCCAATATAGTCAAAATCACACTCCGCGCATCCTTTTTTATTCTTTGTAACTTTGACTTTTACAACGAATGGTCCCTCCTTAGTGGTAATGCCGTACACATACAGGGCTGCGGTAAGAAACTGTGAAAACGGTGTCAGTACCGTCGCCACGTCGCCGGGTTTCTGCAAAGCTGCACATGTAGCAAACTCGACGACCAAGTCGCTCAGAAGCAAACCCGCCCCGATGTTCACTTCTCCAAGTAGAACTTTTTTTATGAACACGTCAATTGGATCCAATCCCAACGGGTCTTTTAATGCCAGTGGATTGTTGTAAACGTAACCGTAAGATCACCTCCGCCTAAAGACCGAGTGGATCCTCACTGATAAACCACCCCGGTACCGGGACGTAGTACCGTGCCCGGTAGTAATACAAGCCCGTCCCGTCATCCTCGCGTCCCATGAACTGATAACAGTTCTTATTGACGGCGCCCGTCGTGCTCGTATTCCCAAATGGGTCTCCGTGTAGCTCGTCTGAATAACAGTGTTCGTATCTGCGAGCGCGACAGCGCTGCCGAGCGCATCCGCAAGGTAGGTACGGTTCGTGTTGGCGCTGCCCACATCGATCCGTTGCCACGGTTCATCAATGGCCAAGCTGCGGAAGTAGTTCGCACCGACTGTGCCGTGTTGTTCAACTGCTGGATGATGTCGATACCATCGTACGCATATTTCTCGGTCGTGCTGCCGATCGTACGCGTGATACGACGGCCCAACGCATCGTAAAGGAAGTTTGCCGTGACGGCACCGAGCATGTTCGTCAACTGATTCCGTGCACTCCAAAGCAGAGTATTCGTGGTCGTGCCGTTGACGATGTTGGTCACATTGCCATCGAGGTCGTACAGCATGTTGTACGTGCCGAACGTCAGTTGGTGATTGGCTGCATCGTAGGTCGAATTGGAAACTGCGGATGGTAGGAGGTAAGCGGAAAGCACGCTGGCTTGTGATGCCCGCTTGCCCGTGGAGTCATAGCCGTAGGCGATGTAATTGGTGCTGGATGCCTGATACACGATACTGGTTAAACGGCTGGCCACGTCATACGAATACAGCACGCCAATGCCATTGGGCAACACCAACTTCGTGCGCCGGCCGTCATCATCGTAGCTCAGCGAACTGGTGACTGTGCCCTGGACCACGTTCGTCAGCCGATTAGCCGGGTCATAGAATGCCCTTGCCCCGATTTGGTGGACAGCGAAGTGGGTGCATGAGTCATGAGTTTAGTTGAGGTTGGTTTCGAAGTCCACAGGGGTTTGATAGCCGAGAGCGCTGTGAAGCCGCTCGCGGTTGTAGAAGACTTCCAGCCACTCGAAGATTGCCGCCTGGGCTTGGGCGCGAGTGGCAAACTCGCAGCGATGCACCAACTCGCGCTTCAAGCTGCTCCAGAAGCTCTCGATCACGGCGTTGTCGTAGCAGTTGCCTTTGCGGCTCATGCTGGGCTGGAGGCCGGCAGCGGCGAGCCGCTGCCGATACGCTTCGCTGGCGTATTGCCGACCGCGATCTGAGTGATGGACCAGCCCGTGGGGCGGCTGGCGTTGCGTCAACGCCATGTCCAGTGCCGCCAACGGCAAGCTGGTGGCCAGCGTATCGCTCATCGCCCAACCCACACAGCGGCGGCTGCAGCGATCCAATACACCGGCCACGTAGAGCCAGCCTTCGGCCGTGGGCACGTAGGTGATGTCGGCCACCCAGACCGCATCGGGACGAGGCGGCTGGTGGCGACCCAACAACCGATTGGCGGCGATGGGCAGATCGTGATCGCTGTCGGTCAGGCAGACGCGGAAGCGGCGGCGCGGTCGGCTGCGCAGACCCGCCCCGCGCATGAGTCGCGCAATGCGATGGCGACCGCACCGGTGACCACGCAACTGCAGCCAGCGCGTCACGCGCGGACTGCCGTAGGTGTGGCGACTTTCCTGGTCGGCTTGCGTGATCAGCGTCAGCAACGTCGCGTTGGCTTGCGCCCGCGCTCCCGGCCGACGTTCGACCCAGGCGTAATAACCGCTGCGCGAAACGTGCAGCGCCCCGCACAGCGTAGCGATGGGGTGATCCGCGCTCATGGCTCGGATCCGTTCCCAGCGCTCTCGGGCGGTGCCGAGAGGATGCCCAAGGTTTTTTTTAGAATGTCGCGCTGCTGCACCACCTGGTGCAGCTCGCGGCGCAGCCGTCGGTTCTCGGCTTCGAGTTCGGCGACCGTGCGCAGCCCGGTCGCGGGCGGCTCCGTGCCCCAGCGTTTCTTCCACTGCGCCAGCGTGCCGGCGTTCAGACCCAGTTCGTGGGCCACGAGCGCTGCCGATTTGCCGCTCGTCTGCCAATGCTGGACCGCCGAACGCTTGAACGCTTCGTCGTATCGCTTCCGTGTGCCCTTGCCCCGATTTGGTGGACAGCGAAGTGGGTGCATGAGTCATGAGTTTAGTTGAGGTTGGTTTCGAAGTCCACAGGGGTTTGATAGCCGAGAGCGCTGTGGAGCCGCTCGCGGTTGTAGAAGACTTCCAGCCACTCGAAGATCGCCGCCTGGGCTTGGGCGCGAGTGGCAAACTCGCAGCGATGCACCAACTCGCGCTTCAAGCTGCTCCAGAAGCTCTCGATCACGGCGTTGTCGTAGCAGTTGCCTTTGCGGCTCATGCTGGGCTGGATGCCGGCAGCGGCGAGCCGCTGCCGATACGCTTCGCTGGCGTATTGCCGACCGCGATCGGAATGGTGGACCAGCCCGTGGGGCGGCTGGCGTTGCGTCAAGGCCATGTCCAGGGCGGCCAACGGCAAGCTGGTGGCCAGCGTATCGCTCATCGCCCAACCCACACAGCGGCGGCTGCAGCGATCCAATACACCGGCCACGTAGAGCCAGCCTTCGGCCGTGGGCACGTAGGTGATGTCGGCCACCCAGACCGCATCGGGACGAGGCGGCTGGTGGCGACCCAACAACCGATTGGCGGCGATGGGTAGATCGTGATCGCTGTCGGTCAGGCAGACGCGAAAGCGTCGGCGCGGTCGGCTGCGCAGACCGGCCCCGCGCATGAGTCGCGCAATGCGATGGCGACCGCACCGGTGACCACGCAACTGCAGCCAGCGCGTCACGCGCGGACTGCCGTAGGTGTGGCGACTTTCCTGGTCCGCTTGCGTGATCAGCGTCAGCAACGTCGCGTTGGCTTGCGCCCGCGCTCCCGGCCGACGTTGGCCCCAGGCGTAATAACCGCTGCGCGAAACGTGCAGCGCCCCGCACAGCGTAGCGATGGGGTGATCCGCGCTCATGGCTCGGATCCGTTCCCAGCGCTCTCGGGCGGTGCCGAGAGGATGCCCAAGGTTTTTTTTAGAATGTCGCGCTGCTGCACCACCTGGTGCAGCTCACGACGCAGCCGTCGGTTCTCGGCTTCGAGTTCGGCGACCGTGCGCAGCCCGGTCGCGGGCGGCTCCATGCCCCAGCGTTTCTTCCACTGCGCCAGCGTGCCGGCGTTCAGACCCAGTTCGTGGGCCACGAGCGCTGCCGATTTGCCGCTCGTCTGCCAATGCTGGACCGCCGAACGCTTGAACGCTTCGTCGTATCGCTTCCGTGGGATGGTGGTTTCTTGGTTCATGGTGTGTCCTTTTAACTCACACACTTATCCACACCAAGTGTCCACCAAATCGGGGCAAGGGCAGTTTACACTGGCCAGCCACGGAGTGAATTCTTACCATCAGAGACTCGATCTGCTGCCCTCGTACTTCAAATTCCATCCACGCATCACCAGTCCCGCCGCCCGCTTTTCGTTATCATTCTGAGCCGACGCTCCGCCACGTCCCCGGCCGCCTCCCCGCTCCGAGTCGTTTGCGGAACTGAATTCTGGTTCTTCCTTCAACCTCCCGTCTCCCGGCTCGCGTGTCGTTTACGGAGTCTGTCTCCTGAATCCTCTCGCTCCACACCACCCGTCGCCCGCCATGATATGCTCCAGTGGAGCATATCATTCAAAAGGGGGGAGTCGTTGACCTCTGACATATTCCGGTTTGCAGGCCGCTCAGTCCCTTACCCCGCCTCTTTCCGATCATCGTCCCTCAATGCCACAGCCGAATGCCTGAGACATCAGTATCTGATGTCTGAAGCCGGGCGTTGTCCCGATTTGAACTGGCTAAATTCAGCTTCCAGTCGCATTCTCTCGTCAAGCCAGCCAGGGCATGGTGATAATCAGGAGCGTTTATGAAGTTCAGAATAATCCTGCCGAGTATCTACGCGATTCTTTACATCAATATCGGTTATTGTGGTGCTCACCGCGAAGGGGATGTTTGCGGGGTTTTGGTCAATTTGTGTGACTACTCCCTGGAGTGAACTTCTGCCATTGTTGCTCTATAAACTCTTTGAACCGCTTCCCCCGAATCCGTGGTTTACGTGGTCTGTTCAAATCGCTTTTGCCGCATTCAACGGGCTGATTTATTTCTTTACTGGGTGGGGAATTGATAGCTGGCTGGCGTCGCGCAAACGGTAGTTATCGCACCATCTACCACACGGGAAGCCGAGTCCGACGGAGCCGAAACGAAGCTAAACCGAGTCCGACGAGATGCCCTATCGGGCAAACGCCCGATAGAGCAAATGCCGCACGTCGTACTCCCGCGGCAACCTCTGGCGCGACGGCGGACCCGCGTCCCCCGTCCCGATAGATGTCACGTGTCCGGCTGACGAACCCACGCATCGTCAGACGAACCGTCTTGCCACCTCAACTCGCCGTGCGAAAAGCTTTATCCGCCTAAAAAGCCGTGCCCGACGACAGCACCCAGTCCGCCAACAGGGTTTTGACACTGAAACTCTTCTTCTTGGTCTTATTATTGACAGTTTCACTGGCCGTGGCACTCACCGTGACCGTCTCCAGCACCGGTACCCGGTCTTCGATAGCTTGACCTTGGAAATCTTCAGGCTTTTGACAGTGATGGTAATCCCCGGCGGGATCTGGGCCAGGACAAAATCCACCACGTTGCTTTCCAGCGCTGCCTGGCCGTCGGCGCCAACCGCCAGCGTCAGTTGTTTCGTCGTGTTTGTATAAGTTCCGTCGACCTCGTTGGTCCCGACCAGCAGACTCCACGTTCCGTCATCCAAAAACACGGCGGTCGCCGCGTTCGTCTCCGCCACTTTAAGCTTGCCGACCGATAATAGGTTTATGGCGTTCACGTCCCAGACTGAATTCGTGTTCGCGCCGAACGCCGCCAACTGCCCGATGAATCCCGCCAGACATGCCGCCACCAAACAAACAACCCCTGTGTGTTTCCTCATGGTCCTGCCACCTTTCTAATTTGGCGCCGGATAACGGGCTCGCGTGTGTACACCACACCTCGCCTCGTTGCCAGACCCGGCAACCGGTTAAGTTTTCTCACGCCTGCGACGCCCGCACCATTCCACAAGACAAGGCCCCCGTCAAGCCACTCCGCTCTATGGGGTCAACGCTCACTCACGCATTGCCTGTCCGGTCACTGCTCGCGCTGCATGAAGGGATTCCGTCTGCTCCGCGCCGTGAGCCGGTGGACATTGTCCCCCACCTTCCGCATCCACTCCAGCTCCTCCTCGGACAACGGGCCAAGTTCCAGCGTCTTGAGGTTGGCCTCCATCTGTTCCGCCGTCGCGGGTCCGGTCAGACAAACATCCACATCGGGATTCGAAAGCACGAACCGATAGCAGTCCACCGCACTTGGTGTCCGTAAGCCGATTGGCGTATTCCTCGGGTCGATCAGCGTCCCCCATCGAGTGCCGGTGTAGCAGACCACTCCCGCCTTCGGTTCGCCCTGCCTCTCCAGATACGGGAACGCCTCTTTCTCTGCCCCCCGGTGCGCGGCGTTGTAGCGCATCATCAGCACGTCCACTCGCAAGTCCCTCGCAAATTGCTGGAACATCCGCCGGTCGTGACCGGACACCGCGATGTGCCGAACCCGGCCACGCTCCCGCAGTTGCAGGGCTCTCTCCATCAGCCGAGGGGACAGCGGCCCGTTGTGCCAGCCCAGCAGCAGAATGTCGGCGTAATCCAACCGCAAGCCGCGCAGCCCCGATTCGATCCTGTGTCCGAGCAGGAGGCCATGGCGCGAATACGACTGCAGCACCACCACGATCTTGTCCCGATGCCGACTCGCGATATGACGGATGGCGTCACCCATCCCTTTGCGCCGCGCGCTGCCCCAGTAGAAGTAGTTGCACCCACGCTCAAACGCCTGTTCGTACGCTCCGGCGGGTGCGCCGTATGAGGAGCCGAAACCCAGGCGGCCCACCCTCAGTCCGCTGCGGCCCAGCACCCGTGGCATTGTGAAACTATTCGTCATTGCGTCGAATCAAGCATGCAACTTCTTCTCCGGCCAATCTGCCAGTGGTGGAATCCCATCACGACCTCCCAGCCGCAGGCTCACGCGGGCCGCCGCCCAAGCCCCGAAATCCAGACACCCCGCCGCATCCCAGCCTTGAACCAAACCGTAGATGAATCCCCCATGGAACACATCCCCGCACCCCGTGGTGTCCATGGCTTGCACCCGATAGGCGGGTCTCTCGATCACCCCGCCCCGATCCAACGCCACATATCCCTTCTCTCCAAGGGTGACTCCGACAACTCGTGGCCCCAACTCCGCCAGCCGACGGCAGGCCTCCAAGGGCCGGTCGTCGCCAATGAGGGCCCGGGCAAACGTCGCCGACGCCACAAAACAGTCGCTCTGCTTGGCCAATTCCAGCATCCCTTCCCGCAGGGTGCCGGCATCCACCACAACCTGAATCCCCGTTGCCCTCGCAATCTTCGCCGCCGCCAGCGACGCCTCGATGAACAGGCCGTCGGTGTGCAACACCCGCGCCGATCGAATGAGATCGTGATTCAGTTCGTTCGGCCCCAACGCCACTCCCGTTGGACGCCGCCAAAAAATAGTGCGCTTTCCGGTTCCCGCCTCCACCGCGATGAACGCGAACTGGGACCCGCACCCACGACGAACCAGAAGCCCGGTCGTATCCACCCGCTCCTCATCAAGGCTGCGTCTGATCTCCTCGCCGAACGAATCCTCGCCGATGACACCGGCGATCGCGCAGGAGATCCCCCAGCGAGACAACGCCACCAGCGCGGTGGCCACCGGTCCGCCGCCTTGCACGGTCATGTCTTTGAATTCGCACTTGGTATCGGCCTCCGGGTAGGACGGAACCAGGGCAAGGTGATCCAGTGCACACTGCCCCAGTCCGTAGACCTGAATCATTGTCGTGTCACCGGTTCGTGGGACTTCCGTCCGGTAACCCGCTCGTAGGCTCTGCCGAACGGACAGATCCGTCCCTCGACTCTCCTGACGAACTCATACGCCAGGCCGCGCTGCTTGCGTCGCGCCTGATGGCAGACCGGACAGTTCTCGCACACCGTGGCGAGCACTTTGTCTTGGCGGGGGTTCACGTGTCGTCACAGTATCACCTCTGACCACGCTGACAAGTGTGGAACAACAGGAGTTCGCAGGTCGCTCACTTGACTTGCTTCGGAGACGGACGAGTATTCTGACCATGCGGCATAAACACTCTGTTCGTCATGAATGAAATCCTCGGGTTTATGGTTCGCCATGGGTTGCCGGTCTTGTTCGTGATCGTCTTCATCGAACAATTGGGCGTGCCTCTGCCGTCCCCGCCGTTTCTCTTGGCTGCGGGCGGTCTGGTGGGCATCGGCAAAATGAATCCCATGCTGGCGCTCCTTCTGGCTGCTGGGGGCTCGTTGGCGGCGGACACCATCTGGTTCTACCTCGGTCGCTATCGCGGCAGTCGCATCATAAAGCTTCTGTGCCGTATTTCGCTCGAGCCGGACACGTGTGTCTTGCGAACCGAGAACGTCTTCGCGCGCTACGGCACGCGCGGCATTGTGTTTGCAAAATTCATTCCGGGTCTTACCACTGTGATGCCGCCGCTGGCAGGAATGTACGGGGTGAGCATCCGTCGGTTCCTCGCCTTCGACGGCCTTGGAGCGCTTCTTTATTCAGGGTGCTTCATTCTGCTGGGGCTTCTTTTCAGCAGCCAGCTCCAACAGGTGGCCGATGCGTTGGATCGACTGGGACGTGGCGCGCTTGTGCTGTTGGGGTCGCTTTTCGTGGCGTACATCGCGTTTAAGTTCATCCAACGACAACGCGTGTTGCGGAAATTGCGCATCGCGCGAATTACCGCGGAGGAACTTCGTCAACGACAGGAAGGTGGTGAGGCGGTCTTCATCGTGGATCTGCGCTCGGAGTTGGCCGTCCAGGGCGACCCGTATCGCATTCCCGGCGCGCGGCATTTGCTCGCGGACAACGTCGAGAAATGGCTCCCCAATATCCCTCGCAATCAGGAGGTCATCCTCTATTGCTCGTGCCCAAATGAAGCCAGCGCCGCCCGTGCGGCGTTCATCCTCTACAGGCGCGGAATCACCCGCGTCCGACCCCTGTTGGGAGGCTTGGATGCCTGGCGGGAGCGGAAATATCCGCTGGAACCGCACCTCGACTTCGCAGCCCAGGAACCAACCCGGTGAATTCCGCCACCAATTCAGACCACCGCCTGATGCCGTAGTGTCTCAAGTTTCAAATCCGTTTCGGATTTCACTCACGCATCACTTGTCCCGGTGGCACCGGAGGATTCTCCGGGGCGGTTCAGAAGGCGGTTGATCAGACCGCCGAGGCCGTGATCGGGTTCTGTATCGCCTCGCACCACTAGCACGGGTAATTCGGCACGGTTGACGATTTCGCGGGTGATGTTGCCCATGATGTACCGGCGCAGCCGATCATGAGCAGGACAGGAACCGGACACTACCAAGCCGTATTCCGTGCGCTGCAATTCTGCCAGTAATTGATCCAGAACCAGGCCGTGTCGCAGGTGTACTTCGCACGGAACCGCCATCTTCTCGAGCAGCTCCTTCTGGTAGCGCAGGCAGCGACCGAGTTTGGAACTCGATTGCAGGATCTGGTCGACATCCTCTTCCGACTTGACCAGATTGGCATAGACGGCCGGCGGTTCCGCCAGAACGTGCAGCAAATCAACCGTCGTATTCACACACCGCGCAATCTCCCCGGCCATTTGCACCGCCGCGTCCGCTTTATGCGTGCCGCCATCGCATACCAGAATGCGACGCAGTTGGGTGCAATCGCCGATGACCACCAGCACCGGCGGTTCGACCGATTCGATGATCTTGTAGGCGCGGGCCGACACCCACAACGGTCCCCGGTCCCTTTGCGTACCGCCCCGACCACCACGAGATCGTATTTGGCCTCCCGCGTCCGCTTGATGATCTCACGCACGGGGCGGCCGGCCTTGGTGATCAACTCGGCATTGAGATGATACTCCTTCAGGATTTCTTGCGCTCGTCGAAGCGCCTGCAACACCGTGTCCTCCTGGCCCGCCTTTTCGACAATTCCCAGGATCGATGCCTCCGCCTGGCATGCCGCCGCAATCGATGCGCCAAATCGCACCGCGTTCTCCGCCTGGATTGAACCGTCGCTGCAGAAAAGGATTTTCATGCGTTCATCCGCTTCCTTAGAAATGGTGGCCTGTCATCAGGCTGTAAATGATCAGTCCGGCCCCGAGCAGCGGCAGGGGCACGAACGCCAGCCGGATGCGTGTGCCGTGAAAGTACTGGGTCAACGTCGCCCCGATTTGCGCGCCGATGGCCGCGCCCGTGTGCATGACCAGCGCGATCAGGATGTCCACGTTGCCCTTGATGGCGTGTGTGAACGTTCCGTAGCTCGCCGAAATCACTACTTCGAACAAATCGGTCCCGACCGCCACGTGCGTGGGCACGCCGAGTATGTACACCAGCGCCGGCATGCGGATGTAACCCGCCCCGCCGCCGAGGAATCCGCTGAACACCCCGCCGATATAGGCCACTCCCAGAATCGTCCACAACGAGATCTGCTGAATGCCGGAACTGGGCAGGGAAATCATCGGCGGAAAATGAAACCGATGGAACCTCTTGGCGATGTAGGCGATGGCCGACCGGTCTTGCTTGGGTTTGCCGGGTGTCGCGGATTTGGCGCCGACGGCTTCCTTCCCCATCTTCATGGTTTGCCAGCACTCCCACGCGATGAAGGACGAAATCCCGACGAGCACGATAACAAACGCGATGGCCACCACTACGTCCACGTTCTTATGGCGCTTCAACTCCTGAATGATTTGCGCCCCGGTCTCGACCCCTACGATGGTGGCGGATGCCATGATCAACCCGAGCTTGATGTCCACGTTGCCCAGCGCGCGATGTTTCTTTGCCGCCACGATTGATTTTCCGACGATGTGCGCCAAATCCGTGCCCACCACGAAGTTCATCGGCACCCCGAACGCGAACAGCGCCGGCCCCGCCAGAAAGCTTCCGCCAACGCCAAAAAAACCGCCGCAGATTCCTATAATGAATCCGATGATAATCAGGTAAACGGGATGGATGTGGGTGCCGGAAATCAGGAAATCCATGTCTTACCTCTCCCGGCTCCGAATGACCCGCAACAGTGCGGTGGTGAGCATTTCCAACCCAACGCCCTGTATGATGATCAACGCGAGCGCCACGATCGCGTACACGGTCTTGTTCTGGTCGAAGATGTGTTTGAGCCAGCCGCCGAGAAAATGGAGGACCAGAAAAAAATATGCAAACACGAAAACGGCGTACACGCCCAATTCCATGAGGAACGAACTCAGTGACGCACTTTTCTTGGAGCGACTCGCCACGAGGTTTCTGTGACCTCCTTTACAGTCTCACTGTAGCATGTGTTGGGAAATCCGCTCAGAATTTAAGGCCGGCTGCGCCACCACCGTCGCCCGGTGCCGGGGAAATGCTCAAATTGCCGTGTCCATGATCTCGCCCGGAATCTTTTCCCCGGTGGCGATGGATTTTCCGCCAGCCAACCCCAGAGCCAGCGTGACCAGGCTCATCGCCGCGAACAGGCCGACGCATCCCGGCCAGCCGCCGTTCAGCCAAAACCACGCGGGCAGCGCCGTGCCCACGCTGCCGCCGATGTAATAGAAAGTCACATACAGACCGGCGGCGGAAGAACGGGCGCGGCCCGCCACCTGGCCGGTTAGCACCGTCGCCGATGCTTGCGAGACAAACATGCCGGAGGAAAATATCGCCAGCCCGGCAATAACCGTCGGCAGCCAGTGTACCAGCGTCAATAGCAGCCCACTCAGGCTCATGCCCACGGCCAGCAACGCCGTGCGGCGAAAGCCGTTGCGATCCAGGAATCGTCCCGCCAGCGGGGTGACGACGCAGCCAAACAGATAGATGGAAAACACGCTGCCCAACTCGGCGGTGCTCAAACGAAACGGCGGGCGGGCGAGAAAAAAGTTCGCGTAGGTGAACACGCCCACCAGCGAGAACAGCACCGTGAAGCCCATGCAGCAAATCAAAAGCAGGCGCGGGTTTCGCAAATGCCCCCACGTGTCGCCGAGGGATTTGAACACATGCTGGCCGGGAACAAAATTCCTGGCCAGCGGCAGCCACTGCCGCACCGCCAACGCGCCCAGCAAATCCAAAACGCCCAATACGATGAACGCCGCATGCCAGTTCCAGTACGCGGCGATGACGCCGGTGAGAAATCGTCCCAGAAAACCCCCGAAAACCGTTCCCGCCACATACGCGGACATCACGGTGCCGGTCCTGCCCGCGAACTCCTCATTGATGTAGGCGATGATCACGGCGATGACGCCGGGGACGAATACCCCTTGCATGAAGCGCCAGAAAATAAGCGCGGACAGGCTTCGGGCCGTGGCCGCCAGCAGCGTGGGTACCGCCATCGCGAAAAGGGCGGGCACGATGACTTTCTTCCGCCCAATGCTTTCCGCAAGCAGGCCAATCACCGGGGCCGTGATGGCGACCGACAACGTGACGGCACCCACGGTCAAACTGACCTGTACCTCGGTCGCGTGAAAGAAGTTCTGGAAGAACGGCAGCAGCGGCTGCGTGCAATAGACGTTCAGAAACGTGCCGGCCCCCGCGATCATCGCGGCAAAAACGGCAAACCCAAACGGCTTTTCCGCCTGCGCCGCCGATGTTGCGACCGAATTCATGAGTCAACAGCATAGGGGCGAAACGCGCGGAAAGGAAAATCAATAAAACGGGGCCAGCTCTTACTTTCGAAGCGCGAAATCCAAAACTTGTGTTTCGTTCCTCGTGTTTTATTCTTCTTGTGCTTGTCCTGTCGCCGCGGCAATCACTCGTTCAGCCGTGGCTTCCTGCCGACTGAACTCCGCGACGATCCGGCCCTCCCGCATCACGAGAATCCGGTCGCTCATCGCCAACACTTCCGGCAGATCGGAGGAAATCATCAACACCGACATGCCCGCCGCGGCTAGCTCGGCAATAAGCCGATGCACTTCCGCTTTCGCGCCGATGTCGATGCCGCGCGTCGGTTCATCGAGCAGCATCACCTTCGGTTTGGTCGCCAGCCATTTTGCCAACACCACCTTCTGTTGGTTGCCACCCGATAATTCCCGGAGGGGCTGCTCGATGTCCTGCAACTTCACGTCGAGACGATTGACCTCGCCCTGCGCAACCTCCCGCGCCTCCGCGTCTCGCCGCCAACCAAATCTCGCCAGCCGGTCGACAATCGCCAGCGTCGCGTTCTGCCACACGCTCATCGGCATCAGCACGCCGTGGTGTTGACGGTCCTCCGGCACGAGCGCCACCCCTTTCGCCATCGCCTCGCGTGGCCGATTGTTCTGGACCGCTTCTCCATCGACAAGGATTTCCCCGGCATCGACCTTCTCGATCCCAAAAATCGCACGCGCCACTTCCGTCCGTCCCGCGCCGACCAATCCCGCCAGCCCGACCACTTCACCGGCGCGCACCCGCAGATTAATGTCCGAGAATTGTCCCGCACGCGTCAACCCGCGCGTTTCCAGCAAGGTGGCGCCAATCCCATGCCTCGCTTCCCGGGCAAACAACGTTTCCATCGGGCGTCCCACCATCAACCGGAGAATCTCGTCAATCGACGTCTCTTTCGTCAGTCGTTCGCCGACGATTTCGCCGTCGCGCAACACGGTGATGCGCTCGCAAATCTCAAAAATCTCCTCCAGCCGATGCCCAATGAATGCCAATGCCGCGCCCTGGTCGCGCAGCTGCCGCATGACTCCGAACAACCGCTTGACCTCGCTCGGCGTCAACGCCGCGGTCGTCTCATCCATCAACAGGATCTTCGCGTGCTGCGACAGCGCCGCCGCCATCTCCACCATTTGTCGGTCGGCAATCGACAGCCCGCGCACCTTCGCCCGGGGATCAATCTTCACACCCAGCGATTCCAGCGTCTTCGCCGCCTCGCAAGCCATCGCTTCCCAGTCAATTCGTCCTTGGCGGCACGGTTGGCGGCCAATAAAAATATTCTCCGCCACGCTTAGATCGGGAAATGTCAGCGGCTCCTGATGGATCAACGCGATCCCCTGCGCAATGGCGTCGTGCGGACGGTGAAAGTGAACCGCTTGGCCGTTGACCTCGATCGCGCCGGCACGCGGCACGTGCACGCCGCCGATGAGTTTCGCCAACGTGGACTTGCCCGCGCCGTTTTCCCCAACCAGTCCATGAATCTCGCCGGGCAGCAATTCGAGATTGGCGTTCTTGAGCACATCCACGCCCCCAAACGTCTTGTGGAGGCCGACGGCTTTGACCAGCGGCGTTTGTTCACTCATGGGAATCGCCATTGTGCTTCCCGCTCATCGCGCGAGCAATTGCACCGGGCCAAGGAGACCGCTCGGGTGCACCTGCGCTTGGACTGGATCGTAGTCTTTGTAGGCCCGGTTGACGAAAAAATACCCGGGCCACTTGCTCGGATCTTTCCAGTCGGTCGCAATGGGCGCGATGGCATTCTCGGCCCGGTTCGCCACCTTGACGACGATCTCGTTCTTTCCGTCGCGCACCAGACCGGTGACCTCAACCCGGAACGGAACTTCAAAAACGGTTCCCGCCGGCTTTCCATTCACGCTGACCGACGCGACATCGCGCACGTCGCCTAGATCCAAAATCACGTCTCCCCGTGGCTCACCAGACAGATGGAATGTTGTTCGATAGATCGCCGTGCCTGCGAAGTGTTTCAAGTCATCGGTCCCCGTCCAGTCAATCAACTGGGGGAAACTCCTTTCAAACGGCCTGCGCCCGTCGATGTGTCGGAACTCGACCCGCCACGGACCCTGGACTGTGGCGATTGGCTTCTCCGGGCGCGCCGGAACAGAGGCGCGTCCCGGGGCGGCTTTGTCGCGTCGGATCATGACCAAGCGCGACTCCTTCGGACCGATCTCGATGTCAGCCGCCACGCGTCCACCATCAACGTGGTACGAAGATGGTTCGATCTTGCCGCTGCGCGCGTCCCAGATTTCCAGACAGCCCTTCGCGCGGAAAGAAAACGTCTGGCGAATTTGATTCGTCGGTGACGGGTTGTGCAGCAGGAACAAATCATAATCGGCTCCCTGACGGTGCAACCAGCGGACTTGAGTCAGATCATCTGCCTTCAATTGCGGCTCGATATCCAAGCCTTGCAGAATTGCCGGGATGTTTTGCTCATCGGCCAGATACGTGGTTCCTTTGCCAATCTTTCGCGGCGCTGTTCCTGCTTTCTCGAAGAAGAGATCCGCTGCATTCTGACGGAGCTCGGCTGTCTGCGCATCATGGTTCTTGAAAGTCGGGATTTCTGACGGCAGTTGCTCCGCCACAACCGTCAGGCCATCCTTAACCAGTGCCTGAACCTTTTCGAGCGTCTCCAACGGCATGACCGACGCGTCCAGAATCAACACGCGGTAGCGGCTGGCTCGATCAATGGTCCGATCGGTCACACGATCAGACAACCATTGCGGCAAGCCCCGCGCGTTATAGACGCACACGTCCGCCACAGGCCGGCCCGAGCGAAGCAACAGGCAGTTGCGGCTCAGAGTATCGGCAAGAACGCGGAAGTACGGCCAGAAGGTATTGTTATGGTCGATCTCGCAGGAGGCGTAGAAGGTCCAGCCGGGAAAACCGGCGCCCGGCGGCGAATAATTATATCCGTGAAACACAAGTTGATTGGCGCCGTCGGCAATAATCTCATCCGCTTGTTGACGAAGATCGTGCAGGGTCACCCGCCAGTGTTCCGTCAGCCACGTGAAGCTTTCGCAGGAAACCACCGGATGACCGTACACGTGCGCTGCCGTCAGCGCCATGTTGGCCCCAATGGCCGTGTCATCCGAAGATTTGAAATCCATCTCGAATTCGGGGAAGTCCGCCATCCCGTAGGAATCTTCCCAATCGGTCGGGCTGCCGTGCGCCTGTGCGCGTGATTGCAAGCCGTGCTGGTGGCTCCAGCGCGTCAGTTCCCCATAACAATTCTCCACGATCAGATCACGAAGCGTTTGTTCGTAATCCCATTTCACCTGCGCGGCGATGCCTCGACCCGACCCGTCGAGCAAATGCAGATAGGGCGTCAGGTCATAACCGCGTCGCGCACGGAACTGTTGGAGAAAATCCGTCGTCCACGTGGGCCTGCCAAGTTCCCAACTGTCCATGAACAAGCTCTCGAACGTCGGGCCCGCAAGCTTGCCGACTCGATCCAGCACCGGCTGCACGCAATGGTCCAGATGAAAATCCATCGCGGCTGCGCTCAAATGATCCAATACCGGGCCTCTGTCCCGGGGATTCGCTCGTTTGTGCGCGCCCACCCCGCCAAGTTTCGCCCAAAAACACGTTGCCAACCATTTGCCTTCGGGCACAGACACGGAGATCTGCCCGTCCGACGGCAGTTCGTTAGTCACCACCTGTGCGGCCTCGACGGTCCCGTCCCGCCGCAACGTTACCGCAACCACCGGCCCGCGCGGCTGGAAGATCGCCTCTCGCTCCCCCGGGCCGTCGAGCGGAACCGTTTGTGACTCCAGGCTCTGGCCCGCATGCGCGTTATCAATCCATGGTCCGGCATACGGCCAGCCGCTTCCCGGAGTCAGGTCCACTTTCATGCCCAGCTTGGCGGCTTCCTCAATGCACGCCGCGACACGGTCCGCCCATTCGGGTGAAGCGTACACCACCGGCTTGTGGCCGGGCACCGCGGGCAAAGCATCGTACAAAGACTGGATCTCCACTCCCGCCAACCCTTGCTCCTTCATCCCCTTCAGCTCGCGCGCCAATTCCTGCCGCGTCACCGCCCCGCCGAACCACCAGTAGCGCGTGCGCGGTCGGTATTCCATCGGCGGATTGGCGAAGTCGCGCTGCAGTTGCGCCGCCGTCGGCAACCCTTCCGCCATGGACGCGGATGCCAGGAAACCGCCGAACAGAATGGCGCAAAAAAGTCTCATACGTTCCAAGCCACGAGTATGCCGCGCTACGGTGCGGGCTTCAATCCCTCCCAGCGCACAACCCATTGGCCATTGTCGGGAAAACCGGGGGCGCTTCTTCTCGGTGCGCCGCTTGTTCCGCCGAAGCCAACAGGCGAAGGCGAATCCCAGCCCGCCGCCATCATCGCCACGGCATACAGCAAGCCGCCATTGCCGGGTAGGTAAATCGTCAGGCCGGGGCGCTGATAATTGTGGCCGTTCACGCGGTAATGGTTCTTCGGCGTGTCGAGCAGCAACGCGTCCACCGCCCGTTCCGGTTCGCCCAGACGCGCCGCGCACATCGCCACCATCGGGTAGTCCCAGCCCCACGTGTCGAGCCAATTCCAATTGTCCCAGATCCAGTCCAGCGTTCGGCGCATTGTGTCGAGATCCACCCCCGGTCCCGGCAACATCCCCAACGCGCCGGTCACCGACGGATGATCGTTCATCCATTTCTTTTCGGAGTACGTTCCCGTCGCGGTTTCCGCGAACAAATACTTTGCGTCGGCGACCGATGGCTTGGCCAGATGCTGCAACACGTCATCCCACTTCTTGACGCGTGGCGAGCCGAGCCGCTCGCGCCATTGCTGCGCGGTCTCCAAACCCCAGCGCCAATAAGTCAGTTCAAAGACGGGATTCAGCGTGTGGTCTTTCGGGAAAATCTCCTGCGCGCTCTGCAGCACCGGCCCGAGCACGTACCGCTTCTTCGCCTCGTCCCGCGCCGGGTACGACGCCATAAACTCGGCGGTCTTGAACACGATTCCTTTGTACCTCTCCAGCGTGGCGCGATCCGGGTGCGTTCGGTAGCACAACTCCGCGTAGAAAATCGGGTGGGGTTGCTGCCAGATCAGAAAGGGCCCCACCGGCGACGGCGATTCCGCGCCGCTCGGGTCGGTCATCTTCGGCCAGCGCGCGCCGGCGTAGCCCTGTCGTTTCGCCGTCCCTTCGGCGCGCGGCAGGATGGACTGATAGTAGCCCAGGCTTTTCTCAAGGAGCGGCAGGCGGTTCCACAATGCGAAGTGCGCCGCGTGCCACCAATGCATCTCCAGGTGAAATTTCCCGTACCAACTATTGTACGCCAGTCCGGTTTCCTGCGGCGGATAACTCCCGGCGCATTGAATCGCCGTAAGATACTGGGATAACACGATGCGCCGCTCGAGTTCCCGCCACCGCGGATCCTTGCTGCCGGACAAATCAATCGCGCCGCCCGTGCTCCAGAAGTTGTTCCAGTGTTCACGCGCTGCATCGCGTGTTTGGTCAAATGATGGTAGGAGGGCGATGGCCTGCTTCGGCGTAAATACACAGACAAGTTCCAACGCATCGGCATCCTTGGCCGGTGTTAGCAAGAACTTGTGTTTGGCAACTTCGGTGAGCTTTGCGCCGGCTGTCCACTTCGCATCAACCCAATAGCGGTCATTGTCCAGTTTGCGGGTGAACTCCCCAACGTTACTCTTGTCCTGCCGAAAAATCGTCTCATGCGCCTCAGGCTTGCTCCAGTCCGCCGTGCACATCTCGCCAGTCCCGTAGGGGAAATGAATCTGGATGCCAAGCTGTCCCCGCTTCAACAATGGCGACCGCACGTGCACGGCCAGAAGATCACTCGAAGGGTGGCATACGGTCTCCACTTCCACTGGTTGGCTGTCAAACTTGAAATGACTGACGAGCACACCGTCCCACAAGTTCAGGGTCTGTTCGATGTCCGTGAGATCACTTGTCGTCGCCGGTGAACCATCGGCCTTGTTAAGTTGAAAACCGATGCGACCGAGATGAAGCCGGTGCGGATTGGCGCGCAGCCAGTCGCTTTCGGGAGTCCCCGACGCGTCGGCGTAACCCACCTGGCGCCCAAACACGTCGAATTCCTTGCACCGAAACTTGTCGATGCTCCAGCCCCCCGGGTTCGGCGACCTATGCCAGCCCCATTGCGAGAGCGTGCCGAGCGGAGTCGTCTTTTCGTACGCTTCCGCAAATGTCTGCAAGCCGGTCACATCGGCCGTGAATACGAACTCGCCGTTGCCCACTTGCAGCGGGTTTTCTGTGTCGAATTTTGTAAGCACCACGTCGTGCCGGGTTACCAGCGCGCGGCGGTCAATTGGGGGTGTCCCGGTATCCGCCAGCGCTGTTGTTGTCAACACCCACAAACCAAAGACGGCGAAGCGCATTCCTGCCCTCACGGATTAACTCTCACCTGTCCGATGAGGTAAGTTGCCGGCGCAACAGGAACATCGTTGGTGACGGATATCTTTGCCGGATTGCTGACGAGGCTGCGATGACCGGTGCGGAACACCAGCCGGTTCAGCCAGGCCGTAGACTGTGCGAACGCGGCGTCCTTCAAAACCGGTTTGCCATCAAGCGTGACCGCAAATTTTCCAACAACGGCGTCAGCGTCGATCTGGAACGCCATCCACTGGTTGGCAGCATACAAGGCGCAATCGACCGTGTTGCTTCCATCAACGGCGCGGATCTTTCCATCGTCGCCAAGGCTCAACCGCACGGGATGCGCGCCTCCCAGGTCGCTAAACAACTCGATTTCCATCAAGCCCCCGTTGGGCTGCATGGCAAACAGACGGAATGATGCGCTGACTTTTTTACTTTTCGGAAAAACTAGGGCCGCGACCGCATGCTCATATGGGTCACGGTCTTCGAGTCGCAAAGCCTTCGTCTTTCCGTGGTCCGTCGTTTCGACCACGGTTACCGGTGCCCATTGGGGACTGCAGATGTTCCACCCGGCAAAATCGTCGGCAGCCGGCCTCGTTCGCCCGGCATGCACGGGCACGGGGATTCGACTGACCCAGATGTCTTCCTTGCTCACGCTGTAGGCTACCCACAAGCCGGTGTCCTTCCACGAACCATCGTTGGACCATTCGGAAACGCCCCGCGCGTATTGCGGGCCCATGTTCTTATTCGCGCCTTCGTAGCGTTGAATCGGCAGTTCACCATGAACCACGCACATATCGCGGAAGGCGACGCCGTCATCACTGGTCACAATGACCAAAGGGAAACGCTTCTCTTTGTCGGGTTCATACAACAGGGCGAACCGGCCATCGCTCGTGCGTTGTCCCCAAACCTTGCCGTTTCCCGTGACCAGCGAAGGCGGACGGACCGGCTTGGACCACGTGCTGCCCTCGTCCTTGGAGATCGTGACCCAGCCTTTCTTGCCGATCCCCACCAAGGCGCCGTCCTTGCGGTGGAAAAACGACATCGCTTTCAACTGCATGCTTTTGTCATCCGACTCATGCCACTTCATCCGGCGGTCGCCGAGCAGGTTGCCGAAATCCTGTTGTTCCAGAAAAGGGCGTTGATTCAGCAGTTGAACACACGCATCGACGAATCCCTTGTCGGTCGAACTGCCGAACAGAGGAGGCCCGTCCTGTCCGTTGCCGGTTGAAGGCGCTGACAACGTGAATACGGGGCCTAACGTGTGATTGGCCAAAATTTCCCGCCCCACCAACGGACCTTTCAACGTTTCGCTGAGTTTGGTCAGTCCCAGCCGCAGTCCGGCAATTGCCAGCATCCGGCCATTGGTCGCCAGAAAGAAATGCATCCGCAGCGGGGTGGAGACGCCTTGGGGAAACAACTCCGCCGGCGCTGACCAATGCTCGCCGTCAGCCGATGTGCTGTACAATTCATGCCACGGCCAGACGTCCTCGTCTTTCTCACCGGAAGTCCAGGAGACGTATAGGCGTCCCTTCCAGCACGCCATGTCCACGTGGTGGTTATAGGTCCAGCCCTTGCCGTCGGCCAGACCCGGCGCGGTTCGCGTGGCACGAAACACCTCGATGTTCCACACGCCAACCGCCGGCGGCAGTCCGCCATCGGGTAAACTCAAATCTAACTTGCCTTGCTCCGGTCCGTCAATGCGTAGGGCGTCTTGCGGAGTTGCCGTCGCCGCGGCAACCAGCATGAGTAGGAGGACGGGAATCAATGGGGACGACAGTTTCATGAATGACCGAACTGTGATTCGAAGGTGTAGCTTCCCGACTCGACGGCAAACACGGCGCGGTCGCCTTCGCGGCGAAGGAACTTCACGCCCGGTCGCTGTTCGGCAGGCGCGCCGCCTTCCCGCACTGCCGTGTCTGCGCGCGCGGGCACGAAGACCGTCGCGGTCGTGTTTGCGGGAATCGTCGCCTTCAATACAAACCGTTCGCCGTCGTGTTCCCATCGCACAGCGATCGGGCCGTGGATTGACTCGTAGCCTGCCTCGACCCATGTGAGATCACCAACGGGCTGCGGACGAAGCATGATCTTCTTGAAACCCGGACCTGTCAGGTCGCCATCGATGCCGGCTAGGTCCCTGTAAAACCATTCCGTGATTTGTCCGAGCATAAAATGATTATGCGAGGAACTGAGGTTCGCGTCCCACGATTCGGTAAGACTCGTCGCCCCCTTCCTTAGTTGGTAGCCATAGCCGGGCTTGTCGTCCTGGTTGATCATCCGGTAGACCACGTCGGAACGCCCACCTTCGGCGAGAGCCTGAAGGAGGTAGCGGAAGCCGACGTCGCCCGCCGTCATCGCGTAACCGTGCTGTTCCACATCGCGCACGAGCGCCGCCAGTATGCGGGCACGGCAAGCGGGCTCCACGATGTTCATCACCAACGGCAGCGCGTTGGCGCACTGCGAGCCGGTGGCATAAGAACCGGTGTCGCTGTGGAAAAAGTGGCGATTGTAGCTTTCACGAATTCTCCCGGCGCGCCTGTTGTAGTGTCTGGCGTCATCCGCGCGGCCCAGAAGCGTGGCGGCCTTGGCAAGAATCGTCGCGTCGGTAAAATAGAACGCCGTGGCCGTGACGGGTGGCGGCGTAAGCTGGGCGGCCCCGGGTTTTTTCGGGCCGAGATCGCACCAGTCACCAAGCCCCTCGGACACGATATCATCGGTGGCACGAGTTTCGAGATAGGCGAAGTAGCGTTTCATGGCGTCGAAGTGGGCGCGCAGCAGGTCGAGGTCGCCGGTAAATTGGTATTGCTGCCACGGCACTAGGATGAAGGCCGAACCCCATTCCGTCGCGGTGCGGAACGTGCCTTTAAACTTCGCGTATTCCGGCGCGGTGGTCGGCACAAATCCGTCATCGGCCTGCGCGTCGGCCATGTCGTGCATGCCCTTGGTGAAAATCCGCGCGACATCAAACTCGTAGCGGATCGCCGGGCCGTTGAGGTGATACTGCTCAAGCCACCCCAGCTTCTCGCGGTGCGGACAATCGGTCAGAATAGAAACCATGTTCGACCGTTGCGCCCAGCGCACGAGGGTACGGATGCGGTTTAGCAACTCGTTCGATGTGGCAAACCGCCCGAGCGGCGCCGCGCTCGAATGCACCACGACGCCCTTAATTGATGCGATCCGCGGCAGCCGCTTCGTTTTTCCGAGCGGTGCCGGCCCGCCGGCCTCCGGCGGGAGAAACTCGGCTTTCAGGTACCGGCAACCCACGTAGAAAAACTTGGGGAACCACGTCTCCTCGCCGTCCGTGGCCTTGGTGTATTGCCACCACGAACTCCCGCGACTTTCGCCTCCCATGGTACTGCGATTAATTGTGCCGTCAGCGTTGACAACCTCGGCTGGCGTGAGCCGCACAGTGCTGCCCGCCGGTCCGCTCACGCGGACGCGGGGCATAGTCGAGACGTTTTGGCCGAGGTCATATACCACGGTACCGTCGGGAAATGCCTGCGCCGCGACCGGCCGTCGCGTCTCGATGGCGCGTAACGGCTCGGTCCCGTCACTGTGGCCGCGTAATGTGTCGCCGGCCCGGATGATCGCCACCGCCCGCAGCCATGCGTGGTCGTCGAAACCCGGCTGGGTCCAACCCGCCGGTTCCAGCCGCGCATCGGTATCTTCGCCGCCGTAGATGTTATTGAAGGTGATCGGCCCGGTCAGCGTGCGCCACGTCCCGTCGGTGCCGACGAACTCGACCGTGCCATCCGCATATTCGAGCCGCAGGTGCAGGATCGCGCGCAACGGGCCGAAGGAGCCGGTGAATTTCACGAACCGATTTCGGCGGACGACATTATACATGCCGTTGCCGAGGATGACCCCGACGGTGTTGGTGCCCTCGCGCAGCAGGTCGGTCACGTCCCGCGTGTCGTAGAGCGTCGTTCGTTCATAGTTGGTCCACCCCGGCGAGAGCAGATCGTCCCCGGCCTTCGCGCCGTTGAACTCGAGTTCGTACTGACCCAGCCCACACACATGCACCACCGCGCGGCGCAATCCCGGCCTTACAGAGAATTCGTGGCGTAGCAGCAGCGACTCGGTCGCGCCCGGCGCGGCAATCCAGACGCCCTTCCAATCCGCCGGCTTGAGTAACCCCATTGTCCAAGTCGCGTTCGCACTCCAGGGCGAGGCGTGACCGTCGCAGTCCCAGGCCCGCACCTTCCAAAACACGGGCTGCGATGATGCCAGTGGCGCGCCCGCGTAACGAATAAAGGTGGTTTCATCCGACGCAACACGTCCGCTGTCCCAAAGATCGCCACGATCCTGCGCAAGGATTTCCGCCGCCGACGCCACCAACACTTGCCACGCGGTTTGCCGCTGGCCGCGTTGGTCGCTCGCCACGCGCCAGAACAACCGGGGTTGTCCGACATCGATGCCGAGCGGATCCGTGGCGAATTCGCACCGCGGGTCGGTGACGTGAAGACCGGCGTCGGAACTCTCCAGCCCTTCTGCAACCATGAGTTTCTTCGGGTCGAGGACAACGTGTTTGATGTGCTGGCGATTCCATGTGTACGTAATGTGAATCAGGCCGTCGGATGCCTGGATGACGGCGGGATACGCATAGCCATATTCACACGGCTCAGCTTCAAGGGTGAGCACGTGCTGCCACTTCACGCCATCCGACGAAATCGCCACGTCGAGCGGATAGCGAACGCCCTTCGTCGGGCGCTCCGGTGGCGGCACGGAATGATTGTAAACCAGCAATTGGCGGCCATCGGACAGCGTGACGGCGTCGATGCCGGAATTCGGATTGGGCAATCCCAGCGACTCCAGTGCACTCCATTTTTCCCCGCCGTCACCCGACCACGTCGTGGCGATCACGCCGTTGCGCGTCCGGCAAAGGGCCTGCAGCCGGCCATCGCGATGGAACAACACGCTCGGCTGGATCGCGTCAAGTTTGTCGCCTTTTCCCACCGGCCCGATAATCTGCCAGGTCCGGCCCGCGTCGCGCGTGACTTCGAAATTCACCCGCCAGCCCGTTTCCGTCCCTTCGGCGCTCGACGGACACAACCAGGCGCCATCGGCGAGAAGCACCGGTTTGTTCTTGATCGGGCCCAGCACGCCTTCAGGCAACCGTACAGGTTCGCTCCAGCTTCTCCCACCATCGGCGGATTTCATCATCATTCCCCACCACTGGCTCGGCGACGGCCCAACTTTGTAAAACAACACCAGCGGACCGTTCTTCGGCTGAAACAGGACGGGATTCCATGTCGGCTGCCGGGTGCCATCCGGCTGTACGCCGTTGGCGACCTCGACCGCGTCCAGCCAGCGTCCGTCCTCCTGCCGCGCCAGCCAGATGCCGACGTCGGGGGCGCGCTCGCGCGTACCGCCAAACCAGGCCGCGACCAGTTTACCGGGCGCGACCTCGGCGATGGTGGAGGCATGGCACTGCGGATACGGCGCGTGCTCGTTGATGAATGCGAATGCAACCACTGCAACCGGCCGCGGCTCTGTCGCCAGTCCGGTGGCGGCGAGAAGGAGAAAGCACCACAATCGTGTTTTCATAAATCCCAAGCTGATGTCGAAACTCGTACCACATCCCGCCCGGCGAATCCAAGCGCCGCCGTCAGCAGGAGCCCCGCGCCGATCACATAGATGACCGCGCCGAACGCAATGGCTTCGCTCATGTTGTCGATGGCCTTTGCGTGCCGTCCGTATTTCGTCACCAACCCGACGACCAACGGGCCGAGCGCGCCCCCGCCCCATCCCACTGTGTTCATGATGCCTGCGGCGGTGGCCCGCGCGCGCGGCTCAATTACGTCGAACAGCGACGCGAAGATATTCGCATCGTAAAGGCCTTTGCAGAGGCCAAAAAGCGTCATCGCCGCGAGCAGCGTGTCGACACTCGAAGTGAGGCCGACGATCCCGACGAACGTCGCCCCCACAAGCAGACCCAACGCCTGCACCATCATTCGTCCGCCGGCAAAACGACCGGCCAACCGATCGGCCAGCACACCGCCCAGCGGCACGCTCACCGCACTGGCAAGATGGGTGAACACCGCTCCCGATAAGCCTGCCGCTGCGAGCTTGAAGTCGAACTTTTCGACTAGAAAAGTCGGTGTCCATGAGAGAAAGATCGTGGCGACGAAGTTTGCGCAGAGAAATGCGCCCATCAGCAGCAGGGCTGTTGGCTTGCGGAAGATCACGCGGGCCACTTCGTTCACGCCGAGCGACGGCAGCGCGACTGTCTCCACCGCATCACCGGCGCCGCGCACTGGTTCGCGCAAAAAGCGATAGAGCCCGAGGGCCAACAGCACGCCGGCGCAACCAAAAAAATAGAACCCCGTGCGCCACCCGTGTGCTTCCGCAAACCACGCGCCCGCCCAACTGCCGGCGATCGTGCCGATATACACGCTCGACTGGTGCAGGGAAAACGCCCGGGACCGCGTGCGCGCGCCGTGGTAATCGCTCACGAGCGACATCGTGGCCGGGAAATAAAACGTTTCGCCAAACCCCTCCATCCCGCGGACGGTCACGAATTGCCACAGTCGTCCGCACCAACCGGTCATGACCGTAACGCCGCTCCAAAACAGGCAACCGCCCAGGATGAGGTGCTTGCGCGGCAGGCGGTCGGCCAGAAAGCCCGCGAACGGCGCCCCCGCCGCGTAGATCCACATGAAGGCCGAGCCGATCAAGCCCAGTTGCACCGGGTCGAAACCAAATTCGCTTTTCAATTTCGGGAAGACCGAGAACACCGCCTGCCGGTCCGCATAATTAAAAAAACACACGAACCAGAGCATGCCGACGACGGCCCATTTGTAATGCCGGTTCATGCGCGTTTCATCAAACGACCGCGTGCATCCGTCGGAGTCGCCAGTGCGACGACGATGCTTTCGCGTGGAAGCGGTCCCTTTAGGCCGGTGGTTTTCGTCGTCTGCATCAAGTTGAAACCCGGACAGTTAATCGATACCACAGGTCACATTGGTTAGTCCCGCTACAAATTCGCCGTGGCCGAAGCCTCTCGCACCCGCGATCGCGGCTTGACGAGTCGATGGTTCCGGGCAAATAGTAAGTTGGCGGTCAGACGATCTTCCCGAGTTGATGGAGGCTTGGATCACACTATGAGTTTGGAATCGAAAGTGCAGGAGTTCGTCCGCGAAGGGTTTATGCATCAGTTTGGCAAACCTGCCGTGGCGGTGAAAGATGATCCCGCGTGGCGCAAAGTCCGCGATGCCGGCACGCGGTTGTGGCTCGACACCGGCGACATCGACGAGGCGGGCAGGTTGTGGAATTCCTCATTTGACGCGTTGACAACCAACAACACGCTACTCAACAAGGAAATCCAAAAGGGCATCTACGACGACCTCGTGGCCAAAGCCGCCCGCGTCGTGCACGATGCCGCGCCGAAGATCAGCCAGCAGGACCTCATCCTCGAAATCGCGTTCGTCCTCAACGCGCACCACGCGTTGCGGCTCGTGGACAAATTCGACGCGTTCGTCAGCGTCGAGTTGCATACCGACCTGGCCGGCGACGTCGAACGCACGGTCGCCTATGGCAAACGCTATTTCGCGATTTGCCCCGAACGATTTTATGTGAAAGTGCCGCTCACGCCCGCGGGCTACCTCAGTGCGCGCCGGCTCGTGCGAGCCGGCATCCCGCTGAATTTTACGCTCGGCTTCTCAGCCCGGCACAATTATGTCGCGGCGTTGCTGACCAAGCCCGACTACGTAAACGTGTTCCTCGGTCGCTTGAACTCCGTTGTGGCCGACAACAAGCTGGGGGATGGCCGCGATGTCGGCGAGAAAGCCACGCTGGCCACGCAACGCGAAATACTGAAGTTGCGCGACATGGGTCGAACCAAAACGAAATTGATCGCCGCCAGTATCCGCTCCGGCGCGCAAATCGGTGACCTCGCGGGCGTCGATGTGTTCACCATGCCAACCAAGGCCGCCGCCGAATACCGCGCCAACCCGCGTCCGCAAGTCACCTCGCAGGTTGCCGCGAACCCCGAAGTGCCGCTGGCCGCCGGTGTGACCTTCGCGCAATTTGGCGGCGAAACGCTCTGGGCCGTGCCGCCGAAATTCAAGGACGCTGTCGAAGACTTGTTGCACAAGAATCTCGACTCACTCAAGCCCGAAGACCTTCAGGCCCATTTCGAGAAGGCGGGGTTCGGCGATTTCCTGCCACGTTGGTCCAACGCGGATATCCAGACCGCGACGAAGGACGGCAAGATCCCCGTGTATGCGACATGGAAGGGTCGTCTCGCGTCGGGCAAGGTCGGGTTGGATGCGTTGATGAATCTCAGCGCGCTGTACTCGTTTGCGACCGACCAGAAAGCGCTCGACGATCGCATCCGCTCGCTGCTGAAGACGGCGGAGATTCTATAAATCGCGCCCCGCCCGCGACTACACATTCTCGAACGTCTGCACGCGGATTTTCTTTTCGCGGAGCTTGAGGACCAGTTCGGCGAGGTGATCGTGGCCGCGGGTTTCGAGAATCCAATCGATCTCCACGCCGCCGGGTTCGACGCGGCCAAAGGCGCGGTTGTGGTGGACGTCTTTCACGCTCGCGCCGACATCGGCGATCACCCGGGCGATGGCCGCCAGTTGACCGGGCTTGTCGCTGGCGAACGTGCGCACCCATGCTAGCCGCCCGTCTTTCACCAGGCCGCGCTCAATGATGTTGGCCATGATGTTCACGTCGATGTTGCCGCCACACAACGGCAACACAACCGTTTTGCCGCGCAAATCCACCTTGCCGGTGAACATCGCCGCCAGCGGCGCCGCGCCCGCCCCTTCGACAACCGTCTTTTCCACCTCCAGCAGCATCAGGATGGCCTTCGCGATTTCATCTTCCGTGACCGTGACCATCTCGTCGATTACTCCCGCCGCGATTGACAGCGCATTTGCCCCGACGCAATTCACCGCCAACCCGTCCGCGATGGTCGGCGTGGCTTCGATGGTGACCGGCTTGTGCGCTTTCAACGCCGCGACCATTGATGCGTATCGCTCGGGTTCGACGCCGATGATCTTCGCTTTCGGTCGCAACGCTTTCACCGCCGTGCCGACACCCGCGATCAATCCGCCGCCGCCCACCGGCACAATCACCACTTCCAGGTCGGGGACCGACTCGACGATCTCCAACCCGAGCGTTCCTTGCCCTTCAATGACCGCGAGATCGTCAAAGCCATGGATGAACACCTGCTTCTTCTCGTTCTCAATCTCGCGCGCCTTCGCCAGCGCGTCCGCGTACGAATCGCCATGCAAGACAATCGTCGCGCCGAGTCGGCGGACATTCGATTGTTTGATGAGCGGCGCACCTTTTGGCATCACGATGGTTGCCGGGATGCCAAGTTTCTTCGCCTGATACGCGACGCCGAGACCGTGGTTGCCGGCGCTGGGCGTGACCACGCCGCGCTTCCGTTCGGCCGCGGTAAGTTGCAACAGCTTGTTGGCTGCGCCCCGCTCCTTGAACGAGCCCGTCGCCTGCAGATTATCGAGCTTCACGTACACGCGTGCGCCAACCAGATCGCTCAAGCCGACCGAGAATTCACACGGCGTCCGCGCAATGTATGCGACGATCCGCTCCCGCGCCTGTCGAATCGACTGAAGAGAAATCTTCGCCGTCATACGAGGGAGTGTATCGGAAAGCTTCCGGGGGAGCAACCGTGCCTGCCTTTTGGTTTGACTCGCGGGCCTGATGCGATACTCTGCTTGCGCCCCGCGAGTGTTCGTTCTGCGGAGATTCAAAGGATTTATGGCAAAGCTTTCCATTAACGACTTGAAGGACTTTCGCAACCAGCGCGTGCTGGTCCGCGTGGATTACAACGTGCCGCTTGATGAGAACGGCGCGATTACCGACGACAAGCGCATCAAGGCGACCGTGCCGACGCTCGATCATCTGGCCAAAGGCGGCGCGAAGGTCATCCTCTGCTCCCACCTCGGTCGCCCCAAAGGCAAACGCGACCCGAAACAGAGCCTCCGCCCCGTGGCGCAACGGTTGGCCGAAATTCTCGGTCGCCCTGTCGCCTTTGTGGATGACTGTGTCGGTGACAAGGTTGACAAGACGATCAGCATCATGCAGCCTGGCGACATCGTGCTCTTGGAGAACCTCCGGTTTTACGCCGAGGAAGAGAAGAACGATCCCGCCTTCGCTGCGAAGCTCGCCCAGAACGCCGACTTGTACGTGAATGACGCATTCGGCTCAGCCCACCGCGCCCATGCCTCGACCGAAGGCGCGGCGCAGATTATCAAGAAGCGGGGGGGAGCTGCGTAGCCGGCTTCTTGATGGAAAAGGAATTGGCATACCTTGGCGGGGCACTGAGTTCCCCTGCGCGGCCGTTCGTTTGCATCCTCGGCGGCGCGAAGGTCTCCGACAAAATCGCCGTTATTGAGAACCTGCTCACGCAAGCCGATGCGATTCTTATCGGCGGCGCGATGGCTTACACATTTTTGAAAGCACAAGGGTTCGGGGTGGGGAAATCTCTCGTGGAGAATGACAAGCTTGATCTGGCCAAGACGTTGCTCGACAAGGCAAAAGGAAAGAAGTTTCTGTTGCCGAGCGACCACGTACAGGCCACGAAACCCGAGGCGGGTGCGACGACACGGATCACTGACGGTCCCAGCATCGAAGATGGCTGGTGCGGCGTGGACATCGGGCCGCAGACGATTGTGCGGTACAACAAGGAGATTGCCGCCGCCAAAACGATTGTGTGGAACGGGCCGATGGGCATCTTTGAGATTCCCGAGTACTCAAAAGGCACCTTCGAGGTGGCCAAAGCCGTGGCAGCAAACAAAGGCGCGACCTCGATCATCGGCGGGGGCGATAGTGCCAAAGCTGTGAAAAAAGCGGGCGTGGACAAGCAAATCACGTTCGTCAGCACCGGCGGCGGCGCATCCCTCGAATTTCTGGAGGGGAAGGAATTGCCGGGCGTCGCCGCCCTAAGCGACAAGTGAGCTGATACCAATGAATTCAAATCGCAAACCCATCATTGCGGGGAACTGGAAGATGTACAAGACGGCAGCGGAAGCCCTCGGCTTGGTGAACGCCCTGAAGAAAGAACTTGTCGGGGTGCGGGATGCGGACGCCGAGGTGGTCATATGCCCGCCATTCACTGCGCTGTATGCCGTGGCCGCGATGTTGACGGACTCCAGCATCAAGCTGGGTGCGCAGAACGTCCATTGGGAGAAAGAAGGGGCGTTCACGGGCGAGATTGCCGCGCCCATGCTCAAGGAATTGTCGGTGCGGTACGCCATCGTCGGCCATAGCGAGCGCCGGCAGTATTTCGGCGAAACAAACGAAGGCGTGAACAAGCGCGCCAAGGCCGCGCTGGCCAATGGGTTACGGCCAATCGTCTGTGTGGGCGAAACGCTGGCGCAGCGCGAAGCGGGACAGACCCAAGCGGTTATCCGCGACCATGTTGCGGGCGGTCTTGCAGGTTTCACCAAAGATGCTATGCTGGACACGGTCATTGCCTACGAACCCGTCTGGGCAATTGGCACCGGAAAAACTGCTACGCCCGCACAGGCGCAGGAAGTGCACGTTTTTATCCGCGAACTGCTGGCCGCGATGTTCGATACGCCGGTAGCTGCCAAAACGCGCATCCAATATGGCGGCAGTGTGAAACCGGCGAACGCGAAGGAATTACTGGGTCAGCCCGATATCGACGGCGCACTGGTTGGTGGCGCGAGCTTGGAAGCGAAAGGGTTTGCAGACATCATCAAAGCGGCGCTATAAAGGCAGGCTTCCGCCCGCGGGATAAGGTCAAGGTAAGGATTAAGAAATCATGAGCATTCTGATCGGAATACTGACGGCGCTCCACGTGATGGTCTCGCTGTTTTTGATTGTGCTGGTGTTGATGCAGAAATCGTCGGAGCAGGGCGTCGGCGCGGCGTTCGGCGGCGGCATGACCGAAACGGTCTTCGGTGCGGGCACGACCACGGCCTTGGTGCGCCTGACGATTTGGTGTGCCTGCCTATTGTTGGCGACAACGTTGATTCTGGCCGTGCTGCATTCACATCGCACGAGGACGGGCGGCTCGTTAATGCGGCAGTCGTTGACGACGATGCCCGTGGCACCCGCGACGCAACCGGCGTTCCCGCTCACTTCACAGCCAAACGCGCCCGCCTCACCTGAGACGGGCTCCGCAATGCCGTCCGCCACTACGCCGGTCCCGGTCGAGAAACCGCAGCCGGCCACTACCCCCGCACCTCCCCCAGAAGCGCCCAAGGCTCCCTAATCTCCGCCCCAGACGGCGCAATGCTCCCGCGCCTCAAACTGGCCCGACGCCATGCAGAGGACCGTCCCCGTCCAATTACCATTCTGCAGATTCCAAACTTGTGTTGTTGCGGAACACTTGACCCCCAAATCGGCTTGACTGTCATGAGTTTGTCAGTAGCTTGGGCGGCATGTTTTCGAAAATCGGTCCGGTCGCGTTATTGGCGGGCCTATTGGCTGCCTGCTCCACCGTAAAGCACCCTTCGGTCACCCACATGGATTCCCTCCAAGAGTTTCAGAAACGCGCCGGCCGGTTCCACAGCATCATCACCGTGCCGACATTTGAGACAACGACGAACGAAGTCCAGGGGTCGGTGAAGCAAGCCATTGTTTCCGGCAACGTGGCCCTTGACCGCATCGGCAAACTCGGCCCGGGCGAAGTGACGTTCACCAACACCGTGCGGGCGCTCGATGATCTCGAGTTTCAACTCGGTCTCGTGGACAATCGGCTCTCGCTCATCAAGGAAACCAGCACGGACGCTGCTGTCCGCGACGCCGCGACGGACTCGCTGAAAGAACTTGAGGAATGGATGGTGAGCCTAGACTATCGTGAGGACGTTTATCGCGCCGTCAAGGCCTATGCCGACACCAAGCCCCGACTGGAAGGCGAGGACGCCAAGCTTCTTTCCGAAACCATGCGCGACTACCGCCGGGCCGGGCTGGAGTTGCCCAAGGCCGACCGCGACGAAGTCGAGCGGATGCGCAAGGAACTGTCGCGGTTGACGACCGATTTCGACACCGACATCACGAAGGCGGAAAAGTCGCTCAAGTTTACGAAGGCGGAACTCGACGGCGTGCCGGAAGATTTTCTGAAGCAAATCAAGTCCGGCGACGATGAGTACACCGTGATGGCGAACATCACCTGGCATTACATCACCGTCATGGACAACGCCACGCGTGAGGACACGCGGAAACGGTTGTATATCGAGCAGAGTAATCTGGCGAAGGAAGAAAATGTGCCGTTGCTCGAAAAAATTCTCCCATTGCGCGACGACATCGCCAAAAAACTCGGCTACAAGACTTGGGCGGATTACCAAACCGAAGTCAAGATGGTCGAAAACGCGGCCACGGCCATCCGCTTCCTGGAAGATCTGAAAACCGGCTTGCAGCCCAAGTTCCGCGCCGAGTTGGAGGAGTTTCGCCAACTCAAAGTCAAGGAGACCGGCGACACGAACGCGACAATCAACGTCTGGGACTGGCGGCATTACAGCAACCAGTTGAAGAAGGACAAGTACAACGTGGATGCCGAGCAATTGCGCGTTTACTTCCCGTATCAGCACGTGCTCGAAGGTATGTTCACCATTTACCAGAGTATCTTTGGATTGAAGTTCGAGCGCGTCGATCCGCCGTACAAGTGGATCGGTGATTTGCAGCTCTACACCGTGTCGGACGCGAACACCGGCGAACCGCTCGGTTTGTTCTACCTCGATATGTTCCCGCGCGAAGGGAAATACAATCACTTCGCCGAATTCGGCATCATTGACGGCAAGTTGTTGCCGGATGGAAGGTACCAACGGCCCACCGCCGCGCTGGTCTGCAATTTCCCGGCGCCCACGACCGATCATCCTTCATTGATGTCGCATGATGACGTGGTGACCATCTTCCACGAATTCGGCCACGCCATGCACTCAATCCTGACCCGTGCGAAATACAGCCGCTTCGCCGGCACAAGCGTGCCACGCGATTTCGTCGAAGCCCCGTCGCAAATGCTCGAGAACTGGCCGTGGGACAAGAAGGTTCTGGACCGTTTTGCGGCTGACTACCGCGATCCGTCGAAGAAAATCCCCCCGGCGATTCTCGCCAGCCTCAAGGAAGCCCGCCTCGCCACCGAAGGCACGCGGTACGAGCGTCAGCTCTCATTCTCGCTGCTGGATCTGGCGTTGCACACCCAAATCCACGACACCAACGCCCAAGATGTTGTGAAACTGTCTAATCAGGTGCTCAGCGAGGTGTTCCTGCCGGTTCCCGATGACACGGCGTTCGTCGCGTACTTTGGCCACTTGATGGGCTACGACGCCGGCTATTACGGCTATGCGTGGGCTGACGCGATCGCCGCTGACATGAACACGGTGTTCGAGAAAGCACCCGACGGCCACCTTGACAGGCAGGCGGGCATGCGGCTGCGCAAGGAAATCTACGAGCCCGGGGATTCCCGCGACGTGAACATCTCCATCGAGAAATTCCTCGGCCGCCCGCGCTCGATCGAGCCGTTCCTGAAGAGGATCGGGATTGGCGGCGAATCCACCAAGAGCCCGTGACCGATGCGACGGAATCGGCGAAAGGCGTGGTGTGGGTGCGGGCTTTTCCTGTTCCTGGTGCTATTACTCACAGGCTGCAGTCGGCGCGAGACCCGCGTCGAAGTGGGTGATCGGGCGCAGATCCTCTATGAAGGCAACGGCGGAGAACCGCAGGAGCTTGATCCGCATATTGTCACCGGGGTTTCCGAGCAACGCCTTCTGATGACATTGCTGGAGGGCTTGTTGAGCCAGGATCCGGTGGATTTCCATCCTATTCCTGGCGTGGCAGAGAAATGGGACATCTCGCCGGATGGGAAGATCTACACATTTTATCTGAGAAGGGATGCGCGCTGGTCAAATGGCGACCCGGTTACCGCCCACGACTTCTGGGAATCCTACAAGCGAATCCTCGCGCCGTCGCTGGCGGCCGAGTATGCCTACATGCTGTTTCCCGTAACCAACGCACAAGCGTACAATGAAGGCAAGATCACGGACTTCAACCAAGTTGGTTTCAAGGTGCTGGATGACTACGCGTTTCAAATCACCCTGGAGAACCCGACTCCCTATTTGCTGTCAGTCATCAATTACCATTCTTCCTGGATGCCAGTACATATGCCGACCCTTCGAAAATATGGGGACCCGTATCAGCGCGGGAACAAATGGACGCGTGCGGGGCGCTTTGTCGGCAACGGCCCGTTTGTGCTGTCACAATGGAGAGTCAATGACGTCGTCGTGGTAAAGAAGAGTCCGACCTATTGGGACCGGGGCCGCGTGCGTCTCAACGAGATTCATTTTTTGCCCATCGAGAGCGACGACACGGAAGAGCGGGCGTTTCGCGCCGGGCAGCTTCACATTACGGAAACCTTGCCGTTGACGAAGATCGATTTCTACAAAAAGAATTATCCCGACCTGCTGGACATTGAGCCCTATCTCGGGACGTATTTCTATCGCATCAATGTCACCAGGCCGCCGCTCAACGATAAGCGCGTGCGCCGCGCGCTGGCCCTGACAATCGACCGCAAAAGCCTTGTGGAAGATGTTTTGCGGGGCGGCCAACTGCCGGCGTTCTGTCTGACGCCTCCCGGCACGGGGGGCTACACGTCCCGCACGCAATTGCACGAAGACATCGCGGAAGCGAAACGATTGCTGGCCGAAGCCGGTTATCCGGACGGGAAAGGGTTTCCGCCAATCGAACTTCTTTATAACACCGTGGAAGCGCACCGCATCATCGCGGAGTCGATTCAGCAAATGTGGAAGAAGAACCTTGGCATTGATGCGCGGCTCGTGAACCAGGAATGGAAGGTCTATCTCGATGCACAGCGTACGCTGAGTTATCAGGTTTGCCGCGCTTCGTGGATCGGCGATTACGTCGATCCCAACACCTTCCTCGATATGTGGCTGACCGGGGGGGGAACAATGAAACCGGCTGGTCGAATCTCCAATACGATCACCTCATCGCTGAAGCCGCCCGCACCACAGACCCGCAGCAGCGGCTGGAGGTGTTTCAAAAGGCGGAAGCTATTCTACTCGACGAACTGCCGATCATTCCCATCTATTTCTACACGCACGTCAATGCGCGGCGGCCGGAAGTCAAAGGTTGGTATCCGACACTTTTGGACTATCATCCGTATCAATATGTGTACCTGGCGCCGAACCTGAACTGATTTCGCTGACCATGCTTCGTTTCATCGCCAAACGATTTCTGGAAATGATTCCGGTCCTGTTTGTGATCGCCACGATCACGTTTTTCATGGTGCGCCTCGCGCCAGGCGGACCGTTCACCACTGAAAAAACCATTCCTCCGGAGATTCAGAAGAAGATTGAAGCCTTTTACGGATTGAACAAGCCGCTCTTCCAACAGTATCTCGATTACATGGGCAACCTGCTCAAGGGTGACTTGGGGCCATCCTTCAAATACGCGACGTGGTCGGTCAACGAACTCATCTGGTCGGCCTTCCCGGTTTCCCTGGAACTCGGCTGCTACGGTCTGGCGATTGCATTGATTCTTGGACTAGGTGCGGGCATCGTCGCCTCCTTGCGCCAGAATTCGGCACTCGACCACGTCTCCATGTCACTGGCGATGGTCGGCATTTGCGTCCCGACGTTTGTATTGGGGCCATTGTTGATCCTGATGTTTGGGCTGGGGCTGGGCTGGGTCAACGCTTCCGGCTGGGATTCCGCACGTGACCGCATCCTGCCGTCGCTTACGCTGGGCGTGTTTTACGCGGCCTACATTGCGCGATTGGCGCGTAGCGGCATGCTGGAAATCCTGAACCAGGATTTTATCCGTACGGCGCGCGCCAAGGGGGCGTCCCCCAAACGGATCATTCTCAAACACGCGCTCAAGGGCGGCCTGTTGCCGGTCGTGTCGTTCCTCGGTCCGGCCGTCGCCGATATCATCACCGGCTCGTTTGTGGTGGAAACAATTTTTCAGGTGCCCGGCCTGGGCCGGTTCTTCGTGACGGCGGCGTTCAATCGTGATTACACGATGGTGCTCGGCACGGTTCTGTTCTACGCCGTGCTGATCATTCTGCTCAACCTTGTTGTGGACATCGTTCAAGTTTGGCTGAATCCGAGATTACGGTTTGAATAAGATGCAACAAGCCATTGCTCCAGAGCTGCCGCAAACAACGCCCCTTATCAAAGAGGAGGCGGGCGGTTCATTGTGGCAGGACGCCTGGCACCGGCTTTGCCGGAACAGGATGGCTGTGGCCAGCGCCGTGATCCTGACCGTGCTCACGCTCCTGTCGGCGTTTGCGCCCTGGATTGCCCCGTATTCCTATGAGGAACAAAACCTTGCGCTTCGGGCCGTGCCCCCGCAAGCCGGCCATTGGCTCGGCACCGACGCCCTCGGTCGCGATCAACTCACACGCTTGTTATATGGCGGGCGCGTGTCGCTCATGGTGGGCATCGTCGCCACGGGCGTGGCGCTGGTCATTGGTGTAACCTACGGCGCGATCTCTGGCTTTTACGGCGGCATGGTCGATGTGGTGATGATGCGCACCGTGGACATCATCTACGCGCTGCCGTTCACGATTTTTGTCATTTTGCTGATGGTCTTTTTCGGGCGGGATATCCGGCTGTTATTTGTGGCCATCGGCGCGGTCGAATGGTTGACCATGGCGCGCATCGTGCGCGCCCAGGTGCAAGCGCTCCAAAAACAGGAATTCATCGAGGCTGCACGCGCGCTGGGGTTGCGACGGCGGCGGATCATCTTCGTGCACATGCTGCCAAACGTTATTGGCCCGATCATTGTGTATGCCACGTTGACGGTGCCGGCGGTCATGCTGCTGGAGGCGTTCCTGAGTTTCCTCGGGCTGGGAGTCCAGCCGCCGATGAGTTCGTGGGGCCTGATGATCAAGGACGGCGCGGATCGGATGGAGGAATGTCCCTGGCTGCTCATCGCGCCGGGCGTGACGCTGGCCACGACATTGTTTTGCCTGAACTTCCTCGGCGATGGGCTGCGCGACGCGCTCGACGTGCGGACTTCGAAGGATTGACCCATGCCCCTGCTCACCGTCACCAATCTCACCGTCTACTTCCACACACGCAACGGTGTGGTGCGCGCCGTCGAGGACGTTTCGTTTGAAATCGAGAAAGGCCAGACCGTCGCCATCGTGGGCGAATCCGGTTCCGGCAAATCCGTCACGTGCTATTCGTTAATGGGTCTGGTCTCACAGCCGCCGGGAAGAATCGAGAGCGGCTCCGCCATCTTCGACGGCAAGATCGATTTGCTGAAATGCCCGCCCCAGGAGTTGAACCGGATCCGCGGCAAGCGCATCGCGATGATTTTCCAGGACCCGATGACGTCGCTGAATCCATATTTGCGAATTGAAGACCAGTTGATCGAGCCGCTGATGATTCACGAAGCTATCGACCGGCGCGACGCCGTCAGGCGCGGCATACGCGCGCTGGAGGAGGTCGGCGTGCCGGACGCAGCCCATCGGATTCGCGGTTACCCACACGAATTCTCCGGCGGCATGCGCCAGCGCGTTATGATCGCGATGGCGCTCATCACCCAGCCCGAATTGCTCATCGCCGATGAACCGACCACCGCGCTGGACGTCACGATCCAAGCGCAGATTCTCGATCTGTTGAAGGACCTCAAGAAGAAAACCGGCATGAGCATCCTGTTGATCACGCACAACCTCGGCATTGTTGGCGACCTTGCGGACAAAGTCGCGGTCATGTACGCGGGCCGTATTGTCGAACAAGCGCCCGCCGCCGTGCTCCTAAAAAAGCCGCTGCATCCCTACACCGTCGGATTGATGCGCTCGATCCCCAAGCTCGGCACACACGCCAAACGACTCCAGTCGATTCCCGGGACCGTGCCGGATGCCACGCGGTTGCCGGCAGGCTGCAAGTTCCACGCGCGTTGCGACCGCGCCCAAAGCGATTGCACGCTCGATCCCGAACCGATGTTGGTCGAAGCCGACGGCAGCACACGCGATGTTCGCTGCCCCTACTGGGACAAGCCGGATTTGAAGAGGATCATCCCATGAGCCTCGTCGAAGTCAACCAGCTCAAGGCGTATTTTCCGGTTCGCGCGGGCGTGCTGCAGCGTCCGGTCGGCTGGGTGCGCGCGGTGGATGGCGTGAGTCTCGCGGTCAACGAAGGGGAAACGGTCGGCCTCGTTGGCGAGAGCGGCTGTGGCAAGACCACGCTGGGACGCACGATGTTGCGTTTGATTGAACCGACCGCCGGCGAGATCCGGTTCGACGGACAGGACATCACCCAACTCGACCGGACCGGCCTGAAGCCGTTCCGCCGCAAGGCGCAGATGATCTTCCAGGATCCGTACGGCTCCCTCAACCCGCGAATGACCATTGGCAACATCATCGCCGAGCCGCTGCGCATCCATAAACTGTGCGCGAATAAGAACGGCGAACGCGAGCGGGTCGCCGAATTGCTGCGCTCGGTCGGTCTTTCGCCTGAACACGCGCGCCGCTATCCGCACGAGTTCAGCGGGGGCCAGCGCCAACGGATCGGCATCGCGCGCGCGCTCGCCGTGGAACCAAAGTTCATCATCTGCGACGAGCCCGTCAGCGCCCTCGACGTCAGTGTGCAAGCGCAGATCATCAACTTGCTGCAGGAACTTCAGGAGAAACTCACGCTCACGTATCTGTTCATCGCCCACGATCTCGCGGTCGTCGAACATATCAGCAACCGTGTCCTGGTGATGTACTACGGAAAGATCGTTGAGGAAGCGAGCGCTGAGGATATTTATCGCAATCCGGTTCATCCCTACACGAAAGCGCTGTTGTCCGCTGTCCCGACGGTGGAACCGTCGGAGAAGCGCCCGCGCATCATCTGGCCACCGCTGGGCACCACGGCCGACCAAGCGCGTGCTTCGCTGCAGCAGAAGAAACTCGAGCGACACGAAGTGCGGCCGAACCATTGGGTGCTGGAGGAAATCGCCTAAGCTGGAATTCGCGCGGCCAACTCCCGTGCCGCCGAAGCGAGAAGTTCTTCAGCACGGGCTAGGGCCTCGTCCATCGCCATTCCCGGCTTCATGGACGCCAGCGCGAACTCGATTCCCCCGCGCCGGCATAGTTCTTCAGAAACCTGCACGCTGCCCGCAATCACGATCACTTTCACCTTGTGCTCCGCCGCAAGCCTGGCAACGCCGGACACAACTTTGCCCCGCAGAGATTGTTCATCAAAGCGGCCTTCGCCTGTGATCACCCAGTCCGCGTCAGCAAGTTCAGCCTCCAGTTGGTTCGCCCGGATGACCGTCTCGATACCCGGCACCAGCCGGGCATTCATGAACGCCATTGCTCCCGCCGCCAAACCGCCGGCCGCTCCTGCGCCGGGCACATCGGTGATTTCCCTTTCCAACTGCTCCTTGACCAACTCCCCGAGATGCTGCAGTCCCTTGTTGAGCTGCTCGACCATCGGCTCCGTCGCCCCTTTCTGTGGGCCAAACACCCGGGCTGCCCCATGCTCGCCACAGAGCGGATTATCAACATCACAGAGCACTTCAACCGCGGGCACTCTCAAGCCAATGGGCGGCACAATCTGTGCGATTCTCTGCAATTCACCGCCGCCAAAGCCAATCATCTTCCCTTGCGCATCCAGAAACTGCCAGGCGATCGCCATCGCCGCGCCGATGCCGCCATCCATCGTCGCGCTGCCACCAACCGCCAGCCAAATGCGCTTCGCGCCGTGTTTGATCGCCGCCCGAATCAACTCACCGGTTCCGTATGTGGTCGTCAGCAGAGGATTTCGTTGTTCGGGTTTCAGCAAAACCAATCCGCTCGCGTTCGCCATCGCGACAATTGCCGTGGCATCCTTGGGCAACCATGCATATTTTGCCACACAACGCATATTGGGGAGGGGGCCCATGACGGAGACCGCGAGCCATTCGCCTCCCAGCGCCGTGAGAAGAACCTCGTCGGTTCCCTCGCCGCCGTCGGCCATCGGTTTCGTAACAACGCGCAGCCCCGGACGCGCCGAAAGCAGGGTGCTATGCACAATCTCGCAGGCCCGCGCCGCCGTGAGGCTGCCCTTGAACTTGTCGAGCGCGACGACGATCTTCATACCGCGATTATATGACACCAATGACGGGGACGCACGCGAAGATGGAATCACTCAATGAGAGTGCGCGGGATTCGTGCATTTGCACAACTGTCGATCTCTCCACAGGCCGTACGCCATAACCACCGCCCCGGCGACAAGCAGTGACGGCGTAACATACGGACCCAGATATACCGATCCAAAGCGACCCGTAATGTTTAGCAACAAGCCAGCAATCACCAGGCGAACCGGCGCGAAGTTTCGATGATGACGCAACCCGAGCAGGCAGCCGCCCAATCCGAAGATCGCGGCCACGCCAATGGTGACAATGTCCATGGTGCGACTCCAGCGAATCCATTTCATCATCAGCAGCACGGGAAAGAAAATTTGCACGACAGGTACCACCGCACAATGCACGGCACAAATTGCGGACAACCACATACCCAGCCGATCCAGTTTGGCATGGGTGTGGACCGGCGCGTCACAACCACCGAGCGGTCGCAACGGTGCGTGAGGGGCCTCCGCGATCGGGACGAATACGGTATTCGTGTCAATGCTCATTACCCGTCGATCTTTTCCGCCGTGAGCACGTAAAGGCTGACCAGATAGCCGTCCTGCTTGGTCTCGCCCACGTTGAAATGACCGCGCACGCGGATGACGTCGTTGGCGAACTTCGTGGTCTGGCCCGGCGGCATTTTCACCACGACAATGTGATTGACGGCGGGCGGCTGGCCGTAGCAGCAGCCCCACAATGATGGCACGAGGATAAACTCCGTGATGTTCTTCACTTCGCTCAACGGCATCATGAAGCCGATCATCTCGATTTCTTTTCCATCCAGCCTCTTGATGAAATCGGGAATCGGCGTCTTGCCCTCGATGTACGTCCAGCTTTTCAGTGTGTCGAATGACAAGCGGGTGTACCTCGCATCCTGCTGATCCAACCCTCCCGACGAAGCCGAAGCCTGTGCCACCGCGCCCTGGGCCAAATCCAGTTTCATCATCTTCTTCTGTAACAACTGTTGCTGGATAAAACTCGCCAGGCCCGGCAGCAGCACCAAGCCGATCACGATCGCGCCTGTGCTGAATGATTTTATCTGTTTCCTAGTCATGGCGACGCCCATAATATACACGTTTAGCTGGTCGGTGCCAGATTTCTGGCCACATCGGTGCGATAGGCTCCCAGCGCCGGCCCAAGGCCGCTGAGGGCTCCCAACACGACCGCTACACCCAGAATATACCATTCCAAGGCCTGAATGTGAAATGCCGGAATGACGAATCCCGACGCCTTGTAAAGGAACCCGTTGGACGCGGCGACGACCAGATGCCCGCCGGCGAGACCGGCAGCCGAGCCGATCAGACAAATGGTCATGGCTTCCAGCAGCACGATGGAGAAAATCGTCGCCCGCCTCGCGCCGAGCGCGCGTAGGATGGCGATTTCCCGCCGCCGTTCGCTCATCGAGTTGTAGATCGAAACCGCGATGGCCACGCCCGCGACAATCAGAATCAGTATCGCCTGAGCCAATAGCAGCCGGTCGATATTTCCAACGATATCGAACAGCTTGCGTATCTCCGCCGCAGGGAATGCCGCCATCGCATCCTGACGGTCGTTGATCTCACGATATAACGGAAACGCGTGGATCGGGCTGCGCAACTTCAGCACAATGGACGAAACCTGGCCCGGGTCCGGGTCGTTGTCTTTCTCCTCCACCTTCGCGGGAGCAGTTGGCTCCCGGAGTTCATGCCCTTCGATGTGATAGAAGCTGTCGAGGTTGATATAGATCGCGCGGTCACACGCCGTATGCGTTGGGGCGAGAACGCCGACCACCGTCCACGGGTTCTCCGTGTGCTCTTTGGCCTCGGCGGACGGTTGCACCCCGTGCGCCGCGATAAATGTCTGGCCAATTTTTAGGCCCGTTTCCGACGCGACGGTCGAACCGATGACGGCCTCGAAGGGGTGTTCCTTGGATTCGGGCTGCGGGGCGGTGGGCTTGACTTCTTCACCGCGCTCTCTGGCCTCGCGTTCCCTCGCCCGCTGTTCGGCTTCTTGAAACGCGCTCTTCAACGCTGTCTCGGAGAAATTGAAGATTCGGCCCGCCGCCAATTCCGGTTTGCGCCCTGGCTCGAACTCGAACTCCTTGAAGAACGCATCGGTCGTGCCCACAATGCGGAAGCCGTGATAGTTGTCGCCGACCGAAAACGGCACGGCAAGCTTCACGCGTTTATCGTCGCGCAACTGCTCGAATAATTTCCACGAAATATTTCCGGGGGAAATATCGAGGTTGTACACCGTATTGAGCACCAACTGCAGCGGGCTGCCCTTGGCGCCGACGACCATTTCGTAACCGAGGGTGCCCTGCTCGAACCGTTGCTGCACGCCCTGCTTGATCAGCAGGATCGCCACGGCCAATGCCACGCCCAGCGCCACCGATGTGCCCGTCAACCACGTGGCCAACGCGCGTTGGCGCATGTTCTTGATGACGATCTTGAAGAGGTTCATGACAATTCCTCCAGGCGGATGACTTTCTCGAATTGCTCCTGCACCTTCGGGTCGTGCGTGACGACCAGCAGCGTGTGTTTGTTCTCGGCGCAGATTTTCCGCAACAACTGCAGCACCACCCCGCCGTTCTTGGCGTCGAGGCTGCCGGTCGGTTCGTCCGCCAGCACCAACGACGGCTCGTTGACCAGCGCGCGGGCGATGGCGACACGCTGCTGTTCGCCGACTGACAAGGCGCGCGGCTTATGATGCAGGCGCTTGCCGAGGCCCACTGTTTCCAGCAGTTTCGTGGCGTGCTCGGCGCCGCTGCCGTGACTGGCGAACATCTGTCCCAGCAGCACGTTTTCCAGCGCGGTGAAGCCCTGCAACAGGTTGAACGATTGGAACACGTACCCGATGTTGGCCGCGCGGAAGCGGTCGCGCGCGGCTTCCGGCAGCTTCGTCACGTCGGTCCCGTTGAGCAGAATCTCGCCGCTGTCGGGCAATAAGATGCCCGCGATCAGGTTCAGCAGAGTGCTTTTCCCCGAACCGCTCTCGCCGACGAGTGCGACCTGCTCACCGGCGCCGACGGTGAAGCGTCCAATCTGGATGACATCCAGGACGGCGCCAGCGTCTTCGCGATAGCTCTTGCTGACATTGTGTAATGACAATACTTCGTTCATCCGTTGCCCTCGCTATTGATGGTTGGGCGCCTTGACTGAGGCGTTATGATTTGTAACCAATTCATTGTATTTGCGAATGCTGGCGTTCAAATCGGCGGCCAGTTGTTCGATCCGGGTGTTGGCTTCCTTCATGCGCTCGTCGCGCAGCGCCACGGCATTCGCCCAGTTCGTGATCGCGGCCTTGAGTTGATCCCGCTCCCCCGTGAGTTGCGCGTTGGCGTCTTCGACTGCTCCTAGTTTTTGTTCCGCCTGCGCGCGAAGAGACCGTTCATTGGCAAGCGATATCTTAAGCTGGCTCAAATCCTCATTCAACCCTTTCAACGTATTCGCTTGCTCGTCGATTTCAACGACCTGTCGCAGGCGCACCTGATCGAGGTGGCGAATTTCAAGATTCAAGCGCCGATCCCGCGCCCACTGAACGATACACAATGCCGCCAATGCCAAGACGCCGAACAGATTCACGTATTTCAGTCGACCGTTCATGGTTGTGGAAGTGTCACGTCGCGGATTTCGAAGGCGACTTTCTGGATACCGGTCGAACGCACGAGGTCCAGAACATGGATCACCGTGCCGTAGCGGACATCCTGATCGCCGCTGATGAACACGCGGACATTCTCGTTCGTGTGGTGCCAGGCGTTCAGCCGCTGCGCCAATTCGTTCGCGCCGAGCGGCTGTTTGTCGAGATAGACGGCACCGTCTTTGTCCACGGAAATGCTCGCGAAATCGCTCTTCGTATCGAGCGTCGCCGTGGTGGCGGTCGGCAGGTTCACCTTGACGCTTTTCAAGTTGACCATGCTCAGGCTGACCAGCATGAAACTGGCGAGCAGAAAAAACATGATGTCAATCAACGGGATGATTTCAATCCGCGCATCGGATTCCGCCGAATGTTTGGGACCCAGTTTAACAGGCATGGCAAGTCACGGTTTGAGCGTTGCTACGGGTTCCACTTTATTCTGAAGGTTTCGGGCGCGTCGGCCGGCAAAGGCTTCCAGATCATGCCCGTGGTGTTTGGCTGATTCAACCAGCAATTCGACATGGTTGATGGTTTGTTCGAGTCGGGATCGGTACCGGGCCAGGCGGCGATTGTAGAAATTGAATGGCAACAGGCAGAGAATCGCCGTGCTCAGACCGCAGGCTGTGGCAATCAGCGCTTCAGCGATGCCGCCGCTGACTTTCACCGCCGCCAACTCCTCCTGGCCGACGAAGCTGAACGACCTCATGATGCCGGTGACCGTGCCGAGCAATCCCAGCAACGGCGCCAGAGTGATCAGCGTGCCGAGCACCCAGACATATTTCTCGCCCTTCTCGACTTCGTCGTTGGCGCGCAGTTGCATCGCGCCGAGCATGGACGTATGGGCGTGCAGCAGGCCTTCGTGAACCGTGCTCAAGAACGGATCGTCGCTGGCGTCGGTCAGGCGCACGGCGCGGTCGAAATCGCCGGTGGCGATGGCGTCAAACGCGTCGCCCAGAGTCTTCGTGTTGGCGCGACGCCGCAGGCCGGTCCACCACAGTGCGCGCTCGACGATGACCACGAGCGCACCTAGGAATGCGAGAAGAATCGGCCACATGACCGGCCCGCCCTTGATGAAGAAGTCGACGACGACATTGGCAAGGATGATGGGTATCATAGTTTGAGTATTCTCATTGGGTTGTGAGTTGAAAGCGGATGGCGACATCGTAAATACGCGCGTCACCGGCCGAAAATCGCCACTTATATCGGACGGTCCGCAGGGCGGATTCGTTCAACAGCGGCCAGGGACAGGGCTGGATCGCTTCCGCCGAGATGACCTGGCCGCTTTCGGCAACCTTCAGGCGAACAACAACTACGCCTTCCTGATGTTGCTGAATTGCCTGCGGGGGATACTCCGGCGAAAGTTGTCGGCCTTCTCCCTCACCGAACGTGAGACGTTGCACCGCTGCCACCTGGGATGGCCTGGCATACGCTGCCTGGTTGAACGGAACGACACGGGTCGGACCTTCCACAGGGACCGCGAACGCAATGGCCGCCGACGGTTGCGCCACGGGAATCGGCGGCGGAGCCATGGCGTCCGCCGGCAGCGGCACGGAAGATCGGGAGCCCGGCAGGCGTTCATTCTCACTGGGAACCGCAGGCTCCTTGCTCAATTCCACGACGAGCCTTTCGACTTTGACAGATTGAGGCGTGCTGACGGATTGGTGCGGACGCGCGTACGGCAGCATGAATCCGAGCAGACCGACTGCCAGACAAACGACCCAGGCCACCAAGGTCAACACGGGAGTGAGTGGGGCATCCTCGTCTGGCTCGAGACCGATGTGGGCAATCAGGTTCATCGGGCGCGCCGTTGCCGTCGGCCCGGCGAACCGGGTTGTTTCGTTGGCCATCGTCATGCAGCCTGCAGGTTCTAGTTAGAATTCATAACCGACCGAGCCGAAGAAGCCGCGGCGTTCGCCATATTGCGCGGCGTTGACGCCCACGCCGCTGCCGCTGCGCAACTGATAGATGTTGTCGGTCACATTGACGACGTCCAACCGGACTTTTACCGTTTGCTTCGGCGCGACCTTGAAACATTGTTCCACGCCGACGTTCACCGAGTAATATGCCGGCACATGCGCTCCGTTCGGTATGGGATTGCCTGTTGGCGTCCCGTCCTCCGTTCCGTCTCCGTCCTGTCTTAATCCGCTTCCGTAGAGCGCGTCCAGGTAGACGCGCGTGCTGCCGCGGGCCTCGTTCCAAAGATATGAGATGCCCGAGGAGCCGCTCACGGTCTGGTCGTGATCCAGATAGATCCAATGGTTTCTGACGTATGCGGCGTCGGTCGGATCGAATAGGAACTGCGCCGAATTCCAGTCTTTGCCCTGCGCCCTGGAAACCGCCACGTTGAGATACGTCGACAACCCGTTGGTAATGTACGACGTGGTGAATTCCACGCCATACACCCGGCCTTCAGCGTAGTTGAACGCCGAGAGGATGAGGGTCTGCCCGAACAAACCGTCGTCGAGCTGGTTCTTGGCGCGCTTGTAGTAGCCATCCACGCCCATTTGCAATCCGGGCAATAATTTCTGGCTGACGCCGGCGTCGAAGTAATGGGAGCGCTCAGCTTTGACCGGATCGTCCAAGTCAGTGGCCGACGCGTTCGAAGTGCCGTTGAATTTCGCCACCGTGCCGCCCGACACGTTTTCCACCGGTGGCGGCGTGAAGTAGCGCGCATAGCCCGCGTGCAGCGTTGTTGCGTCCGTGGGTTGGTAGATGAGGTTGACGCGCGGGCTGAGCTGGTTTTCGTCATCAAACGACGAGTTGAACACGTCGAAACGCGCGCCAAAATTGAGCGTGAGCTTGGGCACGATCTTCCATTCGTCCTGCAAATACACGCCGTAAAACGAGCCGTGGAGCACATGGTCATCCCCGATGGGAAAGGCCGGCCCGCTTGGATTCCCGCTGCCATCCAGTGGAAACACCTCTGTCGTGGAGTTGGCCCGAACCGTTTCGTCCAGAAACGACACACCGCCGCGCAGCGTGTGTTGCTCGTTGATGAGCCAACTGGCGTCGGTTTGCAGCCCGCCGGAGTACAGCGTCCGGTCCACGTCGCTGGCCACACCGTTGAAGAAAAGATCGCCCACCGGGTCCGGAGTGAAATGCACGCTGCTGTTGCGGCCAAACACGGAGGTTTGAAAATTCAAATCGCCCGCGGTCTTTTGGTAGGTGACCACGCCGTAATAGTTCTGTTCGTTTTGGTTTTCATTCAGCCCCGATGAATTAAAGGCCGACGGCCCTTGCGTGGTGTTCCACGGGTTCCCGCCGGGCGCGGTTCCGACCAGCAGTCCCGGCGTATTGGGCACCTGAAAATCGCTGTAGGACGCGCTGCCCATGAAATTGAGCCGGCTCGTGTCGTCCAGGATGTACGACAGATACGTGAAGGTCTTGTACTGATCCGTGGTATCGTGGACTGCCGTGGCGCTGGACGTGGGGTTTTCAATGCCCAGTTCGTTGTGTTCGTAACTGCCATCGATGAAGTAATTCAGTTTTCCCTGCGAGCCCCCGTACTCAAAACTTGGCCGCAACGTGTCATAACTGCCGCCATACATTTCCACTTCGCCGCCATTGTCAAACGCGCCGCTCTTGGTCTGGATGTCCACAACGCCCGCCGTTCGGAAGCCGTACTGGGCCGGCAGCGAGCCCGTGATGAGTTGCAAACTGTCCACGAAGCGAGGATCGAGTTCCAACCCAAACCCCGTGATGCCTTCCGGCAACAGCACGTCGTTGATACGATATTGCAGATTGGCGTGCTCGCCCCGAACGTGCAAATCACCATTCGCCGCCGAATCCTGCGCCACACCCGGCGCGCGCAAGATCACCTGATTGAACGGCGCGTTGTCGCCCTGTGACTCCGATTCGAGTTGTACTTTGCTCACGGAATACGCCGTGGCCCCCAAATCCGGCATGATCTGACTGCGAGCCTGATCCAGTTTACCGTAGACCGTCACTTCCGGCAACCTGGTTACATTGGTGGTGTTCTCGGAACTCGCGGGCACAGATACGACCGTGGTGCTGTTGGTTGGAACCGCCGGGGCGACAGGCGCGGCGGGCGGATTGTTGGTTTCGACCGTCGGCGGAGGAAGCGCCGCCGGTGGAGCTGTTGGTTTGGGCCGCCTCCGTCGAAACGGAGGCGGGTGGATTGTCGGTCTGGGCGTGAACGGCGCGGCTGTACAACAACGAAGTGAGACGACAACAGCGAAACAAGCGCGGGCGTAACCGGGACGCCCCAATTCGTGGAGCCAAACGGCATCTTGCTTGAAGTTCGATTTCATTTCCAATTCCATAAATTCTCCGCTCCTGGTTTAACAGGCTTGTGCACCTGGAATGGAGGCAGGAGAACCCTTCCCATTCAGATCGGTGATGCTCGCACCTACGGTGCTGATCTTTCAAAAGCGCCGGGTCGCCCGGGGGTATTTGGGCACAATTCGTCTGGCGATCCAGATGAGTGAGCGCGCAAACCCGCTTCCCGAGCGGGTGCGACTTGGATACCTGCGTTATGCCGAGGCTGGCGGAGGAGCGCGACTGGGGGAGAAAGAAAATGACGGCGCGGAATACGAGATGAAATCGAAGGTCTCGAGCGGCGTTTCCAGAAGACGATGAACAAGGACGGGAAGGACATTGGGAACATCGGTGATGGCGTTGAGCTGCCACGCGCACGCCGCGCAATCGTTGTGGTGGTCACAATTGCCCTCGTCATGGTGATGATGCACCACGCCGAAGAAGAGCGTCACGCTCAGGTAGATACCGCAAACTATCGATGTCAGCCAATAATTCATCAGGCCGGCGGGAATCTGGACTTGCGCCGGAAAAATGTCAAGCGGCAAACAACATACGCTCCGGGCGACGTCACGGGAACAGGCCGCGGGCTTGTTTAGCCTGGGCGATCTTGGTGATGCCGAGGGCGAGCGCGGCGTCGCGCATGTAGAGTTTCTTCTTTTTGGCCATTTGCGTCACCTGCTGGTAGGCCAATTCGAGTTGGCGATACAGTTTGTCGTTCACTTCCGCCTCGCCCCAGAAGAAGCTCTGCAAGTCCTGCACCCACTCGAAATAGCTGACGATCACGCCGCCGGCGTTGCAGAGCACGTCGGGAAGGACGAGAATATCGTCCCGCTGCCGCAGCACGGTGTCGGCTTCGATGGTGGTGGGGCCGTTCGCGGCTTCGGCGAGCACGCGGCAACGGATCTTGCCGACGTTTTCCCCGGTGATCTGGCGTTCGAGCGCGGCGGGAACGAGGACTTCGCACTCGAGCTGCAGCAGTTCCTCGTTGGTGACGCGGTCGCCGTCTTCGGTGAATCCCTCGAGGCTGCCGTGTTTGGCGGTGTAGTCGATGAGTTTATTCACATCGAGACCCCGTGGGTTGAAAAAACCGCCGGTCTGGTCGCTGATGCCGACGATCTTCGCGCCAAATCGGTGGAGCTGCTGCGCCGCGACGGAGCCGACGTTGCCGAACCCCTGGACAACGACGCGCAAGCCCTCGGATTTCAGGTCCAGGTTATCCAGCGCGCGGTTGACGAGATAGGCGACGCCGCGGCCGGTGGCTTCCTTGCGGCCGGCGGAGCCGCCGAGCGACAGCGGTTTGCCGGTGACGATTTGCGGGACGGGATTGCCCTCGTGCATCGAATAGGTGTCCATCATCCACGCCATGACCTGCTCGTTGGTGCCGAGATCGGGCGCCATCACATCGACGTGGGGCCCGATGAACGGGATCATTTCCTGCGTAAAGCGGCGGGTCATGCGTTCGAGTTCGCCGCGGCTCATCCGGCGCGGGTCGCAGGTGACGCCGCCCTTCGCGCCGCCATAGGGCAGGCCGCACAGCGAACACTTCCAACTCATCCACATTGCCAGCGCCGCCACTTCGCCGAGGGTGACGTCGGGATGATAACGAAGTCCGCCTTTGGTTGGGCCGACCGAGAGGTGATGCTGGACGCGGTAGCCGGTGAACATCTCGGTGTGCCCGTCATCCATACGGGTGGGGATTGAGACGATGATGGCGCGCTTGGGCATCTTCGTACGAACGCGTTCGCTCTGCCCGAGGTCGAGGATATCGGCGACGCGGTCGTACTGCTGGCAGGCCATGACATACGCCGGGGACTGCATCAACTCATCAAGCATGATCCTCTCCTTCGCTGGATTTCGGCACGACCACACGCAACGCGCGGGGCACGACCGAAAACGTCACCGGCGCGTCGCCTGCGTCTTCGCCGTCCAACTCGAACGGCGTCGCGCGGGGCGCGGTGCAGACCAGACGGTCCGCCTGGAAGTACTTCACGTCACCCAGATCGATATGCGCGCCGCGCAAGATGCCCTGCCCGTAGCGCAGGACGTCAAGGTAGCCGCATTTTTCAAACACGCACACATCCAGCAGCCCGTCGTCCATCCGCGCCTTCGGGAAGAGCGCGAACCGTCCGCCGTAGAAGCGCCCGTTGCCGACGAGGACCGCGACGCCGCCGACCGAGCCGCTGCCGTTCGCGGAAACTTCGACGCGAGGATGCGGCCCGGACAGGGTCTTCAACCCCGCCCAGACGTAGCTGAGCGGCCCGATTTTCTTCTTCAACTCCCAACTGGCGGCGCGCACTGCCCGCGCGTCGAACCCGACGCCGGCCAATTGCATGAAGTAGCGGGCGACGCCATTGGATTCGGCGCGGGCCAGATCGATCGTGCGCGTGCGTCCGGTTTCGATGACGGCCCACGCGGCCTCGACGCGGCGGGGGATGCCGAGTTCCTGGGCGAAGACATTGACCGTGCCGAGCGGCAGGACGCCGAGGGCCACGCCGGACGTGCCGATGCCGTTGATGACTTCGTTGATGGTGCCGTCGCCACCGGCGGCGACGATGACCCGGCAGCCCTCGGACACGGCGCGGGCGGCCAATTGCCTGGCTTCACCGGCTTGTTGCGTCGGCGCGAACGTGACGGACGAGCCGGCCTTAAACTCCAGAAAGCGGCGGATCCGCTGGGATTTCTCGCCGCGCGCAGCGGGATTGAAGATGACGAAGAGCTTGTCCATTGTTGAAGCGCGCGTCTATTGTAGGGGAGAATCTGAAGCAAGCCAAATACGAACTCGTGGAGGCATGAAGTGAAGGCGGTCAAAGTCATCCTGATCATCGTTGCCGTGCTGGTCGCGCTGGTGATTCTTGTGGTCGGCGCGGGAATCTTTGTTACGGATCGCTATCTGCAGTCGGCGGCGTTCAAGGAAACGGTGCTGAAGACCGCGCACGACGAACTGGGCGCGGACGTGCGCATCGAAGAACTGCATGCGTCGTTGTTCAGCGGCGTGGAACTGCGCGGCGTAGTTGTCGGGAACCCGGCTGGATTTACCGGCGACATGGTCACGGCTGAGGCCTTTGTGTTGCGGTATCGATTGTGGCCGTTGTTACGCCGGCGGGTGGAGATTGAACAGCTTTCGCTGGACAAGCCCGTCATCACGCTGGCCCAAAACGATGCGGGCGATTGGAACTATGAGAAGTTCGGCGCGAAGGAAGGCAAGGCCAAGCCGGCAGCCGCGACCCCGCCGCCGGCCGCAACCACGAAGTCCGCCGCACCGACTTCGGTGGACGTTGTTCTCTCCAAGCTCGCGATCGCGCGGGGGAGCGTGTCGATGGTGAGCGGGAAAGACAAGCCGCTCGTGAAGTTGGATGGCATCAATTTCTCCAGTTCGGTGAGTCTCCTCGACAACAAACTTGCCGGGACGGGCAAGGCGGGGATCGACAAGATCAATCTGGGTGACGCGCTGTTCGTGGAGAAAGTGGCCACGCCCGTGACATTCGATGCGGACAAGGTGGCGCTGACGGCGTTGAGCGGCAAACTGGCGAAGGGCACGCTGGCGGGGGACGTCGCGTTAAGAATCAGCGGCGGGTTTCAATACGTTGTGAACTTGCAGGTGAATGACAGCGACGTGGGGGCGTTTTTCCAAGAGGCGGGCAAGAAGCCGGTGTTGAGCGGCACCCTGAAGGCGAACGTGGCGGTGGCGGGCACGGGCGGGTTGCCGACGATCATCGGCAACGGGCGGGCGGAGATTGATAACGGCCAGTTGATGGAGATCCCGTTGCTGAACGTGCTGGCAACCGCGCTGCAGATCGACATGCTGCGCGATTTGAAATTCAGCGAGTGCGTGGTGGAGTTTTCGATCAGCAACAACGTGGTGCAGACGCCGGTCATCCGGCTCACATCGCCGCAAATCCAAATCACCGGGAAGGGTTCGGTGTCGCTCGATGACCATTCCCTGAGACAGGACATGACGCTCACGTTTGCCAAGGGAGCGCTGGATCGCACGCTGCCCGAAATCCGCGGTCTGTTCGCCGAACAGCCGGACGGTTCGCTGGCGCTGGATTTCAAGGTGACAGGCCCGTATGACAAACCGAAGACCGATTTGGGCAAGCGTGTCCTGACGGGCGTTGGGGAACAGTTGCTGCAAAAATTCTGGAAGTAACCATGCGCATCATCGCTGGTCTCGCGAAAGGAATGACGCTGGCGGTGCCGCGCACGGGGGTGCGGCCGACGACGGATCGCATCCGCGAGGCGGTGTTTTCCAGTCTGGGGGAGCGGGTGATCGGCGCGCGGGTGTTGGATTTGTTTGCGGGAACGGGAGCGCTCGGGCTGGAGGCGGCGAGTCGCGGCGCGGAGTCGGTGATGTTTGTTGAGAATGCGCGTGGTGCGCTGGGATGCCTTGAGCGAAACCTGGAGGCGTTTCGGCGGAACCGCGATGTGAGGTGCACATTCTCCGTGTCGCGCACGGCGGTCGAATCGCAGATCAAGGCGCTGGCGGTTGCCGGGGAGGATTACTCGCTGATTTTCGCCGATCCGCCGTATGGTGAGGCGGCGCAGGCGTTGTTGCGGGACGCGACGCTGCCGGAATTGGTGGCGAGCGATGGATGGTTCGTGCTGGAATCAGCGAAACGCGATGCGCTGGCCGTGAGCGAGACGTGGGAGCTGGTGCGGGGGGCAGTGTACGGCGACACGCAGGTGAACTTCTTTCGGTGCAAGATCGCTTCGTCCGGCGTGCCGAAGTAGTCGTGCCGCTTGGGCAACTTTCTCGATAGTCAATGACCGACCTCCTAGACGGATCGCTCGTGGTCGTCAGGTGTTGGTCTGAGGTTCGAGGTTTTGGGGGGCAGACTCGGATGCCTTGGTTAGCCGACCGGCATGCTTGGTCGACTCTCGGACCATCGGCTGCATGAAAGTTTCCCTGATACCCGAGACGATTTCACGCGTCACCACCAGTCCGCCGCAGGGTTGCCATCGGTTTTTCATCAACCTGTTTACTTCGGCAACCAGATTCTCAGCGGTCGAGGCGGTCGCAATCCTGTATTCTGTAAATCTCGTTGGCCGGTTTTCCGTTTTTAACCATCCAGGCATAATTTCACCACGGGAAGCAGTCGGAGATGATGGTAGCGTTTTCCGATAAGGTTGCAAGCCCAGGACGGATTTGGCAGGGCGGTGGCTTCGTACGGCCGACATTACTTTCGATTGTGGTCGGGGAGGGATGGCGTGACGAACGATTTGCAATATTGAAGAGTTGACCCCGATGAGTGGACACGATGTGGTACTGAGGGTTTTCTGGGTCCGCACCGCGGACAAGGGCCACGCGAGATCGGGCGAGAGTCCGAGGCGTGGTCTAGAACCAGATGGGTGACTGAACAAAACAGCCAGACGAAACAACCCAGGCGCAGACAGTCAACTCGGTACGCGGTGAGAGGTTCAACCGAAGAAGAAGCAACGAAGGCTGGGAAAGCCAGTGGAGGAAACTTTTGTCTTGATCGGAACCTTTAATGGGTGCCCCCCCTACCTACCGGGGAGTGCATATCGGGAATCGATAGTTCTTGCTGGACGCGGGGGTGCGGCAGTGGTATAAGGGCGATAGTTGCTTGACATAAGATGGACGGCGTACAGAACCCATGGGAATTGCAGATTGGAGATCTCAGAGAGACGGCGAGGGAACGTCGGTTGGGAGGGGGAGGCTTCTACTAAGGTGCTTTTTGCGAAACGAAGCCAAGTTGAAAACACGTAAGTATTTGGTCATGAAGTCACTACACAAACTGGAAGGTGGGTTTGAGCGAAGAAAACGAACCCAATTGGGGGCATTTGGGGGTGGGAAATGGGTTCGTTCTGGCAGGAACGGAGCCAAAACGAAAGGAAAGGAGACAGAATTCAGCTCCGAGAAGGATTCGGATCGGGGAGTCTGAAGACAGGAGGTGGAGGGGGGCGGAAACGCGTGGTGGCGGGGTGAGGCGGGATCAATCGATGGCGCGGAGGTTGCGGTCACTTGCGGGGTGGACTGGCTTCAGCGAGCGGCCACGGCGGAGAATTTTTCTGCCAATTCCTCGTGGAGCATGCTGGCGACGAGCGGGAGGCGTTTTTCAACTTTTTCGACGGCTTCATGCGCTTCCTTCGGCTTGCCCATCTCCGCGTAGGCGAGGCAGAGCCAGACCCAGGGCGTAGCGTCACCCGAGTTGATCGAAATGGCTTTTTGGTAGGCCCGCACGGCCTTGTCGTACTGCGCTTGGAGGTGGTAGACGTTGCCAAGGTTGTTCCACGCGACGACGAAGTTTGGCTTCAACGCAATTGCCTTTTCGTATGAGGAAACGGCGTCGTCGTACTTGCAGCGCGCGGCATAAGCGTCGGCGAGATTGCACCAAGTTTGCGCGTCGCCCGGCCTTGCAGTCAGGAGTTGAAAACAAACGGAGATTAACTCGGTGTATTTGCCCTGCTTCTTGTAGGCTTGGACGAGGCGCGCCAAGGCGGATGGATTGCTGGACTGCCGTTTGGTGATTTCCAGGCAGAAATCGATCTGGTCGAAGTCGTCTTCCTCCTTCTCATAGGCAGCATCGAGGCGCACCCATGCACGCTCATCGTCGGGATGAAGGCGAACGATTTCCTTCGAAAACGTCAGAAGATCGATAGGATGAGTTTCGTCCTTGACGCTGAGTTGGAGAAAAGTCCAGGCGTGTCGATTCCCGGGGTGAGCTTTGACGATCTCCTCGCAGAATTGCATAAACTCCGAGGATTTACTCTCCTGGGTGCAAATCGTATATAGCTTGGACCACGCTTTGGGGTGGTCTGGCTTTTGCCGAACGGCCTCTTGATGGCGTCGTATCAACCAGTTAGCGAAGTATTGCTGCATAACCCGTGAACCTCAACAGGTTCTTACTAGCAGCCTACGGGCCATACCGCCCCGCATCAGGGTTATTCGATTAGCCGGCTGAGTTCGCCGACCGCCTGCCCGACCGGGGCACGGCTATTCGACAATGCGCATCTGAACCGCATTGATCAGCTTATCGCGAGCAAGGATGTCGGAAATAACCACCACTTGATCGCCCTTCGCAAGCAGGTCGCGCTCCAGAAGAGATTGCTGCGCCCGCAAAATCGTGACCTCGGGGTCTTCGCTGAACTGAATCACGTGCGGCATCACACCCCAGTAGAGATTGAGCTGGTTGCGTATCCGCTCGGAGTTTGTGAACGCAAAGATCGCCGAGTGCTCCGGTCGCAGCCACGACGTGTATTGCGCCATGTGTCCATACCGGGTGAAGACAAGGATCCCCTTGGCTTTCAATTCATTGGCCATGACCACGGCAGAACGTACGATCTTCTGGCGTTCTTCGGCCAATTCGACCTTCTCCGCGAAACGCGCCCCCCCGCTGCGTTCAATCCGCTGGGCGATGCGGTCGAGCACTTCGAGGCATTCGAGGGGATACTTCCCGACCGTTGTCTCACCCGAAAGCATGACCGAATCGGTCTGCTCGAACACCGCGTTCGCCACATCCGTTACCTCGGCGCGTGTCGGCATCGGATTCTCGATCATCGACTCCAGCATGTGAGTTGCAACGATGACCGGCTTCCCGTAACGGATACACGCCTTGACCGTGCGGCGCTGGATAATCGGCAGCTCCTCGTATGGGCATTCGATGCCGAGATCGCCCCGCGCCACCATAATGCCGTCCGCCGCATCAATCAGGTCAACCAGATTGACGACTGCCTGCTCATCTTCAATCTTGGCGATAATCTTCGCATCGGAATCGCGGGCGCTCAGCATCTCGCGAAGCTCCACGATGTCCTTCCGCTCCCGGACAAAGGACAGCGCGATAAAATCAATCCCCAGCGAAATGCCCAGTTCGATGTCGTGCCGATCCTTTTCGGTGATCGACGGCATGTTGATCTTAACGCCCGGCAGGTTGATGTGGCGACGGGAACCGAGTTCCCCCTCCGTCAGCACCTCACATCGCATCCGCCGATGCAGCTTCTGCAACACCCGTAGCCGGATGACCCCATTATCCACCAGCACCGTATCACCTTCGTGGATGTCCTTGACGAGGTTCGGGTAATTGACGTCCACCGACTTCTCCTCTTCGCTCTGCGCGCCTTTGACCGTAAACTCAAAAATGTCGCCCGGCTTCAATTCCAGCGGAATAGGCAGGTCCCCGGTGCGAATCGCGGGGCCTTGCGTGTCCATCATGATGGCGCAGGGAATCCCGGCCGTCTCCGAGGCGGCGCGAATCCGTTGAAACACCGCGCGGGTCCACTCGTGCGTCGCATGGCTCATGTTCAACCGGGCGACGTTCATGCCCCCCCGGATCATCTTCTCCAACATTTCCGCCGACTCGATACTCGGGCCGATCGTGCACGTGATTTTCGTGTGTCTCATGGGTGCCGTTACTGACCATAGAATACGCAGCGCCGCTAAAAAAGAAAAGATTGCAAAACGACGGCGTGAAAATTATCGTTACCACCAAGGGCAGGGAGGTTCATGTTGAAGATTGCAGTCTACCCGGGCAGCTTCGATCCCATCACCAACGGTCATCTCGACATCGTGCGCCGGGTTTCCCAAATGTTTGATCGCGTGATCGTTGCGGTGGCCGTCAATCAGGAGAAAAAACCCCTGTTCAGCGCGCCCGACCGGATGCGGTTGGCCGCCGGAGCGGTCAAGGGACTGAAAAACGTGTCTGTGGACAGTTTCGATGGCCTGCTTGTGAATTACGCCCGCAGCAGGCGCGCCAGCATTCTCGTTCGCGGATTACGGGCTGTTTCTGACTTCGAGTTCGAATTCGAACTCGCCCTCATGAACCGCAAGCTGGATTCGGGCATCGAAACGATCTTCTTGATGACCAAGGATGAGTACACCTTTATCAGTTCAAGGCAGGTCAAAGAGATCTGTCGACTCGGCGCCAATGTGAGCAATTTCGTGCCACGCGGTGTCGAACGTGCATTGAGACGCAAATTTGCTTCGAAGCCCCCGGATTGACATCCGTAGCGCTTGGGGCGAAAGGGGAACCATGAAAATCAACGTCAAGCGTATCCCGGAGGATGGGGAAACGCTGCGCGGGAGCGATCCTTCCTCGATCATGGATCTGGACGAACCGGACGCCCGGTTCGAACACGACGTGGAGTATGACTTGCTGGCGCAATTGCAGGGCAATGCGCTGCTGGTCACGGGCCAAATCAGCACGCCGGCGATGCTCCGGTGCAGCCGATGCCTCCGCGTATTCGAGTTGCCGCTGAAAGTGGAGGATTTTGCCTTCCACCAGGAACTGAAAGGCGAAGACTTCGTGGACTTGACTGCCAATATGCGCGAAGATATTATCCTCGAACTTCCACAGCGGGCCCTTTGTACCGAGGGTTGCCGGGGATTGTGCCCGCATTGTGGCAAGGATTTAAATAAAGGGCCGTGCCGATGTAAGCCGTCAGAAGGCGATCTGCGCTGGCATGCGTTGGATAACTTGAACCTGAAATTGAAGTAACGGAGAGCATTTCCCATGGGTGTCCCGAAACGTAGAATGTCGAAAATGCGCCTGCGCACTCGCAAGGCTTCGCACCGTCCCAAGGCGCCGCAGCTGTCCAAGTGTTCCCAATGCGGCGCGCGGGTGCGGCCCCACCGCGTGTGCCCGTCCTGCGGTTATTACAAAGGCCGACAGGTCGTATCTGTAACCGCCGCCTAATCCTGCCATGAGACTGGCCATCGATGCGATGGGTGGGGATTTTGCCCCCCGGAACATCGTTGCCGGGGCCGTGGAAGCTCTCCGCGACAATAACCGCATCACCCACCTCTACCTCGTGGGCGACCAGACCCGCATCGACGAGAACTTGCGCAACCTCGGCCCACCCGACAAGCGCATCGAGGTCGTCCACGCCAGCGAAGTCATTGAGATGAACGACCCGCCCGTGCTGTCCGTCCGCCGCAAAAAGGATAGTTCGATGGGCCGCGCCATCGATCTGGTGAAGAGCGGCGCCGCGGACGCAGTGGTCTCCGCAGGCAACACCGGCGCGCTCCTCACGGCGGCGCACCTCAAACTACGCACCCTCGAAGGCGTCGATCGACCCAGTTTGGTCGTGCTCCTGCCCGCGCCCGGGAACATTTCGGTATTGTTGGACGCCGGCGCCAACCTCGAACCGCATCCCTCCAACCTCGTCCAGTACGCCATCATGGGTAGCCTCTACTCCAAACAGATCCTCGGATACGAGCGGCCACGTGTCGCGCTCCTGTCGATTGGCACCGAGGACATGAAGGGCAACGAGTTGACCCTCGAAGCGCATCGGCTGCTCAAGCAGACGGACCTGAATTTTGTCGGCAACATCGACGGCCACGACTTGTTTTCCAACCATGCGGACGTGATTGTGACGGACGCGTTCGTCGGGAACGCGGTCTTGAAAGCCTGCGAGAGTACCGCCCGCCTGGTCGGCGGCTGGCTGAAAGACGAACTGAAGAAGAATCCACTGCGAATGCTGGGCGCGGTACTCGCCGGCGGCGCGTTCAAAGCGCTCAAACGCAAGGCGGATCCCGACGAATACGGCGGAGCCGTCTTGTTGGGGATTAACGGCATCTGCATCAAGGCGCACGGCGCCAGTTCGCCGAAAGCCGTCAAGAATGCCATCCGCGGGGCCACGGAGTTCATCGAGTGCCAGTTCAATGAGCACATCGTCGACGAAATCAGAAAGTTCCATGACAAAGTCCACCAAACCCAATTTACGCAATCCCAGGTCGAGACTGCTTCTTAGGCCCGTGCACATCGTCGGCACGGGCTCGTACGTACCCGACCGCGTGCTTACGAACGCCGATCTGGAAAAATTGGTCGATACCACCGATGAGTGGATCACGACCCGCTCGGGCATCAAGGAGCGCCGCATCGCTCCCGACTGGATGTGCACGTCCGACATGGCCGCCGAGGCCGCCCGCCGCGCAATGGAGCAGGCCAATGTGCGCGAGGACCAGATCGATTTGATCATCTGCGCCACGATCACGCCGGATATGCCGTTCCCCGCAACCGCGTGCCTCATCCAGCAGAAAATCGGCGCCAAACGCGCCGCCGGTTTCGACATCGAAGCGGCCTGCTCGGGCTTCCTCTACGGCATGGAAATCGGACAGCAGTTCATCACGTCGGGGACTTACAACACGGTACTGGTCATCGGCGCCGAAAAGCTTTCCACGATTATCGACTGGCAGGACCGCAGCACGTGCGTGCTCTTCGGCGACGGTGCGGGCGCGGCAATCCTCCAGAGCCGCGGCGAGGAATATGGACACGGGATTCTCACGACCTGCATGGGTGCGGATGGCGCGCAGGCGGACATCCTCTTGATGCCCGCAGGTGGCGCGCGTTATCCTGCATCGAAAGAGTCGGTAAGCGCCGGCATGCACCATTTGAAGATGGCCGGCAAAGAGGTCTTCAAAAGCGCCGTCGTCGCCATGCAGACCGCCGCGGAAGAGGCGTTGCGGCGATGCAACCTGACCATCAACGATATCAAGTGCGTCATCCCGCATCAGGCCAACATCCGCATTCTCGAGGCCATCGCCGGGCGCATCGGCGCGCCCATGGAGAAGGTATACGTAAACCTGCACCGTTACGGTAACATCTCCGCTGCGTCGGTCGCGATTGCACTCGATGAAGCAGCCCGGGAAGGGCGCTTCCAGCGTGGCGACTTGATTCTGTTGGTCGTCTTCGGCAGCGGTTTGACCTGGGCCTCGTGTGTCATCCAGTGGTAAATACGACTAAGGGGGCGCTCGTTGACACCGGGCATGGCCGGTGCTAAGTTGACGGACGGTTCTGTGCGGGAGAGTGAGATAATATGGGTGTGACCAAGAGAGACTTTTCAGGAGTTTTTGACCTGGAGCTGAAAGAGAAACGCTCCCGCAAGGCAGCTGTTCTTGATAAGGCGTTCGTTCTGAGTCCCAAAGGCATGACGTTTTTGACCGATACGTTCATGCCCGAGTGGATGGAAGTTGGCGTGGAGATGCGCTTGCCAAATTCGGGAGCGCGAAGGGATCAACATAGGGATATCGATTGTCGCGGAGTCGTCGTGCAGTGTACGCGACGCGAGCAGGGCAAGGGCTTTCAGGTGGTGCTGATGTTCCTGGACCTGCCGAAGCGGGCGCAAGCCCAGCTCAGTGCCGCTCCCTCCGCCGTTGCCCCCCTCAGCATCTCGATCTCACGCTGACTCTATGGAGTATCTTCACAGCCTCCTGAAATTCGCCGTCAACATGGGTGCCTCCGACATCCATGTGAAACCCGGCCATCATGCAACCATCCGCATTTCGGGTGAATTGTTCCCCGTACAGGTGGATCCCCCGACCAAAGAGCAAGTCGAGGAAATCGTCCGGCACATGCTGCCGAAGCACCTCGAGGCCCGGCTGGACCGCGAGAAGGAAGCGGATTTTTCCTACATCGACCCCGCCCTCGGCCGGTTTCGTGTGAATGTCTTTTACCAGCGCGGGGTGTCGTCGTTCGCCATGCGTTATGTCAAGACGCATGTGCCGTCGTTTCGGGATTTGAATCTTCCCGAGCAGATGGGAACAGTCGCCAGCGCGGAGCGCGGGATCATCCTCGTCACGGGCCCGACGGGCTGCGGCAAATCCAGCACGCTGGCTGCAATGGTTCAGCACATTAACGAGACCGAGAAATGTCACATCATCACCCTCGAAGACCCGATCGAGTACATTTTCGAGGACAAACAATCGGTCATTGAACAACGCGAAGTCGGGCTCGATACGTTGAGTTTCGAGCGGGCGCTCGTCCATGTCATGCGCCAGGACCCCGATGTCATCATAATCGGCGAAATGCGTGACAGCCAGTCGTTCATGGCCGCTCTCGCCGCCGCCGACACCGGCCACCTGGTCATCACGACCCTGCACACCACGACGGCGTATTCCGCCATCGGACGGACTCTCGATTTCTTTCCCGCACATGAACGCGACCAGATTCGCCGCCAGATCGCCGCCAATCTGCGCGCAGTCGTCTGTCAACGACTTGTCCCGGCCATCGCCGGCAGCGTCGTTCCCGCTGTCGAAATCATGCTCAACTCGGCGACCGTGCGAAAGTTCATCGAACAGAACATGCTCGATAAACTCTCCGCCGCAATCGAAACCGGCGCCGACGATGGCATGCAAACGTTCAACCAAGCCCTCTACAAACTCGCGAAGGCGAAACTGATCACGGAAGAGGAGGCTCTCGCCAAGGCCACCAATCCCGACGCCCTCAAGATGAATTTCCGCGGAATCTTTCTCGACGAATCCCGCCGCATTCTCGCCAACGACTAGAATCGTCAGCGCCGTCCTGCTGCCACGCTCGTTGAAATCCGCCGCGCGCCTGCTATACTCCCCGCTTGTTTGCAGGCGAGGGCGAGTTCATGGAAGATACGATCGCGGCCATTTCCACTCCCATTGGCGAAGGTGGTATCGCCATCATTCGCGTTTCCGGCCCACAGGCCTTTGACCTTGCCGACCGTGTTTTTCATTCCCGCCGCGGACGGCCGTCCGAGTTCCCCTCCCATACGCTGCACTTCGGTACCATTGGTTCGAATGGCGCCGTCATCGATCAGGTCATGCTCGCTGTCATGCGCTCACCCCGTACGTACACGAAGGAAGACACCGTCGAGATCAATTGTCACGGCGGCGTGCTGACCGCCCGCAAAGCTCTGGCACTTTGCCTGCAAAGTGGCGCCCGTCTGGCCGAGCCCGGCGAATTTACCAAACGCGCCTTCCTGAACGGCCGCCTGGACCTGACGCAGGCGGAGGGTGTCATGGATCTGATTCGCGCCAAGTCAGATCGCGCCCATGCAGCTGCGGTTCACGAGTTGGAAGGCCATCTTTCCGCAAAAATCAACCAAGCCCGCGACCGATTACTGACGATTCTGGCCCACATTGAAGCTCATATCGACTTCCCTGATGAAGACCTTGGCCCGGAAGTACGCGCGGATCTGCTTCGCGGCACGGAAGAAACCCTGAACTTCCTCCGGTCCCTTCTCGCAACCGCCCGCGAAGGTAAGATTCTACGCGATGGTATATCCGTCGCGATTGTCGGACGTCCCAACGTGGGTAAATCCAGCCTCCTCAATGCCCTCGTTGGGAAAGACCGATCGATTGTCACGCCGATTCCAGGAACCACGCGCGACACGATCGAAGAGAGTGCCAGCATCAAGGGCGTTCCGTTTCGATTCACGGACACAGCCGGCATTCGTCGTTCGCGAGGAGCCGCCGAAAAGCTTGGAGTTGGTCGAAGCCGTAACACGTTGGCCACCAGTGAGATAGTGCTGCATGTGTGCGACGCCTCAAAGCCGATGACTTCCGCTGACTCCGATATCATGAGGGCCTGTCCCAATACGAATACGATACTGGTTCTGAACAAAGCAGACCTACCTCGGCGCTTTCGTTTATCGCCTGAGATTCGAGGTCGTGAGTACCTCCTTGTATCAGCGCTACGAGGGGACGGCTTGGACGTTCTTCAAACAGAACTGCTCGATCTCGCTTATTCCGGCACCGTGGGCACCGCCGACATCGATGTTGCCATTAATACGAGACATACAGCTTCGCTTGAAGCAGCAGATAAATACTTGACAGAAGCATGCCATCAACTAAAGGAAGTTGTGGCCATTGAGATCGTCTCTCAACAGCTTCGCCTAAGTCTAGACTGCATCGGCGTGATCGTTGGTAAGACAAGCACTGATGACATGCTGGACAGGATCTTTAGCACCTTCTGCATCGGCAAATGAGTAATACGTTCAGATATCCAAACCAATACGACGTAATCGTAATCGGTGCAGGTCACGCAGGGACAGAGGCAGCACTCGCCAGCGCACGCATGGGTTGCGAGACGCTTTTGCTGACTACAAATCTCGATACCATCGGACAAATGTCCTGCAACCCGGCAATTGGTGGCCTCGCCAAAGGTCATCTTGCCAGGGAGATCGATGCTCTTGGTGGCGAAATGGGCATTAACACCGATCAGACCGGCATTCAGTTTCGGATGCTCAACACGAAAAAGGGGCCTTCCGTCTGGGCTCCGCGCGCTCAGTGCGATAAAAAGGCCTATCAATTCCGCCTTAAATGGGTCGTCGAGAAGCAATCGAGGTTGGATGTAAAGCAGGCGATGATCGATGAAATTCTTGTCGAGGGAGATAAAGTCGTCGGTGTCGTCACGAAGATGGGTACGCGTTTCGATGGCGCAAGCGTCATCGTGACCACTGGAACGTTTCTTAGGGGTCTGATCCATATAGGGGAATCGAAGATGGAGGCAGGGCGCGCAGGTGAGCCTGCGGCTTACTCGTTGTCCGACAACCTAAAGCGTCTGGGCTTCGAACTGGGCCGCTTAAAAACTGGCACTCCTCCAAGGCTAAACAGGCGATCGATCGACTTCTCCAAGATGGATGTGCAGCCCGGAGAAGAACCAATTCCGTTCTTTTCCTACCGCACTCAGCGAACGTTCCACGTGGAACAACTGCCATGCTATCTCACATACACTACCGAAAAAACTAGAGATGTCATACAGGCCAATCTCCATCGTTCGCCCATGTACTCTGGTCAGATCGAAGGAGTAGGACCTCGCTACTGCCCCTCAATCGAAGACAAGTTCGTGAAGTTCCCAGAAAAGGAACGCCACCAGATCTTCCTCGAGCCGGAAGGAAGAGCCACCGATGAATTCTACGTAAACGGTGCTTCCACCAGCCTTCCAGAGGACGTTCAGATCCAGATGATCCAGACCATAGTCGGTCTTGAGAATGCGCAGATCATGCGACCTGCTTACGCCGTAGAATACGACTACAGTCTCCCTCACCAACTACACCCCACCATGGAGACAAAGCGGATTGAAAACCTCTTCTTCGCTGGCCAAATCAACGGAACTTCAGGATATGAAGAAGCTGGTGCACAGGGCCTAATAGCCGGAATCAACGCTGCTCTGAAAATCAAAACTGCTACTCCGCTAATACTCACACGCGCAGATGGTTACATCGGCGTGTTAATTGACGACCTCATTACCAAGAGTACTGACGAACCGTATCGGATGTTCACATCCCGAGCGGAGTACCGCCTCTTGCTCCGCCAAGACAATGCCGACCTCCGCCTCACACCCTTGGGTCGTAAGGTCTCTTTGGTCGACAATGAGCACTGGGCTCTATTTCAAGAGAAGAGCCAATCTATCGAACGAGAGCTCAGCCGCCTTAACAAACTACGGAATGCTTCATCCTCTTATGCCGAAATCCTCTGTCGACCTGAGATCACTTATAAGTCGCTCCCCATTGCCGACCCAAGTCTCCCTGACGACATTTCCCAAGAGGTGGAAATCCAGATTAAGTATGCCGGCTACATAAGGCGCGACATCGAACAGATCGGACGGTTCCGTAAGCTTGAAGACAAACGCCTTCCTGCTTGGATGGACTACAATAAAATCGACGCTCTCAGGTTCGAATCTCGTCAGAAGTTGTCTCGCTACCGCCCTGATTCAATCGGCCAAGCATCCCGAATTCCAGGGGTCACGCCCGCTGACATCGCCATCCTTCTTGTTTGGATCAAACGGGCCGGATAGATAGCTATCTTGAGTCAAGAATTAGTCTTCTGAACTCACCGAATAGAAACTCCGCATCATGTGGCCCCGGAGAGGCTTCCGGATGATACTGAACACTGAAGATTGGTAGCTTTTTGTGTCGCATCCCTTCAACTGTCTGATCATTCAGATTGATCTGTGTAATCTCGACGTCATCTTGATTCAAGCTTGCCGGGTCAACAGCGAATCCGTGGTTTTGAGCAGTGATTGAAACCTTCCCGCTCGTAAGATCCTTCACCGGTTGGTTCCCACCCCGATGCCCGAATTTCAGCTTGAAAGTCCGTCCTCCAAATGAAAATCCCAAAATCTGATGCCCAAGACAAATCCCGAAGATCGGGACTTCACCCATCAGATCTCGTACCGCCCCGTGCGCGTAGTCCAAAGCTTCCGGGTCGCCTGGCCCGTTCGACAAAAACACACCCTGCGGCTTATAGGTGAGTACTTCACTCGCCTTGGCGGTTGCTGGTACGACCTGAACACGAAACCCGTTCTGGCGTAGTTTACGCAGAATGTTGTATTTGATGCCGAAATCGAATGCCACAATTGGAATGTCCGCTTCCGGAAGATCGTTCGCGTACTGCACTTTCCCATCGACCTTTCGCCCAATGTTCCATGCCTGACTGACCTCGTCTTCGGGGTCCCACAAAAACGCTTTCCGATGTGTGACCTCCTTCACATAATCCACACCAAGGATGCCCCGCCAGTCACGCGCTCGCTCGACTGCTTCCTGATCGCTTATCTCCTCCGTCGATATGCAGCTCTTCATGGCGCCTTTGACTCGTAAGATTTTCGTCAGCGCGCGAGTATCAATGCCTGAAACTCCGGGAATACTGTGCTTGACAAGATATTCTGGAAGAAGAGCTTCCGACCGCCAATTTGATGCCACAGCGGAAAGCTGACGCACCACTAGCCCTGCCACGTGCGGGCGCCAACTCTCAACGTCCCTGGAATTCGTTCCACAATTCCCGATTTCCGGATACGTCATCGCAACGATCTGGCCCTTGTAAGACGGGTCGGTGAGAATCTCCTGATAGCCGGTCATCGACGTGTTGAATACAGCTTCGCCACAAGCCGAAGCCTTGGCTCCAAACCCGACCCCGCGGTACACCGTGCCATCTTCGAGGGCGAAAACTCCGTTCAATTCCGTTGCCATCTCATCCGTGTCCGTTCTCTCGCCAAACGACCTCACCATTCACAATCGTCGCCAGCGCTCGCCCGCGAAGCTTCCATCCATCGAACGGTGTGTTGCGGGACTTGCTCGCAGACCGCGCGACATCGTAGGTCCACTCACGTTCCGGGTCAACGACGGTAATGTCCGCATCCACGCCAATTGCGAGCGTGCCTTTCTTCAACCCCAGCAAGCGGGCCGGGTTCATAGTGAGTTTTTCAACAAGAGCCCGCAGGTTCAGAACCTTCTTCTTCACGAGTTCCAGTGAAAGCGCCAGTTCGGTTTCCAATCCAATGATCCCGAATGGCGCGAAATCAAATTCCACTTCTTTCTCATACGTGCAGTGCGGCGCGTGATCGCTGGCAATGACTTCCAGCGTGTTGTCAGCCAACCCTTCCAAAATCGCTTCCCGGTCCCGTTCCGTGCGCAACGGCGGATTTATTTTGAAGTTCGTGTCGTAGGTCTTCACGCACTCCTCCGTCAATGTAAAATGATGCGGACACGCTTCGCCGGAAATCTTGATGCCGCGCTTCTTTGCCTGTCGAATGAGTTCCACCGAACCCGCCGACGAAACGTGCTGACAATGGATATGCCAGTCCGTTTGCTCGGCAATCAGTATGTTTCGCGCCACGATCACATCTTCGCCAACGGCGGGCCAGCCGCGCAACCCAAGTGCCGCGCTCCAATGGCCTTCGTTCATCACGCCATCCGCCACCAGATTGTAGTCCTGGCAATGATCCAGGAGCGGCAGGTCGAACATTTTCGCGTACTCCATCGCCCGCCGCATCAACTCGTTATTCTGCACGCAATGCCCGTCGTCGGTGATGGCCACCACCCCCGCCTTCTTCAGCGACCCAATCGGGGCCAACTCTTCACCCTTCAGCTCCTTCGTGATCGCTCCCGTCGGGAACACGTGGACACACGCCGCCTCCGCCGCGCGCTGCTTGATGAAAGCGATGGTCCCCGTATTGTCCGCCGCCGGCGTCGTGTTGGGCATGCACACCACCGACGTGAATCCGCCACGCGCCGCGCAACGCGTCCCCGTCTCAATCGTTTCCTTGTCGCTCCGCCCCGGTTCGCGCAAATGCACGTGCATGTCGATCAACCCTGGTAAAACGATCTTTCCGGTCGCGTCGATCACCTCCGCGCCCTTCGCGGCGGTAAACGCAATCCTGCCATCCACCACCCACACGTCGCGCACCTCGTCCACGTTGCTTGCGGGATCGATTACGCGGCCGTTCCTGATCACGAGCGAGTTCACTCCGTGCCCTCCGTTGACTTTCTCTTGCCCGCGCACAGGAACAACACCGCCATGCGCACCGCCAGGCCGTTCGTCACCTGCTCCAAAATCACCGAGCGGCTGCAATCGGCAATCTCGCTGTCAATTTCGACGCCGCGATTAATCGGCCCGGGATGCATGATCATCGCGTCCGGTTTGGTGCGCGCGAAGCGCTCCTTGTTCAGGCCGAACATCGCCGCGTATTCGCCGATGCTCGGAAACATCGTCTTGCGCTGCCGCTCGTGCTGGATGCGCAGCAAATTGATCACGTCGGCGTCGCGAATCGCCTCCTCGATGTCGTGCGTCACGCGGCACCCGAACCCCTCAAACACCCGCGGCACGAGCGTTGACGGCCCTGCCAGCGTGACCCGCGCGCCGAGTTTGGTGAGCAGCCAGATGTTCGAGCGCGCGACCCGCGAGTACAGAATGTCGCCGAGGATGGTCACGTTCAATCCTTTGATGCGCCCTTTTTTTTCACGAATCGTAAACGCATCCAGCAAGGCCTGCGTGGGATGCTCGTGTGCGCCGTCGCCGGCGTTGATCACGCTCGCCGTGAGCAGGCGCGACAGAAAATGCGCCGCGCCCGCAGCCGAATGCCGGATAACAATGGTGTCGGCGTTCAACGCCTGAAGATTTAGTGCGGTATCCTTGAGCGTCTCACCCTTGACTAGGCTCGATGCCGTCGTCGCAATGTTGATGACGTCGGCGGACAGCCGCTTCGCCGCCAGCTCGAAGCTCGTGCGCGTGCGCGTCGACGGCTCGATGAACAAATTCACCATCGTCTGGCCGCGCAACGATGGCACCTTCTTGACCGCGCGTTCGCCGACCTCCTTGAATGCCGCCGCCGTATCGAGCAGATGCTTGATCTCATCCGCCGTTAATTCCTGAATGCCGAGCAAGTCCTTGTGGTTCCACTTCGTCGCCTTCATCGCTCGATCACCACCTCGTCTTTGCCGTCCGTTTCCGTGAGTTGCACCCGCACGCGCTCGTCAGGCGCGGTGGGCACGTTCTTGCCCACGTAATCCGGACGTATCGGCAACTCGCGATGGCCGCGGTCCACCAGAATCGCGAGCTGAATTCGTCGCGGTCTCCCGAAATCGCTGATTTCGTCCATTGCGGCGCGAATCGTTCGCCCCGTAAACAGCACGTCATCCACCAGCACGATCGCCTTGTCCGTCAGGTCGAACTTGATGGTGGAAAGTCCCACGTTCGGCGGCGAGTCCAGCAGCGCGAGATCGTCACGGTGCATGTTAATGTCGAGTTCGCCGACAAGGAGTTCGCGCTTGAGGATCGAGCCGACTTTCGTTGCCAATCGATGCGCCAAGGGCACGCCCTGTGTGCGGATGCCAACGAATGCCAGCGACCCGGCCTCGGGATTGTGCTCAACAATCTCGTGGGCCATGCGCGTCAGTGCCCGCTCCAACGCCGCGCCGTCCATGAGCACCACCTCGCTCATGACACAAAAAATGCCGTCTGCCCACTCGAGGCACACGGCCGTTCCAAATTGCTTCGGTCTTTCATTGTCGCTCCTTGTCGGCCTCTCAGTGCCGACTTAAAGGTGCATCGAACAACTCAGCCAAACTACGAGCGAGAGGGTTGCTTGCGGGCTTTACGCCAACTGGACCGATGCTTCAAGATCCAATCCAGCAGCGCGCGCTCAAAACCGATGTCGCATCCCGCCTTTTCGCTCTCCAACCACTTGTGACGGAGTATCTCTTCGCGCTCGGCCAGAAACTCGCGGTACAGCGCCGAGTTCATCACAATCTCTCTGGAGTCGCCGGTCATATCGTGGTTTTCACTCACGGCATAACTCTGCTGCCACAGGCTCATTTAGTAGCATACCCTATACCCGTCATCCTAGCGCCATTTAAGTAACACGCCACAGCGGCAAATGCAATGATTCAGTTGCCTTGGGATGGAACCACTTGCGCATCCATCTCACGCCGAAACTCGATCGTGAGCCTCAGGATTTCGTCCAATGATCTGGTCGGCCGCCAGCCCATCAATTGATACATTTTGTCAATGCTTGGCACCCGCCGCCGCATATCCTCAAAACCTTTGCTGTAAGCTAGATCGTAGGGAATCAAGCGCAATTCAGACCGGCTTTCTGTCATTTGCTTGACCCGGTGCGCCAACTCGAGAATCGAAACCTCTTCCGTGCTGCCGATGTTGTAAATCTGGCCCACGGCCCGCGCCTGGCTCGGCATCGCCACCAGCGCCCGCACCACGTCCGTCACATGACAAAAGCATCGGGTCTGTTTGCCGTCGCCGTGGATGAGGATCGGCTCGTCCCGCAACGCCGCCTGCACAAACCGAGGCACAACCATCCCATATCGCCCTGTCTGCCGCTGCCCAACCGTGTTGAACAACCTCGCAATGAATACGGGCAGCTTCTTCTCCCGCCAGTAGGCCAGGGCCAGAAACTCATCCAGCAGCTTCGAGCAGGCGTAACTCCAACGTCCAAACGTCGGCGGCCCAATCAGCAAGTCGTCGTCTTCCCGAAAGCGGTCGCGTTCGCTCTTTCCGTATACCTCTGAGGTGGAGGTCAATAGCAGCCCAACCCCCTGTCTCGCCGCCGCCGCCAAAACGTTCTCTGTGCCGCGAACGTTGTCCTCAATAGTAAAGACGGGACTACGCACTACCAACTCCACGCCTACCGCTGCCGCCAGATGATAGACGAAATCCACCTGTTCGATGAGCGGTTCCAGCTCATTCCCCTTAAGGATGGAGCCTTTCGTGAAATGGAACCGGGGATTGCCTTGCAGGGGGGCGATGTTCGTGGCCGAACCAGTGCTCAGATCGTCAATGACAAAGACTTCCTTGCCCTCCGTCACCAAAGCCTCCGCGAGGTGAGACCCGATGAATCCCGCCCCGCCCGTGATTAGCACCCGTTGCACGATGTGATAAAGTACCGATTCCCGGATGGAAAATCTACAGAAACATGTTCATGTGTTGCAACACCACGATTGCGAAGATCTTGGCACTATCGTCCAAGCCCTTCAAAATGCTGGTGTTTCGCCCCACTACACCCGCGCTTTCGAGGGTCAGCCTGTTCCCGGGCAAATGGGCGATGCCGCTGGCCTTATCATTATGGGGGCCCCCAAAGTGTGTACGAACAAGACGGGTTTCCCTTCCTGCGCTACGAACTCCATTTGATCAAGGACGCACTACAGCAAGCCAAGCCAATCCTCGGCGTCTGCCTTGGCAGTCAGCTTCTCGCCTCTGCCATCGACGCAAGCGTCTATCCCGCAAGACAGAAGGAAATTGGATGGAACCGAGTTACCCTCACTGACTTCGCCGCCATTGACCATTTGTTTGCCGGCATCCCAAAATCTTTCACTGCCCTCCACTGGCACGGTGATATCTTCGATCTCCCGCCTGGCGCCACGCCATTGGCGTTTTCCGCACTCACCGCCCACCAAGCCTTCCGTTACGGCAAAAACGCCTATGGCTTGCTTTTCCACGTGGAGGTGACACTCCCGCACGTTCACAAGATGGTCGAAACCCTCGCCGACGACCTCCAAACTGCCGGCCTCAACGGCACCGCCATCAACCTCAACGCACGTACGCATCTGCCCGCATTGGAGAAGGTCGGACAGACGGTGTTTGCGCGATGGGTAACCTTGCTCGGATGAGATCAGTGGTAGTTTGGTTTGTCTGACGAGCCTCTTACTTGCTCCTGCGCATTCTCCTGCACGAGCGCAACACCACGGTTACAGTGGCGACGCCTCAGACGACTCGGTTACGCATGCAAAACGATAGTGGGCTGAGTCGCTGCCGATGGCAAGAGCTAGTGCGTTGGCAACCAGGTCATTCTTCGGATCGCATTCATGTTCGACTCTTCGGCACTTCTCGACTGAGCTTCGCCAACACCGCCTTCATGTCTTCCCAGACTTCCTTTTTTGCCGGGGGATTGCGCAGCAGGTAGGCGGGATGGAAGGTCGGCATGATGGGGATATCTCGAAACGAGTACCAGTGGCCACGCATCTTGGTGATGCCGAGTTGCACATCGAGCAACGAGCGCACCGCGGTCGCGCCGAGCGCGACGATGACTTTCGGCTGGATCACCTCAATCTGCGACAGCAGGTACGGCAGGCAATTCGTCACTTCGTCGGGCAACGGCGTGCGGTTCTGCGGCGGACGACATTTCAGCACGTTCGCAATGTAAACGTCTTCGCGCCTGCATCCCATCGCCGCAATGATTTTCGTCAGCAACTCGCCGGCGCGTCCCACGAATGGTTCGCCCTGAATGTCTTCATCGTGTCCCGGCGCTTCGCCGACGAACATGATTTCCGCGCGCGGACTGCCGATACCGAACACGACGCTGTGGCGACACCGCGACAACTCGCCGCATTTCACGCAGACCTTCGCCCGCGCCTCGATGCGCGCGAGTTCGACGGTCGCTTCTGCTGTAGGCCCCGTGCCCCCACGTGGAGGGGACGCGACTCCCGCAACACTAGGCGCCTTCCCCAACTCCGCCAGCGTCTGCCGCGAAACCGCGACATGCGTCACGCCTGAGCGCTTCATATCTTCCAGCACTGTGATCGTTTCATCAATGATTTCGTTCAGCTCTCGCACAACCTTACCATGTCGTCCGGCACGGGCGCGGTAAACTCTACGAACTGTTCCGACCGCGGGTGCGTGAAACCGAGTTTATAGGCGTGTAAGAGCGGACGGACAATCGAAATGTTTGTCGGGCGGACGCGCCCATACGTCGCGTCTCCCACCACCGGATGACCGATATGCGCCATGTGGACGCGAATCTGGTGCGTGCGGCCCGTGTGAATGCGCAGTTCCACCAGCGCGAACTCTGCAAATTGTTTCAGCACCCGGTAGTCCGTCACCGCCTGCCGACCGCGCGCCGTGCGCGCCGACATCTTTTGGCGATTGCGTTCGCTGCGGCCAATCATCGTCTCAATTCGGCCACTGGGTTGATCGAGTCTTCCCCAACACAGGGCGCGGTAGGTCTTCTTCACGCCACGCGATTTGAACTGCGCCACCAGCGACTGATGGGCGAAATCAGTTTTCGCCACCACGATACAGCCGCTCGTCCCCTTGTCGAGCCGATGCACGATGCCGGGACGTTCCACACCACTGATGCCGGCGAGCCGACCGCGGCAATGGTGCAGCAACGCGTTGACAAGCGTGTGCTCGCGGTTGCCCGCCGCAGGGTGCACGACCAGCCCCGCCGGCTTGTTCAGGACGATGAGGTCATCGTCCTCAAAGAGTACGTCCAGCGGGATTTCCTCCGGTTGCGCCTCCAGCGGGCGCGGCGGCGGGATCTCGATGCTCACGTCGTCGCCCGCACGCACCTTGTAGCTCGCTTTGGCGGCGCGCCCGTTGACCTGCACGTCGCCCCGCTCGATCAGCTTTTGCAGAAACGCCCGGGAGCGCCCGGGCGTCTTCCACCGTAGAAATTGGTCGAGGCGCAGGCCCGCAGCTTCCCGTGGAACAATGTGTGCCGACATCGCGTCACCCCGGCGTTTCAGGCCGTGCGCGGCCTCACGCGCCGGGGAATCAAGACCAAAGCGGTTGTTGCCGCGACGATCATCGTCATCGCAATGAGATGTCCAATCGTCAGGACCCCGAAGTAGTACGTCGTATAATCGCCGCGGAAAAATTCCACCGTGAAACGCAGAATGCCATAGCTGAGGACGTACCACCACCAAATCTGGCCATCGAACCGCTTATGCCGGTAGAACGCACTCAGACTCGCGAAGATCACCAGATTGCCAAACACTTCGTAAAGCTCCGTCGGATGCACGGGGATGCCGGCCATCACGTGCGGCGGCGGGAATCTCACCGCCCACGGAAGCGTGCACGCCCGGCCAAAGCAGCAGCCGTTGAAGAAGCAACCCAGGCGTCCAAACGCGTGTCCGAGCGCAACCGATGGCCCGAGAATATCGGCAAGCTTTGCCACCGGCAATCGCTTCCGTCGCGCGTACACGACCGCCGCGAGCGACGCGACAATAAACCCACCGTAGAACACGAATCCCTCGCGTAGCGAGTTCAATCCTTCCGCGCGCCAACCGGCGATGAAGTCATCCCAGAAAAAGAGGATGTGAAACAGTTTCCCGCCCAACATTCCCGACACGATCAGCCAGGCACCGAGGTCGGCAATCCGTTCGGGATCAATCCCTTCGCGCCGCGCGCGTCGTGCCGCCACGGCAAGCCCGACGACGCATCCGATGGCCAGAAATACGCCGTAGGTATGGATGACGAGCGGGCCGATACGGATGAACTCGGGATGCACGCAGCGACTCCTAGAACTTCTCGTCAAGCACGATATTGTTCTTCTGCAGGATCGTGCCTTCCGCCAAGTCCAGGGCCACGAGTGATTCGGCGTAATCAGCCTCCGCGCGGCACTCGGCGGAGCGGGCGGTGGCTAGTTGCGTCTGGGCCTGCAACACAAGGAACGTCGTGGAGGTGCCCGCCAACAGCTTCTTCTTTTCGGCGTCGAGCGATTCCTGCGCCAAACGGGTGGCAGCGCGTGCCGCCTCGACACTCTTCAAATTAGTCTCCACGTGTCCGACGGCGTTGTCCACCGCCACGATGATGTCCTGTTCGAGTGATTTGAGACTGAGCAACGCCTGGTCGGCGTCCAGTTTCGAGATGTGGTAGGCAGAGCGGGCCTGACGGTCACCCAGCGGGAACGAGGCAACCACACCGATACCCCAGACCGGGCTGTCGCCGCTGGCCAGATTGTTGCCGAAGCTGTCAAACGTGCGGCCGGCGCCGTTAAACCCATAGCTGCCTTGCAGATTGATCTCGGGCCAGAGTTGGTTCCGATTGAACTGCACGCTGATATTCTGGCTTTCCAGCGCGTGCAAGGCACTGAGGTAATCAGCCCGCATTTGCAGCGCTGTACGCGTGCTCTCCGCGACGTCCAGCGCGACCATCTGCACCAGCGGATAATCCACCGGCACCAGCGACACGCCGCGAAATTCCGTCACCTGCTGGCAAATGAGCCGCTTCAGAGTGTTTTCGTTGTCCTTGATCGCCCGCGCCGTGAGAATGACACTCTGTTCGCTTTCGGCGACCCCGGCCTCGGCTTGGATCACATCCAGCGGCGACATCGTGCCAACCTGTTCCCGCTTCCGGTTCTCGTCGAGTAATTGCTGTGCCAGCTCGCGGTTCTCCACCGCCGTCTTGTGGTTCTCAATCGCGTAGATCAACTCATAATAGGCCGTACTGACGTCGTTGATTTTGCTCATGACAAGCTGGACAAAATTCTGCACGGCGATCGTTTTGTTCTCGCGGGCGATACGGATGGTCGCGGAGTTGACTGCGAATCCAAAGTTTTTCAACAACGGCTGCGACAGACTGACGCCAGCCGTGCCAGTGAACAGAAAGTTGCTTCTTGTATTGCCGGAAAAACGTGCGTCGGAAGCGGTCAACCCGTACGTTGCGCCGCTGGGCAGCAATCCGCTGAGGGTGCCGCTGGATTGAAGCTGCTGTTCCTTGACTGGCTGCGTGGACAATAGTCCATTCGTGGCCACCCCCACAAATTCCGCCGGGGTGGTTGAATCCACATAGTTTACGGCTGCGCTCAAGAGGGGATCATAAATCCCCTGTGCGCCGATGACGCCCCAGGTTCCGATGGTCGGGTTAATACGTTGAGATTTGATCTCGAGATTGTTTTCCAGCGCCCGTTCGACACACTCGCGCATCGTCAGGGATTTCGTCTGGTCGGCGGTGTCGCCCCGTGCGGCGAATGCCGCCCCGCACAAGGCGAGCACGGCAACAAAGATTCTCAAGGGCGTCGAACAATACGTCGAATTCATGGAGTTATTCATAGCGTAGCGCGTCAATCGGGTCGAGACGAGAAGCTTTTCGCGCCGGGTAAAAACCAAAAAACACCCCAACCGCGGCGCTGAAGAGAAACGCCATCACCACTGAACTGACCGAAATCAACGTGGGCCAGCCCGCCATCACGGACAGCAACTTCGCCGAGCCAATTCCACCCAGGATCCCGATCACCCCGCCCAGCGAACTCAGCGTGATCGCCTCGATGAGAAACTGCAGCAGGATGTCGCGGCCGTGGGCGCCAACCGCCATGCGAATGCCGATCTCGCGCGTCCGTTCCGTGACGCTCACGAGCATGATGTTCATGATGCCGATCCCGCCCACGATGAGCGACACGCTGGCAATCGCGCTGAGCAACACCGTCATCACTCGCGTCGTGGCCGTGAATGTATCGGAAATTTCCTGCTGGCCGCGGATGGTGAAATCATCATCGCGGCCTTGACCGAGGCGGTGACGTTGCCGGAGCAGGTCCGCCATGTCCCGCTGCACCCTGTCCGAAACGCCGGGCGCAGCAGATTGCACGATGATTGAACTGATATTGGTGCGCTTGGAGAGCCGCTTCATCAAACTGGTATAGGGAATGATCACCACGTCATCCTGATCGGTGTTCATGACGGACAAGCCCTTCGGATGCAACACGCCAAGAATCTTGAAAGGAATGTTGCGAACGATCACGACCTTCCCGACCGGGTCCTCATTCGGGAAGAGCTGGTTGACGATGGTTTTGCCGATGATACAAACCTTGGCGGTACCGCGCACATCTTGCTCGGTGAACATCGCTCCATCTTCTAGCGGCCAGTCGCGGATATCCAGATACTCGGGGCTTTCGCCAAGAATCTGCGTGTTCCAGTTCAATCCGTTGGCCAGCACCTGTTCGCGGTCGCGCACCTCGGGACTGACGGCGAGCACTCCCGGCACTTCGCGGGCAATGTCCTCTGCATCCTCGACAGTCATCGTGCCCGCGCCACCCCAGCCGCTGCGCGCGCCGCTGCTGGACCAATTCCCCGCAAAAACCAGGATGACGTTCTGCCCAAGACTGGCGATCTGCGCCTCGACCTGTGATTTCGCGCCGTTGCCAATGCCGACCATGGCGATGACCGCGCCGACGCCAATAATGATGCCCAAGGCGGTCAGTGTCGAACGCATTTTGTTGCGTCGCAGCGCGCGGAGCGCCATTCGTAGTGTGGCGGCAATCCTCATGTCGAAAGTTTGACGGCCTGATGGGCCTCCTGCAACCGGCGAAGTTCCACATCGGCCATCAATCGGCATTCGACAAGCGCATCGCGAACGACCACGCCGTCGCGCATGATAACGTTGCGCTTCGTGTAGGAAGCAATGTCAAGTTCGTGAGTGACCATAACAATGGTAATGCCTTCCTCATTCAGCTTCTGGAACACTCCCATGACTTCCGCGCTGGTCCGTGTATCCAGATTACCCGTTGGCTCGTCCGCCAGCAATACTGCAGGACTGTTGACAAGCGCGCGGGCAATGGCCACTCGTTGTTGCTGGCCACCGGAGAGTTGATTCGGATGGTGATCGGATCGATCCGCCAAACCAACGATTCGGAGGGCGTGGATCGCGCGTTCACGCTGCTCGGCGGAGGTGAGGTGGTTATGAGTGTACAGCATCGGCAGTTCCACATTCTCCAACGCCGATGTGCGCGACAGCAAGTTGAAACCTTGAAAGACAAAGCCCAGCTTCTTGTTGCGGATGGCGGCCAACTCATCGCGATCCAAGTGCGAGACGTCGACGTCGTCCAGCAAATATCGGCCCTCGGTGGGCCGGTCGAGACACCCGATGATATTCATCATCGTGGACTTGCCCGAGCCGCTGGCACCCATAATGGCCACAAACTCACCTTGAGCGATCTCCATGGAAACCCCGCGCACCGCGAGCACGTCCACCTCGCCGGTGTGATAGGTCTTATGAACGTTATCCAGTTTGATGACCGCAGCCATGACTTCTCACTTCCTTAGAACCGCCGGAAACCGCCGAACGGGCTCGCAGGCTGTGTAGATGCACCCTGTTTGTAGACGGCAGTGATGATAACCTTGTCGTCCTCGCTGAGACCATCCGCGATCTCGGTGTAGATGCCGTCGGTAATGCCGGTTTTGACCTGAACCGGTTGCAATTTGTTGGCCTTCAGAACGTAAATGGTGCGTGTCGGACGTCGCTCCCCTTTGGGGTGCTGACCATTGGAACCAGCGAGACGTGGCCCGGCGCCGGGGCCACCAGTGCCACCTGCGGTTCGGGGCGTCGAGTTTGTTGCCGATTCCGGTGGACGAAACCGCAATGCCGCATTGGGAATTCGGAGAACGTTGCTGCGCTCCGCCACAATAATCGACACGTTGGCGGTCATGCCCGGCTTGAGCTTTAGATCGGAATTGTTCACGCCAATGACCGTGTCATAGGTGACGACGTTCTGCACCGTGATCGGCGAGTTGCGCACTTGCACAACCTCCCCATGGAACGTGCGATTCGGAAACGCATCGACCGTGAAATCCACATTCTGATTCTCCTCCACGCCGCCGACGTCGGCTTCGGCGACGTTGGAGTCGATCTGCATTTTCGCCAGATCGTTGGCGATGACAAATAGAACGGGCGCGTTAAAGCTGGCCGCTACGGTTTGTCCAACGTCCACGTTGCGCGAAATGACGATCCCGTTCACTGGAGAATAGATGGTGCAATACTGCAAATCCACCTTCGCTTTCTCAACAGCCGCCTGGTTAACCTTCACCGTGGCCTCAGCTTGGTGCAGGGTGGCATTCGCCGTATCAAAGTCCGACCGGGGGATCAGTTTGCTGTCGTATAACTCCCGGGAGCGCCTGGCATTAACCTGCGCGAGCTCCAAAGCTGCTTGAGCGTTGGCGAGGTTGCCTTGCGCTGAATCCAATGTCGCTTGATAGGACAATGGGTCAATCTGGGCAACGACCTGACCCTGCTTGACGGGCGTATTCCAGTCCGCGAGAAGCTTGGTGATCACTCCTGAAATCTGGCAGCCAACCTGGACGTTCGTGACCGGATTGAGCTGGCCCGTCGCGGTGACGACCTGTGTCAAATCGCCCCGCGTGGCCAGTATCGTTTGATACTGCGGGGCATTGTCTCCGCGGAACTTGAAGTACCACACCCCCAGCCCCGCCAGTACGATCACACTCGCAATGATCACCGTCCGCTTCCAGGATCGCTTCTTAGTCGTACTCGCCATCATTGACTCCCGATTCGTGATTTTCGTTCGTTGCCAGTTCTAGCAAAAGACGCGAATTGCCGCTCGAAGCTTACAACAACCGGTGCGCTCTGTCCCGCAAGGAAACATCTCTTTATGGCGCAACAGCAGTTCCCCCCTCAGACCTCTCGAAGCGCACCGAGCGCACGTCCATGGTCTGAAGGAGTCCCCGGACGGCCTTCTCGGCGTTCTCCTGCGCGTTGCTGAGGATGCCCATCTCCAGCGCGGATGCCTGCACGGTCTCCAGCGCGGCCAGTCGTGCCTTCTGCTCCAACTCAGGATCGTAGGGCACCCACGGTGTCCACCAGGTCTTCGAACGGTCCCACACGCGCGTTTGCTTTTCGTCCACGTACACGTGCATGACCTTCGGCGGCGGAAGCCTGACCGTGATGACGTTGTTCGCTCCAATCTGCACCTCGTTCGTGTTCAAGGCCGCCAGATCAACACCGCCCAGAACGTCGGCTTGCACCATCAATAGCACCTGCTCGGAACCGAACGGCACCTTCTCCTCCTTGAGGCCAACAACTTTCTGGATATTGTACCTGACCGTAACCAGTTCGCTCAACCGTTGGATTTCCCTCACGACGGCGGGCGCGTCAACCACGCGACGCACGACCGATTCACGGCGTCCACAATAATACAAGTAAAGACACGCGACTCCTAGGGCGACAATAATCGCACTGGTCGTGTAAAATTTGATCATCTTCCACATGAGCGTTGGGCGCCTTGGTGCCTACCAACAGCGGCAGCGGAACGAGTAAAACTCCCCGTCCCGCAAGCGCACCTCGAATGATCTCTTGTCTTTCACCAAGAGAATATAACTCCGGCCCCCTATCAGGGCCACGCTGCCCACAAGCGCATCATCGGGCACCGTGAAGCTAAGCATCTCCCTGTCTAAGACACCGTTGGCGGGTATTTTGATCAATTCCGACTGCGTCCCCGTTATCGATGGCCGGTAATGATCCGTGTCGTGAGTGACGAGAATAAACCAGTTGCGGCTCAACGTCACGTCGAATGGATTGGGATTTTCCAGCCGCAGGTACAGGATCAATACGTAGCCCGTCTTGGCCTTGCCCACAACCACTTCGGTCAACTGGACAACATAGTTTGTACCACCATCCGTCTGCGTCTGGTGCGGCTGGCTGAACTCCTTCGCCTCCTGGATTCGCAGCACCGCCATCAGCCCGAGGCCCACCCCGACCGTCGCGATCACGACCAGCACCACCCGTCTTTGGATGCGTTTGCTCACAACTTATGCGCCACCAAATTCAAAACTCCAATCGTTGTAATGCCGGTCACGAAGCGGGCCAACATGACACGCCGAAGAAAAGCCGCGGTATCCTGCACGAACATCCTTACCGGCTGGCTCCGAACGTCTTCTGGACCGGCTGCAAATGGTGACATACCATCGCGCATCCGCGCAACCCCTTATTCGGCGGGCGTCAGGCTAAGGTGCTGTCGGGCTCGACTCTGCCCCGCGAGCCTGTAGTTCGGCACGCACTTGGTCGACGTAGTTGCGCAGGTCCGCGTCGGTGAACGACAGGCGCAGACTCTCCAACATCCGAATCCGCGCAGCGAAATCCGGTTTGAAATGTGGCGGCCCGGGGACCGCCGCGTCGTGCTCGATACTGACCGGAAAACCCGGGTTCACAAGCCCGTCTACTGCGGCGTATAGCACGCGTGCGTCAGCGTTGGGGTCGGCAGCCAGTCCGCGCAACAACTGTTCGGCATCGGGATTGACCTCCATCGTCGCGGCAAGGAAGCGCGTTGCGTCCACCAAGCGGGGCATCGTTAACACCCCCGAGCGCCACACCCGCGTAAGAGTTGCTGCCTGATCCCGATCCGCCAGCAGCGCCACCGCCTCCAACGCGTGACGGTTGTTCCTCAACGCGAGCTTCTCCAACTGTGGCAAAGCCGCCACATCCACAGTCGCCACTGCCCGGTCAATCCAGTTTTCGGGCGCGGCGTCGGTAAGGGTTGCTTCCCCCGTGGTTGGTGGCAGCACGTAGGGTATGCGGCGGCGGTCGTCCAGCGTGACTTTCTCTGCCAGATTACTCTTGAGCGCGGTTGCAGTTTCCTTCAAGCGCTGGACTTCAGCATTGAGCCGTGCGTTCTCTTGTTCCAAGGAGCGAATCTGTTCAGTCGTGGCGGCTGGTTCGGAATCCCCCACCGAGGTCGTTCCGCTTCGTGCCCGTTGGGACCCCTGCACGTAAAACAACCCAATTGCCGCGATGACTGCCGCCCCCGTCCATAACCCGATTGAAAATGCTGCTGCCGGCTTCATGTTCCGTCAAAACTCGCGTGCACCACCATTTATTTAACTGCGTAACCCCATGCGCGAAAACGAAATCCCGTGAGATCAGTTTGCCTAGAAGACCGTGAAACGCGGACCCTGCGCGTCGATCCACGCAAGACGACCGCCTGGCTTCCTGACCTATTGCGACTTGCGTTTGGCGCCGGCCCCGGTCGACGCCGGCGGTTGACTCGTCGGTTTGACGGTAGCTGCGGCGGCATTCGCACCTCCGAACTCGGGGGCCATGTTGTTGGCCTCAGCTTCTACGGCCGCCTTACCCCACCGGACGCGGTCGGCGAGAAGAATCTGTTCGTTCTCAGGCGGCAACGGGCTGTAGGCCTTGAGCGGGAAAGTCGGCGGAAGCTGGCCGTGCATGAATGCCGCCCAGCCCTTGTATTCACCGTTGGCGACCTCGCTCTGCGGTCTCTCGTCGAGCAAATAGGGAGTAAGCATCATGTACTGGAACCCTTTCGGCGCGACAAAATCATTGATCTCGTCGAAGTCGTCCACCGACATCGGCAGCCACACGGCGCGGCGCTCTCCATCCCACGCTATGGCCCAAGGCAGATCACTGCATGCCAGGGCGTCGGGTTCGAACAGCGCGGCGACCGCGCGCGTGGTGGGAGAAAAGTACGGCGGATAGGGAAACGCATTCACCCGCGGTGGCAATAGCGTGAAAACCATCGGCGAGATGTTCAAGATCACGAATAAACCGATGGCTGCGCCCCGTGTCAGTGTGATGCGAAAGGGTATGCGATCCAGCAACAAATAAAAGAACGCCGTGCCGTACATGGCGACGATCGGCAGCAACAGCACGAGCAAGTTGCTGCCGTTCACATCGGGGCCGGTACGTTCGGGGTCGGACCCGATCAACGACATGGCGAAGATGGCCAGCCCAATCACGCCGATCGTTAACCCGCGCAGACGCGACACATCACGGCGACGAAAACCGTACATCAAACCGACCCCGAAGAAGAACACCAGGAAGTCGGAGCCAACGGATCGAAAACCACTGAGCAGATTTGTGCGGGCGTTCGTCAGGAATTTTATGCTGAGCCCCCTCATCGAGTAGGCATCTTTGAAATCCGGGATGTATGAGCGCTGCAAGGTCTCCCCGTGAAACGACCCAGCGCGGTCAACCAGTTCGTACTGGGTTATGCCCAGCGGGCTGCCCGAAATCCGATAGTTGTGTGCCAACCACGGAGTAATGACCACCACAAACACCGCCACGTAGATGCCCGCCCACATCACCGCGGCTCGCTGCCGGAAAATGCGCGTCATGTAGATCGCCACCGGAATCAGGAAAAACGCTGTCAGATACCGTGTCAGAAAACACAGCCCCAACAACACCGCACTACTAATGACCAGCGCCACCACCGGCCCCGTCACGCGCACTGGCGCAACTCCAACCGCCTCTCCCTCCGCCGACTGCGGCGGATTGAGGCGGTTGTCGACGATGAACAGACAGTACGTTGCCAGAAGAAACAACAGCATCAGAAAGTTTGTGGGTAACCCCGAGATACTGTATGACCACAGCGTATCGGAGAACAACATTAACATGCTCGCCGTGATCGCCACGCGCCGGTCGAAAAGCCGCTTCGCCCATAGAAATACCAGGAACACGCAACCGAGGAGGCAAAGCTGGTCGAACGGCACAATAACCCAGCGTTCGGGGTAGTAAACATGCTCGGCTGCATCGTACTTGAAGGCCTTGGCCGGCAACATCTTGAACAATCCTGCCAGCACCAGCGGATAAAGCGGCGGATTGTAGATGTCCGGGTGGCGCATGATAAGCCGGGGATCATTCTTTGCCCAGCCGTGCTGCTCAAGCTTCCAGAGGCTGAGCGGGCGGATCACATGCGTTGTAAAACCTTCGCGCTGCGCCACGTTGCGCGCCAGTTGCGCCATGTCCATGGACTCGCGCTTGTTGAGGCCGCGAAATTGTCCCGCCGTATAGATGAGACTCATCGCCGCCGCCAGCAAGACCAATAGTCCCCACTGGAGGATTCTCTTGCCGGCACCCATTTCGATTTGATAGACCGCCGTTTGGACGTTTGTCTCTGGTGTTCTCGTCGCTCGTCCCATGTGTGTGCTCCTGTCGTCTGTCCGTCTGCGCTATAGATTCTCGAGTCCAAACTCCTTCAATTTCCGATGCAGCGTGCGGCGGCTGATGCCGATTTTTTGCGCCGCCTTCGTGCGATTGCCGTTGGTCTCCTTCAATGCTTGCACAATCAATTGCCGCTCCGCCTCTTCGACGGTCATCCCTGCGCGCACTACATTGATCTTGGTCAGGTCCGCGCTCCCGCGGATTACCGCCGGCATGTCGCGCACCGTCAACCGTTCGGCGCGCGCCAATACGACCATTTGCTCGATGGCGTTTCGCAACTCCCGCACGTTGCCGGGCCAGTCGTACGCCAAAAGCACGTTCAATGCCTCCGGCGTCACTTCGCGTACTTGCTTGCTATTCTCCCGGCCAAATTCCTCAAGGAACGCCTTGACCAAGAGCGGAATATCGTCCCGCCGCTCCCGCAGCGGTGGCAAATCGATTGTGACGACGCTGAGCCGATAGAACAAATCATCGCGGAACTTGCCCTCGGAAACCAGCTTTTTTAAATCCTTGTTTGTAGCTGCTACCAGGCGGACGTCAACCTGCAGCGTCTTGGCGCCGCCCACCCGCTCAAATGCCCGCTCCTCAAGCACTCGAAGCAGCTTGACCTGTATCGATGGCTCCAACTCGCTTACCTCATCGAGGAACAAAGTTCCCCCATCCGCCAACTCAAATCGCCCAATCCGCCGCTCGACCGCACCGGTGAACGCGCCCTTTTCGTGACCAAAGAGTTCGCTCTCCAGCAGTGTGCTTGGCAAGGCTGCCGCGTGGACCGCAATGAACGCCCCGTTCTTGCGCGGACTGAGATTGTGGATGGCCTTGGCGATCAGCTCCTTACCAGTTCCGGTCTCTCCCGTAATCGACACCGTCGCGCGACTCGGGGCGACCTGTTGGACAGTCTCGAACAATTGGCGCATCGACGGCGATTCGCCAATGATATTCTCCAACCCGTACTTGCGGTCGATCTGCTCGTGAAGATTGACGTTTTCCACTTCGATGCGCCGGCTTTTGAGTGCGCGATGGATGACCAACTCAAGCTCGTCGAGGTTCACCGGTTTGGTCACGTAGTGGTACGCACCTGCTTGCATTGCCTGCACGGCATTCTCGATCGAGCCGTACGCCGTCATCATGATGCACACAGGCGGATTGGTCAGGGACATGGCGCGGCGCAACAGACCCATGCCATCCACACCGGGCATCCGCAGATCCGTCAACATCACCTCAACCGGCGTGGTTTCGAGCGTCTGCACCGCCTTTTGCGAGTCTTCGGCCAGCAAAACGTTGTAGCGATCCTGCAGCGCGCGCTCCAATCCCTCACGTGTGTTCCGTTCGTCGTCAACGATTAGGATTGTCGGTTGTTTCGTCATTTGGTGGCGTGCTCGTCGTGTGGTGCCTCCAGCAAGCGCATCCGCTTCTCGTGAATGGGCAGTTTGATGCGGAACGTTGTGCCACGATCCTTGTCGCTTTCCACCTCCATGGTGCCGCCGTGTTCGCGCACGATGCGTTGCACGATCATCAGCCCAAGGCCCGTGCCATTCTGCTTGGTCGTGAAGTATGGCTCGAACAGTTGTCCGATCTGCTCGGGGGCGATTCCGTGGCCGCTGTCGATAAACGAGATGGTCACGTACGAGTCGTCCACCTCCGTACGAATGCGCAAGATGCCGCCGGAGCGCGTTGCCTGCAGTGCGTTCTTGATGATATTGTAAAACGCCTGCTTGAGTTGGGCTCGATCCAGCAGAATGCGCGGCAACCCTTCCGCCAATTCCTGTTCGACCAGGATGTCGCGGTCGCCGATCTCCCGTTCCATCAACGCCAACGTCTCGGCAACCACATCGTTTACCGTGGTCGGCTGCAACTCCGGCTGCGTGGGGCGAATGGCGCGCAGAAATTGGTTGATGATCTGGTCGAGGCGGGCAATCTCGTCGCGAGCCACCCGCAAATCTTCCCGCACCCGTTCCGCCTGCGCGGCCGGCAGTCTTTTCAGCTCCCGTTCCATGAGTTGGAGATGAATATTGAGCGAGTTCAGCGGGTTGCCGACTTCATGCGCAACGGCCGCGGCCAGCAACGTAATCGCCGAAAGCTTCTCGGACTCAATCGTACTCTCGGCGCGCTGGCGCGTCTCCGTCACGTCCCGCAAGATGATCGCCATTCCGGTTACCACCGAATTCTGCTCGTCAGCCACGGGCACAATGTAGAAACTGATAAAGCGCTGCTGAGGATAGAACACTTCCAGTTCATGCGTGAAAACTTTCCGCCATTCGTCTTTGTCCGCCGACCAGATCTTCTGCCAGTCGAGATCGCGGAGATGACGCGAGAGTGGTTCCCCCACGGCGCGATCAAGGTCGATGCCGAGAAGCTGGCCGGCGGCAGCATTGAGATACGTAATGCGGCCATCAGCATCCGTTACGATCACACCTTCCTGGATCGTGTTGAAAAGGGTCTCAAGAAAGCCTTTCTCGCGGGCGAGTTTGAGTACGACACCCTGCAGGCTCTGGGAATCAACGCGATCGATGCGACCGATCAGTTTATCGAGAAAAGAAGTCTTCACTCGGTTTCAGATTGAGCGCGTTGTGCAACTACGTCACGATTTGAAATGCTTTCGTCTTTGACAAGGCCCGCATGTGTGTGCCAACATGACGCGACACAAACGCCTTTTCAAGCGAAAATCCATGGAATTATGATGAACGCAGATCAGGTCTATAATAAGTTGCTGATTCCCAATGATTCCAAGCTCGCACTTGTGGTTCTGGACGGACTTGGCGACATTGCCACGCAATCAACTGGATTCCGTACGCCCCTCGAAGCCGCCCGCACCCCAAATTTCGACATGCTGGCCAAACGTTCGGCGCTGGGGCGCATGACCCCGGTCGCCCCCGGGATTACCCCAGGCAGTGGGCCCGGACATCTCGGTCTGTTCGGCTATGACCCGCTCGAATACGAAGTTGGTCGCGGCGTTATCGAGGCCATCGGGCTCGGCATCGATCTCAAGCTCGGCGACATCGCCGCACGCGCGAATTTCTGTTCACTCGACGCGAAGGGCATCGTAACCGACCGTCGCGCGGGGCGGATCGACACGAAAGTCTGTGAGGCGCAGTGTGCGCTGCTCGCCGGAAAAATCAGGAAGATCGGCGACGTTGAAGTCATCATCAAAGCCGGCAAAGGCCATCGTTTCGTCGTCGTATTTCGCGGGAAAGGCCTCGAGGGTCCGCTCAATGATAGCGACCCGCATCGCGAAGGCCTGCCCATCGCCACCGTCAAGCCGCTGGCCAAATCCGCGAAAGCGGCAAAGACAGCGAGGGTGATCGCAGCCTTCTACCGGCAGGCGCTGCCGTTGCTGAAAAATTGCCGGCCCGCCAACGGCTTCTTGCTCCGCGGCATCGCGCATCAGCCGAAAATTCCGCTCTTCACGGAACGCTACGGACTCAAGGCCGCGGCGATTGCCATCTATCCGATGTACAAGGGTCTCGCCCAACTCGTCGGCATGAAGAAAGTGGAGGGCCCAACGACCGTGCAAGAGGAGTTCGCGGCGGCGATTGATGCCCTTAAAGCCTACAACTTTGTCTTCGTCCACGTGAAGGGCACCGATATGGCCGGCGAGGATGGGAACTTTGATGCGAAGGTCAAGGCCATCGAGGAAGCCGACGCCGCGCTCGGTCAGCTTCTGCCTGAGGTGGACGTTCTGGCAGTCACGGGCGACCATAGCACGCCCGTGCCCGTCAAGGGCCACTCGTGGCATCCGCAACCCGTGATGATCTGCGGTGAAATTGCCGGCTGGGACGGCCAAGACCGATTCACCGAGCGCAGCGCGAACCTGGGCTCGCTCGGCGTGTTCGACGCGAAGTACTTGATCCGCTATATGCTGGCCAACGCTAAACGGCTGGATAAATTCGGGGCATAATCTTGCGGCTATGCCGCCGCATTACGAGCCACTGATCACAAAGATTGCCAGATCAGCGTTGCAATTGGGATCATGGAAGATTTCACACCCGTTTTCGGTGTCGAGCGCAATGCGGCGGTGGATGCGGATGGATTTTTCGCAGCAGAACTCCTCGAAATCAGAGATGGAAAGAAACCGGACATCCGGAGTGTTGTACCACCGATCACGAATCCAGCCGTAGCCCCGCGGCGCCCGGCCCTCCTCAGCCAGAATCCGTCGCAACTGCGCGAAGGCCAAGTTCGGGAAACTGACGATGCCCGCCTGGCCGACCCGCAGCATCTCACTGATAACCCCTTCCACGTCGCGAACCGCCTGCAATGTTTGGGAGAGCACGACACAGTCAAACTGGCCGTTGGCAAACGCCCGCAGTCCCTTGTTCAAATCCGCCTGGACCACATCCAGTCCCCGCTGTACGCAGGCGACGACCGCCTGCTCATCAAGTTCGACTCCGACAAGGCGCGAATGATCACGCTGCGCAAGACGCGTGAGCAAGCCGCCCCGCCCGCAACCCAAATCGAGCACGCTTGCGCCCTCGGCGATCAATTCGACAATCCGCTCATAGTCGATGCGCCGTCGATGGAAGATGCTCGTCGGGTTGAACCCATCTTCCGGTCCGCCGCTGTTCGTGACCGCGGGCTGTGGACGTGCGTCGATGTCGCCGAGAAATGAGTGGATCAACTCACCATAGCTGGCGATCTCGTTCGGCAACAGAAACGCGTCATGGCCGCAATCGCTCTGAACATTGCAGTAACTGACGGGCGCATTGTTGGCGATGAGAGCACTAACGATATCGCGGGATTGGTCAGGCGGAAACAGCCAGTCGCTCGAGAAACTGATCACCAGCCAACGGCTCCGGGTGTCGCGGAAGGCGGCCGCCAGTTCCGCCGGCGTCCCGCCGAGATCGAATAGATCCATTGCCGTCGAGAGCGCGATATAACTGTTGGCGTCGAAGCGCTCGACGAATTTCTGGCCCTGGTGCCCAAGGTACGAACCGACCGAGAATGTCTTTTCAAACTCGATGGCCTCGTCCCGCGGTTGCAGCCGATTCGCCCCGAATTTCTGCCGCATCGCTTCGCGCGACAAGTAGGTGATGTGGCCGATCATCCGGGCAATCGCCAAGCCAACCTCCGGCCCGTGTTCTTCCCCGTAGTACCGCCCGCCGTGATAATGCGGGTCGCGGCGGATTGCATTGCGTCCCACCACGTCGAAGGCCAGCGCCTGGTTGGTCAGCCGCGGTGATGTCGCCAACGCCAGCACGTTCCGCACGCGATCGGGGAAACGCGTCGCCCACGTGAGGGCCTGATGCCCCCCCATAGAGCCGCCAATGACCGCCCGCAGCGTTCCCACGCCAAGATAATCGAGAAGACGGCGTTGCACTTCGACCATGTCGCCAATGGTGATGGTCGGGAAATCGCGACCATACGGCTCGCCCGTCGCCGGGTTGAGGCTGCCGGGACCGGTGGAGCCCCGGCAGCCGCCCAGCAGGTTCGGGCAGATGACGAATACGTGCTTCGTGTCGATCGGTTTGCCCGGGCCAACCACGACGTCCCACCACCCGGGGTCGTCCTCAGTATTGTGCTGGGCCACGTGCGAGTCCCCGCTGATCGCGTGGCAGACGAGCACGGCGTTGTCGCGGGCCGCATTGAGCTGCCCGTACGTCTCGTACGCAATCGTGACACTCGGCAACTCGCCGCCCAGCTCCAGTTTCAGCGCACCGTCAAGGGCGGCCGTTTGCACGTACCGCAACGGCTTGGCGTGTCGCGCGCTGTCGCTGCTCTCGAAAAGGCCTTCGCCCATCAGGTTGCTCTCTCTATGTTTGCGATTCCCTCAGCGCCTGGTCAAGATCGGCAATGATGTCGCGAATGTCCTCGATGCCCACCGACAAACGGACGAACTCGGGCGTCACACCTGTTTGAGCCTGCTCCTCCGGCGTGAGCTGCGAGTGCGTCGTCGTCGCCGGGTGAATGATCAACGACTTCGCGTCACCGATGTTCGCCAAGTGGCTGAACAGCTTGACGCTGTTGATCAACTTGGCGCCCGCTTCCTTGCCGCCCTTGATACCGAAACCGACGATCGCGCCCTGTCCGTCCGGAAAGTACTTCTTGGCATTGGCGTAGTCGGGGTGGCTCGGCAAACCGGGATAATTCACCCACAACACTGCGGGATGCTTCGACAGGAATTCCGCCACGGCCAAGGCGTTCTTGGAGTGGCGCTCCAGACGCAAATGCAGCGTCTCCAATCCCAGTAGCGTCAGGAACGAGCCCCACGGGCTTTGTGCGGCGCCCGTGTCGCGCAACCAATGGGTTCGGATGTAGATGATGTAGGCGATGTTGCCAATCGGTCGCAACGCCTCTTCGAACACGATGCCGTGGTAGGCGGGATCAGGCGCGGTAAATTCCGGCCACTTCTTTGGCTCCTTGGCCCAGAGGAACCTCCCGCTGTCCACAATCGCGCCACCGATATGCACGCCGTGGCCACCGATGAACTTCGTCGTGGAATACACCACGATGTCGAAACCGTGTTCAATCGGCCGGAACAATGCTGCCGTCAGCGCCGTGTTGTCGACGATCGTCGGCAACCCGTGACCGTGGGCGATATCGGTGATTTTGCGGTAGTCCGGCACGTCATTCTTCGGGTTGCCGGGCGTCTCGATGTATATGGCACGGGTGTTCTTGTCCACCAGCTTGCTGATTGTCTCCGGCTTCGCGGGATCGAAGAACCGCACTTCGACGCCGAGCTTTGAGAAGGTCTGCGTGAACAGCGTCCAAGTCCCGCCATACAGGCTGTTGGCGGAAATAAAATTCTGGCCCGCATGCACGATCGTCAGCAGAGACGCCGTGATGGCTGCCTGACCGCTGGCGAAGGCCAATCCCGCCGCGCCGCCGTCCAGCGCCGCCAGGCGCTTTTCGAGAACGTCGGTGGTCGGGTTCATCAGCCGGGTATAGATGTTGCCGAATTCGCGCAAGCCGAACAGATTCGCCGCGTGCTCCGTGCTATGGAATACGTAACTCGTCGTCGAGTAGATCGGCACGGCGCGGGCCGTGGTTGTGGGGTCTGGCACCTGACCGGCGTGTAGCGCCAGGGTGCCAAGTTTATATGTGGAGGTGTTGTCTGACATGTTCGTTGTCTCCTTTTCCTGTTACGCCCAATCTTGAAACAGCACGGTGGATAGATACCGCTCGCCCGCGTTGGGGAGAACGGTGACGATGGTCTTGCCCGCGAACTCCTCGGCCTTTGCCAGCACGCCCTTCATTCCTTTCGGTCCCTCGGTCAACACCAGTTCTGCGCCGAACGCCGCCAGCACGCGGCGCCGCTCGACGCTCATGGTTTCCGGCATGGTCAGCAGAATTTTGTACCCGCGCGCCGCCGCGACAAACGCCAGCGCGATGCCGTTATTGCCGCTGGTGGGTTCGACAATCGTGCTGCCACGCTTGAGCACCCCTCGTTTCTCAGCGTCCCAGATCATCGCTGCGCCGATGCGGCACTTGACCGAGTACGGGGGATTGCGGCCTTCGATCTTGGCCAGCACCGTCGCCTTCGCTCCGTCGGTGACGCGATTCAACTTCACCAACGGGGTGCGCCCGATGGACTGCGAGTTGTCGTCAAAGCAATGTTGCGACCTCATGATTCCTCCGTCTCGCCGGCGGAGGGATTTAACTTCCCTCCGCCCGCTGTTGTCAATAGTGGTTGATATCGAGTGTTAGAATTCCCATTTCGTGGCGATGCCACAGACGCCAGATTCGTGGAAGGTAACAACCCTCTCGGAGCCCCGGCCGTTGCTATTCCCCGCTGAACTGGCGGTCGCCGGCGTCGCCCATGCCGGGAACGATGTAGCCGCGGTCGTTGAGGTGATCGTCGATGGTGCCGAGGTAAATCTCCACGTCGGGATGCGCTTCGGAGAGTTTGCGAATGCCTTCCGGCGCGGCGAACAGGCCGAGGTATTTGATCTTCTTGACACCCCATTTTTTGAGTCGCGCGACCGCCACGCACGCGGAACCGCCCGTGGCCAGCATCGGATCGAGCACGAACGCGATATCCACGGGCTGGTGTTCGGAAAACCGGCTGTAGTACTCGACCGGCTCCAGCGTTTTTTCGTCGCGGAACAAACCGAGGTGATACACGCGCGCTTCGGGCAAAAACTCCAGAATCCCGTCCACCATCCCCAAGCCCGCGCGTAGGATCGGCACCAGCCCGACGCTCGCGCCGACATGCGCGCCCGTCGTTTCCGCCAACGGCGTTGTCACCGTCATCGGCTCCTGCGGCAGGTCGCGCGTCGCTTCGTAAAAAAGGAGCACCGACAGCCCGCGAATGCGGTTGCGAACGATGGCACGATCGGAATTCTTGTCGCGGATGTCGGTCAGGAAGCTTTGCGCCAGAGGATGATCCAGCACGTGGGAGGTGTCGCGCATGGCGATCATTCACCCCCGGAAAGACGGATCACTTTTGCCAAATGCCCGCGCGGGATGGTTGTCGCCTCGGGGACTTCCACGAGGCAATTTGCATTCGCAATGGAGGAAATCACGTGGGAACCCTGGTGCGGCATCTGTCGGACCAGCCATTTCTCCCCTTCCCGCTGCAACTTCGCTCTCATATAGTGCAGGCGGTCTCCGCTGTTTACAAAATCCTCCGCCGTTTCTGCCGACAGGCTGGGCAATTCAATCTCCGTCAAGCCCCGCATCTTGAGCAGAGCCGGACGGACCAACACCAGAAACGTCACCGCGGCGCTGACCGGATTGCCCGGCAACCCGAATACCAACTTCTCTGCGCGTGTGCCAAACACGAACGGCTTGCCGGGCCGCATCGCAATCTTCCACAAGTTCTGCTCGCAACCCAATTCCGCCAGCACGTCCTTCACCAAGTCGTATTCGCCGACAGACACGCCGCCGACCGTGATCACCGCGTCGCACTCACTCAACCCATAGTCGATTTTTTCGTGCAAATCCTCGCGTGTGTCGTCAGCAATGCCGAGGTCAACTGGTTCGCACCCCGCCTTCTTTACGAACGCGCACAATGCGTAGCTGTTCGAATCATGGATCTGGCCCTCGCCCAGTGGTCGTCCCGGTTCGACAATCTCCGCACCGGTTACCAGCACGCCCACGCGCGGACATGGATACACCACGAGTTGTGCTACTCCCACCGCGGCCGCCATTCCCAACTGCGACGGCCCAAGCAACGTTCCCGCGCGCAGCACCACCTCATTCTTCGTCACGTCATCGCCGGCGCGGCGGACGTTTTCGCCCGTTTCCACGGATTCCGCGATGGCGACGTAGCCTTCATGATGGGGGTGCGTGTCCTCCTGCATCACCACCGCATCCGCGCCTGCGGGAATCGGGGCGCCAGTGAAAATACGCGCACATGCTTGTGGTTCCCATCCGACGTGCGCCGACATACCCGCGGGCACCTCGACGATCACACGCAAGTGAATCGAACTGTTCTCGCTGGCACCGGCCACGTCGGACGCGCGCACAGCGTAACCGTCCACGGCACTGTTGTCCCACAGCGGCAGATCGACCGGCGACGTCACGTCCTGCGCGAGCACGCAATCCAGCGCTTCCGCCAGTGGGACGGCGCGGGCCGGACGCGTCCGCACTGTCGACAGGATGACTTCTTTCGCCTCGGCAACCGTGAGCATTCAGCCTCTCCTAGCGTGCCTCATCGCCCAAGCGAATCTCGCCCTCAATCACGTCCGCAGTTGCCAGCGGCGTGTGCACCGGTTCGGTAATCCGCACCAACCCGACCCGCTTGTCGCCCCGGTAAACACTGACCTGCGTTCCCGGTGTTGGAACCGTCCGTGATGCGAAATCGACCACCACGAAGCCAAGGTCTGAATTCACCGACACAATTCTGGCCGTTGCGGCCCCGAGTTGTGCAGGAGATGGTTCGAGACGCGCGTTACGCGGCATGGTTGTCGTTCGTGCGGGGGCGACCGTACCGCTTCCCAGGCAACCCGAGAAGAGCACCATCGCCGCACCGCTCACTGCGGCGGCGCGTTTGACTGCCGGTGAAAGGAACTGCCGATTGATTCGATTGTTCATGCCGTTACTCAAAAAACTGGCGCGCCTGGCGTGATTCGAACACGCGACCGCCGGATTAGAAATCCGATGCTCTATCCAACTGAGCTACAGGCGCACACCTTTATTTTATTGCCTTGTATGATAGTTGTGCTTGCTGTAATTTTTGTGTTGCAATGCTTTGTTGCAATGGTTAGGATGTTTTCACCATGAAAGCCACCCCAACGACCCGCAAGCATCAAAAACTCGTTCATGTTGGCGACTGCCTCTATCGTTCAAGCCGCACCGACGTTTACTATGCGATTTTCCAACGCGACGGTAAGCAAGTCAAGCGCAGCCTCAAGACCACCGACCCCGAACTGGCCAAGCGTCGCCGCGAGATCCACCGTCAAAAGGTCGAGCGGCTGACCAGTGACAGCGCCAAACAGTTGCCGTTTGCCGAATACAACACGAAGACCAAGGAATTGATCGGCGGGCTGGCAAAGCGATGGATTGAGATTGCCGGCGGCACGATGGAAGCGAGCAGCCGCGACCGAATGCTTGGGGTGATTAAGAACCTCAACCAACACTTCAGTGGTTTGACCGTCCGCAACGTCACCTTGCGCACGTTGGAGCAGTGGGCAACGGCACGCCGGGACACCTGCTCTGCCCGCACGTTCAACTACGAACTCGAAACCCTGCGGCGCATCCTGGACTACGGGGCTGAACATGGCATCCTCATGGAGAACCCCGCCCGCAAGATCAAACGGTGCAAACCGCACAAGAAGCCGATCACCATTCCAACCAAAGACCAATTCCGCAAGATACTGGAAGCGATGCGCGCCAATGGCGGGAAGGATTCGGCGGATTTGGCCGAATTGCTTGCCTACTCCGGTTGCCGCAAGGGGGAGATCGTCGGCGATGCTAAATACTCCAAGCCGCCGATGTTCTGGCGAGATGTGGACTTTGAATTGAAGGTATTCACCGTCACCCGGTCCAAGAACCACGAGCCGCGCACCGTGCCGCTTTTCCCAGCGATGGAGAATTTCTTGCGGGAGCTACAGGCACGCCGCCGGCGCCGCTGAAACCGGACGAGCGAATTATCCCGATAGACTCCGCCAAGAAAGCCATCGAGAGCGCCTGCAAGAAGCTGCGGGCTGCCGCAATACGGACACCACACCTGCCGACACTTCTTTTGTTCCAATGCCATTGAGGCAGGGATTGACTTCAAGGTCATCGCGAGTTGGCTGGGCCACAAAGACGGCGGTGTCTTGGTCGCCCGCACGTATGGCCATCTACGCAACGAACACAGCGCCGCCATGGCCAAGCGCATGAATTGGGGGGCATCCACGGCCGAACCTGAAAATGTGGTGCCCATGGCGGCCCGGAAATAGGCGGGCGAGTCCAACGAGCGGCTCGGGCAGAGGGCTGTCATTCAGCGCTCGTTTCCTTTAGAAATCGCTCGATCTCGGGGATCGGAAAGAGCGGTCGCCGCAATGCGCGGCAAGGTCGCAGTAGTCCGCGGGCAACCAGGCGGTCAACCGTGATAGGTGTCACCCCCAAGGCTTTTGCCGTTTCTTGTCGCGTTAGCGCGAGTCGAAATTCCTTATTGTTCGTCTGCATGGCGAGTTCTTGTTTTGCGTTACAATCATTCATGTCTCAAAAACCTTTCGGCAGTGATTGCTCCAGCGTGAAGCCATAGAAGCAGGGCCGACCGGCGGAGCGAGCGCAGTCACGGTGGAGGCGTCAGGGCGACAGGGACGCACAACCTTGACGGCGCACAGCGAGCCGTACAATCGAAACGGCACGTCACGCAAAGTCGATGACTGATAAGGCGCAATCATTCGACCACCGATAGCACAGGGAAGTCGCCTGATTGTGTAGCAAGTACACAAGATGTTTGAAGAACTGCCCGGCAACCCCACAGACGGCGAGTGGAATGATCGGAGTCTGTGAGCGGATACTGCGTGGACAGGGTGTGTCCTCGACCACGGACTGTGCTTGAATAGGGTGACCGGCAAGTGAGCGTCATATCCCGGCTGTCGGTGGCGAGCACCGCGCAGCCACGGACAGCGACGTGCGATCGGTACGCCTTGACAGCGCGGCAGACGCGGCGAGCGGGACGCGATATGAGCGACCGCCGCGCCGGGTCTGCCAGCATTCTGCCGGCGAATGACCGGCGAAGATTCCACGTGGATGCGTTCACCGCGTCGTGACCCGTTGGCCGGTCTGAGACTCGTTACCCCGTCCGGAGTGGCCCGCCGTAATCGTCGGCTGAGCTGTTTGCCGCGGCGCGTTTCGGTCGGCGGCGCGTGCGCGATCTCGCGGCTCCGATCGCCGCCAGCCGTCCAGCCGCTCAAGCACTCGCGCAACCGCGCCGGACTCACCGTCACGCCGGCAGTTTTCAACTCGTCGGCCAGTTGGCCTCGCACTCCATCCTTTGCTGTGAAGGTCCAGCAACCGTTCGCGCAACGGCTCCAACACGTCGGCGACAGTCTTGCGCTTCCTCGGCGGATCGCGCTGCGTCAATTGCTCCAGTTTCTTCTCCAGCGCCGCGTAGTCCAGCTTCGCGGCGAGTTTCGTGTAATCAGTCGCTGTGCTCATAGTCATTTCCTTGTTTGATTTGTGGTTGGCATTCCGACGGCGAGTGATTCGCCGACTCGTGCGGCCACGCGGCATCCGAGCGTTATCCGCTCGGCGTCCGAGCGATGTCCGCTCGTCAGTCCGCGATGCGGTCAGCGTTGTCCACCAAGCGACCAGACCGGCATCCGCCGAGCAATTTCGTCACCGCTCTCAGGCGGGGTTAGTGTCCTGCCCATTTCTTCCTTTTCTCTGCCACACTTGGCCCGCTCAGTTTGTTCGCGCTTGCGAACAATTGGACCGACGCTTCCGGTTACAATGTGCCGCATGAGACTCGCTGACATCGGTGGCGTTATAGCCCGGCCAACTTCGTCATCGTGTGTAGCAGATACACAACACGCGCCGGCTTTCGTGCCAGACTCCAGACCGATGACAAATGGCCATTTCATCGCCGCCTATATCACCACACGGACCCTCGCCAAGTGGTTCCCGTTTGGGAACAACTTCACAACACGGTTTCGGTAAGCTCCCCAGCCATGTTCACCGCCAAACCACAAAAGAATCGAGCCGCCGCCACGACGTATTTCGACGAGCACCTGTCGCACAACGATTACTACACCCAGAGCGAAGTCTTGCCACGATCAAGGTGGTCATTGGATTGGTCATCGGCGCGGAACGGTTGGGATTGCAGCCAGGTGAGACCGTCACCCGCGAAGTGTTCCTGCGGCTCTGCGACAACGTGCACCCGATGACCGGAGAACAACTCACGCCGCAGCAGTTCCGGGACCGACGGCTCTTCTTCGACTTCGTCTGCTCGCCGCCCAAGTCGGTGTCGATTCTGGCGGTCACGATGAATGACCGTCGCATCATCGAAGCACACCGAGGAAGCCTCCACGATGGCGCTGCGCGAGCTGGAGCAGTTTGCCGCCACGCGCATCCGCAAGGCGGGCATCGAGGACCAGGATCGCATCACCGGCAACTTGGTCGGCGCGGCGTTCCTGCACACGTCTTCCCGCGCGCTGGACCCGCAACTGCACACGCATTTCGTCCTGTTCAACTGCACCTGGGACAACACCGAGAAGCGGTGGAAGGCGCTGCAAACCGCCGCTATGTTCGGCGCGCTCAATTACGGCACCGCCGTCTATCGCAACGAACTGGCCAAGCGGCTCCACCAGCTCGGCTACTCGCACCCGGAAGGCCGGCCAACGGGTTCGAGATCGAGGGCGTCGCCCCTGAGTTGATTGACCGGTTCTCGAAACGGTCGCAGGAACGGGACTTGGCCGTGAAACGTCAGGAGGCGAAGCTCGGTCGCAAACTGACCAAGCAGGAGATCGCTCATGTCGTCCACCAGACCCGCCCCAAGAAGCTCAAGGGCGCGTCCGATGACCAGGTCCGCCGACAGCAACTTGGCGAGATCGGTTTCTTCGAGAAACGGGCACTGCGCAAAGTGGTCGAAGCGGCCAATGGTCAGTCGCGGAGAGTTTCACCCACGCGGTCACGACGCGCGAGGCTGTTGAGCACGGCATCGCGCACGTTTTCGAGCGCGCCTCGGTCGCGCCGCAACACAAGATTCTGGAAGCCGCCTTGGTCAAAGGCTGCGGCCAACTGGACCTGCCGCTGCTAAAGAATGCGCTGGCGGAACGCTCCGAACTGGTGCGCGTCGGTGCGGAGTTCTCGACCCGCGACATCCTCACCAAGGAGCTTTTGTTGATTCGCACGGTCAACGCCAGCCATCGACACCGTCGCCCCGATGACCAGCCGCTACGAACCGCCCGTCTCGTCTCGGCCCGGACCAGCGCAAGGCCTTGGCGCATGTGCTCACCAGCCCCGACCGGTTCACCGGCTTCCGTGGCTTGGCCGGCACCGGCAAAAGCACGGTGCTCGTCGAACTGGACCGCGTGCTCGACAACGAAGGTTTCGAGGCCGTGTTCTGCGCTCCGACTGCTGCCGCTGCCGATACGCTACGCAAGGACAAGCTGGAAGCGGTCACGCTTGCCAAGCTGCTGACGGATCGGGCCATGCAGCGAACACTTTCCGCCCGCAGCGTGATTGTCCTGGATGAAGCCGGCGCGGTTGGCCTCGATGACATGGTGAAACTGTTCAATCTGGCCGTTAGTAACGGCGCTCGTGTGGTGCTCTCCGGCGACACCGGCCAACACGCTTCCGTTGCTCGTGGCGATGCGCTGCGCATCCTCGAACAGTATTCGTCCTACCGCTTCAGCGAACTGACCACCATCCGCCGCCAGAAACCCGCCGCCTTCCGTCAGGTCGTCGAACTGGCTGCCGCCAAACAGACCGACAAGGCGTTTGCCAAGCTCGTGGAACTTGGCGCGGTGACGGAGGCGCCGACGGAGGATGGGCAACTCTACCAGCGGGCGGCTGAGGCATACCTGTCGGCGACCAAACAAGGCCGGTCGGCATTGCTGGTCTCGCCCACTTGGGCCGAGATTGAGGCGGTGACGGAGAAGGTGCGCGAGGCTCTGAAAGCTGAGGGTGTCGTCAGCCAGGATGAGCAGACGCTGTGCGTCTTTGATTCGCTCTCGTGGACGCAAGCCCAAAAGAAGAACACGAACCAGTACGAACCGGGCCAACGCCTGCGCTTCGTCCGCAAGACGCGAGACGTTTGACCGGGGCGAAACGGTCGAAGTCGCGGCCATCGTCGAGAACGGCTTGCGCGTGCGCCGTCCCGATGGAAGCGAAGCGGATTTCATCCCGGCCACTGCTGCCGCGTCGTTTGACGTGGGCGAAGCGCGCGAATTGAAAGTCGCCGCTGGCGATTGGCTGTTGCTGCAAGCCAATCACGGCAAAGAGTTCATTAACGGTGAGCGCGTTCAGGTGCGGGAGATCAGCGGCGGCCGCATCACGCTCACCGATGGCCGGGTGCTGCCCGGCGCACTTCAACACCTTCACCCACGGCTACGCCGTCACCTCGCACTCGTCACAAAGCAAGACCGTCGATGACGTGCTCCTGGTCGCATCGTCACGCTCCTTCGGCGCGGTGAACCGCGAACAGTTCTACGTTTCCATTTCTCGCGGGCGCAAGCGCGTCCATGTGTTCACCGATGATGCCGAGTTGCTCGCGCGTCGCGTGACCGATTCGCACGAACGCAAGGCCGCCGTCGAACTCCAAGGCCTGCGCGATGACCTGGCCAAACTCGGTTTCCTGCGACAACCGCAGCAAGAGCAAAATACCAGCGCACCGGCTGTCCACGGTGCACCAAGATTTCCGCACGGTGCGCCCGATGCGTCAGTCGCCGCGAGTGTTCCGCGCCACGCGTTTGTCTCCGGTGCAACGGCTCGCTCAGGTGGTCGAGGATGTGCAGCGCTGGCTTCGCGAACGGTCCGTCGTTGAGCAAAAGGAAATTGTCACGGAGAAGCTCCCGCAAACCGAGTCCATCAAACAAGCTGAGTCCATAAAACAAACACAGGCTGAGTCTGTCAAACAGGCTGACTCCGTCAAACGAACCAGCGGCCTCAAACGATCTCGCACGGTCAAGGAAGCTCTGCAACAAGAGCAGTCCGCCCGCCGCAAGCTGCGTCGGGGCATCACCCCGCCTGGAAGCATCGGCCACTCTCGCGGCATTGGTGTCTGAACTTTCAACCTCGACATCAACGAAGGATCAATCCATGCACCCCACCAAAGACGACTGCTATACCACCTCCGTCAAGTATTGCGCCTGCATCGAGTTCCATCTCGACGAGGAGCGCCGGCGTGGCTTCCACACCAGCCAGTTGATTGATTACACCTTGGAACCCAACCCGGACGCCGGCGAGGACAAGAACGCCCCGCCGCAAAAACTCGCGCTCGCCTTCTCCACCGCCGACGTGGTGATCTTGGGCTGGCGTCTCGGTCGGCTGGCCGATTTGCTCCGCGAAAACAACCTCGCCACGGTCCACGTCCTGTCCAAACGCTATGCCGATCTCGACCGCGCCAGACCCTTCGTCGCTTCCATCATCATCACCCCGATCAGCAGAAGCCCGTCGTAGTATGGGCCGCGGTGAACCAAGTCGGAATCGACCGCTGTTTGACGCGCGCGAGATACCGATGCTGTCTGAGGAAGGTTGCTCTTCTCTGGACGTCGGGTGTATTCTGCGGCTCAGGGGCAAGGAGACTTAGAGACCTAGCGAGGCGCGAACTGTGAACGGACGGATGGATCACAACTGGAGGCAGTTCCTGGCGGTGTGCCTGCTGACAATCGTTGGTTCTCTATGTTGTGCCACCGCATTTGCAGTCGCATCCTCAATCGAGAAGCCGGTCGTGTACTTTGGGGGGTTCGCTTTTGCCGGTGACGCCAGCGCCGCTCCGGTGCGGTATCCGATTTCAAGCCAGGTGAATTCGCCGACCGATGATGGCACCCCATTAATAGGACGAAAAGTTCGCGAGTTTTTCCAAACGCATCGGGACTTACTGACACGAGTTGATCTTGAGTTTGGCGTCGCACGGAAAGAAAACACGCGTCTGGTGCTCGCGCTGGCAATGACGGAAGAGCAGATCCTCCAAGAGCAAATTGGTGGATTTCACAAGCTTGTGGTCGAACTCGGATTTGAGTTGCTGGTTTTGGATTATCAAAGTATGGAGGTTGTTTCCAGCCAGCCGATCTTCATTGAGTTGATTGATGCGGCCAGGGAGCCATTTAGTGATGAACAGATTTCTGAACGCATTCGGAAAATGACAGTCGAACCGGATTCACAGTTGCTCAAGTCACTCGCTGACAAATGTGACCGTGTCCAAATTCACGGGAAGAATCAGGGGACGCTGCAAGTCAAAGGCGTGTCAATCGGGGAAAAGGCCCTCCCGTTCTTGCCGGAGAAGTATCAGGAGGGAATGGGTGCTTACGCTCAGTTGGTTGCCCAGGAATTTGGGGCACTTTTTTCCAACAAGGCTGGGGTTTCTCTCTTACCCTACGTAAAGGATGCTGCCAACACGAAGATGGCTTTGGTCTTCTCAGACGCGTCTGTGCTTCAGTTCACAATTCCCGCTCCGACGTTTGCTATCGATTTAGGCGTGCGGGGATTCAAAAAAGTGTTGGACAGGAGCACGCCGGTGGAGGCATTGTGGCTTTACGGTGCATTCCTCGACCTGAAAATTTACGAGCCGGAAGTTTCAGAAGGTTTATTTCGAGGCGCCAATCAAGTTTGGAGTCAGTAAAATCGTGCCCAGCTCTCAGAAGGAAGTCGACGAGTTCCCCGTGGTTTCCGAAGCCCTCAAGGGAGCGTTCCTAGAGGCCATTGCTCAGGTATGCAGTGACAAGAACACACAAACGAAAGTGATAGCAAAATGCAAACTGTGATGAAATATCTTGCAGTCGTCGTGCTGCTGCCACTGTTGTTACCGTGGACTGCGAGCGGAGAACTCGTCAAGTCAAAGGGCAAGGGAGAGGTTACCTATCGGTTTACTCTCGGTGTAGCCGACGAGAGGGCAGCCATAGCTGAGGCAAAAAAGAATGCGCTTTCCAGATATGCGGCGACTTTTGATGCTCCGCGGTTCGAGTTGTACAAGAAAATCGAACCGGCGGTGTTGGCCGATGTTGACCAATATGTCAGCGACTACACAGAGCTTGACCACCAAAACGATACCGCCACCAAACGCTACACCGTTGTCATAGAGGCTTCGATCAACGCGACACTTATCGAGAACGCCATTCAGCAAAACAGCGCTCAGGCGACAAATGGGGGTGCAGGCCAGAAGGGAGAGACGAGCTACATTACATTCGTATTTGTTGCCCGCGAGTTGGCGACCCGGAAATTTTATGACGCCAAGCGCACGACGGTAGATCGAACCGAATCGGCTGACAAAGGCGCGGAGAGCAGCACGGTATCAGAAAACGGACAAAGCGCGGGGCATTCATTCAATAAGGATAGCATGGTGGAGCGTACCACCGGCGGTAATACTGAACTCAAAGCCGAGGAGCTATCTTACCGGGTTTCCACCATAAGCGAAGTCGATAACGCCGTGAATGCGGTCTTGACGAAAGCGGGGTATGAGACGGTTGATGCTGTTGATGCCGGACTAGATGTGGATGGTTTTAAGAAAGACTTCAGCGAGGGCAACGATATTGGTAGTGCGACAAGGACGGCAGCCATCAAGACGTGCAAGGAAAAGGAAATAAAGTTTTTTGCGGTGGCAAACATGGATGTTGGGTTGCCACAGAAAGATGAAGCAACGGGGATGATGCGCGTTTACGTGACCGTTACGGCTAAAGTCAGCGATCTCTCTCCAAAGTTTCCCAAGACGGTCGTATTTATTGCTGGAAAGCCGTATGCTGGACTTCGCACGGATCCACAGGTTGCCAAGCAAAACGCCTTGAATGAAGCAGCGACGAAATCTGCCGCTGATCTCATGGATCAATTGCGTTTCAAGAATGTGAAGTGAATACGAGAAGCCTTTTGGAAACCGACATGCAGAAAATGAACACAACCACACTATAGAAAGAGGTGGAGAAAATGAGCGCACGCAGTTGGACTACAAAACAAGTCGGTATGATTGTTGTAATAGTGGCCTTCACGCTGGCAGGAAGAATCAGCTATGCACAATTCCCGGGGCTTGGTGGCAATAAACAATCGGGAGCAGGTGGCGGGGATGTGAATGCCTATGGAAAATCCGTCACGGATGCTGCTACCAAGGGCTTGAAGGCCGGCAGCTGCTATCTTGATGCTCAGGCAAACTGGCCGAAGACTTTGGGAATTAAAACAGTAAGCCTAAGTGAAGCTGTTGGAAGCGCTGAGGGCAATCGAAGGCGCGACAGCGAGCAAAAAGGTTGAGGCGATGAAGAATACTGCTGTTACCCCGGACGCAAAAAAAGAGATGGAGGACGCATTGGCTGAATCCAAGGAGCTGTCTGCTGAATCAAAGAAGAAATTATCGAAAGGCGGCGGCAAATTTATCCTCGGTGGCGTTGCGGAATCGGAACTGGCCAAGCAAGTAACAGGATTGGTGCAACAGGGTAACAGCATGACAAAAGCGGGCAGTCGTATGGATGAAGTTGAAATTGTGGGTTTGGTGAAGCCCGTAACAGTTGTGGCTTCCATACTGCCGGGGGATGTGAAGGAGGGCACCGCGACGATCATTGCAATTACCAAGTTTGCGCAAAAGCAGAACATCGAGATCCCGGGGGCAGATACAGTTAACGACAAACTAGGCAGTCTTTTAAATAAGGCGGTGTTTGATCTTCTTGCGTTTACGGCAGACCAACCGTAAACAGGTTGGTCACTCATACGTAATTGCTAATAGAGACAGGAGATGGTCAGCATGCACTGTTTTAAGCAGTTAAATAACAGAATGCCGGAATCGCTGCCAGTGTTTTGTTGGCAAGTCTCGTCTTGGCGATAGGGACCGAGAAAGGGCTTGGACAAGCAGCCCGTAGTCGCGACTGCAACACAACGGAGGGCTGCCATTTTCGTCTTTAACCGTGAACCCGAGATCTCCGCACAACAGGTGAAAATGCTCGAAGATGCGTGTCAGTGCCCGTGTTGCAAGCGAAGGTTTCATCAGGCTGACGCGTGATGTGATCTTTGATTCGATATCTCGGTCGATGAAGCAGCCCGAGAGGGCCGGCGAGTTGAAGGCAAACAAAACAGAAACCACTTCCTTCTTTGAAGACCTGAGGAACGCCCTAAAAAGCAAGGAGCCTGTGGCGAAGAGCTTGGAAGATCAACTCGATGAGCAAAGCTCTGTCATGCGACTTGCGCAGATTTTGGGAGCCGAAATGATTGTGATCGCAGTGACAGAATGCTTTGGGACTGAAAGGACAACCTTTAAGGGCAACGATCTTGCGCAAGTGCCGACCACGACTGTTGTAAACAATCTTCGGGTGAGCTACCGGCTGGTGTTTGCTGCTTCAGGTGGTGCTGTTGAGGGCGACACTTTACTGGTCACTCGCACATGGCGGGAGAGCGACAGTCTGAGCCGTCAAACGGATGATCTTATGAGCGAGATGTTTGACGAGGCGGCCGGTGAATTATGCGAAAAGATCGTTGCGGCAAATGCTGGGGTGAAAGAGGTTCCGAAAGTTCAGGCCGTGGGTGTTCAGTTCGACGTCAAGCCGGGATTACCGGGGGGTACGGCACTACAGTTGCCTGTTTACGAAAATGGAAACGTTGAATTGCAAGTGTACACCACCGTCGCGGCGGACGTGATCCTCGATGGAATCACAGTCGGATCTGTGCCGGGAAATATAAAGATTGCCTCCGGTCTTCATCAAATCGCCATCCAAGCAGAAGGCTTCAAACCATGGCGTCGGTTCGTGAATGTGTCTGAGGGACAGAAGCTGGATATCCTCCTCGAAATGACGCCTGAGGGATACAACAAGTGGAAGGAAATCATCAGCTTTCTATCAGACCTTTCCAAGCAAACGAAACTGACCGACGCAGAAGTTAAACAGATTGAGGCCAAGGCCGACGCCATGCGAAAGGCGAAAATAGTGGTCACTATTGATAAGAATGGGGCATCACGTATTGAGCGCTAGGAAAGTATGAAAATACATCATTTCAGGAACAAGCTATGCGATAAATCTATCTTGCTGGCCATATCGTTTGCAGTTTGCGTGTTCGGACTGGCGGTCAGTCATGCGCCGGCGCAAACACCAGCGGTGCCCGAGAAAAAGCGGCTGTGCGTTGGACCAATTACCGCTAATAAATCGGTATCTGAGAAGGCAGCGAAGAATGGACAGGATGGCAACCTGCGACAAATTATCGAGGGGCTCGATACCACGCTGATCGACCAGATTAACGCGACCCGGAAATTTGAATTGGTAGCTCGGAAATCAGCACTGAAGCCGTTGCTTGATGAACAGGACTTCGGCGCTTCCGGCAATGTTGATCCGGCGACAGCGGCAAAAGCTTTCAAGTTAGCCGGTGCACAGTATCTCGTGTTTACCACGATCACAGATTTTGCCATGGGAAATGAGTCCGTAGAGTTCAAAGGCATCGGAACCACAGTGAACCGGGAAGCTGTTCGTGTGGGTTGCAGCATACAGGTCTACGACACCACAACTGGCAAATTGATTGAGTCCGCGCGATTTCGCGGCCAGGAGACAAACGCGAGCCCTGAAGGAAATGCCATGGTGGACGGAACGACGCTAACGAAGATATCAGACAAACTCGCGGCTGACATTCTGAATCGGATCGTTGACGTTATCTATCCTGCCAAAATTGTCTCGAAGCTGGGCACACAGATTACCATCAACCGCGGCGAAGGGGCGGGAGTGAATGTCGGTCAAGTATGGAGCGTTTTTGCCTTGGGGGCGGAGATTACCGACCCGGACACCGGCGAGAAACTCGGACAAAACGAAGCTGAGGTCGGAAAGATCAAGATTGTCCGCCTTACTCCCAAGTTATCTTACGGTGAAACGGTCGAAGACAACGGCATCATTGTCGGAAACATTGCTCGCCCTAAGCAAGCCGATGCAATGCCCGCCATAGAGCCAGAAGCTGACAAACCCCCCAAGGAAAAGAGTACTTCTGACAAAATCAAAGATGACATGTGAATTTGGGTTTTGGGGAAAAAGGAAATCACTTGTGCTGATGTTTGGAGACTTCCCCCATTCGTCTCGATGGAAGTGATTACAGGATTCTGTTAGGGCGGTCGCGGCGCAGCAACAGTGGAAGAGTTTTTCAGGCGCGCCTCGTTGTGAGCGGCTTCGGAGAGAGCGTCGGCACCCGATGTGGTCGCTTCCCACATCACGGGTTCAGGCATTTCAAAGAGACTTGAGAGCCAGGCACAGTAGCCCCGCCGCGCACAAAGAGAATTGCGTCCCGGAAAGACGTAATTGGCGCAACCATGCACCTCTGTTGCAGAGGCTGGCAATTTTGTTGAGAAGAAGCGAATGCCATCACACGTTGGCTCTCGCAGTAGCCACTGCATCAGTAGTTGCGGTATCACATACTCCGCTGCCCAATCGCCGTCGTAAAGGCGCTTCACCGAGGCGGCAGCAATCAGGGGCCAAGATACGACATAACTGACGAGAAAGTTCTGAGCTTTGAGATTCTTGTCGCGAGCACAGAGTGACCTGCCTGCGGCGAACGGTGCAAGGGTAGCTGACCTATAACCGAAGTCGAGGAGCCGCACCTTTCGCTTGGCCACGAATCGTGCGATTCCCAAATGCGCCAATTTGTCATCCGGGACGCCCAGTTCAAGTTGGCACAGCCGTAAAGATCCTCCTAGATACAGACACGGAAAACCCGGAATGCCATAGCGATGACGCCCCACGAGGTGTCGCAATTCAAAAGGTATATGAAAAAGGCGACCACGGGTCAACTGCTCGGACGGGCCAATCGGGGATGCTCTGTAGAGGGTCCCAATGTCGGGCATGTCCACTTCCTGCGTGAAGAGCGTGTGGACATGCGCTACTGCGTCGATTCCTTTTTCCAATTGCCGATACGCTTGCTCAGGCTGCCCCGACATGTGGTCCCGTAAGGCAGCGACAATAGCGCAACACAAGCATTCGATTTCATTCTGTCTCGCAAGAATATCCGCCGATAGATGGCATTCAGGATTCAATGAATCTACCGCTGATCGAAAATCCCGGAAAACGTTTATCAAGAAGTCCTCAAAATCGCCACTTTGCCGTTCTTTCGGCACCGCCATTGCAGGGGATTCAAAAAACTCTTTGATGCTCATGCTGGTATTCATCGCCAAATTTGCAGTTCGCAACTCTACGCCAACAACGGCTTGAGCTAGTCAGGCACCGGCTCATTCAGGCTTCCGTCTATCTTGTGCCTTGCCCCTGAGTGCGGGAAGGCAAATTGGACAACTTGATTCGCTGGTAGGCCCCGCGCTTCTGGTTTTCAGGATGCGGCTCAATGGCCAGAATCGTGATGTCCCCTTTCTCCGGCCCGTAAGCCCAAAACAATCGCCCCGCCGCCGGAGTGTTGTTTTCCAGATAGGATTGGAAGATCTTGATTCCGTGCTTCCTTGTCAGGTCGTCTATCTCATGCGACTCCAACCCCGGATGGCGCGGGTTCTGACCGAGGAATCTCAGAGTCTTGACAAGTTTCCTGAAGAATTTCTCCTCGTTCTTGTCGAGCTTGCCGGCGAGTTTCCGGGTTGAGATGTCGTTCCAATACGCCTCCATCTCCGGCACACCCATGCGGATGCGAAATGCCATGCCGCCCTTAGTCCGTCAGAAATGGCGTCAGGTCAATCGGCGGTGAGGCGACCCCGTCTTTCAAGTTCTTGACGGACTGCTCCAGCATCTTGCGCGTCCGCGCCGGTATGGCGTCTAACGCGACCAGGACTCGCGGTTCCAGCAGAAAACAGCCGTTGGAGAGCGCCTTGACGTGGAAATACTTCGTCCTGGCGTTCCGCAGGCTGATCCGCTTCTTGGCATCGGCGGCCACGTCGTAGTCAGCGACCACGGTGATGCCGCGGGCAGGTTTCCGTCGCCGCGTAGTAGTGGTTGGCATGGTGGTAATATGGTGGGAAATCCCACCCATGTCAAGAGCGGGCGCAGAGTCCGCAAGCTCGGTGCGGCCTAAGAGTGCGACGTCCGAAGGCGGACGCCAATTACGTGTTGCAATGTTTTGTTGCAATGTCGCGGCTGAATTTGAGAGGTTTCAGGCAAACGCGAGCAAACGCTCAAAACGCCGGAAACCTAGATAAATATTGGCTTAGAGCACTCCAGCAAACGTGAGCAAACACAGGCTAAAATCGTCGGTGGGAATTAGAAATCCGATGCTCTATCCAACTGAGCTACAGGCGCCGCAATGTGCTTATGACGTCAAACCGGGCCGTTGTTCACCATGCTTGTCACCCGCCGCCAGACAAAAGCAGCCGGCAACAGGCGATAAGGCGCGTCGGAAACACCCTGTACCGTCCCGCCGCGTCCGAAGTTAACTATGCCATCTTCAAACGAAACGGCAAGCAGATACGCCGCCGTCTTCACTCCGAGCTCGGCCAACCGGTGCGAAGAACCCATGATCGGCCAAATCGGCTTCGGTCTTATTGAGTTGCGCTTGGCTGAGTTCCACGATCGAACTGCTTCCCGAATCCACCCCCATTTCGCCCCCTTCTGAGATTTCAAGCCGAGTCCGACGAGACGCCGTCACGGCAATCTCCAATCTCCAATCCAACTCTCCCTCCTTCCCTTGAATGTTGGGCGTTGGGCGTTGACTCCATTAACCGGCTTCATTTCTCCCTAAAAATCCCCCCTTTCTGCCCTCTTTCCACCATTTATTCCCTGTTTTTTGCCTCTTTTTTGCAGAACGAACCCAACTCGTTTTTTTATTAACCCATTCATTCAAAGGTACTTCCACATTTTTCGGTTGGGTTCGTTTGGCAGAAACACTCTTCTATATAAAGCTGCGCCCCGTGGTCACGGGACGAGACGCAACGCCGCAGGCGTTCCTTCGCCGTCTCTCTGAAATCTCCGATCTCCAATTCCCTTTGCCTCCGTGCGCCGTTCTTCTTATGTCAAACAACCATCACCCCTATACCACCGCCGCAACTCCGCGTCCAGCAAGAATATCGATTGCCGATACACGTCCCCTCCGGCGTAGCGTGCGGCCTGCTCGCGTGTCGTGCACGGAGCCGTCCCGGCCGCCTCTGGTCGCTGGCTTTCAAACCGCTCTTTATATTCGCCTGCCATCGTCGTCGCCCCAAGCTATGGATTGAGGTCGCCGGCGGCTCGCTGGAACAGTGAGTGACTACGCGCCGAGACACCTGTTCCCCGCGCGCGTATCAACGACGAACTCGAAGCCCAAGGAGATTCTTCAAAGCTTGCGATGACCCCCATCAAACCAAGCCCGGGTTGGGCCCACGCCGACAATTAACGAACAGTGCGTTTCTGATCCCTAATGCAATTTGGCTTGACGCTTGGCTTCGACAAGCGGTATCAGCCACCCATCACCCCTTTGTGGGCCACTCATCTGGCTCAGAGAATTGTCCCGTCTATGCGCGGGGCCAGGAGATATGATGAAACGGTTTGTCGCCTTGAGAATCGCGAGGCGTTTTTGGGACGGATTCTCTGCCCTGTTTTCAATGGTGTTCGTTCTGGCCCACCCGACTTCTGCATTCGCTAAGGTAGCTTCGCCGAGCGTGAGCACCGTCGCTGCCGCCGCATCCACCGATTGCGTTCGCTTCTCAACGCACGCCGACGGGTTCTTGGATTTGTTAAGCTGGGATTTGCTGATCAAGGAGCCGTTGCTGGAATTATGAACTATCCGTTATGGGACGAGCCCTTCGGTTACGGAATTCTGATGGCGATCATCGCTGTCCTGCATGTTTTCGTGTCGCACTTTGCAATTGGAGGCGGGCTTTATCTGGTCGTCACCGAGCGCCGGGCCACAAAAGCCAGTGATCAGTCGACGCTGGAATTCGTGCAGCGACTGAGCCGGTTCTTTGTCCTGATTACATTGGTTTTCGGCGCGCTGAGCGGCGTGGGGATCTGGTTTGTCATCGGTCTGCTGAACCCGGTCGCCACCGAGGCGCTGATCCACAACTTCGTCTGGGGTTGGGCAATCGAGTGGACGTTCTTTGTCGTCGAGATTGCCGCCGCGATCATCTATTACTACAGTTGGAACAAGCTGGCGGCGCGCGAACACCAAATCGTCGGCTGGATCTACTTCATCTTTGCGTGGCTGTCGTTGGTCATCATCAACGGCATTATCACGTTCATGTTGACACCCGGCCGATGGCTGCAGACCGGCAATTTCTGGGACGGTTTTTTCAATCCGACATACTGGCCATCCTTGGTGATGCGTACGGGGGTATCGCTGATGCTGGCCGGCCTGTATGCGCTGCTCGTGGCGGCCCGGTACCCCGCCAGCGATTTCAAGGCGCGCACGGTTCGCTACACGGCAACCTGGGGTATCGTTGGCCTCGGCGTAACCGCGCTGTCGCAATGGTGGTATTGGAAAGCCATCCCCGCGGCGATTACTGCCAAGGCGACGGAGATCATGTCGACCCCGATGCACGCGATGCAGTATTCCATCTGGCTGGCCGCCGCCATCGGCGTTCTGTTGGTGGTTTTCGGGTGGTGGGCAGCGCGGCGGCTGCCGATCGCGATTGCAGCGGTATTGATGGTGCTCGGACTGGCTTGGTTTGGCGCATTTGAATCGTTCCGCGAATCCGTCCGCAAACCCTACATCATCAGCGGCTACATCTATGGCAACGGCACAGAGTTGGCCCAAACCGAAGCCTACAAGAACGGCGGGTTCCTCGCCCAAATCCAGTACACGACCGGCGATGACGGGGCGGATTTGTTCCGACATTCGTGCCGGAGTTGCCACACGCTCAACGGATACAAGGCGCTGAAGCCGGCGTTTGACGGCACGGACCGCGCGTTCATCGTGGCGATTGTTCGTTCGACAAACTTGCTCAAGGGTAACATGCCGCCATTCCTCGGCACGGCAGCCGAGGCGGAAAAGATCGCGGATTATCTTTACCAGCGGATCGACAAGCGCCCTCTCGGTGAGGTGTATGGTTTGCAGGGCGAGGCACTCGGTCGGAAGGCGTATGAAGTCCGCTGCGGCAAATGCCATATTCTGGGTCGGGCAAGCGACAAATCGAAGTCGTTCGCCGGGCTGGGTCCCGACGAACTCAACGCCATGCTCGATATGAGCGCCGAGCTCGGCAAGGGGATGCCCGCCTACACCGGTGACGGCACGGAGCGCGCCGCGCTGGTCTCCTATCTTCAGGAACTGGGCAAACAGGTCAAACGATGAACCTTCCCGATTACGAATTCCTTTCCGCGCCGCTCTGGCTGATCACGGTCTTGCATGTGTTAACGCTGACGCTGCACTTCGTAGCAATGAACTTTCTGTTCGGTGGCGTCATCATCACGCTGTACGCCGCCATCCGGGGACGCTGGGATGATCCGACGCTGAAGAAGTTCGTGCGGATGTTGCCCAGCGCGATGGCCGCGACGGTCACGCTCGGTGTGGCGCCATTACTGTTCCTGCAAATGGTCTATCCCAAGCAGATGTACGCGGCAGCGATTGTGAGCGGCTGGTTCTGGCTGTTGATCATCGCGGTGGCCATCGTCGCCTATTACGCGCTGTACCACTCCGCGTTGAAGGCCGAGCGAACGGGCCGGATCAGCAAGCCGGCCCTGGCGCTGGCGCTGCTCGGGCTGCTCTACATCTCCTTCACGTACAGTTCCGTATTCTCGATGGCGGAACGGCCCGGTCAGATTCATAACCTGTACGCGCAAAATCAATCGGGGTGGATGTGGAACCCCGCGGCGGGCGACTATGTCCTGCGCTGGCTGCACATGATGCTCGGCGCGGTCACCGTTGGCGGTTTCTTCGTCGGCCTGATTGGACGCGACCAGACGGAGGCGTTTACCCTGGGCAAACAGTTTTTTGTTGGAGGCATGGTGTTGGCAACGTTGGCGGGGATGGCCTACCTTCTCTCATTGCTACCGTACTTGGAGGCGTTCATGCACACGCCGGCAATCTGGGGGCTGACGGTAGGCGTGCTGCTTTCGTTCGGGTCCCTCCATTTCTTCTTCAAGAGGAGATTCTGGGAATCAGGCCTGATGTTGTTCGTCTCGATGTTGACGATGGTTTATGCCCGGCACACCGTGCGGCTGTTGAAACTGGCGGGCCAGTTCGACCCCATTTCCTGGCGTATCGCCCCGCAATGGTCGGTGTTTGGTCTGTTCCTAATTTGCTTTGTCGTGATGCTGGCCGTCGTCGGCTATATGCTCCGCCTCGTCTTCGGCTCGAAGCGCCGCGCATCGTAGCACGGTTCAACCGAGGTGCCGTGTTGGTTTCGCCCGCGGATGTGTCTGCGCAGTGTGCAGGCTGGCAATCGAGTGACAGAGTTCACGCAACGGTGCTTTGGCAGTGACAACGGACGCTGGATTAGTCTCCTCATCGCTTTTGTGTTCTTGCACAGAAAATGCCCGCTTACTGCATCGCCCCAATCTGGAAATTCAGAATGGCCTGCTGGATCTCGTACTCGTGCCTCCTCCCACCCCTCCAGCACTCCAGTACTCCAACACTCCCCCTGCCATTCATTTGGCTACGTTTCTGCCCAAAAACCACCTTTCCGGCGCTGTTTTTCAGCATTTATTCCCTGTTTTTTGCCTCTTTTTTGCCTCTTTTTGCAAAACGAACCCAACTCGCTTTTTTGCCCAACCCATTCATTCATCGATACTTTCACATTTTTCTGTTGGGTTCGTTTGGCAGAAACACTATTCTATAGAGCAACGTTTCCTCAGGTAGGGCGCGGTGGCCCACCGCGCCGCTTCTTCTTCCTCGCAAGACCTATGTCAAACAACCGTCCCCCTTATACCACCGCCGCAACTCCGCGTCCAGCAAAATTATCGATTCCCGATAGCGAAGTCCGACGACACGCCGCACGCCGTACTCCCGCGGCAATCATCTTTTCTGGTGTAGCGTGCGGCCCGCCCGCCTGCGGTGTAGTAGCGGCCGTCCCGGCCGCCCTTGGTCTCTGTCTTTCAAACCGCTCTTTATGAGAGCCTGCCATCGTCGCCGCCCCTACGCCGCCGCCTCTTCTCCGAGACCGCATCGCTCAGCCACCACCGAAGGGCAAAACGTTGCCGCGCACACGGCGCACGCTCAAGCGTTGCGTGAGGAGGCGGAGCGCAAGGCTGTGATGAAAAGTGTGTGCGAACCAGCGTGAGGATGCGCGAAAGTTTGCCGACACGGCAAAGGAGGAACGCGAGGTGGCTCGATGGCTTCATGTGGGCCGGATGCGGTATGCACTACGAAGCCTTGCCATCCCAAGACCACCGCTTCGACCTCAACGCTCCCGCCCGTTACTACCGCGCGCGGCTCGGCGTTCGGGGCAAGTGTCCATATTCGAGAGACAACGCACTGGCCACGTCGCGAGATCGGTCTACTGAGGCGCACCAATCTCGAAATTTAACATAGCCCGCTGGATCTCATACTCATACTTGGCGCTCGTGTTGGCGATCTGGGCCTGGGTCTTGTCGAGCTGAGACTGACTGAGCTCCACGATGGAACTGCTTCCCAGTGTGTACCGGGCTTGCGCCAAATCAAAGGCCTGACTGGCGTTGTCAAACAGCTTCTGGGTCAGGTCGAGTCTTTCGTAGGCGTAATTGACGTTCAGGCTGGCATTCCGCACATCCTGAATGACGGTGTTCTCGGCATCACGGAGTTTCTCGCCAGCAGCCTGCGAACGCAGTTCGGCTTCCGAGTGCTTGGCAGAATTCAGACCGCCGTCAAAGATTGGCAGACTCAGATTGACTCCAGCGGCGGCGTACCGATCCTCAAAATGGGCCGGATCACGCACCGGTATGAGGCCCCCCGCCCCAAAGGCGCTCACGGTCGGGTAGTTCAACGCCTTTTGCGCCAAGGCGTACTGCGAGGCGGCATCACGCTCCAAGCGCAAGCGGGCCAGGTCCGGACGTTGCGAGAGGGCCGCATCCACCAGCCCGGTTGGATTCACAGGCTCGGTGATCGGCTTGGATTGCTCGATGAGTCGATACGTGTGTTTTCCCCGGTCGCCGAGCAGTGTGGCCAGAGAGTTGAACGCCTGTTCCAAATCGTTTTGCGCCTGTGCGACCAACAGTTCGCCTTGTTCGTACGTCACCTCGGCAAAACGCAAATCAAGTTCAGACCGAAGTTTGTTGGTGGCCAAAGCGGTTATCTGGTCCAGCAACACTTTGCGCGTTTCCAAAGTCTGCCGTGCCACATCCAACACGGATTGGGCCCTCAATGCGGCGAAGAACGCCACGTCGACCTGGAGAAGGATTTCATCGCGCGTGGCCTCGGTGTTGGCGGTGGCCGCACGAGAAGATAGCCGGGAACTGTTCACCAGATGGGCGGTGCGCCCAAAATCCGTCAGCAATTGAGTGGCCATAAGCCCTTCCGCATTACGGTCAAAAACCGAGGGATTGTTCAGGCTACCGGCGGCAATGCGGGTATTCGACTCGAAGGCATCGACAGCCGTGGCGTTCAACGTCACATTCGGCAGGAATCCGGCGCGGGCCTGGATCACCACCTGCTTGGAGGCCAGCGCTTCCAATTCGGCCTCGGAAATCCTCGGGTGATTTCGAAGCGTGATCTCCTTCGCTTCTTTCAAAGTCAGAGGTTGCGCGTCCTCGGCGTGAACCGCAGGAAGGCCCGGTCCGACGGAGCAAACCAACGCCAGCCAGATGCATGCCTTGTTCACGCCAACCCCCTGCTCGGCGCAGCACTGGCAGCTTTCCGGCGATAGACCAGCAGATACGCCGCAGGCACAATGAACACTGTGAGCACTACAGATACGGCGAGACCGCCAATGATCGCGCGGGCCAACGGCGCGTAGGCCTCGCTGCCGGTGCCGAGCTTGGCAGCCATCGGAATCAGGCCGATCAGCGTGGCCAGCGAAGTCATCAACACGGGCCGCAGGCGCACCCGGCAGGCCAGCACCGCTGCTTCCTGGAGCGGGCGGCCCTCGGCACGCAGCCGATTCGTGAATTCGACAATCAGGATGCTGTTGGACACCACGATACCCACCATCATGATCACGCCCATCAACGACATCACGTTCAGTGTGGTACCGGTGATGAACAGAAAAACAATAACGCCGGTCAGGCCGGTGGGCACCGCCAGCAGAATCAAGAGCGGATCCACCCAGGATTGAAATTGTGCGACGAGGATCAGATACACCAGCACCGTGGACAAGATCAGCCCCAAGCCGAAGCTCTGGAAGGAGGAACGCATTGCTTCCACGGAACCGCGTACCGTGACCGTCATGTTCTCCGGCAACTGAGTCTGGCCGATGATCTTTTGCACGCCGGCATAGATACGGCTCAGGTCTTCGCCCGATGGCGCAACATACACGTCAATGGTGCGTCGTATCTGATAGTGGTCGACTTCGGTGGGCGCGGTGATGTGCGAGATACGCACCACGGAATCCAGTCGCGTGGGTTGCTTCAGGTTCGACGCGCGCAGCGGCATCGAACCGAGATCGGCCAGGTTCTTTACGGAGTCCTCCGGGTATTCGACGGTCAACAGGTAGTTGTTGCCCGTCTTCGGATCAATCCAGTAACTCGGGGCGATCATCCCGTCCGACGTCAGCGCGGTAATCAGGCTGTCCACGACTTCCTTGGCGCTGAGCCCGAGTTCACTGGCGCGCTCACGATCGATGCTCAATTTCAGGGCTGGATAGTCCACGTCCTGCGGCACGAGCACATCACTGACCCCGGGCAACCCGCGCACCCGTTGCGCGATGTTGTTGGCGACGTCGTGGGCGCCCTTCATATCCATGCTGCTGACCTGAATGTCCAGCGGCGCGGGCATGCCTAGATTCAAGATCGCGTCCACCAGACCGCCGGTCTGGAAATAGGCACTTACCTGCGGCAGGTCGCGCTCGAGACGGGCGCGCACGAGGTTCATATAGGCAAAGCTGCTGAGGCGATGGCCATCGTTCAGCCCCACTTGTACGAAGCCGGTGTGGGGACCCGAGTTGGGTGTGAAAATGGCGGAAAAACCCGGCGTCACGCCGATGTTGGAGACAATGATTCTGAGGTCTTGCTTCGGAACAACATCCCGCACGATGTCCTCGACTTGACCGACGAGTTTGTCCGTCAGTTCAATCCGCGTTCCGGAGGGGGCCTTGAGGTTGATGACGAACTGACCGGGGTCGGTGCGCGGGAAGTAGGCCTTACCGACAAACGGATAGAGCGTCAGGCTCAGCAAGAAAATGCCGGTGATCCCGAGGACGGTCGCCAGCGGTCGCAGCAACGCGACGTTCAGGGTCCCTTCGTAGCGATCCAGCATCCTTGTGAACCAGCGATTGAACCCGGTATTGAACTTCTGACCCCGCGTTTCTGGCTCGGTGTGTTTGCCCCCACCGTGCGCGGCGTGGCCCTTGATCAATCTCGCGCAGAATAGCGGCACTACCGTCATCGCCACGAAATAGGAGGCGATCAACGACAGCACAACCGACAATGCCAGTGCCGTGAACAGGAACCGGCTGACGCCGTAGAGAAACAGCACCGGGAAGAAGACCACGACCGTCGTGAGCGTCGCCGCCAACACGGCCAACTCCACTTCTTTGCCGCCTTTTTCCGCGGCGACCTCCGGTGTCTCTCCCATTTCCATATGTCGAAAGATGTTCTCCAGGACAATCACGGAGTTGTCGATCAACCGGGAGAAGACCAGTGCCAGACCGCCAAGAATCATCGCATTGATAGTGTTGCCGCCCATTGCCAGTGCAATGAACGCGGCCAGCGCGGACAGTGGAATTGACAAGAACACCGCAGCGGTGGCCCGCATGCTGCCCAGGAAAATGAGGATCATTACCCCGGTGAGCACCAAGCCGATGGCGCCTTCATGAATCAACGTCTCGATGGCGGTGCGGACAAACACCGACTGGTCAAACACCACCTCGGTGACGAGTTGTTTCGGCACATCGAGCAATCTGGCGACACGGGACCTGACCCCGTCGACCACGGCGATCGTGTTGGCGTCGCCTCCCATCTTCATGACCGGCAGATATACCGAGTGCTGGCTGTTGACGCGGACAACATTGTATTGGATTTGCGAGGCGTCTTGGGCTTTGCCGACATCGGCCACCAACACGGACGCGTTCCCAACGGTTTTCAGCGGGACCTGATTGAGGTCGTGCATAGCGTTGATCTGGCTGTCGGCATATACGTTGTAATCGTAGGGCCCGATCTTCACGTCGCCCGCCGGCAGAATCAGATTGGCCTCATTCACCGTGCGGACGACGTCCATCACGCTCAACTGGTGCGCCTCCAGCTTGAGAGGGTCCACGTACACCATGATCTGACGATACCGGCCGCCAAAGGCCGGCGGCACGGACGCGCCGGGTACACCCGCCATCTGATTGCGGACGGTGAACTGGCCAAGGTCCCGTAGTTGGGCCTCGCTCAGCCCTTCGCCCTTCAGTGTGACGAGGCATACCGGCAGGCTCGATGCATCAAACTTCATCACCACGGGTGGCAGTGTGCCCGGCGGCAAATAGCGCAGGCTGGCCATGGCCAGATTTGCAATGCTGGTAACGTCGGAATCCGGATCGGAGCCGGGCTGAAAATACACCTTGATGAGGCTGACACCCGTGAGCGAGCGTGACTCCATGTGGTCGATGCCGGAAGCCAGCGTGAACATCCGCTCGAACTGGCCGGTGATGTCGTTCTCGATCTGCTCGGGAGCCATCCCGGAATAAAAGGTGGCGACCACCACCACAGGAATACGGATAGCCGGAAACAAATCCACGGGCATGCGCCCCAGACTGGTCACACCCACCACGCTCGTGATCAAGCATAGCACGATAATCAGAAACGGGTATCGGAGGGCAAAACGTGACATGGCGAGAATTCGTTTCTTATGGACGTTCTTTTTTGACGACGGCCCGGAGTTTTTCGATGGAAAACTCCGTCGACTGGCACAGTCTAATGAGCGCCTGCTCCTCCGCGGCGATTTCTGCCGCCACCGGTGGAATCCGGGCGGCAATGTCCTCGGGGATGGATTGGACCCCGTGCCGGTCACCGTGCAGCAAATCCCCGGACTGGATCTTCAATCCACCGACCTCAACCGGCGTGCCGATTTCGACGATGTGAACGTAGGCATGCGAGACCGAAATGCTGCCGGCGAAAAGTTGGAAGCCAAGGTCTTCGGCGGCCGGTATCGCCCGCACCGCACCGTTGGTAACGGCACCGACGCAACCAAGCGCATGCAGGATGTTCACGTGCACCGCGCCGAGCAATGACGCGAGCCCGGGGCGTGTGGCCATGTCCTGAACTACCACCACTCGCGGCGCGGGCACTGAGACGACGTAGTCCCACCAGTCGGTCCGGTCCATGTAGGTGTCACCGGCCACCGGTGGCGCCGATCCCCGAATCTTTACCGTAACGGCGTAGCCGACGACCGGCGGAAGATGCGGAAACAGGCAGCGTACGCTGCCGTCCACGAATCCTTCGTTGCGCAGGCGTTGTTGAAAACTCTCGATGGCGTTGGCCAACGTGCAAGCGTCCAGGCGGCGTAAGGCTTCCAGTTGCTCGGCAGTCAGGGGTGTGTTCATTCCACGGCCTCAGACTCAATGGTTTTGGTCTCGACCTTCTGACCCGGTTTGAGTTGGGCCGGATTGCCCATCATGACCAAGTCCCCCTCCCGCAGGCCGGAGATGACCTCGTATCGGGAGGGCGTCTCGAGTCCCAGCGTCACCGGGCGTTCCTCGATTTCATGGCCGGCGTTGACGATGAGAACCTTGGTGTTCCCACCCGAGGCCGAGGCTTGGATGGGAATGGCCAAAGACTGAGGATGCTCTTCCACCTTCAACACCACGGTGGCGTACATGCCAGGGATGATTTCGAGATTCGGGTTGAGCACCTCTATTTCGGTGATCATTGTCCGAGTGTTGTCGGTCACTTTTTGAGTGAAACGCGAGATGGTGCCCGTGAACGATCTGCCGCCGAGCGATTCCACGCGCACATCCACCTTGTCCCCCAGATGAATGTCTTTGACGTACTCCACGGACACGGGGAAATCGAGTCGGAGCCGGTAGTTGTCGGAAACACGAACCAGTGGCATGGCCTGAGAGTCGGACGCCGTGCCTGCCTGGATGAGCGTGCCGGGATCCGCATAGCGCCAGGTGACCACGCCATCGAATGGGGCGGTGATTTGCGTGTAGCTGACCAACGTCTGGTACTTTTCCACATCCGCTTTGGCGGCAGCAATGGCGGCCGCCGTCGCGTGATCCTTTGCTTCGGCGTTATCGAGGTCCTGCTGGGCGACGAGATTGGGCTGTTGCTGATTGACCGAGACGAGGCGGGTGTAGATGAGATGGGCATCCGTGTGATCGGCTTCGGCTTTCTGCACCGTCGCCATCGCGTTGTGGAGGTCATCCAGCAATTCCGGAACTTCCAAAGTAGCCATGAGTTGGCCGGCCTTCACCCGGTCGCCGAAGTCCACCTTCATTTCGCTGACGTAACCGGAAACCTTCGCGTGCAATTCCACTTCTTCATACGGACGGAACTCCGCCGGGATGGTCACGTCGCGGTAAAGATCTTCCCGGGCCACTTTCACGACCGCGACCGTGGGCTCTCGGGAAGAAACGGGTTCACGGCTGGCTTCTGCTGCTGCGTGCCGTACGAGCCACAACAACCCCACGGCAACGACCGCCGCCCCCGAGCCGTACATCAGTCTCTGTCGGGAACGCGCTCCCGTAAGTCGCCAGTAGTTGAAAAGGTTTGGTTTCATAGTGTCTTCATGGAGATGGGTTGCCGGGTGTGACGGGTTGCGGGAGGATTCGAAAGATAGAAGACACTCCCGTCCTGACGAGATATCCGGATGAAGCGGTCGTTGGCCTCCGCAGTAGAAACACAGCGGTCAACAGGCCGGTACACCAGGCAATCCGTCGAAATCCAGTGGAACGCGTGCTCATGGCTCGGCCTCGTCCGACAGGCAATACCCTACTCCGCGCACCGTCTGAATGAGCTTGCGCTCGTATGGTTCGTCAACCTTTTCGCGCAAGTGACGCACATACACATCGACGATATTGGTGAGGGCTTCGAAGCTTTCGTCCCACACGTGCTCGATAATCATCGTGCGTGAGAGTACTCGACCGGCGTGAGAAGCCAGGTATTCAAGCAGGGAGTATTCCTTCGGGGTCAACTCGATACGCTCGCCCGCGCGACGCACTTGCTGGGTGAGCCGGTCCACTTCGAGGTCCGCCACTTGCAGCACGTGATCGCGGCTGGCAAGCGGCCGGCGCAACAAGGCCTTTACGCGGACGAGCAACTCGGCAAATGCAAAGGGTTTCGTGAGGTAATCATCCGCACCCGCTTCAAAATTCTCGACCTTGTCGCCGGTAGCATCCCGCGCCGTCAACACCAACACGGCAGCCCTGCCCCCCTTCCGACGCAGACGACGGAGTAACTCGGTGCCATTAAGCCCCGGCAACATCAGATCGAGAACAATCAGGTCGTAGTCCACACCTGACGCCATCTCCCAGCCCGTGTTGCCGTCGTAGGCGACATCCACTGCGAAACGCTCCGCCCGCAGGCCGCGCGCGACAACGTCGGCCACCTTCCGTTCGTCTTCTACGAGTAACAGGCGCATCGGGAATTTAGCTCACACTGCACCATGGCAGACCCAGATTAAACCCACGTGAACGCCACATTAAAATCCGTTCAGAAACTTCAACCCCCGCCAATTTGTGGTATAGGAGTCTCATGAAAGCTCGTTGTACCTTCATCATTCTTTCAGCAGCCACGCTGCTGTCCAGTTGCGCCTCCGGCCAACGCGAACTCACTCTCAATCCTGTGGGTCCGCCTTCTGTACAAGCCTCGGTACCAAGCGACAATGGCACGCTGGTCGTTTACTCGGCGTTTGAGGTTACGGCTGTAACCCCTGGCGATTACGAGCACCGTCGTCACTATACGGACTACAAGATATTCTCCGAAGACGGCAAACTACTGCAGGTCGTGCATAACGATTCCAATAACGTCCTGAAAGAGGCGGCCCAAGTGACACTGTCCCCGGGCACGTACCGGATCGTGGCTCGTGCAAATGGCTACGGACTGGTAACCGTGCCGGTGGTTATTGAACGGGGTCAAGTCACTACGGTGCATCTCGAAGGCGGTGGATCGTGGGAGAATGAAGTCGCCCGTAACCAGACCGATCTCGTGCGCCTGCCGGACGGACGGGTTGTCGGCTGGCGAGCCCCTGCTGAAAGCGCACATACTCCGTAATCCGGCCCGCGCGCCAGGTTGTTGAGAAGCAAACATCCTGCACGAGGAGGAGAGTGAGCGATCGTTTGGCCACTTGGTTGATAGCCGGCCCACTGCTTCTGTTGGCTTCTTGCGCGGCTTCAAAGGAGTCCGTTGTGCTTGGCCGTGTTGGTCCCGGGTCGTTGGCGGCTGATGAGTCGACGCCCAAGGGGTTTCTTAAGGTCTACACGGCAACGGAAAACCACAAAGACGGGGATATGCATTACTTTCCTAACACCGGTTACACGGTCTGCTCGGAGGACGGAAGAGCAGTTGTGAAGAAAGTGGCCAATGCCATCAGCATTCATGATGAAGACCCGTCCCTTGTCCAATTGCCTGCTGGCAAGTATGTCGTTCTCGCTGAAGCGGAAGAATCCAGCAAGGTGAGAATCATGGTCATCATCAAACCGGGGCAATTCACCAAGATTGATCTGCAGCATGACTGGAAGCAGAGCGCGCCTTCCGGAAAGGCCGCCGATTGGGCACGATTGCCCAATGGTTGAGTCGGAGAAGCCCGACTGGCACTTGGGCAAGCCCTTCCACCAGCATAGACTCGCCGGCCTTTTCTGGCCGTCGGCGCCGTTGTCATCAATAATCGGTTCTCGCTGCCGGACAAAAAAGCTGTAATCCGACGACCGAATCTGCGACGATTTCTTACAATGCAGGTGGTAATCGAAGTCCGTCACCGTGGATACGGCCAACTTTTGCCACAATGCGATTTCGGTTGTCAGGACTCGGAACTCTGATGCAACATCAATGACTCTTTTGGACCAACCAACACAAGGCGGTGTTTCGTGATAATCACACAAAAAGCGTCCCACACCATCTTGTTGGGGCAGATGCGGCGGAGGAAGCGGTCTATGAAAGATCTGATCTTTGCGACGGCGCACGAGTTGGCAGCCGCGATTTCCGAGCGTCGCGCCTCGGTAGTTGAGGTGCTGGACGCGCACCTCGCGCAGATTACCCGGCACAACCCGGCGCTTAACGCCATTGTCACACTGAATGAGGAGGGGGCGCGGGTCCGAGCCAAGGAGGCAGACGCCGCCTTGGCACACGGCGAGTTGTGGGGGCCGCTGCACGGCGTGCCGGTGACGATCAAGGATTCGTTTGCCACGGCCGGACTCCGGACAACAAGTGGCTACCCACCACTGGCCAATTACATCCCCGCCGCTGATGCCACGGTGGTGGCTCGTCTCCGGGCGGCCGGCGCGATCGTACTCGGCAAGACCAATCTACCTTTGCTGGTACATGGGTTCCAGACCGACAATCCAGTTTTCGGTCGATCGAACAACCCTTGGAACCTTGGCCGCACACCGGGTGGCTCGACGGGTGGCGGTGCGGCGGCGCTCGCCGCAGGCTTGTCACCGCTGGAGGTGGGGAGCGACTACGGGGGCTCGGTGCGGATTCCCGCGCACTTTTGTGGCCTGTATTCACTCAAGCCAACCGAGCGGCGCATACCTCTCACCGGTCACATTCCAGAACTACCAGGCAAGCCGCGAAGTGTCCGGCATGTGGCCACTCCGGGACCACTTGCGCGATCTGTGCAGGATCTGACGGTGGCGCTGCAAGTGATGGCCGGTCCCGACCCTGGTCAGCCGGAAATCTCTCCCGTGCCTCTTGTTCCAACCCCGGAACAACCGTGGTCTGCGCTACGTATAGCCTGGAGCGATGACTTCGGCGGTTTACCGGTGACCCGCGAGACCCGGGCGGCGTTGCACGGCCTCGTTGCTGAACTGGACCAGTGCGGATGCACCGTCGAACAGCGCATGCTCAACGGCTTCGATTTTCCGGGCATTTGGGAAACCTATGGCGAGTTACGCCAGTGCGAAATCGGCTCGGCACTGTCGTCCGAGCTTGAAGCGGAGTGCGCGGCCAACTTCGGGGTCAGCGCCACATCCGAGGATCCCGAAATGCGCGGGATGGCAAAGCGGCTGAACGCCACCTTGCGCCAGTACACGGAGACGTTGACGAAACGGGATGCGTACATTGCAGCCGTCGAGCAGTTCTTTCAAGCGTGGGACGTGTTCCTCTGTCCGGTCACCGTCGGCCCGGCGTTCCCACATTGTCGCCCGGGTACCCCGATCGCGGTTGACGACCGACAGGTTCCGTACCGACTGGGGGGGACAGGCTACACCAGTCCCTTCAACTTGACCGGCCATCCGGTGGTGGTGCTTCCGTTGACCCGCTCCACCGAGGGGCTCCCCATCGGCGTTCAAGTGGTTGGTCGGCGCTGGGATGAGATGAAACTATTGGCTATCGCCGAGCAACTCGACACGATCGTCGGACCGTTTCGCCGCCCTCCAGGGTATTGAGGTCAACAAAGTCTGGCTGAGAAACTCACGCAGAGAAAGGATACGATGCAAACACCGATGTTAATAGTGACCGCATTCCTAATGGGCGTAACGCTTTCTGTCTACTTGCCGATGAACAGTTCCGTTTCAAAGTACCTGGGCTCCTCCATAGCCGCGTCCGCTACGTTTTTTGTGGTCGCCACGATAACTGTCCTGTTTGTACTCGTCTTGGGGGGCTACTATCATTCACTGGTGAGGATAAGAAACGTTCCGGTCTACCTGCACATCGCCGGGGTCATCAGCGCCTTCTTCATTATCGGAACGACATTTCTTATTCCCAAGATCGGAGCCAGAACTTTTTTCATCCTGCTGGTTTCCGGCCAGATCTTGATGGCGATCATCGTAAGTCATTGTGGATTCCTGGAGTCCCCGAAGGATCCGATCAGTGTGAAGAAGGCCCTGGGGGCAATTCTGGTCATCGCCGGGGCGGTTCTGTCCGTGCGCTAGAACCAGCCGCCCAGCTTACTTCTTTGCTGGAGCTTTTGTATGGAACTTGTACGCGTCCGCATTTCCGGCAAAACAGAAGCCCATGCTCGAGCCCTTTACGTCGTCGTACGAAACCCCATTTGACTCCAGCGCCACTTTCTCCGCCGTAATCGGCAACGTCCTCATCCGCAGACCGAGCGCGTCGTCCACCGCGTTCGCAATCATGGCGGCAGCCGGGATCATGGTGTGTTCGGCGACCCCGCGCGCACCGTACGGACCGTCCGGTTGCGGCGTTTCAACGATGATCGGCACGACCTCATCTGGCATGTCCAACGCAGTCGGAATCTTGTAGTCGGTGAAGTTGGCGTTCAGCAATTTGCCTTTCAAGTCAAACCGGATGTCTTCGTACAAGACGGTCGCGAGTCCTTGCAGTACACCGCCGACAATTTGACCCTTCACAAGCTCCGGATTGATCGCCTTGCCGGCATCCACGGCGAGCGTCGCCTTGAGCACGCGCATCTTGCCGGTCTTCTTGTCGATCTCAATAGTTGCGGCGGCGGCACCCACGGTGTAATGGACGTTCGGATGTCCGCCCTGACTTGTTTCGGGATCGCTCAATGCCGATGTGAACTCCGGCATGAACATCCCGCTCCCGAGAATCGGGCCGCCGAGGAAATTTCCGTGCTTCGTTTGGATGCCGTTGATGACAAAGTCACGTAGCGGCAACGCGAAGTCTGAACGCTCGCGGCATTTGACCTTCTCGTCTTCGAGGTAAAGCGCGTCACGCGAAACACCCAATGCACGCTCGACCACTTCGAAAATTTTCCCGCGCATCTCGAGCGCGGCGGCTTTCACGGCGTTGCCACAGCCCCACGTCACATGAGAGCCGACGGTTTGCCATTCGTACGGGTTGCGATCGGTGTCCGGTAACTCAACCCGGATCTTTTCAACCGGCACGGTGAGAACTTCGGCCGCGATTTGGGCCATCACGGTCAGGAGTCCCTGGCCAATTTCCATGCCGGAGACGCTAATATTCAGGCTGGCGTCCTCGTTGAATTTGATGAACGCACACGACGCGGCGTTGGGTGGCATCGCCGGCGCCTTCCAGAAGCAGGCGAACCCCTTGCCGATGACTTTGTCGGGATCTTTGGAAACCTCCTTCTTCCCCCAGCCGATTTCTGCGGCCACCCGGTCAATCGCCTCGTCGAGGCCGCACGGATTCATCTTCGCGCCGTACGCCAGTGTATCGCCTTCGCGGATGGCATTCTTCTTCCGGAACTCGACCGGGTCCATGCCAAGCTGTTGGGCCACTCGGGTCATGTGGGATTCCAGTCCGAAATGGAACTCCGAATATCCGAAGCCGCGATACGGACCGCTGGGCGGCAAGTTTGTGTAAACGCAGACTGAATCAATTTTGACGTTCGGGATGCGGTACGGCCCTGTGGCGGAAAGCCCGACCGCATTGACGACGTTCGCGCCATATTCGACATAGCCACCAGCATCCCAATGCAACGTGTGCTCAATCGCCGTGATGGTGCCGTCGTTCTTCACGCCCAGCTTGATCCGCGCAATGACACCTTGCCGCTGGTACGTGTTGTAAAACTCCTGCGCCCGCGACCAGCGAACCTTCACCGGGTGGCCCTTCACCATGACCGCCAACGCGGCTCCGATCATCTCCATCGACACTCCGGCTTTGCCACCGAACCCACCGCCGACATAGGGCGTCACGACCCGGATATCCTTGTGTGACAGCCCCAGCGGGGCGAGGGCCTGGGCAATGACATTTCGTTGCGTATACGGCGACTGGGAAGCTGACCAGAGTGTCAGACGTCCGGACAAATCGTAAAGGCCCACGATCACGTGGGGCTCAATCGCACAGTGCGTATAGCGCGGGACCGTATAGGTGTCCTCAAAGACGAGGTCGGCTTCCTGGAACCCTTTCTCGATGTCTCCTTTTCGCGTCTTGCGCCAGTGCGCGATATTGGTGCCGGCCTGCGGAAAAAACCATGGACAACGCGTGTAGTTGCCAAGATCCGGGTGAACCAGCACCGCGTCATCCCGTAGCGCCTTGGTGAGATCAAGGACGGGTTCGAGTTCTTTGTAAACCACCTTCACGAGCCGGGCCGCCCGCTTTGCCGTTTTCGGATCGCGCGCGACCACCGCGGCGACCTGTTCGCCAACGAATCGGACGCGATCCGTGGGAAAACTGAACCGGTCCTGCATGTACAATCCGAACCGGTACGGAAAATCCTTGCCGGTAATCACGCGGACGACTCCCGGAACTTTTTCGGCTGCCGAGGTGTCAATGCTCTTGATCAACGCGTGGGCGTAGGGGCTTTCGACAATCTCTGCGTGAAGCAGTTTCGCGCCGAAATCAATGTCGTCCACGTAGGTGGCGGCTCCGGTAATCTTCTCCAGCCCGTCGATGCGGTGGGGTGATTCGCCAACGAATTTCAGATGGGTCATGCGCGCCTCCCCGCTTTCCTGCCAACCGCGACGATGGCATTAACAATTGGTTCGTATCCCGTGCAACGGCAGAGATTGCCCGCGATGGCTTCCTTGGCTTCGTCTGGGGACGGATGCGCATTCTTCCCCAGCAACTCGGTGGCCGCCAGTACCATCCCGGGAGCGCAGAACCCGCACTGGAAGGAGTTGTGCTCGAGCAGCGACTGCTGCACCGGCGTCAAGCCCGAATGGCATAATCCCTCGAGCGTTGTGATTTCGTGACCGTCCACCTCGATCGCGAGAATCAGGCAGGTGCGCACCGTCCGGCCATCGAGCAGAACCGTGCAGGCGCCGCAGTCGCCGCGTTCGCAACCAATCTTCGGGCTTTTTACGCCGAGCATTTCGCGGAGAACATCGAGGAGGATGTCATTGGGTTCAACATCAAGGCTGCGGATCTCGCTGTTGAGTTTCAAGGTGATGCGTTTCTTCATGGCCGCCTCCTAAATCAAACTCGTGCCGTAGGCGGGTCCTGTGCCGGCCAGCCTTGCGGCTGCGGCCCGCAGTCCGCGTTCCAGCATCACGCCCACCATGAGCGTCCGGTATTCCCTGGTCGCTCGAATGTCGGTGATGGGCGCGATTTCCTGTCGCGCGAGCCGCACCGCTTCCTGAAGCAAACTTTCCGACAAGGCGTGGCCTTCCAGCAGGGCTTCGACTCTTTCCCCACGAATGGGCCGGGGCGCGACGGAGCCGAAGGAGATCCGGTACCTGTTGCCGGCGAGCACGAGAACGGTCACGCTTGCCTGCGCGAGGTCTTCGCCCTCGTACCGGCGCAGCTTGACGAAACAGGCCCCGTGCTTCTTCTTGGGCAACGGCACGGCGACCCCGGTGGCGATCTCGCCGCGCTTCAACACGGTCATGCGCGGACCAACAAACCACTCGCCCAGCGGCACTTTCCGTTTGCCGGCGGGGCCCGCAACCAACATGGCGGCATCGTACACCTGGAGAATCGGTCCGCTATCACAGCAGGGCACGGCCGAGCAGAGATTGCCGACCATCGTGGCCCGGTTCCGAACGCCCACCGAAGCCAGCCAGCCGGTCATCTCGCGAATCACCGGAAACTTCTTCGCGATCACGGGAGAATCCCTCAGGTCGCTGAAGGTGACGAGGGCGCCGATGGAGAGGACGCCGTTCTTGAATTCGATCCTGTTCAGACCAGGAATGCTCTTGATGTCCACCACGGCCGCCGGCGCCACCAGGCGTTCGGCGATCATGCTGATCAAGTCCGTCCCGCCGGCGAGAACCCGGGCCCGCGTTCCGTACCGCGCAAGCGTGTTGACCGCCTCGCGCAACGTCCCGGGCTTCACATATTCAAACTCGTGGGCGATGGCCATGGAACCATCCTTACTTCGGCGGCAACAAGGCGACGACCCGGCCCATCGCCGATTCCATTTCGATGCCGCGCAACGGGAAAAAGCCGATCCAGCATCGTTGGTTGCTGAGTTTGTCGATCTCGCCACCGACGTTTTCGGCATGCACGAGTCTCTTCGGGAACAACTTGATGTGCATGACCTGATAGTACTCGTCCGGCGGGAACAGTTCATCCCAGCCTTTGCCGTAATTTGTCCTCAACTTCTTCTCGGCCTCGGCGAAGCGCGCCGGATGCCAGTTGCGGATGATCGTGTTCATCGGGTGGTCGGCACTGCCGCAGTCAACCCCGATCCACTTGAGCTTCATGTCCAGCGCCCACTGGTGGAACCCAGGGCCAGGGCCGGGATGCTTCACGAAATACCGCACCTCGTCCGATTGTTTCTGATCCCAGGCGTACCGGTGGTAGCCGGTGTTGATGATGAGAATGTCGCCCTTCTTGACTTCGACGTTTTTGGTAATCGTCTCCGGAGAATACAGATCGTAATCGCCCACGTCCTTTGAAATGTCGGCAACGACGCCGGGGCCGATCCATTCTTCGATCGGCACCTGGCCGATGGATCTGCCGCTGGCGTGAAAATGGATTTCCCCATCCATATGCGTGCCCACGTGGTTGCTGGTCGTGATGATCTGGCCGTTCGCTCCCTGCCCCATGTGCGCGCCGGCAATGCGCTTGAAATACTGGATGCCCAGCGGCATATAGCTCGGCCACGGGGGCGTGTGAATGCTCAGCCGCTGTGTCAGGTCGTACACCCGGACCTTGTCCATGAACTTCAGGAATTGTTTGGTATTCATCTAACCCCTCTCATTTCTTCTTCAATGTTCTCGCGAATGCTTCGAACGCCTTCTGGAACGGTTCGAGCGGGGCGTTCAGCACACCCGCCCCGATCTGGCCGACGCCGGGCTCCTTGTGGGCGACGCCGGTATCGATAAACGGCAGGATGTTTTTCTCGACGACTTTAATCACATCGATCCCTGTTGGCGAGCCACGGAAATTCAGATACGGGATTTGGTAAACGTTGTTCTCCGCGGCGGTGATCTCATACATCTGGCGTGTGTACTGGATCGCGTCGTCGGTGCTTCCCCCGACGAATTGGACGATCGCGGGCGACGCCGCAATGGCGAATCCCCCCAGCCCGTTGGTTTCCGTGATCGCGCTGTCGCCAATGTCCGGGTTCGCGTCCGCTTTCGTGTATCCCGGGAAGAATAGCGCGTCCGGCACATCGGCCGGGCCGGTGAACCACTCGTCGCCGGTGCCCGAAAGCTGAATGCCGAAATCGGTGCCATTTCGCGACATGACGACAACAATGCTGCTGTTTCTGATTCCGCGCGCCGCATCCAGCGTCACCTTCGAGGCCGGCATCGAGAGATTCAGGAAAAAGTGATCGTTGCGGTTGACGAATTCGAGCGCCTCGGAAACAGTCGCCGCGTCGTCGCAAGTCGTCACGATGGCCGGCGCGATCATCCGGTAGAGGATCGATGTTGCCGCGCGGTTGCGGTTGTGAACCTCGTCGCCCATGTGAAGAGCCTGCGCGATGATGTTCTTCAGGTCGATGCGCCCGAGCCTGGCGATGGCGCGTTTCAGGGTGGGATACAGAACGTTCTCCATCCACTTGAGTTTCTGGACGACCGCCTCACTGTAGGCCCCGTAGCGCAGCACCTTGCCCAGACCCTCGTTCATCGTGCAATAGGCGAAATTGCCATACGCTTCATTTTTCAGGATGAATACCGGGCATGGACGCGGACGTGACTCCGGCCATCGGGCCGACCGAACCATGTTCGTGGCAAGGTGAAAATTTGATCTGGCCTGAAGCCGCAAAACGCGCCGCTTCTTCGGCAGTTGTGGCGCGACCTTCATAGAGAAGCGCGCCGATAACCGCGCCCCGCATAGGCCCGCACATCTTGTCCCAGGTAATCGGTGGCCCCGCGTGCAGCAGCATGTCCCGGGTCATTCCGGGGATCACATCAATGGCCCGTTCCATGCCGATGAGTTGTGGCATGCCGTTCAGAATGATCTTCACAACGTCGGCGTTTGCCTTCTCGATTGCGGGCTGGAATTCCTTCACGCGCTTCACCAGCCGGACATCGACGTCGACCCGTGGCTTCCAGTCGACCTGCACCGCGGGCGCGTGAGCATCATCCAACGCTTGTTTGAACCCCGACAGGCCGATGTTGATCACCTTCAGTTCACTGCCGAACAGTTGGTTTATCGACGTCATTTCCTTCCCAGAAATTGGATGATGCCGCCCGCCAGTTTGCAGGCAGCCGCGTTGGAGGGCATCACCAGCGCACCCGCTTTTCGCAGGGCAGCCTCAACCCGGCCACGGTTCTGCGGATCCTGATCGGTGCCGGTGATCGAGCAAACAACGGACACGGTTCGCGACGCCTGACGAATCACCCCTGAAAGTTCGGCCGACGGATCGGGATTGGCGCCATAGCCGAGAACAACATCGAGCAGGATCACCGCCGTCTCCGCGTCGGCTGCCTCCTGAAGGATCCGGCGATTCCGCAGCGAGTAGTCAATCATCGGGTGGGGACGACCGACGGTGAACTCGTCTTCGCCGAGATCGACCACCGTATTCTTCCGGCTCTTCAGGGAATCCTTGAGCTGCTTCGCGCGACCGGCTGGCGCGTTCGAGTACACATTCGAAAGTTGATTGCTGAAGAGAATCTGCGCCTCGGCACAAAAGGTGCCGCCGCTGAAAAGGCCGCGCACATATTGTTGACGCTTCTTCCGCTTACCGGCTTCGCGCCGTGCGACCCGAAAGATTTCCACGTCCCTCGCGACAAGCTGCTTCGTGACGTCTTCTGGTTTCTTCCCGCGAGCCAACGCGACCGCCGTCAGGGCGGCCTCCTCGAGCGTGGACGGCCCGCCGTCTTTCGCCTCAGCGCCGATAAAGATGGTGACCACGGGCTTGCGGATTCTCTTGATCGCCCTGGTAATGCGACCGAGGACTTGCCGGTGGGGCGGTTTTGAAACGAGAAGAATCACTTTCGTGCCTTCGTCTTTCGCCAACGCTCCCAAGCCCTCCAGGAACATGATCCCGCCAACTTCCTTCTTCACATCGCGCCCGCCGGTGCCGATGGCCTGGGAGATCCCCGCGCCTTCGTTGGAGATGATACAGCTGACTTCTTGAAGCCCGGTGCCGGCCGCCGCGACGATGCCGATATTTCCCCGGTTGACCGCGTTCGCGAACCCAAGCGGAACACCGTTGATGATGGCGGTCCCGCAGTCCGGCCCCATGACCAGCAACCCGCGCTTCCGGGCAAACTTCTTCAGCGCGATTTCCTTTTCCAACGGCACGTTGTCCGAGAAAAGCATGACGTGCAGTCCGCACTCAAGCGCGCGCATCGCTTCCTCGCCGGCGTAGCGGCCGGCGATGGAAATCAATGCCAGGTTGGCGCCGGGCAGGACTTCGAGGGCCCCACCCAAACTCGCCGGGTGAGATTCTCCACCCGCGGCGGCGGGGCTCATCCTCCTTTTCAACAGGCCGTCGACTGCGGCCAAGGCTGTTCCCGCCGCGGTTTCCGTGTCGGCCTTTACGGCAACCAAGAGATCGGTGTCGCTCGCGTCATCGAACGCCGGGGGCAGGAGGCCACTGGACTTCAAAATCGCCTTGTTCGACTTTGTCCCCATCACCACGGCGGCGTCGGTGATGCCCGGCAACCCGGCGATTTCCTTCCCGACACGCATCAGCGTTACCGAGTCGAAATACGCGCCTTTTCTGACTTGTCCGACGACGTTCACGAAACACGCACCTCATGACGCATCGTCATCAGAAAGCCCGTTCCCAAATCCGCTCCGGAACTCCCGCCGATAGCGAACAACTTCCCGGCTGAATTACGCACGGCCTCCTGGCTGCCATCCAGCAGGGCCAGGATCAGGTCTTTCATGCGGCCGAAAAGCAGGCCTTGCCGGGCCAGATCAAGAAAGGAATTGGAGAAGATGTTCTTCGACCGGGCAGCGGAAAAGACTTGATTCACAATGCCACGGAAGCGCTCTCCCCGCAGGTTCAACCCGATGAGCAGACCGGCAATGAAGTCGTCGCCACTCGGAGTCAGGCCGATGCCGCATCCGCTGAGAGATCGCACGCCCTTCAGCCGGTCGCCATGAAAAATCTGATCCACACTGCGCTTCACCTGCTCGGCAAACGCGCGCTCAAAGCCCGAATGGAAGTTCTCGGTCCTTTGGTCATCGAGAAGAAACGCGAGGCTCTGGGGATGCGACATCGTCCTGAGTAATTCGCCGAAGAGGGAAAGGTTGTCGCCGAAACGTGGAGAAGCACCGGGTTCGCATTCGAGAGTGGAACAATACCGGTGCCGGTTGGTGAACGGAAACGTGCCATCTTCGAAAACGACCTCGTCCGCGGAGATCTCGATCGGATTCCGTGTCTGTCCCGTAGTCAAATCTCGCATGACGATGTTCCGCGGGCCGTCCCCGATTTCCTCAGCGACAACTGAGACCAAGTGGTCACCGTGTGTGAAATTGACAGCGCGGTTGAACCGGGAGTGAAACCGGTAAAGTCCCCCCTCGACCTGATCCCCTATACTGATCAGCATCATGCTGAATAGAACACGATCCCGTAGTTTTTAGTGTAGTCGGCCTCGCGCACGATTTCAACTTTGCCGGCAACCGCCATGCCGATCTTCGGGTTCGAAATCTTGAGCTGACCGGTAATCCGCATCCCGTTTTCCAACTCGACGATCCCCAGACTGAGCTTGGCCACGTTAAAATCCGGGGGAAGATTGTGGACAGTCGTGAACGTCAGGAGTTTCCCATTCTTGGGGAGCGGCACGGTGCCAAACTCATGCGGCTCGTTCTTGCCGCACTTCTTGCAGACCATGCGGAAAGGATAATGAAGCTGCCCGCACTTCTTACACTGGTATGCCAGGATTTCCACGGTCATGGTCAGTCCTCCCTCTTGAAAACGAGGCAAACAACGTTGTTGCCGAAGCCGCCAAAGTTGCAGGTGAACCCGATCTTGGCGTCCTTCACCTGTCGTTTCTCGGCCTCACCCCGCAGTTGCAGGACGATTTCGTGGGCCTGGCCGACGCCAGTCGCCCCGACGGGGTGACCCTTGGCCTTCAAGCCGCCCGAAGTGTTGATGGGGAGTTTGCCGTCCAAACGCGTCTCGCCCCGCTCCAGAGCCAGATGGCCCTCGCCCTTCTTGAAAAAGCCGACCTCCTCGCTCTCGACGATTTCCAGAATCGTAAAGGCATCGTGGAGTTCGGCAACGTCGACGTCGCCCGGAGTCACACCCGCCATCTGGAACGCCTGGGCCGCGGCGCCACGCACCGCCAGCAGGTCCGTCGGTTCAGCGCGCTCGTGGACGCAGTGCGAGTCCGTTGCCTGGCCGACCCCGGCCAGTCGGATCATCGGTTTCTTCAGTCCCCTCGCAACTTCCGCCGAGGCGAGGATCACGCAAGCGCCGCCGTCGGAAACGGGGCAGCAGTCGAAGAACCGCAGCGGCTCCGCGACATAGGGATTGTTGGTCATCGCCTCCGGCGAATCGAGGATTCCTTTGAGGGTGATTTTCTCGTGCAGATGCGCGAAGAAATTCAGGAGGGCGTTGTCGTGGTTTTTCACCGCCACCATCGCCAGATGACGTTCGGTCACGCCGTACTTTTGCATATAAAGGCGCGTGAACATTGCCGCCAGCGACGGCAGAGTCACGCCGTAGATGTACTCGGCCAGCGGATGCGTGAGCGTTGCCACAAAATCAGTCGCCTCGAGATTGTTCACCTCGCGCAGACGCTCCGCTCCCGTCACGAGAACAACCTCATGAAGCCCGGACGCCACGGCCATGAAGCCCTGCTTGATCGCCGAGGCACCGGACGCCGGGCCGTTCTCGATGACCTCCGCGCCGGCGGGCGTGAGACTGAGGCTGTCAACAACCGCGCTCGCCAACCCGGACTGGTGATTGAGCCGGGCGCCCCCCATGTTGGCGACGTAAAGGTGGTCCACCTTCGACAGGCCGGCATCCTTCAGCGCCACCATGGCCGGGTAGGCGGCGATTTCGCTCAGTGGATACTCCAGCCGCGTGAAGCTCGTGATCCCAATTCCGACTACGTAAACTTCGCGCATGGCTACATCTTTCCTTCCTGTTTCCAGCGTTGGGACATGAGCGCGGTGCCGGTCGAGTCGTACATCGAGCGGGTAGCCGCGAGAAGATCCGCGGGCGCCTTCGGCGGATCGGTCGGGGGAAGAATGGCCGCTTGCGCCTTCTCGAGCAGAGCTTTCGGCACCGGACGCCGGCCGACGACGAGCGTTTCCCTGGCTTTATTGAAAAGCTCTTTGGTCAACGCCCACGAGGGAACGCCGCCGAGTTCGTGCGCCATGTGGAAGCGCTTCTCCAACTCGTACTCGATCATCCACCGGCGAAACCCAATGGGGGACTCGGCCACAATGAGGACTTCCTTTTGGCCGATGATGTCCAGGTGATACTCCATTTTGCTGGCGAACGCGTGGGCCCCGACGCGCAGGCCCCGACGCAGCGCCACCGTATGATAGGACATGCCGACATCCTTGCTAAGCAATCGGCCGTTCACGACGGCGACGAGTTCGCCGTTAATCTGTGCCACCAACACGTATTCGTCTTGAACGCGGTACCGGTAGTAGGCGAGCAATTCGCTGTAGAGCCGGGCGGCCACGACGTCGTAGTAATCTCTCTCGACGTGGAGCAGCGGCTCAACATGCTGCAGAATATCCGGGATGTCCTCGCGCCCAACCTGCCGGATGATCATCTCTTCGCCGCCCGCCAGCATCATGTACTTGGGTGGAAACGGCGGAATCGGGTTATCGATCGGGCGCAGAATTTTTTCAACGTCAATAGACATAATATGCCTCCGCCTTGATTAAGCGTGATTTGACTTCTCCGAGAACAGCCGAGCGTTATGTGGTTGTCCAGAAATAGGTGTCGTCGTCTCTTCAGCTCGATCTCCGATCGAGTTCGTTTTTGCAGTTCGCATCGCTTATGCCATCGGATGTTCCCCGTGGCCGCTTCTGCCGTATCCAGCTGGTATGCAATCTATTCTGCTGCCACTTATAAATCAGGCCGGAGACTTGCGAGCCGCCAATAGCTGTCATTTTGTCAAGCATTAGGCTCGAAGGCTGACACCGTGTCAGAGCCTATACGTAGTCGATATCGATTGTGACAGGAGATGCGCGGGCCGCCGAAGGCAATCGTGATCAAGAACTTGGCCCAAGGCGCCGTCGCGAACTACCGGCGGCCAAGCCAACTCGGGGCAGGATTTGCGTAACGAAATAGGAAGAAGTCCATCGAAAAGTTTGATACAAGAGGTAATGATCTGATCGAAAACCATGGGCACAAACTTCAAAGCCTACGCCGCGCAGGCGAAGGGTGAGAAACTCCAGCCGTTTGAATTCGACCCCGGTCCGCTCCGCGAAGAGCAGGTCGAAATCAAGGTCAGCCACTGCGGCATCTGCCACTCGGACCTCTCGATGCTCGACAACGAATGGAATCGGAGCACTTACCCGCTCGTGCCCGGCCATGAGGCGACCGGGACGATTGTTGGAGTCGGCGATCACGTAAGAAAACTCAAGGTCGGGCAGCGCGTGGGACTCGGCTGGCTTTCGGGCAGTTGCATGATTTGCCACGAATGCCTGTCGGGCAACCACAACCTCTGCGCGAGTGTGGAGAGAACCCTCTATAACCGCCCCGGTGCCTTTGCCGACCGCGTGCGCTGTCATTGGGCGTGGGCCGTGCCGGTGCCGGACGGGATTGAGGCCCCCAAGGCCGGTCCGCTCTTCTGCGCCGGTATCACGGTGTTCAATCCCCTCGTGCAATTCGGTGTGAAGCCAACGGACCGCGTGGGCGTCATCGGCATTGGTGGACTCGGGCACATGGCGCTGCAGTTCCTGAACAAGTGGGGCTGCGAAGTTCATGCCTTCACGACCAGCGATTCAAAGCGCGACGATGCGAAGAAGCTTGGCGCACATCACGTCGTGAATTCGCGCGATGCCGGACAGCTCCAGAAACTTGCCTGCTCGCTTGACTTCGTCATCTCCACCGTCCACGTCCCCCTGGAGTGGTCGGCCATCCTGAACACACTGGCGCCCCAGGGCCGCCTGCATTTCGTCGGCGCAGTCGGGGAGCCCTTGGCGGTTGCCGCCACCGAATTGTTTCGCGGGCAGGAATCACTGTCCGGCTCAACGCTGGGCAGCCCGGCCACGATGGCGACGATGCTCGAATTCTGCGTGCGTCACGACATCGGCCCGATTATTGAGATCTTTCCAATGTCCCGCGTGAACGACGCCCTCGACCACCTGCGCTCTGGTAAAGCCCGTTACCGCCTTGTGCTGCAGAACGACCTTGGCTGAGCAACCCGTCACTTTCAGCCAACGTCCGGGCGTGGCTAAACTTGAGCAACTTCAGGTAAACGCGGGTGCGCTGATCAACAGCCACTATTCGACGCTGGCCCGCGCTGCGTTGCAAGCATCCTTTAACGACACCAGCGCACCCGTGACAACGCGGTCAAGGGATTTCCCGCCTTGCAGATTGCTCAGCGCCAGTTTTTCAATCTCAACAATTCGATGAATAAGGAGACCTCCACCGATCGTCGTGAACTGGAAGGCTGTTTGACTGGCCGTTTCGCTGGCAGTGGGTTCTTTGATCATTCGATTCCTTTCGCTCAACCTTCTCCAGCCCGGCGGTCTGGGCCGGACAAATCATCAGTGTTGGAGTTTCGCCCCCCGGTCTACCAGGATCCGATGCTCGGTGGTTTCATCCACCACGCGCATGATGTCACCCCATTGCCCCGGCGACGGCACGGACGCCACATTGTATCTGCTAAACGCATCCAACAGGTTGTGGACAGCATTCAACATCAAGCCGGTGTTTGTGTAATACATGGACGATGCGTCCTCGGTGTCGCGTTTGACTTCGTACAATGGCCAGTCACATTTCTTCGCCATCTTTTTGATGACAGTCAGCACCTCACTCCACTCGCTCTTGGACGGTGTGTGCCACGATTTAAATGCCTCGCAATCCAGCAGTCCACATGCAAGGGCATACTTGTCATTGAAGAACCGATTGAACTCCTCCCTGCTGATCTGGCTGATTGTCACAAAATCTCCTTTGGCAGCGGTGGTTGATGTTTCGCTGTGCTGCCTTGCTGCACCGCACTGCCGCGAGGTTGGGTCGGAGAGAAGCAGCTCGCTGAGACCGATGTAATCATACGCCCAGATGGGGAATAACCTAGCTATTTCTCAAACAATCTCTTCTGCCCGCCCGTCGCAGAAGTCTGATGTTCGGCAGCTGCCAAACCTTCCGCTCGTTGGGGAGACAACTCTGTTCGATCTTCCGGATTTCCTCCAATGCACAGACGTTATAATCCGTCGGCGTATTGATGATACCCGCCTCGCCGGCTATTTCCATCCTGACTCAGTTGGTTTTAGGATTTGCGGCAAGCAACACGATCCCGCCAACTAGCGCGAGCGCCCCGGCTACTGGGGGGATAAAGTGGCTGCGTGTCGTCTCCACGTGCACTCCGAGGACATCGACAGGCTTTCCTCTGGTCGTGTAAGTGATGCCCGAGTACGCGAGCACCACAATGCCCAGTCCGATCAGTACCATTGCAATCAGTTTTGTATTCATCGAATCTCTCGTTTTCTTGCCTTTATTATCCGCTTGTTACACCGGACGTCGGCCCTGAATGATGTTGACCAGGATCATGACCACGGCAATCACCAGGAGGACGTGAACAAACCCACCCATTGTGTAGCTGGTGATCAATCCCAGCAGCCATAGAACAATTAGTACTACCGCGATTGTGTACAACATGTGATTCTCCTTTTCGTTTGATATGGATTCACTACCGACCGGTGCAGCCCCCACACCCTCCGCACCAGCCAGCAATGAGTTAATATCTACTTGATACTGGACACGGTTGCTTCGATGGTCATGTTGTTGACTACGCTCCTCACACCATTGATGTCCGTGACGAGCTTGGTGACCAGATCCTTCTCGGCGGCATTCTTAGCCGTGCCACCCAACGTGACCACGCCATCGGCCGTCGATACCTTGGTGTTGAGCACACTGGTCGAACGGTGCGACAACAACGATCCCTTGACTTGGGCAGTGATCGAGGCGTCATCGATTTTCTCTCCCAGTGTTTGGTCGGGCTTGGGAGAGGTCGTCGCCACCGTCATCTCATTCTTCACGCTCTTGACGCCGTCGACGTCCTTGGCGTACTCGGTGGTGAGGTCCTTTTGGGCCTGGTTGGCGGCTTCGCCCTTTAGTGTAACGTCACCGTCTTTCAGGTACACTTCAGTACCCGAGGCACTCACATTCCGATGGAACAACAGCGCCGATTTCACTTTCATGCTGATCCATGTATCCGAGTTCGCGCTGGGGCGATCCCCTGTGACTTCGATGCGATTGTCCACGCTCTTGACCCCGGGCAGAGCTTCGGCAGTGTCCTGAGCCATCGGTTTATGGGTCTCGTCGGCCACTGTACCCGACAAGACGACGACTCCATACTCGGAGCTAATCTTGATGTGTTCGTCCTTCAGATACGTCCTATAGACGTAGGTCTTCTTGAACGCTGACTCGATGCGGTTATCCATTTCGGACGCGCGCACAGGCCCACTGGTGAACACCAGCACGGCACTGAATGCTAGGGCACCCGCGGCCATTACCAACGCCAGCGGGTAGTTTCTCTTAATTACTTTCATCATACTTTACATCTTTCTGTTGGTACGTCTTTGGGTTGGTTACTGGTACTACGCTACGCGATGAGCGCACTGCGTGCTATAAGGTAGAACCCTACCGCGTGGCTGGAGGCGTTTGCCAAAAGCCGATCACACCATCAATCGACCGATAGAAGGCCGGATTTTAGCGAAATTCCTTCAACTTCAAGTCATCTTGGAAGCAGCGGACCACCTTCTTGACCTCTTGGAGCAGGATCGCGCCGTAGACGATCCGGTCAACTCCCTTGGTAAAGGCCAACGTCGGCGCGGCAACGAAATCACCCCGCCACACCAGCGCCTCCGATTTCTCGCTGACGCGGATAGGCCATATCTCGCACAGCGTCGCGGCGGCGTAGTACTTGCCGCTGACATAGTATTGCACGTCCAAGAGTTGGTAGTGATCGCCTTGCGGCAACGAGTAAATGGCCCCAAGGCTCAACGTGGCGTGATGGTTGGCCTCGAACAGGGTCCAGTATAGCGTCGGCGTAAGCGACTTTTCCCGCCCGTCGCCGAATAGCCCGCTCTGCCGCAGCAGTGTTGTGAACTGGTCGGCCACGGCCGGCTGTTCGCGTAACATCTCACGAAGTTGTGTGGCGGGTGATACCGTTGCCCCGTTTGTTTCGTACGGCAGCAGGCCATCGAACCCGCCGCGCTGGAATCCAGCGACACGCTCCCGCAGCAACTCCGCCCAGCACGCGCTAGCATGCTGTGGATCGGGATTACCCTTAACACAGGCGGCGATCCGTTCCGCCTCGGCGCGTGTCAAATTGAGATCGGATCTGTCGACAGTGGTGGTGAGGGTCTTGTCCAGCAGCCAGCGGATGGCGCTTTGACCGGACTTCAGGTCCAGGTTTTGAAAATCCGCAACCTCACACGGTGCCCGCACCGCTTGATACGCGAACACCTTCAGCGTGTCGTGGGGCAACGGATCCCAGACCAGTAATCGTCGGGCCGTCTCCGCCGCCGCCTCCGGTGTCACGAAACACGTCTGCGCGGAGAGCCCGTTGGGGAAATTCATGAGCGAACCGCGGGTGCCTAGAATGTCACCGTCGAACACGTGACGAAGGTCGGCGGCGGGAAAATCACTGAAACGCTTCACGTCGTCCAGCGGATCGGACGCCGTCGCAACCGATGCCGAAATTAAAAATCCACACACCAGACCGGCGAGAGCGACCCGGAAGACATTGTGTCGGTTTTTTCGGCGTCACCATGGCGTGATTCACGCTACGCGATGGGGCATCCTCTCGCTATGGGGTAAAACCCTACCTTGGATGGCTGGAGGCGCTCCTTGAAAACGTGGTAGGCGCAGCAGGGACGGAGAGAGTTCCACAGCCGAGGGTACGGTCATCGCAACTCGCCGACGGGAACGGCGAAAGCCGCACGATCCAACCACTCATCGAGCACGTGATTGAACTTGTCCGGCTGCTCAAAAGCGACGAGATGACCCGCGTGCGGGATGACGTTCAACTGGCTCCCCGGAATCGCACGGACCAACGCTTCCGATTCCGCCGGCGAAATCAGCAGGTCGTCGGCGCCCGCGATGACCAGGGTCGACACCGAAATGCGAGCCAACTCTGCCGTCATATCGGGCCGTTCCGCCATCCCCAACAAAGCGCCGATCACTCCCGCAGGTTTGGAAGGCGCCATGAACCCGCGCGCTTGCTCCGCCATAGCCCGATCCTGATTGTCCGCCGCGAGCATCTTGGACGCCATCGCCTTAATGACCACCTGCACGCCCTTCGCCCGCACGCGCGAAGCCGTCGCGCGTCGTGCTGCAGCGGCTTCGGGAGTGTCCTTGCCTGCCTTGGTGCCGACCAAGACGAGGCCGCTTGCCATCTCGGGGTATTGACGTACGAAGGCGAGCGCCACGTAGCCGCCCATGGAATGGCCGATCAACACCACCGGTCCGGTGGCGAGTTGTTGGAGCAGCGCATGAAGATCCCCCGCGAATTGCGCCATCGTCGTTGCGCCAGTCCCGGCTTCGCTTCCGCCGAATCCGCGGAGATCGGGCGCGATGACCCGGTAGGATGATCGGAGCGCCTCCAATTGCTTCTGCCAGACGCCTCGACTGAGTGGAAACCCATGCACGAAGAGCAACGGCACGCCGCGCCCTTCATCCGTGTAGTTGACGGCGATGCCGTTCACGGTCATTTGCATGTGGGCTCCTGTACGATGGCAGACCCCCAACTTCCGGTTGGCGCGACTGCGACGCCCGCAACCAGTAACCGCCCGACTACGCGCGCTTATGGTGTTTGGCCCGCTCGTCGTGCATTGCGTCCTTGCCGGCTTCGATAGCTGCGGCAATTTCCGCCTTCTTGTCGTCGATGAAGTCCTTGGCATCGCCGAAAGCGTCGGTCGCTTTCCCCTTGAGATCCCGGCCTTTGGCGGCGATCAGTTTTCGCGTCTCTTCACCCGAACGCGGTGCGTAGAGCAGCGCGATCCCGGCCCCGGCGAGCGCGCCGATGGCAAACGCCGCCAAATAACCACTGACTGGAGTTGAATTGTTCTCAGACATGATCTTGTTCCCTCGTTGTTTGGTTGTGTTGATTTCGATGCAATAGAACCTGCAGAAATGTTGCCACTCCGGTGCGGAACAGGCCCACATTCCGAATCATCGAATGCACGGGTGGTTCAATGGCTGATCCGATCTCATTCACAAGCCGGTCCACCCGTTCCGTCCACCGCCGCACGGTCTGTACCACGCGGCTCACTTCGTCCAATTCCTCATTGGCCCGCTTCGAGAGCTCGGCCACGTTCTTCACCATCTCATGGCTGTCCTCCACGAGAGCTTGGGCCTTTTCCTTCAATTCCTCGGCCGCAATCACCAACTGGTTCAACTTGCGCCGCATCTGAAACGCGATGGGGATGAGGCAGACCACCAGAACAATGAAAGCGACTGAGGCGACGAACAGAGCCACCTGTAACGCAGCCGACATTTAGTCAGCCTCTTTCGTCAACCAGAGTCTTACACTCCTACGCGATAGCGAATTGAGGCGGTTCACCAAGGAAGTTGCTTTGGCGTTTATCATTGCGAGCCACGTTACAACCGTGGGTTAGTTCGCTGCTATGGGGCAAAACCCTACCAAGAATTGTGACAGGTAGGGTTTCACCGTATAGACCAATTCAACCAATTGGCAGACTATGATCGAGGATATGAAGCGCAAATTAGCTAGGCTGTCGCTGGGATATGCGGCGGCCTTGCGTAAACATCTGAAACAAGGGCGACGAGCCAGCTTGCAATCGGCGCGCAGACTGGGACGCCAAGCCGTGGCCAGCGGGCTGGAGACGCTGGACCTGGCTCGGATTCACGTGGCGGCTCTCGCCTCACTGGAGGCCTCCAGCAGCCGAGATGGAATCATCAAGCGAGCAGAGAATTTTTTTGCCGAGGCTATTACCCCGATCGAAAAGACTCATCAAGCCGCGCAAGAGGCCAGCGGCCACTTGAATCAACTGACGAAGACCCTGGGGCGGCGCACGGTGGAACTGGCAGCCTCAGGCCGTCACTTGAAACGGGGAATCGTCCAGCGCAAGGCCGCGGAGCAAGCCCTCAAGAATAGCGGGAAACATCGCGCCAATTTATTGGAGCAGTCACATCTCCTGCAGGAACATTTGCGGCAAATGACCCGCCAGATTCTGTTGGCGCAGGAGGATAAACGGACAAAGATCAGCCGCGAGTTGCATGACGAAATCGCTCAGACGCTGTTGGGAATCAATGTCCGGCTGGTGACGTTGAAAAAAGAGGCCACGGTCAATGCCAAAGGCCTGAAAAAAGAGATCGCCAACACGCGACGCCTTGTGGAAAAATCAAAAGAAACCTTGAGGCGGTTCGTGGGTGAACTCGGCAAATAGCATGACACGTAAATTGACAGGGTTGTCTCGACGATATGTGGCCGCGTTGCGAAAATACCTGAAGCGGGGGCGAGCGAGCTTGCAGCCGTCGCGTCGACTGGGACGCCAGGCTATGACTCTCGGGTTAGAGACGCTGGACCTCGCCAGGATTCACGAGCATGCGTTGAGTACCCTGGTCTTGCCCAGCGACTCCCCCGGCACCCGGGATGCGAGGGTCTGGCGGGCGGGGATTTTTTTCGCCGAGGCCATCACCCCGATCGAGAAGTCTCATCGCACAGCGCGCGAGGCCAACGTCCATTTCGGTCAACTGAACCAGACGTTGCGCCAGCGTAGCGCGGACCTGGCCGTCTCGAACCGACAGTTGAAACGGGAAATACTCCAGCGCAAGACTGTGGAGCAATCCCTCCGGAAGAGCGAGGAACACTATGGGCGGTTACTGGAGCAATCGCATCGGATGCAGGAGCAATTGCGACATCTGACCCGCCAACTCCTGTTGGCGCAGGAGGAAGAACGCAAGAAGATTAGCCGCGAGTTGCACGATGAAATCGCCCAGACCTTGACGGGAATTAATGTCCGACTGGCGGCCTTGAAAACCGAGGCCGCGCATAACACCAAGGGGCTCCAGAATAAGATCTCCAGCGCGCAACGGATGGTCGAGAAGTCGGTGGACATCGTGCATCGGTTTGCGCGTGAATTGCGCCCGACGGTGTTGGACGACCTGGGATTGATCCCCGCCCTGCATTCGTTTGTGAAAAGCTTTTCAAAACGGACGGGCATTTTCATTCATATGACGGTCTTTGCGGCGGTTGAAAACCTGGCTGGCGAAAAGCGCACGGTGCTATATCGCGTCGCCCAAGAAGCGCTGACCAACGTCGCCCGTCACGCGCAAGCCAGCCTGGTGGACGTGAGTATCGAGAAACTTCCGGGTAGAATCTGCATGAAAATCAAAGACGACGGCAAATCCTTCCAGGTGGAGCGTGTGTTGGACGCCAAAAGGAACAAGCGATTGGGGCTGCTTGGCATGCGCGAACGGGTGGAGATGGTCGGGGGCAACTTTCGCGTCGAATCCGCACCCGGCAAAGGCACCACCGTTTACGCGCAGATTCCGTTCACGAACGGCAAAGGGACTTAGTGTTTATGAACCGCATCACTGTTCTACTGGCTGAAGACCACACGATCGTCCGCGAGGGGTTTCGGAAGTTGTTGGAGTCCGAAGAGGATATCGAGGTGGTCGGCGAAGCGCAAACCGGCCGCCAAGCGGTGGAAATGACCAGGAAACTTCGGCCGGCGGTGGTCGTGATGGACATCGCGATGCCGCTGCTTAATGGATTGGAAGCCACGCGGCAGATCCGCAAGGCCTTTCCGGACACCAAGGTGGTCATTCTCTCCGCGCACAGCGATGACGCGTACGTCGAGCAGGCGATCGCGATCGGAGCGGTGGGTTTTCTGCTCAAACAAACCTCCTCCCACGATTTGTCGATTGCAATTCGAGAAGTGCAGAAGGGCAAAACTTTTTTCAGCCCTTCCATTTCCAAGCGGTTGTACGATCAGAAGAGGCCTGCGGGAAACGGGGCGCTGCGGAAAAAAGTGGCGCGACTGAGTTCGCGCGAGTTGGAGGTGCTCCAACTGATTGCCGAAGGCAAGGCCAACAAGGAGACTGCGGAGGAACTTGGCATCAGCATTAAAACGGTCGAAAAACATCGGCAGAATCTCATGGCGAAACTCAACATCCACGAGATTTCCGGCCTCACCCGCTACGCCATCGGGGCCGGCATCATCGAAAGCAGCGTCCAGTTGACGATCCGCTAGCCGGTGCCCCCACTGTCCTCTCTCCGAGAGCCAGCCCGCCGAAAACTCCCCCCGGCGTAAAGCTCTAATCACGCCAAGCCGTTGGGGGGAGCACGTCGAGCGTTTCTGCCGCGACTACGACGGCCTTTCCGCCCTCTGAACGCAGCGTCTGGCCGGACAGCGTGCGCTTGGTGCCCTTCGTGGTGAGTCCACGTTGCCTTCCGTCAGGGTCGGTGTCGCGTGCGAACCGATTTCGGTTTTCGTATTTCGAATTTCTTCCATTGAAATGTCATCAAACTGTCACAAAATCACCCTCGCGTTGTCACCTGCCCACGCCACCCTCTCCCCGCATGAAACATCGTCGTGCCAGTCTTTCCGCGGTCGAACGCCGTCCCCGCTTACTCGCTTTCGCGGGAACCTCCATAACAACTGCTTGGCCGCCGACCGCGGTTTTTTCGGGGCGCCCGCGGGCAAGTCGTACAACACCGGGTTGAGTCGGGGCATAAAGGGTTACGGGCGCTACTTCGCCCGGCAGATCACGCGATCTGCCGGGCGTTGTCATCTGGACAAGCACGCCGAAATTGCCTTGAGCGGCGGCTGACAACGGAGTACAAGCAGTTTGGTCACCCCGTTTGCCATCACGACAAGGAGGAAAAGATCGTGAAGAGAATTCTCATGGGGGTATGGTGTGCCGCGATCGTGGCCTTAACCACAGCGCCCGCTCCCAATCAGGGGTTTCCCACCCGTATCAAACTCACCGGTATCACCACCAACGCCGGCGCCTTCGTCAAAACCACCATCACCGAGAAAGACATCATCGCCCGCTGCGCCAGCGACAACAGCGTCGACCCGGCCCGGTTGAAGTTGCTGTTCGTGAATGGAGATGTGGGCGTGGTGGACATCGTGTCCACCAACATGACTTGTTCAATCTTGACCTTCAACGGAGATATCCCGACGAACGTCTCGCTCGTCGTCGCTTCCGGCGCCAACTCCAATTCCGCCAAAGCCATCATATTTACCCCCATCAATTCCCTCGCCGAAAGCCTGCTGCCGGCGGATTTGGCGGGCACCGCCGTGGGGGTGTATTCGGCGTCCGTGCGGAGCAACATCCTCCTCTCGGCGACGCTCAAGGCGACCGTCCAGGCCGGTTCGGTCAGCAACAACACCGTCTATACCGGCACCATATCCATCGGCGGAAAACCGTTCACTTTCCTGCCGGAGTGATCGCCGTGTCCGCCTCGGCGCGTCGCATCGTATGCGCGGTGTAGCGTGCGCTGCCTGCCCTCGTGTCGTGTACAGGGTCCCCGGCGCATCCGCGGCCGTGGACATCGATTTTGGCGGGGGAAAATAAATGAGGAGTTGAGATACCCCTCGATGCGGTCAAAACCGCGTGCCCTTTCCCAACTCCTGCCGTAACCTACGCCTCCTCCCGCCAAATGCAAATGGCCCGGTCATACAGGGCCGCCTCACCGCGCGACGCCCCCCCGACGGATGTTGGGGAGCCATGGGCCGAGCCGTGCAAACACAAGAAAGGAGCCGAGAGGAAACTCGCAACTTCCGACCCTCGCCAACTACTCTCTCTCAGCTCCTGCCGTAAGGTACGTCTCATCCGGCCAAACGCAAGTGGCCCGGCGATCCGACCCTGCCGACAGGGCGCGGTCAGCTGCTGTAATACTGGAACATGCTCGACGGCATACTCAGAGCCGGATGGCCGGCGGACAACTTCGGCAGCACGAGCCGAATCCGCGAACGATAGACCGCGAGCTTCTCGTACAAGGGCCGCAAGTCGGTTTCCTTGTCCCAGTGGAGTTTGTCCAGGTCCAGGATCAGCCGGCTCTTGCTGCGGGCCAGCGAATCCTGAATGCGTTGCCCCAGGCTTTCCGCATGCGCGGCGGAAAGCGCGCCTTCGAGGCGCAACCAAACCTGTTGCTTGGCGTGTTGCAAGTCAACCCGGATGGCGAGATTGGGAATCGAAATCTTGTGGGGAATTTCCTCCCACAGATGGAACTCGCTCCAGCGCTTGTTGGGCATCCGGTAGGTCGTGCGCATCAACCGCGGATGCTGGAACAGGTCCAGCTTCAACGTCAGCCCCGTCCACAGCGCCGCGCCCACAGCCAGCACCGACTGGAACCGCTCCGCCCATGCGGGGCGGCCCAACTCGGCGTGAATCTGCCGTTCAAAATCTCCAATCCAGCGCCGCACCGCGGCGTTGGGGCCGAGCAATCGCCCGGCCAGGAACACCGGATACGCGCACCGCAAATCCCGGGCAAACACCCCGGCCTTTTGGCGCAGGAATGGATTCGCTGAGTTCTTGAGCTTTTGGTACCCGAGAAACCGGCTTTCAAGGACCCGGAAAATGCTCGGGCCGAGCCGTTGGAAATCCTGTTCGAAACACCATTGTTGCAGACCCTCGATTTCCCTGGCCGACAACGTCGGGTGTTTCATCGTCGTGGTGAACCCGTCCGCCTGACGATAGAGCCGGTCGGGGTGCTCGACGAACTCTTCGCGCATCAGGTTCTCGCGCCGCACCCGTTCATTGAACGGCGTGCCGGGCACGGGACCGTAAATCAAATACTGGCCCAGCGCCGGTTTGAGCTTCATCAGCCCGTCAAATTCCTGCGCCACGACTTCCGGGGTCTGGTAATCAAACCCGACGATCATCGAGGTCAGAATGGTGATGCCGTGTTCGCGAAATTCCGTGAGTATCTCCTCGACCGGCCGGCCTTGCTGCTTGGCGTAATTCGAGCGCGTGCCCTCGTAACCGATCCAGAACCCGTCGATGCCCATCTCCAGGATCTCCTCGACCGTGTACTGGCTGATGGCCTTGACGCTGGAGAACGCGAAAATCGACAGGGCCTTGCCGCCCTTCATCACGCACTCGCGGAATTGCATCGCCCGCTTCTTGTTCAGCAGGAAATCCTCGTCGATGATCAGGAACACCAGGCTGGGGTCCATCGCGTGGTAGCGCTCGACCACGGCGTAGATGTCCTTGCCGTCGGGCAACAGCTTGATGTGTTTGCGCTTGAAGAAATGCGACGTGCAGCAGAAATCACAGCCGTTCGGGCAGCCCAGCCCGGCAAAAATCTTCCCCGTGCCCGAGACCTTCCAGCCGAACACCTTCAGCCAACTCACGATCAGCGGCTGCTTGTACGGCATCGGTATTTCCGGCTCGCCCAGCAGCCGGCGCATGAACCCGACGCCTTCCTCCCGGCAAATGTAATCCCCGTACGGCTTGAGTTCCTCATCCGTCAGCACGGTCCCGTACCCGCCCAGGATGATCTTGGTCTGGGGCGCATACTGGCGGATCACCGCAACCATGTCCTTCACCTTGTGGAAAATCGCCATCAGAAAGGAAATGCCGACGTAGTCGTAGCCCTTTTTGAGTTCACGAATCAATTCGCGCCGGGACGGGTACTGCAACACCACCGTCGGCGCATCGAGGTTCTCCGCAATGTACTCGATGGAAAACTGGATGTTCACGGTGCGCGGACTGAACAACCCCTGCGCCCGCGTCACTTGCCGATACAACAATTCATAGCCGACCGATGTCGCGTCGCCATGGCTTGGGCCCATCGGGCGGCACACGGTCGTCAGCAAAACTTTCTTGGTCATAATAGAACACGCCTCTTCTGGTTCGTTGGTCAAGGTGAGGTCGCTCCGCTGCGACTCAAGTAACGTGGGTCGGAGTGCGGCAACTTGGCTGGGAGTAATATAACCCCCTCGGGTGGCAAAAGTCAAAGCCCGATTCCGTCAACGACCCGAACCGCCCGCCGCACCTGTGGATTATTCCTTCCCCTTGGTGAGAAAGGCGATGAACTTGTCCTCGAAAGCCTGCTGGTCGGAGTACTTGCTGCTGTACACCTCCTGCCAGGCCGAATCGAATCGCGCGCCGTCGCTTTGCAGCTTGATGAACTTCAACAACGGCCCCATGCCGCCGTGCTGGTAATAGAAGAAGTTCACCAGCCGCTGCGATTCGGTGTAGAAGGCCGTCACCTCATCCGACGTTCTCGGGTAATCGACAGCGCTGGTCAGGTCCTTCAACGGGATGTAGCGATCGCGATCGAGATGGTCCGCCGCGTTCTTCATGCCGTAGCCCCGCAGCTTCAGGAACGTGCGGTAGAGACGGATGCCTTCAAATTCCGCGAAGCCTTCGTTCAGCCAAAGCGGGGTGTCGCCCCCCACAAATCGGTGCAGCGCGAGATGCGTCATCTCATGCGGCAACGTGGTGCCCTGGAATTTGAAATGCGGACGCGACCAGAAAAACAGTTCGCGCCCCGTACACCAGCCACCGGTCCAGGCTTCCATTTTGCCTTCGGCGGCAAAACTGTGCCATGCGGCTTCGTTGAGGAACACGTACACGTGACATTTCCGCTCGAAGGAATCCTGCGTGATGCCGAGGTCCTGCTTGATCTCGGCGTAGGACCACTCCGCCGAAACCGCGAGCTGAGGCACGGAAAAACCCGTCTCGGTGTGGAAAATAAAATGGTCGGACTCGCTGTGTTCCCATTTGACGGCCTTGAGGTTCAGGGCCATGTCCCCCTGCCGCGAGACGCTGCGCTCGCTCAGCTCCGCAAACGGCAACACCCGGAAACGGTACACACCGGGGGGCACAAACTCATCGTTGGTTTGCGCCGCGGCCGAAACGCCGCCCGCAATCACACCGAGCAGTCCGAGGACGAGGAGGCGCCTGTGACTCATGCGCGATTGTATAGATGCCACGCGCCGCGAGTTCCAGCGAAATCAACAGTGTGTGATTCCAGCTTGTCGGCGGCTTCCGCAAGCTGCTAAGAGAGGTGTGTCATGGGCGCCCAATGGAAACAGAAAGGCCGCGAAATCAGCGCGCTAAAACGCGGCCAACTCTTCGGCAAGCTGGTGAAGGAAATCGTCGTCGCCGTCAAAGCCGGCGGCCACGACCCTGACATCAACGCCCGTCTCCACGTCGCCATCGAAACCGCGAAGAAGAATTCCGTCCCCCGCGACACCATCGAACGCGCCGTCAAGAAGGGCGCGGGCCAGACGGATGAAGCCGTCAATTACGAACTCATCACTTACGAAGGCTTCGCTCCAGGCAAGGTGCCGATCATCATTGAGTGCCTGACCGACAACCGCAACCGCACCGCACCCGAGATTCGCGTGCTGTTTAAGGGCGGTCAACTCGGCACGATGGGCAGCGTGGCCTGGATGTTCGAGCACGTCGGCATGGTTGAAGCACATCATCCGACGGCCGGCCAGGATCTAGAGACGGTGGCCATCGAGGCCGGCGCGCAAAATGTCGAGTCGTTCGAAAGCGAGGATGTGCCCGCCGACCACACGGGCGCGCGCTTCTACTGCGACCGGACCGACGTGAATACCGTGAGCCGGTTCCTCAAGCAGGCCGGCTGGACGGTGACCACGGCTGAGATGAGTTTCGTCGCGAAGAACACCGTCGAGGTGCCAGCCGCGCAACGTGCCGAAGTCGAAGCGTTCCTCACCGCCATCGACGAACACGCCGACGTCCACCGCGTTTACACCGCGATGAAGTAAGACGGTTTCGCGTCGTTGCGCCATGGACTCGTGGTTCTCAGGACTTGGCCGGCTTTTTCGGCGCGTCGGGGTCGATATCGCGCAGGTACAGGAACGAGTAAATGCCCGAATTGTGACCGTCACCCCAGTGGGGCTGGATGGCGTAACCGCCGACGTATTGCCAATTCTGCAGTTCGAAGCTGGCAGGCGTGAGTTTCTGCGGGGGCGGCTTGTACTCGACCATCACGTTGGTTTCGCCCTTGCACATCGCGCACGGGCAAGCGCGGCGTAGCGACTCGAAATCGTAATAGCTCTCATGGCCATCGTCCCACGCAATGGCGAGGATGTTGTTCACAATCTCAATGGTCTTGGGTTTCACTGTTGCCGTTGGCAAGGCGGGCTGTCCCCAGCCGGCCACTCCGTATCATCATTGTCGACGTGCCCTGCCGTTGCACCGCCTTCGTCTGGTGCGGCCATGGGCAGAGTTTATTGATCGAGCAATTCGGACAGTTCGGATTCCTCGCCGTGCATACCCGCCGCCCATGAAACTGTAGCAGGTGGCAGAACTTGGTCCACTCCTTCCGTGGCACGATCGTTACCAGGTCGGCTTCGATCTTGTCCGGGTCGTCCTTGCTCGTCAAGCCGAGCCGCTGCGAAAGGCGCCAGACGTGTGTATCGACCACGATCGCCGGTTGGTTGAAGGCATTGGCGAGGACGGCGTTCGCGGTCTTGCGGCCAACGCCTGTCAACTTCAGCAGGTCATCGATGTTGTCGGGTACTTTGCCCCCAAAGTCGTTCACCAACATCGCGCAGGCCTTCTGAATCGAGCGCGTCTTTTGGCGAAAGAAATTGATGCGGCTCACCCGTCCCTGCAGGATGGATTCCTTCTCGTCGGCGTACTCGGCGGCGGTGCGGTATTTCTGGAACAACTCCACCGTCACGACGTTGACGAGATCGTCACGCGCCTGCGCCGCAAGAATCAGCGCGACCAGCAGTTCGAGTGGATTTGAGAAATCCAGTGCCAGCTTCGCGTCCGGGTGCGTGCGCTTGAAAGCCGTGATGACTTTTTTGACGCGAGCCTGTTTCGCTCCATGAGACTCCCGGATCATGGCGGGTCACTGGGAATTGATCAACTGCTGGAACTGCGGGTTGCCGCGCAAACCGCCGAAGACCTGTTCCGTGGCGGCCTTGGCGCGAAATTCCGGCGTCAATTCAATCGCTCTCGCTAGCATCGGCAGCGCTTCGGTCACATTGTTCTGCGCGGCGCGGATCATGGCAATGGAATAGTAGGAGCGGCCGTCCTTCGGGAACCGTTGGGTGCTGATCTGCAGCGTGTTCGCCGCGCTATCGGGCTGACCCAGGTTCATATACAACTGCGCCACCTGCAATATGTCGTCGGAACTGATATTCGTTTGCGCGAGATATCCCTGCAAGAGCGGAGTCAGATGATCGTTCTGGCCGGCCTTCGCGTAGGCCTGTCCCAATTGGACCACTAGGTTGAAATCGCGGGGGTTGTTCGAATGGGCCGCCTCCAGCCGCGGAATGTCCGTGCGCGACTCCTGGAGGCTTATGATTTGCCCGATGGCTCCGGTAATCTTGCTGTTGAGCGGGTCGAGCTTCTGCAACGCCTGCAGTGTGGACAGGGCTTCCTCGGGGTGGCCCAATTCCATGTAAAGTTGCGCGAGCCGAAAGTTGGCTTCGGGGCTCTCGGGGCAGAGCGAGAGCGATTGCTTAAAGGCGTAAATGGCCTCGGCGGCCATGTGACGGTACGCGTAGATCCCGCCGATGGCGGAGCGCAACTTGGAGAATGTCTTCTGCGCGTCGGGATCGCCATGAAATTGCGGGCGCGCCTTGAGTTCTTCGGTGAGCCGATCCCAGTACGCCCGGTCGCGTTTGATGATGTCCGCCCAGAGCTGCGGGTCCTTCTCGGGCGAAGGCAACGGGTCGTGGTTGATCTTCATGATGATACCGAACGGTGTGAGGTATGGATACATCCAATCGATAACGTAACTTTCCTCAACATAGAACGCGTGCTTGTCACGGTTGTGGTCGAAAATCCACTTGGTGAGGATCCCGTTGATCCGCATCACGCCTCCCACCCCGCGCACCTGCACGGCACCTCCTTCGACTGTCACCTGCTCGTCATCGGTGAGCTTCTCTCCGTGCGCCTGGCGCGCCTGCACTTGGTTGACGTATTCCTGGAACGCCCGCTGCGTGTCCTGCTCGCTGGGAATCCAGATGGGCTCCTTCGGGTACATCGTGTCGCGATGAAGATGGTGCCAGCCCCAACGGAATAGCATGCGCTCCCACGGCAGCCGGCGTTCGAGTGTCCGCGGGTTGTTGGGATCCGGCCGCGAGTAATCGTAGTGGTCGCGGATGTAGGACATGTACGTGCTGTCAGCGAGCGCGTTCTGGGTGATGATGTACACGTCCCGGCGGTCGAACTTCGGGCCCCCCTCGGGATCCAGATGCGGGTCACGGTACCGATCCTTTGGGGCCACCCGGCTCTCGCAGAAGATCATATAAGTCGGAACGAAACGGCCCGGATCGGTCCCGCCGTACAGGACGGCGTCCCGGTCCATGTCCGGATACTCGCCGGTGGGCCGGAACATGCGGTAGCCGAATTGATAGCCGAAATCATGGTCGCGCTGGCTGCAGATGGGCAGGTTGCGATAGAACGGGATCACCGGCAACGCCAGCAACGCCACGCACAGCGCCCGCATGACCACGCGCGGAAACTGGCGCCAGCGCGATAGCACCCACGCCGCCGTCAGCGCCATCCCGTAGCCGATCATCATCGCAATGAATCCGTGAGCGGGCGCGAAGAACTTGATGTTGATCTCCTGGTTCGCCTTGTCCACCTGCGGATTGATGATGGTGAGCAATCCAAAACTCGCAACGAGAATCGCCGCCCACACGAAGATCAACCACGCCCGCGCTCGTTGGTTCAAATCCTTCCAGCCGACAAACAACATGACCAGCGGCACAAGCGCGAACAGCACGATCGGCAGGCCCAGCAGAAAGTCTTTGTCCGATCCAAGTGGCGGGCTGAATTGCTGCATCAGCGCGTGCACGAACAGGCTGATCTGCATGAAAAATGCCGTGCTAAACGGGTTGGCTGCGTTGAGTCTCTCGTACTGGCCGCGGGTGATATGGTGCAAGAAGCCCTGCTTGGTGAACGTAAAACCCCAATTCATCGGCGGATTGGTCGACGACGCCACGGGCATGTAAAAATAGAAGGCCGCGCCCGCCAGAAACATCGCCGTGCAAATCAACGTCCGCCGCCGATTCAGCCAGCGGCGCTGCCCGAAGAAGAACATCAACGCCACCCCTACAGCCACCAGAATGATGGTCCGCCACGTGAACGAATGATTCAGCAAGGACTGATCTGGATTCGTTTCCAGCCAGGCCCACAGCAGGAAACCGGCGCCCGCGCTGAAGCAGGCCGCCACCAGCAACTCCCAAAACGCCGACAGCGCCGGCATGATCACCCTCGCCTGCACCGGCCGCCGTTCCCACACCGACAACACTCCCACCGCCAGCGCGCCAATCATGAACGGCCCCGCCATCACCAGGATCGTCTGGTGATTCGCAATGCCCAAGGCGTACAGCAAAATGGTCGCGTACAGAAATCCATGCCGCTGCGGCCGCATCGTCCAGGCAAAAAACGTGCACGCCGTGATGATGAACATGAACACGTTCAGCACCCGCATCTCGGGCACGCAGGCCCAAAGCCACACCCCGCGGTTGAACGCAAACAGGAGCGCCGAGGTCATCCCGATCGTCAGGGCAATCCAATGCTTCATCGAGTCTTCGAGATCCCCCGCCCAGGCCACCGAACGAAGCAACATGTTGATCGAGCGCGTCATCAACAACGTCAACACGCCGACCACCAGCGCGCCGGTCAGTACCGACATCAGGCAAATCCGATAGGCAGGATTGCCCAACGGCACGAAATGCCGCCACACCCAACCCAAAAATGCCCACAAGGGATATCCCGGCGGATGGGGCACGCCAAAATTGAACGCGCCGGTCACCAGTTCGCCCGAATCCTCCATTGTCACCTCGGGCGACATGTAATAGAGGAAGGCCCACCCCGCGATGAGAAACGTGATCGCCGCCGCGATCCAGTCCTCCGGCGTGAAGAACCCGTGCAAACTTTGCGGCGGCTCCGGTGCCGCGGGCGGTTGCGGAACCGGCGCCACCGGCGCAGGGTTTGGAGTACTCGGACTTTTCGGCTTACGGTTCTTCTTGCCCATAATTAGTCTCGCCCGTCAATGTCACAAATAAGGTGTTAGCGGTGGATTTGAATGTTTGTAAGTATCGATGGCGAACGCAGCCCGTCCCCGGTGCTGGCACCCGTCGAGGCCCCCTCCGCCAGTTGTGTCTCTAAAAATGCCAGCGACGGCAAGAGCGCGTTGACGGACACCATCGATGGCTCATCGAAGCCGGACGTCGGGCGCGGGGACCACGACAGCCAGTGCCACCCCACCATCAGCGTCAGGGACAACGCGCCGGCCAGCGCCACTTGAAAGCCGGCACGGTGAATAAACTGCCAGGACGCCGATCTGTGTCCGGCCGTCGGTCGTTCCATCTCGTGCAAGATGCTCCGCCGTGTCGCCACCGGCAGACGCGCCGGGCGAAGCGTGTTGAGTTGGTGTTCCAATGCGTCGAAGGGTGTGCTCATGGTATGCCTGCTTTCGTGAGTTGCTCTCGCAATGCGGCAAGTGCCAACCGGTAACGGGAAGCCACGGTGTTCGGCGAATCGCCCGTCACACTGGCGATCTGTTGGAAAGTCAGTTCACCCCAGATCTTCAACGTGAGAACCTCCCGTTGCTCGACCGGCAGTTCGTGGACGGCCGCCTCCAGCTTGGCGCGCTCCTCGGCCTGCTCCAGCGAGGACACAAACAACGGCGGCTGGTCATACCAGGCTTCCCCGGCGACGGTCTCCCGCCGCCAACGTCGCGCCGCCTGTCGCTGGCGGTCGAGTACGGCATAGCGCACCGCCGCATAGCAAAGTGCCGGCAGATCGGGTTCGGTAACGCCGTTGTTCGCATGTTTGCGCCAAACACGAAGAAAAGCCTCCTGCACCACGTCGGCTGCATCCGCGTCGTTGCGGCACAGCTGTCGCGCGTAGAGAAACAAGCCATCCCCACACTGGTGGAGCATCCGATGCCACATCGTCCTTTCTGTTGCGTTGTCGGTCACGCGGTTGACGTCTTGCCAGATGCTAATCGTCGCCGAGGAGGTCATTTGTCACCAAAAATTCATTTCGCAGTCAGTTTGCTGTCGGCTCCAGGCAGCGCATCGCCTGCAAATTCCTGACGTACGCTTCGAGCCGTTCTTCCTTGTCCGGGATGTTGCGCACCCGCAGGATCGAACGCACCCGCACCATCAACTCGAGCGCGTGGATCGGCTTCGCCAGAAAATCATCGGCGCCCGCGATGATGCCTTCCTCCAGCGCCCGTTTCGCATCCACCGCCGACACCATAATAATGCGGACGTCGCGCGTGCACGGGTCCGCTCGCAATTGTCGGCACACCTCAATGCCCGAAAGTTCCGGCATCATGATGTCGAGCAGGACAAGGTGAGGCCGTTTCTCACAGGCCAGCCGCAGCGCCTCCTTGCCATCCGCCGCCGTCAGCACCTCGTGACCGAGTTCGCTCAACAAGCTCGTCTCGTACTCTCGAATCGCTGCTTCGTCGTCGACGACCAAAATTCTTGCCCGAGTCGGGGCTGCATTCATATCGTTCCTCGTAATTATCCTAATGTCGGAAATGCCGGATGCCTGTGAATACCATTGCCACGTCGCGCTCGTCGGCTGCGGCGATCACGTCGGCATCGCGCACGCTCCCGCCGGGTTGAATCACCGCGCCCGCCCCGGCTTCGGCTGCCGCGATCACGCCGTCGGGGAACGGGAAAAAGGCGTCGCTGGCCACAACGCTGCCCGTGAGGTCGAGCCCCGCCTCTCGGGCCTTCCACGCCGCGATCTTGGACGAATCCACGCGACTCATTTGACCCGCGCCAATACCCAGTGTTCGACTCGTATTGCCATCAGCCCGTGCAAACACAATGGCGTTGGACTTCACGTGCTTGACCACGCGCCACGCGAATAAGACGCCATGTCGCTCTTCCTGCGTCGGGTGACGCTTTGTGACGATCTTCATGTCCGCCGCCGAAACTAGCCGCGTATCACGCTCCTGCGCGAGCAGGCCGCCCGCAACGGAACGGAAGGCCAAGCCGGCCACAGCCGGCCGCAAGTTCTTGATCAGGCGCAAATTCTTTTTCTTTTGCAGAATGGCGAGCGCCGCAGCTTCGAACTCGGGCGCTATGATCACCTCGCTGAAGATTTCCGCAATGGCCTGCGCCAGATCGGCATCCAGTCGGCGGTTGACGGCAATAATTCCCCCGAAGGGCGCCTGCTTGTCGGTCGCGTAGGCCCGATGCCACGCGTCACGCAGGGTCGCCGCACTCCCCACCCCGCACGGATTCGTGTGTTTGATGATCGCGACGCTGGGCTCTTCGAATTCCGCCACCAACTCGGCGGCTGCGGTGAGGTCGAGAATATTGTTGTAGGAAAGTTCCTTGCCGTGGACTTGCTGGAAATGCTCGAAGAAACTTCCGTACAACGCCGCCTGCTGATGGGGATTCTCGCCGTACCGCAAATCCTGCGCCTTCTTCAGCGAGAGATGCAGCGTCTCCGGCAACGCCGCTGCCGCCTTGCCTTTCGCCTTCATGCGCTCGGCGTGCAGATGGTGCGCGATGGCGTCGTCGTAACGCGAAGTCGTCTCGAAAACCTTCACCGCCAGCTTCCAACGAAACATCTCACAGGTGCCACCGTCGTGTTCCTTGATGTCCTTGAGCACCGCCGGGTAATCCGCGGGATCGATGACCACGGTGACGCTGGCGTGGTTCTTCGCCGCGCTACGCAACATGCTCGGGCCGCCGATGTCAATGTTCTCGATGGCATCGACCAGCGACACGCCCGGTTTGGCGACCGTCTTCTCAAATGGATAAAGGTTTACCACGACCAGATCGATGGGCTTGATGCCGTGCCGGGTGGCTTGGGCTTCGTGCTCAGCGTTGCCCCGAAGGTACAACAGTCCGCCATGCACCTTGGGGTGCAGCGTCTTCACGCGTCCGTCGAGCATTTCGGGGAAGCCGGTGAATTCGCCGATCTCCATGACCGGAATGCCGGCGTCCTTGAGCGAGCATGCCGTGCCACCCGTCGAAACCATCTCGACCCCAAGCGCGTGCAATTCCTTCGCGAATTCGACCAACCCCGTCTTGTCCGAGACACTAATCAGTGCCCGTTGGATTTTGCCCATGTCCCGTTGAGGGTAACGGAGGCGTGCGCCCTCTTCAACCCAATTGTAGCCGTAATCCCAAGCGCGGCAATTCCTTGGAAATGTCTGGCTGTCTTGTCAAGGTTCCGCTACCGCAATAGGATGAGTGCCCGATTCATTCAAACTTCAATTCGGGGGATTCTGCGCGGGTGAGTTTCCAGCCTGAGTCCGATTTGCGAAAATATAGACGGAAACGATCGGCCCGGACTTCACTCTCGGACAGGTTGCCTTTGGCCTTGGCAATAATCTTCGCGATGAAGACGGCCTGCGCTTTCTGGTGGTCGGGATCGATGGTCACGGTCAGGTCGCCAAGGTGAATGAACAACACATCGTACTGCGCGCGATACGAGCGTACCGCGCCGATCAACATGGATTTGTCCAAGCTCCAGTCATCGCTGTAGTCGGCGGCCAGCGCATCCGACAGCCTCAACACATCGCCCTTCTCGGTCGCGCTTACCATCGTCGAAATCTGACGCCGGATGCTCGTTTCATCCGTCACAAACACCCGCTGCCAAACCTGCCACAGCACGAATGCGGCGATGGCCACCATCACGACCCGCAGGAGCCACTTCATCGTTTCCACCTCCAATGTTCGGTCAGCCGCGCTTGCACAAGCCGCGTCGCGACGAGCCCGTGGACATACGCCTCGCGCTCAAAATCGCGATTGTCGCCGACCACGAACACTTTGCCACCGGGCACCGCCGTCGGTTCCATTTGCCAATCGGGATTGACCGTCGTGTACGGCTCCGACAATGGCGCGCCGTTGATGTGGAACACACCGTGTTCGATGGATGCGGTCTCGCCCGGCAACGCAATCACGCGCTTCACAAAATACAACGGCGGGTCGTCTGCCGTGCGGAACACCACGATGTCGCCGCGGCGCGGTTGATAATGATACACCCGTTGCATCAGGCAGAGGTCCCACGACTTTAGCGTGGGCGACATGCTGTCCCCGACGACCACGGAGGGCGCGGCCACAAACTTCACCACCAGAAACACGCCCGCACTGATGAGCAAAAGCCACAGCAGCGATTTGGCGCGGCCTTTCATGGGTTCGCGGCACCCAGAATGGCAGCAAAGACGGCTGAAAGACAAGCCCCGAGCGAGCCGTCACTCAATAACGACTACCGGCTTGCCCCTGCGAATTTCGCCAATGAGATAGGATTCCACACGCGCGCGCGAGGCGACTTTCTGCACGGCAACTGCTGATTGTGGATCAACGATGAGCACCATCCCGATGCCCATATTGAACACGCGGTGCATTTCCTCGTCGGTCACCCCGCCGGCTCCCTGCAGCAGTTTAAAGATCGGCAACACAGTCCATGAATCACTTCGAATGACCGCGCGGCAGTTCTTCGGCAACACGCGCGGGATGTTGTCGTAGAACCCGCCGCCGGTGATGTGGGCAATTCCATGAATTGAGTTTCGGATTTCGCTTCTCGGATTTCGAATCTTCTGTATGACTGGCCAGTAGTTACGGTGCACCTTGAGCAGTTCTTCGCCAAATGTGCACCCCAGCGCACTGTGGTAATCGTCAAGCTGTGCGCGCATCTGGGCGAAGAGGATTTGCCGGGCCAGCGAGTAGCCGTTGGTGTGCAGCCCGGTGCTCGCCAACCCGATGATCGCGTCGCCGGGTCGGATGCGCGAGCCATCGATGATCTGGTCGCGTTCGACCGCGCCGACGATGGTGCTGACCAGATCGTAATCGCCGGCGGCATACATGCCTGGCAACTGCGCCGTCTCGCCGCCAATCAACGTGCAGCCCGCTTCCCGGCATGCTTTCACCAACCCGTTTATGAGTTGGCCGAACACGCGCGGCTGGAGCTCGCCCATGCCGATGTAATCTAGAAAAAACAATGGCTCCGCGCCGATCGTGGCGATGTCGCTTACGCAATGATTGACGAGGTCCTGGCCGACCGTGTCGTGCTTATTGAGCGCGACGGCGATCTTCAGTTTCGTGCCCACGCCGTCCATGCTGCTCACAAGCACCGGCCGCTTGTGCTTCTTCAGGTCGAGCGCGAATAATCCACCAAACCCGCCGATGGACCCGAGCACCTCGCGCCTTAACGTCTTGCGGACTTTTTGCTTCAGCCCGCCCTTCAGCGTATCCGCCAACTGAATGTTGACGCCGGCACCGGCGTAGGCGCTATCGCTTGTCTTCTGAGAACTCACGCGATGAAGTGTGTGGGAAGGCGCAGGGAATTTCAAGACCCCTTCAATGGTGGCAACACCCACGCGGAGTCGTGTCGCGTAAAACCGACCTTGGGATAGTAATCAACGGCCTTCGGAGCAGCAAGGAGCACGATCCGGCATCTGGGACCCAGCTGACGCCGCGTCTCGTGGATTAGCTTTCGCCCAATGCCGCTCTTTTGAAACTTCTCATCGACCGCCAGATCGGACAGATAACAACAGTAAGCGAAATCTGTTACCGACCGGGCGACGCCAATCAATTGTGCGCCATGCCAGGCGGTAACGAGCAGGTTGGCGTTTGCGATCATGTCTCGGATGCATTCAAAATCGTCCACGGGCCGTCGTTCGGCAAACCCGGAACGTCGGAGAACGTCAAGGTATCGCTCCGTCGTGACCGGCTCAACGGCTGAGTAGCGGATATCTCTCTCGGCCATCGCCAGTCCTCACAGCAACGGCCGTTGGGCTTCGTTTCGTACCAAATCCGAGATCGGGCGGCGGTAGCGGGTCCGGCGCTGTTCCATGGCGAATTTGTCCATCTCGGATTCGACCGGTGAGGGATACTGGCCGGTGTAACAAGCGGTGCAGAATTCATTCGCGGGCAAACCCGTGGCGGCAATCATGCTGTCGAGCGACAGATATCCCAGCGAGTCGGCGCCAAGAAACTCGCGAATCTGTTCCTGCGAATTGTTGGCGGCCATCAGTTCCTTGCGGGTCGGGAAATCGATCCCATACGCGCACGGCCATTTGTGCGGGGGACAACTGACGCGCATGTGGACTTCTTTCGCGCCCGCCTCGCGCAACGTCGTCATCCGCGCGCGCGCGGTCGTACCACGCACAATCGAATCGTCCACGACCACGACCCGTTTGCCCACGACCATTTCCTCGATTAGGTTGAGCTTCACCCGCACGCCGAAATCGCGGATGAGCTGGGTCGGCTGCAGAAACGTGCGGCCCACGTAGTGATTGCGGACGAAGGCATTGCCGATGGCGATCCCGCTTTCTTCCGCGAACCCCATCGCCGCCCAGTTGCCGCTGTCGGGCACGGGAATGACGAGGTCGGCCTCGACAGGATGCTCGCGGGCAAGCTGGCGGCCAAGGTTGATGCGGACTTGCGCGACGTTCCTGTGGTACAGGTCGCTGTCGGGCCGCGCAAAGTACACGAACTCGAAAATGCAGAACGCGTGCGGCTGCTGGGTGTCCGCCCAGGGATTGACGGAACGGACGCCGTCCTTGTCGATGACGACAATCTCTCCCGGCGCGAGATCGCGCTCGTACTTCGCCTGGATCAAATCGAGTGCACACGTCTCGCTGGCCAGCACCCACGCGCTGCCGCCTTTCACGCCCCCGCTCTCCGGCGCGTCCAGTTTGCCGAGCACGAGCGGGCGGAACCCGAACGGATCGCGGACGCCGATGAGTTCATCTTCGCCCATGATAACGAGCGAGTAGGCACCCTGGATTCGGCGCATCACGGCCTCGAGCGAGTGCGCGCGGTCTTCGCTGCTCGGACGGGCCAGCAGATGCAGGATAATCTCGCTGTCAACGGTCGTCTGGAAAATAGAGCCTTGTTCTTCGAGTTCGCCACGCAAACGCGCAGCGTTGGTGAGATTGCCGTTGTGGCCGATGGCAATCTGGCCGCGCGCGCAATCGACAACCAGCGGCTGCGCGTTTTTGAGGTTGGAACTGCCCGTGGTCGAGTAGCGGACGTGGCCGATCGCGAGGTGGCCCGGCAGCGAACGCAGGATGTTCTTGTCAAAAACCTGGCCGACGAGCCCCATGCCTTTGTACGTACGTAAATCAACGCCGTCGGAGGCCGTGATCCCCGCACTTTCCTGGCCGCGATGCTGGAGTGCGTATAGCCCGTAATAGGTCAGGTCGGCCGCATTTGGGTGCCCGTAAACCCCAAACAGTCCGCAATAATGCCGTGGCCGCGTGCTCTCTTCCGGGTTCATTCTTCGGTCAACTCGCCTCGACTATACAAACTGTCGAAAGCTCCCCTCCGGGGACTTCCTGTAGCCGAACAGATTGTAAATAGCAAGGAGCAACCCCTGACAGGGCGGGATTATCTTGGTTGACTGAATCGCGTCTCTTGCGGACGCGGCTGGCTGGCTACTCGGGCGCGGAAACGGAGACTTCCACCTCGGATTTCTGTTGTAGAACTTCGTCGAGCGTCTTCAGCAGATCGTCGTTGCTGAACGGCTTCGGGACAAATCGTTCGACTCCGTCGCGGAACTCCGCTGGCAGTTCCTTGACGTTTACGCCGGAAACCGCGAGCACCTTAACCTGGGGGGATAACTTGCGCAGGAACTGGAGGGTCTCCGTGCCGTTGAAACGCGGCATGTTGAAGTCGAGCAGCACCGCGCCGATATCGCGCGGCGCATAGCGCAGCATGTCGAGACCCTTGGGACCTGTGCTCGACGTGAGGACGTTATAACCTGCGTTGTCCAGCAACGACCGCATCGCGTCCAGGAAACTGGTGTCGTCATCGATGATCAACACGGTTGATCTCGGATCGGTGCCGTCGCCGGAATGCCTGGCCCGGGGCCGGTCTTCGGTGTCTCGCGACCCACCCTTGCCCAACAACGCTATGGCGGCTGAGAAAATTCCCATATGTTTCTTCCTTCTCTTGCTGCGTCTGCGCGCTACTCAACGCCTCTACTTTCAGGATACCGCAGGGTCTGTGCCAGAGAATCGGCCAAAACATTAGAAGGGGAGATCAATCAAGGGCGGATGTGATATCACCGTGAGATACCACAAACACAACCTGTTAATCCTTAGTGCGTTAGGGCGTGCGCAGTCAACGGCTGGTCATCCTTCAGGAGGGGGAGACTGGGTCAGCTGCCATCTCCGCAAGCCGGAGAAGAACTATTGCCCGATGAGAATAATCGAGCCTTCCGGGGTTGGCACGCCGCCCGCCCGCTCCACGGTCACCGCAAATTTGTCGATGCACGCAATATCCTTGGTCAACTTCACCTGCAAGATGCCGTGCCCGGTATCGTCTGTCCAGCCAATGCCCGCCGCGACGGGTGGCTCATTACTGCAGATTGCCCAAACCTCAAGGCACTTGCCCTGGCTTTGCACGATGGGCGCAATATTGGAGATGACCACCAGCCCGGTTTTCTTCACACTTTGCCAGTATGCCCGGCCAACGCCTTTGGTCTCTCCCTTCGGGTCACCCAACGCCGCGACACGAATAGCGGGATCCATGACGAGGTCGAGCACCCCGGTTTGCTCGTCGACTTTCTTTTGGAGCGCGGCCGTTTGCACCGTCTCCCGTTCGAGTTGCTGGCGCATCTGATCGGCGGCCTGCAATAACTTGTCCTTTTCGTCCGTGAGTTCCCGATTGGCCGCGCGCAACGTCTCAAGATCGTGCTGCTGCTCGTTGTTCTTGACGCGCAGTTGGTCCAATTCTTTGGCCTGCTCTTCGACACGCGTGGTGAGGTTCGCCAGGTTGCCTTGCTGCTGGGTGAGCGCACCCTCCTGCGTGTGGCTCTTGCCCAGAAGCTCGTTGTAGGCGCTCGTCATCGATTCCAGCTGACCCGTTACGACCCGAAGCTGCCCGTTCGCGCTGAACAGCAATACCACGAGCACCGCCGCCGCCGTCCAGGGAACGAAACGGAAAATAAGGGCGCCAAAACCGGAACCTTCCCGCTCCCGGCGTTCAACCGCCGGCGGGCGCGCCGGCACTGGGACGGTCGCTGTCGCCGCCACGGGGGCTCCCCCGGGCCGCTTGCCTTCCCCAATTGCCGCCACAATGTGCTCGTACACGGCCGGCGACGGTTGCGCAGGGGGCGCCAGCAGCGCAATCTGATCGGCGATCGCCTGGTATTCCGCAATCTCCGCGTTGCACCGTTCCCGGTTCTCGGCGATATAACGCTCCAGGTTGTACAGCTCGTCGCCGTCCAACGCGCCTATGACGTACAACGGAAGCATTTCGCGGAAAGCCTCATGCGTCATGGCGTGCGCTCCCTCCGTCCCGCGGCGCCGCCGCCGAGTTGCTCGCGCAAATGAATCATGCCCGTCCGGATCCGCGTCTTCACCGTGCCGAGCGGCTGACTGAGTTGCTGCGCGATTTCAAATTGAGTCAATCCACCGAAATACGCCATCTCGATGGGCACCCGCTGCTCCGCCGGCAGCGCATTCAACGCATTGCGCACTGCCCGCTGCGCCTCGGATGTCAGCGCTTCATCCGCCGGCGTCACCGCCGACCCGCCCGGCGCACCGTCCTTCGCCACCGATTCAGTCAGCCGGGTCCGTGTCTTGCGCGAACGCAGGTGGTCGATAGCCCGACTGCGAACCAGCATGATAAACCAGCCCAGCGGCTTGCCGCGTCCTTCGTCGAACGAGCCTGCCGTCTTCCACACCTGCACGAAGGCGTCCTGCAATACGTCCTCCGCTTCGGCGCGATCGGAGAGGATCTTCAATGCGAGGGCAAACAGCATCCCGCTGTGCCGCTCGTACAGTTCCTGAAACGCCTCCCGGTCGCTGGCGGCGACGGCGCGCAATAATTCGCGGTCGTCCGTCGTCTCTCCCCCAGACGTGTTCACCCGTCTTTGGCCATCAGGCATCGCCGCACTGTAGCAACCACCCCAAAAACTAACCAGCGAAAAAGTTCCGCGCTCCCCAACGCCATTCCGTGATCGATGCCGACCGCGAACGAGCCGCCGCCCGCGCGCCGTCATCGACGGGAACCTCTGTCGCGGTGGTCGATGACCGCCAATCCGTCCCGCCATTTCCCAACTTCTATCCTCTGCTCCATTCCCGATGGTCACCCGCACCGTCCATGCAGGCGAGACCACGAACGACACCGGTATCGTGCGCCGCCGAATGCGATACGACTCCGATCCGAACGCCATGGCCCTGGCGAAGGCGGATCTCATCGGCGGTTCAGGCGTTGTCCTCGGTCTCGTCATTCACTAGATACTACGAAGACCGCACAGGCGGGGATTTATGGAAGTCTGTAAGAAGAATGGAGCCCTCAGGCGTCCATCACACGGCCGAGGGCGTTCCACCAGACGTCCCGCAGCCGGGCCGCGTCCCACGATAACTCGCCCCGCGACGTCCTGATCTTCAACGCATCGCCACCGGTGGCGCCCAACACGGTCACGGGGAGCGCACCGTTCACGATCTGTTCGAGATGCTCGGGCGCGCAAGTCACGATGACCCGCGATTGCGTTTCACCGAACAACACCGCGTCGAGCCTCGCCCCCAACGCGCCGAGATCGACGCTGGCGCCCACCATGGCGTCGCCGTTCGACATGCAGCATTCCGCCAGCGCCACCGCCAACCCGCCTTCGCTGCAATCGTGCGCGCTCTTCACCCAGCCCTTGCGAATGATCTCCAGCGTAAAATCGGAGAGGCGCTTTGCCAATGTCAAATCCATCCGTGGCGCTTTGCCCGTCTTGAGCCCGTGAATCCGTTTCAGGTATTCGCTCCCGCCCAGTTCATCGCCCACGTCGCCGAGCAACAGGATCACGTCGTCCGCGCCCTTGAACCATTGCGTCGTGATGTGTTTCGGATCGTCAATCAATCCCAACATCCCGATCGTCGGCGTCGGGTCAATCGCGCCCGCCGGGGATTCATTATAAAAACTCACGTTCCCGCCCGTGACCGGCGTGCCGAACACGCTGCACGCTTCGCTGATCCCCTCGACGCATCGCCGGAATTGCCAGAACACCTCCGGCTTCATCGGGTTGCCAAAATTCAGGTTGTCGGTCACCGCCAACGGTCGCGCGCCGCTGCAGGCCAGGTTGCGCGCCGCCTCGGCCACCGCGGTCTTGCCGCCTTCGAACGGATCGAGATAACAATACCTCGCGTTGCAGTCGGTCGTGAACGCGATGTATTTCTCGCCCTTCGCTCCCGTCACGCCCAGATCGGGCCGGGCGAGGTTGATGCGCACCACCGCCGCGTCGCTGCCCGGCGCAACGACCGTTCCATCCTGCACCATGTGGTCGTACTGCCGATACACCCAGTTCTTCGACGCAATGGTCGGTGAGCCGAGCAACTGCAGGAGTGTCTCCGCATAATCTTTCGGCTCGGCCACCCCCGAAATCTCCAAATTCTGGCTCTCAATTTCCCATGCCGGTTGCTTCGCTTCCCGGTGATAAACCGGCGCTTCTTCGGCCAACTGCTTCGCCGGTATCTCCGCCGCCACCGCGCCGCCGACTTTCACCCGCATCATGCCGTCATCGGTCACGCGGCCAATCGTCACGCCGTGCAGGTCCCATTTGCTAAAGATGGCTTCGACCTCCTTCTCGCGGCCCTTCTGCGCGATCAACAACATCCGCTCCTGCGACTCGCTCAGCATGATCTCGTACGGGGTCATGCCCGTCTCGCGTTTGGGAACGAGGTCGAGATCGATCTCGTTGCCCGTGCCGCCGCGGCTGGCCGTCTCGCACGTCGAACACGTCAGCCCCGCCGCGCCCATGTCCTGGATGCCCACGACCAACCCGTCCGTCCGCATCACCTCCAGGCAGGCTTCCAACAGCAGCTTCTCCATGAACGGGTCGCCCACCTGCACCGCCGGCCGGTCCCGTTGTGATTCCTCGGTCAATTCCCGCGATGCGAACGCCGCGCCGGCCAGCCCATCGCGTCCCGTCGCGCTGCCTACATAGATAACCGGGTTACCCACGCCAGCCGCTTTTCCGCGCTTGATCTGGTCGTGCCGCAACACGCCCAGCGACAGCGCGTTGACCAGCGGATTCCCGTTGTAGCACTCGTCGAAATACACTTCGCCGCCAACCGTCGGCACGCCGATGCAATTGCCGTAATGTGCAATCCCCGCTACGACCCCCGCGAACAACCGCCGGTTCTGCGCCACTTCCGCCGTGTTCCCTTCAATCGGCCCGAACCGCAACGAGTTCATGTTGAGAATCGGCCGCGCCCCCATCGTGAAAATGTCACGGATGATGCCGCCCACGCCCGTGGCTGCGCCCTGGAACGGTTCGACCGCGCTCGGGTGATTGTGCGACTCGATCTTGAACGCGATGGCCCAGCCGTCGCCGATGTCCACGATGCCCGCGTTCTCCTCGCCCGCTTTCACAAGGATGAACGGCGCTTCGCGCGGGAAATTTCTTCAGCTCCGGCCGCGAGTTCTTGTAACTGCAATGCTCGCTCCACATCACGGAGAAAATACCGAGTTCCGTCAGGTTCGGCTCGCGCCCGAGGATCTTCCCGATCCGCCCGTACTCCTCCTCCGTGATCCCATGCTTCGCAATAATTTCAGGAGTGATGGCCACTTCGGTTTTCATTCTCGCAGACGGACATTACCACACAGGAAACTTGCGAATCCACATGTGAGTTGTAGATAGCGTCTTGGGTGTCAAGCCGCGCGTGCATAGTTTGGATCAAATGGTCGGGAATACTTGAGCACGCTGTCCGCTGCCTGCCCGCGTGTCGTGTACGGGGTCGGCGTGTTCGTCCCCCACCTTCGAAAACACCCCAAAACAAACCCATTTCGGCAGGAAACGAAGCCATTCTAAGCCCAATTTGGGTTCGTTTTCTTCGACCTGACCCATCCTGCATTTTGCGTAACATCTTCATGAAACGCTGGATACGAATTTCCAATTTGGCTTCGTTTTGGAAAATCGACCTTGGTAGGAGTGTCTCCCCTGCCAACCGAGCCCTAAAGTCTCGCTGTGTAGTAGCGACCGCCTGCCCTCGTGCCGTCCACGGGGTCGCGGCCGCCGTCCTTCCAACCGTCATCCTCATCCGCCGGCTCCCTCTGTCTCCCTCCTGTCTCCTGTCTCCTGAATTCTGTCCTCAGGCCCCCACCATACCACCCACCGCCCCACCCCGTCCAGCAAAAAATATCGATTCCCGATAGCACCGCTCTGCTCGGGAGTCCTCGCCCGTTCCACGTGGTGACGACACGCCGCACGCCGCACGCCGCACTCCCGCGGCAATCGCTCCAACCTCCCGCCCGCCTCGCCGCTGGTCCCCGCCGCTTTGTAGGGCCGGATGCCTGTCGTGGAAGTTAGCCATCCTTATGCCGTCACGATCTGAGATCGCAGCTATGGTGGCAATGGCTGAAGTAAGGCAACTTGCATACAGCAATTCATGGCGGGGACGACTTCCTCGAACACGCCGCAGATGGCCTTGACCAATTCATAGCCGCTGCTGGCGCGGACTTCTTTCTCGGGCATGGGATAGTAAAGCTGGAAGCCGGCCCACTCGCGCTTTGAGTAGTCCTTCGCAGCGTCACGAATCTGCTCCGCCGATTTGAAGTTCTTTTTATTGAAAATCGCGTTGCTCTCGAAGTTGCCGACTTCCGCGACGAAACCCTCCCGCTTCAAAAGACGATGCAGTTCCTTGTCGAGTTCGGCTCCGTCCACGCATTGCTCGATCAGCCGGTGCCAGTCCCAATCGTCTTTCAGCAAACAACCCGGATACGGTTCGGGTCCCTGCTCATACCCGCGTTCGATCTGCAGTCCGCTTTTGAAGATCTTCGTGTCCGTGTCCGCCGAGATGAACAACTTGGCGCATCCGAAATTCACATCGTGCGAGATCGGTTTGGCCTCGCGATTGGCGCGCGGCAACCAGCAAATCCATTGCCAGTACACGCCGCGTCCCCATCGATCCGTCACGAACGACGTATGGTGACGCTGTTCGAGATGGAACTTCAAAATTTGCGTGATGCGCTCGTGCGGTTCGATGTTGCCGACACGAATCCCGCGCTCGAAGTCAATCCACTCGGTGCGAAACGCCTCGCCCGTCGGCAATTCCACCGCCCGCCCCTCGCGTTTCGCCAGCGGCAGCCAATCTTTGGTTGAAGATCGACGCTTCATCACTTCCTGATTGTAGGGCTAGCAGCCTGCTTGCCGCCAAGACAATTCACGGCGCCGCGTGGATCGTCATGCGGAGTGCGCTCTCAAGAATCACCCGGCCATCCTCGCTGCCGAGCAGTTTCTCGCTGGCGCGTTCGGGATGCGGCATGAGACCGAACACGTTCCGGGTTTCGTTGCAGATACCGGCAATGTTGTCGAGTGAACCGTTCGGGTTGGCCGCGTCGGTGATCTTCCCGGCCGCCGTGCAGTACCGCAGCAGAATGCGGTCTTGGCGTTTCAGTTGCTCGATCACTTTGGGCTCGGCGAAATAGCTGCCCTCACCGTGCGCAATCGGCAGGCGCAGCACCTGTCCTTTGCGGCCGACGTTCGTGAACGGTGAATCGACGGTTTCCACGCGCACATAAATGTGTTCGCAGATGAATTTCAACCCGCGATTGCGAATCAGCGCGCCGGGCAATAGGTGCGCTTCGCACAGGATCTGAAACCCGTTGCAGATGCCGAGGACGAGTCCGCCCGATTTCGCGTGTTCCACGACCGCGCGCATCGCCGGCGAGAAACGGGCAATGGCGCCCGTGCGCAGGTAGTCGCCGTAGCTGAACCCGCCGGGGACGATCACGCATTCGACGTCGCCGAGCGTGGTGTCCTTGTGCCAGATATACCGCGTCGGCTGCCCCAGCACGTCCGCCAGCGCGTGATACGCGTCCTGGTCGCAGTTACTTCCCGGAAATTGAACGATGCCAAACTTCATCACCCAGCCCTATTCGTGTATCTCAAAACTGTATTCTTCTATCACCGGATTGCTGAGCAGCTTGTGACACGCCTCGTCGATCTTCTTCTGCAACTCCTCCTTGGTGCCACCTTCCAATTCGATCTCCATGAACTTGCCGACCCGCACGTCCTTGATGCCGCGAAAATCCATCGACTCCAGCGCGTGTTTGACGGTCTTCCCCTGCGGATCAAGCACGGTCTTCTTCGGCATGACAATGATTCTCGCCTTCATAATAAGTCTGCCCGGTTTTTAGCACGCGAGAGAGGACGCGTCCACTCTTCCTTGTGGCTACGCCGTCACAAAAACGTTACAATTCCCTCGTTATGTTCGAGCATCGACACGAACCGTTACTCCCGCGTAGCACTTGTTTTTCCGCCGACTCGCGCGTCACGGTTGCCTTGGCTTGGGGATCGTCGCCGTGGCACTCGGCATCGGCATCCTCGGCTATCACCTTTCCGAAGGGCTGGGCTGGCTGGATTCGTTGCTCAACGCGTCCATGATTCTCGGCGGCATGGGACCGGTAAACGAGCTGCACAACGTCGCCGGGAAATGGTTCGCGTCCCTCTATGCACTGTTCAGCGGCGTGGTGTTCCTGGCGATGTGCGGTGTGATCTTCGCCCCTGTGGTGCATCGCTTCCTCCACAAGTTCCACCTCGAAACCGAATCGAAGTCGAAATAGCCGCCCGGGCGGCGCCGGCTACTGGATGCCGACTTTCCGGAACGTGGCGGCAACCTGTCGGAAGTGCATCTTCAAATCGAAGAGCGATTCGACTTCGCGGCAAGTGAGAACTTTCATCACCTCGGCGTCGCCCATGAGGACTTCCTTGAATGTTTTCGTATTCGCCCACGTCTTCATCGCGTTGCGCTGAACGAGTGCGTAGGCCTTGTCACGCGTCAGGCCCTTGCGGGTGAGCGCCAGCAATACCGCCTGCGAATGGATCAATCCCTTGCTCGCTTCGAGGTTCGCCTTCATCCGCGCCGGGTACACGAGCAGCTTGTCCACGACATCCGTCAACGTCGCCAGCATATAATCGAGCAACGTCGTCGAATCGGGCAAAATCACGCGCTCGACGCTGCTGTGTGAAATGTCGCGTTCATGCCAGAGCGCGACGTTTTCCATTGCCGCCAGCGCGTTGCCGCGCAATACCCGGGCCAGCCCGCACAGCCGTTCGCAGGTGATCGGGTTACGCTTGTGCGGCATGGCGCTGCTGCCCTTCTGGCCTGCCGCAAAGAATTCCTCCGCTTCGAGCACCTCCGTGCGCTGCAAGTGGCGAAACTCCAGCGCCCAGCGGTCGATGGAACAACCGATCAGCGCCAGCGCGCTCATGAATTCCGCGTGACGATCGCGCTGGACGATCTGGGTCGAAATTCTGTCGGGCTTCAGGCCGAGTTTCCGGCAGACGTATTGCTCAACCCTCGGGCCCATGTGCGCGTACGTGCCCACCGCGCCGGAGATCTTGCCGACCGCCACCGTGTCGCGGGCGCGTTCCAGCCGGGCCAGCGCCCGGGAAAACTCGTCGTACATCAGCGCCATCTTCAACCCGAACGTGATCGGCTCGGCGTGGACGCCGTGCGTACGCCCGATCATCGGCGTGTGCTTGTGCTTTCTCGCCTTCTTCGCGACGACCGCGCGCAACTTCTTCACGTCCTCGATGAGAATGTCCGCCGCCTGCTTCATCTGCACCGCCAATGCTGTGTCAACAACATCCGATGATGTAAGCCCCTCATGGATGTGCCGCGACGCGGGACCGACGTTTTCGGCGACGCTGGTCAGGAACGCGATGACATCGTGGTTGGTCGTGCGTTCGATCTCGCCGATGCGCTTGACGTCGAATTTCGCGCGGCGCTTAATTGTTGCCAGGTCTCGGGCGGGAATCTTGCGGGACTCGCACGCCAGAATCTCAATCTGCAGCCAGATGGAGAACTTGTTCTCCTCCGTCCAGATTTGGCGCATCACTTCCCGGCTGTATCGGCGAATCATAGCGGAATGAGGCTAGCGGACGACCCGAGCGTTGTCAACGCACCGCCAATTGCCATCGCCGCGCAAAAAAACGCGGTTTTGCGAATTTCAGGATTGCATCTGGGCGCGAACTTTGTTACCCAATTGTCACAAGGAGGTGGGGGAACGCGGTTCTCTCATAAGGAACGATGGATTGGGGAGCAAGCCGTATTCTTGCTTTGCGCAAGCATGCCAGTATGACCCAGGCCCAGTTTTCCCAGTGGCTTGGTGTCACCATCAAACAGGTCAAGTATCTGGAACATCAGCGCCGCAACCCCAGTGGGCCGACCCGACGGCTGCTGGATATACTCGCCTGCGAACTTAAGTTCGACAGCGCGGCGGCAATCCAGGTCTTGGGGGCGAGCCCGACACAACTTAAGAAAACGGCCACCGTCCCAAAACCGAAGATCGCGTCGATCAAGCGCGATGACAACGGAGATAATGTGGATTTGGCGGCGGTAACGCCCAGCGCAGGAGTTGCGGTTGCCGACATCGAAACTCCCCCGCCTGCTCCGAATGGTGACGCTTTCGTTTGGCTCTGAACGGTGGTAGAATGCCGTTGTGAGCGTTGGCGTTCGGCAACCAGTTTCGCGGTGGAACCGTTGGGTCCGGCTCATGTTTTTTACAGGGCTGGGCTTGATCGTCTTGCTTGTCGCCTGGCGATTGACCCTCAACCAGCTTATCGCCGCCGAGATCGACTCCATACACGAGAGAGCTTATCCCGTCACCCTCGCTGAATTGAATCGATGGTATCCCCAAGTCCCTCCGTCGGAGAACAGCGCCGTAGTGCTCGGCAAAGCCTTCGCCAGTTTGTGTGACCGACCCGACCCGTCTGGTTCCTCGCGCGACAAATACACAGTCCCCCCGCCGCAAGCCGATTCACTGGCCGATCCACAGACGCCGACCGTTGAAGATTACCTTAACGGAAACGGCGAGGCCCTCACGCTTTTGCATAAGGCGTCCAATATTCCGCTGAGCCGATTCCCGATCGATTTGAGCCGGCTTTCAATCTCCCCCTATGCGCATTGGGGCAACCTCATCCGTAGCGCCCACTTGTTGGAGACGGAGGCGATCAACAACATGGAGCACGCCAGCCCCCAACTGGCAACCGTTTCGGTCGAATCGTTGTTCGCCGTGTCGCAATCTCTCGCGAAGGAACCGCTGGTCCGGTCGTATCTGGCGCGCATGGATTGCCAAGGAATTGCCGTCGGCAGCCTGCAGAATCTCTTGAGCAAGACGAGCCTGTCGGATGTGGATCTTGATGCCCTCCGGGTCACCCTGGAGAGAGCCGAGGATCAGCGCGGGCTGGCGCGCGCGTTTATCGGACAGCGGTGCATCGGCATTCACGGCTTCAACCTCATGCGGGAAGTATTCGATCTGACGGCGCTGCCCGCGGCCCGAAAATATCCGTTGAGCCAAAGGATTCTTGTCAACTTCGACGTCTTCTTCAGTTCGCCCGCGTACCTGTACGATTTGTGCGGGTTTCTCCAATGGGATAAACTCCAGTACCTGCGGCTCATGGACCGGTACATCGAAACTGCGCAGTCGGCCTTCCCTGAAAGAGTGGCCAGCGCCCAGGCGCTGCACCGTTCCCTGGACCAGCAAAGCCAATTGCACGCGTTCTCGCGCGCGTGGCTGCGCGGCATGAACGGCCCGCGCGTGATCCTGAAGGACGCAAACATCACGGCCCAGATCCGGGCCGCACGAGTCGCCATTGCCGTCGAGCGCTTCCGTTTGGCCCACGATCAATTGCCCCTGAGTCTCGCGGAGCTCGGATCATCCGGGAAGGGCGAAGTGCCGGCCGATCCATTCGACGGCCGGCCGTTGCGTTACAAACGGCTCCCGCGCGGATATGCCGTCTACAGCGTCGGCGAGGACGCCACGGATGACGGCGGCGAGGGCACAAAAAGTGTCGCGTTCCTCGTGCAACGCTGATCTCCCGCCATGAAGCGCGCGCTCGTCTTCGCCGCCGCGCTGTGGATCAGCCTCGTGACGTCGTACGCCCCGGCGGCGGCTACCGAGGACACCGTCACCCCGCTTTTCCCGTTCGTATTGCCCTGGGACGACTCCGCACCGGGCGTTACGGACCTGAGCGGATGGCTCCACGCTCCCGCCGGCAAGGACGGTTTCGTCCACGCCGGCAAGGACGGCCATTTGTACGCCGGTGAGAGCCGTATTCGATTTTTTGGCGTGAATTTCTGTTACGGCGCAAACTTCCCGCGAACAAACGACGCCGACAAGATCGCGGCACGCCTCGCGAAATTCGGCATCAACGTTGTCCGCTTCCACCACATGGATGCGCAGCCGTTCCCAAACGGGATTCGCGCGCGCGGAGACAAATCCACGCGCGCAATCGACGCCGAGGCCCTGGATCGCCTCGACCATTTCGTCGCCACGCTGAAACGTCACGGTATCTACGCGAACTTCAACCTGCTCGTGTCGCGCCCGTTTAACGCCGCGGATGGTCTGCCGCCGGAGATTGAGAACGTTGTTCCCAAGGATCGAGCCACCATTGGATTATTTTATGCGCCGCTGCTGGAACTGCAACAGGAATACGCCCGCCGATTACTGGCGCATCGCAACGTTGAGACAGGATTCACGTATGCGGAAGAGCCGTCCGTGGCGTTTGTCGAGATCAACAACGAGAATGGCCTCGCCCATTCGTGGCTGGGCGGGCAATTGGACAAATTGCCCGGGGTGTTCGCGCGCGACTGGCAGCGGCAGTGGAACGTGTGGCTGCAGAACCGTTACCGCTCGACCGAAAAACTCCGCGCCGCCTGGGGCACCTTGAGCCAACCGCCCGGGGAAGAAATGCTCGTTACAAACCTTGAGCATTGGACGTTGGAGCGGCAGCAAGGCGCGGAAGCCACCGAAAGCCTCGTCGTGGATGTGCCCGATGCATTGCGCGGTCAGAAGGCGGCGCGCATCGATGTCAGCAAACTCGGCGGACAAAGCTGGCATGTGCAGTTCAACCGATCAGACCTGGAGATCACAGGCGGCCAACCTTACACGCTCACGTTCTGGGCCCGGGCCGACTGCGAGCGCGAGATCACTGCGCGTGTCGGGCAAGCGCACGCGCCCTGGGAGAACCTTGGTCTGTCGAGTCCTGTATCGCTGACAACAGAGTGGCAGCAATTCCATTTCACCTTCAGCGCTAGCGATGGCGACGACAACGCCCGTGTTGGTTTCAGCGACCTCGGGAAGCAAATCGGCGCGTACTGGTTTGCGGGCGTTTCGTTGCGGCCCGGCGGCGTGATCGGGCTGACACAGACCGAGCGCATTGAGGACCGCACGGTGCCTGCGTTTACGAGAGCGCATTGGGGCGAACGCACGCCGGAAGCTCAGCGTGATTGGATGCGCTTTCTCTTGGAGACGGAAGGCCGTTACTGGCAGTCGATGCGTCGCTTTCTGAAGGACGACTTGCATGTCCACGCCGTCGTCATGGGCACCGTTGTCGGCTGCAGCACGCCGGAACTGATGGCAAAGTTTGATGCTGTCGACACACACGCTTATTGGCAGCATCCACAGTTTCCGGGCCGGCAGTGGGACAGCGAGAACTGGTTCGTGCCGAACCTCACCATGGTCAACGAGCGCGGCGGCACGCTCTCCGGTCTGGCGCTGCACCGCGTGCTCGGCAAACCGCACTCCGTCACCGAGTACAACCATCCCGCGCCGAATACGTACAGCGGCGAAGCCTTTCTGTTGCTCAGCGCGTATGCCGCGCTGCAGGACTGGGACACGATCTACGCGTTTGCCTGGTCGCACCGTCGCGACGACTGGGACACGCAACACATCACCAGCTTCTTCGATATCGACCAGCATCCCGCGAAGCTGGTCACGCTGCCAGCCGCAGTGGCCATGTTCATACGCGGTGACGTCACGGCGGCGCGGGAGCAGATTGTGGCGGCGCTCGACCCGGCCCGCGTACCGGACCTGTTGCGGAAATCTCGCGCATGGAGCCTGATTGGCGCCCAGCAACTTGGCGTCCTCCGCGAAGCTGCGCTGCTGCACCGCGTGGCGATTGACGTTACCGGCCATGCCGCCCCTCTCACTCGGGTACAAAACATGCCAACGACCAACTGTTTCGTTTCCGACACCGGTGAACTCGCATGGGATGTGTCCGAGAAAGCCCGCGGTGTTGTGACTGTCAACACGGCGAAAAGCAAAGCGGTCATCGGCTTCGGAGGCGGCAAACGCTTCGAGCTCGGCAGTCTCGTCATCGAGCCCGGTCCGACCCGGCAGAATGGTTGGAGCGCCATTACCGTGACCGAGGCCCAGCCGCGTCGCTGGCTCATCACGGCCACGGGTTACGTCGAGAACACCGATATGCAGTGGAAAAACCCCGAGCGTTCCAGCGTGGGCGGCAATTGGGGCAAAGCCCCATCGCTCGTCGAGGGAATTCCGGCTCACATCACCCTGCCGATGCCCGCGAGACAGGTCGAAGCCTGGACGCTCGACGAACGCGGCCAGCGGAAAACCAAGCTCGCGGTCGAGACGAACGACGGTGGTCACGCCGTTCTCGTGATCAGCCCGCTGCACAAAACGCTCTGGTACGAAGTGACCACGAACTAGTATTGACATTGTGAATGAGGATGTCGTGTGCAGTAATTGGCGAAGATGGGAAAGAAAGGGGCGGGGATGAGAAAAAATGGGCTGACCTCTATAGTGGAGCAGTAGCTTTTCAGCAGGACCCCTGCTGAGCCCTGCTGCCGCCAAAATGTCGGTTTGTGCCCCCAAAAGCCTGAAAAGAAGGCCGGGTTGGCACAATTCGTCTCAAGTCTTGATGAGGGCTATCCTGCCACTGTACAGGCATTTGAAGCGGTAATTTCGATACCCGGCACGTCTGGTGCTTTCGATTTCAAGCGAATATGAGGCCAACCTGCTAATGGCACGCCCGACCATCCTGCTTGTCGACGACAACATCGACTTCTTGACGTCTCTATCCAAGCTTCTCGGCTACTTCGGCTATATCGTGGCGGGAGCCGCAAACTCCGAAGCTGCAATGAACTACGTCGCCAATTCCCGAAACCGTTTTGACCTGATTGTCACGGACCTTGCCATGCCCAACATCGACGGCCTAGCTTTCATCGCTGCGGCCAAGAAGGCCTTCCCCGACGTTCCGATCATCGTCGTGACGGGTCACCCGAATCAGCGTACGACGGATGAGGCAACGGTCCTCGGGACGTTTGCCTATCTCATCAAGCCGCTCAACACGCAGGAATTGGTCAATACCATCGAGCGCGCTCTCCGTTCGTCAGCCAAGGTCTGCGGCCGACCCGGTCCATCCGAGCCGAGTGCTCTTTCGCGACGAAACCTACCGGCTGCACCGGTTTGATTTTCAGGATTTCCACCTGACCCTGTCGCGCGCAAGCAATTGAAGTGCTTATCTTCTCCCGGTTGACCCACGTCAACCTTTCGCGCTGTCGCTTTTTGCTTGTCGCGCATCGTAAAGCAACCTAGGACTCTCCCGGCATGAACTCGCTTTCATGGGGCATCCTCGGCACGGGTCGAATCGCCGGCATTTTCGCCAAACAGCTTTCCCAATCCCGGACGGGCCGACTCGTCGCCGTTGGCAGCCGTTCACAGGCCAATGCCGACAAGTTCGGCGTGGAACACCACGTCCCCCATCGGTATGGCAGCTACGAGGCAGTGCTCGCCGATCCCGAGGTGCAAGCGATCTACATCGCGACGCCGCACACGCTGCATGCTGAATGGTGCCTCAAGACCGCCAAATCGGGAAAACACATTCTCTGTGAGAAACCGCTGACATTGAATCACGCCGAGGCGTTGCCCGTCATCGAAGCGGCGCGAAAACACGGCGTCTTTCTGATGGAAGCATTCATGTACCGCTGCCATCCGCAAACCGCAAAGCTGGTCGATCTCCTCCGCGAAAAGGTTGTCGGTGACGTGCGGGTCATCCACGCATCCTTCGGCTTCCATCGGGACTTCAATCCCGAAGCGCGCCTCTTCAAGAACGCACTCGGCGGCGGCGGCATCCTCGACATCGGCTGTTATCCCGTGTCGATATCGCGCCTGATAGCAGGCGTGGCGATGGGCAAACCGTTCGCCGAGCCGGTCGAGGTGAAAGGGTGCGGCCATTTTACGCCGACAGGGGTCGACTCCTGGGTCGTCGCTTCGATGAAATTCCCCGGCGATATCCTCGCCGCGCTGGCGGCCAGCGTCGAGGTTCAACAGGATATCGTGCTCCGCATCTACGGCTCGAACGGCAGGATTCTCGTGCCCGCACCGTTCGCCCAGATCAACGACGGTGCGACGACAAGAATCGTCGTCCAGCGCAAGGGTGAAGAACCGCAGGAGACCGTGGTGGAATCATCACAGCCCGCCTACGCGATCGAGGCCGACCACGTCGCCGCGCACATCGAACAACGGCAATCACCCGCAATGAGTTGGGAGGATTCGCTCGGCAACATGAACGCGCTTGACCAATGGCGCGCGTCCGTCGGACTGGTCTACGAGTCCGAAAGACCCCGGAAGTAGCACCAGCCAACGCGATTGTCACTGCGCGTGGAATCCTTTTGACGGTACCGTAGCGCTTTGGCAGTCTTGGCCGACAGCTTTTTACCCGGAAGGAATAAGTACCATGAACTGCTTCAAGTCCCCTCTCCTCACGCTCGCCGGCCTTTACCTCGTGTTTGCGGGCAACGTCACGGCCCAGAATCCGGCCCTGCCATCAATTCCGACGAATACATTCAATGCGACCGGATACGGGGCCGTCGGCGATGGCAAGACGATGAACACCGAGGCTATCCAGAAAACGATCGACGCGGCCGCGGCCGCCGGCGGCGGGACTGTCCTGATTCCGGAAGGGCGATTCCTGACCGGCCCGTTCACGCTCGCCAGCCGCATCAATTTGCATCTCGCCAGCGGCGGATCCATCCTCATTAGCGACGACCGCGCGAATTACCCCATGACGGGCGCGAGATATCGGGATTGCATCACCGCCTCCGACGCGCACGATATCGAAATCAGCGGGCCGGGAACCATTGATGGTCAGGGCAAAGCATGGTGGGCAGAGTTCGAGGCGAACAAATCGATGCCGCACCGCCCGTACATGATCAAACTGTCCAACTGCGCTCGCGTATACGTCCACGGCGTAACCCTGAGCAATTCGCCCATGTTTCATCTGGTGCCCCAGAATTGCGCGGATGTGACGATCCAGGGAATCACCATCAAATCGCCGAGCAACGCCCACAACACGGATGGGATCGATCCTTCCGGGTGGAATTTTCTCATCACCGATTGCACGATCGATACCGGGGACGACAACATCGCGGTGAAACCCTCGAAGTCCCGCAAGCCGGGGAACAAGAATTATACGATCACGAACTGCAAGTTCATCCACGGCCACGGGATGTCGGTCGGTTCCGGTACGGAGGGCGGGATCGAGGACCTGCGGGTGAGTAATTGTACTTTTGATTCGACCGACGCCGGCGTTCGCATCAAGACTATGCGGGGGAGAGGCGGTGTGTTGGAGAACCTCACGTACGAAAACCTCACGATGACGGCGGTCAAGGTCCCGATCTACATCATCGACTGGTATCCGGAGCGAGAAGCCCCCAAAGATCCCGCCACCGAGAAGGCCCAACCAGTCACGGCTCAAACCCCGATCAACCGGAATATCACCATTCGCAATGTGACCGCGATCAACAGCCCCGCGGCAGGAATCATTCGGGGCCTGCCGGAGGCGCCCATCACCGACGTGACCCTGTCAAATGTGACGATCTCCGCCAAGGCCGGAATGAAAGTCTATTACGCCAAGGGTATTCGGTTTGTTAATTCGAAGATCAATGTCGAGAGCGGAAAACCATTGACGACTTTCGACGCCGAGGTCACAGGTCTCGAATGATTGACGCTACGCGGTGCGGCTCAGCCAGCCGGGCTCGCGCACAAGTTCTTCTTCCTGACGGCGCGTGCGCGCGGCCATGACTTCCGCGCGACCGAAATAGCCAACCAGCGCGTGGGGGGCCTCGCGACGGACCACAGGCAAACGACCTACCGCGTTAGCGAGCATCTTTGTCATCGCGTCATGCACGGTCTCGTCGGGATAAGTTACCACCAAATTCGCACTACAGACTTCCCCGACCTTCATATCCCCCGCCGGGTTCTTCTTCAGCAACTCCATGACATCGCCCCGGGTGATGATCCCCGCCAATCGGTCCTCTTCATCAAGCACCAAGGTTGCCTGATGTTGCCGGAATTGCGGGTCACCCCACGCGATGCGGTCCGCCAATTCCGCCACCCTCATTTCATGGGAGACCGTGGGCGGTCCCTGGCGCATCACCTCCCCGACCGTCACCTGTTGGAATACGTCCGCTTCGTATTCCTGATGGACGCGCAAACCGCGTCGCGCCAACTTCTCAGTCATAATTGATTCTTTCATGAATCGTCGCGCGATGCCGCTGGCGATGACGCTGACCAGCATCAACGGCAAGATTGCGTTGTAGTCGCGGGTGATTTCAAAAGCAAAGATGATGAAAGCGAACGTCGCGTTGGCGGCCGCTCCGAACACGGCTCCCATGGCGACCAGGGCGAACGCCGCCGGAGCCAGATGCGTGCCGGGAACAAGATGATTCAGCGCCACGGCCAAAGCCGAGCCCATGGCCGCGCTGGTCATGAACATCGGCGCCAGCAATCCGCCCGACGTCCCCGAGCCAAGCGAGACCAGCAATGCCAGCGTCTTGAAGACCAGGATGCCCAACAATAAATTCAGCGCGAGCCGTTCGTTCAGAATATCGGAGATTGTGTCGTAGCCAACGCCGAGCACGCGCGGCATGAAGTAACCAATGACACCCAGCCCGAGACCCCCGATCGCCGGCCACCACAATTGATCCAGCGGCAGTTGTTCGAACCGATCTTCGACCCAATATAATGCCCGGCTGAATCCCACGGCCGCAAAGCCGCACACGGCCCCCAGCAAGATGTAGTACGGCAAATTCGCCAGGATACCAAAATCCACCATTCCCATTTCGAACATGGCGTTGCGCCCCATCACCACAAAGCGAGTCGCCGTGGCCAGCGTACTCGCGACCACCAGTGGAATAAACGACCGTGGCCGAAATTCGAACAACAACAGTTCGATTGCCAGGATCACTCCCGCGATCGGCGTGTTGAACGTCGCCGACATGCCCGCGCCCGCGCCACAGGCCAGCAACACCTTGCGCTCGACCGCCGTCATATGAAACAACTGCCCCACCAACGAGCCGACCGCACCCCCCGTTTGAATGATCGGGCCTTCCGCGCCGAACGGCCCGCCGGTGCCGATAGCGACCGCCACCGAAAGCGGTTTGAGAATAGCGACCTTGGGGTGGATTCGGCTGCGACTGGTCAACACTGCCTCCATGGCCTCGGGAATCCCGTGTCCCCGGATCTTCGAGGTGCCGTACTTGGCCATGAGCCCCACCACGATTCCGCCCGCCGCCGGCAATAGAATCACCCACAACCCGAGATGATTCGCCACCGGACTGGTAAACTCCGCCGAAAATCGGTGGAAGAAGAACAGGTTGGTAAACAAGCCGATCAGCTTGAGCAACAGATACGCGATGAATCCCGCGCCGACACCAATGCCGCCGGCCAATAGTGAAATCCATCCGAGACGAAACTCCGCGCCGTGGCCGGCTTGCATCTCGACGTGCCGATTCAGTCCTGATGCTGATACCATAATGAATAATCCCCGATGAACGTGATGCCAGTACTGATGGAAATATTCACGCAAGCACGAGAACGCTCAAAGAAAAATCCGGGCCGCTTTTCCGGATTACCTGAGCGCGTCAGTCAAGATTGGATCGTCCGAGATCGCGCCCGCGAAGCGCAAACCAGAGAGTGCCGAGCGCGCCGAAGGCAAACGCCGAGAGCAGATTCAGCGATGGGTTGATCCGCCAAAGAAATGCGCCGCCGAATGCAGCGAGGGACACGATTACGTCGCGAATCAAGTAGTACAGGCCGAAGACGCCGGCCTTTCGATCTTCCGGCGCGAGGTCCATGATCAACGCCTTGCGGGTCGGCTCGCCAAATTCCTTCAGTCCGCGCAGGACAAACGCCGCGATCAACATGCCGAACGATTTGGAATACAGGAGCAGCAATGGAAACAGCGTAAAAAAAGCGAAGGTCATCACGACAAATGGTTTCTTGTGGCTGCGGTCGGCGAAATAGGCGACGGGAATATACACGGCGACGGCGGTAGCCATTTCCACCGTGCGCAGGACGCCAAACTGCAGGGCGCTCACCGGCCCCGGCGCCTTGGCGGTTCCCACCGCCCAAATCACCACGAATGCGTAGGGGATTTGTTCGCAGAACCGCACGAGAACATCGGCCACAAGCAGGCTTCGCAAGTCCGCAGTCAAGTACCGCATCATGCGCAAGGGATTCAATTCTGCAGCGGCGGAAACGTCGGGTTTCTTCTCCGGATTATGGTCATCCTCAATAAGTGCCTGCTGCAAGATCGCCGCAATGACGGCCATCACCAGCGCCCCGATGAACGCCAGACGGACGCCGCGTTCGACGCCCCACACTTTGATGAATACGCCGCCCACGATCGGCCCCAGCGCCATCGGCACACGCCGCACCAGCGAATGCAACGTGACTCCCATCGTCCGTTGGTTTTTCGGCAGGACGCGGGCCACCAGACCCATGGTCGCCGGCAACGAGATAGCAGTCCATGACAGGAACAACACCGCGCCCCCCAACACCGCCCGCCACGTGGGAATCAACACGACGATCAGGAACCCAATCATGGAGGCAACATTGAACACAAGCAGCGCTCGTTTCGTGCCCAACCGGTCGGAGAGGTAGCCGCCGGGAAACGAGTAGAGCGCGCCGAGCAGGTTGTCCATGGCGTTGAGGAACCCGACCGAGATGAAGCTGCCGCCGAGCGCGAGCAGGTACAGGGGCAGGAACTGCTCCGCCAGGTGCTCGCCCATCCCCACGAGCACGACCATGCTCAGCAGACCCACGATGCTGCGTCGCAAACCGAGAAACTCAATCAGCCGCGCGCCGCGGGAATGCGCTTGATCCTGGGTCGATGCCACAGTCTCTGTGTAAGACTCCCGCGCCACAACCGCAAGTCATTCATGGGGAGCGACCCGGGCAACAAGGCTTGGCATTGGCCGGGCAATTCGGTTATGAAAGTGGCACGCTTTGCGTCCTTCCCCGACAGAAGAGGCCGGCTACTCGATCCGTTCCCGGTGGATCGGAGCGGTGTTTTTGCTGGGGCTAACGCTGGGCATGTTCGGCGACGTGCTGTCTACGAGCAAGCCGATCGTACTTTCCAACGAGGGCGCCGATCTTGCCTCACAATTCATCTACTGGCGCGCGTTTGCTGCCGATCAACTTCGTCACGGTCATCTACCGTTATGGAATCCACATGTATTTTGCGGGGCGCCGTTCCTGGGCTGGGCCCAGACAGGCGTGCTTTACCCGTCGAACTGGCTCGACCTGGTGCTCCCGCTGTGGTTCTCGATTAATTTCGGCATCGCGTTCCATGTATTTCTCGCCGGCCTGTTCACCTATGCCTGGGGATTACGACGCGGATTGCATCCCGTGGCGGCGGTTACTTCCGCAGCGTTGTTTATGTTCTCGGGCGCGTATTTTTTTCATGTGTACGCTGGTCATCTATCGTTTCTGTTTGCGATGGCGTGGGCGCCCCTCGTATTGGTTTGTGTGGACGAATGGACTCGGACGCGCACCCGTGGTTGGGTTTTGCTGGGCATGGCGGGCGTAGCGATGCAGGTACTGGCCGGGGACATGCAGGTGTGTTTCTACACGGCGGTGGCGGCCGTGCTGCTGGCTATCTTTGGCCTGATCACGGCTGCGCAACGATGGAAGATCCTCGCAGGACTTTTCGCACTGTATGCCGGGGCCGCAGCTTTGGGAGCCGTCCAACTTCTGACCACCCTTCAAGCGGCGTCCGAAAGCGTGCGAAGCAACGGGGTGGGTTATGAATTCGCGTCAATGCTCTCCTTCGCGCCGGAGAACCTCCTCACGCTGTTGGCGCCGGGGTTTTTTGGCGACATGGCCACGGTGCCTTATTGGGGACGCTGGTATCTGTGGGAGATGTGCCTGTTTATCGGCGCGGGTGGACTCGCGCTGGCCGTATATGGAGCCATCTGTGGAAGCCGGGAGTCCCGACGCTCTTTGGTTCCGCTTGCGGTGATCCTGTTGGTATTGGCGTTGGGCTCGGAGACTCCGCTATTCAAAGTTCTCTACAGCCACGTGCCCGGATTCAACCGGTTCCGGGCCAACGCCAAGTTCATCGCCCAAGCTTCCTTGTGCCTGACGATGCTGGCCGGAAGCGGGTTGGATCGTTTGCTTCACCAACCGCGAGGCAACCGGCGGTTGGCGCTGGGCTTATTGATCGCCAGTTTCGTTGTCGGAAGCGCGGCGATGGCGTTGCGGTCCGCGGCCCTTGTGCCCGAATCCAAGAACTGGTGGGCGCGCGCGATGCAGGCCGTCAATGACACGGAAGAATCCTACTTGCCGACTGCCGCCTATACGAATCCCGAGTCGGTGATGAAGGCCGGGGTGTTTGCTTCGAACGGACTATTCGTGGCTGCCGCGGAGTTTATGATCATGAGTGGACAGGTGTTTCTGGCCGCGAAGTCCCGCAAGGTAGTCTACACGGTCGCGCTGCTCTCAATCGCGGAGGTCTTTGTATTTGCCAGGTCATCACGGGCGACGTTTGATCCATCTTCCACGTATGCGCCCAAACTGAGAACATTCCTCGACCAGCGTCCGGGCGACTATCGAATCTACTATCAACGGGCACCCAACATCGCGATGTGGCTGGACAAGGAAGACGTTTGGGGGTATGCGCCGCTTGCTCTCAAACGCTATGCGGAATTCATGGCTTACACCCAAGGGCAATCCCCGGAAGGAGCGACTCAATATATCGACGTTTCGCGGTTCCATCGGCTCGATGCGATGTTGCGATGGCGCTACGCCTTTATCGCGAACGATGGTGGAGATCGACTTCTCACGGCGAAATCCGTCATGTCCCACCTGCAATTGGTGTACGAATATCGCGTGTTGTCGGGCCGTGATGAGATTCTTCGGGCGATGGATTCCGCGTCCTTTGACCCGCAACGACAAGTCATACTCGAAACCGAGCCCAGCCCCGCGCCGACCCCGTTCGCTGACATCGGAACGGCAACCATTGTCGATTCATCCGCCGGCGAACTGACGGTGGAGGCCGAACTGCCCCATCCCGCCATTCTGTTGATCACGGACGCGTACAGCAACGGGTGGCGGGCCCGTCCGCTGGAAGGCAGCGGGCAACGCGCGTATGCGGTTATGCCGGCGAATTACGTCTTGCGGGCCATTCCGCTTGCACAGGGTCACCACCGCATCCAGATCGAATACAGGCCCGCCGGCTTTCGAGCAGGAGCGTGCATATCTCTGGCGGCCCTCCTCGGCTTTGCCTTCGCCGTGGGATACGACGCGTGGAAGAACTGGTTTCAACGCCGCGCCGCCTGAAACGAAAATTCGATTGCAAGTGCCCTCACAGGGCTTACAATCCCGACTCCCGTCCACAAGGCCGGGTTTTTTGCGAAAGGTTATCCGATGAAATCCTACAATGTGGCAGTCATTGGCGGCGACGGCACCGGTCCCGAAGTCGTCCGCGAAGCGATCAAGGTGCTCGACGCGGCGTCGAAGAAGTTCGAGTTCAAGCTCAACTACACGGACTATGATTTTGGCGGTGACCGCTATCTGCGGACGAAGGAAGTGCTGCCGGAGAGCGCGGCGGACGAGTTGCGCAAGTTCCCCGTCATACTCCTGGGGGCGATCGGCCATCCGGACGTGAAGCCGGGCATTCTCGAAAAAGGCATTTTGTTGCGGCTGCGCTTCGAGATGGAACAGTACATCAACCTTCGCCCCGTGAAACTGTACGACGAGCGGTTCTGCCCGTTGAAGGACAAAGGCCCGAACGAAATCGATTTTGTCGTGATCCGCGAAAATAACGAGGGTCTCTACATCGGCAGCGGCGGGTTCGTGTTCAAGAACACGCCACACGAGATTGCCGTGCAGGAAAGCGTCAACACGCGGCGCGGAGTGGAACGCTGTTTGCGATATGCCTTCGAACTCGCCCGAAAACGGCGCGGGCGGCAAGCCGTGGAAAGGCCTCAAACCCGAGGACGTGAAAGCCGGCAAGAAAGCCCAGCTCACCCTTTGCGGCAAGACCAACGTGCTGACGTACGCGTTCGATCTTTGGGAGCGCGCGTTCCATGAAATCGGACAGAAGGATTATCCCGATGTTAAGCGAGATTACGCGCATGTGGATGCGACGACGATGTGGTTCGTGAAGAACCCGGAATGGTTTGACGTGATCGTGACCGACAATTTGTTTGGCGACATCATCACCGATCTCGGCGCGATGATCCAGGGCGGCATGGGCATCGCCGCCGGCGGCAACATCAATCCACAGGGCACGAGCATGTTTGAGCCGATTGGCGGGAGCGCGCCGAAGTACACCGGCAAGAATGTCATCAACCCGCTCGCCGCGATTTGCGCCGGCAGCATGATGCTCGACTTCCTCGGCGACCGCGAATCCGCACCGGCGTTGAAGAAAGCGGCCGCGGCCATCGAAAATGCAGTCATTAAGACTGTTCGCGAGAAACTCAAGAGCCTCGCTGCCGGCAAGATGGGCTACGGCACGAAAGAAGTTGGCGACCTGGTGGCAGCAGCCGTATAGCGCAAAGACTGCGACGGCCCGCTCTCGCGCCCGGACGCTCGGCTTCCTCTCTCATGCGTCCGGGTGGGGGTGTCCCAGATTCAAAGTCGAGCTGCGCGTCCCACATAGGAAAGCCTCTCGCAATTAACCTCCTTTCTTTCGAATTCAAGCAGCTGATAGCACGCGACTTAGAAGCTTAGTCGATGAGCATCTCACAAATCACTCTTGACGCATTTATAGTCTATAGACTATAAGTCCCGTACATACGAGAGTGAAACATGCAAATTGAAATCGATTTCGATGTCTTCAAAGTGCTCACCAACAAGCGGGAGAACGAGGATACGACGTACAATGACGTGTTGCGCAGAATGCTGGAGCTGCCACAGGCCAGAGCCGCTTCGCCGTCGGAAGGCCACATCATCGGCAGGAGCTTTATTGCGGATGGCGTGGAGTTCCCGCACGGGACGGAGTTTCGTATGCGGCACAAAGGGCGATGGTTTACGGCAACGGTCTCCGACGGCAGTCTCGTTCAGGACGGCAAAGGATTTGGATCGGTCAGTAAGCCTGCGTGCGAAATCACAGGCACGAGCGTGAACGGTTGGAAGTGCTGGGAATGTAGATTCCCCGGACATACCGACTGGCTGAGTATTGACACCCTGAGACATCGGGCGCGGAGCAATGGTTGTTAGGGCTCAGTGATTGAGTTGAGTCGCACCGCCCTACCGCGGTGATGATCACGGCGCGGCTCGCGCGGCTTCCCAGCCGATCATGGCCTGCTTGCGGAGGCGGCCGCCTCCGTAGTTTCCGAACGCGCCGAGACCCTGGATCACGCGGTGGCAGGGAATGAGGTAGGCGATGGGGTTGCGGCCAACAGCCGAGCCGACGGCGCGGTGGGCTTTGGGGACGCCGATCATCGCGGCGACGTTGCCGTAACTGACCAATTTCCCGGAGGGAATGGTCAATAGTGCCTCCCAGACTTTTAACTGGAAATTGGTCCCGCGAAGATGCAGATGGAACGGAGCGCGCTTGCTCCCTGACGTGGCGTCGAAGATATGACGGCAGATCGGCGCGGTTTCGCGTTCGTCCTCCTGCAACTCGGCGCCGCTCCATTCGTCACGCAATTCCCGAAGCGCGGCATGTTTTGACTTCATCAGAAATTCGAGGAAGCAAGTGCCGCGTTCGGTCATTGCCAGAAGACATTCGCCAAACGGCGTGGCATGAAATCCATAGCGGATCGTCAGGCCTTGGCCGTGAAGCTTGTACTCGCCGGGCGTGACCGCCTCGCAGGACACGAACAAATCGTGCAATCGACTGACACCGGAAAGTCCCGATTCGCCGGCAACGTCGAGGAGGCTTTTCGAATCCCGCAGGAGTGTTTTGGCGTGCTCTTTTGTAAGGTACTGAAGAAACCGTTTCGGGCTGGTGCCGGCCCATCGTTGGAACAAGCCGCTCGAAATGAAACGGGCTCAGGTGGACATGCGCGGCGATTTCCTCCAAGGACGGGCGACGAAGTTGGTGGGCGTTGAGGAAGCGCAATGCGCGCTCGATTCGGGCGTAGTCCATCGCCGCCTGCGAAAGCGGCTCCGCTTCGCGTTGTTCTGTGGTTGGCGACAATACGGCTTTCATGACTGCAGGCACAATAACGCAGGTGGGCAGATGCCCGCGACCCGATTCTTGCGGGGTTTGAGACAGTAGCCGAGTAACCGAGTAGCCAAGTAGCCGAAGGGGAAGCGAAGGAGCGATCACCACGAAGGACACGAAGGGGGAGGAAGACAAAAAGGCAGATTGGAAAAGAGTGGCCGCGCAGGCGCTTGGAAAGCGGCGGGCGGTGAGGGCTTAGAGAGTGTCAAGAGTCAAGCGTTGACCCCTTAGCTTATCCATCTGCTTTTAGCGGCCTCCGCCCAGGGCCAATTCAGAACGTACCAGTACCGGGGCCGCATACTCATCTGTAAATTGTGAGGCGTCGGCCCCTTAGACCCCTTAGATTCAGTTGCTTTCGCCTTTCCACCATTTCAGATGTTGCATACGTTCACGCCCCATGAGGAAGGGAAACGCTATGGCCGCGATGGCAAACGGCACCCCAAACCAGACCCAGGCATTTGTTAGTTTGTCAAATGCGGTCTCTCCGTTGCCGTACTCAATTGCCTTTTTCCAAACGACGCACCAACCTGCCCCTATGAAAACCGCCAGCAGCAGAGACCTCGCAATGATGGAATGGGTAAGTCTCGCCCCTGTGCACCTGCTTCCTCAGAAGATCCAAATCTGCCTGAAGAGCGCTGATCCTCGTTTCTGCGGCTTCCCGGGCTGTTTGCTCAATGGCAATCACTTTAGCGAGTTCAGAGTTTCGTTCGGAGAGGCTCAACCGACTTCCTATTCAATGAACCCAAATCCACTTCGGTCTGCTTTCGTGATTCAGTTTCCTTGCTCAACGCTTGCGTTAGCTCGGTGTTCTTCGTTTCTAGATCCGCCAGCGCCCTTTTGAATTTCGTGCCCGGGTTGGCAAAGAATCTCTGGATTGTCTTTGCAATCTTCTCACGGTCCTCCGCCCTTCCGGGGTCGAGGTTCGGACCTACCTTTCGAATTTCACGGACACACGCCTCAACGTCTTCGACCGGCAATTGAGCTGTTTCGATTTCCATCTCGGCAAAGACTCGAAAATCGCGAGCGTCGAGAAACTGCTCTGCCCGGTAGTAACTGGTACTTGAGAGCAGTTGAGTAAATAGCTGCGACTTGCTCTACTGTTGCATCGCTGGAACAATGTGGGCTTGCCCACTGCAGGAGGGCGTCGAGGCTGATCACTCGCGGTTGTACGTGAAGTGACTCTCGCTCGGCAGCTATGAGGGTCATGTCGAGGGTTGTGATTCTGCAGTTAGTGTCAACGCCGCGCCGTCGTTCGTCCATCCACCTCAAAAGCAAGGCGTCGTGTCGCGAGGCTTCGGTGGTTTTCGTTCGGCTTCGCATGGATTGGAACTTCGTCGCTAGTTTCTGCGCAAGCTCTTCAGTTGCCTGCGAATTGCGCTCGGTATCAAACCAAGAGTCGTCCTCAATTTCCACGTTGAAGGCTTCACGAAGTGTGTCTATCGGTGCTTGAAAGCGGCTCAAGAATTCGTCCAAGTGAAGATCAGGGTCTCGCTTTACGACCTCCAAATATGACTCCAAGAGAAAGCAATGAACCTTTGACCTAGTTGCAACGGGAATGCGATCATAAACCTGCCTCAGAACACCCGCATGTGCGGCCACGACTCGGCGTAGCTCGTCAACCGTTATTTGTGCGACTGTCATTTTCATTCCTAAATCCTGACAGATATTTACGACCTCCTGAAATCCGCCGTGATATCGGTCTTCGGGAATGAGGCCAGCGATCAACACATTGGTATCTAGGAAAACAACGGCGCCCGCCAGCAACTCCGACGACAAAACCCGCGCTTTCGGGTCTATACCGAGAGCAATTGCCACGTAAAAGTTCTGAGCCATGTTCCACTTGATTGCGTCGAATTGGGGTGTGCTCTCTCGGAAGAATCGTGTCACACCGGCCTCGAATGCCTGTTTGTCGGCAGAAACCGGGCGCGACTTAAGCACGGCTTCGAACGCGCGATGAATAAGATGGTGGGTGTCGGCGTGCTGCACATCCTTGCCGACCAAGACCGCAACGTTCCCGGAACTCACGCGCGAGAACACGTGGCAAAGAACTTCGACAAATGCATCTGCGTACTGGCCAAGAGAACCTCTGGCGGCTGCGAAAAGGTCCTTAACCACAAGATCCCAGTTCTTTTGCGCCTGACCAACGGTTTGCCTGATCTCGTCATCCACCTTGGCAGACAGGATGAACTTCCCTGAGCCCGTTGGCGGCTTCTCCTCCGCATGCCCTCGACCGATGAGCCTGAAAAGGCCTGCATGTGCATCTGCCGCCGTGAGAATGCGGTTGCCTCCAGGCAATCGGATGGTTTCACGAAGTTCTTCCTCGCTGAGACCTGTTTGGTCGGCGTAAGCAAGGTTCTGTTCTAGTACACGGTCGATGGCTTCTTCGCGGACACTTGCGCCCGTTTCAGGTGAAAAGCGCATCCGTGCGCCAAGCAAAACCATTCTATTGGCGTCCACCCGTTACCTACCTTCTTTGGTTCTCGAAACAGTATGTCTCCTGCAACTTGAGAAGGTGTGTGAGCAGTTCGCGGCGAGCCTCAGACATTCAGCAGGCCTAGGCGAGCGCCGCTGGCCCACCAGCCGAGGGCGAGCGTCCTCTTGATAGAGCAGACGCTGGGAGCTTTGGATATCCTGGTGAACTGTTCGTGACATCAACTCACCTAACTCGCTGAGACTAAGAGTACTAAGGACAAGGCCTTGAACTGTCAATCGAAAGGTGGGGATTTGTTTGTAAGGGAAAACCTTACAAGGCGGTAAGGGGAAAACGTACGTGGGGCAGAAGACGGCTCCGAAAAGAATTCGGAGGAGGCGATGCGCCTCAAGACAGAGGCGGAGCGGATGGGACAAATGGGGCCGATAGGACGAATGCGCTGGGGACAGCTCCGTACACGACACGCGAGCAGGGCGCACGCTACACCGACCAAGGACGGAGGGCGGAAGGGGAATCAACGTCCAACAGTCAACATCCAACGCTCAACCTTCAAGTGCAGGGCGGCGGAAGCGAGGGGCGGTAGCGAACACGGCGAGACCCTTCGACAAGCTCAGGGTGACAAATTTGGGGGGAAACGACGGCGACGGCGGATATCGGGAATCGATAATTTTGCTGGACGGGGTGGGGTGGCGGTGGTATAGGGGCGATGGTTGTTTGAAATAGTCGAGCCGGCAAACGGCAACGGAGCGGAGCGGACGTCTCGGAGAGACGTTTGCGGAGAACCGCGTCTCGTCCGACTCGGCCCTACCAACGGCTAGGGCGACGGCAAAGCGGTTTGAAAGACGGCGCCCGGGGCGGCCGAGACGGCCGCTACTACACCTTTGGCGGGGGAGCCTTCTATAATAAAAGAGTGTTTCTGCCAAACGAACCCAACGGAAAAATGTGGAAGTGTTTAGGAATGAATGGGTTGGGAGAAAAACCGAGTTGGGTTCGTTTTGCAAAAAGTGGCAAAAAACAGGAAATAAATGGTGGAAAGAGGGCAGAAAAGGGTGATTTTTGGGCCGGAAACGGGGTCAAAGCGAAGCCAAGGGGGACGGGAGACAAGCCAATGGCAACGGAGCGGACGCCTCGGAGAGGCGTTTGCGGAGAACCGCGTCTCGTCCGACTCGGCTCTACCAACGACAAGGGCGGCTGGGACAGCCGCTACTACACTTGAACTTGCGAAGGGGGGGTTCGGGGGTATACTTTCCGCCCCGTTAGAAGGGGTTTTATATGGCTAAAGCATTCAATGTGGCAGTGGTGGGCGCGACCGGAGCGGTCGGCGTGGAGATGATCGAGACGCTGGCGAAACGGGAGTTTCCCGTGAAAAGCCTGCGGTTGTTCGCGTCGGAGCGCAGTGTCGGCAAGAAGCTGAAGTTCAAAGGCACCGATATCCGCGTGGAACTGCTGAAGGACGGCGTGTTTGGGGGCATCGATTTTGCGCTGTTCAGCGCGGGGGCGTCGCGGTCGAAGGAGTTTGCGCATGGGGCGGCGAAACAGGGGGCGGTGGTGATCGATAATTCGTCGGCGTTCCGGATGGATCCCGAGGTGCCGCTGGTGGTGCCAGAGGTGAATCCCGAGGACGCGAAGAAGCACAAGGGGATCATCGCCAATCCGAATTGTTCGACCGCGATCATGCTGGTGGCGGTGTATCCGTTGCACAAGGCGAACCCGGTGCGGCGGATCGTGGTGTCCACTTACCAGGCCGCGAGCGGGGCGGGCGCGAAGGCGATGGCCGAGCTGGAGGAACAGACCGCGAAGTTGTTGCGCGGGGAGAAGGAGATCAGCGCCGAGGTGTTGCCGCAACGGATTGCGTTCAATTTGTTTCCGCACGTGGATGTGTTCCTGGAGAACGGGTACACGAAAGAGGAGATGAAGTTCGTCAACGAATCGCGGAAGATCATGCATCATCCGGGGTTGAAGATCAGCGCGACCTGTGTGCGGGTGCCGGTGTATCGCGCGCATAGCGAGGCGGTGAACATCGAGTTTGAGCGGCCGATGACGCCGGCGGAGGCGCGGGCGATTTTGTCCAAGGCGGCCGGCGTGAAGGTCGTGGATGATCCGGCCAACAAGAAATATCCGATGCCGATCGACGCGTCGGGAATGTACGACTGTCTCGTGGGGCGGATTCGGCAGGATGTGTCGCGGGATGATGGACGCGGGATCGAGCTGTTTGTGAGCGGCGATCAGTTATTGAAGGGCGCGGCGTTGAACGCGGTGCAGATCGCCGAGCTGCTGGTGTAGCGGCGCGGCGCGCCTCGACGGTTCAATACCCGGGGCTGCCGGGGGGTCGGAAGCCGCCCATGCCGCCGGCACCTTCCCATTGCTGGGGACGGTTCCAGGGGATGGAGCTGACGTCGTCTTCCCTGGGGGTGGCGCATCCGCTCGCCAAGAGGACGACAGTCGCCGCCAGCGCCGTGAGGAGAAGGGCCCGGGTAGCGTTCATTGAAATCGGCCCATCGTGGCTAGTGGACTACGAGATCGCCCGAGATGGGTGGTTGACGGAGATACTGCGGCAGAATCTGGGCGATGCTGTTGTGGGTGGCGACGGAAACGACCTGGACTTTGCCGACGAACTTGGAGTCGCGGTAGACGAGGAATTCGGTGTTTGGCCGGACTTTTTGCTCCTGGCCGACATCGAGGACGAGGAAGCCCCACTTGCCTTGCACGAAGGAAACGTGGCCACGGACTCCGAGGGGCGTCGTGGTCAGGTCCTCGATCTTCGCCTTCAACTGCTGGTTCTCGGTTTGCTTAACCGTCAACTGCTGACCGAGGACTTTATTCTCGTCGGACAACGAGACGATCTTGTCGCGGATCTTTTCGATGCTGGAGAGGTCGCCAAGGCCGGCCTCTTTCAGGCCGTCCTGGATCTTCTTCAGCGCATCCTGCGAGGAGGCCAACTGGGTTTTGGTTTGCCCCAATTCTTGAGCGGCCGCCGCCAACTGCGTCTTCAGGCCGTCGGCTTCCTGGGTCTTCTGGTCGAGCGCGGTTTTCGTGGTCTGAAGGGTGTTGGTGGCCTCATCGAAGTCGCTCTTGGTCTTCGTCAGATCGGCTTCGGTCTGGCGGAGCGTGGTTTTGGTCTTGTTGAGGCTGGCGGTCGTGGTGTTGAGCGAACTATCAAGCTCGGCGATTTTCGCCGCTTGGGTTTTCTTGATCCCGCCGAGCATATACGCGAGATACAACGATCCGGCGCAGGCGAGAATGACAATGATGGGGGCGATTTTGCCAAGTTTATTCATAACACGGTGTCCTCCGTCCAGAGAGTACTGGAACATCCTAGCCAAATTTCAGCTTCCGTGTCAACCACGCCTTCTGGGTGGCCGATTACCCCTCCCAATCGCTCCGTGCGTGGCCGATTTGCCGACGACGACTGTGCGAGCGGACCAACCCCGCCAACTCGCGCAGCGCGGCCTCGACTTCCGCCTCAAACACTTCTGCTGACGTGGTATGCGCGCCCATGGTCTCGACCGTCTGGCGCTCCATGTTGTCCGAAGTCACCACCAGAGTGTTGGCCGTGTGCTCCGATTGCCCGACCAGACGCTCGATCAGGTCATCGGCCGTCTTGCCGCGTTCTGAAAACAGCACTTCCACCCCGTGCGTCGGCTCCGTTCCCTCAGGCTTGCGTTTGGCCGCGTAACCATCGAACACCACCGTCACTCGTCGGCGACTGTGGTCGGCATACTGCCGCAGCAATCCCACGAGCATCTCGCGCCGCTGCTGCAGCGACAATCCACGCACTTTGCGCGTGGCAAACCTCGGCCACGCATGCAGCACGCTGTATCCATCCACCAGTATCCAACGATCGCTCATTGATCCGCCCCAAGACGATTCACGGTGATACTCGAAATCGCGACAGAACTGAAGCCTTCCCCCAAAAAGGAAAGTTTGAACACCCCCCGATTCTTTGTGTCACAAAGCATAAGGACCGTGCCCATCATGCATTTCGAACACGCGGAGCATACACTGGAAACCATCCGCACACTAATGGAACGCAGCCAACGCTACGAGCACATCTCGGGCTATTCGGGCCTGCTGGCGGGAGGCACCACCCTTCTTGGGTGCACCGCGCTGGGCTTCCATCTGCTGCCATGGGACGCAGAAACCAATTTCACGCTGGTCTGGAGTGTCGTGTTTGCCGTCGCCCTTGCGGGTCACCTGCTTCTCACATTTGGACGGGCCCGCCAACGCGGGGAACCGGTTTGGTCGCGGCAGGCGCGCACGGTTTTGCTGGCCGTGCTCCCCAGCTTTATCGCCGCCCTCGCCGTTACCAGCCTGATCTGGCGTCTTGGTCGACTCGACCTGTTGCCTGCATTGTGGGTGCTGTTCTACGGTTGTGGTGCGCTCACCACCAGTTTTTTCGCCCCCCGCTCCATCGCCCGGCTCGGTGCGATTTGTCTGGCGATTGGCATTGTCAGTTTAGTGGCGCCGCACAGCCATGCAATCCTGACCATGGGTATCGGTTTCGGCGCCACACACATCGGCTTTGGCATCGGCGTGCTGATCGCAGAAAGGCGCGAAGCCCGCGCCCGAGCGTTCTGGGCACAGGTCGACCATCTGGCCACCGCCCACTCGATGGAGTAGGACGAACCAAGGAGAGACGCCTTATGGCAGGAAAACTCGACAAGCTGAATCCGACCAAACTGGCCGCCGATCTCCAGGCATTCGACAAACTGGAGCCGGCCATCCACACCAAGTCGCGGCTGGCGATTGTTTCAGTGCTGGCCGCCAACGACTCACTGTCCTTCATCGAACTGCGCGACGGACTGCGACTCACCGATGGCAACCTCGCCGCCCACTTGCACGCCTTGGAAACCGCCGGCTTGATCCACCTGCAAAAAACCGGCAACCCCAACAAGCCGACCACTGTGGTGTCGTTGTCCGCCGCTGGCCGAAGCGCATTCACCCGTTATCTGGAGGGCTTGGAACATATCGTGAACCGCCATCGGTAAGGCGGCGCATCTCTTTTTTACCCCGAACGCTTTGCGGTACAAAGCAAAATGGAAACACCCCATGAACTCGACTGACTGGCTGGCGTACTTCCGCCAAAACCGGCTCGACCGCCGAGGAATCGCCTGGCATGAAGGCGTCCCGCTAAATCCACAGTTGCGCGAACCCCTGGCCCGCTCGCTCGCGCGATTTCAATTGGGCGAAAGTTCGAACGGGGTGCGACTGCTGGCGGCCGCCCGTCAGCTTTCCCGCGAGACGGGCGACAAGGCATATGGTGAGGCCATCGCGATGTTTATCGCTGAGGAACAGGAGCATTCCCGTCTTCTCGCCAGCGTTCTTCACCAAATGAATGTCCCGCTCCTGCGGCGGCACTGGACGGACTCGCTTTTTCGACGATGTCGTCATCTGCTGGGTTTTTACGAAGAGATTTCGGTCCTGCTGATGGCCGAGATCATTGCCCTGAAATACTATGGCGTCATTCGAATCGGCTGCGGGGCCCCCGTGCTGGAAATCGTCTGCGAACAGATTCTTGCCGACGAAAAATTCCATGTGCGGTTTCATTGCGAACGTCTGCATGAAGAAATCGCCCGACGGCGGTGGCCGGTCCGCTTCGCCTGCTGGCTGGCGCTGTCGGCAATGTTCGCGGGGGCGAGTGCCGTTGTCGCCTGGGATCATCGCCGGGCTTTCACAGCTTTGGGTGGCTCCGCCGTCGAATTTCTCCGCGATTCGTGGGCGAACTTCTTTGCGGCCCGCGAAGCCATTTTCACAGATGTTCCATTTGCCCGTGATGCCGCCGACCAGATCTCCGCTGACCTGCAGAATCGACGGATTACGGATGTTCATCGCCGATCCCATCACCCGAGCAGAGCGTTCCCGTCCCTGTCTCGACTTTTCCCGCCTTGAGGACTAAGATTGACATGCTGGAGCAACATGAAAACGGTGAAACTGCAGGTTAATGGCATGTCCTGCGCGAGTTGCGCCAGGGCGGTGGAAAAATCGCTGTGCGCCGTGCCGGGCGTTGAAAAGGCGTCTGTCAATTTTGTCTCGAAAACCGCCGTCATCGACCTGCCGGACGCCGCGGCCAGTGAGCAATCACTCATCGACGCCATTAAGCGCGCCGGGTACAGCGCCCGGCTTCCTGTTCGTGACCGCGACCTCGAAGAGGGCCGCGCGGCGCGCCGCGCCCTGGTCAAGGTCATCGGCGCCGGCGCGCTGCTCTTCATGGGCTGGCTACTGGGCGCCACCACACTGGTGCTCATTGCACTGGTCCTCGCCGCCTGGCCGATTTGCCACCGCGCCATCAGGGCGTTGCTCGCAAAACGGCTGGATGCGGATGTGCTGGTGGCCATCGCCGTCATCGCGGCGGCGTCCGTCGGCGAATTCGTCGCCGCGGGTGAAGTCGCGTTCATCATGTTACTCGGCGCGCAACTGGAAGAATACACCGTGCGCCGGGCCCGACGGTCCCTCGGCGGCCTGCTTTCGCTGGTGCCGCCCACCGCGCGCGTGCGGCGCGAGGGGAAGGAAGCGGAAGTCGCCGCTTCGGAATTGCGGATGGGCGATGTTGTGGTTGTGCGCGCCGGCGAACGCGTCCCTGTAGACGGTGTCGTCCAAAGCGGCATGGCGTCGGTGAACCAGGCGCCCGTGACGGGCGAAAGCATGCCCGTGGACAAGAGCGAAGGCGACGAAGTATTCGTCGGCACCCTGGCGGAAACGGGGGCGTTGATCATCGAGGCAAAGCGCGTCGGTGAAGACACGACGCTCGCGCGTATCGCGCAACTGGTCGAACAGGCACAGCAACGCGAAGCGCCGATTCAACGCACCCTCGACCGCGCGGCGGGCTGGCTTGTGCCTGTGATGCTGACGCTATCCGCGCTGGTGTTTATCTTCACCCATGACACGGCACGAGCCATCACGGTGCTGATTGTCGCCTGTCCGTGCGCGTTGATTCTGGCCACGCCGACCGCCGTGATGGCCGCCATTGCCCGCGCGGCGCGCGCCGGCGTGCTTATCAAGGGCGGACAATACCTCGAAGCGACGGCGCGTCTGCACACCATCGTGTTCGACAAGACCGGCACGCTCACGCATGGCGAGCCCGAGGTCACGCACGTCAGACCGGTTTGATCAGCACAGCGAAGCGGAACTCGTCGGGATCGCGGCTGTCGCCGAGAAGATGAGCGGGCACCCCGTGGCCCGCGCCATCATGCGCAAGGCGGTCGCGTTGGGCCTGACGACGGAAGACCCGTCGAAGTTCCAGGCGCACCACGGTCGCGGTGTCGTCGCGGAACGCAACGGCCAGAAACTCGTCGTCGGCCAAACGGGATTAATGGACGACGAATCAGTGGCCATGAGCGATGCGCTGCAAGTGCACATGGATGAACATCATGACGAAGGACACACGACCATCGTAGTGGCGCACGATGGTGAAGTCTGCGGCACGATCTGTGTGGCCGACACCGTGCGCGAGCGGGCCGATGAAGCGATTCAGGAGTTGCGCTGCCTCGGCGTCGAGAAGGTCGTCATGCTCACCGGCGACAACCGGCGCGTCGCCATGCAAATCGCGGGCAAACTGGGCCTGGATGAAGTGAAAGCCGAAGTGTTGCCGGAACAAAAGGCCGAACACATTGAATCCTTGAAGCGGGCGGGACAAACTGGTGGTGTCGCGATGGTCGGCGACGGCGTGAACGATGCGCCTGCGCTGGCGGTGGCCGATGTGGGCATCGCGATGGGTGTGAGCGGGACCGACGTGGCGCATGAGGCGGCGGATATCGCGTTGATGGCCGACGACCTCTCGAAGATCGCGTTCGCCGTCGGCCTGAGCCGACACACCTTGTGGATCGTCAAACAGGGTTTGCTCTTCGCGGTCGCTTACAACGTTGTGATGGTCACCACCGCCGCCACCGGCCATCTCCACATGATCGGCGGCGCCATCGCCCACCAATTCAGCAGCGTCCTCGTCATCCTGAACGCGATGCGGTTGCTGAGGTACAAGTGATCGGCGTGGTCAGGAGACCTGTGTCGATCAAGTCGGGCCGCATAGAACCGAGATGTCGTGGCGTGTCTTGGCGATGTCAACCTTGTGCGACGCGAACAGAGCCGCGTCACCACCGCATTCTTCTGTCAGAAGACCCAGCAGGATATGCTCAGTGCCTGTATATGAATGAGACATCGTAGCCGCCTCCTGCATAGCCCTCTTCAATGCCCTTTGGCTTGAGACGCCGAAGTTGACGTCGTCAATCTTCTTGAACTGCTCAACATTGGGCATGCTCGTTCCTATGCTCTGGCGCACAGAATCAACATTCAATCCAAGCTTCGTGAGCACAGAAAACTGAACCCCACTCCCGAGAAGAAGGAGCCCCAAAAGAAGGTGCTCGCTGCTAACGCAGGGGAGCCCAAGAGATTCTGCTTCTGCACTCGCAAGTCTGAACACCTGCTGAGCCCTGAGCGTGCACTTCATTGCGCGCAAGAATGAATTCGGTGATTTCACGCCGCCGGCTTTTCGCGGACGCGGATGATCATTCTCTTCATGCCGGCTTCGTCGCCTTCGCCCTCGCTGATCGCTTCCAATTCGCGGTCTTTCTCCATGTGCAGGTGGATGACGCGGCGGTCGAAGGCGTTGAACGGCCCAATCTTTACAGGGTCGCCCCAGCGGCGGACTCCGTCGGCGGCGGCGGAGACTTTCTTGAGGATGTCGTCGTGCTGGCGTTCCCGGTAGCGTTCGCAATCGACGATCACGCGCGGAGCGTCGGGACTCATGCGCTGCAGGATGCGATTCAGCAGGAATTGCAGTTGATGGAGGGTCTGGCCGTGTTTGCCGATGAGTCGGCCCGGTTCGACCGTGGCGATGTGCAGCAGCGTCGATCCATCCACGGTGGCCGCCTCGACTTTGGTCTGGAGGCCGAGGCCGTCGAGCATCGTCTGCAAGGCGGCGCGGGGATCGGGTGGCGGACCGGAGGGAATGGAGGAAGCGGCCGGGGTCGGTGTTTCAGTTTCCATGCCTGTGCTCCTATGTTTTGGGCGTTCGGCCTACCCTACGCGGGTAAACCCCGATTTTTTCAGGGTGAAGCTGCGACGCCCGTTGATGCCAAGTTATGCGCTATCCTACCGAAATTCATTTCACTTTTCCAGCGGAAGTAATGGGCACCGCCGTCGCGGCGGCGCGCGTCTGGCGCATGCCCAACCACTGTTGAAACAGCGAAAGCGCTTGCTGTAGCGTATAATACAGCGTCAATCCCGCTGCCAGATTGTAGAAGAAGAAAAGCATCATCACCGGCATGAACATCATCATCTTCTGTTGCTGCGGGTCGCCGCCCGTGGGCGTGAGTTTCTGCTGCCCGAACGTCCCGGCGGTCATCAAAATCGGCAACGGATTGATCGTCAGATGGTTCCCGATGAGGGGCAACGCTAACGGCAGCGTGTGGCTCCAGACCGTGTCGGGCTGCGCCAGGTCCTTGATCCACAAGAACGGCGCGCCCCGCAATGCAATGGCGTTGAGCAACACACGGTAAAAGGCAATCAACACCGGCAATTGTACGAGCATCGGCAAACAGCCCGAAAACGGGTTGATCTTGTGCTCCTTGTACAGCTTCATCATTTCCTGATGCAACCGTTGCTGGTCGTCCTTGTATTTCTCGCGCAGCTTGTTCATCAACGGCTGGAACTTCTGCATGGCCTTCATTGACTGGATGCTTTTTGCCTGAATCGGCCAGAAAATGATCTTCAGTGTGATCGTGACGAGGATGATGGCCACGCCATAGTTCGGGATCAGCCGGTAAAAGAAATTCAAGCTGTGCAACAGCGCGATGCCGAACAATCCGGAATACAAGTCGAGCGGGTCCCGAAGTCCATCAGCTCTTCCTGGTGACCGCCCAGCGCCGCCAGTCGGTTATAATCCTTTGGCCCGGCATAGAAGGTGAACGCACACGACTCGCTGCCGTTTGTGCCCGGCGTCAGGGGCACCTCGGCTACGGCCATCACGCCGTGATTGACCGGCGCGGGCGACGTCAAATCCACGGATGCATAGGTCACTGCCGTGACGTTCGTCGTCGGTGACACCACCATCGTGAAATACTGGCTCTTGACTGCAATCCATCCGACGCGGATCTCCTCCCGCGTTTTGCCCGTCTTCATTCGATCGATGATGCGCGGTAGCGTGCGATTGCGAAACCGCGACGCCCCCTGCCAGTCCACCACCAGATAACTGGGTATCTCCCGAAGCTGCGTCGGTGTCGCCGTGCCGACCACGAGACTCACCGCGCCGGACGGCGCCAGCGTCGCCGGCACCTGTACGCTGACGGCCATGACGTAGTCATTGCTGAGCGTGACGGTCTTGACGACGCCGTCACCGCTGCGCAACCGAACAGTCTTTTCATTCACGCGTTGGATGGCAAACACGTCGTTGCTTCCCGCGCCCGGCACGCCGACGAGCGACAACGCCGGCACCAGACCCGCGCCGTTCAGGGTCGCGGAACCGTGGCCGGTGGCCTTGTGTTGGAGCAACTCGACGGAGCGCACGCCCCCGCCCCAACTGGTGAAATCCACCCGGACGAATTCATTGCTCAGCGTGACGATCTCTTCGGCAGGACGCGGCTGCTCGGACTCTATCTCGGTCTGGTGCGCTGGTTCGGCACTCTTCTCCGCCGGTTTCGCCGTTTCCGTCGGTGGCACCGGAGCGTTCGTGACAGCCGCAACCGGCGGACGCGGTGCTTTCGGTTTCGGGGGATAAATCGTGTTGATCACCTTCTGCGCCGCGATGAGGGCGATGAGGCAACCTACCACTACGAGCATGGTTTTTCGGTCCATCATCATCGCTTGGGCACCGGGTCAAAGCCGCCTTCGACAAACGGATGGCACCGCGCCAATCGTTTCGCCGTCAGCCATACGCCGCGTGCGGGGCCGAGCTTTTCGACGGCCTCCTGCGCGTAGCAGGAACAGGTGGGATAAAACCGGCAGCAACCGCCCGTCAGGGGCGGCGCCGGCAACAGCATCTTCAGCGGCGACAAATAGCGGTACAGTCGCAGAAGAAATAGAAGTAAGCGCTTGATCACGTCTCGTTCAGGACGCCCGCCGCGCGGAATAATCGCAGCAATTCCGCCTCCACATCCTGGAGGCGTTTTCCGTTGATGGTGCTGCGGGCAATCATGACAATCAGTAAATTGGTTTTGAGTTTCCGTTTGTTGAGCCGATACGCCTCACGCAACAGTCGCCGCGCGCGATTCCGTGTCACCGCGCCCCCGATCCGGCGGCTGGTGACCACGCCCACGGCGCGTGGCTGCTCCGTCGAATCGTCGACCACGTAGAGCACAAAGAGCTTGCCGACGATCTTGCGCCCGTGTTCATACGCCCGCCGGAACTGATGACCGTGCTGGAGTCGCTCACTTTTCGGCAATGTCCTGCTGCCATGCAACCCGGCCTCCGTCCAGCCGCCACCACGGCTTCCACCCTACACAGAAAGGCGCTTGCGTCCCTTGCGGCGACGCCGACGCAAGGTCGCGCGACCACTCTTCGTGCGCGTCCGTTTCAAAAACCCGAATCTTCGTTGCCGCCGAATCTTGGACGGCTGATATGTCCGTTTCATGTGTCTGTCCCGGTAATGGGAACGCGCATCATAGCAGGCGTGACTTGATTGTCAACCGCCGGGCAAAACGGCTGGACATGAAGGATTTCACACGAAACCGGCACCCGCAGGCTGACTTTACGGGCGAATGAACGTCCGGGCGAACTGCTCGTACACCCGCGCCGACACAGGCCCCGTTTTCCCTGCGCCGATTTGTCGGCCGTCCACCTTCACCACCGGGACCACCACGGCGGTCGTGCTGGTGAGGAACACCTCCGCCGCCGCATAGAGTTCCGACTTCGTGATTCGCTCCTCGGCGGTCTCAATCCCTGCCGCGCGCGATTCCTCCAGGATCTTGTCGCGCGTGACGCCCGGCAAAATGCGCGTGCTTGTCGGCGGGGTGCGCAACCGGCTGTCCGTGACAATGAACACGTTGGCTCCCGTCGCCTCATTGACGGTTTCGTCCTTATCCACAAAGATCGCGTCGTTCGCTCCCGCCCTTTTCGCCGCCTGATACGCAAGCACGCTCGGCAACAGCGCGATGCTCTTGATGTCACAACGCGTCCAGCGAAATTCCGACAGGGTGATGACCGCGATACCGGTGTCGGGCAGCGTCGTCGCCGCCGGTCCCAGCTTGCGCACCGTCATCACAAGGGTCGGCTCGATGTTTTTCGGTATCCCCCGGTGGCGGGGCGCGCACCCACGGGTGATTTGCAGGTAAATAGTCGCCTCGGCAAACCCGGAGCGTTGAATTCCCTCGTCGATGATGGACTTCAACTGTCCGTCAGTCGCCGGGGCCTTTAGCTCGAGGGCTTTGAGACTGCGGGATAGCCGCGCCAGGTGTTCGCCCACGGCGAACGGTTTGCCGCCGTATGTGCGCAGGACTTCATAGACGCCGTCGGCGAATTGAAAGCCGCGGTCCTCCACGCGAACGGTGGCCCGTTCGAGAGGCAGAAACTCTCCGTTAACGTATGCGATCTCAGGCATTGGTCGGTTATCCCCCCTGTCGAGAAAAACAACGGGGCGACTATAAGTTTGTGCCACTCGTCTGTCAACGACACGACCGGGCTCATGCTTCGGAAATTGCGGTTTTGGTGGATTTTCGGATTGAATTCCCACCAAGTTTGCCATACGGTTTGCGGCGGGGGACCTCGACACTATGGGAGGAAATCGTAGAAGTCCGAGACCGGTCTCGGCGACCGCCGCTTTCTTTGTGGCGCTATGTCTGTCCGTCTCCACCCTGAACACCTTCGGGGCTGCGGGAACCAATTCTGCACCCGCTGAAGGTGACGCGGCCCTAGCCAGGCACGTCGTTCAATCGTACGAGCAACTTCAGGAACAACAGCAATCCATGTTGCGGGAGATCGAGCAAGCCCGCCAGGACGCCGCCGCCAACGCCCGTGCCCTGGAGCAGGCCCGACAGGACGCTGAGGCCGCCACGAAGCGCAACAATGAAGAGATGGAAGCGCGCCTGAATCGCATCGAGCAGTCCGTCTCGGCGCAGCGCGAACACGAAATCGAGGTGATGCAGAACGCGCATCGGTTTACCCTGATTATGGTAGGTGTTTTTGCCGGCACCGGGTTCTTCGGGATGCTGTTCTTCGCGGTGTTCCTGCTGCGCGTCATGAATCGCCGCACGGAAACCATGATCGCCCAGTTTACCGGCCAGATGCTTGGCCCCGGCTTCGCGACCCCCGCTCTCGGCGACGGCGGGACACAAGTGGTCCCCGTCAGTCGCGTGGAGCACTCCACCACGCGTTTCCTCAATACCATCGAGCGACTGGAAAAGCGCATCAACGAACTCGAAGGCACCGTGGAACCGGCATCGACCGTCGGGGAGCCCGCGTTGAAGAAACCGGTGGAACCATCGCCTGACAGCGACGGACCGCTGACCGAAATGCCGGAATCGAAGGAGTCGGCTGAGTTGGAGACCGCCGTGACGCACGCCCGGAATGAGCGAGTAGAGCGCGACGCCCGCATCGCCCTGCTGTTGGGGAAAGGCCAGGCGTTACTCAACTTGCAACAGGCGGACACGGCGCTGACGTGTTTCGACGAAGTGATAGCCCTCGACTCAACGAACGCCGAAGCGTTCGTCAAAAAAGGCATGGCGCTCGAGCGGCTTGGGAAACTCGATGAAGCCATCGATTGCTATGACCGCGCGATCGCGCTGGACGAGTCAATGACGATGGCCTATCTCAGCAAGGGTGGGGTCTTCAATCGGCTGGAACGGTACGGCGAAGCGCTGCAGTGCTACGAGCAGGCGTTACGCGCGCAGCAGAAACCCGGAGTCGCGTAGGTTCACGCGGCCGGGGCGCGGGCCGGTCTCGGCTTCCAGCGCCTTCTTTGCCAGCTGGAAATTCGCCCGTATGAGCTCGTGTTTCTCTCCTTCTTTCACGGCCAACTGGCGTTCCAACTCCGTGATGCGCGCCTCGTAGGTGGCGATCTTCCTTTGCACGCCCTCCTGCGCCTTCGCGATCCGCTCCTCCAGCTCGGCCATGCGCTGGGTGGCTTCAGCTTGCGTGTCGATCAAGTTCTCGCGCTGCGCAAACAGCGCCTGCACGAGCCGGTTCATCATCAGGCGCGCCAATTGTGGGATCAAGGCCGCCCGGACACTATTCGGGGCAATCTCGACGTGCCCCTTCTCCGGACGAATCAGCTCCAGACCGCTGGCGACGGGCGCGCTGGGGTGTCGGGTCGGCTTCGCTGAAAAGAATTCCGTGATGGAATACGGAGGCACGACGATGCGCTCCGCGCAGTTCGGGCAGGAGACAACAGCGCCAATACCATCCTCATTCACAGCCAGCTTCTGGCCACAATTCAGGCAACGAAACTTGATCACGGTCCCTCCTTGGTGAAACCGTATGCGCTACAATGGCTTGGCCCAGCGCCTGAGTCAATCCAAATTCCGCATTCCGGGAAAAACTTTTTCGCGTCTGGCCCGCCGATGGGTCGGCCCGTTCTTGCAACGCCGCCGGGATGTGATACCAATGGGGACATCATGGGCTTGGCTATCGATGATTTCCAACACGAGGTTGCGGGCGCGGTGAAGAACTACGATAAATTCATCGTGTGCGTCGAGAAAACGCCTGATGAATTCCTCAAGAGTTTGCAGTCGCTGATGGGCAAGGCGATCGCGGCGTTTGAGAATCGTGCGCCGGGGTTGCGCCACGGCATTGCGCTGGATCGTCAGGTGACCATCATGCTCAGCGAGAATGCCGATGCCCGCCCATTGTGCGGCATTTACTTCAACCTGCACTCCCCCTTCCGCAAGAAATCCAGCTAGGGCCGCTGTCTCATCCAGACGTCACAAAACCTCGCCGGATCAGGTCCAGCAGGCAGGTGTACGCGTCGAAATCCGTCCCTGGAAAACTGTCGATGACCGTTTCCAGGACGTCGTGATCCAACACGAGTTGGAACAATTGGATCTCCTCGGTGGCCAGATCGCGCAGGTTGCCCGGAAGCGGTTCCGCCGCGTGTAACCGTGCACCGCGCCGCGGTAACTTTGGTTCCAGAATTCGAATCTCGTCCAATTGCCGCACCCCCTCCAAAACCAGCGACGTCGTCGATTCGGTGATTTCCTCCGCAACGACATGTTCGCGAAGCGGCTTCAGGTCGAACGCGCCCTCCGTCCATGCAAACATCCGGTAGAATGCCTTCCGTGGCTTCACGACGGGGTTGGCTTCGACTTCGGCGTGGTACACCTGGCCCTCGCGGAGGTATATCCTGCCAATGCCATGGGTGGAACGAATGGTCAAGACGCCGCTCTTGCGCGAATTGTCAAAAAGCTGCAACAGGTCCGGCAACGGCATCTCGCTGATGGAACCGGAGATGAGTGACGAAACGGCAGGAGTCGGGCTGCTGACGGCTTGTGCGCTCGGCACGGCGGGATGCGGCACCCGCGGTTTTGCGTCGCCAAGGGACACCAGCCTGATTGTCGCTGCGCCAATGGCAATCTGATCGCCCTCCTTCAACTCGATGCTACGAATGCGGGCTCCGTTGACGAACGTGCCATTCCTCGATGCGAGGTCTTCAATCAGCACCTGGCCCTGATGCGTGGAGATCTTCGCGTGCTTGCGCGAAACTTTTTCGTCAAGCAACAACAGATCCACATCGCTGACACGCCCGATCACAATGGTCAAATCCGGCGGCAGCGGGAATTCCCGGCCCTGATCCTTGCCCGCAACGAAACGGAGGACGTATTGCAGCATTCGTTCCTGTAGTATTCTGTCCTGCGGTTGTCCGCTGTGAAACTTTACCGATGCCCGCCAAGCGGGTCAAGCTACTGTGCCCTGTCGCCGGCGCGCCAGAAACATCATGACGGTGAGGAACGCTGCCGCAATCGACACTTCCCCCAACCACAGCAGCACCGTCGGCGCCGGGGTTTGACGCAACACCACGGTCCAGATTTGCAGACCAAACGCCACACACATCGTCGCCGAAGTCACGGCCCCGCGTGCAGCAAACACCGCCCCGCGCCGTGCGTCCTCAACCTGGATCTGCAGCTTCGCATCGATGTAGATCAACACGGTCGCCGCCACGGCGCCGAGCACAACCACCACTGGCGCGGCAAGCCAGGCGTTGGTGATCAAGCTCAGGCATATCAAGGCGCCCGCCGCCAGGAGTAACTGCACGAACGGAAGCCAATCGGAGTGCGTCCAGGGTCTGCCGTGGCCCAGTAGACCTATCCCGGCGCCCGCGCCAATTCCTCCAGCCGCGACCAGATAACCGACGCCAGCCGTTTGCAGCCCGAGCGTTTTCATCGCGTAACCGACGAAGACCACCACCAAAATGCCAAGCAGGAAGGCAAACACCCCGGACAAGATTACCAGCGGCATTGCGGATGGGTGGTCCCGCAAATAGATCATACCGATCCTGAATTCGCCCCAGCCGCTTTTCTTGATTCCGGTCACGGTCGTTGCGCTCGCATGCGGATCCACACGAATGCGCCATAAGAACAGCATGCTCACCAGGTACATCACCCCGTTCGCGGACACGGCCCAAGTGACCCCAATCCGCTCGGCCACGAACCCGCCAACGGCGCTGCCGCCGATCGTCGCGACCGCCAGACTGGCGGCAAAGAGCGCGTTGGCCTTCATCAAGTACGCGGGCTCAACCAAGTTGGGCAGCAACGCCGAACGTGCCGGCAGATAGAACGTCGCGATGGCGCCAATCACACCCACAGCGATATAAACTGCCAGCAGACTGCGTTGCTCGATGCGCCCCGCGATCAACGGCAGCAGCCACACCACGACACCGGCCACGAGCACCGCCCGGATACCGTCACTGATGATTAGTACGCCGCGCCGCTGCCAACGGTCGAGCCATGCGATGGCAAACGGCCCCAACACCAATCCCGGCAATGCCAGCGCGAAGGAGAACTTGGCGGTCTCCACCCGCACATCGTACCCGTGCGTGCGGAAGACTTCGAGCAACCCCATTTGCATCGACGCGCCGCCCAATGCCAGCAGGATTTGCGAGATCCACAACCTTCGAAACCCGGCGTTCTTGAACAAGGGAACCACCTAGACGTGCTCCTGGATGAACGTCGCCATGTCCTCGGGCAACGTCGCCTGAAATCCGACGGTCTGCCGCGTGCGCGGGTGAAGAAAGGAGGTGTGTTCCGCATGCAACGCGTGGCGCGGCAACAGCAGTTTGTCCAGCATTTCGCCAGTCACGCCCTTCTGAATGAACTGCAAATATAACGTCTCGTCCGGCCCATAAATCTTATCGCCCACAATCGGATGACCGAGCCACGCCATGTGCACGCGCAACTGGTGCGCCCGACCCGTGCGCGGCGTGAGCCCGACCTGGGTGAAGCCGCGAAGCCGTTTCTCGACCGCGAACTCCGTCACGCTCGGCTTGCCGGCCGCGCAGTCCACCACCCGCTTTGTATACACGACCGACGTCCGGCTCACCCCAATCGGTTGATCGACCACCCCGCGCTCCTGCTCAAACTCACCCCAACAGATTGCCATGTACTGTTTTTCGATTTCCCGACGCAACACGGCTTTGCCCAGTGTCTTCGCCGCGCGCTCGTTCTTCGCGACCACAACCAGTCCGCTGGTCTCACGGTCCAGGCGGTTGATCATTCGCGGGGTTGATACCCCATGTTCCCGCAGCCACTCCGCCAACGACCCATACTCGGCCCGTTGTGCCGAATGACAGACCATCCCGCCCGGTTTGTCCACCACCAGCACGTCCTCATCTTCGAAGACGACCTGCGGCCCGGCATGAGTGACCAGATGCATGGCGCATGTTATCTTCTGCACAGAGGCGCTGGCAACGAAAAGCGCCATCACCGCCAGCGAGCAAGCCGAAGACTTCACCGCCGTTTAACGAAAGCGTGAGCGCATGGACCGCCGTAAATGTGCCGAATCGCCGGGTAAGGGCTTTGATTTCCAAAACGATGCCGCTCATGACTTACTTCGAAAAGTGTCTCTTCTAAACGTGCCAAACAATGGGATGAACACCCCATATAATTGGCCCCCGCGAGATTCCGGCTCCGCATTCGCGGTTGACATCATCGGCCCGGCGTGGCAGTTCTCGCCGTTGGGTTTGCCAAGAGCGCATCTACATGGATTCACAATTGACGAATAAGGTGGCCATCGTCACCGGCGCAAGTCGTGGAATTGGGCGGGCCATTGCCCAGGAATTGGGAAAAGAGCGCATGCGCCTTGTATTGGTCGCTCGCACTGGAGACTTGCTCCATGAAGCAGCTGCATCCATTGGCGGCGAGTGCCTCGTTCATGTTGCGGACCTACGCAAACCCGAGGCGGCTTCGGGGGTTATTACGGCGGCCATTCAACGGTTCGGGCGCATAGATGTTTTGGTCAACAATGCCGGGGCAACCAAGCGCGGTGATTTTCTGGAGTTGAGTGATGAGGATTGGGGTGACGGTTTTGCTCTGAAGTTTTTTGGGGCCATGCGCCTTTGCCGGACGGCGTGGCCTCATTTAGTGGCAAATCAAGGCTCGATCATCAACATCATTGGCGTTGGCGGGCGCACTGCCAGCGCCGACTTCACCATTGGGGGCTCGGTGAATTCGGCACTTCTCAATTTCACCAAAGCACTTGCCCATCGTGGCCTCACCGACGGGGTTCGCGTGAATGCCATCAATCCGGGTGCGATTGCCACAGACCGGTTGCAACGGCGTATTCAAGCTGTAGCCGCCGAGCAAGGGCTGGACTACGAGGCCGCAGCCAAAGCAATGGCTCAAAAACTGGGAATTGCAAGATTTGGCACACCGGCGGAAATTGCCCAAGCTGTTGCATTCCTCGCTTCATCTGCGGCGAGCTATTGTCAGGGCACCATCATGGATGTGGATGGCGGCGAAACTCGCACCCTATGAATCGCCACGCGTTTCGTCCAGCTTTAGGCGACTCTACGCGAGACGACTACGATAGAGGCCGCAGGGTTAAACGCATCAGTCCTGCACTATTGCATATTCCCGGCCATGTCCCCCCCGTCTGCCACAGCTTTAGCGAAGGTGTGAAAAAGCGATCCGTTCGTTCTTTTAATCACAGATGAGTTGCGCGCGCGGGTGCGGCAACGTTTTGCCGCTCGTTAATGGCTGTGGATGCGTAACAACGGGGGATACGACAGAGAGTGGTCGAGAATGTTGGGTTGAAGAAAAGCTTCCAAACCTTCCAAACCTTCCAAAGTGCACTAACGGGTTTTGACCGAATGTGCCAGAATTCGAGCATGAGAGAAGAATCTCATGTGACAGTGGGGAGATGGCGCCAAGGGCAGGCTGCGATCGAAGTCTTTATAGAGAAGAGTGTTTCTACCAAACGAACCCAACTAAAAAATGCGGAACCATCGCGACATGAATGGGTTGTGGGAAAAATAGAGTTGGGTTCGTTTTGCAAAAAGAGCCTAAAAATGGGGGGAAAAGCACCCAAATACCGCTCCGGAAGGGTGGTTTTACGCACAAACGAACCCAAAACGAACCTATGGATAATGAATAGGTGTGATCCTAATCCCGAATGCTATGAATTAAAGGCGTCCGCTGTTTATCCGCAGCACAGGTTTGATAGTGCTTCCGCCCTTGGCGTCGGCAATAGCTTGGTTGATCTGGCGAAATGGATAGTACTTCACCAACCGGTCAAAAGGAAACGCCCCCCGCTGATACAATCCGATCAACATCGGGATGAATTTCTGGGGCACCGCATCGCCCTGGATGACGCTGAGCACTTTGCGGCCGCCCGGCAGGTGGCCCGCTCCGCTCCCCCCAGTCAGCAGCGCCACCTTCCCGCGTGGATTGAGCAGGCTGATGGCCAAATGGTGCATTTGCGCATCACCGGTGCTCTCAACCACAGAATCAACACCTCCGCCCGTTATGGCCGAAATGCTCCGTGTCAGATCCGCGAGATGGTTGTTGATGGCGTGAGTGGCGCCCAACTGCGTGGCCAGTTTGAGCCGGCGAGGCTTGATGTCCACGGCGATGATGATTCGGGCGCCGACGATCCGCGCAGCCATTACCGCCGCCAGTCCAACGGCTCCCGCGCCAAACACTGCGATGCTCGACCCGCGCTTTGTCGCCAGGGAATTCATGACCGTTCCCGCGCCTGTTTGGATGCCACATCCGAGGGGCGCCAGCAGCCCCAAGGGAAGCGTTTGGGGAACCTTTACCAGGTTGCGCGTAGTTGCCACCGCGTGGGTGGCGAAGGAGGATTGGCCAAAGAAGTGCCCGCGCACGCCACTGCCTTGGAGCGCATTGCTTCCGTCCAAGCGCGCAAAGCCGAAGTTCGCTTCATAAAACCGTTCGCAATCCGCCGGGCAGCCTCTTCTGCAGGGGCGGCATTGGCCGCAGGACTGATAGGAGAGCACGACATGATCTCCTGTCTTCACGCCTCTTACAAATTTGCCGACTCGCGTTACCACCCCGGCACCTTCATGGCCCAGCACCACCGGCCCGGAGGCGCCCGACTCGCAGAAATCAATGTCAGTATGGCAGATGCCGCTGGCTGCCAAGCGCACCAAGACTTCGTCCTCGCGTGGGCCTTCCAGTTCCAAGCTTTCGATTTTGAGAGGGAAGCCCGCCTCGCGCAGCACGGCGGCGTGGATCCGGACCGACTGTCTCCCGTCTGCTCTCTTCATCCGGCCTTGCTACAACACCCCGGCTCGTTCCAGAATCGACTGCATCACTTTGGGCGCGGCCAGTCGTTCCTCGGCGAGCTTCCGGGCGGCGGCGCTGTGCCCGGCATAATCCGCGTTGATCGACTCGATCCCGCGCGCGGCATCCTCCAGCGTGGCAAAGGTGACCAACCCCTTGCCCGTCGGCAGATGTTTGCTGAGTCCAGTTTCCTGCACGAGCGCGGGTCGCCCGGAGGCGAGATAACACACCGTGCGGTCGCTGAGCCATCCGCTCCGCGTCTTCACGTAGCCATGCTTGGCGACGCTAAACTCGGCCCGCGACCGTTGAATGTAGGAACGGAATCCGTCGCGTCCGCCCGCAACCTCGTGCGGGTTTACCAGCCGCCAGTTGTTCTGGCGCAAGGTCGCGATGTCGGCGGTTTCGAATTCGTGGATGAGCAGTGCCAGCTCAATGGGCTGGGTTGTCTTCCGCGGCAACTCAGCGAACCTCAAAAACTCGTCACTTTTTGGTCCGTACATCTCCTCGTTCCACACCGCGTACTGACCGCGCCACTGGCCAATCGTGGAGAAACTCGCCGCGCCCGCATCCGTCTGCGCGGGCCAGTACTCCAACGCCACCGGCGGCGTGAACGTCTGCCAGTTGATCCCGCGCAAGGGAATAGTGAAATCCGGCTGGCCGATATTCAGGCCCACGGTGAAGAACAGGTTGTGCCTTGCAAAATCCATGTCCCATTCGTGCGCCCAGATTTGCGCGAAGCCGGGGTCGAGGTCAAAATACGCGCGGCGTTTGGCGCGGCCCAACAACTCGTCATCCTTGAGTGCGCCGCAAAGATTGACCAGCAGCGCGCAGTCGCCGCAAAGCGAACGCAGGTGCCGTTCCTTCATGCCAAGGATTTCGCGGTTGTCGTAAATCACCGCCCAGTGATCGCCCAACCCAAACTGTTCACACTGCGTCTGGAAATCCTCCACCATCACTTCCGCCGAGCGTTTCGCGGTTTTCTTCGGCGGACCCAGAACGTCCAGCCAGAACACCTCGAAACCCAGCGCCTGCAGGCCCGCGAGGTAATGCAGATTGAGCCACTGCATCCCGCCGCCTTCGACGTAACCCGATCCCCAGGTGCTGGTGACGATGATCTTGTCCATCAATCAATCAGTCTGTGTCTGCGCGCCGAACTGCAGTTCGCACACCCGCGCGTAGTGTCCGCCGCGCGCCGCCAATTCATCGTGCCGTCCGCGCTCGACGATCTGTCCGTCATGCATCACGAGCAACAAGTCCGCCCGTCGTACCGTCGACAACCGATGCGCCACTACAAATACCGTGTGCCCCTTCCGCAGGCGTTCCAAGGAACGGAGCACCGCCGCCTCCGTCTCCGAGTCGAGTGCGGCGGTCGGTTCGTCCAGGATCAAAACCGGCGAGCCCTTCAGGAACGCCCGTGCCAGCGCGAGTCGTTGCCGTTGCCCGCCCGAAAGGGTGACGCCGCGCTCGCCAATCGGCGTCTCATAGCCCTGTGGCATCGCGCGGATGAACTCGTCGGCTTCGGCTTCGCGCGCCGCCTCCACGATCTCGTCCAGCGTCGCCTCAGGCCGCCCGTACGCGATATTGTCCCGCACCGGCGTCGAGAACAGCACCGGCTCCTGCGGCACAATCCCAATCTGGCGGCGCAACGTGCGATACTGAAACTCGCGGATGTCATGTCCGTCGAAAAGCACGCGGCCCTTCTGGGGATCGTAGAAGCGGAGCAACAAGCTGAGCAATGTGGATTTCCCCACGCCACTCGGCCCGACCAGTGCCACCATTTGCCCCGGCCGTGCCTCGAAATCGATGCCCTTCAACACTGGCCGGTCCGTATCGTACCCGAACCACACGTTCTCGAATCGCACCACGCCGTCGCAGCGCGTCAACGGGCGGGCGTTCGGCGCGTCGCGGATTGTCGGCTTGGTTTCGAGAATCTCGACAACGCGGCGGAATGGCGTCAGGGCACCCTGGATCGCCGTAGCGATGCCGCTGACCGTGCTCATCGGCCCGTACAACATCCCGACGTAGCTGATGAACACCACCAATTCACCAATGCTGAGCCGACCCGCCAGCACGCGCTGGCCGCCAATCCAAATCATCGCCACCGTGCCCACCGCCGTGATCAGCCCGACCACAAACGACGACATCACCTGCATCTTCGTCATGCGCACGTTGGCGTCCACGCTCTGCGCTGCCCCCGCGCCGAACCGGCGCACTTCGTCCTCTTCGCGCGCAAAGGCTTGAATGGTCCGAATGGCCGACAGCGATTCCTGGATCATCGCGCTGACCTTGCTCTCGCGCGTGTAATACTCAGCGGAAACATCGGTGATCCGGCGATTGTAATATTTGATGGTCAACGCCAGCGGGGGCGCAACCGCCAGCGCGAGCAGCGTCAGCACGACGTCGAACCGCAGCATGATGATCGTCATCCCCAACAGCGTCGCCACGGCCGCGACCAGCGGGATCAATCCGCCATTGAAAATGGTCTGTATCGATTGGGTATCCCACGTCACCCGGTAAATCGAGTCGCCCACAGCGCGGCTGTCGTGGAACACCAGGCTCAACTTTTGCAAATGCTCATAGACGCGGAACCGGAGTTCCTGCGTCATACGCAGCCCCGCGCGCACGAGATGGGTCGTACCCCATGCGCTCAAGCCGCCCCGCAGCACGTGGATCGCCAGCAACCCGAGACACACGACGACCAACGCCCCGGCTTTGTTGTCGGCAACCGTCGCCAGCCACCCCGGCATAGGCGCCGAGCCGAGAATGCTGTCGATAATCACCTGCAACGGCCACGGCTGGAGCAGGCTGGCGGCGATGCCCAGCAACGTCAACATCAGGCCTCCCACGGCGGCCCGCTGTTGTCCACGAATCAGCGACCACGCCTGCGGCCAGAGTTTGGGCGATTCGTTCATTCCGATCCCACCGCTTCGTCAATGTTGTCAAATCCGTCGCGCGCCAGCAATCGCAGCAGTCCGCGATTGATGTCTCGCACAATGGCGGGGCCCTCATAGACCATTCCCGTCCAGATTTCGACCAAGCTGGCGCCCGCGCGGATCTTCTCGTACGCGTCTTCCGCAGTGAACACGCCGCCCACGCCGATGACCGGCATCCGACCCTTCGTTTGACGACGAATGTGGCGAATGCATTCAGTGGCCCGCGCCCGCAACGGCGCGCCGCTCAATCCACCGTCGGGCGGCGTCGGATGATCGACGGTCGTATTCGTCGCGACGATGCCCGACAATCCGTGCTTCTGCGCCAGTGCCACGACATCATCGATTTGGTCGAAGGTCAGGTCGGGGGCGATCTTCAGCAAGACTGGAAGCTTCTCGTGAATCTGCGCCAGCAGGTTCTCCAGCATTTCCTTGTCCTGCAACTTTCGCAAACCGGGCGTGTTCGGGGAGCTGACGTTAAGGACGAAGAAATCCGCGCGACCGCGGAGCGCGCGCATCGCGTCCGCATAACTGTCGCCGGCGTGGGCCAGGTCCACGTCGCGATTCTTGCCGACGTTGACGCCGATGGGAATGCGGTGTGGGGGCGCCGGGATGCGGGCAGAGATCGCCTCGGCGCCATCGTTGTTGAATCCCATGCGGTTGATGAGCGCGCGTTGGTCCACCTGACGAAAGAGTCGCGGCGGTTCGGTGCCGGGCTGCGCGCGCGCGGTCACGCTGCCGATCTCGACAAAACCCAGCCCGAGCGCCGGCCACAATTCCAGCCCGAGCGCGTTCTTGTCGTAGCCCGCGCCGAGACCGACGGGGTTGGCGAATTCGATCCCGAAAACCGCCTGGCGGAGCCGCCGGTCTTCGACGGCGAGCACCGTCTCGACAGCATCGCGCGCGACGCGGCAACGGCCCAGCGTGCCGGCGAGGTTCAGCGCCCGCTCGTGGGCCGATTCGGGATCGGCCTGAAAAAGCCACGGACGAACCAGCGCCTTGTAGACCATGGCGCTACCATGGCAAATTGCCCGGGCGCTTGCTATATTTTAATATCAGTGCGATGTTTGATAGGAAGCCTCGAGCCATGAAGCCCGATGTTCAAAAACATGTCGAGTACGCGTCCGGCTACCTGGACTTGGGGATGTACGACGATGCCGTGCAGGAAGCCGACATCGCCCTAGCTCTTTCTCCCAACCTTTCGCCAGCCATCGCCATCAAATCCGCCGCGCTCTGGCAGGCCAACCGGTTGACAGAGGCGGAACCGTTCGTCGCCCAGTTGGCCGAACTCAATCCGCGCGATGCCGGCATTTGGATCAATCTCGCCTACATCCGCCGACGCACCCAATCGCTGGATGCCGCGGTCGATACACTCCAGCACGCCTTCGAAGTGAACCCACAGGATCCGCTGGCGCACTACAACATGGCTTGTTACCGCGCCGTACAACATCGCTCGGGCGAGGCCATCGAACTGTTGAAGAACGCCTTGCACCTCGACCCCAAACTGCGCGTCCTGGCCAAAGTCGAGCCTGACTTCGCCGACTTACGTGGCACCTCCGCGTTCCAACAATTGCTCCTCCGGCGGTCCTCCTGACCGCGACCGCCCCGCCGTTGCAATTCTTGCCACAGGCCGTGTTTCGTCTTGTCACGCCCCGCGGTTTCTGCGACTCTTGCCCCAGCGAGTTTGGGCGGCGGGCGCCGTGTGCCCGTCAAAATCAGGAGGAAACCTGGAGGGAAATCTTATGGACAACAACACAACTCCGCAGTCAGTCATTTCCAAGGACGTCGAAATCACCGGCACGATCAAAAGTTCCGGCTCGATCCGCGTCGACGGCAAACTGGATGGCGAATTGCATTCCACCGGCGACGCCGTCATCGGGGCGTCTGCGCAGATCAAGGGCAACATCGTGGTCAACTCGGCGGTCATTGAGGGCGGCGTGCAGGGCAACGTCACCGCCAAGGACCGCATCGAGATGAAATCGACAGCACGCGTCACCGGCGACATCCGCGCCAAACGCCTGAGCGTCGAGGATGGCGTGACTTTCATCGGCCGATCGGAAGTCAATCCGTCGGGCTCACCCATCAGCGGCGTGGCGCCCGTGGTGAGCGACACGATCGAAGCTGACGGCGAGCGTACGGACGCCGCCGCCACGGTGCGATCATTTGCGCGGCGCTAATTGCCAGCGCCATAATCGGCGCATGAAGACGGGAGCGAGCGGTGCCCAAGAACCGCAAGGTCAATACACTCGATAGCTACGCGACCATCCGGGCGGTTGCGCGCACCAAGCCCGTGCCCCAACCGACGACGGATCCCGACGCCCAGACGTCGACCGAGGCGCCGCCGTCTGATCCTCAGAAGCTGGGCGCAAGGGTGGCGCGGACAACCGTTCCCGTCAAACATCACATCGAGTGCTACGAATGCGGCTACAAGTTCCAGATGCACGGCCGCGCGACGACCACACATTGCCCTAAATGCCGCGCGCTGCTGGACCTCACCGATCACACCATCGACGCCGAGTGTGTCGAGACGGTCAAGACGGCGGGGACGATTCGCCTCACGCCGACGGGAGTCCTGAAGAATGGCAATCTCATTGGCAGCGAGGTCATCCTGGAAGGAATCGTTGAAGGCGGACGGGTGCGCGCGTTGCGCGTGATCGAGTTGGGCGCCGGTGCGATCTTTTCGGAAAAGGCCGTGTCCGCTCCCGACCTGCGCATCGCGGCGGGCGCGGAGTTCAAGTTCAAGCAAGAGATCAAGTATCGCAACGTCGAAATCTCCGGCGCCGTTCGCGCCAAGCTCACGGCCATGGGCGTCGTGACCGTGAAACCCGGCGGCCTGCTCGAGGGCGAGATCAGGGCCGTGCATCTGATCGTCGAAGACGGCGGCGGGTTGAAAGCCAAGGCGCACATTGCCCCCAAGTCGGAAACAGTTCCCGAAGACGAAGAAACCACCTAAGCGCCGCGCAACGCAGCGTGATATTCCTGCAGCGAGCAGACGGTGAGCCCCTTTTCGCGGAACGCCTGAATACCCTGCAGGGCGGCGTTGGCGCTCGCCAGCGTCGTCATGATTGGAATCTTTTGGGCAACCGCCGCGGAACGGATGCGGACTTCATCGACGCGCGGCGTCTTGCCCGCCGGTGTGTTGACGATGAGCTGCACCTCGCCGTTCTTAATCATGTCGAGCACGTTCGGGCGGCCTTCGGCAAGCTTGAACAGAGCCTGGACCTTGATGCCGTTCTCTTGCAGCACCCTGGCCGTGCCACTCGTGGCGTACAATTCGAAACCCAGTTCGCTAAATCCTTGGGCCAGTGGCACAACGACCTTCTTGTCCGAATCACGCACACTGATGAAGATGCGGCCCTTTTGCGGCAGCGCGGGTGCGGCGGCCATCTGTGATTTGGCGTAGGCCACGCCCCAGTCCTCGCCGATCCCCATCACCTCGCCCGTCGAGCGCATCTCGGGACCGAGCAGGATGTCCTGTCCTGGAAATTTGCTGAATGGGAAAACGGATTCCTTTACGGAGTAATGCTTCGGCAGGATTTCTTCGATGAACCCGAGTTCGGTCAACTTCTTGCCCGTCATCACCTTGGCGGCGAGTTTCGCCAGCGGCACGCCGATGGCCTTGCTGACGAACGGCACGGTGCGCGACGCGCGCGGATTCACCTCCAGCACCCACACGTTCATACCCTTCACGGCGAACTGCACGTTCATGAGGCCCGCGACCTTCAACTCGCGCGCCATTGTGTGCGTGTACCGGCGCATCCTCTCGATATTCTCGAGCCAGATCGAATGCGGCGGCAACACCATCGCCGCGTCCCCGCTGTGGCACCCCGCAAACTCAATGTGCTCCAGCATCCCGCCGACCACGACCGTGTCCCCTCCCACGCCGATGTCGGCCACGCAATCCACGTCCACCTCAAACGCTTCTTCCAGGAATTTGTCCACCAGCACGGGCCGCTCGGGTGACGCCTCGACAGCGAACCGCATGTAATGGCAAACTTCGTCGTCGCTGTACACGATCTGCATCGCGCGACCGCCGAGCACGAACGACGGCCGCACTAGCACAGGGTAGCCGAGTTTATGCGCGGCTGCGAGCGCTTCGTCTTCATTCGTGGCGATGCCGTTGGGCGGCTGCGGAATGCCGAGTTTGTCGAGCATCGCCGAGAACAATTTGCGGTCCTCGGCCATCTCGATGCTCTGCGGCGAGGTCCCGATGATGTTGACGCCATGCTTCTGCAGGCCCAGCGCGAGATTGAGCGGCGTCTGCCCGCCGAATTGCGCGATCGCCCCCCAGCACTGCTCGCACTCGTAAATATTCAGCACATCCTCCTGCGTGAGCGGCTCGAAAAAGAGTTTGTCGCTCGTGTCGTAGTCGGTCGAGACCGTCTCGGGATTCGAGTTGACCATGATCGTCTCGAACCCGAGCTCCCTGAGCGCGAACGCCGCGTGCACGCAGCAGTAGTCGAACTCGATCCCCTGCCCGATGCGGTTCGGTCCGCCGCCGAGGATCATCACCTTGCGCGTGTCGGTCTTACGCACCTCATCGTCGCCCGTGTCATAGGTCGAGTAGTAATACGGCGTGTACGCCTCAAACTCCGCCGCGCACGTGTCCACCAGCCGATACGACGGCACCAGCCCGATCTTCTTCCGCAACGCCCGCACCTCGTCCTCCGTGCTCCCCACCAACGACGCAATCTGCCAGTCGGAGAACCCCAAAGTCTTGGCCTTCTGAAGAAGCGACTGTTTGTGATTGCTCGCCATCAGCAGGCGACCTTAGCGAAGCCTCATGGTTTTGACAAGTGGCGGTTGGTCCGAGACGGACCAGCTTTCTTGGCCTTGGTGGTCGCCGATCCACAACACTCAGGTTCACAACTGCAATAGAAAGGACTCCCCAAACCAGATTGGCGCCATCGACCGGAAGATTATCGGCTCCCCGCTTTGTACGAGTTTCAAACCTTGCCGTTTGAACTTCCGGGGGCTGCCCCTCACTGGCCACCTTGCAGCCGTGCGAGCGCGATTCGCGCCTCGGCCAAATCGGGCTTGAGCCGTAGCGCCTGCTCCAAATGCTCCTTCGCGTCCTGTGTCTCGCCTAATTGCGCCAACGCGATTCCCAGATTGCAATGCGCCTCGGCAAAATCCGGCCTGATCCGCAGCGATTCCTTCCAATGTCCGATCGCCTCCCGTACCCGGCCCAGTCGAACCAGCGCGAGCCCCAGATTGTACTGCGGGCCGACGTAATTGGGATTGATTTTCACGGCCTGCTCGAAATGCTCCACCGCCTCCTGCGTCCTGCCCTCCCGCTCCAGGGCGATTCCCAGATCGCAATGCGCATCGGCAAAATCGGGTTTGAGACGCAACGCCTTCTCGAAAAATTGGATCGCTTCAGGCACCCGTCCCGCTCGCGCCATCGCGTCCCCGAGCGCACAGTCCGCATGCGCGTAGCTTTCGACGCTCGCCAACAAATTAAACACCACCGAGAAACCCAGCAGCAAACCCCAGCCCCAACGCGCCGTCCGCCTCCAGGCTGGCCGGCTCGCCAATGCGCGTTCCAATCCGAGGATACCGACCACTGCCAGCCATAGTAGTGCCGGCAGGAAGTCCACCTCGTAGCGGAAGGCCGCGCCAAGGAAGAACCCAAGGGTCAATGCACAAATCCCGAACAGCAGGGCCACCGCCATTACAAACCAGCGCAAGTTCGTGCCCGACGGCCCCGGCCGTTTCCGCCATGCCAGCGGCGCAGCCAACGCCAGCCACACCAGCGGGATGTTGGTAAGGATGCCGAACGGTTTGTTCACCCCGCCATGGCCCCTCGGTACGGGTGGCATGGCGATTTCATGCACAAAGGGGAACCGGGCGCTCCAGCGCGCCGGCTCCAGAAAATAGACCCGGAAATTGAACCAGAGATACCGCGGACTGAAGTTCTGTTGCGTAATCACCCGCTCCCGGAAGTTCAACTGGTAGTGCTGCCCGAAATCGAATGGACTGCCGAACCGTTGGGCGTTGTAGAGCATCAGGCCCAACCCGATGAGTACGATCGGGCCGGTCGCCGCCAGCCATGCCGCCCAAACCTGCCGCCGCTCACACCACGCTTGGGCCACCGGCACCAGCAGGATGACCGCGCCAAAGACCAGGGACGGTCGCGCCCCCACCGCCAGCCCGTACGCCACGCTTGCCGCCGCCAGCCACCGGCCCCTCCGCTCCGACTCGTGCAACGCGCGCCAGATCGCCCCCAATGCCAGCATCGTCAGCATATACCCGCAACTGATCGCCACTTCGTAAACATCCGACTGGGACAACAACATCGTCACCCCCGTCGCCAGGCCGAGCGCCAATGCGCACGCCGCCACCACCCCGCCGCTGACTTCAGCAAAGTAGCGTCGCCACAAGGCGCGCAGCAGGCCCACGCTGGCCAGAAAGCCTGTGGTGCAAAAGATCATCACGGCCTGCCGATGAAACAGGTACTGGCCGGTCAGCGCGACGTACGGCCAGAACAAGATCAACGCGGGCACAACGCCAAAGTACAGGTAGAACCGGCCCTTGTAGTAGCTCAGGTCGCTCATCCGGTACTGCGGATCCTGATAAGGTGGATCCACGGCCGGATCGTACGGGTCGGCAAGCCGCGAAAACCAGGGCGGGACCTCCTTTTTCAGGCTGAGATGGCCCGCGCGAAAGCCCTGCACCAATAAATTGTAATACGTGCCCGCCGCATTCGGACTGACTAGTTCCAACACCCCCGACTCGGCCATGGATGCGTACACTCCGATGACCAGCGCGCACACTGCGGCCAGCAACATCCACGGACTCTTCATTGCGCGGGTCATCGTTTCGCCAGAATCCTTGCTCCCTTGGGACAATAACCCCTCCCGGCTGGTCAAACGTCAACTGAAAAGTGGGTTCGGCTTGTCCCGAAAATAATTTGTCCCGCCAGACAGGAGTCAGGCGTTCGGCTAAAGCCACCACGCATCCGGTCGCTGGGTTTGCGGTGGCGCGTCACCGCTTGGCGGTGAGCTGGGGAAGTGATGCCGGCTCGGTGCCGGAACGAATTTCGTAGAGATGATGGCCGATCTCGCGGGAGGCTTCGACGGTCTCGGTGTACGGCGTGTCGGCAACATCCACAAAGCCGTTCTGGTAATTCTCGCCGTCGAGCGTCCTGCCCGTGGTCGGTTCGTCGCGGTAGGAGAACCAGTGGCAGCCGACGATGTTGGGATGGCGGAGGGCGCCGCGCACGAAGCCCTGATAGGCCGCGGCGCGCTCCGCCTGATCCTTAACCCTCACCAGCCCGGGATAAAACTGTCCGCGGTCGGTCGCGCCAAAGTGGAACTCGCCGATGATCACCGGCGCGTCCACGCCAGCGGGCAAACGGAAATCAGCTACCGAACGACGATAAATGTTGTAACTGAGCACATCGCAGAAATGTGACGCGACCTCGACGACGACGGGGTTCACGCCCGAAAAACGGCAGCCGAGGTACAGATGGTTGGGGGCGGTCTCGCGCACGGCCTGGCGGCAGAGTTTGAAGTATTCCCGGACCGTATGCTTGTAAAACGCCAGCAGGTCATCGTGGGCGCGCGCCTTGTCGGGCGTCTCGCGGCTTTCAATCATGTCGCCCCATGATTTGTACGACATCTTCCAGACCGCGTTGAGTTTATCCACCGTGCCGTATTTGGCCATCAAATCGGACACGAACACCTGCTTGGCCGCCTGGTACGCGGGCGAGTTGAGCGTCGCCAGCGCCAGCGAGACCTCGCTACCCCAGATGATCTCGTTGTCGATGAAGTAACCGATGCACCACGGATCGTCCGCGGTGGCCGTGGCCTGGTCCGCCACACTGGCGCGGAGTTCGATCCCGAAATCGGGGTCGAACACATCGCGGAACCGCGCCCAGTATCCCTTGTTCCCTTCCAGCGGCTTGCTCGCAAAGTGGACCGCCGCCACGTACGGCGTCCGTTGTTGCGCGCAGAGCCTCGGGTCCGACCAGTTGCCGATCGTGTTGAGTCCCCAACTCCGGAGCCGGCGCTGCGTCACGTCGGAAAAATCCTTCCGCCAATCCGCGCCGTATTTCCGCTTCAGGTTGACGCCTGCGAAATCAAAGGCCGCCGGCCTCGCGGCGAGATAATGTCCCCATTGCGGCTGGCTGCCGGGAGTCAAAAAATTCTTGAAGTCGGCCTCCGCGCCCGGGAAATCCTGGAACCACGCGCTGCGGCCGTCGATGGGGGTGGATTCGCCCGGCCAAATGCAGTCGATTCCGTTCGAAAAGAACAGCCGCCCATCGGGATCCACCAGCCACCATTTCCCGTCGTACTTGGCCGTGCGAAAGAACCCCGTGCCCAGCAGCAACGGCCCCCTTCTCCAGCCCCCATACTTGTCCCACGATTTCTCGCCGGGATTCGAGTCCAACTCGGTCATCTCGGCGGCGCTTCGTGCTCTCAATTCCTGCAGGCTGTGGGTCTTGTTCGGCCAATCGGCGTGCAGGTACTGGCCGAACGTGTCGATGAACGGAAGCAGAGAGCGTACCGCCTCGGGTGCCTTCTCGGCGCTGATGCTGAGCGCGCTCAGGCGCACGTCCCCAATCTCAAAACTGAACTTGCTTTTCGGTTTCGGGACGACAATCGCCACGCGCGCTATCGCGCCGGGATCAATCGTGTCTTCGCCCCGGTCGGGCGGCGGGAACCCGCGCATGCCAAACATGGGAAGCGACGCCAGGCTGAACGCCGACCGTTTGAATCTCACATCCAACGTGCCCCGTGCGCCCGGCGCGAGCGTCACCTGGTCGGTATTGGAATGCAGGGGGGGGTCGGCATCGGCATTTTCTACCCGGCACTCGATGGTCAATGGATCGGTCCCGACGTTACGCACGTCGAGCAGCAGGCCGTCGTGCTCGGAAAGATTCCAGTGGCCGTGCGGCGCTTTCAACACCATCCCGGCCCACGCGGCATCGTCCTCGCCGTCCACGCGCACCGCCATGCCGGAGTCGCCGGGCGCGGCGGAAACGTCCACGCCGCGCAGTTCGACCGCGTCTTTCGATGTCGCGCCGGTGAAGGCAAACAGGATTGATTCTGCACTGACCCGAGCAACGCCGACTTGACCCGTCAGCAGGCAAATCCCGGCGACCACCAGACCTCTTGCGGTCGCGAGGCGAGTTACATGTCGTCCCATCATGCTCCCGCTTCTCTTGATTTATAGTTACGCCCGGAATTTCCCCGCGTCAACTCGCGCGTGCGATTTTTCGAAAATACTTTTGCGCGGTAACCGATGGCGGCCAAAGTTTCGCGCCCTTGAGAAAATCCGCCCTGGAGACTCGGCGCCTCTCGCGTCCAATTCCGCGCCGGCCTCGGTCTTCGACGCTATCGGACGCGTCTCTTCACTGGACCAGCGCTTCCAGTCTCCCGGCGGCGGCGAGTTGTTCCTCCATGTCCACGATCTCCTTGATGTTCTGGAGGAACCACCGGTCGATTTTGGTGAGCAGGTAGACGGCGTCCACCTTGAAGCCGGCACGGAAGGCGTGGCGGATGTAGAAGATGCGCTCGGCGCACGGGGTGATGAGTTTGCGCTCGATTTCCTCGCGTGACGGAAGTTCGCGACCGCCCCAGCGCCCCCCGCTGAGGCCGTGCGCGCCGATTTCGAGCGAGCGCAGCGCCTTTTGCAGCGATTCCTTGAATGTGCGGCCGATCGCCATGACTTCGCCGACGGATTTCATCTGCGTGGTGAGCGTGGGATCGGCTTGGGGAAACTTCTCGAAGGCAAACCGGGGGATCTTCACCACCACGTAGTCTATCGTCGGCTCAAAACTGGCCGGGGTGGACTTGGTGATGTCGTTGGGGATTTCGTCGAGTGTGTAACCGACCGCGAGCTTGGCGGCGATCTTCGCGATCGGAAATCCCGTGGCCTTCGAGGAAAGCGCGCTGGAGCGGCTGACGCGCGGGTTCATCTCGATCACGCACAGGCGGCCGTTCTCGGGGTGGACGGCGAACTGGATGTTCGAGCCGCCCGTCTCAACCCCGATCTCGCGGATGCAGGCGAAGCTGGCGTCACGCATGAGCTGCCATTCCTTGTCGGTCAGGGTCTGGATCGGCGCGACGGTGATCGAATCGCCGGTGTGCACGCCCATCGGGTCGAGGTTCTCGATGGAGCAGACGATGACGCAGTTGTCGGCCCTGTCGCGCATCACCTCGGTCTCATACTCTTTCCAGCCGATGAGTGATTCCTCGACAAGGATTTCGGAGACCGGCGAGGCGTCGAGGCCGCCTTGCGCCATGGTGTCGAACTCTTCGCGGTTGTAGGCGATGCCGCCGCCCGTGCCCCCGAGCGTATACGCGGGCCGGATGATGACCGGAAAGCGGCCGATCATGTGCGTGACCTCGCGCGCTTCCTCCAGCGTGTGGGCCACCCCGCTGACGGGCACATCCAGACCAATCTTCTGCATCGCCTCCTTGAACTTGAGGCGGTCTTCGCCCTTTTCGATGGCCTCGGCCTTCGCGCCGATCATTTCGACGCCGTGTTTCTGCAGCACGCCGCCGCGCCACAGCGCCATCGCGGTGTTGAGGCCCGTCTGGCCGCCGAGCGTCGGCAACAAGGCGTTGGGCTTCTCGCGTTCGATGATCTTCTCGATCACCTCGGGCGTGATCGGTTCGATGTAGGTGCCGTCGGCAAACTCCGGGTCGGTCATGATCGTCGCCGGATTCGAGTTGACCAGCACCACCTGGTAGCCTTCCTCACGCAACGCCTTGCACGCCTGTGTTCCCGAATAGTCGAACTCGCACCCCTGGCCGATCACGATCGGCCCGCTCCCAATAATCAGGATCTTCCGAATGTCGGTTCTCTTCGGCATCTAAAATAGATTGTCTTGTTTCGCGCCGGCTTTGACACCGAGTTTCTGGTAGGCCAGCTCGGTCGGCACGCGGCCTTGCGGGGTGCGTTTGAGATAGCCTTCCTGGATCAGGAACGGCTCGTACACCTCCTCCAGGGTGTCGGCTTCCTCGCCCACGGCAACGGCGAGCGAATTGACGCCGACGGGCTTGCCGCCAAACTTGTGCACCAGCGTTTCGAGGATGCGCTTGTCCATTTCGTCGAGGCCGCGCTCGTCGATCTCCAGCATTGCCAGCGCCTTGTCCGCGATGTCTGCGGTGATCTTTTTCGAATCGGCCTTCACCTGCGCGTAGTCGCGGACGCGTTTGAGCAAATTGTTGGCGATCCGCGGTGTGCCGCGCGCACGACCGGCGATCTCGGTCGCGCCGCCATCGTCGATGTCCACGTTCAGGATGCGCGAGGAACGACGGAGGATGGAGGTGAGTTCGTCCGCGACGTAGTAGTTGAGTCTCTCGGTGACGGGGAATCGCGAGCGCAAGGGCGCCGTGAGCAGTCCGCTGCGGGTGGTCGCGCCGATGAGCGTGAACCGTGGAAGCGGCAGGTGCACACTGTGGGCGTTCGGCCCCTGGTCGATGACAATGTCGAGCTTGAAATCCTCCATCGCGGGGTACAGGTATTCCTCGACCACTGACTGGAGACGGTGGATTTCATCGATGAACAAGACGTCACCCTTGTCGAGTTTCGTCAACAACCCGGCGAGGTTGGCCGCCTTTTCCAACGCGGGGCCACTGGTTACCACGATGTTGACGCCCATCGCCTTGGCGAGAATGTATGCGAGCGTGGTCTTGCCCAATCCGGGCGGGCCGCTGAGCAGGATGTGGTCGAGCGGTTCCTGGCGCTGACGCGCCGCCTCGATGGCAAGTTCGAGACGCTCTTTGACCTTGCCCTGTCCTTGGAAATCCGCAAACAGACCGGGGCGCAACGACACGTCCAGCGCCTTGTCGTGAATGGTTTCGGTAACGAACCGCTCCGCCATGTCTGCAAGATGCGGAAGGTGACCGCAAGAGGCAAGACGAAAAGACCGCTGGGCAAATCCGCGTGGTTCGGGTTGATGAGTTCATTCTTGAACGGTGGCGGGGACTTGCGTTACGGTGCCCATCATGAAGCGAGTTGACGGCAAGAGACGCCCGGTGGCGTCTCTTTTTTCTGTTCAGCCTGTGCAGGGTGAATTCTGAACACGATCTTCGTAGGCATTGTCTTCGTCGTTGGCTGGATGTTCGTCGGATACGGGGCGCTGGCCGCCTACCGATTCCGGGAATACACCGGCCGGAGGCGGTGGTTGACCGCTACGGGCGGCGCCCTTGCCGTGATTGGTGGGCTGGGGTTCCTGGGCGCGGCTTTCTCGGCCGCGGGCGGACTCCGTTGGCTGCCAGCAGACTTCGAATGGCCGATGGGCTTCGCCAACGGCGTCCTGACCACGCTGGATGGGAAATTTGTGGTTCCCCATACGACAACGGGGAGAATCCAGGTCTATGACCCCGACTGGAAATTCGTAACGGGTTGGTTCGTCAATGCGGGCGGCGGCACTTTCAAGCTCGGACTCAAGGGCCGAAATAATATCGAGGTAATCACCGCGCGTCGGCAAATGCGATATCTATACACCATCCATGGCTCTCTTCTCGTGTCCGAGACCTACAAGCCCCTCACCTATTCCGATTTCCCGACTTCCGGGACGTCCGTTGTGGTTCCGACCCGCTGGTGGCTGTGGACATTCACGACTCCGTTCTTTTCCTGGATTGTCGGTGCGGTGGGCATGGCGTTGATCATGTTCTCCGATCCGACGAAAAAGAAACAAAATATCTTTGGGTAGCGCACAGCGCCGGATTTACGCGTTATCCATCCTCCTGACCTTCCCCACGGCTGGCAGATATTCTCTACGCACCTCTCAATGCCAAACGCACGAGTTCTTCGACGCCGGCCTTTGCGCCCAGTTCCCCGACGGCGGCGAGAACAGCCTGATGGGCGTCGACTTGCTTGTAGCCAAGCGAAATGAGGGCGAGGACGGCATCGGTGAGTTTCTGTTCCTCGGGGGTGGCCGCGCGGCCCTTCGTCTGGAAGGCGGCCGCCCCGCCGATCTTGTCTTTCAACTCGACGACAAGTCGTTCCGCGGTCTTTTTGCCGATGCCGCGCAATGTGGAGAGCGTTTTGGTGTCGCCGCTGGCAATCGCATTGCGTAAGGCGGAAATGGACGTGCTGCTCAGGATGTTGACGGCGAGCTTGGGGCCGATGCCGCTGATGCTGATGAGCAACAGGAACATCTCGCGTTCTTCCGCCGTCACAAATCCGTAGAGTTGCTGCGCGCCATCCTGGGCGTTGACGTGGTGATGCGTCAGGAGTTTCACGTCGCTGCCGCGCGCGGGGAGCTTGTCGTAGCTCGACAGCGGAATGAACACGGAGTAGCCGACCCCCTGGCAGTCCACGACAACATGGGTCGGGGTGGATTCCGCGAGCTTGCCGTGGAGGTGGGTGATCATCGCCGGCCAGTGTACCCGCGAACCAACGCGAATCAACGCGAATTAGATTTGTTTCTGGGGCTTTACCTGGATGCCGCGGCAGCTGTGGGCGTGGCAGATGGCGATGGCCAGGGCATCGCCCGCGTCCGCCTGCGGCGCTTGCTTCAAGCCGAGCATCATCTTGACCATGTTGCCGACCTGTGTTTTGCCGGCGCCACCGAGCCCGGTGACCGCTTGTTTGACTTTTCGCGGCGCGTATTCGTAGATTGACAGGTTGTTTCCTGCCGCGACGGCGATCACGACGCCGCGCACCTGGCCAAGTGTGAACGCGATGCGGGTGTTCTGAACGTACACCAACCCTTCGATCGCCACCACCCCGGGTTTGTAATCGTCAATCAGTTTCGTCACCACGTCGCCGATGCGCACGAGACAGCGCGACGGCAAGAGATCCGGCGGGTTATCAATGTGGCCGTGGCAAAGGGCGATCATCTGGTTGCCGTTGACTTCGATGACGCCGAAGCCGGCGGAACGCAGGCTGGGGTCGATGCCGAGGATTCTCATGGTACGGTGGCCGTCACAGATCGCCGTGATCACTACGCGGCGGCGGCCTGAACCTTCTCCATCAGGTCGTCGGGAATATCGTAGTTGGAGTAAACGTTCTGGACGTCGTCGTTGTCTTCGAGCGCATCGATAATCGCGAGGACGGCACGTGCCGTCTTTTCGTCCGTGATGGACACGGGCGTGAGCGGCAATTGAACCACTTCAGCCGACTGCGGTTTGATGTTCTTGGCCTCCAGCGCCTTGTGGACGGCCTCGAACTGATGCGGGTCGGTGAGGATCTCGTAGGTGTCGGGATGCGAGATCATGTCCTCGGCGCCCGCGTCGAGGGCCAGGCTCATCAGGTCGTCTTCGGGAATCTGTTCTTTCGCGACGAGGATCTGTCCTTTGCGGTGGAAGAGATGTTTCACCGCGCCGGTGCCGGCCATGTTGCCGTGGTTCTTGGTAAAGAGGGTGCGAATCTCGGACGCCGTACGGTTTTTGTTGTCGGTAAGCAGATCCACCCATAACGCTACCCCGCCCGGGGCGTAGCCCTCGTAGGTGATTTCCTCGTAGGAGACGCCGGGGAGTTCGCCGGTGCCCTTTTTGATGGCGCGATCAATGTTGTCGGCAGGCATGTTGACAGCGCGCGCTTTCATGAGGATGGTGCGCAGCCGCGGGTTGAAACCGGGGTCCCCGCCGCCATGCTTGGCGGCCACGGTCATTTCCTTCCCCAGCTTCGCAAAAACCTTCCCGCGCTTGGAGTCAACAACCCCCTTGGTGTGCTTGATCTTCGACCACTTGGAATGGCCTGACATAGGTAAGAAATCTTAGCTTGCTGGCGCTCGTCTTTCCATATAATTTATCAACGTCTCACGCCGCTTGTGCGCGGGTGGTGGAATTGGCAGACACGTACGTTTGAGGGGCGTATGGCGAAAGCCGTGCAGGTTCAAGTCCTGTCCCGCGCACCAATCTTCAACCCGTCTTCCCTTCCGTGCCTGGCGACATCCAAAAAAATCATTCCCCGGCCCCGACAGTTCGTGCTACGGTACCGGCCGGAAGGCAGGTGGCTGATGCGAGTCTGGTTTCTCTTGAGTGCGACAATCCTCGCCGCCCTCGCGACGTTCTGCGGTGGCTGTGCTTCGGCAACCGCTGACAAGCGGGCCGAGCCTGAACCCGAACCCGCGATGCGCGCGCTGGGGCAGCCTGTGTCAGCTCCCGCTCCCGCTGGCGAAGAAATCAGCACGGAGAGCATTGGCTCTCAAATCCGCCGTCAACTTAGCGCCGATCCTGGCTCGACGGCAGGCATCATTATCGAAGTTGATGGGGACACCGTTACACTTCGTGGGACGGCGCCAAATCTTGCCGCCTCATGGCGCGCGGAAGCCATCGCGCACGCTGCGAAGGGTGTCAAGACGGTGATTAACCAGATCCTCGTACCCCCGCCAGCCGTGGTGCCATGACACCGCTGGCTGGCTTTTGACCGTCGAGGGTGGCGTGTGGGCATCCCGTCGCTGGGTGCGATGTGCCCTGGCCTTTTGCTTTGCTTTACTCCTTTTTCCCGCGCGCCTGCACGGCGGCGCTTTCCAACTCGGGTCGCTTCGCGAGCAATGCCCGTTTCAGTCCCGCGAGGTCCGTATTGGTCAAGGCGCCGTTGAGTTCCGCCAACGCCTCTTGATACTTCCCCGCCTTGCCGAGGATGTCGATTCCCGACATGGTCGCCTCCGCCTGATCGCTCTGGTGTGCGAGCTTGTCCGTGAGCGGTTGCAGGTCGAAAGCCCACGGCTCGCCTGCGGCCCGATCCTGTTTCCGATATTCACGAAAGGACGCCGCCGCCTTCTGGAATTCGCCCAGATCAAGATGCTTCAAGCCCGCCGTGAACCGCGTCAACCCCGCCGCCCAAGGCGGCATGCGCTGGATAGTGGCCTCCAGGTCGGCCAAGGGGGTCACGCCGAGCATCGTTTCGATGAGCACGTTCGCAAAATTGCCCGTGGCGATTACCTCGGGCACTCCTGGTTTTGGGGGAATCTTGCGGGCGCGCGTTAGCAGGCTGTTGGCTTCCTCGGGGCGGTCCGCCACCAGAAGCGTCATCCCCTCGAAAAACTGGATCCACTGGCTTTGCCAGGGATGGGATGGGCCGGCCAATTGGAGCGCGCTCTCGAAGCCACGCACCGCTTCAGCGTAACGTCCCTGCGTCAGCTGGAGCATGCCCACATTCCACGACTTCACCCACGGGGCGTCTGGCCTGAAATCAATAACCTTCGCCGTGGCCAGCATCGCGTCCGTCGGTGGCGAAACCGCGGGCGTTGTCGGCCGCCCGATGACGTGGCTTTTCCATGCGAACCAGATGACACCAGCACAGACGATAACCGCCAGTGGCGCGCCGAACAGAAACATTTTCAGGTAGCGTTCTCTGCTCGGGGCGGCGACGGGTTTTGTTATCTCCATCACTTGCGCCTCGGTGAGATCCCGAATGATTTCGTCATAGGAGCCATACCGCTCGGCCGGATCCCTGGCCAACATCCGCGCGATGACGCGGACGGTGTACTCGCTTATTGTCGGCACGGACTCTTTGAGCGTGAGTGCGGGATCGGTCAGGGGCTGCCCGCCTACGTCGTCGCTGGCGGTTGCTGCGTCGAAGGGCGGTCGGCCTGCCAGCGCGTGGAACAGAGTTGCGCCGAGCGAATAGATATCGCTGCGCACGCCTTCTGGTTTCCCGCGGAGCATTTCCGGCGCAACATAGTAGGGGGTACCCCAAATCGGTTCGGATGCCCACTCCGGGCCGCCTTCGGCAGCGCTATCACGGGCGCGCGCTAGGCCAAAATCAACGATCTTCGGGACGCCATCCCCGTTGAAGAGGATGTTGCCGGGCTTTACGTCGCGATGAAGCAGGCCGCGTTGCCAAGCCATGCGCAAAGCCGACGCAATTTGCTGGCCGATGGACAGGACTTCGGGCTCAGGGAGTTTGCCCAGCTTCGTAATGCGATCATCGAGGCTGCCACGATCACACAACTCCATGGCCAGATAGTACTGACCATTGTGTTCGCCAAAGGAATACGCTTGGGCAACGTTGGGATGGTTGATGGACCCGGCCGCCTGCGCCTCGCTGGAGAAACTGGCGACGAACGTGGCGTCGCTGGACAACTTCTTGTGGAGTATCTTGAGCGCGAGATAACGGTTCAGGGGGAGATCGATGGCTTTGTACACCGCACCCATGCCGCCGATGCCGATTACGTTCAGCAGCAGGAAATCACCGAACTGCAGTGGCACAACCGAAAGCGCGCCGCAATGCTTGCATTCAACATGCTTGAAACCGGCTTGGCTGGTCAAATCGAGAATCGCCCCGCAGGAGTGGCAGTTGATGGAGTCTGGCACTTTGCCTGGTGCATCCATGACCGGGCCACGTTAGCACGCGTTGGAAAGGGTCAGCAACAGCAAACCCAGCGCGTCCGGTGTCCCGCAGGATTTTGACCAGTGTGGACATTTGCCCGCAGCACTCGCCGCGATTTCATGTGGTCGCCTCCGCCTGTCGACGAGATACAACTGCTTGCTTCCAAATAAATTACGCGGCGACCTTGCGGTGCCGCCCGCAAGCGGTGGCATATTGCGTGCTAACTCGATCGCGCACGAGCAAGAGACTCCCGGTGCGGCGAGAGCGAGTGACTGCCGAGGTGCTTTTTCTGTTTACAGGCCCGATGTGGTTCTCTAGTATGCGCACCCGCACTTGGGGAGGTAATTAATGAAGAAGATTGAGGCTATTATCAAACCGTTCAAGCTCGAAGACGTCAAGGAAGCGCTCGCTGGTGTGGGCGTTGAGGGCATGACGGTGACCGAAGTCAAGGGTTTTGGCCGGCAAAAGGGCCATACCGAAATCTACCGGGGTAGCGAATACACTGTGGATTTCTTGCCGAAGCTGAAATTGGAGATCGTGTTGCCCGACGGTAATGTGGAGGCCGCAGTCAGCGCGATTCTCAAGACGGCGAAGACTGGCAAGATTGGCGATGGCAAGATTTTTGTGCTGCCCATCGACGAAGCCGTGCGCATTCGGACCGAAGAGCGCGGCGATCAAGCTGTGTAGTGCCGCCCAAACAGGATTAACGAGGAATCAAAATTCGGCCCGCGTGGTGATTGGCTCACCGCCCGGCCAGGAGGATACCGATGACACCCAAAGAAGTTCTGGCGCTGTGCAAAAGCAAGAACGTACAACTTGTAGACGTCAAATTCTGCGATTTCTTGGGCACGTGGCAACACTTCTGCTGCCCGATCTCAGAGCTGGAGGAGGAGGTTTTTGAGGCGGGCCTCGGATTCGACGGTTCCTCAATCCGCGGATGGAAGTCCATCGAGGCTAGCGACATGCTGCTGATGCTGGACCCGGCCACTGCGATCATCGATCCATTCCCACAGGTCACCACTCTGAGCATCGTGGCTGACGCAGTGGACACAATCACTCACGAGCCATACAGCCGGGACCCGCGTAACATCGCCCGCAAAGCTGAGGCGTATCTCAAGCAAACGGGCATTGCCGACACGGCCTTCTTTGGCCCGGAGGCGGAATTCTTCATTTTCGACGATGTCCGTTTCGCCCAGACCTCCAACAGCGCCTATTACTACATTGATTCCAACGAAGGCATCTGGAACAGCGGTCGCGAAGAGTTCCCCAATCTTGGCAACAAGATTCGCCACAAGGAAGGCTACTTCCCTGTGGCCCCGCAGGACACACAAGGCGATATCCGTAACGAAATGATCCTGGTCATGAGGGATTGCGGCCTCAAGGTCGAAAGGGAACACCACGAAGTGGCCACGGCGGGCCAGGCTGAAATCGATCTGCGCTTCAACGCCTTGGTTCCCATGGCCGACGACATGTTGCTGTACAAGTACATCGTCAAGAACGTGGCCAAGCGGCACAACAAGACAGTCACATTCATGCCCAAACCACTGTTTGGCGATAATGGCAGCGGCATGCACACGCACCAGAGCTTGTGGAAGAAGGGCAAACCGCTGTTTGCCGGCAAGGAATACGCCGGCCTGAGCCAGATGGCCTTGCACTATATCGGCGGCATTCTCAAGCACGCGCGCGCCGTCGCGGCAATCACGAACCCGACCGTCAACAGCTACAAGCGCCTCACGCCGGGCTTTGAAGCGCCCGTAAACCTCGCGTATTCGAGTCGCAATCGCTCGGCGGCTATCCGCATCCCGACCTATTCACCCAGCCCGAAGGCCAAGCGCATCGAGTATCGCCCGCCCGATCCGACGGCGAACCCCTACATCGCGTTTTCCGCGTTGTTGATGGCTGGCTTGGACGGGATTGAAAACCGCATCGATCCGGGCGAGCCACTCGACAAGAACATCTACGAGCTGTCGGCCAGCGAACTCAAGAAGGTGCCGTCAATGCCAGGCAGTCTCACCGAGGCGTGCGATGAGCTGGAGAACGACCACGAGTTCCTGCTCAAGGGCGACGTGTTCACACAGGATGTAATCGACACCTGGCTCGAGATGAAGCGCAAAGAACAGGACCAAGTCCGCCTGCGGCCACACCCGTGGGAGTTCCACATGTATTACGACGCGTAAAATTTTGCGTCACGCGCAGGGCTCGAAGTTTTCGCGAACTTCGGGCCCTGTTTTTTTCTAAGGTCCGCGACTTCCAGAAAAATTTTTTGGCGCCACTGCATTTTTTTCTTGAAGACCACAAACATGATCGCTATGGTGTCGTCCGCAAAGGCGTAGGCGAGGACGAGGAGAGGGCTGTGAATAACCTGTTAGTAGCCTGGATGCTTAGCCATGTAGCTAGTTGGCCGTATGCATCGTCCAGGACATGAGGATTTCTGGTTCGTCTCTCTCCCGAGTCTGACACGAGTGTTGTAACGGGAAAGCGCAACTGCACAGCGGTGTAAGAGCCGTTTTCGAGTTGTAATTTTCGCAGTTGCTGGGGTTTGGATGGCAAGGTAGGAGGGTTTTTGCGGTTTCTACTTCCTTGGCATTCGTGTGCAGGTCTCCTTCTCCGTCCGCCTCTGGCGCGGTCGGCCCACAGGGCTGATGCGTGGCGGTGTTAACACCCTGTGAATAAGTCGGGTGTCAGGACTGCGGAGGAAATATGACGATGGGGCACGATCAGTTGTGGCGAGACGCAAGCAAGATTCTGCAAGGGATGCTCAATCCCGAATTATTCAACCGTTGGTTCGCGCCCATTAAACCCGTGGAAGTCATTCAAGACGCACTGGTGTTGGGAGTGGCCAATGAGTTCTACCAGATCTGGCTCCAAGACAACTTCCTACCCTTGATACGTGAGGCGGTTAATCAGGTTTCCCGCCAACCGCTGCAGGTTCGCTTAACTGTCAGCCAAGGATTGAAAGCGCCGGCCGAATTGGCGCGACCGGCGGCGGTTATGGCTGAGAAGCGCGAGACAACCAAGACCGACCTCGATGCAAAGCTGAATCCACGCAACACGTTTGCGGGATTCGTCGTGGGTCCCAACAACAACTTCGCCCACGCGGCCGCGATGGCCGTCGCCCAATCACCCGCGAAGGCCTACAACCCGCTGTTCATCTACGGCGGGGTGGGTCTCGGCAAGACCCACCTCATGCAGGCCATCGGGCATGCGGCTTCGGCCAACGGCAAGGTCCGCAGGGTTTGCTATATCACCTGCGAGCAGTTCACCAATGATTTCATTCAAGCGATTCAAAACAGCAGCATGACGAAGTTTCGCAAGAAGTACCGCCAAGCCGACGTGCTCCTCATTGACGACATCCAGTTCCTGGCGGGCAAGGAGCGGATGCAGGACGAGTTTTTTCACACCTTCAACACACTCTTTGACGCGCATAAGCAGATCGTCCTGTCCAGCGACCGACCGGCCGCCGAAATTGCCAACCTCGAAGTTCGGCTCGTTTCCCGCTTTGAGTGGGGCTTGGTTACGGAGCTCCAACCACCCGCCCTTGAGACGCGCATCGCCATCCTCAAGAAGAAGGCAGCTGTGATGGATGTGAAGCTTTCTGATCAAGTGATTGAATTCATTGCCGAGAAGATTCGCACCAATATTCGCCGATTGGAGGGCGCTCTTGTCCGTGTGGCCTCCTACGCATCTCTCACGGGCAAAGAGGTTAACCGCGACGCTTTGGAGTCACTCCTCCGGGATGCGCTCCACGAAGAAGCCAAGCGGACGCTCACCATCGAATCCATCCAAAAGAAAGTCGCCGAACACTTCGACATACGCCTCGCTGATATGACCAGTCGCCGCCGTCCCCAAAACGTGGCGTTCCCGCGGCAAGTGGCGATGTATCTGAGCCGGACGTTGACAAGTCGGTCACTCGCGGACATCGGAGAATCTTTCGGCGGACGCGACCACGGCACGGTTCTCCACGCGTGTCGGGTCATTGAGAAACGCACGGGAAAGGATCAACGTCTGCGTCAGACGGTGTCGTATCTGGAGCAGTCGCTACAGCGTTAATAACCTATCAACAAGGTGTCAATCGGTTGCCGAAATGTGTTGATGAGTCGAGTTCTTGTTCGTGTTTCAACCATCTTGGTGCAAAACTTCACGATTTTCCCCACGCGACAGGCATGCGTAACCGCTTGCTGCACCCTTGACAAGAAAAGTTGTTTGCGATATTCACAGCCCGAACGGTAACGACTATTATTTTCCTATATATTTATACATTGTATTAGTATCCTGACACCAATGCCGATAAAACTCAAAGTCACCAAAGAAGCCATTCTCGATGGTTTGCAGCGCGTTCAGAATGTTGTGAGCACCCGTACCACGTTGCCGATCTTGTCCAACGTGCTTGTTCAGGCATCTAGCGGTAGTGTTAGTCTCACGACCACGGACTTGGATGTTGGTGTTCGTTGCAAGGTGGAAGCGGACGTATCAAAAACCGGTTCAACCACGTTGCCCGCGAGAAAGTTGTTTTCCATCTTGAAGGAAGTGCCTGCGGCCGAGATCGAAGTGGAAGTGGATGACCGCAACGCGGCCTCGATTCGTTGTGGGTCGTCATTCTATAAAATCATGGGCCTGCCGGAAGAGGAATTTCCACGGTTTCCCGAATCCGGGGCGGGCAAAGCGCTTAAAATCGAGCAAATCGTGTTGCGCGATATGCTCAAGAAGACTGCTTATGCCGTATCGAATGACGAAACACGCTACGTACTGAATGGCGTTTTCATGGGATTCAAGGGGGACAAACTCACGGTCGTCGCCACCGATGGGCGGCGCTTGGCTCTCATCGAGCACGACATCGAGGTGCCCAAAGGAGCCGAGACCGAGTTGATTCTCCCCAGTAAGGCGGTTGGCGAATTGGAACGCCTGCTGGCCGACAAAGGTGACGTAAAACTCTCCATTGGTGAAAACCAAATCGTTTTCGATTTGGATGGCACCACTCTGGCCTCCAAACTCATTGAGGGTACCTATCCAAACTTTCGTCAAGTGATCCCTGCTGAGACGAAGGAACGAATCCCCTTGGAGCGCGAATTACTGTTGGCGGCACTCCATCGCGCCTCGATACTGGCCAGCGAAAAGTCCCAGTCGGTAAAGCTGAGTTTCGGCAAGAACACGCTGACAATCACGGCAACCACACCGGAAGTCGGCGAAGCCAAGGAAACCCTCTCCATCAACTACAAAGGCAAGGAGATGGCAATTGCCTTTAACCCGCAATACATGATGGACCCATTGCGTAATCTTGATGCCGACGAGGTTTTTCTTGAATTGGCGGACGAACTTAGCCCTGGTGTCATCAAAGTCAACGCGCCCTTCCTCTACGTCCTGATGCCCATGCGGCTAAGCTAGCTGGCGGCATCGGCGGCCCTCGCATGTTTTCGGGGCTGACAGGCTTGACACCCTTTTCGCATCGTTCTACTCTTTTCGAGAATCAAGCCGCCTGCCTCGTAGTGTAATGGTAGCACAACTGACTCTGGATCAGTTTGTCTAGGTTCGAGTCCTAGCGAGGCAGCCATCTTAGCAAAAGCCAATGTTTACCGATACAAAGTGAACATTGGCATTTTTGAAAATCCGATTTTATTTGCCCTATTTTGCCTTATGTGCTAGTTTTGCCTGTAGTTTCCAACAGTAACCAACGAAGGGAGCAGGCGGCCATGAGAGCACAGAAACGCGGGAAAAAGGGCGAGGTTCACGTTTACCAGCCGTCAGGCTCGGCCTCGTTCTGGGTGCGCTACACCGTCAACGGCAAGCGGCAGCGGCAGAACACCGGGAAGGCAACCGAGGCTGAGGCGCGCATCTTCGCCGCGCAAGTGGGCCGCATGGTGGGGCTGGCTTCCAGTGACAACCTCGACGAAAAGCGCCGCCTCTTGGAGATCGCCCGCGAACTTCTCCGCGAACTTCCCGAACTCGAAACCGAAGCCGCGCACCTCACGGCGACAAAGAACTTGCCCACGGTGCGGGAATGGTTCACCCGCGAACTCGACGCCATGCGCCATAACACCAGCGGTGATGATCGGGAATTGAAAGCCGTCAGCATCGCCCGCGTGGGCCAAGTGGTGGAAGACTTCATCGCCCACCTTGCGGCGCAACAGGTCAACCTGGCCGACGCGCCGCTCAACCGTATCGGGCCGGATGACGTGAAGGGCTTTCTGTCTGACTACAAGGGCAAGGGCTACAGCGGGAAATCCCGCCTCTTTGCCCGTGATCGTATCCGCGCCATGCTGGGCCACGCCGTGGACAAGGGCTTGTTGCCGGTGAATCCCGCCAGCATCAAACAGGTGGGCCGCCTCAAATTCGACACCGCCAGCATCCGCCAGCCGTTCAACGGCGCGCAACTCGCCGCCGTGATCGCCGCCGCCGCGAACTCCCCGGAGAAGTGGGTTTACCTCACGGCCATGCTCGCCCTCTACACGGGCCAGCGGGCCGGTGACGTTTGCGCCATGCGGTGGGAAGACGTGAAAGACTTCGACGGTCCGCTGCCGACAATTCACCTTGTCCAACAGAAGACGGGCAACGCCCTTGTGATACCGATTGCCGAACCGCTACGCCGCGCCCTTAAAGCGATTCCGAAGGCCGAGCGCACCGGCTACATCATCGGCCAGAAGATCGGGGAAGCCTACGCACAAGGTCGCCGCCGCAACTTTATTCGGGGCTGGCGCGAATTGCTGAATGGCCTCGACTTGGCCGGCATGGTGGACGTGCCGACGCTTGCCAAAGTGGACGGCAACGGCACACATGGCCGCACCCGCTACGCATGGAGCTTCCACAGTTTCCGCCACACCACGGCCACGCACTTGAGCGGCCCGGACGCGCACTATCTACTCGGCCATCGGAGCGCCGACGAAAAGCGGCTCGGCATCACCGCGCAATACCGGCACGAAGACTTGCGCCGCCTCAAAAAGCAACTCGACGAAATCTCCCACACCGCGCCCCCCAACGTGGTGCAACTGCAAGCTGCTGTCACTGCGTGAAGGGCAAATATGAAGACGAAGAGTGAAGAAAGCCCAGCGTATGTCATGAAGAGGAACGGCAGAGGCGTTGAGGGTTGGAACAGACAGGGTTGGGAATTCAAAGTTTATCGCCTTGGCACAACGCGCAGGGATTCCCCGAAAACCAACCCAGCAGTTCGACTTCTGGGATGCACATGCAGGTTTCATTTTCGCACCCGATGGTGCGGTGGAGGAAGTGAGGAAAAATGCGAAGAACGACAACCCCCAACTCAAGGTTTTCCCGAAAGTCTTGGCAAAAAAGGATACAAAGCAACGTCTCCAACTCCTCGACGGATTTGCCTATGGCATCCAGTGCTACGTAGAGTCCAGAAGACAAGGCACCGGGAAAGGATGTTCTGACAGAACGCCTGTCATCAAGGCAATATCGGATGGAATGAAGGAAGCTGGAGAGTTGCGTAGCGTTCGGGAGCTTCACGAGTGGCTCACGCGGAAGCTCGGGGCAAATCGCGCGGGGAGCCTGAAGCGTGTCGAAGAAAATCGCCCAATATTTGGGAATCAGTTTCCGCCCACCAGGGCGGCCCCGAAAAATTCAGAAGCCGGTGCGCTGAGGCTGGGGAGGTTTTGCATTGCCGCTGGACATACAGTGGCAGTGATGAAACCACACGAACTTTCGACACGTTCCGCGACGGGCGTACTGCCCACTGAACTGGAGATCATCCCTGCCGCTGTCATTCGGCAACGGATACCGGAAACCAACCTCTGGCGCTTGGAGAAATCCGGCGAGCTTCCCGCGCTCCGCATTGGCCGTCGCCGGTTCTATCGCCTCAGTGATTGGCAGGCATTTCTCAATCGCGCCGCGAAAGCGCCGCCCGTGGCCGTGCCGTGGGGCAAGAAGCGAGAGGCCATCGCGTGAACGCCGAGACGGAAAAAAATTTTGCCGCGACATGTTCGGAGTCAACCCTGCTTACTCCGCAGGACATCGCGCGCCCGAACGCCGTTCACGCCAACACAGTCAAGCGCGTCGCGGACGAGTTGGGCATGGAGATCATCCGCACGCCAAATGGTTGCCGTTTGTTCACACCCGCACAGGCTCAGCGCATCGGGGATGAGATCAAGCGCCGACGACAGGAGGCGATGCGCCGATGAGCGGATTCACCAAACTGTTTTCAGACATCATCCTGTCGAGCGTCTGGTCTGAGGATGACAAAACTAGAATCGTGTGGGTGACTTTGCTCGCCATCTCCAACGCCGACGGCTTCGTGAGCGGTTCGGTTCCCGGCCTTGCCGCCGCCGCTCGTGTCTCGGTAGCCGAGTGCGACACCGCCTTGCAGAAACTCGCCAGCCCTGACCCGCACTCCCGAACCAAAGACCACGAAGGCCGACGCATCGAAGCCGTTGACGGCGGCTGGCTGATTTTGAATTACCGGGCTTACCGTGACCGGGTGAGTGATGACCCGAACGCGGTTGCGGCTCGCGAACGTGTGCGCCGGGATCGGGAGCGGCAGAAGTCGCCCCTTCCCCCAGACCCCCATCCCGGAACTACAGAAGACATAAGACAGAAGCAGAAGCAGGGTAACATTACGTTACGTTACAGGTAACGGCTTTGAGGAGTTCTGGAAGGCGTACCCTCGCAAAGTGGGGAAGGCAGAAGCGGAAAAGGCGTTCGCCAAATTGCCGTACCGGTGGCGACACTGCCGCTCATGCTCGCCGCTCTCAAGTGGCAATGCTCCACGCCGCAGTGGACGAAGGACAGCGGCCAGTTCATCCCGTACCCGTCAACGTACATCAACCTCCGCCGGTGGGAGGACCAGCTGCAGAAAGGCCATCGTGCCCTAACCGACGCTGACGATCAGCGCGGCTTCAGGAGTGCAACACTATGACTGAGCAAGAGACATCAACCACAACCGACATGACGGCAATGAACCAAGCACCAGTTTTACAGGAAAAAGCAGGCCACAAACCCGGCACGTTCGTTCCCGGCGACAAGCGCATCAATCGCAAGGGAAGGCCAAAGAGTTTTCGCCAACTCCGTGAGCGCGTCTTGGCGTTCCTAGCGGAACAAGACGATCGCGCCAGCGGCACACGGCTCGAAGCCATCTTGCGTCAACTCGCTGCTGACGACCCCAAAACGCTTTTGGAGTATGGCTTTGGCAAAGTGCCGTCAGGGGTCGAGATGGCTGGCACGGACAGCGAGAAAATTCAGTTTGTCGTGAGGCTCAGGCCCGACGAGTTGCCGTAAGTGCGGAGAGTCAGAGCGGCACGCGTCGGCCATCCTGAGCAGCCCCTTGCCGATCCTGGAGCCTTGCCAGTGCACCCCACCCGGTGTTATCGTGCACGGCAACGAGAGGCGTCAGCATGGACATCACCTTTGCGTGTGAATCTTGCGGGCAGCATATCGTGATTGACGAGGCGGGGAGTGGGCTGCAAGTGATATGCCCCACATGCGGACTTGGTATCACTGTTCCAAAACCTCGCCCGGTGGGTTGTCCGAACCTTCCACCTCCACCACGGCAGGTGCCCTCACATTCTTCTGCTGGCGAAGCCGACCTCCCGTCAGTAACACACCTCTTGGAATCATTTATTCCCGGAGTGCCTTCTCGCTTCCGCTTGGACTTCATGGGGCGAAGTTCGGAATACGAGGTGTCTGCTGAGCAACCTATGGAAGCGTACCAGGATGACGTGGAAGCGCTCAACTTTCATGGCTGGTTCAGGGACTCTTTGAGCGGTGACTACTCGGTTGCGTGGGGCACGCGGAACCCCACTGGGGGATACGACACCGAGTATTTGCTCTTACATCAAGGCAGTATCTTGGCGCAGGGAAAGCGCACAAGCATTCAGGATGCCGTCGTAGCGGACAACGGAACCTTCCTGATTCACGATTGCGGCGCATCCCTACAGAATGGGTTACGCTCTTCGATATCGGTGGCAGGAAGCTGAAGCAGGTGAGGCCGCATTCTACCGGCCTACTGACGTTTGACGTGCGACAGCAGACTGCCGGGATGGAAATCCGTGCTTTCCGGGATGGTTGTCGTCTGTCCGGTTGAATAACCTTCAACCTGCTGGACGGGAATGTTGAAGTCTAAGACTAGCGAGCGAATACTGCCGGAGAAGCCGAGGAACGCGTACGAGTGTTTTGACCGAGCTACTGGGGAAATGGCTGGGAAGCAATCTCCGCTGAGGAAAGAAGTGGCTGAGCGTGTCTTATCGCTTGTGCAATCGCGCGTTTGAGTTCGGGTTTGCTGAGAAATACCACTACGCAATATCGCGGACACACTGGATGCGAGGGGAAGCATTGGAGTCACTGGGCCAAAAAGAAGAGGCTTTGCGCGAGTACGAGTTGGCAGTGCAGCAAGACCCGAAGGTCGGACTGAAGAAACGAATCGCGTCCCTGCGGAAAGAGTGCGGGAAAGAATAGAGGCCGCCGCGCCGCCGCTAAGGTCATCGGCAGCACCGGCTCTCCGCGCACTAGCGGCCATCCTCAGCGCAACCGTGGCCGCTATAGTCGACGCCTTGTCAGCACACCCTGCCAGGCGTTAGGATGGCATCTATGAAAACCAACATCGCCCACGGGTTAAAAAAAATCCTGCCGCATCTGTTGCAGGCTCAACAAGACAACCTGAACGAAGACGGATACGCTGAAAGGTATCGTCAAGGTCTTCGAGGAAGTTCTCGGTTATGACTCGTGGACAGAAATTTCCCGCGAGTTGAGAGGTGAAGAGTAAGTACGTTGATCTCGCAATCAAGATTGACGAGAACAATCAAATTCTTCGTCGAGGCGAAAGCCGCTGGCAAGAAGTTGCGCCAACGCCATGTTGAACAGGTTGAGCTATACGCAGCGCAGGGAAATATCCCGTGGCTCTTGGTGACAAACGGTGATTGAGTGGAGATTATACCGCCTTACGATCAGACGGGAGAAAGCGGTTGATTTCGAGCTAAAAGTCTTTAAAAAAAATCCGTGACATCTCGCGGGAGAGAGAATCGAGGAATCTGCTGAGATGATGCTTTACTTCACCGCAATTCTGTGAAGGCTGGAGCGCATGAGAAATTTTGGGAACGCCAGTCGGCTTGAGCCGGCGACCATCGGAAAGGCGATTTTCAGGAGGATGCTTCTTAGTACATCGGAAAGAGATTTATAAGCGGCAAGAGATTTGATTGATATTGAAGAGTTGCTGGTGAAATCAACGCTTTGTTGAAACTGAAGCAAGGGAACTAATCGGGCCGCCAAAAGTTCACTACCACAAACATGCCGTGAAGGAAACCAAGGGTCAACCGTCCGACGCAGGCGACTCCACCGCTGCTTCGCAATCCTCTGACCAACCAAGTGCTTCTCCATAGTGAGCGGTAGCGGGCGATGGCCTGCTTGGGGCTGGGCGTAACATGCGATACTACCATGAGGCCGAGTTTCTCCGGTTTGTGTCGGACGGACTGTTCGTGGAGAAGTGCCCGGCGGTTTCACTGCGCAGCGTGATTCTGTTTCGCCCACGGCACGGACAGCGGCCCGCGTTGCGCACAACGATTCAGGAACTTTTCCCAGTCGGAGAGACGGTAGTATCTCCGTCTGCCGATCCGCACAGCGGGTAACTCGCCGCTGCGTTCAAATCTCCAGAGGGAGGTTTCCGGCACGAACTGCCGCACCAGACGGGCAGGGACAAGCTGTAACTCGGGCGGCAGGACGACGGCAACGTCTTTGCTGTGGTTGCTGGTCGTTTTCACGCGGTCTTGATCGTGACGATTATTTTCTGAATCACGGGGGTGAGACTAGCACACAAGAAACAGGAATTTCGGAGCCTGCGGAAGTCGAACGTTGCACGAAGCATCCCCACGTTTATCCGTTTAGCTGTGCTTGCGCAAAATTCCTGATTTTGTGGTTGACGTGTTTTTGCGACGATCCGCAGTTCTCTCCAACGGCAGTGAATTGCTCCAGCGTGAAGCCATAGAAACCCGCCCGCTGACGAAGCGAGCACGGTCACGGTGGAGTTGCGAAGCAGACGACCTTGACGGCGCGCAGCGAGTCGTACAATCGACGCGGCATTCACGCACCCCGACTGCACGATGAGGTGCTCTTGGAAATATCGCTGCACATCCGGTAAACTGTATTGTGTTTTCGCTGTAAACATGTGCACGAGGTTACGCCGGCGCTGCAAGGTTGCGTTAGCTAGTAGTGGGCGCGTTGGTTCTGGATAGGCCGAAATTGTGCCCCGCACGATTTGGTTGGTTCGTTCTGGGTCTTGGATTTGCGCGCGTTCTTGGTTTGCCAGGGCTTGATCGTGACAATCGGTCGCACGCGTCAGGGATTGCGGATCATCACGCAGCGTCGCGAGGATTCCCGTCGCGAAATACCTCGCGCCAGCGACGGGTGGACACCCCGGGCAACAGGCGCACCATGCAGCCGCACTTTCAACGCATTACGCTTGGGAGACCCGCAGGCGAGGCCCATCCTATGTGGATGGGTTACAGAGCGGACGCCTCACTCCTACGCAAATGCGTAGGATTTCTGACCATGCACCGGCCACTATCCGTCAACGATGTGGAAAGGTGTTGAATGGCGTTGACCGATTCAACGCCGCTCAATCCGATTCAACACGACTGCGCTACCCGCTGTCAACGCAACAGGGTGCGTGCCTCGCGCCTCGATTATATGGCTCGCTCGCGCCGTCAATGTAGTGCGCCCTGTTCTCCCCGCGCCTCCACGATTGACTGCGCTCGCTCCGCCAAGAGTCGGCGCTTAAGAGTCACGCTCGGTCTCTCATCGCCTGTTCTGGAGTGTATTCCGACGTTTCACCGCTCATGCGGTGACCGATTGACTCGGCGACTGCCGGTCGAACCTGGCTGTCGGTGGCGAGCAGCGCCGGGCCACGCGCCTAGGCAGCGCGCAGCCACGGACAGCGACGTGGGATCGGTACGCCTTGGCAGCGCCGCAGACGCGGCGAGCGGGACGCGGCATGAAGCGTTCGCCGCGCCGGGTCTGCCGGCATTCCACCGGCGAGTGAACGGCGATGATTCCAACGCGGCTGCGTTCAACGCGCCGGAGTCGCAGCCGGTCTGACCGTCAGTGCTCCGGCGGCCTTCAACTTCTCTGCCATCGGCGGTTCGACATTTCATCTGACAGCGTTTGGCGCGCCCTCCGACTTTCTGTCGAGCAGCCGATGCGCTCGGCTCCAAGCAGCTTCGCCATCGCCCGGAGGCGGGGTAAGTGTCATGGTGACTTTTTCATACTTCCGCCGTAGCCAATCCGAAGCGCATTCGGCGTTTTGCGAGGCGGAAGCCAGCCCTTTCTCCGGCGACATCGCCGCCAAAGTACAGACCAACTTGGCCCTTCCGGTCGCCAGTGCGACGGCCTGCCGCATGTCTCAGGCGCAGTGAGCTTGCGACTCTGCGCCTGCGTCAACACACCGCTTGACGTTATATCAATTCTGACATATCTTCTCCCATGAAACATGAACGGCAAACCGCTCCGCTGGATTCATGGCGAGGTGAAGACCCCGCCCATGAGCCGGGAAGCCCGACGAGAGATCGGTTTCCTGCTCCGGGAATTGCAGGACGGCGTCCGGCTCGCGATGCCGCAGTCCCGTCCGATGCCGGTGATCGGGGCGCGCTGCCACGAGTTGCGAGTCAACGACGTGAACAAGACGTGGCGCGTGGTGTACCGGCTGGACGCCGACGCCATTGTGATTTTGGAAGTATTTGAGAAGAAGACGAACCAGACGCCGCCGGCCGTGATTGCCGCCTGCCGGCAACGGTTGAAGCGATACGAAGAGGCACAACCATGAAGAAACTGAAGAACGGATGGGTGCAAGGCTCGGCACAAGAGTTTTTGGAGTTGTCCGACGCGGACATGGCGTACATCGAGACCAAGCGCGCCCTGGCCGCTTGTCTGCGCGAACAGCGGATGAAACGGCGCCTGACGCAAACGGAACTGGCCGCCCGGCTGGAAACCAGTCAGTCCCGCGTCGCCAAGATGGAGTCCGGCGATTCGACAGTCTCGATTGACCTGCTGCTGCAAGCCCTGTATCGCATCGGCACGAAGCGCCGCCAACTGGCCGCCCTGCTCTGAGTCTCGCGCCAGCGGCCAACGTCGAGCGATTGCCGGCCAATTCTGCGCGCCTCTCAAAGTTGGACTCGTATCGTTTCGTGAACCAAAGAGTCCAAAATCTCTTTGCCTTACTTTGCCCTATCGCACCGAAAAGTGGTGAAAACTCACGAAAAGTCAAAACTGCCGACATGCACGAAACCCGCATGGATATTGGCTAAAATCGCTCTTGTAAGATCGGCTTTTGGAATGTCTAGGTTCGAGTCCTAGCGAGGCAGCCACTTTATCATCAAGGGATTATGAAGTTTCTCCGACACAGTTCCGTCAGACCAAACAGTGATCCCCCTGTCTTTACACAGAGGGATTTACTGTAACGGGAACGGATGGTGATATGTGGGAGACTAGGCAACCCTTACGCTGACGGGATGATTGCGCATCGCGAGATAGTAGATCACGGGCACGGCCATGCGGGATAGCAGCAGAGAGGCGATTTCGCCCGCCATCAAGGAAATGGCTAGGCCCTGGAAGATCGGGTCGAATAAAATCACGCTTCCACCCACAACCACGGCCGCCGCGGTCAGCATCATCGGGCGAAACCGCACGGCACCGGCGTCGATCACCGCTTCGGTGAGCGGCATGCCTTCACGCACACGCAATTCGATGAAGTCCACGAGAATGATCGAGTTGCGCACGACAATCCCCGCCCCGGCGATGAACCCGATCATCGAGGTCGCTGTGAAAAATGCGCCCATTGCCCAGTGTGCGGGCAGGATGCCAACCAACGAGAACGGAATTGCCGCCATGATGATAAACGGCGTCTTAAACGAGCGAAACCAGCCAACCACCAGCACGTAAATCAGCACCAGCACCACCGCAAAGGCCGCGCCCAAGTCGCGGAACACTTCATAGGTGATGTGCCATTCGCCGTCCCACTTCATTGACAGGCGCTCCGTCGAGAACGGCTGGTGCGTCGACAGAATCTCCAGCCCGAGCGGCGCAAGCTTCTTGTTCAGCTTCAGGATGCCGTACACGGGACTTTCCTCCGCGCCGGCAACGTCGGCGGTGACGTACACCACGGGCATCAGATTCTTGTGATAAATACTCTTGTCGGCGACCGTCTCTTCGACGTGAACCATTTCGCCAAGCGGCACGCCGCCGACCTGCATTGCCAGCAGGTCGTTGAGGTGCGACCGCTGCGCAACTGGCAGGCGCACTTCTATCGCCACGTCCTCCTGTTCTCGCGGTTGGTGCAGCAAGCCGACTTCCAGTCCACCCTCGGCAATGGCCAGCGCCTTGGCGATCTGCCCGGCCGAAACCCCATGCAATGCCGCTTTCTCGTGGTCAATGTGGAACACCAGTTTTGGCTGATCAGCTTCCATGTACCAGTCAGTATCGACCACGCCCGGCGTCTCCTCGAAGATGTTGCGCACCTTGCGTGCCGTGTCGATCTGCTGTTGATAGTTCGGTCCGTAAATCTCTGCCACCAATGTCTGCAATACCGGTGGACCGGGCGGGACTTCGGCGATTTTCACCCGCGCTCCGTACTTCGCCGCGATGGCCTGCACCTTCGGGCGTACGCGCTTGGCGATGTCGTGGCTCTGCGCGTGGCGTTTGTGTTTGCCGACGAGGTTGACCTGAATGTCCGCCACGTTTGGGCCGCGCCGCAGGTAATAATGACGCACCAACCCGTTGAAATTGTACGGCGCCGCCGTGCCGACGTACACTTGGTAATCGGTCACCTCGGGTTCCCCACGCACTGCGGCGGCGATTTCCCGCGCCACGCGCGCTGTTTGTTCCAGCGTCGTGCCCTCATCCATGTCCACGATGATCTGGAACTCGCTCTTGTTGTCGAACGGCAGCATCTTCACCTTGACCGCCTTCAGCACGAACAACGAGCACGCGCTGAGCAGCAATAGTACCAGGGAGACCAGGAACATCGTCTGCCATTTCGGGTGATGAATCAGCGGCCCCATCACCCGTCGATACAACCGCATAGTCCAGTCCTCTTTCTCGCCTTCGTGATGTTCGCCGCCGGCGGTGGCTCTCTGCCGCAACATTCGGTAAGCCGCCCAGGGTGTCACCACAAACGCTACGAACATCGAGAACATCATCGCCGCGCTCGACCCGATGGGAATCGGCCGCATATATGGCCCCATCAACCCGCTGACAAACGCCATCGGCAGGATCGCCGCGATCACCGTCAACGTCGCCAAAATGAGCGGGCTGCGGACTTCGTTGATAGCTTCGACGGTGACTTCGAGCAACGGCCGGCCCTTGTTCTTCGGCAGGCGGAAATGCCGCACAATGTTCTCCACGTCCACGATCGGATCATCCACCAGGATGCCGATGGAAAAGATTAATGCGAACAAGGTGATGCGGTTGAGCGTGTAACCGAGGAGATAAAACGTCGCGAGGGTCAGCGCCAGCGTTACCGGAATCGCCACGCCGACCACCGCCGATTCACGCCAGCCGAGCACCAACGCAATCAGAAGGGTGACTCCAACCACCGCGATGGCCATGTGGAACAGCAGTTCATTGGATTTTTCCTCGGCGGTGCGCCCGTAGTGGCGCGTGATTGTGAACTGCACGTCACTGGGAACCATGACGCCTTTGAGCGTGTCTACTTTTGCCAGGACGCGGTCGGCAACGCGGATTGCATTGGTGCCCTTGCGCTTGGCAACCGTGATCGTGACTGCCGGCTCTTCGCCGTTTTCCTTCGTGCCAAACAACACGTACTGGCTTGGTTCCTCCGGCCCATCAGCAATCTGCGCCACGTCGCGCAAATAGACCGGCTTGCCTTCGTGGACCCCGACCACCGCCGCTGCCACATCGTCGGCGTCCTTGAGAAACCCGCCCGTCTCGACCAGTACTTCGCGGTTTCCCTCCGAAAAACTGCCCGCACCGGTTTGCTGGTTGGCATCGCGCAACATCGCCACCAGCCGCACGGGATCGATCTGATACGCCGCCAGTTTGGCCTCGTCGAGTTGCACACGGACTTGACGGCGCAATCCCCCGACCAGCGTCGTTACCGACACGTCCTTCACCTGCTTGATGGCGTCTTCGAGCGGCGCGGCGATGCGCCGCAATGTGTAGTGATCGTAGCGGGTGCTGTGCAACGTCAGCGCCAGAATCGGCACGTCGTCGATGCGGCGCGGTTTGATCAGTGGTTGGGACACGCCAGGCGGAATCCGGTCGAAGTTGGCGAACATCTTCTGGTTGAGTCGCACAATGGCTTCTTCCTCGTTCTGGCTGACATAGAACCGGACGATGGCCATCGCTTGACCGGGGCTGGAGGTTGAATAGATGTACTCGACGCCGGGGATTTCCCAGAGCAACTTTTCCATCGGTTTGGTGACGCGTTCTTCGACCTCTTTGGACGACATACCCGGCGCACGCACAAAAACATCGATCATTGGCACGACAATTTGCGGCTCCTCTTCGCGGGGCAATAGCACGACCGCGCCAACTCCCAGTAACACCGCCGCAATCACGACCAAGGGCGTCAACTTGGAATCAATGAAAAAGCGGACAATCCGGGCGGTGAACCCGAACTCGTGGGCGTGATGTCCCGGTTGTATGCTCATGATTCTTAGCCGCCCGTAGGCGTGCGATTCTGCGCGCGAACGCTCTCGTTTGGGAGGTCGCGCCTACAAACTGATCCTTCGTCCGTCTGTGAGTTCCCCTTCCGCGCCAACGACGACCTTTTCACCCGGCTGCAATCCCGACAACACTTCAACAAGATCCAAGTACTCCTTGCCCGTCTTCACCAACCGCATGCGCGCCTGTCCATCGTCAGCGACGAACACAAACGTCAGTTGACCGCGTTCGTGGACGGTCGCTTTGGGCAGGAACAATCCCGACCGCTCACCGATCAGCAATTGCGCGCGACCGAACATCGCAGACTTCAATGCCTGCTTGCAGGGAAGATCAATCTTGACCAGAAAACTGCGGCTGGATGGATCTCCCGCCGGATCGACTTCGGCGACGGTGCCGGCACATTTCTCCGCCGTCGCATCGATCAACACGCCCACGCCTTGGCCGACCCCGACCGAGGTTGCGAATCGTTCCGGCACCTGTGTTTCGAGACGGAAGTCGGTCGGCTGCTCGACTAGGAACAACGCCTTGCCCGGCGCGGCAAGATCGCCAGCGTCGCACAGCTTCTGTCCGACGACGCCATCGAACGGCGCGGTGATGCTGGTGTAACTCAAATTCGCCTCGGCCACGCGGTACCGCGATTGCACGGCATCGAACTCCGACGGTGTCGCGGCCTGCTTCTCCAGCAGCGCCTTGGAGCGGGCGAAGTCCGCCTTGGCCCGCTCGTACTCGGCGCGAAGGTCGCGGTCATCAAGCCTGGCCAGTTCCTGGCCCCGACGGACAGGGTCACCCGCCCTCACAAGGACCTCTTGAATCGTTGCCATCATTTTCGCCGAAACCGTCGCGGTCAATTTCGCCCGCACCGTGCCGACGGCCTCGTAAATGTCCGGCACCCGCTGGATCTGGGCCTCTATTGTCTGAACTTTCACCAGCGGGCCTTCGGGTGCGGTGGCTTCCCGTCGTCCGCAGCCAACCAGCAAGGCCAGCGCCGCGAGGGAAACCATGAATGTCCGTATCTTCATGTTCATTCCTTCCATTCACGTCCCAACGCTTTGTCCAGAGCCGCGCGGGCGATTTCGCAGTCGGCCTCCGCGGCCGCGCGTCGCTGCCGAGCGGAAGTCAACGCCGTTTCCGCGTCAAGCAATTGGGTCAATAGTGCCAGTCCGTTGCCGTAGCGTTCCTTGGTGATCTGCACACTTTCTTCGGCTTGTGAAACTGCCCGTCCGCTCGTTTCAAGCCGCGCTCCCGCTTCTTGTAGATTCAGTTGGGCTTCCCTGGCTTCGAGCTGGAGCGCCAACTCCGTCCGGCGCAGTTCTTCACGAGCGGCGTCCATGTTAGCGCGCGCTTCCGCCACTTTGCCGCGGGTCAGGAACCCATCGAACATGTCGAGTTCGACGCTGACGCCTGCTACCCAACTGTCTTCGAACCGGCGGGCGTCGCCGCTATCGAGATCGTAACTGGCAAAGGCGTTAACACGCGGCAGATGTCCGCCCACCGCCGTTCGTACCTGGCGTTCTGCTGCGGCCACGACTTTCTGCACGGCGAGTAACTCTGGTCGCCGCGAAACGTCGAGCGGACCGGTCACGGAGTCCTTGGGCGCGTTGAACCGGACCTCGACGGCCGTCACGTTCCCGGTCTCGCCGACACCGAGGACGTTGCGGAAAATACTCTCCGAGATTGCCAGGGCATTGCGAGCGAGAAGCATGTTCTCACGCGCTTCTGCCAGGCGGACATCGGCGTCGAGCAGATCGCTCTTGAGCACGCTGCCTTCTACGAACCGATTGCTGGCGAGGTTGAGATTCGATTCCATGCTGGCAACCGCCGATTCCGTTGTGCTGACAAAGCGTCGCGCCTTACCGATGGTGTAGAAACTTCGCGTGACCTCGAAGACGAGTTCATTGCGGACGGCGTCGATCGAATTGGCCCGCGCCTCGGCACCGAGACGGGCCGCTTGACGCGCCGCGAGATCGCTGCCGCCGTTGTACAGGGGATATGTAGCCAGCAGTTTCGTGTTGAGGTTATCCGTGTTGTCCGGATGATTGAAGTTCGCGTTGAAATTGAAGGCGCGCTGGTTGAGCGTCATCATGAATGCCTCTACGGGATTATCGCTGGCAGCATAACTTTCGCTGACGCGAACACGCGGAAAGAACGCGGCATCCGCCTGGCGCAGTGCCGCGCGTGCCGCGGCGAGCCGCTGCTGCGCGGTGGCCAGGTCGGGATTTTTCTCCAGCGCCAAGCGTAGAGCCTGCGGCAGCGTCAGGGCGCGCGGCTCTTCAGCCATCGCCCAAGCGCCGCACAGGGCGGCCAGTAGCGACAGAAGAAGGAGGCGTTTCACTTGCCCGGTTGCGTCGCGCAGCAACAGCCGCCGACGCCGAGTTTCTTGAGGATGTTTTCCATCAGGCACCAGCGGGTAATACCGGCCTGAAGCAGGTTGGCGCCGACGAACGCCGTGAACCAGAGCCAGTAGATACTGACAAAGTGCGCCAGCAACAGGCTGATCAGGATGAATGACCCTGCGATGATGCGGATGTAACGTTCGATGCTCATGTGAAGGTTCCTCCCTTGTTTAGCGAAACACGCTGGCAATCAGGCCGCCGACGCAAATGCCGTAAATCGTACTGACAAACGGATTGCTCGTCAATGGACACGCGCCGGTCGCGCACCCGACGGTCTTGTAGTAGGTGAATCCCAGTGCCCCGCCGATCACGGCGCCGATGGCAATATGGGCCATATTCATGTCTAAGAAGCCTTTCATTACGTACAGAGCCGCGAGCACACACAAGGTTACAGGTTTTGTGCTGCCTGCCAGGTCCGATAAGAACCGGTGAGGTTGCGGACTCGGAAACCCCGCTGCGACAGGATGCGACAAGCGTAATAGGAACGTTGCCCCGTTTGGCAGTGCACGACGATCTCGCGATCTCGGGGGAGCTCCGTGAGTCGAGCCCGCAGTTGATCGAGAGGAATGTGAACGGAACCGGGAATGCAGCCCTTGGCGCGTTCGTCGTTGCGCCGGACATCCAGTAAGAATGTGCCAGCCGTCAACTCATTCCACTGGGCAGTCTTCACATCGCCGTCGAGCACGTTTTCAGCGGCCATGCCGGCAAGATTGACCGGGTCTTTGGCCGAGCCATACGGCGGCGCGTAAGCCAGTTCCAATTCAGCCAGATCATGCACGGTCATTCCGGCTTTAAGCGCTGCGGCCAGCACGTCAATGCGCTTGTCCACGCCGTCGCGCCCCATGGCCTGCGCGCCGAGCAGTTTGCCGCTCTCGGGCGCAAAGAGGATTTTTAGGGCGATTGGCTCGGCCCCCGGGTAATATCCCGCGTGCGAGTTCGGATGCAGATGAATCGCCTGGTATGGTGTGCCGAGTTTCTTTAGCGTTTTTTCATTCGCGCCGGCAACGCCCGCGGTGAGATTGAACAACCGCAGGATGGCTGTGCCGAGTGTGCCCTTGTACCGGCTGGGTCTGCCGAAAACGTTGTCCGCAGCGATGCGACCTTGCCGGTTCGCCCGGCCCCGCGAGCGGAATGAGACTCCACTGGCCCGTGACCAAGTCGCGTACTTCAATCGCGTCCCCGACGGCCCAGATGTACGGATCGCTAGTCTGTAAATATTCGTTCACGCGAATGCCGCCGCGTGTGCCGATTTCCAGACCGGCATCCTTGGCGAGACCAACTTCAGGCTTCACGCCCAAGCCGAGAATGACCGAATCCGCCGGCAACCGCCTACCGCTTTTCAACACGACGATGGACGCGCGTGCCGGTTCGGATGTGGTCGGTGCCTCGAACGCCGCGACTGAATCGTTGACGTGCAGTTCGACGCCGTTGCCGCGTAACTCGGCGTGCAGCCACACGGCCATTTCGGGATCGAGCGGCGCCATCACCTGCGGCAACGCTTCGACGACGGTGACTTTGAAATCGCGACGCCGGAGTTGCTCGGCCATTTCGAGGCCGATATAACCGCCGCCGACCACGACGGCCCGGCAACGTTCGCAGCCCTTCGACCACGCCATGATTCTTTCGACGTCCGGAATGCTGCGCACGGTGAAATGGTTCGGGCGCTCGATACCGGGAATCGGTGGCTTCAATGGCGACGCGCCGGTCGAGAGGATGAGCGCCTCGTAGGCCTCGTCATGCTCGCGGCCGGTGGTTAGTTCGCGGACATGGACGCGTTTTGCGATGCGATCAATGCGCAATACTTCCGTGTTGATGTGCACGTCGAGGTTGAAGCGGCTCTTCAAGCTGGCTGGTGTCTGGACAAGCAACTGATCCTGCTCGGCGATCTCGCCGCCGACGAAGTAGGGAAGCCCGCAGTTCGCAAAGGACACGTGTGACCCGCGCTCGAAGATGATGATCTCGCAATCCTCGCACAACCGCCGCGCCCGCGCCGCAGCGCTCGCGCCCCCGGCCACCCCGCCGACGATGATGAGACGCTTCTGGTTCATGCCTATACTGAGCCGCCCCCAAGCGAAAGGTTACAACCGAAGCCGGCCGACTGGAGCGTCGGCTCAATTCAACGGATTTCCGATGAATGCGGGGTGGGCACGAAAACGGCCCCGGCGCTGGCTGCAGGACTTGCGTCTGCCAAAGGCGAAGATCCAGCCGGGGTCCGTCGCATCATGCGCGAGGTCGAACAGCGCCCGCGCGAGCTGCGGGAACAAGGCGGCCCGGGCGTTCCGGCAAGTCCTTGAGAGCTCGCGTGACGATCAACTTGTCAAACGGCAGCCGCCATTTATCAAGCCTCGATAAACTGACGCCCTGGTTTTCTTGCCACGGCAAGAAACACCGGGAACCGACATGGTTCGCCCGACGGCCCCGGTTTCTCAATCTCATAAGCCGTCTCAAAACTCACCTGGGTAAAGCCAGTCGCCTGCAACTGCTGGTGTATCCATTCCCGATCAAATCCGTGGTGTTCGACGCCGCGTGCGTCCTGATGAAAAGAACCATCTTCCTTGTCGAGGTCCGCAAGCGCCAGCAATCCGCCAGGTGACAGCAGGAAGTGAAATCGATTCAGGAGCAGTCCAACCTCACGGACATGATGCAGCGTCATCGCGCACAGGATGACGTCGAACTCTAGCCCGGCCAGGGATTCCGCAGCCAAATCGTGACGGCGCGTGGTCACCTGTTTCAGTCCGGCGGCGCGCGCCTTCGCTTCCAGTCGCGCCAGCATCTCGTTGGAGGAATCCACACCCAGCAAGGACAAACAACGACCGGCCAGCGGCAGCGAACATAATCCGGTCCCGCAGCCGTAATCCATCAAGCGCGGCCGCTGGTTTGCACCGATCCTCGCGTCCACCGCGCGCGCGATTGCCGCGCCCATGGCAACGCGGCGCGGTTCCTCATCCCAGGTTTTCGCTTTCTCGTCGAAGTGACTCACGTTCGCGTCGTTGCTCTTCGTGGACATGCCCTCATTTTGCTGGCAAAGTGCTTGGCATACAAGCACGCATGGCACCTTACGCCTGCGAGTGACCGACCGGGTTCCAGATTGCGAAAGTGATGAACCTGAACGACTATTCGCCCCATCACTCTTATGAACAATACTCTGAATGGTACCTTGGCAGGAAAAGTCGCCCTCATCACCGGGGCCTCTCGTGGAATCGGGCGGGCGATTGCCGAACGGCTCGCCCGGGACGGAGCCGCCGTGGCGGTGAACTATGCCAGCAACGCGGACGCAGCCCGGAAGCTCGTCAGTGAAATCGAATCGTCTGGCGGAAAGGCCTTGGCCATTCAAGCCGATGTCGGGCGCGTGTCCGAAGTCACCCATCTGTTTGACGCGGCCATTAGACATTTTGCCAAAGTGGACATTCTTGTGAATAACGCTGGCATCATGTTCGCAAAACTAGTCAGCGCCGTGACGGAGGCGGAGTTCGATCGCATTTTCGCGGTGAACGTGAAGGGCACGTTTTTCGCCTGCCAGCAAGCGGCTTCTCGCCTGGCGGACGGCGGGCGCATCATCAATCTGTCCAGTTCGACCACGGCAAGGCTGATGCCGAACTACGGCGCGTACGTTGCCACGAAGGGCGCGGTGGAACAACTGACGCGCTCCCTGGCTGGGGAAGTGGCCTCCCGTGGGATCACGGTCAATGCGGTATCGCCCGGTCCCACGGACACGGAACTGTTCAACGCAGGCAAGACCGAGGAGCAGCGACGGCAACTGGCACAGGTCGCGGTGTTTGGGCGGCTGGGTCAGCCGTCTGAGATTGCCGACGTGGTGGCGTTTTTAGCGAGCGAGGCGGCCAATTGGGTTACGGGCCAGAATATCCGGGTAAATGGCGGAGTCGCGTAAGAGGAAGATTTACGACTGGCTCCCGCAAGGTGGATACGATTGTTTGAACCGACGGCGCAAGAGGCTGTGCAAGCGATCACGGAATTCAACCGGCAACTCATAAGGGGTGCCATTCTTGTAAAGCGTAATGGTCTTGCGGATGTTATCCACCACTATCTGGCACGGATTGCAACCAGCCAGATGCTTCTCGAACTCCTCACAAATGGCGGGGTTAGCCGTGCCATCCACGTATTCGTTCAGTATCGCCAGCAGTTCTTCGCACTTCATAGGGGTCTTCCATACGTTCTGAGCCACGAATAGCGGAAAGGTTACAGGCTCTGAGCCGGGGATTGACCAATCAACAGCCAACCCTTTGCCGTCTCCCCATTCAGTACACCCAGGGTATGAAGCGGCGCACTCGCTTCGCATATTCGGGGTACTCCGGGAATTGTTCGCGCAGCCAGCGTTCTTCCCGACGGGATTTGAGGTCGAGGAACGGTATCAATGCCAATCCGGTGAGAAGCGCGGGCCAACTCTGCCAAACCAGAGCCCAGCCCAGCACTGCGGTCATAACGCTGGCGTACAGCGGATGGCGAATGACTGCGTAGATGCCGTTCTGGATCAACCGCATGTCTGGCGAGGGCTTTGGAAACGGGGTAAGACCCCGCCCCAGTCCGATGGCGCCCGACAAACCGACGATTGCGCCAACTCCTAGTAACACCGCGCCCAGAACAAACATGGCAAGCCCGTGACCATCGCCTCGAAATCGCAAGGCCAGTACGATTACGGCAAGTATCAGTATCATCTGCCCAAGCACCTAGGCACCACCACGTTGAATAAAAGCAGCCATTGTATCGCCCTCAGTGAGAATGCGCTGGACGAACCAACTGCCCCATGGGATCGCCCAGTTTGCGCGTCAAGCGTTCGCGCAAATGAAGCCGCGCCCGGAGCAGGCGCACTTTTACATTGGCTTCGGTAAGCCCCAGTGAATCTGCAGTCTCTTTTACCGACATCCCCTCTACATCACGCAGGAGAAACACCACCCGGTGGTTTTCATCCAGCTCCGCCAGCGCGCCGTCGAGCAGACTCTGGATTTCGTTGTTCCGCACCAATTCCTCGGGCGATTGCCGCCAGTCGGCAATAAACTCGGGGTGCGGAATAGCCTCATATCCCTCCTGCGGTTCGGTCATCTCTTCCAATGAGACCGTCGGCAGTCCTCTACGTTTGCGGACCACCTTGAGCGCGGCATGGGTGGCAATGCGCAGCAGCCACGTGCTGAAACTGGCTTCCTCACGGAAGTCGGCAAGGTGCTCCACGGCGCTGAGAAAGGTTTGCTGGGTCACGTCCTCGGCATCCTGCTCGTGCCGCAACATTCGCAAAGCAAGGGAATACACCCTCTGCTCGTGGCGATTGGTCAACGTCTCGAAGGCATCCAACACGCCCGCTTTGGCACAGCGTACCAACTCGGCATCGGGCGTTTCCGGAGGTAACTGATTCGTCATGCTAATTTGACAACATGATTGTATTTGCATATTAGATAGTAGCAAGCTGAACTTTCAGAATCTGTCCATATGCCAAAGAACACTTCAAGGCAAACCCTGTCCGGCGAGGCTATCGAGTTGATTGCCGCGCGCTTTCACGCATTGGGAGAAGTCAGCCGCCTCAAGCTGATTGTTGCTGTCGGAAATGGTGAGAAGAATGTTTCACAATTGGTCGAAGCCACAGGCTTGTCACAAGCGAATGTTTCCCGCCATCTCCAGACCCTAACCGATGCCGGCGTCCTCGTCCGCCGCAAGGAAGGTGTGTGTGTTTTCTATTCCACGAGTGATCCAACAGTTTTTAACCTATGTGAAGTCGTTGGCACGAGCTTGCAGAAGCGGTTGTCCGGTCAGGCCAAGATTTTCGACAAATGAGCTTCTGTCAAGGAGCGGAAGATGAATTTTGCAGGAATTATTCCGAACCTCTCACTGAGAATTACCGTCCTCAGGCCCATGAAGCAGGTTCAGAAACCGGACCACAGACGGGCTTGGGTTTTTGCTCTGTAGTTTTTGTAAGTGCAACAGGCGGCGAATCACCAAATCTTTCACCGGGATAACCACCAGAGAACCAATCTGGAGTTCGCAGTGAATGGCTAGGCGTGAAATAATGGCAATGCCAACTCCTGCGATTACCGAACACTCGATCGCCTTGGAACTGGCCAGAGACAGCAGCGGTTTCACCGTCATTCCCCGATTGCTTAACGCACGTTCGACCACCGCACGGGCGCCAGAACCCTCCTCACGCAAAATGAACGGCTCAAGGTAAAGCTCGTGCGTGGTGACACGCTTCCGCTTCAGCGACGGATGTCCACACGGCGCGATAGCGACCAGTTCGTCCTCACGGAACACTTCAGAATCAAGATGCTCGGCGTTCGTCTTTGCTGCTGGGCTATTGGATTGGCCGCCGACTGGATATAAATCGCAATACGTCCGCATTGATTTTGGCAGGAACGGCGATTTGCGGCGGCTCGGCCATCGCTGCCGTCGGATCGGTTCTGGCCGTTACGGAAGGAGAGGTCGCTGTTGCCGTGGGAACCATTTTTCTGCTGAACGCGGTTGCGCTTTATCTTTTTCCACTCTTGGGCTACGCGGTGCACCTGAACCAGCATCAGTTCGGGGTTTGGGTGGGAGCTGCCATTCACGACGTTTCCTCAGTGGTCGGGGCCGCGCTGCCTTATGGAAATGACGCATTGGAGACAGCCACCGCCGTCAAGCTATCACGCACGTTGTGGATTGATCCAGTCACGTCGGGACTGGTGCTTGCCACTGGTCGCAGAAAGCGAATGAAGCAGGCTGGCGCGGCAACGGTGGGCGCGGGCTCGCACGCGACGGCAAGAAAACCGAGGGTGGAAGTTCCGTGGTTCATCGCCTTTTTTCTGCTCGCCTCACTGGCCCGTAGCTATCTGCCGACGATTCCGGCATGGTCGCCTCAACTTGCTCGCGTCGCGAGAGGCGGATTGACGCTGGTGCTCTGCCTCATCGGAGCAAGCCCTTCGCCCCACACGATGCATGCGGTGGGGTGGAAAGCAGCCGCTCAGGGAATGTTGCTTTGGGTCTTCATAGCCAATCTGGGACGTTTCTTGTGAGCGCAGATGTGAACATGACCCAAATTCGATCAAGCCGGTATTGAAAAACATCCAGGTTCGAGTCCTGGCGACACAGCCACTTCCGGCATTCGTGCCCCCACCGCGACCGGAACCACCACACGGTGATTTCGCTCTTGATGTGCAAGCGGTTGGATAGACGAAGACACCAAGTGTTCCAAGCCAGCCGGAGACCGAAACAGACTCCCCTGACAAGGGTTTGTGAAGCCAGTTAGGGTTGCCTCTTACCGCCACATAAACACGCTAAACACGCTCGCGTAGTCGTCGGTCCACAGCCGCGATTGGAGATGGGGTGGCGGGCGTTGCCAGCGCGGGTCGCGAGTCAACAGCGCCAGTGTCTCCGGACGCCGCGCCATGACCACCCACTTCGACGAAATCTTTCCCGTCGCCAACAATTCCCCCTCGCCGCCTCCCGATTCATTCTGGATCACGCACGTCAAGCTCGCGTTCTGCGCCAGCACACCGAGCACGCGCTCCAGCCGCAGATGACGATTCGAAATATGGAAAATCAGCGCCCCATCCGGCGCAAGCTTGCGCAAATACAGCGCCAACGCCTCTCGCGTGATCAAGTGCAGGGGGATAGAGTCCGACGTGTACGCGTCCAACACCAGCACCCCATACTGACCGTCGGGTGCCCGCTGCAACGACAGCCGCGCATCGCCCATTACGACCTCCACATTCGCCGGACAATCATGCAAAAACGTAAAGTACCGCGGGTCGCGCGCGATTTCTTCGACCGCGGGATCGATCTCGTAGAACGTCCATTGCTCGCCGCGCCGGCCATACCCTGCCAGCGACCCCGCCCCGAGCCCGATCACGCCCACGCGCTTCTTCAGCGAATCATTCAGTGCTGCGAATGCCTGCCCGAACGGCCCCGACTTCGTGAAATAGGACAACGGCTCGTCGCGCTGGCGCCGGTCGACGTGTTGAATGCCGTGGATTGTGTTCCCGTGCGTTAACCAATGGTAATGCCCCAACGGGTCCAGGCTAATGCGGTGGATGCCGAAAAAATTGCGTTCTACCAGCAGCGTACGGTCCATATACCCCGGCACCCACGCGCAGGCCGCAAGTACGCCCGCCAGCGCCAAGGCAAACCGCAACGGTCGTCTTACAAACAATAGGCACAACCCCGTTGGTACGCCGTACATCACCGTCGTCGTGACGGATACCGACCACGTCGTCTCCCCGCGCAACGCTTCCAGAAGATTCGCCGCAAACAGCCCGATGATCAATGGCAACGCGAAATCGAAGACACGCGCCCGCCGCGCCACTGTCGTGGTCGTCCAGTTCGGCATCAGCGCGCACGCCAGCACAAGCGTTAGCGGATACTCGGCTACTGTTGAGAAAATTACCGGCGCTAACACGGCATTGAATATTCCGCCAAGCACGCCGCCCGCCGACAGCCACAGATAAAACTCCGTCAGGTGTGCCGTGGATGGCCGATCATCCGCCAGTTCGCCAAGGCATACCATCGATACGATGAACAAACACGCCAGATGCAACCCAATCAGCAAACCAATCGGGTGCACCACCCGCGCGATCAGTGTGGCCACCACCGCGGCTACCGCGACCGGCAACGCGCAGGCCAGCCACCGACGCGGAAGCACTCGTCGCCGGGCAAACACGAGTACAAACGCCAGCAGGTAAATCCCCAACGGGATCACCCAGAGTAACGGGATTGGTGCGACCTCCGACGTGATGTACGTCGTCACGCTCAACATCAAGCTACACGGCACGAACGCCAGCACCACCCACCGCCACCGCTGACGCGCGGTCAGTTTTTCCGGAGAAGCGCGCCCCGACGCCTCGGCGGAAGAAAGCGTCATCACATTGGAAACGCGAACCTTGCGAGTAATCCACAATCCGCACACCGCGGTCAGTCCCGCCAGCAGTTCGTACCCGACCGTCCACCACTGGCTCTGTTGGCTCAATCGCAGGTGCGGTTCGATCAACGTGGGATAACCCACCAGTGCGAGCAAGCTGCCGCAGTTACTCGCCGCATACAGAAAGTACGGGTCGGCCGCGTCGCGATGTCCACTTACGGAAAACCAGCGCTGCAATAGCGGGCTCGTGGCCGACACAACGAAGAACGGCGCGCCGACCGTGACCGCCAGCACCGCCAGTAACCACGGGATCGGATTGTGCGTCGTGGGCGGCACCCAACCGTGCGGGATCGCCACCGGCATCAAAAGGAGCGGCAGCACAAGCATTACGGCGTGCAGAGCGGTCTGGCGACGTACGCCCAGCCACCGGGTCGTGAAATGCGCGTAGGCGTATCCGGCGAGGAGCACGGCCTGATAGAACACCATCGCCGTGTTCCACACTGCGGGCGAACCGCCCAGCAACGGCAGCACCATCCGCCCGACCATCGGCTGCACAACAAATAGCAGCGCGGCACCGGTGAATATGGTTATGCCATAAACGATCAGCATCGGTTTACCCCCCAACAACTAAAACAGCAGGCTTTATGCCGGGATTCTGCTACAGCCGGCGAGGGGGCGTCGAAGCTCGGGGCTTGAGACAGCCGATACCGATGCGATTTACGTCAGCAGTGCGGCGGCTTCTTTCATCAAAGCCGCGATGGGAAGCCGACGCGGACAGATCTGCTCGGCCGCCGAATAGTCAATGTCGCCCAGCCGTTGCCTCGTCGCGTCCGAGAGACCAGCCAAGACGGAACGCGCAAGCTCGCGATCACCATAGCTGTGGTAATACATCAGGCTGCGCATGGCATCGCCCACCGGCGCACAACCGGCGAGGGCGGCCTCGCAGAGGCTTGTGCATCCAGCGCAATAGAACGAGCCGGTGGCTTGGGCATGCTGCTCCATCGCCGCCTTGTCCGCGGCGGTCAGGCTGGTCTTGTCCAGAGCGGCGGTGACGTTGGACGATAGAACACTCAGGTTGGACATTTGCGAGCAAATTGTGGCGATCCGTTGATCTTCCCATACCGCTTTCAGGCAGGCTTGCTCGTGCGTGAACCCGCGTCCGATGAAATGCGCCAGCAGTTTGGCCTGGGCCTCGGTCGCTTCGCCCTGTTGCCGTTTGCCCTGCGTCTTCATCGCCGTCAGGCCGATGCCGGCCTTCGTGGCGGCATCCACGGCGGCCATCATCACATCGGTGTTCAGGACACGGTAGTTGTATGTCAGCATGATCGCATCGATCCAACCGAGCTTGGCCGCTTCGGTCAGGCACTGTTCCATGTTGCTATGCGTGCTGAAGCCGAAGAACCGGATCTTCTTTGCAGCCTTCGTCTTCTCAGCCCATGCCTTCACTTCCGGCGTCAGGGCATCAGTGCTGCTGATCCCGTGCAGGAAAAACGTGTCCACGAAATCGGTCTTCATCCGTTCGAGAGACTGTTCCAGAGACTGGCTTAGGTCGTCCACGCTGTGAGCGCCGCTGGCTTTCGTCACCAAAAACACTGATTTGCGAGCTTGCGGGTTTTTCTCGAAATACATGCCGATACCCGTTTCGCTTTTGCCGCCGTTATATCCGGACGCCGTGTCCCAGTACGTCACGCCCAAGTCCAGAGCCTGTTTCAACTGGAGTTGGTTTGACGCGATATCGAAGATGCCTCCCAACGCGAGAGAGGAAACCTTCACACCCGTCCTTCCCAACGTTCGCGTCGGCAGTTTCGCGCCCCCCGGCGTCACCGGCATGGCCGGTGGCGAGGCAACTTGCGCCAGGACGCCGGTCCGTCCCATTAGGGAGCCAACACCAACGACTCCAACCGTCTTCATAAAATCCCGTCGTGACACTGGGCGTTCATTCATTTGGTTCTTCCTTTCTTGCCATTTCTGGCCCCTCCGTTCACAACAACAAGGAGTGTTTTCGATTTCGTGTTTCGTTCTCCGCCGTTACGCGAATGGCCCGCAGCCCGCTGACCGGGCATTCGTGTTCGCAAATACCGCAACCGGTGCACACTCGCGGATCCACATTCGGTTGCTGCAAGTGCACCTGAATCTCAACGCGGTCGCCCGGAGCCGGTGTTGCCTTCCAGGGTTTGGCGGGCGCAATCGTCACGGCATCGGCTGAACACTCGACGATCTGCCGCCGTTCCTCGTCCCCGCTGTTCGCCGGCTTGCAGAAATAATCACCTGTTGCAAAACGCCCCGGCGTCAAGGCCGCGGTGCAAAAATCCACGCTTGTCGGAGTGGCTCTCTTCACCGTCAACGCGCCATCCCGGACCGTGCTGAATTGCTCCTGAACATAGATCGCTTTCGGGCTAACCGGACAATTCTCCTGGCAGACGATACACGGCTTATCCATGGCCCACGGCAGACAACGGCTCCGATCCACAAAAGCCAGCCCCATTCGAATCGGGCCAGCCGAGGCAAATTCATTGCGACCCAGTTTCTCATTCAGAATCAGCGGACGGATTGCCGCGGTCGGGCAAATTTGGCCGCAGGCGACGCAATTGAGTTGGCAGCCGCTGGTGCCAACTCGGAAATTGAGCACCGGCGTCCACAGACCTTCCAGCCCGGCCTCGACTATCGCGGGCTGAATGACATTGGTCGGACAAACCCGCATGCACTGGCCGCACTTGAGACACCGTTCCAAGAATAGTTCTTCGGCCAAGGCACCCGGCGGGCGCACCACGCGGGGTTGCCAGTTCGCGCCGAGTAATCCGCTCAGGCGCGACATGGACACTCCTGTCACCCCCGCCACTGCGGAAATGATAAACCCGCGCCGCGAGATGTCCGGCCCCGGCACTTCGCCCGCCGCTGATCGCGCCGTGCTGTAAGTCATTTGCGTCTGCTTGCAGGCGTCGAGGCAGTTCATGCACAGGAGACATTCGCTTGACTGAATTCTCTCGAATGGTTCACAAGCGCCTTCGCAGTGGTTTTCGCAAAGCTCGCAGTCAGTGCACTTGCCCTCCCGCTTCCCGACCCGCCACAATGCCGGGCGGCTGAGCACAGCGAACAACGCGCCAAGCGGACAAATAAATCGGCAGTAAAACCGCGGCACCAGAAAGTTCAGCAGCACCGCAGCCAGAAACACCCCGCCGATCGTCCAAGCGCCGACGTAAAAGCGCGGGCTGGCGGAAAGCATCCCCGTCGACGCGCCCCCGATGGGCAGCAGCACCAGATTCACCGACCGGTGGATTAGCGGAATCGGATCGAGCCAGCCAATCTGCAACGACACTCCGAACAGTGCCTCGGGGTGAAGAAACAGTCCCGCCGCTAGCCAAGCGCCCACGAGAGTCACCAGCGCCCCAACCGCTTTCTTCAAGTTCGGCACGACCTTGCGGATTGCGAGAAAGGAAAACGCCGCCAGACCGATTGCGAACGCCAAACCCGGAATCGTGGGCCATTGCCGCGTCCCGTGGAACAAATCCGCAAACACGCCGCCGGCCGCGGCGGCGAGCAAACCAATGAGCAGGTAGTGCTTGATGACCTGCGTCTGGCGGTACTGGTTGGCTGCAACGCGCTCGGCGAACTTCTTTTTCCGTAGCCCGACCCAGCCAAAAAACTGATGAATCGTCCCGAACGGACAAAGCCAGCCGCAGAAAAACCGGCCGAGCACTACCGTCAGCGCCACCGTCAGGAGCGCCCAGGCCAGCCCGGCGTACAGCGTTCGGGTCGCAAGGATGGTGCCGAGCGCGACCAACGGATCGAGTTGGAGGATCCAATTCACCGGCCAGCCTCGCAGTTGCCACCATTTCTCGCCAAACGAAGAGACGATGCAGAACCAGATGAACAGGACGAAGAAGAAGATTTGGCTGATGCGTCGGACGGTGATGATGTTCATGGCTTGTTCAACGCATCTTTAATCCACACGATCTCGCGCGGGTTTCAACGATTCGTAATCGGCCGTGCCCCGCCCGGCTGCGGCGGCCTTGGTAATGAACGGCAGAGCGGCGGCGTTCTTGCCAAGCAGTGTTGCCCCGAATGCGTCGGCGGCCACCTGGTCGGTACTGACGATCATCGTGTTGGTCTGCTTGAGATCGTCGAGCGAGCCGCCCGTCGGTCCGTTGGACATCATCGTTGTCGTACCGTCGAGAACCACCAAGGTCGGGCTGACGAGCATCGCCAGTTCCTTGATGATGTTGTAAATGTCCTGGTGAAACACATTGCGCCGTCCGCCCATCAGCCCGTACCAGTTCTTCATCGACATCGAGGCGCCGCTGCGATGGTGATCCTTGACGGGCGCGATGCCGATGAGTTTGTTTATGCCGCGGAACGGCTCGTACAATAACGGCCAGTTCTTAATCAGAGTCCCGTCGCGGACCGTTGTCGGCTTGAAGTAATTTTCTTGTGGCAACACCAATCGCGCGCCGGCGGTCTGCACCGCCTCAGCGATGCCAGTCAGGAGGAAACAGCTCTGTGGATCGTTGATTGGGTTGTCGGACACCACCACCGAGTCCGCGCCTGCCTGATAGCACAACCGGATGACCTCAGCGATCAATTGGGGATGGGCTGTGGCGCCAAGCGCCGGCGGCGAGGCGAAAGCCGCGTTGACCTTCAACAGCACGCGATCTCCCTTTTTGATGAACTGCTCGATGCCGCCCAACGCCGCGAAGGCGCGGCGGATCGTTTTCACCCGCTCGGCGCCGGTGATGATGCTCATCTTCGGCCCCACCCGCGGCAGGGAAAAATCAGGCAGCGACACGAGGTCGGTCACCGTCTGCGCTTTTGGACCGATCCGGTCGTGCAGCCAATAGCCGACAATCCAGGTGGCTGTGATGGTGGCACTGGCCGTTGCTGCGCGCGCCAGAAAATCCCGGCGGCTGATCACTTGGGCATCCTGCGGATTGGTCATGGCGCCGCCTCGGAGATTTTCCCGTAGAGGAGCGTCGCCATCTGTTCCGCCGTCTCTGCGCTCGGTGCCGTGTGGACGCCGCCGACAACTTTGCCGCGGCTGAAAACGAGCTCCACGCTGCCGAGCATTTCCGCGAGACTGGCGGCGGGCGCTTTGCCGGTGCCCGGAAGGTTTCGTCCGCCGTTGGTCAGAAGGAACTGTTGATAGGCAGCGCTCAACGCAGTCGCCTCTTCCGCGGTGGGGCGGATGGTCAGAAACGCCATCACTTCCGCGCCGTTTACCGTGTATTTGGCGCTAAAAACATTCTTGAACCGATCGAAACCGAAGGCGTCAGCGGGTTGGAGCATGTAACTGTTGGGCACCCGATGTTCAGACGGAAACAAGTCCAGCTCTGCTAGGCGGGTCTCTAGCGGCGGGTTTTTGGCGACGAATTGTCGGGACACCGACAACATGGCGGCCATTATCTCCTCGGCGGGTGATGCCGTGACGGCTTCGATGTAGTAGCGTCCGCAGCAAAAGAAAAAAGCGTTCTTTGTCTTGTAGGCGTAAGCCGCCAGATCCAGCAACTGCGCGTCAGCCCGTTGCTGCATGCTGTAGACGGCGAACGACTGCCGCAAGTTGTCCATGTCGTACACAAAGAACTCCACCCACGTGTTGGGATCGTTCTTCAGGACGAACCGCTGGCAACGCATGCCGAGAACCCCGGCCGAGAGATAAAGCTCAGCCTTGCCATCGATCTTGTCGTAGAGATTGTCGGGATTGAACGTTTCCGGAGCGCTCAACGGTATCAACTCGCCGGGCAGGTCAACGAACGCAGTGCCTGCTGGAGACGACGGAGCCGATGATTTACCCGCGTTCCCGGACAGAGCGGCAGCGAGAAACACGCTTCGGTCGTAATGGAATTGTTTGAAAAAGACCCCGCCGGCGACGATTGCCAAAACCAATACGATGACCGAACCGACATACGTCTCAGTCACACCGAGCGGGCGGAGATGGCCCTTCATGCAGCGCTCCTAACAACACTACCGGGGTGAAGAGCACGCGGGTAATTTGCACCAGTTGTCTGCCCCAGTCAAAACAATTGTCAGCGCATCCCCATTCTCGCCGAGTTTTTCGCCGTCGTCACAGGCTATTCGTATGAACAGCCGCAGCAGTTCAGAGAGCGACATACCGAATTGCACGAGGAGTTGGAGTTGTGTTGCGGGCAAAAAGACTCCGCCAGCTTTGACGGCAACTGCAGCAAGCGCCTGTCGAACGACGAAATACGGCGGCGGGAATCAAAAACGTTGAAGAGTCGAGGCGCAGGCCCGAACGCTCAAGCCTTCCCCTTCCCATCGGAAATCAGCGTAACCTCGCCTAAAAAATCCTTCGAGAAACCCTCGCTCGACTCTCGGTCTCCCTTATACGTCTGGCCGTGAGAAATGCAAGCGGTATCTGAGGGCGGGCTTGAGCGGGATTATGCGGGAGTCGGCGCCAACCGATCAATTTCCTCACGTCGCGCCTCGAGGATCTTCGGGGAAAGAGAGCAGGCCGTACTTCTTGAGCTTGTATTGCAGGGTGCGACGGCTGATGCCGAGAGCGCGGGCGGCGAGTTCGCGATTGGCGGACACGTGAAGAAGCGTCTGGCGGATGAGTTCCTTTTCCACGGCGTCGATCGTCATGCCGGGGCGTACGGTGAACTCAGCTTGCGTGACGGCAACCTGGCGGATTGGTTCCGGCAAGTCGGCGGGGTGAATCACCTTGTGATGGACGGTGATGATCATTCGCTCGATGACGTTGCGCAGTTCGCGGACGTTGCCGGGCCAGCGGTAGCGCTGGCAAAGCTGAAGGGCATCCGGTGACATCGCTTTCGCGGCGCGCTTGTGCTTGGCGGTGAAGTGGGCGAGGAACGCGTCGATGAGCAACGGGATATCCTCGACACGCCCGCATACCGGCGGCAACTGGATCGGCACCACGTGCAGACGATAGAACAGGTCTTCACGGAAGCGACCGTCTTTGACGTGCAGTTCGAGGTGCCTATTGGTGGCGGCGATGATGCGGACGTTGCAGTGAGTCAGGTCGCTGCTGCCAACTCGGCGGAACATGCCTTCCTCAATGACGCGCAACAGGTCGCCCTGGCCCTTGGGCGGCATATCCCCAACTTCATCCAAGAACAATGTGCCGCCCTCGGCCATCTGGAATCGACCGGGCCGGTCGGTGTAGGCGCCGGTGAACGCGCCCTTAACGTGGCCAAACAATTCGGCCTCTAGCAATTGCTCGGGCAGCGCAGCGCAATTGACGGAGATGAACGGTTTGTCGCGGCGCAGGCTTTTCTGGTGGATGGCACGGGCGACCAGTTCTTTGCCGGTGCCGCTTTCGCCCTGGATGAGCACGGTCACGTCGCTGGCCGCAACTTCTTCGACAAGCTGGCCGATGGCACGCATGGTTTCAGTTGAGCCAAGGAGCGGGCTGGGCTCGGAACGCTTTTGCAGGCGCAGCCTCAACTCTTTGTTCTCGGCGACCACTGCTTGATACTCCAGCGCCTTGCCCACGAGGGCGCGCAGTCGCCGCATGTCGAGTGGCTTGGGCAGGTAATCGTACGCGCCGTGTTTCATCGCCTCGACTGCGGTGTTGACGGTGCCATAAGCCGTCATCAGAATCACGATGGTGTCGGGACTTCTTGTTTTGACGTGCGCCAGCAAATCTGCGCCGTTGGGGCCGGGGAGGCGGACGTCGGAGATCACCAGATTGTAGAGACGCTGCTCCAACCGTTCGATAGCCGTCTGGCCGTCGCCAGCCGTGGCAACCGCATAGCCTTCACGTAGCAACGCTTCTTGGATGCCGGCGCACAAACCGGGTTCGTCTTCCACGACAAGGATGTGAATTCTGGATTTATCCATGCAGCAACCGAACCGGTAGTTTGACAAGGAACATCGCCCCCCCGCCGGACACGCTTTCGACGCGCAGCGTTCCGCCGTGGGCGTGCACAATCTGCTGCGTGATCCACAGGCCAAGCCCGCTGCCATCAGCCTTGGTGGTAAAGTACGGCTCGAAAATCCTATCCTGATTCTCGGGCGCGATTCCCTTGCCATCGTCGATAAACTCGACGGACACGTCGGCCTCATGCGCAGCGGTACGCACAACCACATGCCCCCCTTTGGAAACGGCTTGCAGGGCATTGATGACTAGGTTGATGAACGCCTGGGTCAATTGATCGGCATCGGCTTCAACCTCTGGCAGCGCGTCACCAAACTCCACGGCCAGGTCGATGCCCCGTTCTTCGGCCTGTGGTAGCAACAACTCACAGGTATGGCTGATTAATTTGTTCACAGAGAGGGGTGCCAAACTCAAAGACGGTGGGCCGGCGAGTTGCAAAAACCGTGTGACCACGTTTTCCAATCGGTGCAACTCGCCACGGATAATCTGAAACCGGTCACCGGTTCGCTGTGCCAAATCCGCGCCGCCAATCGCCACGTCCTCTTCGAGCAACTGCACGTGGATATCGAGCGAACTCAGGGGATTGCGTAGTTCATGGGCCACCTGTGCGAGCAGCCGGGTCAATAACTCGCGTTTCTGCTCCTGCGTCAGCCGCTGCAATTCCTGTGAGGGAACGGACTGTCCTATCACCTTGGCAAGGATTCCTTCCACGAATGCGATGGTAACACGATTTGCAAGCTGAGCAAGGATGGGAACGGGATTGCACGACGCGTCCGTGATGTCGTGCAAAACTTGCACGGAGCTGGCGGAGCACACTTCGCGACAGGAGTCGCGAGGCTCGATAGAGAACGCTAAGGTGCTGCCGTCTAATAGATTCGAAATCGAGGCACCGCGGTGGCACTGCCGCTGCTAAAGACGACAGCGACCGACGCGAGGGGCATTCCCCATGACGGGCTTCAGCATTGAAAAGCCATTCGAGCTTCAAGAACAGCAACGGGACGACTTGACCATCTTGTTTGCCGGAGGTCCAATGGAGAAGATGGAGCTTGGCGTGCTTGAGTCTGTGCTCAAACGATTGGTGCGAGAAGGTCGGCATCGAGTCATTGTGGATCTTTCGGAAGTGACGACACTAAGTACGCTGGTAGTGGCCGGCTTCGTCATCTGCGTCGAATCGTTTCGCTTCAGCGGCGGAGAACTGACGGTTACAGGGGCTTCGCGTTCGCTACGCGATGCATTTCGCATGATCGACTCCGACGGTAGGATTAATCAGCAACCCGACGTCGTGGCCGCCATCAAATCCATGTCCCAGCGATCCGCTGAAAAGGAAAGGTGAACGAGTGGCATCGCGACGAAATTCGCCTCTGTCTTGCCAACAATCCGGCACCGGTCACACGAAAGCTACGCATCCGCCTGAGTTCCGGACACTTGTGAGGCTCGTGACCGCACTCCAGCGATTGGAGCGACTCGCGCAACAAGACGGCCGAAGGCATCTCAGTCCGCAGGAGTTCCTTCTGCTGCAGGCACAAATCACCCGATTACGCACGACCATCCCATCCGACGTTCTCAACTCCTACGAAACCGTCAAACGATACGATCCAAAGGCATTTGGCGACCCGTAGCTATTTCCTCTGATGGTCTTGGTGGACGGCAAGTAGGTTTCCGACCCCAAAGCGATGTTGCCGCACCCCAATCAATTCCCGCGGCGGCAACAACTCCGTGATTCTTGTTTGAGGAGACTCCTTCGCCTGCAGGCGGTTGGGAAACGCCTTGTGAATCCTAGCCGCGGGTGCCCGTCCAAACACGAAACGCGTTCGGGGAGGAAGATTTTGAACCTCCAGCCTGAACTTCGACACACACCTGCAACGAACTGCTGTTGATCGCCCTTAGGATTTCGCGGCGTGATTCTGCGGCGGCCTCGGAACGGGAATCGTCAGCGTTTCGCCTGTCACGATTGAACGCGTCCACAGATCATTAGCCTGGCGCAGTTCGACCGTGAAAAGACCATACCGGTCCGCAATGTCTTCAAGTGTTTCCCCAAGCAGGACGCGGTGTTTCGTCGGACGAGCGTTTTGCCCTTCGAGGCGAGGCTTGGCCAAGATTTGATTACTTTGTCGCACCAGGGGTCGTTCCTGTGGGCATTGGCGTCGCGGGTGCTGGCATTGTTTTCACTGGGGTAGCCGGGCGTGGCGCTGACGCTGCAGCTGTTCGTGCCATGGGAATCCTGAGTTTCTGCTGGGGTTGGACCGGGCCGCTCAGTTTGTTGAGCTGCCGCAAATACTTCGCGGGCACGTTGTAGTTCTTGGCGATTTGCTCGACAGTCTCTCCTGCCACGACGACGTGCTCTTTTTGCGTCGGAGCGGCGGATTGTTGGCTCGGCTGCGCCACTGGTTGAGTCTGCTGAATCATGATAATGTTCTCCTTCTGGTTGATGGCTTGAATTAGCCTGGCGTCGTTCATGGCATCAGCGATGCCATGCAAGGCATAATCTGTCTAACCAGCTTGGCCTCGAGCAGTTAGAGAAGACAGGAAACATCTTCCCTTGAGGGTTGTGGCGTCGGACCGGAGCTTTTGGACAATTGTTGCACTATGAAGCACACCCGGTGTGCAATGGCCGTTCTTCACGCTTTCGGCAACGGGATTGGTCGATTCATCAATGCACGCGTTGACCCGGGAGAGTGCAAAACTTGCGCGAGGCAACACCGCAATCGGGCGGGTCGGTACAGGCGCTGTTCTTCTTCAACACACAGCACCTTTGACTGCAAGCGGTTAGGTAGCGACCGCATGGACTGGCACACGGATTGTTTAAGCTGGCATCATGACTATGACCGTGGGGGAATTCACGGAGTTGAGCCTGTTGGTTCCGCAACTGCTCGGGGCGGATCAAGCAAGCGCGATCCATGCGCTTAGCCACCGACTGCAAGGCGCAAGGCGGATTGAGGACTCACTGACGTTCTTCCAAGCGGCTCTGCAACGCGACTACCTTTCGTCATCAGCAATTGAAGGCGGAGTGGCTTTTCCCCACGCGCGCGGGCACGGAATCAATCGTTTCTCACTTGCGCTGGGGCTTTCCAAGGGGGGGATTCATTGGCGGGACGGCTCGCAGGTGCACGCGGTGTTCTTGATTGGCGTCCCATTTGTCGAAGCGCAGTTGTATCTGGCCGTCGTGTCGGCGCTGGCTCGGCAATCGGGGCTGGGCGGATGGTTGACCACACTGATGGCGTGCAACCGACCAGAGGAACTGCTAGTCGTACTAGACAAAGTGAACGTGAGCTGCGCGAGAAACATTAGAGCCGGTCAAGGGGCGGCCAAAAGCTGTCAGGACAGGTCACCAACTCCATGACGAGGCAACATTCGGTACGATGCCCGACCGAAAGGGCAGGCGTCGGAGGGGTTGCGTAATACTCTGCACGATGGAATGATTCTTGAGTAGAGGGAGTTTTTTGCGTAAAGGGACAGGACAAACCAACCATGGAATTGCGCGTTCGTGAAGTGGCGAAGCTGTTCGCCATCCCAGAAAAGAGAATTTACGAGTGGATCAAGGACAAGGGGTTGCCCAACCACCAAATCGGCGGCCAGTACCGGTTTAACCGTGCCGAGTTGCTGGAGTGGGCCACGGCGCGCCAAGTCCATCTTTCCGGCGAGATTTTCGGTGGCCAGGAAGACGGTTCTGGATCGCCGCCTAGGTTGACCGCCGCCTTGGAAGCCGGGGGAATTTTCCGCGGGGTTGGAGTCAACGACCGCGAATCGGCATTGCGGGAGATTGTCAAGAACATGCCTTTTCCCGACGATGTGGATCGGGAGTTTCTCTTCGACGTGCTGCTGGCGCGCGAAGCATTGCAATCCACGGGCGTTGGCGATGGCATCGCGATCCCGCACGTGCGCAACCCCGTGGTGTTGCATGTTCCGAAAGCGATGATTAGTCTTTGCCTGCTCGCCACGCCCATCGAGTTCGGAGCGATGGACGGCAAACCGGTGCATGCACTGTTTTCGCTCATCAGCCCAACGGTACGGACCCATCTGCACTTGTTGTCGAGATTGGCGTTTGCCCTGCGCGATGCCGGATTCAAAGCAGCGGTGACGCGTCGCGTATCTGCGGACGAGATCCTGAAGGAAGCGCGTCGTGTTGAAACAGGTCTCGCCCAGCCGGCCATCGCTGCCACCAAGGAGGGGCAACGATGACGATGTTGCTGGTCGCCATCGCGATACTCGTAGGCAGCGGACTGGCGGCGTTGCTCGGTCAACGGTCGGCGCGGTTCGCCACGGCCGTCGGCGTCGGCGGCGCGGTGGCGGGTTGCTTGGTGGGGTTGTTTCCCGCGATTCGCGTACTGTTCGGTGGCGGTGCTGAGTCCGTGCGCTGGGCCTGGGCTGTACCTTGCGGCGCGTTTTACGTGGAAGTGGACGCGTTGTCGGCGTTTTTCCTCATCCCGATTCTGGGGTTGTCGGCGCTGGCAGCGATTTACGGGGGCGAATACTTGTGGGGGTGGCGCGAGAAAAAATCGCTGGGCGCGTCGTGGTTTTTCTTCAACGTGCTCGTGGCTAGCATGCTGATGGTGGTGCTGGCGCGCAACGGAGTGCTGTTTCTTGTGGCGTGGGAAGTCATGGCGCTGGCTTCGTTTTTTCTCGTGACGTTCGAGGACGAGAAGGAAAGCGTGCGCGAGGCGGGCTGGACCTATCTGGTGGCCAGCCATTTGGGAACAGCGTTTCTACTGGCATTGTTCGTTTTACTGGGGCGGGAGGCCGGCTCGCTTGATTTCGACCGGTTCGGCGCGGTGGCGTCACTCGCTCCGTCGGCTGCGAGCGGCTTATTTTTGCTGGCGCTGGTTGGATTTGGGACAAAGGCGGGGTTCATGCCGTTGCACGTGTGGTTGCCCGAAGCGCATCCCGCCGCGCCAAGTCATGTGTCGGCGTTGATGTCGGGCGTCATGATCAAGACGGGGATTTACGGATTGCTGCGCGCGCTGACGTTTCTGGGGCCGCCATTAGCGTGGTGGGGTTGGACGCTCATCGGCGTCGGGTTGACTTCGGGCGTGCTCGGTGTGTTGTTTGCGCTGGCGCAACACGACCTGAAACGGCTGCTTGCGTACCATAGCGTCGAGAACATTGGGATCATCGCATTGGGACTGGGTGTTGGGCTGGTCGGCGTGAGCAACGGGTCACCACTGCTGGCCGTGCTCGGGTTCGGTGGTGGACTGCTGCATGTCTTGAATCACGCTGTGTTCAAAGGACTGCTGTTCTTCGGGGCGGGGTCGGTGTTGCACGGCGCGGGGACGCGGGAGATTGATCATCTCGGCGGCTTAGCGAAACGGATGCCGTGGACGGCGGCGACGTTTCTCGTTGGGTCGGTGGCCATTTCCGGTTTGCCGCCGCTGAATGGTTTTGTCAGCGAATTCTTGATTTATCTCGGGGCATTCAACGGGGTCACGCAACGCGCCGTGGTGGCCGTGCCGCTGTTGGCCGTGATTACAGGACTGGCGCTGATTGGCGGGTTGGCGGCGGCCTGTTTCACGAAAGCATTCGGGATCGTGTTCCTCGGTGAGCCGCGCTCCGAGCACGCAGCGCACGCGCATGAGGCCGGTGCGGCTATGTGCTGGCCGATGATGTTGCTCGCGGCAGCGTGTGTAGCGATTGGATTGTGCGCGCCGCTGATGGTGCGACCGCTGGCGGGCGTGCTGCCGTCGGTGAGTCGTCTGTCGGCGGAGTCTGTTGCTGAGAATCTGGCGAACGCCGAAGGCTCATTGCGGTGGGTGGTTATCGGCAGTGCCGCGTTTCTGGCGCTGGTCGCCGGGTTGGCGTGGTTGCGCCTGCGGTTGCTGGCGGGGCGGACGGTCACTGAGTCCGTCACGTGGGATTGCGGTTACGCGCAGCCGACAGCGCGGATGCAATACACGGCGTCCTCGTTCGCGCAGCCTGTGACAGAACGCTTCGGCTCGTTGCTGCGGACGCGACGTAAGCTCTCGCGGCCCGAGGGGATTTTCCCGTGTGAAGCGTCGTTGACGACCTCGACGCCCGACGCGGCGCGCACCGTTTTGTATCAACCTGCGTTCACAGGCATCGAGCGCGGGCTGGCAAAGATGCGCTGGCTGCAACACGGCAATGTGCAACTTTACGTGCTTTACATCGCACTGACGTTGCTGATGTTGTTGGTATGGAAACTAGGGTGAACGTCATGAACCTCCTGGCATTGTTTCATCCCTTCCTCGCATTGGCGCTTGCGCCGCTATTGCTTGGCGTCGTCAACCGCACGAAGGCTGTCATCTCAGGTCGCAAGGGCCAGCCGTTGCTGCAACTGTATTACGATGTATGGAAGCTGTTGCGAAAAGGCGCGGTGTACAGCCGCACGACTACGTGGGTTTTCCGTGCCGGGCCGGTGGTTGGGTTGGCTGCGGTGCTGGTGGCCGCGGCGATTGTGCCGTTCGGCGGATGGCCGACATTGGTAGGGTTTTCGGGCGACCTGATTTTGTTCGCCTATCTGTTGGCGTTGATGCGGTTTTTTACAGTGATCGCCGCGTTGGACACGGGGTCGAGTTTCGAGGGAATGGGTGCCAGCCGCGAAGTGCAATTTTCCGCTCTGGCCGAGCCAGCGTTTTTGTTGGGACTGGCGGCGGTGGCGCGGGCAACGGGCAGCCTGTCGTTGCACGGAATGATTTCCTCGGTGTCGATTGCCCTGTGGACGCACATGGGGGCGGCACTGGCACTGGTCGCAGTGGTGCTGTTGGTGGTGTTGCTGACCGAAAGCGCGCGCATTCCCGTGGACGACCCGAACACGCATCTGGAACTGACGATGATTCACGAAGTGATGGTGCTCGACCACAGCGGCCCAGATCTCGCATTCATTCTATACGGGGCTGCGGTGAAACTGTGGTTGCTAAGCGCATTATTGGTGGGGCTGGTTATCCCGATTCGCAGCGGGAATCCGTGGCTTGATGGCGCGGCGGTTCTGGCGGGGATGCTGTGCTGCGGCGTGATGATTGGCGTCATCGAGTCTTCGATGGCGCGTTTGCGGTTGTTGCGCGTGCCGCAACTGCTGGTCGGAGCGGGCGTGCTGGCAGCACTGGCGCTGGTATTGGTTTTGAGATGATGCGATGAACGCTGACGTTTTGCTGATTCTGGTTGTGTTGTCGAATCTGCGCTTGCTCGGATCGAGCCGATTGGGCGCGTGCATCCGGACGACGGCGGCGCAGGGGATTTTACTGGGGCTCTTGCCGTTGTGGCTGCATGCGGACAACTTCACCTGGCGTATTGGGCTGATGGCGGCGGGAAGCATCGTGTTGAAAGGCGCGGTGTTTCCGTGGCTGCTGTTTCGGGCGATTCGCGAAGCGGAAGTGCAACGCGAAATCGAACCGTTCGTCGGCTACAACCTCTCATTGCTCGTCGGCGTGGCGGCGTTCGGCGTTTCGTTCTGGCTGAGCCAGCGGCTGCCGCTGTCGGATGCTGCGTCGTCGTCCCTGCTCGTTCCGTCGGCGCTCTTCTCGATAATGGCGGGGTTGTTTCTCATCGTGAGCCGACGGAAAGCAGTCAATCAAGTGCTCGGTTTCCTAGTGATGGAAAACGGCATTTACACGTTCGGCGTCGGGCTGGTGAGCGAAGGCTCGCTGCTGGTGGAGTTGGGTGTATTGCTGGACATTTTCGTCGCGGTGTTCGTGATGGGCATTATCATTTTCCACATCAGCCGCGAATTCGACCATCTGGATACCGACCGCTTGTCGTCGCTAAAGGATTGAAGACCATGATACTCGCACTTGTTATTGTTCCAGCGCTTGCCGGCATCGGCGCGTTTTTCGTGCGAGCCGACGGTATCCGTCGTGGATTGCTGCTGGTGGCGGCGCTCGCGCATGCGGGCATGACGGCGTCGGCTTGGATTGCGAAGCCGGTGCCCGCGCTTGGCGGCTGGCTGGCGCTCGACCCGATCGGATTATTATTCCTGAGCATTACCAGCGCGCTGTTTCTCGCGGCGGCGGTTTACGCGCTGGGGTATTTGCCGCGTGAAAAACGCGCGGCGAAAACCGACTTTGAAGAAGGCTTTCTTTTTTCGAACGCGCCAGAAGCGACGTTCACGGGTTGCCTGCTGTTGTTTCTGGCTGCGATGACGTTGGTCACGGTAAGCCAGCATCTTGGTGTGCTCTGGGTCGCCGTGGAAGCGACGACGCTGGCGAGCGCGCCCCTGATTTATTTCCATCGGCATCACCGTTCACTAGAGGCGACGTGGAAATATCTGCTGATTTGCTCGGTTGGCATCGCGCTGGCGTTGCTCGGCAACTTCTTTCTGGCGGTCGCCGGTTCCAATGCCGATGGTCGCGCCACACCTTTGGTGCTCGGCAGCCTTATCCAGCACGCGCCGCAGTTTCATGCGTTGTGGCTGAAGGCGGCGTTTTTGTTTTTGCTCGTCGGTTACGGGACGAAAATGGGGCTGGCGCCGTTGCACACATGGTTACCTGACGCGCACAGCGAATCGCCGTCGGTCATTTCCGCGTTGTTGTCGGGTGCGCTGTTGAACTGCGCGTTCGTCGGAATCCTTCGGGCGCAACAGGTCTGTACCGCAGCGGGGCTGGCGGCGTTCGGCCAGGAACTGCTGCTCGGGTTCGGACTGATTTCGATGACAGTTGCCGCTGTTTTCATCGTCGGGCAGACGGACTACAAACGCATGCTCGCCTATTCCAGCGTCGAGCACATGGGCATTCTGGCGCTGGGGGTCGGGCTGGGCGGTGCGGCCACATTCGGCGCGATGCTGCACGCCGTGAACCATTCGCTGACCAAAGCGATGTTATTCCTGTTGGCGGGCAACATCCTTGCGGTTTACAAAACGAAATCCACGACCGATGTGCGCGGGGTGCTGCGAATGCTGCCTGTGTCAGGCGCGTTGTGGTTGATGGGTTTGTTTGCAATTACAGGGTCGCCGCCATTCGGACCTTTTCTGAGTGAGTTCACGATTCTGAAAGCGGCGCTGGAACAGGGCCACGGGTGGGTAGCGGCAACGTATCTGATTTTGCTGGCGGTGATTTTCATCGGGATGGCGACGATTATGTTGCGGATGGCGCAGGGCGAACCGCACGGAGTGTCAGCGACTGCGGCACGCACGGAAACTTTGATAGCCGTCGCACCGCCCGCGTTACTCGGGGTGCTGGTGCTGCTGCTCGGAGTTTATGTGCCGCCCGCACTAAGCCGGTTGCTGCACGATGCCGCGCAGACTCTGGGGGGTTTTTGATGGCGAACAGCAACCCAGGCGTTACGCACAACGTCGAGAAGATTGAGTCGCACGTTGTGCCTGAGCATTCGGCCACCGCCTTTCGCGACAGCATCATCGCCGCTGTGCGCAACGGTGCGCGCATTGCCGCATTGTTCGGCCAGCCGATGGACGAGCGCCGCGTCCGTCTGGTTGCGGTGCTGACCAACGCAAGCACAGGGGCGCTCGCCTTGTCGTCCATGGTAGTCGAGGATTCCTATCCCGCGTTGACGCCTGAGTGCCCGCAGGCGCACTTGTTTGAACGCGAGATCGCGGAACAATGGAGCGTGACGCCGCAAGGTCATCCGTGGTTGAAGCCGGTTCGTTTTCATACGCCCTATCGTGTTGCGGGAGACGCGTTGGCCGGCAAGCCGCCGTTGCCCGGAGTCACGAATTTTTTCACGGTTGACGGCGACGAGATTCACGAGGTCGCGGTCGGCCCGGTGCATGCGGGAGTCATCGAGCCCGGCCATTTCCGTTTCCAGTGCCATGGCGAGCAAGTGTTTCATCTGGAGATTTCGCTGGGCTATCAGCATCGCGGCGTGGAGCGGGCGCTCGTTGGTGGGCCGAACAAGCGGACGATTCATTACATGGAAACGCTGGCGGGTGATACGACGGTGGGCCACGCGACGGCGTACTGTCAGGCTGTCGAAGGACTGGCGGGCTGCAAAGTGCCGGCCCGGGCGCAAGTGTTGCGTGGCGTGGCGCTGGAACTGGAGCGTGTGGCCAATCACACGGGCGACCTCGGCGCGCTGGCGGGCGACGTTGGGTTTCTGCCGACCTCCTCGTACTGCGGTCGATTGCGTGGCGATTTTCTGAACATGACTGCGTTGCTCTGCGGAAGTCGGTTCGGGCGCGGTCTGGTCCGGCCCGGCGGCGTTGGGTTCGACCTGGACGACGCGCGCGCGGCGCAACTCGTGGAGAGGTTGGAACAGGCGTTGCGCGATGTGACGGGCGCGGTCGAGTTGCTGTGGAACACTTCGTCGGTTCGGGCGCGGTTCGAGAACGCAGGAACGGTTTCACGAGAAATGGGTTATGCGCTTGGATTGGTTGGCCCGGCGGCGCGCGCGTGCGGAATGGAGCAGGACGTGCGGCGGGATTTTCCGTTCGGGATCTTCAGATTCATCCAGGTGCCGGTCTCGACCTTTCACGCGGGCGACGTGTTCGCGCGCGCGTTCGTGCGCTGGCTGGAAATCCAACGCTCGGTGGCATTCATTTGCGACCAACTCCAGGCGCTGCCGCTCGGCCCGATTCGCGGAGAACTCAAACCCGCGACGGCCTGCGCGATGGTCGTGTCGCTGGTGGAAGGCTGGCGCGGAGAGATTTGTCACGTCGCAACGACGGACGAGAGGGGTCGGTTCTCGCATTACAAAGTGGTTGATCCATCCTTCCATAACTGGATGGGACTGGCGATGGCAGTACGGAACCAGCAGATCTCCGATTTCCCATTGTGCAACAAGAGCTTTAACCTGTCCTACTGCGGACACGATCTCTGAGGTGATGGTATGTTGAACATCCTATCCGCACGCTGGCAACAAGGTCGTCGCACAGTTTCTTTTCCAAAGGGACAACCGACTCTGCCGGATCGGTATCGAGGGGTGCCGGTAGTGGACCAGACGAAATGTCCGGTCGGGTGCCGCGATTGTGCCGAGGCGTGCCCGACCGATGCGATTACGATTTACGGCAAGGGTCTGCGGCTGGATCTGGGCCGGTGTTTGTTTTGCACCGACTGTGTCGAAGCATGTCCGGAACAGGCGATTCGTTACACACAAGACTTTCGTTTGGCAGCGCGCAAGCGCGAGGATCTCGTAATGAGCGACGAGAATCTCAAGCTGGTGGAAGCGCTCGACAAAAGAACGCGGCGACTGTTCGGTCGGTCGCTGAAGCTACGACAGGTCAGCGCCGGCGGGTGTAACGGCTGCGAGGCGGATGTGAACGTGTTGAGTACTGTCGTCTTCGATCTCGGCCGGTTTGGCATCCAAGTGGTTGCCTCGCCGCGTCACGCGGACGGCCTGCTTATTACCGGACCCGTGACCGAGAACATGCGGCTGGCGTTGAAGAAGACGTACGATGCGGTGCCGACACCGAAAATTGTCATCGCAGTTGGCGCGTGCGCCATAACCGGCGGCCCGTACATCGACCATCCCGAACAGCACAACGGCGCGGACAGCATCGTGCCCGTTGACCTCTACATCCCCGGGTGTCCGCCGCACCCTCTGACGATCCTCGATGGTCTATTGCGGCTTCTCGGGCGGCTTGAAGATGGGCGGCCTCGCGCATGAGCCGAATCGAACAAATGACCACAACCAGTGCTCGCTGAATGACCGGATGCAGAAATGGTGATCAGTGGGACTGACCAAACTGTCTGCTGACGCGGCCGGTGATGGAGCCCGCATTCGCGTGCTGGGCTGAGGATGTTCCTCGCGGGAATGCTTCCTGGGAGAACTCAGGAAGGACTGGTTCTTTGATCACACGGGGGGGCATGGTGATTCAAGGATCTTCGGATCCGGTCAATGAGGTCTCGCGACGAGAGTGGTTTCTGGACGAAACCACAAAGTCCACCTTGAAGCATCTCTTGTGAGACGTCGCCGTCACACGCGGTCGTTAACAGGACACGAACGTCCGGATGAATGCGCTGCAGGCGCGCAAAGACTTTGTCGCCGCGGAGGATGGGCATGAAGTAGTCCAACAACACCAACTGGATTTCCCGCCAATGGGCCTCATACAGCTCGATGCCTTCGAGCGGGTTGGAGGCGGTCAGCACCACCCAACCTTCGCGAATCAACATCCTGCGGACGCTGTTCAAAACTTCCGCGTCATCGTCGATGACGAGGATGACATCTTGCCCGATCCTGTCAGACCTGCCGTTTGTGGGGTGATTGGGTTGAGACAGGTCAGAGTTTTTGCGAGGAATTCCTTCGATTGCCATAATCGCCCATGCCCAATATTTTCCTCTGCCCGTTGTTTTTGCTGCATCCTTTCGGGTGTCCGAGAGCCCCAGCCGTCCGTACCTCGCTGGTACCATCGGCCAAGTTCGGGTAAAACGCAAGTAAGCCATGCTGTGAGTGGTGTAGACCAGCACTCGCTTCCACAGCAGGAGATGTTCTCACCACGATGTTACCCGGGAAAATTCAGGAAGGACGAATCTATTATGCGCACAGGGCGAAGGAATACCGGCACTTGTCACGGGCGCGGAAGAGGCGCACTATTTCACCTGTGAAGACTACGGCACTATCTCTGGTGTTGGGGGCGATGGCTCTGAGTCTGGGCACCACCGCCTCCTGCGGGGAGATTCATGACGCGGCAAAGAGTGGCGACGTGGAGAGGATCAGGGCGCTGCTCAAAGCAAATCCTGAGTTGGTTAACAACAGGGAGAACCCGGTCGGTTGGACGCCGTTGCACGTGGCGGCGCAGGCCGGCCACAAGGAAGTGGTGGAATTGCTTCTAGCCAACAAGGCTGATGTCAATGCCGTGGTCAACGGCGGCTGGACCCCGTTGCATTTGGCTGAGGACAAAGATCACAAAGAAGTGATGGAGTTACTTCTGGCCAACAAGGCCGATGTCAACGCCAAGGACAACCACGGTAAGACGCCGTTGCACTGGGCGGCGCAGGCCGGCCACAAGGAAGCTGCGGAATTGCTTCTGGCCAACAAGGCCGATGTCAATGCCAAGGACAATCGCAGCATGACCCCGTTGCACTGGGCGGCGGAGAGTGGCGACAAGGAAGTGGCGGAGTTACTTCTGGCCAACGGGGCCGACGTCAATGCCAAGACCAAAGTCGGCTGGACGCCATTGCACTGGGCGGCGGAAAGCGGCCACAAAGAAGTGGTGGAGTTGCTTCTGGCCAGCAAGGCCGCGGTTGACCTCAAGGATTACGTCGGCATGACGCCGTTGCGATTGGCATTGAACCAAGGACACACTGACATTGCCGGTTTTCTTCGTGCGCATGGGGCGAAGGAGTGAGTGACGACAGACTGCAAATGTGTGCCCAACCTTGATCTATTGAGGAATGGCCACGCTCGGCTTTCGCGGGACTCCATGGTACGATGCGCCCGTATGAATCGATCATTTCTGACAATTCTATTTGCTTTGGGGCTTGGGTTTGTTGCCAACGGTTGCAACACGGCTTCGCCTGCTGGTGATTACAGCAGCCGAAAAGCGGTACTGGGCCGCCGGTCGGAAACAAACAACCCACCGATCTCCATCGATGAACGGTTGTCAGGCTCCCCTCCAGCACCGGCAAAGACGGGGACGCCCCAGTAATGGAGCGACGCACACGGAAGTCGCGACGGGCAGCAGAGTGACCCGACGCAAAACAGCATAAACCTCAACAATCCCGGTAAGAAGCGCGATGCGTGTCCTGCCTAGAAAAAATCTGGCCGACTATTTTTCGGGCTCGATGCGGGGAGCGGGATGCCGGGTGGAGGCGCACTCATTCAGTTCGCGTCGCGGGCCGGGTGTTCAGTCCGCCGATAAATAAGAGCAACCGCGGGCGCAAGGATAGTGTCGGGTACGGGGTTTCCTAATTCATCCGCTTTCTGTCCCGGCGAAAAAGTGCGCGCAGGATTCCCCTGAGCTGGAACCCGATTCGATGTGGGTTCTGGTTTCGTCGATGTCGCCAGACGGTTTGAATGTGAAGCCGAAACCGCTGCGACCGGGTTGGGGGTAAACCCGCCTCCAACCGTTTGAGCACGCTCACTTGCAGCCGATTCCGTCTTGGTTTCATTTCAACTGCGACAGGGTTGACCCCTTCTGCAATACGCGGACACCGCGGAAAAGTCGAGTCAGTCTTGACGAACGCGTAACTCGGGTTGGCCATCGAGCCCTTGAAATCCGTGGTGGCGGGAGGATTGAGGTGGGAGCCGAAAGCGGCGGTGTGAACAGGCCGGCTGATAAGAAAAACAGGTTTAGACCGAAGCGTAACTAATGGACAGAAGAAGGTTGCTGATTATGGGCTTCGGCAGAGAGGGGCGCCGAACCAGCGTGATGCACATGTCCGGTCGCACTCCCGTTGCGTTTCTCTTCGCACATGCGGACGATTTCCTCGATGCAGTGTGCCGCGAGCGCCGTCCAACCGGTCTGGTGGCTGGCGCCGACGCCGCGACCATTGTCGCCGTGGAAATACTCGTAGAACAATACGAGATCCTTCCAGTAAGGATCTTCGGCATAACGCGGCTCGGTGCCGTGGCAGGGCCGTCGACCGCTGGCATCGGGCAGGAAAATGCGCGACAATCGGGTGCGCAATTCATCCGCGACCTCCTGCAGGTTCATCATGCGGCCCGAACCGGTCGGGCACTCGACTTTGAGCGTGTTCTCGTAGAAGTGGTGATACCTCTCCAACGCCTCGACGAGCAGGTAGTTGATCGGGAACCAGATCGGACCTCGCCAGTTGGAATTGCCGCCGAATAGGCCCGTGTTCGACTCGGCGGGAACGTAATCCACGCGGTGCTCTTCGTCGTTCACGTAAAACACATAGGGATGTTTCTCGTGAATCTTTGATACCGAGCGGATGCCGTAGGGCGAGAGGAATTCATTTTCGTCGAGCATATAGCGCAAGACGCGTTCCAATCGTTCGCGCGTGGGGATTGCCAGGAGACGGTGCCCATGGCCATCCTCTTCCGCTGCCATATAGGTGATCTTCTGCGCGAGGTCCTTCCGATCGTTCAGAAACCACTCCAACCGTTTGCGGAACCCGGGCAACTTGTCGATGACCTCGTCCTCCAACACTTCCACTGCGATTAACGGCAGCAGTCCGACGAGTGAACGAACGCGCAACGGGATGGACCGCCCGTCCAAATGGAGTTGGTCATAATAGAAACCGTCCTCTTCGTCCCATAAGCCGGTGCCGCCGAGCGTGTTGATGGCGTCGGCGATGGCGACGAAGTGCTCGAAAAACTTCGACGCCATGTCCTCGGTCGCGGGATTGTCCCGCGACAGTTCCAACGCCATCGACAACATCGTGTTGCAGTAAAACGCCATCCAGGCCGTGCCGTCGGCCTGCCCAAGATATCCGCCTGTCGGCAGCGGTTTTGAGCGGTCGAAGACGCCGATGTTGTCGAGACCAAGGAAGCCGCCACCGAAAATATTCTTTCCGTCGGCGTCCTTGCGGTTGACCCACCAGGTGAAGTTGATGACCAGCTTCTGGAATGTCCGGGAGAGGAATGCGCGATCACGCTCCCCGCGCGCTCCCGTCATTTTGTAGACGCGCCACACCGACCATGCATGGACCGGTGGGTTCACGTCGCCGAACGCGAATTCGTACGCGGGGATCTGGCCGTTCGGGTGCATGTACCATTCGCGGAGCAGCAAGACGAGCTGTTCCTTGGCGAATTGTGGGTCGAGTTTCGAAAAGGGAATCATGTGGAACGCCAGATCCCAGGCTGCGTACCAGGGATATTCCCACTTATCAGGCATTGAGATGACGTTGCGGTTGTAGAGGTGTCTCCATTCGGCGTTGCGACCGCTCTGGCGGCTTTCCGGCGGAGCCGGCTGCTGTGAATCGCCGTCGAGCCAATCGGCAACGATGTAATGATAGAATTGCTTGCTCCAGAGCAACCCGGCATAAGCCTGCCGTACAGTGTTCTTCGCTTCCGGAGACAGGGCTGCAGGAATGCGCTCCGAGTAGAATTCATCCGCCTCCCGCAATCGCGCCGCAAAAACCTCGTCGAACTTGTTGTCCAAGCTGTTTTTGGCGGGGAGCTCCCCGGCGGACAACCGGAGCCGAACGACCACTTCCTTCCCGGCGGGAATGTTCAGCTGATAATGCGCCGCCGCCTTCGTCCCCACCGGATTCGGATTCACAGCCTCGCGATTGCCCCGAACGACATACTCGTGGAAGGCGTCCTTGACATAGGGGGTTTGATTGTTCGTGCCGAACAACTTCTGGGCGTTGGTTTCGTTGTCGGTGAAGAGGAATTCGGGCGCTTTCTGATCGGGACCGGGTCCCGCGACGAAGTCATGCCGCCCGAAAATTGCATGGTCGCCTCGGAGCACGGAATCACCCGCAAGGGAAATAGACGGTTTGGCCGGGATGCCATCGTGCTTGCAGCCCCAAGTCCAGGTGTTGCAGTACCACAAGGTGGGCAGTAGATGCGCGATCGAGGCTTCCGGGCCGCGATTGGCGACCGTAATGCGAATTAAAACGTCGTCAGGGCCAGCTTTCGCATACTCGGCAAAGACGTCGAAGTAGCGGTTGTCGTTGAACACGCCGGTATCGAGCAACTCGAATTCGGGCGCAGCCTTGCCACGGCGCCGGTTCTCGCCGACGAGCCACGCATACGGGAACTCCGCCTGTGGGTACTTGTAGAGTGCCTTCATGTAGGAGTGCGTGGGGGTCGAGTCGAGATAGTAATAACATTCCTTTACGTCCTCACCGTGGTTGCCTTCGGGGCCGGCCAAGCCAAACAAACGCTCCTTCAGGATCGGATCCCTGCCGTTCCACAGCGCGAGCCCGAAACACAGACGGCATTCGCGATCCGTGATGCCGAGCAGACCGTCCTCGCCCCAGCGATAGGCGCGGCTGCGGGCGTGGTCGTGTGGAAAATAATCCCAGCAGGTGCCCCCCTCGGAGTAATCCTCCCGCACGGTGCCCCATTGTCGATCTGCAAGGTATGGCCCCCACCGTTTCCAGTTCTTCTCTCTTCGTGAGTCCTCGGCGAGGCGCTGGTCTTCGGCAGTCCGCACGGCTTTCATAGGAACGCGTTCCGTTTGTGGCAAGATGCGGCTTCCATGATGTAAAGGTTGCTCGACCCGACCCGGAGGAACCTTACAATGCCGCGGCCCCGCGCGCAAGGGCTGGCGGTGTTTACACCCCATTTCAATCTGCTGTCGGCGGAAGCCTTCACACAGTTCAGCCGAACCCGGAATCTCGCCCACCCGAAACTTCATCATAAGAACATCGGGCTGGCCATGCCGCATGAGCTCAAGGAAACATTTCCACAATTATCTGGCGGTGCTTATAGTCGCGACGGGCGCGGGTGTCTATTTTGTCGCAGCCCAACAGCTCGTGAAGCAAACGCCACAGAAGCAGGAAGCGCGGATGCAAACCGCGACGTTTGCGGGCGGATGCTTCTGGAGTCTGGAAGCGGCATTTCGACAAGTGAATGGCGTCACGGATACCGTGGTTGGCTACACGGGCGGAACAATCGGAACCCCCACGTATGAAACCGTCAGTTCGCATCGCGTTGACCATCTCGAAGCCTGCCGCGTGACATTCGATCCCGCACGAATCAGCTACGAGGAGTTGGTGGACTATTTCCTCAAGATTCACAGCCCGACGGCGACGGATCGCAAGGGTTCGTACGTTGGTTCGCCATCCCGCTTGGTGATCTTTTTTCATAACGCCGAACAGGAGGCAGCCGCCAAGGTGGCCAGAGAAAGGTGGCGCGAGTCCGGGGAGTCGAAGCGAAACTCCCTCATCGAGATTGTGGCCGAAAGCCAATTCTACCGCGCTGAGGAGTATCATCAGCGGTATCTGGAGAAGCACGGGCTGGCGAGCTGTAAGATTCAGCCGTGAGGGCGCGAGCAATCGCGCTGTTATCAACGTATTCAGGAGGAAACCCAATGGTCGCATCAATGAGTCAATTCGTCAGAGACGCAAGAGCCGATGAGCTTCCGGACGTTGTGATGCCGGCTTGTCCCGTCGTGAAGATTCTGAGGGGCCAGAAAGCTCTGGTGACCGGTGCCAATAGCGGCATCGGCAAGGCCATCGCCATCGCGTTGGGCGAAGCCGGCGCGGATGTGGTCGTAAACTACCGCTCCGGCGACGCCGCCGCGCTCGAGGTGGTCGAGCACGCCGGCCAGTGCGGCAGCAAGTGCTTCGCGCATCAGGCCGACGTTTCGAACGAGGAACAAGTCAAAGGAATGTTCGCCAGGATGCTCAAGGAATTCGGCACGATCGATATCCTTGTCAACAATGCCGGTCTCCAGCAAGACGCGAAGTTTGAGGAAATGACACTCGACCAGTGGAACACCGTCATCGGCGTCAACCTGACCGGCCAATTTCTCTGCGCCCGCGAAGCGGTGAAGGAGTTTAAGCGGCGTGGCGTGCGCAAGGAGATTTCCTGCGCGGCGGGCAAGATCATTTGCATCAGTTCCGTCCACGATGTGATTCCGTGGGCGGGTCACGTCAACTACGCGGCGTCGAAGGGCGGCGTCATGATGATGATGAAAAGCATTGCCCAGGAAGTCGCGCCGTTCCGCATTCGCGTGCTCAGCATTTGCCCCGGCGCCATCCGCACCCCGATCAATACGGGCGCATGGAATACGCCGGAGGCCTACAAGGATTTGATGAAACTCATCCCCTACAAGCGCATCGGCGAACCAGAGGATATCGGCCAGGCCGCCGTGTGGCTGGCCAGTGACTACGCCGACTATATCACCGGCACGAATCTCTACATCGACGGCGGCATGACCCTCTACCCCGGCTTTGAGGCGGGTGGGTAGGGAACGTTGTTAGACAGAGGGCATCAACAGCATGACCCAGAAGAAACAGCAAATCATTATCCTCGGCGGCGGTTTCGGCGGGATGTATTGCGCGCTGGAGTTTGAAAAGGCTTTGGCGCGTGGGTTGAATGCCGATGTGGTGCTTGTCAACAAGGAGAACTTCTTCCTGTTCACGCCGATGCTCCACGAAGTGGCGGCGAGCGACCTCGACCTAACCAACATCGTTAGTCCCGTCAGGAAACTCCTGCGACGCGTTAAATTCTTTGACGGTGACGTCGAGCACGTCAATCTCGCCAAAAGACGGGTGGGTCTGTCCCACGGGGAACAACACCACCATCACGAACTGGAGTACGATCACCTGGTCGTGGCGCTGGGCACGGTGACGAATTTCTACGGCATTCCCGGGCTGGAGAAACGCGCGCTGACCATGAAAACGCTTGGCGACGCCATTTATCTGCGGAACAAACTGATCGAGAACCTGGAGGTCGCCGATTTTGATTGTTGCGCGGCGGAGCGCGACCCGTTGTTGACGGTCGTGGTCGCGGGAGGCGGCTTCTCCGGAGTGGAAACCATCGCCTCCGTGAACGACTTTCTTCGCGAAGCGGTGCGTTTCTACCCAACCCTCCGCGAAACCATGCTGCGGCTTGTGCTAGTGCATCCGGGCGCGGTTATTCTGCCTGAACTCGGCGAAAAACTGGGGCGTTATGCCCAGGAGAAGCTACGTGCGCGCGGTGTGGAGATTCGTGTGAACACCAAGGTTGAGAGCGTAACCGAACGCGGCGTGAAGCTCACGGACGGTGAGTGCATCGATACTTTTAACATTGTGTGGACAGCAGGCACATCCCCGAACCCGCATCTGGACGTACTGCCGTGCAAGAAGGAGCGCGGTCGCGTATGTGTGAATGAATTCCTGGAGGTTGCGGACTGGCCCGGTGTGTGGTCTCTCGGCGATTGTGCGATCATTCCAGATCTCACCACCGGGAAGCCCTGTCCACCCACGGCCCAACATGCGCTACGACAGGGACGGGTGCTCGCGCGGAACATTATTGCCGCCATTCAGGGCGGGGAAAAGAAAGCGTTTCGCTTCAAGCAACTCGGGGCGCTGGCGACCATTGGACAGCGCACGGGCGTTGCCCGGATGTTTGGGTTCCAATTCTCGGGGTTCATTGCGTGGTGGATGTGGCGGACGATTTATCTCAGCAAGCTGCCGCGATTCGAAAAGAAATTCCGCGTCGCGCTGGATTGGACGCTGGACATACTGTTTGCCAAGGACTTGGTCCAATTCCAGACGCTGCGGGCGAAGGGGATTTCCCACAAAGAGGCGGAGCCGGCCAAGGCGGAGAAGATCGTGGCATGATGCGCACGCGCGCCGTGCGCAAATCCTGCACAGCGCGTCATCGGTCGAGCAGGATTTGCGCAACAGCATTCCCTTATTCTGCCGTTTTGTGAGGCTTTTTGCCTTGGCACATTCCGTGCAATGACGTAAGTCGCGATTTGTGGTCGACATATACACGTCGACCCATGATCGACGGGACGTCAGACAAAATAACGTTAGCTGCAGGAGGGGATCTTGAGAATGAAGGCGAATCAAGTGTTGGGTATTTGCGGAGTTGCCGTAGCTCTTTGCTTCAGTGCAGGAATGCTCTTGGCGCAAGACAACAGTACGACGGGCGGTGGAGGCCAGGGCCGTCGAGGCAATGGGGGTGGCGGCGGAGGCAACTTCGACCCGGCACAGTTCCAACAGCGCATGATGGACAATATCCGGGAGCGACTGGCGTTCACGAACGACACTGATTGGGCGGCGGTCCAGCCCTTGATTCAAAAAGAGTTCGACGCCCGGCGTGACGTGGGATTTGGGGGCCGGGGTTTCGGCGGGTTTGGTCGCCGTGGTAATGGAACCACCAACAATGCGCAGGGTGGGCGCGGCGGTTTTGGCGGTCAATCCAGTCCGGAAGCGGACGCGCTGCAGAAGACCCTTGACGAGAACGCGCCGACCGCCCAAGTGAAAGCCGCGCTCGAGAAATACCGCGCCGCGCGCAAGGCCAAGGAAGCCAAGCTTGAGCAAGCACAGGAGGATCTTCGCAAGGTGCTGACTCCACGTCAGGAAGCGCAAGCCGCCTTGCTGGGATTGCTCAACTAGGCCAACAGCCCCAGAGAGAAGCAGGCGATTCGAGACATGAGCGAAACTCCCGCGCCGGAAACATCGTCGAAGCAGTTGCTGGAGCGGATGGTATCCGAGAAGCAACTGTCCTCGGCCGATGCGGAGTCTTTGGCTCGCGCGAAATTCGCCGGGCAAAGCGAGGAGACCGTCCTGCAATGGCTCGCGAAAGAATACGGTTTGGCGTACACGACCTTGGACGATATCGAGCCCGATCGCCAGCTTCTCTCTCTTTTCCCCGCGCGCATTCTGCTGAAAGAGCAACTGCTCCCGCTCCGCCGCCTGAACGGAACCGCCGAAGTCGCCACCAGCCGCCTGTTCGCCACCCAGGGGCTCGATGCGCTCCAGACCCTGACCGGCCTGACGCTCAAGCCGATCCTCGCTTCGAGCGAAGCGATCCAGCGCGAAATCAAGAAGCACCTCGGCGTCGGCGCGGACACGATTGACACGTTGCATGAAGAGAAATCCTTCCAGGTTGTTGACGACAACGTCGACGACACGAACCTCGACGCTCCGGCCGAGGACGAAGCGTCCATCATTCGCTTCGTCAATCAGGTCCTGCGCGACGCGATCGACTTGCGCGCGTCGGATATTCATCTCGAGCCGTTCGAAGACGAATTTCGCATTCGCTACCGCATCGACGGGGTATTGCAGGACACCGCCGTGCCCGCGCAACTCAAGCGCTTTCAGCCCGCGATCGTTTCTCGCGTCAAGATCCTGAGCCATCTCAACATCGCGGAAAAGCGGCTGCCGCAAGACGGCCGCATCAAGATCCGCGTGGACGAAAGCGAAGTGGACATCCGCGTTTCGGTGATCCCCATGTTGCATGGCGAAGCGGTTGTCATGCGGTTGCTCCGGCAAAACGCGACGCTGCGCGGCATGGGCGAGTTGGACATGAACAAACGTGAATTGGAGGGGTTTCGCCGCGTTCTGCAATTGCCGCACGGAATCATCCTGGTCACCGGCCCGACTGGCAGCGGCAAGACCTCCACGCTCTACACGGCGTTGAACGAAATCAATGATGCCCTCCGCAAGATCATCACCATCGAGGACCCGGTCGAGTATCAACTCAAGGGCGTCAACCAGATCCAGGTTTCCGAGAAAGCCGGGCTGACGTTTGCGCGCGGGCTGCGCTCGATTTTGCGTCACGACCCCGACGTGATTCTTATCGGCGAAATCCGCGACCAGGAAACCGCGCAAATCGCCGTCCAGGCATCACTCACCGGCCATCTGGTGTTTTCGACGCTGCACACCAACGACGCCCCCGGCGCGTTGACCCGACTCGTGGACATGGGTGTCGAGCCGTATCTGGTCGCTTCCTCGCTGGAAGCCGTGCTTGCCCAGCGCCTTGTTCGCGTGCTGTGTCAGCATTGCAAACAGGAGGATCACTCGCCGACGGCGCAGGCCTTCAAGGCGAGCCTGGGGATCCCCGCGAGCGCCACGATTTATCGCTCGGTTGGCTGCCGGGAATGCCGTCACACGGGATTTTACGGTCGGCACGCAATTTTCGAATGGATGGATGCCGACAGCGAGATCCGCCAATTGATCCTGAAAAATGCCTCGACGGATCAAATACGCGACGCAGCCCGCCACGCGGGAATGCGCACACTGGCGGAAGACGGCTGGCGTCTGGTGCAACTCGGCATCACCACGGTTGAGGAGGTATTGAGCGTGACGACCGCCAAGGAAGTAGCCGCGGCCACCAAGAATGAATCGATGGACGACACGGCGAAAGGAGCGCCCGCCGGCGCGGCTGCGGGCCGGTCCTGAGGGATTTACGCAACATGCCCACGTTTCAGTACAAAGCACTGCAGACCGACGGCGCCATCACCGAAGGCCGGTTGGAAGCCGCGGGGCGGCCCGACGCGTTTCGCCAGATGGAGGGCCTCGGCCTGCGTCCGGTCAGCCTTTCGGAAAGCGCGAGTGCCGACACACCCAGCAAGCCCGGCCTGCCCGCGCTCGGAAACATTTCCCTCAAGTTCCAATCGGAACGGGTTTCCGCAAAGGCACTGGAGAATTTCACGCGCCTGCTGTCGAGCCTGCTCGCGGCCGGCGTGTCGTTAAGCCGGGCGCTCGTCATCCTGTACACGGAAGCCTCCACGCCGGCCGCCCAGGCGAAGTGGAAGGAAATCCACGACCTCGTCATCGACGGCGTGGCGCTGGCGGACGCGATGGCGAAATCGCCGGGGGTTTTCCCACGCGTATACGTCGCCATGGTGCAGGCGGGCGAGGCGGGCGGATTCCTGGACGTGGTGCTGGCGCAGATCGCCGATTTCCAATCGCGTGAAAAAGAACTGCGCTCGAAGGTGACCAGTGCGATGTTGTATCCGACCATCCTGCTCGTGCTCGCGCTCAGCGTGCTGACATTTCTGCTCGCGTTTTTCATTCCCAACTTCCAGAAACTCTTTCAAGGGTTCGGCGGCTCCCTGCCAGTGCTGACACAGATCATCATTGCCACGAGCCATGTCGTGCGTTCGTACGGACTGTTCGTCGCGGGGGGATTGATCACGGCCGGGTTTCTGGTGCGCGGCTGGTTTGCCTCGGAAAAGGGGCGGCGTGTCTGGGAGGCGATCGTCCTGCGCGCGCCGGTGGTGGGGCCGCTGGCTTCGCAGTTCGCGATGGCACGTTTTTGCCGGATGCTGGGTACGTTGCTCGGCGCGGGCGTGCCGCTCGTGCAGGCCCTGAATGTCGCGCGGAAGTCCATCGGCAACCAAATCCTTGTCGATGCCGTGTCCACGGCCATCGAACGCGTTCAGGAAGGGACGCGACTGGGTCAAAGCCTGGCGGCGTGCCGCGGTTTGTTTCCCGGTTCGATTTTGGAAATGGTCTCGGTGGCCGAGGAAAGCGGGCGGCTGGATGTCGAATTGGTGCGCATCGCCAACGTTACCGAGGGCGATTTGGATCGGCAACTGAAGACGGCGGTGGCGTTCGCGGAACCGCTGATGCTGTTTTTCATCGCCGGATTCATCGGCTTGATTTTCATCGGCATGTTGCTGCCGATCTTCACCCTGCAACAATACATCAAATGAACCCCGGAACCCTTATGAAGAATCACATCGTCAAGTTCGCCTTCGTTCGCCAGGAACGACGCGCATTTACACTGGTCGAACTGCTGCTAGTGCTGGTCATTCTCGGTACGCTGGCGGCAATCGTTCTTCCGAAATTCTCTGGCGTGTCCCAGCGCGGTCGGGTGACCGCGGCGGAGACGCAGATTTCAACGTTCAAGACGGCACTCGACGCCTTTGAAGTGGACATGGGGTATTATCCGAAGGGCCGAAACGGATTGGGGGATCTGATTCAACAGCCGCGCGAGGCCCCGAACTGGCACGGGCCGTATCTCCAAAGCGACGCGGTTCCAAAAGACCCATGGGGGAACGATTATACTTACGAGTGTCCCGGGCGGCACAATCCCAGTTTTTACGACATATCATCGGCAGGACCGGATGGCCGCTTCGGAACCGACGATGACGTCTGCAATTGGACGCTGAAAAGATGAACCCACGGACTGGAAACCAAACCGTTGAGCATCGCGAACCCGCGTTCACCTTGATTGAGTTGGTACTCGTCATGGCGTTGCTGGTCGCGGCGGTTTCCGTCTCGGCGCCGATGCTTTCCAGTTTTTTCCGCGGACGGACCCTGGATTCAGAGGCGCGACGGCTCTTGTCCCTCACGCACGCGGGTCAGAGCCGCGCGGTTTCCGAGGGAATGCCCATGCTGCTGTGGGTGGATGCGTCCCAGCAAGCCTACGGGTTGGAGCGGGAAAGCGCTGCTCACACAGGCGACCCCAAGGCGGAAAACTTCTCCATGGCGGAGTATTTGCGACTGGACGCGATCAGCGGACCGCCCGTTCCGGTTGGTGGCCGTAGTTTGCCGGCGATCCGGTTCCTGCCGGATGGTTCGATTGATGAATCCAGTCCGTCCGCGCTGCGACTCGTGGGGGCGGACGGAACAACTCTCTGGCTGGTGGAAGCGGCCAATCACCTGAGCTATGCGATTCAGAACACCAGTCAATAAGATGATTTCCAAGCGACATTTCGAGGCTGGTTTCACGCTGGCCGAGACACTGGCGGCGCTGATGTTCATGGCCATTGTGATTCCCGTGGCCATCGATGCGCTGCGCATTGCCAGCACGGCGGGCGAAGTCTCCCAGCGCAAGGCCGAAGCGGCGCGCGTGGCGGAGCGGGTGCTCAATGAGAGCGTCGTCACAGCGAACGGAGATCTGCCCGTCCAGAACGGCACGATCCAGGAGCGCGGGCATGCGTTCCAGTGGACGTTGCACAGTGCGCTTTGGCCGTCGGATTCGATGCAATTACTGACAGTCGAAGTGACGTTTCCCGCGCGGGACCGGAATTATTCGGTACACCTGAGCACCCTGGTGAATTTGCAGCAATGAAACCCGCGTATTCCATAAAGCGAGGCTGCGGCGGATTTACCTTGATGGAGCTGGTGCTGGCCATGGGGATCTGCGCGATCGTACTGGCCGCGATCAACGCGGTGTTCTTCAGCGCGCTGCGCCTGCGCGCGGTCACGATGCAGGCGGTGGATGAATCGTTGCCGGTTCAACGGGCGCTGGCAACGTTGCGGCGAGATTTGCAGTGTGCGATGCCGCCTTTGACCAACGGGGTTCTGTCCGGAGATTTCAAGGTCGGAGACGTGACCAGTCTCGGGCTGAATCAGAATGTAAACGTCGAGCTATATACGACAACCGGCGCGCTTCACGATAGCGAACCTTGGGCGGAAATCCAGCGGGTCACGTATGAATTGAGGCCTTCGGCCGCCGGCGCTTCAGCCCCGGGCAAGGACCTGATCCGCAGCGTCACCCGCAATCTGCTGGCTACCATCACCCCGTCGCCAGACGATCAGCGGATGATGGACAACGTGGCGAGCATGGATTTTGATTGTTATGACGGCACGCAATGGCGCAACACGTGGGATACAACGACGGGGGACACCAACCTACCGGTCGCCGTTCGCGTGCGGATTCAACTGGCGGCAAATGATGCCGGCGGCCCGATCAACCAGCAACCGATTGTGATCGTTGTCCCCATCGACACGCAGTCGCGCACCAGCCAGACACAAGGCAGCGCAAACTGAATGAACCCGCGCCATTCCAATCGCAGTGATTGCAGCATAGACACCGGCGACCGCCAGGGCTCGGTGCTCATCCTCGTGCTCTGGATCGCGCTCGGACTGGTCAGCATCGCGCTTTATTTTGCGCATTCGATGACTCTGGAGTTGCGCGCTTCGGATAATCGCACGTCAGGGATCGCGGCGGATCAAGCCATCGAAGGCGCGGCGCGGTACGTGAATTACGTTCTTACCACGTATGCCACCAACGGTGTCGTGCCCGACCTTTCCGAGTATCAAGCGGAAGCGGTGCCGGTCGGTGACGCGCGCTTCTGGATCATCGGGCGCGACAACAGTTACCCTATGACGCACCCCAACCAGGTGGCTTTCGGTTTGGTGGATGAGTCGTCGAAGTTGAACCTGAACACGGCCTCCACCAATGTGATTGCTATGCTGCCGCGCATGACCACCGACCTGACGGCAGCCATCTTCGACTGGCGAGGCACCAACGGGAACGGCGCGTCTCAATTCTACTACGCAATGCAGCAGCCACCATATCAGCGCAAGGGCGCTCCCTTCGAGACCATCGATGAACTGCGACTGGTCTATGGTACAACGATGGACATTCTTGCCGGTGAGGATCTGAACCGCAATGGCATCCTGGATGTTAATGAAACGGATGAAGACGGCAACGGCCAGATTGACCCTGGGTTGCTCGAGTACGTCACCGTTTACAGCCGCGAGCCAAACATGCACAGCGACGGCACCGCGCGCGTCAATGTCAACGATCCGGCACAACTTCGGTCACTGTTGCGTACCAATTTTGGCCCGAGGCGTGCCGGTCAAATTCTCGGCGCACTTGGGATGGGAGGCGGCCCGACACCGTTGCCACAGTCCCGTTGCGACGGCATGCTGAAGTTCTATGTGCGACAGCCGAATGACCGCGAGCGAGTTCGCGCAGATTTGCGATGATGTCACCGTAAGCACGGCATTGTTCACCCGCGGACGAGTGAACATCAACACCGCAAGCGTCACGGTGCTGAGTTGTCTTCCCGGCATGGATATCGGCACGGCGCAGCAACTGGTCAATTACCGCCAAACCAATCCGAACAATCTCGGGTCAATCGCTTGGATTGTTGATGCATTGGGAGCGAATAGCCCAACGATTCAGGCCTTGCAGGCCGGCGATTACATCACCACGCAGAGCTATCAGTTCACCGCGGATATCGCCGCGGTTGGTCCGTATGGTCGCGGTTATCGTCGGGTGAAGTTTGTTTTCGATATCAGTGAGGGCTCGGCGGAGATCATTTATCGACAAGACCTTAGCCGTCTTGGGTGGGCGTTGGGTGAGGACGTTCGCCAGGCGCTTCTGGTAAAGGAGACCCAATGATTGATTGGCGCAACCTGAAGGCACTGAAGCATCAGGGTCATTCCTCGGTGCTGGGGCTGACACTGGATGGGAGCCGGCTTGAGGGCGTCGTGCTCCATCGAACCAACGGCTCGCTGCAATTGCAACAGTCATTCTCCGTTACACTGTCGCTCGACCCGTTGACTGCCGATCCGGAACTTGTGGGGCGAGAGATTCGCAACCATCTCGACGCGGTCGGCGTGCGTGAGCGCCATTGTGTCGTATGCGTGCCGCTGAAGTGGGCGCTCATCGTGCAGACGGAATTGCCGGATCTGCCCGAGGCGGACGTCGGCAGCTTCCTGCAAATCGAAGCGGAACGCGGATTCCCTTGCGACGTCGCGACGTTGAGGTTGGGCACTTCGCGCTGGCGGGCGCCCACCCAGAAGCAATACGCCACGCTAATTGGGATTCCGGAAAATCATTTTACATTGTTGGAGCGAGCGCTGCGGGGGGCCAAATTGAAGGCGGTCAGCTTTTCGCTTGGCGTCACCGCGCTCCAACCGCCGGACATCGATGCGGCTAACGGTATCTTGGCGCTGGCCATCGGCGAGGACCATATCGATTTGCAGATTACCAGTGGTGGTGGCGTGGCCGCGTTGCGGGCGTTGGAGGGCGCACTGGAAGCTGAAGGTGGTCGTAGTCTGCTTCGCGCCGACGTGGTCACACGCGAGACGCGCATCACTTTGGGACAGCTGCCGGCGGAACTTCGCGGAACCGTGCGACGGGCGCGCATCTTCGGCCCGACGGACCTCGCACAGGAGCTGGCTGAAGAACTGGAAGTACGGCTCGAAGCGACGGGGCTGAAGGTGGAGTCGATCCCCGCCTATTCGGCGAATGAATTTGGTGTCCAAGTTCCGGCCGACGCGCCGGTTTCACGCGCATTCAGTCTTGCGGCACGCCACTTGGCGGGAGGCGGAGCGCCGTTCGAATTCTTGCGACCAAGGATCACCCAGTGGCAGCAACTGGTCACTCGCTATTCCTCCAGCCGGCTCCGGATGGCGGGAGCGACAGCGGGAGCAGTGGCCTTGCTGGTAGGGTTTTCGTTTCTCATCCAACAATGGCAACTGACCCGGTTGGGATCGCGTTGGCGGGCGATGTCAGCGAAGGTTACCGAACTCGATGGCTTCCAGCAACAGATCCGGCAGTACCGTCCGTGGTTTGACAATTCCTTCCGCTGCCTCAGCATTCTGCGGCAATTGACGATGGTGTTTCCCGAGGACGGGGTCGTTTCGGCCAAGACACTGGAAATCCGCGACGTAAACGTGGTGACCTGCACGGGGATTGCACGCGATAACGCGGCGCTATTGAGGACCTTGAGCCAGTTGCGCGCCGCCAACAACGTGACCGACCTCAAGGTGGATCAAATCCGCGGGAAATCGCCAATGCAGTTCACCTTCGATTTTCATTGGAATGAAGGAGTCAAGAATGCGAATTAACAATCGCCAACAGCTTCTCGTGGTGCTGGCGATCGCGGTCGTCGCGCTGTTTGCTGTGGACAGGCTGGTGTTGACGCCGCTGGGCCACCTGTGGACGGCACGATCGAAGAGAATCACCGAACTGCGCCAGGAAATCGCGCAGGGATCTTCCTTGCTGCAGCGGGAACAGGCCATTCGGCGGCGTTGGGAGGAAATGCGAACGAACATGCTGCCGAACAATCCCTCGCTGGCCGAGCAGCAGGTTCTCAAGGCATTCGACGCGTGGTCTGGACAAAGCCGGGTCAGCATCACCTCGATCACGCCCCAATGGAAGCACGACGCGGATGATTACATGACGTTGGAATGCCGCGTGGACGCCGCCGGCGACCTGGAAACATTGACCCAATTCTTGTACGCCGTTGAGAAAGGCCCAATGGCTTTAAAGGTGGAATCGGCAGAACTCAGCGCACACGACAATACGGGCCAGCAACTGACCCTCGGGATGCAGGTTAGCGGCCTCGTGCTCACACCTCAGGCAAAATGAACGTGAATTCAACAAGAACCAGATTGAGCTTCCGGTGCTGGAAGGCCTGGGTGGTCGTTGCCGTGGCGATGGCGAACGGATTCGCAGCGCCATCACAGGAGACAAATCGTACAGGCCAGGCGGATTTCTCCGCCTTTCAGACCATCGGCGAGAGGAATATTTTTAATTTGAATCGGACTGCTCGCCGCCGCGGGAGAAACCAGAAACAGCAGGTGGGCGATGCCTTTTGTCTCGTTGGTACAATGAGTTATGAAAAGGGCGCGTTTGCGTTTTTCGATGGGACAGGTTCTGAATACCGGAAAGTCCTCCAGAAGGCCGGCGCGATTGCCGGCTATAAAGTGCTGGAAATCACACCGACCAGCGTGAAGCTGGAAATCGGCGGCAAGCAGGTAACGATGAAGGTTGGCACACAAATGCGTCATGAAGATCGGGGAGACTGGCAACTGGTGGCAAACAGCGAATTGCCTGTCAGCCCCGCCGAGGACGTGGCGCCGGCTGATGGCGATACGACCAGCAACAGTTCCAGTGATGAACCGAACGATGTGCTCAAGAGGCTTATGCAACGAAGAGAACAGGAGTTAAAATGAGAACTCTTATGGTACGGATGTTAGCAGCGGGTTGTCTGTTTGGACTGCTCCTGACGGCCCATGCCCAAACCGGGCAATCGCCGTCGGCTGATATTGTCAGCAGCAATGCGCCCGCGCAGGATCAAATCGCGCCGACGGCGGAAGCGCCAGCGACAGGTTCAGAGCAAAATGAGGCGGTCGAGCCGGGAGCCGCATCTGCGCCGGAACAGACAACAAACTTTCCTGTGCCTCCTGCCAATGGTGGAGAAGGCGAAAAGGAACTCCATCTGAACTTCCATGGCGCGCCGATCGATATGGTGCTGAGTTATCTCAGTGATGCTGCGGGCTTCATCATTGAACTGGACACGCCGGTCAAGGGGAAGGTGGATATTTGGAGCAGCCGCCCTGTCACCCAAGAAGAGGCGGTCGATTTGTTGAACTCGGTGTTGAACAAGAATGGATATGCCGCCATTCGCAACGGGCGGAAACTGACGATTGTGAGCAAGGAAGAGGCGGTCAACCGCGATATTCCAGTCAGGACGGGCAACAATCCGGATGCCATCCCGAAGAACGATGAAATTGTCACCCAGATCATTCCGATTCGGTTTGTGGAGGCGGAACAACTGGTAAAGGACTTGTCGCCCATGGTTTCGGTGCAGCGCATCATTGCCAACGAGGCCGGCAACTCCATCGCCGTCACCGACACCCAGGCGAACATCCGGCATCTTGTGGAAATCATCAAAGCCATTGATTCCAGTGCCGAGGACGAGACGGAGCTGCGGGTGTTTCACTTAAAGCACCACGACCCGGTGGAAATCGCCACCCTGCTGACCGGGTTGTTCTCGGATCAAGCCGGTTCCGGCGCCAACCAGACTCCGATCCGTTTTGGTGGCCCGGGGGCTTTTAACAACAGATTTGGTGGATTCGGTGGTGGCGGATCGGTGGTGGCGGCTTTGGGCGAGCGGCGGCCGCAAACACCACGGCCGCCGGCGGGGCGAACAGTCAGGCCGACCGGATCAAGAAACGGCAGCAAGTTGTTGCCGTGGCGGACCAGCGTACCTCTTCCGTCGTCGTCACCGCGTCGAAGGATTTGATGGGTGAAATCGGCGAGATGATCGAGCAGCTCGATCATGATTCGCCCAAGGTGGCGCACGTAAACGTCATTCATCTGGAGAATGCTGACCCGCAGCAGGTCCAGCAAGTGTTGCAGGACATGTTCCAGAGCAGCACGGCGTCGCGCAGTACGGCAACCCAGACCAGTCCCCTACAGACTCGAATTCAGCAGAACACAGGGACCACGACGTCCAACACGGGGATTGGAAGTTCCAGCTTGGGGGGCACTCGTAGCGGTCTCGGGGGGACATCATTTTAACCGGCTTGGCACAGAGGGCACGCAACAGGAAGGTAACTATGAATACTCAAAACTTGAAATCAAAACGGTGCCTGACAGTTCTGGTCGGTCTTTGTTTGTGCACGGCGCTTGAGGTCTGCGCACAACAGCGCCCCGCCGGTGGTGGTGGGGGCGGAGGGTTTGGCGGATTCGGTGGATTTGGCGGCGCCGGAGGCGCTGCGAACCGCAACAGCAGCAGTTCTACGAGTGGTCAACAGTACAATCCCAACGGCGCGGTGGGCAACGCGACGTTTTCCGTTGACCCTGACACCCACAACGTTACGGTCAGTGCCGACGAAGATACCATGCGGGCGGTCTCCGAGATCATCAGTAATCTGGATCATCCGCAGCCTCAGGTACTCATCAAAGTTGTATTCGTCCAGGTCACACATAGCGATGCGTTGGATTTCGGGGTCGAAGGTGGCTGGATGAACGGGGTCGGTGGCGGGAGAACCGGCGTCTTCGCCAATGTTTTTGGATTGTCCGGACTTGCTTCGGGCACTGGATCCAACGCACCGATTGGGAATGTCTTTGGCCAACCGATTCAGAGTTTCCAGCAAATCGCGCCGTTCGCCGCCGGGCCGGGCGCGGGAATGTATCAAGTTTTGGGCAGCGATTTTCAGGCAACGCTGCGCGCGATTGCACAGGCCGGAAAGGCCGAAGTTCTATCGCGTCCGTCCATTCTGGCGCGAAACGATCAGCCAGCGATGGTTCAGGTTGGGCAAAATGTTCCGCTGGTTACCAGTGTTAGTTACAATACGTTATCCGGCACGCCCATCAACTCCATTACCTACACGCCGGTGGGGATCATTTTGACGGTGACGCCCTACATCACCAAGGATGGCATGGTACAGATGATTGTGTCTCCCCAGGATTCGTCCATTGATCCGTCATTGACGGTTCCGATCAGCGCAGGCGTCAGCGCGCCGGTCATTGACATCGTTTCGGCCAATACCGTTGTCATTACGCCCAATGGACAAACCATCGTCATTGGCGGCTTGATGCAACACACAAAAGCATCCGCCGAAACCAAGATTCCGTTCTTGGGCGATATTCCGCTGTTGGGTAACCTGTTCAAGCGAAAAACAACCAGCACGGCCAAGGAGGAACTACTCATCTTCCTGACACCCTACGTCATCGAGACCCCATCGCAATTGATTGCGATGTCCAGCAATGAACGAGCACATTCCCTGGTTCCCAAATCCTACTCCGAACAGGAGTTGGACAGGTTTCTTGACAAATTGCCGGTGAAGTCACACAAAAACGGAAGTTAAGCCCGGCTGGCAATCCCGGTGGATCGCGCCCGGACGGAAGGCCGCGCATGGAAATAAGCCGTCGCAGCACGCTGATTTATGGATTCCTGCTGGTCGCTTGGGCCCTGGTCCTGGGCTGGCAGACGGCCGAGCATTTTCGTGTGCAACAAGCGGCCCGCTCAGCGCTGATTTACCGCGCGAAGGACATTTCGACGACGCTCGGCATCGTGCTCCGGTCGCAACGCCGTTTCGGCGTGATTTCCAAGGAGCGCCTGGAATCGGCGCTGAATGATTTGGTCCGGCCCGGTGAGTTGAGCGGGATCGCGTTGCTCAATGCCGCAGGGGACGTGGTCGCCTCGGCGGGTACGCTCGCGGATTCCCAGACCAAGGCGGTCGAAGGGCCCGCCGAGCGCTGGGACGAGCAAACGGTCACGTTGATGAACCTGGTGGACCTGGGGACGAACGTAACCCACGACATCGAAAGCACCCGTCCTCCGATCGTTCTGCGCCGGGATGAGATTTTCAGATCGTCGGACACAAACCGCTTCGGGGCAAACCGGGCGCCCGGGCCACCCCCGATGCCTCCACCGCCCGAAGAGATGATCGCTCCGGCTCCGGGTGTGACGAACGCTGAAGGGGAAGAGACGACGTCGATTTCTTCCACCAATCGCCCACGATTCCGGGGTGGTTCGGGCAGGCCGCGCCTCACCCGTCCACCGTGGATGAGCGAGGAAGATTACAAGACCATGCTTGAAAAGCAGGGGGTGCACAGTTTTGTCATTGTCATGTCCACCCAATCCGTCCGCGCCGCCTGCGATCAGGATTTGTGGCTTAGATGCATCATCGGTTTGCTTGCGGGTGTTTCCGTCGTTGGCTCCGGTCTGGCATGGCGGAATCTGACCAAATCTTCCGATCTCCAGTTGCGCCTGGTGCGGGCCAGTGAACTGACCACGCATCTCAGGGAAATGAATCTGGCGGCAGCTGGCCTTGCACATGAAACGCGCAACCCGCTTAACATCATCCGTGGCCAGGCGCAGATGATTTCCAAGCAGGAGGACGCGCCGGCGGGGATCCGGGAGAAATCACGCGCCATTGTGGACGAAGTGGACAAGGTTACGGTGCAACTGAATGAGTTTATCAATTACTCCCGTCCGCGCGAAGTCCACCGCTCGGTGCTGGCGGTTCATTCGGCGATCAACGAAGTGGTTCGCGCTTTGGGCTATGATCTCGAGGAGAAAAAGGTCCATCTCGAAATCAAAGGGGAGCCGCTTTCCATCGAAGCGGACGAACAACTGCTTCGCCAGGCGTTGTTCAACCTGCTGCTCAACGCGGTCCAGGCGGTGGACGTCGGCGGCGCCATCGAGGTGGTGACCGGGAGGGAAAACACACTCGAAGCGTTCCTGGAAATTCGCGACAACGGCCCGGGCGTGCCGCCCGAGCGTCGCCAGGAGATCTTCAAGCCGTATGTTACGACGCAACAAAAAGGGACGGGGCTGGGACTGGCGGTCGTCCAGCAGATCATGGCGGCTCACGGATGGGAAATTGAATGTGTTCCCAATGTGCCGAAAGGTGCTATCTTCCGTGTGCAGCACGTGAAACTGGCGACAAAGAATTGAAGACGCGGCCATCGGACAGTGATCCAAACCAGCCGTTGCGCATCCTGATTGTGGATGACGATCCAGGCCAGCGCAGTTTGCTGGATTCTTTTCTGCGAGCCCAAGGGTTTGACACAGTGGTGGTGGATTCCGGCGAGCGCGCCCTGGCAGCACTTCGCGGCGGCGAAATCAACATGATGGTTTCCGATGTGCGCATGGCCGGGCTTTCGGGACTGGAAACGCTGCGGCGCGCACGCCAAGAGCACGCCACGCTGCCCGTGCTACTGGTCACGGCGTACGCTGACATCCGCGAAGCCGTCGGCGCGATGCGGGACGGCGCGGTGAATTATCTCGCCAAGCCCATTGATCTGGATGAGCTGCTCGCTTCCGTGCAACAGGCCACGGGTATTTCCAAGGCGGTTCCGCTCCGTTACAGCGAGGACAAGCAGTTGCCGTCGTATGTTGTCGCCAAGAGCCCGCTCATGCAGGCCATTTTTCGTGATGTGTCGCTGATTGCCCCCTCGGACACACGCGTGTTGATCACCGGCGAAAGTGGCGTCGGCAAAGAGGTGCTGGCGGATGTCATCCATGCCTGGAGCGCCCGCGCCGCCGGCCCGCTGGTGAAAGTGAACTGTGCCGCCATACCGGAGACGCTTCTCGAAAGCGAGCTTTTCGGGCACGAACGAGGCTCGTTCACCGGTGCGCACGCGCAACGCATCGGGCGCTTCGAAGAAGCGAACGACGGCACCATTTTTCTCGACGAAATCGCGGAGATATCGCCACAACTGCAAGCCAAGCTGCTCCGCGTGACGCAGGACGGGCGGTTTCAGCGCGTCGGTTCGAACCGCGAGGTTCGGTCCAACGTCAGGATCCTGGCTGCCAGCAACCGCGATCTGGATGAAGAAGTCAAGGGGGGGCGGTTTCGTGAAGACCTGTTCTATCGCCTGAACGTGGTCGAACTAGAAGTCCCGCCATTGCGCGAGCGTCGTGAGGATATTTTGCCCCTGGCCGGTCTTTTCATTGCCGAATTTGCCAAAGGACGCGCGCGGTTTTCAGAAACGGTCGCGGCCTGTCTGGAGAATTATGCGTGGCCCGGCAACGTGCGGGAGTTGCGAAACGCCATGGAGCGGGCGGTGCTGCTTTCTTCCGGCGAATTCATCCTGCCGGAGCATCTTCCCGCGCGGGTGCGCGACGCGGCGGCGCAACCGGCCTCCGCCGGTTTGGCCAATCCGGAGCAACTGGAGGAAATCGAGCGCGAAGCCATTCTCCAGGCGCTTCGCAAACACAACTTCAACCGCACTGAAACCGCGAAAGCCCTCGCCATCAGCCGCCGCGCGCTGATCTACAAACTGCAGCGATTCCAAAAGCTGGGACACCAAATCGATCCACCATGAAGAGAAACCCCGGCGTTCGGGGAGACGACACTGGATGCCGAGACATTGAGGTTGGGTTGGTTTAGCTCTTTTCCGGCGGCGGTTTGAGACTGTCGGGCGGGATTCTTTCCAGCCAAATCTCGCGCCAATAGGGGAAGATGGCGCGTGGACAGAAGTAACGATGTTCGCTGTACTTCGACTGGCAGACGGCACCTTCAAGGATGATGGGCTCCGACTTGAGATGCTGCATCTTACCGGTTTTTTCATCGATAAGCTTTTGCACCCGTTTTCGAACGCGATACTCGCGATTGCAGTACGGCACCATCTCGGCGTCCCACTTCATCCCGCGATTGCGGTATTCACAGTCGATGGTTTCCCGGATCGCCTCAAAGTCTTTTACACGAACCCTATCTCCCGGCTGCAGATTCAAGCTCGCTGTCGGCGTCTGCGCACCGGCCGGGATTCGACCTTTGGCGCGCGGATGGGGTGGTCGTCCTCGAAGTTTCTGAACCGTGTTATAAATCCAAACGAGGGGCTTGCGCAGATGCCAGTTTCCGGTGGCATTCATCAAAGCGTTGTAATTGGCGTAGCAGATGACACCCAGCATCCACTTCAGGCCGAAGTTGCGGGATGTGTAGTCCTCCCAGTATTGCCGTAAGTCCCACCACTTCAACGGAGAACTCGCCTGCAACAACTGGGTTGCCTGGCAAACATAGACCGGCTCTTCGGTCGCAGCCCCGCCGGCTTTGCAGGCATTGGCCAAGAGGTCGTCTTCAGTGCAATGAGGATGGCCTGCGGACGCACCTGTCGGAGACGCTTCGCAGTGGTGTTGTCCCGCGGCGGGAGCGGAGGAAGCCCGCTTGAGCCAAGCCTCCTTCCAGAAGATCAGGCAGTCGGCCTGGCAGCCCCCGTGCGATTGACCGTTACAGCGAACATTTTCCAGGTGGACGGCGTTTGTGATGCGGAGACTCCCGCTCCAGGAAATGGTATCACAGGTCTTGTGAGCGCGTTTGTAGACGGGCAATCGTTTTCCGCAGAACGCGAACATCTCCGGCATAAAAGGCATACCGTCCAGACACCCTGTCTTGTCGAGTGTGGCAAGAATCTCTTCCCGGCTGCGCACCTCAACCAGTTCGCCGGCCTTCAGCTCCAGAGTTTTTACAATCGCGGTTCCGTTCACATTGCCTGTCAGGGGAGTGGAATCGCGGGGGAGCAAATCGTGCCAGCCCGGATGTCCGCTCAATGCACAACCGATTAAGGGCCAATAATTTCCAATGTTGATTAGGTGGAACATCGAAGGCAGTTTATCTCCCCGTGAATTCAGCTTCAATCAAATTGCAGTTACCTTCCAAGCAAAAAGGATTCCAGAAACCTGACTTGGGAGCGACTTTCGGGGGCGTTTTCCGAACTGGTCGAAAGGTTCCGAGGGTCGGATGCCGGCGCCACACGGTTTCATCTGCAGGCGCAGCGCCGTGAGTCAACTTGAGTCAGCTTGCGGGGTATTACGGCGAGAGATGGATGTCGGTGATGGCGCTATCGATGAATACGCGGTACAACCGCAGGTCGGTCACGCCACTGGGCAGCACATCCGTCTGAGTCAGCGGCTTCTCCGAACGGATGTGGGCGAGCATGGAGCGGACGAAGGTGGCGCTGGCGGCGCCCTGATCCGGGACGGACACCGAACCGCTGCTGCCGAGCCAACGATTATCGCTAAAGACCCCGGTTGTCGATACCGCAGTGTTGACGAAATAACTGCTCGGCCCGTGACTCTCATTACCAGCCACCCACGCGGTGCCGTTGCCCGTGCCAAGCACGCCCACCGGCGCGTCGGGCTGGCAACTCAACACCGATGCCTTGCCGCTGAGGTCGTTAATTTGGACGGAGTAGCCGGTCTGCGGCAGTGCCATGCGCGAGTTATCGACTGTAAAGGTGCTGTTGTCGGCGACATGGGCAAAGGTGGAAGCCCCGGTGCCTTCGTACCAGACATCGTTGACCAGCAGACTGCCGCCGCTGACCACTTCGAAGCTCAGGTAATTGTCCGATGTGGCCCCGGCAAAGACGGAGGTCCTACCTCCGAGCGGATTGCCGCTTGAGGCGCTGGGACCGCCAACGACTTTCAGGCCGGTTCCGGTTAGGGCCGGGGCGATATAGGTTGCCGAGGGATAAAGGTCGTGCAGTTCCACGACGGCGTTATCCAATTGATCGACCAATAGGCCGGCGGTGATTCCACGGGTCAGCGTTGCCTGTTCCATGAAGATGCGCGCCCCGGCCTGGTCGGCGTTGTCCACTTGGACACCGGCGCTCTTGCCGTAGGTCTGGATCATGAAGTCGCGCAGAATGGCGCGGGAAGGCCCGGCCAGTTCGATCACCGGACTGGTGCCCTGAGGGCCGCCCCATTGCAAGTCGGTCAGGCCACCATCGCCGATGATCTGCACGTCGGCATTGGCCGGCACGGTAAGCGTGGACAAGATGGTGTAGGCGCCTTGAGCCAGATGCACCACCGGACGCTGACCGCTGAGGGCTGCCGCTTGGTTGATGGCTGTCTGGATCGTGCTGCCGCTCGATCCGGCGGAGACCTCGAACACCGTGCGGTTGTTGTTTGGCAACACGCCGGGTAGCACAGGTGCGGTGATGGTCAGGGAACTGCGAGCGACAATTTGGTTGTCGACATTGATGACTTGGGATGTGCCCATTGAACAAGTGACCGTCATTGGGTTGTTCACCGTGAACGTGTTGCCCACCGCCACCAAGCCCGCCGTATCGTAGCCAATTTCGACGAAGGCGGGCGCGGTAGCGTCGCTGCGGCTGGCGATGACGTTGTCGATCAGGAACACGGGCCCCATGGTGCCGATGGAGATCGCGGTGTCCGAGGTGGTGTCGGCAATTGTATTGCCCTGGAACGTGAGTTCGGCGCCGTTGGCCCAGGTGTTTGGCACGGTGAAGAACTGCTTGGAACCGATGGAGGTGTTGTAGCGGAACGAGAACAGGCCCAGACTGACGATGTCGATGTCTGAATTCGTCGAGCGTTGGAACAACGAACCGAAGACGTGGAAATTGCCAGCGCCCGGATTGTTGGACACACCGTCGTAGTTGTCCACGAACGTGCAGTGCCAAATGAACCAATCGAGGGCGTTAAAGTTCTTCAGGATGATGCCCGCGCCGGTGTGACGCAGGAACTGGCAGCGTAACACCGAACTTTCCGCTGCGCCCAAGCCATAGTTGCCGCCTTGAATGCCATAGGTGGCATCCTGGAAGACGTCATCGGCGTATTCGTTGCCGGTGTCGAAGTACTGGCCCTGGCTGTAACCGGTCAGCGACTGATCGACCAGGACTCCGGCCGTACCCGAGCCGGCGAACGTCAAGCGGTCGAACCGGCTATAAGCCACGCCGTCGATGTGCAGCAGCACCCCACCCGTCGCACCACCCCACTTCAGCGTGGTTGTGTTCGGATTCGCGCCGATGATGCTGACATGCTGCTGCGATTGCAAGGTCACGGTACTGGTGATGAGATAGGTCCCCGCCGGAACGTACAGAACAGTTGCATGACCACTCTTACCAAGATCGTTGAGAGCCGATTGCAGCGCGCTGGTCTCGTCGGTCACCCCGTCGCCCTTGGCACCGTAGTTGGCCTTCAAATCGGCCCAAGAGCCGAAGGGCCCGTTGAATTCATCCGCCGGCATACTGGTTGGTGACGGCGAAGGCGTTGGCGACGGAGCCGGGGCTGGGGCTGGTGACGGAGCTGGTGTTGGCGATGGAGTTGGCGTCCCGGGAGTCCCGCCGGATCCGCCGGGAGAGTTGCTGACCGCGGCAGAAGTCGTGCCGTTCGCGTTGTTTGAGTACGCCGAGTAGCCCTTCTTGTCGTAAGCGCGCAGGCGATAATAATACGTCGTCGAGGTGTTCAGCCCGGAATCTTCATATGTAGTGGTTGAGTTGGCAATTCCGACAGTTATCCACGGCCCGCTTGCCGTCGTGCCGCGCTCAACCTTGAAGCCATCGGCATTTGAGGCAGCGTACGTCCAAGCCAAATCCATCGTATCAGCGGTGTATGAGGAAATGTGGAGGTCTTGCGGCGCGGTGAGAGGGGGGCCACTCTTCCTTGGCGCGCCATAATCATAGAGGAGCATACTGTTGGTCTGGCCGCAGGTAGTCACAGTGACGCGCAGCATCCCGGCATCGGGCCCCATCGTCAGGCAGAAATCGGTCGCGTCGGACATGGATGGCGAGCCGATCACCAGAACGTCTGTCGGATCTCCGCCGACCTCGTCTGCGGACACATTCAAGGCGCCGCAGGAAGAGTTGCTGGCAGCGTTCGGGATATCGACGTGAAAGCAGACGGTGTCGCCCGAATAATGCAATCCGGCCGTGCTGGACTTGGTCTCGCTCACCATGACAACCGTGTTGGAGAATGGAACGGCGAGCAGGAGCGCCTTCAACCGCTGGCCGCTGGACACCGCTTTCAGCACGGCTTTCAAGGCGGCGGCGTTTTTGGTGGCAGGACTGTCCACGGAAGCCTTCGCCCTGGTGAGTTGGTTTTGAAAACGGAGGATACCGGTTTGGAGCGCCAGCCACTCCTTATCAAGAGGGGCGGCCCCACCGGCCGATTGAACGGTTGACGTCAATCCGTCCGCCAGGGTGAAGGTCGAATTGAGTTGTGCCGAGGCCGTCGCCCGATTGGATAGCGCCACGCTCACGGCGGCTTGTGTCAGGTCATCCAACATGGGGCACAATTGCCCGGCCATGACCGCCCCCGCGTTGGTGACAGTGCCCGCGCGAACCGTCGACGTCACCGGCGCGATCACGCTGAGGACAATGGTGAAGACTGAAAGCACCGCGTGTGGACTACAACAGCCCCTCCGAGACAAAGTCCCGGATTTTACACCCACGGCGAATCTTGACGGCCTCGTGAAACGAACGCTTGAGGACTCCAACACCAACCTCCCCCAACTTGCTTACCACACAAGCAGACGAGATGGGGGTAGCAGGTGGTAGGCCAGCGCCCTCTTGTTGTCGGAGAATTCGTTGGCCGGGGGATGAGCGCGCGAGATCTCAAAGTGCAAAGAGAAACTTTCGCTACAGACAAGCTAACGTATGGGGGAACAAATTTCTGACTTGCACGGCGATGGGACGCAACACAAGACACGATAGACCGAAGCCTGGCGATTCTGGCTTTTGTGGCATGGCGGATGCAAAAGGAATACGAAGCCGACTGTGGGGCGTCGGGACGGGAGTTATTCTGTCAACTTTCTTTCCACCGCATGTCAACTTTCTTTCCATCTATCGCAGGCAAGGTCGCGTCTCTTCAACTGTGAAAGATGCAAAATCGGCGTGCCCGGTCGATTGCAGCATGTCTGTCGTCGCACTGTAAATGCCGACTTTTGCACCAATCCATCGGCCGGCACGGGCTTGAAACGACGGCCCGAGAATGTGGAAACTTCCGTCCGCGCGAACGACACCGAACTGACAGACGCCGCCGTCTCCGACAATCACGCGCAGGCGCAGCGTTGGTAAGTTGCCGGTAAAATCCGCCATCGATCCCGTTTTCGTGAGCAGATGCATCCGGTAGCCCCGGGCGTCGCGCCGGACGTCCAGGGCGCAGTATTCTTCGCCCATTACGATCAGGCCGGCATGAAGGTGCGCGTGGCCTGTCGGCAGATCCAATTCCGTCAACACCGAAAACTCTGTTGCCGGGAATTTTTGCAACAGCAGGTTGCCCGCCTTGCTGAAGTCGTTATTCAACACAACCCGGGGATACAGACGCAAATGTCCCGGGCGCTCGGCGAGTGAATGCCATGCATCTTCGTGATTCGAATGCCATTGCCATTGGAGACCCAGACGAGGGCTGTCGAACTCATCCGTGGTCTGTGGGACCGCAATGCCTTTTCCGATGACCGGCTTCCGGTGGCGTTGCACCGGGCGGCCGACACCGCCGGAATCCTGGTCCACGCCGATGAGGGGCCAGTCATCCTCCCAGCGCACCGGCTGAAGATGGACGATTCGGCCATAGACACCGGCATCTTGAAAATGCACAAACCACCATTCCCCAGACGGTGTATCCACCAGCGCGCCTTGATGCGGGCCGTTGACCGGTGTGTCGCGCTGGGCCAGCACAATCTTTTCCTCGTACGGGCCATAAACATTGCGCGAACGGAGGATGACCTGCCAACCCGTGGCGACGCCGCCCGACGGTGCGGAGATGTAATACCAGCCGTTGCGCTTGTGAAACTTCGGGCCCTCGAAGGCAGGCAAGTGCTCGGGAATCTCGCTCACGATCTTCCCGTCCCCGGTCAATCGCAGGACGTCGGGCGTCATCGGCCGGACGCGGAGCTTGTTTCGGATGCCCGCGCGCGAGCCGGCGTATGCGTGGACGAGGTAGGCCTGCCCATCGTCATCCCACAAGGGACACGGATCGATCAACCCTTTGCCGGCGACGATCAACTGCGGCTCGGACCATCGACCGCGCGGGTCATTTGCGGTGGTGACATAAATGCCTTCATCCGGCATGGGGAATACGATCCAGAACCTGCCGTCGTGATGGCGGATGGCGGGCGCCCAAACACCGGCGCCCGGCTGCACGTCGCGATATCGTGGATGGGGGAGATTCTTGACGGCATGATTGATGATGGTCCAATTGACCAGATCCTGCGAATGCAGGATGGGCAGCCCCGGTGTGCAATTGAAGCTGGATGCCACCAAATAGAAGTCTTCACCGACGCGAATCACATCCGGGTCGGAATAGTCGGCGCACAAAACAGGATTCCGGAAGGTTCCGTCCCCCTGATCGGGCATCCAAGGATGCACCAAGCGGTTGGAAGTTTCACGCGCCACTGTTTTATCCGGCATGAGGCTCAGGTTTGTTGTTGAATTCGTGGCACCAGCAGGTGCAGCGCGGCGAGGGACCCCACATACATCAAAGAGGCTCCGGCGAAAATCGAGACGTAGCTGCCGGTCGTCTCCAAAACATGCCCCACCAGTTTGAAGGCAAACCCTCCGGTGATAAAAGAGACGAATCCTCCCAAGCCGACGACCGCGCCCACTACCTGCATTGGCATCGTATCGGAAACGAAACTGAACAGGTTGGCGGACCACCCCTGATGCGCCGAGCCAGCGATACCCACGATGACGACCGTGAGCCAGAGGTTGGGCGCATAGGGCGCAAGAAACAACGGAACCACGCAGACGGCGCAGGCCAATAGGGAAATCTTCCGGGCGGCATTGATGCTCCAACCGCGACCGATGAGTTTCGACGCCAGCCAGCCGCCGGCCACACCGCCAAAGGAAGCGACCAAATAGAAGATTGCCACCGGCACACCGATTTCGGCGAGCGTGAGGTGGTATCGCTTCTGGAGAAAGTCAGGTAGAAAGAAGATATAGAAATGCCAGACCGGTCCCGCAAGAACGCCCGCGATCAGGTAGGCCCACACGGCGCGATACTTGAAAAGCGAGAGCCAGGGCACCGAGGGTTTCTGTTCCACGATCTGCGGCTGGCCGCTCTGGATGTAATTGCGCTCGGACTCGGACAGGCGCCGATGTTTTTCGGGCACCTCATAAAGCAGTCCCCAGGCGATGATCCAGAGGATGCCGAGGGCGCCGGTGATGAAGAAAGTCATCTGCCAGCCCCAGACGGTGGCCATCCACGGCACGGCCAGTGGACCGATGATTGCGCCGACGTTGGTGCCCGCGTTGAAGAGCCCGGTCGCCAGGGCGCGCTCCCTGGCCGGAAACCATTCCGCCACGGTTTTGATCGCTCCCGGGAAATTGCCGCCCTGCGCCAAGCCGAGACCGACCCGCGCCGTCTTGAATCCCAGCACCGAGCGCACGAAACCGTGCGCCGCACAAGCCACGCTCCAGAGAAAGACCGACACTGGGAGGCCGAGCTTGACCCCGACCCAATCCATTGCGCGCCCTCCCAAGAGGTATCCGAATGCATAGGCCCACTCGAACCAGGCCGCGATGCTGGCGTAGTCCCCCTCTGTCCAGCCGAATTCCTTGCTGAGCGGTTGCTTGAGCAGGCCGATGATCTGCCGGTCGATGTAATTGATGGTGACGGAGAAAAAGAGCAGTCCGCAGATGATCCAGCGAAAGTTGCCCCGCTTGTTCATGGGTGACGAGGCGTCATTTTATCTTGATGGCCTCAGCGGTGGCTCCGTTGGCGAGGACGAGATCTGTCGCCGTCGCCTTAATATCGGTATTCGTAACGACGATGTCGGAATTGGCCGGGCCCTGGACTTTGATCACAGGCTCCGCCCCGCCGGATAGCCCAGATGATCGATCACCGCATTCCTGGTGTCGAACACGGTCAACACCGGCCCCTTGTTGTTGGCGATCTCCACGTTGTTCACGGTAATGTTCTCCGCGTCCATCCAGACCATGCCGGTTTCGGCCGTGAGCGAGACATTCCGCAGGTGGATGCCGCGGATCGGCATTTCCGGCAGCCCCTGCAACAGAACCGCCGCGTGCGCGCCGCGGCAAACCACATCCTGGATATAAATGTCGCGAAACTGTGGGGTCTCTTCCGAGACCGGCGCCGTTTTATGCTCGACGGTTGCCAGGCCGCCGTCGGCATCCAGCGGGGCCTGCCCTCCATAATACATGTTGAAGCTGATCGCCTCCGCCCCGATGTCGGTCATTCTGATATTCCTGATAAAAATCTTTTCGACAATCCCTCCGCGGCCCCGCGTGCTCTTGAAGCGCAGACCGATATCCGTGCCCATGAAAAGGCAATTGTTTACGCGGACGTTGCGGACGCCGCCGGACATTTCGCTGCCGATGGTGAACCCGCCATGCGCATGGTAGACAACGCAATTCTCAATCGACACATTTTCCGTGGGCACGCCGATGCGGCGCCCGGTCTCGTTCATGCCCGACTTCAGACAGATGCCGTCGTCGCCGGCATCGAAGGTGGACCCGCGCACGACCACGTTGCGGGACGATTCCAGGTCCAGGGCATCGCTATTTTGCGCGTACCATGCGTTGTGGACGGTGATATTGCGGATCGTGACGTCTTTGCAGAGCATCGGATTCAGCGTCCAATTCGGCGGGTTCTGGAATGTAACACCTTCGAGCAATACCCTGCGGCAACTGATCAGTCGCACCATCCTCGGCCGGAGAAACTGATGGGCCGGCTCCAGCTCTTCGACCTTGAGTGAATGCCTCCCCAGTTGTCTCACCAGCTTTTCTCCCGTCATCGCTTCGCGGCTTGGCCACCAGGTGTTGCCGCTTTCGTCAGTCACGCCGCCGGATTTGGTGAGCGCGTTCCACTGGGCCTCGGTCTGTTTGCTCTTCTTCACGGGCCGCCAGCCATCGCCGCCGCCATCAATGATGCCGCGGCCGGTGATGGCGACATTATCGAGGTCTTGGCCTGAAATGGGAGAGGTTGAGTCAACCTCCTTCTCGCCCTTCACATCGAAGATCGTCAGCGGGTACTGCTTGAAATCGGAGGTGAACTGGATGAGAGCGCCGGCGTCCAGATGGAGTTCGATGTTGCTCTGGAGGTGGATCGGCCCGGTCGAACCAGATGCCCGGGGGAACCACCAACTTCCCGCCGCCGCGCCGGGTCAGTGAATTCATGGCTTCGGCGAAGGATTCTGAATTGAGCGTTTTCCCGTCAGCGATCGCGCCAAAATCCGCGAGGCTCACCGTTCGATTGGGGATCGACGGTTCAATGACCCTGGGCATTTGAAATTTGGTGGCCGCATCGCCAGCAAACACCGACGCGGCGATGATTGCCGACGCCCACAGTCCGGCGCGGCAGAGACATCGGGAAAGACGACCGGTAAGAAGAATCCGCCAACATCGTTTGTGTTTTCATGGTCTCCATTCTCATTGTCTCATCCCGCGCAAGAAACTTGAAGCCCGCGCTGACTCGCGCGATTGTTGTTCATGACTCCAAATCGTCTGCACCAATCTCAATGGCTCTCTCTAGCAAAGCGTTGTATAGACCCCCTTCTATCTTCCCCTTGGCGTTAAGTCGCTTCACTACTAAATAGGGATTCAGGATCAGCGCATGGCTCCCAGGACCGCTGGGTCCCTTTGCAGGTACGATGAACCCAAGCTTCGCAAGGATGTCTATACGATTCTTCCACGTTCGGACTCCGCGTTGCTTCGAAAACCCAGCGCTAAATGCCATTTCTTGCGGTTTGTTGAGCGTGACAAACGATTCTCCAAAATCCCTGCACCACAGATCCAAATACGTTGACGACACGGGAAGCCCCTTCGATAAGCTGTCTAAGATTTCCAGAATAATAGGCATTGTTCGCGGCATCGTTGCGAAGCCATCGTGCGTTCGATCCCATAATTCGCTAGGCTTAACTTTTGGCCAGAGGTGTTTTCGTAACGCCAACTGCCGCTCGCGCCGTTTTTTGCCTCTAAATTGGCTATCTGTTTTAGACATGCGTGTCCTTTCGGTAAATTGTGCGGGGCAAGCTTTGGACGCTTACCCCTTCTAGCTGAGCACTGTTGTGCGCTGAATGGAAGTCCGGGTTTTGGACACCCGAACACCGGTCATCAGATAGCGCATACACACTACTTCGCAATCCATTCTAGCACAACGGCTTATAAAACACATCTGGACGATCTGTAATCAGCATCCGTTTGAGTCCAAAGCGCCGCTCTGCAACATTTCTGCCGACTCACTAGTTGAGTTGTCGGGTATGCGTCTCTCTGTAAATTGCAACCAATTCGCCCTGTACGTCTTGCCAGTTTTTCACCGGTGCTCCTTGTGCTCCTCGTGCTCTTGGGTGCTCTTGTGCTCTTTGTGGGCGGCTCGTCGGACTCGGGCCGTATAGCCCCCGCTTATATCCCGATTGGGAATCGAGGGCAGGCAACGGCGCGTTTGCCGCGGGAGTACGGCGTGCGGCGTGTCGTCACGACGCGGAACCCCGAAAGGAATTCGGGGTAAACGCGGCGAGCACTCCCCAGCAGGGTGGCGCCATCGGGAATCGATATTTTTGCTGGACAGGGTGGGGCGGCGGTGGTATGGGGGTGATGGTTGTTTGACATAAGACGGACGGCGTGCGGAGGCAAAGGGAATTGGAGATTGGAGATCTCAGGGAGACGGCCTGCGCTTCGTGGCGCAACTGCAGGGCGGCCGGGACGGCTCCGTACACGACACGCGAGCAGGCCGCTACTACAACTTTGGCGGGGGCCTCCCTTATATAGAAGAGTGTTTCTACCAAACGAACCCAACTGAAAAACACGGAAGTGTTTAGGAATGAATAGGTTGGGTGGAAAAGCGAGTTGGGTTCGTTTTGCAAAAAGTGGCAAAAAACGGGGAATAAATGCTGGAAAGAGGGCAGAAAGAGGTGGTTTTTGGGTAGAAACGAAACCAAAACGAAGGGACAGCCCCGAAAGGGATTCGGGGGGGGGCGGGACGCCTCGAGACAGGAGGCGGATGGGGTCAAAAGGGAGCGGGTGCGTCGGGACTCGCCAACGGCATACTGGTTACGTACTATCGGGCTTGGCATTCTTCAACTTTAACGGGAGGGATACGGTCATCATGAGTCAAAGACATTTGCAGTTCATCGGCGTGATCGCGTTTGGCATCGCAGGCATCGTGGCGGCACCGCTTCGCGCGGCGGATGGCCCGTATCATTTCCTGAAAGAAATCCCGGTGGGCGGCGACGGAGGCTGGGATTATTTGTCGGTTGACGAGGCCGGTCGCCGCCTGTACGTCAGTCACGGGACCAAGGTGGTCGTGATCGATCTCGACAAGGAAGCGGTCGCCGGCGAGATCACCAATACCCGGGCGTGCATGGTCTGGCGGTTGCATCGGACCTGCAGCGGGGGTTTACCAGCAACGGGCGGGAGGACAAGGCGAGCGTTGTCGATCTGAAGACACTCGAGACCCTCTCCAAGGTGGAGACCGGTCAGAACCCCGATGGGATGGTGTACGAGCCGGGGCAACAAGAAGTTTATATGTTCAACGGCCGGGGCCAGTCGGCGACGGTGATCGACGCGAAGGCCGGGAAGGTGGTTGCGACGATCCCGTTGGGGGGCAAGCCGGAGTTTCCCGCCGCGGACCCGAAGGCGGGACGCGTCTATGACAACCTCGAAGACAAGAGCAACGTCGTCGCGATCGACACGAAGACGCACCAAGTCGTGAACACCTGGCCGACCGCGCCGGGCGAGGAACCATCGGGGATGGCCATTGACGCGGCGCATCATCGGCTGTTTCTCGGCTGCGGCAACAAATTGATGGTGATGATGGATAGCGGGAACGGCAAGGTTGTCGGCTCGGTCCCCATTGGAGACGGTGTGGATGCGAACGCGTTTGATCCCGGCACGCAGTATGCCTTTGCGTCGTGCCGCGACGGAACCGTCACCATCGCCCACGAAGACGCGCCTGACAGGCTCACAGTGGTCCAGACGCTCGCGACCGAACGCGGGTCGCGCACGATGGCGCTCGACCCGAAGACCCACAAGATTTATCTGGCCGCCGCCAAATTTGAGGCGCCCGCGGAAGCGCCGCCCGCCGGTGGCCGCGTCCGCCCGCGGATGGTCCCCGGGACGTTCAAGATTATGGTTTACGGAATGAAGTGATGGGCGTGGCGCGAAGTCGCGTCGCCGCTTAACGCACCGTTCCTGTTATGCCAAGACCCATAGCGGGGCAGGGCTCGCGATTCAGTACGCGAGCTTCAACTCATAGTGCAGGATGTTATGGCAATGGACGGTGTCGATCGTGGTCTTGTTTTGCCAGCCCTGGCAGGACAGCTTGCCGCTGACGGTGGTGCGCTTTTGGGCGACCGCGCTGGCAAGTTCCCTGGTCAGATCAAAATCTCCCCGGATACATTCCTCATTGGGGCATCGGAATCGGAACACGGACTTGGCGTTCTCGAGGTTGACCACGTAGTTGAGTTGACTGTTCGGGGCGAGGCCCTTGGGATTGTAATACCCGAGCTTTACGATCAAAGACTTCAACTTCCGAAACTTGTCCGCGAGACTGGGCGAGGCTTTGACGCGCTCACCCTCCTGATCGCGGTATTCGGCCCGCATACCTATTCTTTGTCGATACATGATAGATGACAACCTTCCAGACTGAGTTAAGTGGCAACCGAACTTCGACAGATAATGGAGAGTCGAGGAACGAACGCGACAGACTGGCCGCAACCCACCTGACGTTCCAAGGTACGCTCAATCGGCAGAATAGCAACCGATTGTTATGCGCTCATATCGGAGGATCCTCCCCTACGGTGTTTACCCCATTGTGGCTGTTGCAGAACAAGGCGTATGTTGCTCCAGCATCGCAGATATGGGTCTTTACTTGGGTTTGGCTGCCCATAGGCGGCGATGCCGAAGTGTAATGGAACGGTAAGCCAAGCCACGGCTGAGATATGTATATGGAAACGAATGTGAAGAAACAAACACCCCGCGTGTATTATCTTGGGCTTGTCGTTATGTTTGCGGTGATGATTCTCTGGTCTTTCCTGAGAATCGCTGGGCGGCTCTGATGGGCCGGCACCACGAGAAAGTTATCGACGACGCTGTTGGCGGAGGTACACATGACACTTAATGGCATAGGCAGTTTTACCAACAAGAGAGACCTGGCAACTTTGGGAGTGTTTGCCTGCTCATTCGCGGCCTTGCTTGTGTTCCACATGGGTGTCTGGGGCCTCATGATCATTTCGGCGTTGTTTGTAGGCTACCTGTCTTGGGCGACCACCGCGTTTCTCGTAAGACAGTCCACCTTCAACACCAGAAGTCTTACCGCGTGGGCCCTGCCGGTGGGCATGGCGATTTTCAAAGTCCTGTTTTGCCTGGGCTTAGTCTGGCTGGTCGTATGGTCCGCTCGTCGCCTGTTTGGATTCCAGCATTCACCATAGAAAGGTCTACGCACAACCCCAATGAAGAACAGGCGAAATGGGTCGGACCGCTTTTGGCGCAGCGCGGGAGATCTTGCTTCAAAGCCGACAATCACTCTCTCAGCCAAGGAACTCCGCGTTCTTCAGGCTGTGGCAGGTCGCGCTCCAACGAATCTGCAGATTCAGGCGTCTCATTCACCCCCTACGGGAACGCACGAGACTGCGTTGGTCGAAACAACGGGAATCCCACTCGATGAGCTCATGATGCTTCGCCGTGACAAATATGACAGAGTGAGGAGAAGCGGCCTTATCCAGACGTTAAGCGCGAAGCTCCTGATTGGCCTGACCGACGGCGATCGAGCCGACCGCTTCGGCTATGCCTGGATCACACCAGCAGGATTGCAGGCATCATCCCGTCCGTTGCGGCAATCCATGATCGAGCGGGGCGCACACGAAACCTCAACAGCCCGCGGCTTTATGAAAGAATCGCAGTGATCAAGAGCATCTCGCAAGCAGAAATGGACCAGTTTCTTCCACGGCGATCCAACATCGATCGATCGATTGGGGCGGAGGCGGAATGGTTCTCGGATGAAGTCGGGAACGTCATTGGCACAATCGCCGAGGGAACGACGAACATGCACTGGGGTTACGCGATCTTGAGACGGGATGATGGCGGAAAGTATCAGTTCTGGGATTTGGAAACGGGAATCGAAAGCGGCGACGCGGCACGGACCCAGATTGTTCATGTCATGGAAGCAACCCAAAAGAGCGGCCAGGCCCGTTCCCCTGTGGTGGGCTGAGACTCCGGCTGTAAGACCCATGCAAATCAAAAACACAATGAGAGTTTGGCGGCGGAACCACCGCCCAATATCCTTCTCGAGAGAATTCGCTATTCTTGAAAAGAGGGTTGCGCTGGAGTTGGGTTTCGGCGGGCCGTCTCACTCCGACCACATTCTACAGCGACACGGCATAACCGGGCAGCACAATCCAATCTCAGCCATCGCCGCCGAGAAAAGTATCCATGCCATTTGAAAGCATACACAGGGCAGAATTCGACAGGTTTCTGCCGCCCCATCTTGTTTTGGAGCGGCTCATGGCGGAACAGGTTGAATGGTTCGCCAACACGGTGGGAAACATCATCGGCGCCATCGCGGGGAGGGCGGACGACGGTTGGAGTTACGCCGTCTTGAAAGGGGACCGAAGGGGCAATTATCGAGTATGCATCCTGGGAGGGGACACTTTCAGCTTCAAAGCAGCGCGCTCTCGATTCCTACTGGATATGGAAGCTGCAGAGAAAGCCGAAGAAGAAACAGCTCGCCAAGAGAGACGGAAGGCGATGACAAACCGAAAACCATGAAGCAAAAAACAGAACGGGTGAAACCACTAAGCGAAAGAGAAGTTCAAGCGTTTCTCAATGACAGTCAGGAACTGTCAGAGCAAGGCAGCATCCAGTGGCGGAGAGACGGCATCTGGAGGTGGGTGAGTTCCGATGGGTTGGCGTTCGCCACTTCTGACGGCAGAACCGTCGACATAAGCCGGACCGCCAACGCGGAAACCGTAACGGTCTCACTACAAAGGTGATGGGACGTCGCGACGGTTCCATCACAAAACCACGGCGGCCGCGATACGGGCAGCCACTCAACGAGCATTGAACAATAAGTTGAACCAAATCCAGCCAGATTGCATCTAACATGCGAAGGGTCGTGGTTGCCGTGCGTCACTAATCGGCATGGGCCCGGAGCGGCCACTGATAGAACACTTATGGTTACGGACCGATACAACGACAGCGGTGATACCATCCATCTCTATATGCGGGAGATTGGGAAAACCCCGCTATTGACACGTGAGGAAGAGATCAAGTTGGCTTCACAGGTCAGACGAGGCAACAAACGCGCGCGCGAACGCATGATCCAAGCCAATTTGCGCCTCGTCGTGAAAATCTCATACGACTACGCCAATTTGGGAGTGCCACTGCTGGACCTGATCAACGAAGGCAACATCGGCCTGATGAAGGCAGTCGAGCGATTCAATCCCAGGAAGGGCGCCAAACTTTCCACCTATGCCGCCTTGTGGATCAAGCAATCCATCCGCCGCGCCCTTTCGAACCAGTCCAAAACGATCCGCCTGCCCGTCCATATCGTGGACAAGGTCCACAAATTGCATCGGGCCAATCTCAAACTTGCCGAACAACTTGGCCGTGAGCCCAGTAATGCCGAGTTGGCCGAGCACTTGGGCATTTCCAGGGCCAAGGCGGCCCAGCTCCGCACTGTCGGCGTGAATCCTCTCAGCCTCGACGCCCCCATCGGGGATGACGACGACAACCGATTCAGCGACATTGTCCAGGACGAAGGAGCGTTTACCCCATACGAACTGCTTCGCGCCAAGACGATGCGCCAGGAGATCCGCCAGCACGTCAAGTGCTTGACATCGCGCGAGGCCGAAATCGTGACCTTGCGGTTCGGGCTCGACGGGCAGGAGCCTCGTACGCTGGAGGAAGTGGGAAAGAAATTCAAAGTGACCCGCGAACGCGTCCGTCAGATTCAGGAAGCCGCGCTTGCCAAGCTCCGCCGCCGTGTTGATGCGCTTGAAACTGGCGATCTCATTGGCAAGTCCTGACCGCTCGGGTTGTGCGCAGCGATTCTGAAGCCAGGGACAACCACGACCGACGTTTGCGAATGCATCCGTGTCCGCTAGGCTACTGCCGCAGGAACGCGCCATTTGATCATCGCGACTTTCACGGCGTCGTTCACGACGAGGCACGAGACCATCGGCATAAACAAATATCGCGAGCGTCTGCCACCAGGGCAACGGCCTGAGTCCCGGAAGACCCACGAGCGTCAGGACGGTGCCCGTGAGCGCATCCGCCGCGAGGGCGGCCATGAGGGTCTTGCTGGGCATCGTCGCCCAGAACCAGCGGCGCTCCCGCGCGGACACGACGGAGAACACGGCAAAGTAGAGCAGCATCAGGAAGCTGAAGGTGTAGAGGGCATTGTTGTTGGTTGCCAAACCGAAACGCGACCAGCCGATCCACAAGAAGAGGAGCGTCTCCGCAACCATCGCGACGCCCAGCACCACGGACACGTGATGAAGCCTCCGATGTTCCAGGTCTCCGGTTTCTTGGACGGCCGAACGTGGTCGGTGGCCAGGGCGATCTTCGCGAAGTCCGTCATGAAGACCAGCAGCAGCATCGCAAAGGCGGAGACGACGAACTTGCCGGTCACCACGAACGCGATGGCCACGAAGGCCGCCTTCAGGATCGTCCGGCTGATCTTGTTGATGATCCACGTCAGAATGCGCTGGTAGATCGTCCGCCCCTGCTCGACCAGCGCCACGATGTTCGTCAGCCCCGGTTCGGTCAGGACGACGCTCGCGGCGCCCTTGGCCACGTCGGTCGCGGTGCTGACGGCGATGCCCACTTCGGCCTGGCGCAGCGCGGGCGCATCGTTGACGCCGTCGCCCGTCATGCCGGTCACGTGCCCCGCAGCCTGCAGGTGCTGCACCACGATGTATTTGTCCTCCGGAAATACTTCCGCGAAACCATCGGCGCCCGCCAACAAGTCAACCGCCTCGTTGCCGGCCTGAGCGCCCGCGGCCTTCAGATCCGCCACGCGCCGGATGTTGGGCAACCCGACTCCTTGGCCGATCTCACGCGCCACCGGCAGTGCGTCGCCGGTGAGCATCTTCACCGGAACGCCAAGGTCGTGGAGTGTCGGCGATGAGTTGCTTGGCGTCCGGTCGCGGCGGATCATACAGCGATCACCAATCCGACCAAGGCGAGGGCGCCCGTCTCGGGGCCGCGCGCCACCGCCAGCGTCCGATATCCCTTCGCGGCCGACGCGCTGACGCGCGCCTCCAACGCCTCGATCGCCGGAGGCTGGAGTCCGCAGGCCTCGGCGACGGTTCGCACGGCGCCTTTCATCACGCGCAGCCGCTGCCCGTTCTGTTCGACCACGGCTTCCGTCCGCCGGTTTTTCGCATCGAACGGTGCGAAGGAGACGGGCGTGACCTTGGGAAGGTTGTCGAAGACGTGCCGCTCTTTCGCCGCGGCGAGGAACGCGAGGTCAATCGGATCCTGGTTGGCTTCCTGCGACGCGAGTGCGCCGGCGAACAGCACGTCGGCTTCCGTCGCGTGCTCCAGCGGGATCACGCCGGTGACGGCCAGTTGGTTCATCGTGATCGTGCCCGTCTTGTCCACGCAGAGCACGTCCATCGTCGCGGCATCCTCCGCGGCGCTGAGGCGCGTGACCAGCACGCCGCGCTTGCGCCAACTCCTTCGACCCGACGGCCATGCTGACCGTGAACATGACGGGGAGGGCGACCGGCACCGCGCTCATCAACAGGACGAGCATGAGCGGGATCATTTCGATGAGCGGCGCGCCGCGGATCAGCGACAGCACGATCACCACGCCCAGCAGCGCGCCGACGATGACGAAGAGCCAGCGGACGACCTTGGCCACCACCGCTTCGATGTGAAGCTTCGGACGCGCCTCCTGCACGAGTTCCGTGGTGCGGCCAAAGTAGGTCTTCGCCCCGGTCAGCATGACCACGCCGTTGCCTTCGCCCCGGCGGACGACGGACCCCGACGAAAGCACTTCGCCGGGCGCCTTGTCCGCGTCCTTCGACTCGCCGGTGAGCGCCGACTGGTCGACGCTCAACGCTCCGGTGAGGAGCTTCACGTCCGCCGGGATGATGTCGCCGGGGCGCACGCGAACGATGTCGCCGGGAACCAGCTCCCGGGCGGGAATGACCTGCCAGCTCGACTCGCGCCGGACGCGCGCACTGACCTGCAACCGTCGCCGCAGCGCCTCGACGACACCGGCGGCCCGACGCTCCTGCATAAAGCTCAACACGGCATTGACGACCAGCAGCGCGCTCACCACGGCGAGGTCCGAGTATTTCCGGAGCACAGCCGACAGAACCATGATCAGTTCGAGCATCCACGCCGACATGCCCCAGAACTTCCCGAGGAACTTGAGGACTGGGTGCCCTTTTTGTTCGGCCACTTCGTTGTAGCCGTGCTCCTTCCGGCGGGTGTCCACCTCGGCGTGCGTGAGCCCGGTCTCGGGGTTCACGTGGAGCGCCGCGAGCGTGTCGGGAACCGACGCGGAGGCGATGTCGGGCGCTTTCGCCGTTGCCGGATTCGAGGGCGGGCACTCCAGCACGGACTTCCTTGTGGCCATTTTCATGGTGACAATCCTTTATCCACTGATCAATTTCACAAAAGCCAGCCTGCGGCAAGAGTCGGCCTCGAGTCGCAAACCGTCATTGCGATCATGCAGAAAACCATTCCGGTATGTTGGCGTTGAGCAGATCGCCGATCTGATCGAAGGCGACATCCGCAGGCGGATAAGCGGCCACCGTCTTTGAGTCATTCGCATAATGCCCCTGGCGCACGAAGACAGTCGTTACTCGCCCGCCCCAGGCTTTTTTTATGGCCGTCAGGATTCGCAGCTTGTCGTCCACCATCACGTAATGATCCGCAGGGAAGTGTTGTTCCACGTCGCCAAGTTCCTGCTCCTTGTGTGCGTAGATCAATACGTTGCCGTTCACGGCCTCAAACAACCCGGATCGCTCCACCTTGCGCGGCTGAAAAACAACATCGCCGTCGGATAGTATGACGGCCGGCCCCCATTGCTTCACGCGCTTGATGACATCGAACGCGCGAGGGAACAGAAGATTGGCGAACGGATAGTCGATCAAAAAACGGGAAACCGTGAAGAGACGCATACCGTGCGGGTTTTCGCTGCGATAGCGTTGCAACGCGCCGAGATAATCCGCGTAACCGAGTTCACTCCGCAATTGCTCGAAGATGCTCCAATAACATTGCGCCCCTTCAGTGCCGACTTCCTTTTCGAGATGATGCCTGAGGTCCGCCGTGACGCGATCATTGTCGAGCAATGTGTTATCCACGTCAAACAGGAACACGATCCTTCTGGCTGGGTTCATTGCCTGAGACTGTCGTGCCATTTCCAATTGCGGATTTCCGGCAGATCCTCGCCGTATTTGTCGATGTATTGCTTGTGCTCGATCAACTTGTCCTTGAGTTGCTGCTTGAGATAAACTCCCTTTTCGCCCGTTTGCGGGAGGCGGTCAATGGTGTCCATCACGAGGTGGAAGCGGTCCAGATCGTTCAGCACCGTCATGTCGAAGGGCGTGGTGATGGTGCCCTCCTCCTTGTAGCCCCGGACGTGAATGTTGTCGTGGTTGGCGCGGCGGTAGGTCAGCCGGTGGATCAACCACGGGTAGGCATGGAAGGCGAAGATGACCGGCTTGTCCTTGGTGAACAGTTCGTCGAAATCCACGTCGCTCAACCCGTGTGGGTGCTCGGTTTGCGGCTGCAGCTTCATGAGGTCGACGACGTTGACCACCCGGATTTTCAGGTCGGGCAGATGTTCGCGCAAAATGGAGATGGCGGCGAGCGTCTCCAGCGTGGGCACGTCACCACAGCAGGCCATGACTACATCGGGCGCAACACCCTGGTCGTTGCTGGCCCACTGCCAGATGCCGATGCCCTCGGTGCAATGCTTGACGGCGGCGTCCATCGTTAGCCACTGCGGCGCCGGGTGTTTGCCCGCGATCACCACGTTGACGTAATGGCGGCTGCGCAGGCAGTGGTCCATCACCGACAGCAGGCAGTTTGCATCTGGCGGAAGGTAAACCCGCACGACCTCGGCCTTCTTGTTCACAACGACGTCGAGGAAACCGGGATCCTGGTGGGTGAAGCCGTTGTGATCCTGGCGCCAGACATGCGAAGCCAGCAGGTAGTTTAGCGAGGCGATCTTCCGTCGCCACGGCAGATGCGACGTGACCTTCAGCCACTTGGCGTGCTGGTTGAACATCGAATCGACGATGTGGATGAACGCCTCGTAGCAGTTGAAGAGTCCATGTCGACCGGTGAGCAGGTAGCCTTCGAGCCAGCCCTCGCATTGGTGCTCGCTGAGCATTTCCATCACTCGCCCCGCGGGCGCAAGGAATTCGTCGTTCGGCACGGTCGCGGCGTCCCATTGTCGTTTGGTCGCTTCAAAGAGGGCTTCCAAGCCGTTGGAGAGCGTCTCGTCCGGGCCAAAGACCCGAAAATTGCGCTGCTCGCTGTTCAGCTTCACCACATCGCGCAGGAGTTTTCCCAGCACATGCGTATCGCCGATGCCGCGCACCCCCGGCGAGGGCACGTCGACCGCGTAGTCGCGGAAATCCGGCATCCGCAGATCGCGCAACAGCATGCCGCCGTTGGCGTGGGGATTCGCGCCCATGCGTCGGTTGCCCTCGGGCGCAAGCTCAGCCAGTTCTGATTTCAGGCGGCCTTGCGCATCGAACAGTTCCTCCGGGCGGTAGCTCCTCAGCCAGTCTTCCAACAGCTTGAGATGTTCGGGATGGCTGGCCGGGTCGGAGAGCGGCACTTGGTGCGACCGGAAGGTGCCTTCAACCTCCAAGCCGTCGACCATCTTTGGCCCCGTCCAGCCCTTGGGCGAATTGAGGACGATCATCGGCCAGCGCGGACGCGTGAGGTTGCCGTTGATGCGGGCATCCTGCTGGATTTTGTTGATCTGCTCCACCGCAATGTCGAGCATTGCGGCCATGGCCTCATGCATTAGCCCGGGCTCGTGACCCTCGACGAAGTAGGGCGTCCCACCCGTAGCCACGAAGCAACTGCTCCAATTCCTCGCGGGTGATGCGGGCGAGGAGGGTCGGGTTGGAAATCTTGTAGCCGTTGAGATGCAGGATCGGCAGCACCGCGCCGTCAGTGACCGGATCGAGAAACTTGTTGGAGTGCCACGCCGTGGCCAGCGGCCCGGTTTCCGCCTCGCCATCACCAACGACGCAGGCCACGACGAGATCGGGATTGTCGAACACCGCCCCGAACGAATGGCTGAGCGAATAACCCAGCTCGCCGCCCTCGTGGATCGACCCCGGGCACTCCGGCGATACGTGGCTGGGAATTCCGCCGGGAAATGAGAACTGGAGAAAGAGCTTCCGCAGCCCGGCCTCATCCTGGCTGATGTTGGGATAGATCTCGCTATAAGTTCCTTCGAGGTAAGTGTTGCCCACGACGGCCGGGCCGCCATGTCCGGGGCCGGAGACGTAAATCATATCGAGGTCGTATTGCTTGATAACTCGGTTCAAGTGCACGTAAATGAAGTTCTGCCCGGGGGTCGTGCCCCAATGTCCCAGCAGCATGTGTTTCACATCCGCGAGCGACAGCGGCCGCTTCAGCAGCGGATTGTCGTAAAGATAGATCTGGCCGACCGACAGATAGTTGGCGGCGCGCCAGTACGCATCAATTTTCTGGAGCAGTTCCGGGGTGAGCGTCTTCGAGTTCGTTTTTGTTTTCATCATTCAATCTTCTTGTTTGCCGCGCTGAGCCCGAGAATGCGGCAGACCGAGCGCGCAATCATCAGTTCTTCGTCCGTGCGGATGACACGAACCGTGGCCGGGCTGGAGTCCGTGGAAATCACCGCCGCATTTTCCGCATTGCGTGACGCATTCAGTTCGATCCCGACGAAGCCAAGCCCCTCGCAGATGCGCGCGCGGACGAGTGACGCATTTTCGCCGATGCCTCCCGCGAAGACGAGCGTGTCCAATCCGCCAAGGGCTGCGGCGAAGGCGCCCAGCCACTTTTTCGCCTGGTAGCAGAACAGCGCCACCGCTTCCGCCGCCCGCACGTCAGTGGCTTCCTGCGCGAGCAAGTCCCGCATGTCGGGGCTGATCTCCGAAACGCCGAGCAGACCCGACTGGTGGTTGACCATTTCGTAAAACTGTTTTGTCGTCATTTGCTCGGTTCGCGCCAGATAGGGCGCCAGGCCAGGATCCAGGTCGCCCGAGCGAGTGCTCATCACCAGTCCCGCCGTCGGCGTGAAGCCCATGCTGGTGTCGATGCTCTTGCCGTTCCGCACGGCAGCCAGACTTGCGCCGTTGCCGAGATGCGCGAGGATGACGCGGCCTTTCGTTGCCGCCGGGTCGCCGAGGCGCGCGAGTTCTTCCATCAGGTAGGCATACGACAGCCCGTGGAAACCGTAACGTTGAATTCCCTTGGCGTCGAAGCGTCGCGGAATCGGAAGCAGCTTGGCGACACGTGGCATGGTCCGGTGAAACGCCGTGTCAAAACAAGCCACCTGCGGCAGTTTGGGATGACGTTGGCGAAACACCTCGATCAGTTCAATCTCGCGGGGCAGATGATCCGGGTCGTACGGCCGAAGGCGATGCAGTTCATCCAGCAAATCTTGAGTAACCACCTCTGGCTCGGTGTGTTTCATGCCGTGGACCACTCGATGTCCCACGGCCCGGACCGAACCAAACCCATTTTGCCCTTCGAGCCAATCCATCAGGAGTTTTGCCGCCGACTTGTGATCGGAAGCGACGATGCTGTGACTGGTCTGCGGTTTCCCGTCGAGGTCGTGGAACGTCAGATTTGTTCCGCTCAGGCCGATGCGATCCACCTTTCCATTAAGTCTTCGCTCCGGCGGGTTGCCCGCCCGATATAGCACGAACTTGATGCTCGACGACCCGCCATTGATCGTCAGAACGCCGGGTTGAACTGTGGTCGTCATTTCGCCTTCAGTGAGATCAGCCTCGCCACAGGATGTGTGCGGCTTCCAGGGGGACCGCCACGCCGGAGCAGCGCGAGATTACTCGAGGCGTGTAATCGGCAGCCGCGCGCGTCGCGGGCACCGGTGCACGGTAGAGGTAGCCATGTGCCGCGCCCCCCAACGGACGGACGCGTGTCATCTCCTGCCGCACCGGGCCGCTGCTGTTGGTCCCGTCGGCATAAAGCTCGACGTCGAACAACCTCCGGGTCGAGGTCATCGAGATAGACCTGAACTTCAAAAATGTGCTGCTTGCCTGTCGTCTTCACCTTCACTTCGCCGAAGCGCAGGTGGGCCCATTTCTCATCCAGAGTCTGCTGCCACATCACCACTCGCGCACCCGCTGCGCCCTTGTCGGCAGCGCGCTCAAGATAGCTTGCCGCGGCGAGGAAGTAGTGCTGCTCGGTATATTCGCGCACGGTGCGGCCGGCGGAAAATTGGGGCGTTAACCGCGCCATGCTCTCCCGCATTCGCGCAATCCACGCGACCGGCAGGCCATCCCTATCGCGGGAATAGAACTCTGGAATGACCTCGTTTTCGAGCCGGTCGTAAAGCTCCCCGGCTTCGGCAGCGTCCCAAGCCGCATCGTCGCCATGTTCCTGGCCATCCCCCAACGCCCACCCCATCTCGAGGGGTGTAGGCTTCGGCCCACCAGCCGTCCAACTCCGAAAGATTAAGGCCTCCGTTGACGAGCACCTTCATGCCGCTCGTTCCACAAGCCTCCCAGGGTCGCCGCGGCATGTTGATCCAGACGTCCACCCCTTGCACCAAACGCTCGGCAAGGAGCATGTCATAATCGCTGAGGAAGATCACCTGCTGGCGCACCTCGGGCCGCCGGGCGAAGCGAATCCATTCCCGGATTAATGCCTGCCCAGGCTGGTCTGCCGGATGCGCCTTGCCGGCGATTACGAGTTGCACGGGCCGTTGAGGGTTGGTTACGAGGCGAAGCAGTCTTGACGGTTCGTGTAGTAGCAGGTTCGGACGCTTGTAGGTCGCGAACCGCCGCGCAAAACCCAGCGTCAACACATTCGGATCGAACAAATGCTTCGCGCCCTCCACCACCTTGGCTGATCGTCCGGAAGCAGCCAGTTGCTGCGGCAATCGGGCGCGAATGCAATCAATTAGTGACTGGCGGCCGGCCGTGCGCAGTTCCCAGAGCCGCGCGTCGGAAGTGCGGCGAATGTCCTGCTCCAACGGCTCCGTTGCCCCCAACCAGCGGTCTTTGCCACACGCCTCCGTCCAGAGGCCATCCGCGGCCGCCGAGTCCCAGGTCGGCATGTGGACTCCGTTGGTCACATGGCGGATTGGTATTTCGTCCTCTGGCCAGCGGGAAAAGAGAGGCGCGAAAAGGCGCCGACTGACCTGACCGTGCAAGCGGCTCACGCCGTTGACGGCCCCACTTCCACGCACCGCCAGGTACGCCATGTTGAAAGGCTCCGAAGCGTCATCACGGTTCTGGCGTCCCAGAGCCAACAAATCGTGAAGGGAAATACCCAACTTCTCCTGCGCATACCGGGTAAAGTATTGCTCCATGAGGGCCGGAGCGAAACGATCAAACCCCGCCGCCACCGCCGTGTGAGTGGTGAAGAGGTTGCCCGCCCGCGTGACGGCCAGTGCGACATCGAAGGGCTGGCCGCTTTCTTGCATGAAAGTCCGGGCGCGTTCCAAAACCGCGAACGCCGCATGCCCTTCGTTGAGGTGACAGACTTCCGGACGAATGCCGAGTGCGCCGAGCAGCCGCCAGCCACCGATTCCGAGGATTAATTCCTGGTTGAGCCGCAACTCCGGACCGCCGCCATACAACTCGCTGGTGATCCCGCGGTGGGCCGGGGGGTTGGCCGGGTCATTACTGTCCAGCAGGTAAAGTTTCACCCTCCCGACCCGCGCCTGCCACGCGCGCAGCCAGACCGAGTAACCGGGAGCCGCCATCTCCAAGCGCAGCCACTCACCGTTCGGGTGGCGCAAGGGCGTGATCGGCAATTGGCCGGGATCGTTATACGGATAGAGCGCCTGTTGCACCCCATCCTTGTCGATCACCTGGCGGAAATAACCCTGCTGGTAAAGCAGCCCGATGCCGACCACCGGCACTCCCAGATCGCTGGCGGCTTTCAGTTGATCGCCGGCCACGTTGCCAAGCCCCCCCGAGTAAATCGGAAGAGCCTCACCCAACATGAATTCCATGCTGAAATACGCGACACAAGTCAGGGGTGCCTGTGGATGAGTTTGCTGAAACCACGCGGGTGACTCAGCGGCGCGCTTCTCAGCTTGTGCGAGAGCATCCACCTTCTGGCGAAACGAGGGATCGGCCAACAGGAGCCGGAGTTTTTCCCGCGAGACTGTCTGGAGGACGACCCACGGGTTTCGAGTCAGCTCCCAGAGCGCGGGGTCGAGTTGCTTCCACAGTTCATCGGCGCGATGGTTCCATGACCAGCGCAAGTCCAGGGCAAGCTCCGCCAGTGAACTGAACCCATCGATTTCCGCGGGCAGAAGACTCGGGACCGGGCTACCGGCGCGGGTTTGTCCGCTCATGGTCTTTCTTTCAGCGTTGCTCTGGACGGCATCTCCGAACTCCTCCGCTATTATTCTCTCGATTGTGCCACAGCACCACGGCTTTTTGTCACGTCGTAAGAGCCTGACCTTGAGCCACCCCTACCGAGTTCAGACAGGCCTCGCGTGTGTTTGCCTTTTCAATGGTTACGCAAAAAGCGCAACTCGGCGTGCAGACGATCTATCTCATCGAGCAGATCGAACATGGTTTTAAGCCAGGCCAAATCGACGCCGTGAATGGCTCGCAAGTGTTCGATTTGCCGAACGGTGTGGATCGCCTCTTCTGTGAATTCCATCACGCCATACGGCGGCAGAAAGACAGGTCGGACAAGCCCGGCGCGACAATAAATCAGGACGGAACGACGGGGGACGCCCGCGAGATGGGCGGCTGCATCAAGGCTGTAGAGAACGTTTGGCTTCGGCTGAAACAACTCCAGAGCAACGGGGGATGGTCGGTCGGGATCAAATCGTTTGCTCATGAGGGTTTCCTCGGGTTGAAGGACGATGTTGCGGCCAACCGCTCCCACAGCGCTTTTTGTTCTGGCGTAACATGGGACGGCACCGCGATCGACACAATGGCATACAGGTCGCCCCTCGATCCGTTGCTGGTGGGCAACCCCTTCCCGCGCAAACGAAATTTCTGTTCGGCCACAGTGTTCGCCGGGATTTTCAAGGATACTATTCCGTCCAGAGTTCGGAGTTGGACGGTGGCGCCGAGCACCCCTTCCCACGGTGCCAGTTCCAAATCGTAATGCAGGTCGGACCCGCGCACGCGGAAGTCGGGGTGCTGGGCGAATTTTACCCGCAAATACAGATTTCCCGAGGCACCTCCGCCGGTGCCCTCCTGTCCTTTGCCCGCGAGACGGATGAGCTGCCCTTCCCGGACGCCCGGGGGGATTCTCACCCGCAAGGTCTGCGTGGTCGATTGCCCGGAGTGCGGATCGACACGCTGCAGGCGGATCGTGCGCGTTGAACCGTGCAAGATTTCGTCCAGTGTCACCAGGATGTCGCCCTCGATGTCTTGGCCGGGTTGGGCGAAGGAGTTCGGCTTCCCAGCCGCTCCCGTCCGCCCGGCCGAACCCGGCGGAGGGGCGCCCGCGACTGCCGAAGAACTGCTCGAAGAAATCGCTGAAGCCCGTGCCGTCGAAATGGAATTCAGAACCGTATTCAGGACCTGCGGCGTATCGGCCCTGAGGTTGTGCCGACTGGCGTTCCGGATGATTCCAGTTTGCGCCCAACTCATCATACTTTCGGCGTTTTTCCGGGTCGCTGAGAACTTCGTTGGCCTCGTTGATTTCCTTGAATTTCTCCTCGGCAGTGGTTTTGTCCTTGGCGACATCGGGGTGATACTTACGGGCGAGTGTGCGGAACGCCTTCTTGATTTCCGCGTCGCTCGCGTTTCGGGCCACGCCGAGGACGTCGTAGTAGTCTTTGAATTCAACGGGCATGGCTAATTCCGGGAGAATGACTCAGATTTTTTATAATCGCGTTGGCCGGACGACGAAGCCCGACTGGATCAGCCAACGCAGATTCGACGACCGAAGGGGTCGCCTTGTTCAAATTGGCCGCCGCGCCTGGAGGATCGGGATTCATAGTTTGCCACTGGTAGCACTATACTCTACTGCTTCCTTTTTTGGAGTTCACAGTGATGCGACGGCAGGCGGAGATGTCACCGATTTTCCCCTGAACTGGCAAGCATGTTTTTGGCGCAGGGAAGGGATTGTGCCAACGGCACGTTAGTTGCCAAACGGGATGATGATCCGCACCCCCCCACACCGCACGTGGCTCCCCGACATGCGTCGGGGCTGCGTCGCGCCGCTCCCAGCGGCTTGGCTTACCACGAAGGGCACGAGGGGCACGAAGGCGGATGAGGTGATGCAGGCGTCGTCGGCGTGCTGGGAGTCTGTTGCTACTTCACCGCCCGGACGTTTACCCCGACTTCGAGGTGGGAGAGGAAGGTGGTGTTGCGGAAGCGAAACGGCGGCTCACTTGCCGTAGCGCTTGGCAGGTTTGTCGCGAACAAGGAGCGGACGGGAGGTCGCCGATGAGGATCGTTTGCGGGCCTTCGCTTTCGACGCGCGCTTGGAAGCGTTGAGAACTTCCACGCCAACCACTCGGTTCTTGGCGTCGAAATCCACAATGACACCAGGGCCGACCTGCTCGGACTCGATGATCTTGGTGTCGGCGAGGCGCAGGTACAGCGCATCCGCGTCGCGGTCGATTCTCAGTTTCATTTCCGGTACTTCGCGGGCTTCTCGCGAACCGGTGCGGGCTCACTGCCGGACGCTCCCAAGACGAACTCGACTGCCGGCGGATTCTCCATCCGTTTTGAGGCGTCGAGGATCTCAAAACCGACCACTTCGCCGTCGTAGCCAAAATCGGCGATGACGCCGGGGCGCACCTCGTCGCTGTCCTTCACGCGCGCGTCGCGGAGCGTGATGGTAAGCGTGTCCGTCTCTTTGTCGTATTCAATTCTCATGGGTGCGGCGTCCGCACCTAATGCTCCGGGGAAGGTTTGCGGAGATGTTCCTGCAACAAGCGGGCGTCGGCGAGGTCTTTGGGGCGGCCGACGGCAAGCTTGTTGCGGATCAAATCGGGCATCGACAGGATGCGGACGTTGACACCATCGATGTCGCGGGCGATGGCCCCGCGACTCGCGTCATCGTAGGTCAATCCGGACACGCCGGTTACGAGATCGATTCGTCGTGGGGCGACGCCGATCTGGATCACGGCGTCTTCCTTCTCGAAATCGGCGGGGGAGACGTGCGCGGACGGCGCGCCGAAACGAGCCAGGGCGCGGCACACCTTCTGGGCGTTGTCCGGGGAGGGGCGCACCCACAAGTCCATGTCCAATGTGGCCCGGGGGAACCCGTGTGCGGCGAGGGCATAGGCTCCGATGAGAATGAAGTCAGCCTTCTCGTCGGCCAACGCGGACAACATGTCTTTGTAGTCTTCGTTCCACATCGTGTTGGGGGCTCAAGGCGGCGACTTCGCGGGTGATGGGCCAGACCATCAACACGCGTTCCTCGATGGTGCCGGGAACATAGTTGTCGTCCGTGTGATCGCGGAGCGCGGACTTGGCAACGGCCTGCCGGTCGAGTTTCACAGCGATATTATACCCCGACGGTCTCGATGAGGCAAGCGCGCACAGGGCGGCGATCAGAGGACGGGGGTGCCGTCGTAGTCGCGGCAGAAGCGCTCGACGTGGTCCCACGAGTCGCAGGTGTGAGTGGTGATGTAGGCGTCGTCCGCCTACGTCAGCGACTTTGGCGAGACAAGTCGGCGAGACGGGATGGCGTTGCGGAACACGTCGATGAGGTAGGCATCCTGCTCTAGGCGGATAACCGAATGATAGCTTGTTGCACTTGGTTGAGGAAACGTTACAATCCCATGCGCCGTGGATAAGTTCGCACTGATTGCTATTCCGATTGCGATTTGTTTCGCTGCCGTAGTAATTCCCATCCTGCTATGGCGCTGGGATCGAAAGCGCCGAAATGTCCGGCCGCCGGTGTCTGAAAAAATGCTACGACCGCCCGGCGAATCGTTGCGCATCAAGATTCAGGAGCTCGACGAGAAGATCGACTACTACTTCATGATGTGCATGGTGACGGGTGCGGCCTTGGGCATCTCTATGTATGCTTCCCCATTGCATTTGAAGCGGATACCGCCTGTAGTGGGGATGATTGCACTGGGTTTCATGGTGTCACCATTGGTTGCCTATTCCTCCTTTCGCGGTTTTCGTGCCTTGAAGGAGCGCAGCAACTACCAATTGGGTTTCGATGGCGAGCGCTTTGTTGGAGGGTTGCTAAATCAACTGATGATGGAAGGCTGTTATGTTTTTCATGATTTCCCAGCGGACAAGAAGTGGAATATCGACCACATTGTCGTTGCGCCAAACGGTGTCTTTGTTGTGGAAACGAAGACACTGCGCAAACAAGATGCGCCCCCCGGCAAAAGCGACAACACCATTATCTTTGACGGCCAGCAACTGGAGTTCCCGCAGGAGACGCACGATTGGGGTTTGAAGCAAGCCAAAGACAACGCGCGTTGGTTAAGTACGTGGTTGGGGAGCGCAACGGGTGAGAAGGTGTTTGTGCATCCCATCCTGACATTCCCCGGTTGGTGGGTTGAGTCTCAGAGTGATACGGATGAAATCAAGGTAGTAAATCCGAAGCAAATACGGCGAGTCGTTTTCTCTTATGCGCCCTCGCTTTCGGACGAGCAACGGAAGCGGATTAGACATCAACTCGACCAGAAGTGCCGAGATGTGGAGTTCTAGTTAGAAAGGCAACGAATGAAACAACACGACGCGGTTATCAAGGCGATGCGGGCCAACGGCGGGTACGCTACGCTTGGGCTGCTGTACAGGGAAGCGATCAAAGTGCCCGGCGTGGAGTGGAAGACCAAGACGCCGTTCAAGTCCATCAACCGCATCGTCCAAGACGAGCGTTTCTTCTTCCGCATCCGACCCGGCCTTTGGGCTCTGAAAGAATTCAAGGGCAAGCTCCCACCCGAAATCAAAAACATTGAGAAGCCCGAATATACTCACGGCTACTACCAAGGACTTTTGGTCGAGTTGGGAAATCTCAAGCGGTTCGAGACATTCGTGCCGCCACAAGATCGAGGGAAGACATTCATAAACCAACCGCTGGGCGATGCGGCGACTCTCCAACAGCTACATCCATTTACTTACCCAGAGGTTGTCAGGCGGGCACAGTCCGTAGATGTCATCTGGTTTAACTCTCGCCGGATGCCAAGTTCGTTCTTTGAGGTTGAACATACGACGGCGTTCGACAACTCCCTGCTGAAGTTCGTCCTCTTCCAAGACTTCCACATAGAGTTTAGAATCGTGGCTGCCGAAGATCGGCAGAGGGAATATCAGACCAAGATTGCCCATCCCGCATTTGAGGCCATCGCAAAGCGGACGAAGTTTAGGAGCTATGAGTATATTTCGGAACTCCACGCTAAGACGCACGCGTTAGCTGCGATGGAGTCTCTGTGAGCCGCCTCATACTGTGAGTAAGCCAGCGAAAGGAAGCCAAGCCAGACACGTTCATGTGGACGTTGCAGGCGCGCCGTACAGAATCGGAACGCCGGTTCGCGTGGTTCAGCTCGTGGACGAAACCGGCAACCGAAGATGGCTTGGCAGAATGGGCGTCGTGAAGTTCTTCGATTATTCTTGCGGTTGCGGCCAGACGTATCCAGACGACCCGATGATTGGCGTCGAGGCGCTTCACGGCAAAGCAGAAGAATTCTGGAAGGAAGAATTGCGCGCTTTGCCGCGCCGCGCCTCCGTGCAACGGCGCAACCGCTAATCGATCAGCAAGGCAACTTGGTGCGGCAAGTGTTACCGGCAGCCGTGCCGATGGCGTCGAGGATGGTGAGGCAGTTCCCGTGGTAGAGCCAAATCCCGTGCGCGTCGTCGCGGTAGACGCAGTTGAGCGGGGCAAGGGCGCCGGGTTCCAAAACAACGCCATCGAGCGGATTTGCGGGGTGGTCGGGATGGATGAGGCGTTCGGGCGGGGCGGGGTAATGGAGGCATGGAGGGGTGGACGGGGTGGACAGGGTGGACGGCGGGCCTGCGTTTTTTGGATGGTTTGGGCACAAGGTGATCGGATCCATAGATCGGGGGTTGGGATCAAGATCAATCCGGGAGGGATTGCGGACGCCTCGGAGAGGCATCCCTACCAACGGCCACGGGCGCGGAATGGTGAAGGCGACGGCAGGCGGGCGGGACTCGGCGGAGAACGGCAGAGACCGTTGCACTTCTCCTCCGAGAAGCGCGTCTCGTCGGACTCGGCTCCGACAAGCTCAGGGTGACAGATTTGGGAAAGAGGACGGGCGGGGCGGATGGACGGCATGGACGGAGTGGACAGGGTGGACGGGGTGGACGGCGGGCCTACCGACGACGCGGCAACGGCCGGATGGGCTGTGGACAGCTCCGTACACGACACGCGAGCAGGGGCCCACGCCACACAAGACAGGATACGGACCGGATGGGCTGGGGACAGCTCCGTAGTCGGCACGCGAGCGGGCGCACGCTACACCAACCGGCATAGGCGGCGGGTGGGGCTTCTGCTAGAGTACCGAGCGGAATTATGAGCAACTTCACAGATATTTCGCGGGACTATCAGAGGACGGCGGCGCTGCAGAAGTCGGCGGCTGAGCAACTGTTTGGGATGCTGAAGATTGGCAGGGCGGACGACGTACTCGATGTTGGTTGCGGGACGGGGGACCAGTCGCACGCGATCCGAAAGCTCACCGACGGGAAGGTTGTGGGGATCGACCCGTCGCGGGGCATGATTGAGCAGGCGAGGGCGGCATATCGGTCGGCGGAGATTTCGTTTCGGGTGGGGGCGGCGGAGGAGCTTGATGCGGGAGGTGAGTTTACAGTCATCTTCTGCAACTCGGCGTTTCAGTGGTTCCGCGACCCGGAGCGAGCGGTGTCGAATTGCTGCCGGGCGCTTCGTTCTGGCGGGCGGATGGCGATGCAGGCCCCGGCGACAAGGGCGTATTGCCCGAGTTTCATTCACGCGACGGAAGCGCTGCTTCAAGATGCGCGTACGGAGGGGACGTTTCGGCATTTCCGGTCGCCGTGGGTGTTTTTTGACACGGCGGAGGAATACGCAGCGGTCTTTGAGCGAGGGGGATTTTCGGTGTTGTCGTCGGAGATCGTGGAAGTGACGATGCAATGCGCGCCGGAGAAGGTGTTCGAGATGTTCGAGTCGGGGGCAGCCGCTGGCTATCTCAATCCGGATTGCTACGACACGGAGGTGCCGCCCGATTTCATTGAGGCGGCGCGCGCAATCATCGCCGGCGATTTCCATGCGCAGGCGAGAGCGAGCGGCCAGGTGGCACTGACATTCTTCCGGATCTACGTGTTGGCGAAGAAGCCGTGAGGGGGGGGCCGCAACGGCAGGGCGGGCGCGGAGCGGACGCCTCGGAGCTCCGTAAACGGCACGCGAGCTGGCGCACGCTACACCAGCAGGCGGGCAGCTCCGTACACGACACGCGAGCAGGGGCCCACGCTACACAAGACAGGATACGGACCGGATGCGCTAGTGACAGCGCACGCTACACAAGACAGGATACGGACCGGATGGGCTGGGGCAGCTCCGTAGACGGCACGCGAGCAGGGGCCCACGCTACACCGGCGGGGGAAAGGGCGAGGCGGGGTGTCGTCGGACGTCTCAATCGGAAATCGATATATTTTACTGGACGCGGCGTTGGGGTGGTGATAAGGGTGGTGAGGTTCTTTGACAGATGGATGGTCGCGTATTCCCGGCCTGCGTTTCGCAGAAGCGCATTTACAGGGCGGTCGAGACGGGCCGCTACTACAACCTTGGGTCGGTTGGGAGGGGAGAGCTCTATAGAGAAGAGTGTTTTTTTACCAAACGAACCCAACTGAAAAATGCGGATCTGTTTGGGTGTGAATATGTTGGGGGAAAATGTGAGTTGGGTTCGTTTTGCAAAATAAGCCTAAAAACAGGGAAAAAATCGCCGGAAAAGGGCACTGGAAGGGTGGTTTTCGGCAGAAACGTGGCCCAAACGAACCCAAAATGGCGCAGGGCGGTGTGGTGGGAGGGGCGTGCAGGAGCGATGAGGAATTGTGGGGATGAGTTGCAGTGGGATGGAGTGAAACTGGGTGAGACGCAGTGGGGCGGGGAAGGAAGGTGGGGGAAACGCTAGGGGCGGTTTGCGGAGTCGCGCATGATGCGGATGCGGTCGCGGAGTTCGGCGGCGTGTTCGTAGCGTTCGGTGGTGACGGCGTCGAGGAGTTGGCGCTCGAGCTTTTGGAGTTCGGTGAGGGGGATGGACTGCTCGACCTGGTTGGCGAAGTCGTGGAGGGCTTCGAGGGAGCGGTGGCGTTCGTACTTGTAGGATTCGTCATCGACGTCGGGGAGGGCCTCGATGGTGTGGGTGGCGGCCTGGATGATGGCGAGGGCGTTGGGGTGGTTGTGGTCGTCGAGCTGGATCATGGCGGCGGCGATGGCGCTGATGCGGAGGACGTAGGGGCGCCATTGTTCGAGGTAGTGTTTGTCTTCGTCGCGCGCGGCGTGGCGATGGATGAAGTCGAAGAGGCGGAGGTTGCGCATGGTGTCGCGGACGGTGCGCGGCCAGTCTTTCAATTGGAAGAGGTGGAGGTAGCGATAGTAGTAGAGGACGCCTTCGTTGAACAGCTCGATGCAGTCGTCGGGGCTGAGGCGGAAGGCGGACTCGGTGCCTGCGGCTTTGGCTTTGTCGAGTTGGGCGCCGTGATGGTCCAGCAACGATTCGGCATTGTGGGGGCGGCGACCGTCGGGGCGGCCATCGAGTTCGTATTGTTCGATGCCGAGCGGGAGGCGGACCTGCATGACGTCGCGGCCATCGGGGAGGGTGACCACGCGCACGCAATCTTCGGAATCGTAGGGCCACGATTCGAAAAGTGCTTTGAGATCGGGATCGCTCGCCATGGTCGTTACCCACATCAACATTGCCAGCGAAATGGCGACTTGGCAACTGCGGAACGACGGAACGGGGTCACCTCTTCAACGCCTTCTCGACTTCCTTCAACGGCAGGCAATTGACCACATCCTTTTTTTCCAGCCAGCCCTTCCTCGCGATGCCGATGCCGACGGCGAGATACTGCAGGTCGGGGATGCTGTGGGCGTCGGGGTTGATGGCGCATTTGACGCCGAGTTCCTTGGCGTGTTTCCACAGGCGCCAATCCATGTCGAGGCGATAGGGATGGGCGTTAATTTCGATGATCTTATTGTATTTCGCGGCGGCGGCGATGACCTCGGGCATGTTGACGGCGTAGCCTTCGCGCTCGAGCAACAGACGGCCCGTCGGGTGGCCGAGCATCGTAACGTTCGGGTGCGCGAGCGCCCGGCAAATGCGTTTGGTCATTTTTTCGGCGTCCAAGTTGAAGCCTTGGTGGACGCTGGCGACGACGTAGTCGAACAACGCGAGTGTCTTGTCGTCGAAATCGAGCGAGCCGTCGCCGAGGATGTCACATTCCGTGCCGAAGAAGATGCGGAAATCCTCCCTGGCGAATTTCATATTGAGCTTCTTGATTTCCTCAGCCTGTTGGCGGACGCGTTTCTCGTCGAGGCCGTTTGCCTGCCGCTCGGATTTGCTGTGGTCGGCCATGCCGAGATACTGCAGGCCGAGGTCCATGGCCGCTTCCGCCATGGCTTCGACGCTGGCGATGCCGTCGCTCCACGTTGAATGACAGTGGAACGTGCCACGGAGATTCTCCAACTCGACCAGCTTTGGCAGGGTGCCGTTCTCCGCCGCTTCGATCTCGCCCATGTCTTCGCGGAGTTCGGGGGCGACGTAATCGAGCTTGAGGGCCTCGTAGAGATCTTCCTCGGTCTTGCACTTGATGGAACTGCCGAGTTCTTTGGCGCTCTTTTCCTTTTGGGATACCGGGGAAAAACCGTACTCGTTCAGGGAAAGATTCTTTAGTTTCAACGCGCGGGCCCGGAGCGCGATGTTATGCTCCTTGCTGCCGGTGAAATAATTCAGCGCAAACGCATATTGATCGTCGGCGACCACGCGCAGGTCTGCCTGGATGCCGCCTTTCAGCACCACGCTGGCTTTCGTTTCGCCCTTGGCGTTGACGCTGATGCCGGGCATTGCGGTGAAGTCCTCAATGATTGTCGCCGCATTCTTCGGCTTGGCGCTGACCAGAAAATCGATGTCGCCGATGGTTTCGCGATGGCGGCGCAGGCTGCCGGCGATGCTGCAGCGGATGACGCCACTGTGTGATCGCAACGCGTCAAGGATCGGCTGCGCGACCGCGTACGCCTTGTCGTAACGGTACCGCGAGCCGAACTGACGGACGAGCTTGACGCCTTCGAGGATTTTTTGCTGCGATTTTTCGCCGAACCCGTCGAGCGCGGCAATTTTGCCGGCGTGGCAGGCCACCTCGAGTTTTTCGATGGAATCGACCTTGAGCTTGTCGTACACAACCTTCGCGCGCTTGGGGCCAAACCCCGGGATTTTTAGCATTTCCAGCAGCCCTTGCGGCATTGAGGACTTCAGTTCCTCGTAAAACTGCAGCTTGTCCGTCGTGTACAACTCGGTGATTTTACCCGCGAGGTCTTTGCCGATGCCCTTGATGTCGGTGAGGCGCTCTTCCTTGATGAGCGGGCCGAGGTCTTCCTGCAGGCCGTTGACCATGCGCGCGGCGTTGTAATAGGCGCGCACGCGAAACGGGTTATCACCCCGCAGTTCCAGCAGCGCGCCGATCTCCTCGAAAACCCCGGCAATTTCCTTCCTATCCATGCAGAACCATTCGTCTGGCTCAGGATGAAATCATGAGCTCGTATGTTTCGGTGACTTTACCTGCAGCGTCGAATTCACCTCGCGCACCCCATCGGTTTCGAGCGCGATCAACATGGCTTTCCCGATTTGCTGGTGCGACGTGACGTTGCCCGCCAGCGTGACGCGGCCATCTGTGGTGTTTACCGAAATGCTGAATGCGGAGAGATCGCGGTCGACCGCATACTTGGCTTTGATCTTGGCCGTGACGGCAGTGTCGGCGGAAGCGCTAACCATCGCCGCGCCGAAATCACCCGCTTGGCGTCGTAAGACCTTGCCCGTGCGGCTAAGTTCGTCCTTGATGTCATCGCCACGCAGATGCCAGGCGGTCAGCTTGGCATCAAGAACGTCCCAAGCATGAACCACGCGCACGTCCTTGCGGGCGACGATGAAGTACCAGCCGGTGCTCGCTGTCAGAAATGCGCCCACGACCAGCCCGATAAAAAAATCTTTCATGTCACTCTCCCGCCCGCATCTTATCGCCGATGGTCCTCCAAGGCAATCCAAGGTCGGACTAAGGGCCGCTCGACTGTGTTACCGCGTATGTCAGGCCGGCGATGGCTATCGAACCGGTGAGGGCGCCCGTGCTCGTGTTAGCGGAGGCGGTGTAACTGACAACACCGTTGCCAACACCACTATCCCCCGACGTGATCGTGATAAACGCATCGTTGCTGACGGCGGTCCACGCGCAGTCGGGGAAGCGGACCTTCACCTTGATGTTCTTGGAGCCACCCGCCACGCGGAATTTGCCTGTCGCCGGGCTCAATGAGTACGTGCAACCGCCGGCGGCCTGATTGACCGTGACCGTTTGGCCGGCAATGGTCATCGTGCCGGTGAGAGGTATCGCGTTGGTATTGCCGGGGACGGTGTAACGGACTGTGCCGCCGCCGACGCCGTTGGTTCCGGCCGTGATCGTAATGAACGAGTCATTACTGACTGCGGTCCAAGCGCAGCCAGCGTTGCAGGGCTTTACGCGCACGCTCTTGGACTTTGTGCCCTGGGCGCTGAGAGTCACGTTTGTTGAGTTCAGTGTGAAGGTGCACCCGTCGAACTGGTTGGTGGTGGATTGGCCGTTGTAGACGACCAGGGCGAAATCCTGGTCCAGCGGATCGGCGTCGCCAGGCACACCATCGGAGTTGATGTTGGCAGCAGTGATGGTAATCATGAAATCACCGGTTGTGCCGGCGGGCAGGAAGACACTTTCAACGTTATTAAGGTGGTCTGCGGTCCCGCCGGTAACGGAGTAATCTCCTCTAAAGACGTTGCCTTTATAGGTGTTGCAGCCGACCGTCACCGTCAAGTCGAGATCGTTGTTGAGGGCACTTCCAAACGTGCTGCCAGGCGAGTCGGTCCACGCCAGCGTGATTCGGAGGGGCAGGGACGGATCATTGATACTCCCCGTGAAGGTTCTTGCCTGACCGCTCTTGGTGAATTTGTCGTCAGCGAATTCGTCCCGAAGCGTGCGCACCGCGCTGTCAAAGGCCGTCCCGAGGTCGAGCGCGCCCATTCCTTGGTTGACCGAGCAGAGATTGTCATTGGCGCCCGAGCCGGTCAAGTAACGGGCGGAGTTCATCAAATATGCCTTGGTCATTGCGGGACTGGGTGGTAACAACGATTGGTTGATGAAGTATTGCCGCAATAATGCGCAAGCACCAGCGACTGCGGGTGCGGAATGACTTGTACCGGAGGATTCGGTAAAGAATTGCTGGCCGACGGGAAAAAAGTTGCTCGCGCCGATTGTTTCACTGCCGAGCACAGCGCAAACACCGAGGCTACCTGGGCCGAAAAGCGGATCAAATTCCGCGCCGAAATTGAAAAAACAGTCTAGGGCCGACCCGGTGCCGCTTGGGTCGGGAGGTGGAAAACTCTGGGGTGCTCCTCCCGTGATGTGCGAGCACGGCGCGACAATATCCGGCTTGATCCGGCCATCGGAACACGGGCCGCGACCCGAAAAGCTAGCGATGTCGTTCGCGTTGTTGGCGTCGGTATCGAAGGTGATGCACCCGTCTTCACCCATTGAATTGTTCCCGCCGTTGGTCGTGGACATGGATCGGACATTCTTCGAGCCCCCGACCGCAATGACGTTTTTCGCGGTGGACGGCGGAGACACCGTCCGCGCGCCAGGGCCATCGTCACCATCCGAGAAAACAATGACCATTTCCTGGTTGCCGACGACGGAGGGCTGAGCGTCGCGCACTAGGGCGTCGTACGCCTGCGAGTCGGAATTGTACAAACCATCGTCGGTCGATCCCCAACTGTTGTTGCTGATGCGGGCGCCGCTCTGGTAGGCGTCCGACATGAGTTGCGCGTAGTCGGGATTCGTGAAATCGACAGGGTCAAATACCACCGAGGATCCGACGCTGACGAACGGACACACACCGACATCGTAATAATAGCCGGCGCTGTCCGTATGAGGAAACGCCGCGGGTTGGTCGTCGTATCCGCAAACGATGTGGGCATTGATGTTCCCGTGGCCATCACAGCCCTGGATCGTGCTGCCCGGATTATTGGGTGTGCCTTCCAGCCGGTTGTAGACCACGCGGCTGGTATTGTTGGTGTCCCCAAGCGCATAGAGGGCGAAATGCCCTGGCGCGGTGGTGCCATCGTCGATGCCGCTGTCGCTGATATCCACCACGAACCCCGATGCGGTAAACTGGGACTGCGTGAATCCCACGCTGGCCAACCACGCCAGGTAACCCGGCCCGGAAGGCGCACTTCCCGATCCTGTGAGGTTGCCCGCCACAATCTGGTCCTGCCGTTCATCCTGTTTCTTCGGCTTCGTGTACGGCTGGATTGAAATCACGTCCGGCCGTCCGGCGATCATGGCCAAATCCTGCGGATGGAGCTGCACGAATACGTTCACGAACTGCAGCATGGTGTACCGGCGGCGAATCGGTTCCAACGCAAGACGGTCAATTACGGCCAGCGTCGCGGGATTCGCATCCGGGTCCTCCACAAGTTGGATCGCAAACGTATCCGTCTGGAGTTGTCTCGGGTTGCCCTTCTCGTCAACGAGCCTGGCATTCGGGTGGATTTTATAGTCGTCTTGATAGTCGCCATCCCACTGCACCGATGCCAGCGAGTCAGCCAGCCTCTGCAGCTTGGCAAGGGATGAGGCATCTCCGTACACCAGGTAACCGTTTTCGGGGATGTAATTGATGATTTGCGCCCCGGTCTCTTGTAGCGCTTTGTGCCAGGCGGATTGCACCGGGCCGACGAACTGAATCAGATGCAGGCGTTTGCCGGCGAAGGTTGCGGCTGGCCGGCGAACCGCCTTAATGGCCGCTGCCGAAGTGTCGATGGTCGCCGCGTTGAGCTGGATTCGATTGCAGTCGTCACGAACCTCCACCGTGTCCGACTGGAGTAACTCGGGACGCAGGCGGTCGACTTCATAAAACTGGTAACTCCCATAGTCTGCGAGAAGGTGACCCCCATTTTCCTGAATCGATTTCGCGGTCAAAGAATCCCAGACTTTGACCTTGTGAGCGGTGGCTGTGGGGGGGGCGGCGAGGACAGCAACCAGAAGCAAGGCTGCAAAAAGAGAGAATCTGACGCGACCCCTCTCGCGTCGCTTTGGGTACAACCGCATCGTTGGCAGTGGCGTCAGCACCGTTCGCTTTCCCATCTTTTTGCAGACCTCGCGGCAACCCACGTTGCTTGGCACGAGCATCACCAGTCGTCCATTGCCGGTTCAACGCCGGGCGGTTATTCAATAATTCGGAAACACGCAGTCAAAGAGTTGCGAACGAAAACGCTCATACGCAGCAACCGATTCACGGATAACGATATGAGCATCGATTCGACCGCGGAAATCCTCGACCACGGGGAGCTTGGCGTCTTCCAGTTCCTTGTAGATTTCGAAAAAGTGCCGCATTTCGCGCAACACATGGGGTGGCAACTCCGAAATATCCCTGTAACTCTCAAACATTGGGTCATTGACGTGGATGGCGATGATTTTGATGTCTTCCAGGTCCTGATCGATCATGCGCAACATGCCGATCGGGCGCATCTTCATCACGCATCCAGGAATCACGGGCTCTTGGGAAAGCACCAAGACATCCAGTGGATCATGATCGCGGCAATACGTTTGTGGGATGAACCCGTAATTGCTTGGGTAATGCACCGCGCTGTGGAGCGTGCGGCTGATGTGGAGAATACCGTTACACTTGTCCAACTCGTACTTGATTTTGCTGCGCATGGGGCACTCGATATATGCGTTGCATTCCTCGGGGGCCTTGTCGCCGGGCGTCAGAAGGTGAAAGGGGTTGTACCGGACCGACTGCGGAGGCGTGGTTCGTAGCGCGGAAGATTTTGGCGATACCGACTTGCGTTTGGTGGACTTGCCAGCCATGACAGTGTGAAGGTAGCGGACACCCCATCCCGCGTCAACCAAGTCGGCTCACCTCTTGGAGATTTCCTGCAGCTGTTTCTGGCGCATCAACCAGCGAAGTTGACCCGTACCAGTACGCAAGTGTGGCAACTCGATGCACGCCACGCCAGCCTTGCCCAGCGGGAAGCTCCGCCCGTTCGGCGCGCCGATGAGCACGGCCAGATGTTCGGACAGGGATGGCATGTGACCGACCAGGAGTATTTCGCCGCACGAACCGTACGGTCTCAAGGCCTTGAGAAGTGATGTTGTGGAAGCGTTGTTCGCGAGTTCGTAGAGCAAGGCCACGTCATCCCTGACCTTCAACGCCTCCGAGACAATCTCCGCGGTCTGACGAGCGCGCACCAACGGACTACTCAGGATATACGACACCCTGACATCCAATTCCGCCAGTGCTGCCCCCGCGATGCGCGCCTCTTCTCGGCCTTCACGGGTCAGTTCGCGCTCCGCGTCGTTCGGGGCGACATCGGAAGCGGTGGCGTGGCGAACAAGGTGGAGCTTCATCAGCTCAGAAGCTCTCGCGGGTCGGTGATGTGTCCCGTGGTGGCGCTGGCCGCAACCGTGTACGGCGACGCAAGGAACACCTGGGACTCGAGATGGCCCATGCGCCCGGGGAAGTTTCGGTTCGTCGTGCTGATGCATTTCATCGGCTTGTTTAACCGCCCGAACGTATCGGTTGGCCCGCCTAGGCAAGCGGCGCAACTGGCGTTTTCCGTCATCTGGACACCGGCTTCCTCGAGAACCTGCCAAACGGTCTTGCCGTTCATCTTTGTCGTCTGTAACTCACGCACGGTGTCGGGAGTAGCCGGGACGCCGAACGTATCGATCTTGACCTTGTGGCCCTCGACGATTTCGGCAAACGCGAGGAAATCGCTCGTCTTGCCGCCTGTGCACGATCCGATGTACGCACGGTCGAGTTGGACACTGCCCATCTCCTTGGCGAGCTTGCGATTGCCCGGATTGGGATGACAAGCCACGGTCGGCTCGAGTTTCGAGAGATCGAACTTCTTGTTGTAAACGAATTCCTGCTTATCGTCAGAATCGCAGAACAGCGGTTCGTACTTTGCTTTCGTGCCGTTCGCCTTCGTGCGTGCATCCACATAGGCGAAGGTTATTTTGTCAGGCTCAAAAATTCCATTCTTGCCGCCGGCTTCGATGGCCATATTGGTGATGGTCATGCGGTCGTCCATGGTGAGCGCCTTTGCGCCCGGGCCCTGGAACTGCATCGCGCGATAGGTCGCGCCGTCAAACCCGATGTCGCCGATGCAATGGAGGATGACGTCCTTCGCCATCACGCCTTTCGGCAATGAGCCTTCGAACCAGAACCGCATTGTTTCCGGCACTTTGAGCAAGAGCCTGCCCGTGCCAAACACGAAACCGGCGTCCGTATTGCCGATGCCCGTCGCGAATTCGCCGAACGCGCCCGCCATGCACGTGTGCGAGTCCGTGCCGAGCAGGACTTCACCCGGCCGCGTGTGGCCCTTGGCCGGTAGTGCCGTGTGGCAGACACCCGCGAAACTGCTGCCGTACTGGCGTTTGAACTGACCTTTGCTCGCGTCGAACGCCCAATGCCCGTTCGGATCGTCAATCACGTCATAAAAGTATTTCAAGCCTTGCTCCCGCACGAAATCGCGCAGAATGTCCACGTTGCGATTCGACTTCGAGTCGGCGGTGAAAATGTAATGGTCAGGGATGATGATGATCTTCTCCCGATCCCAGACTTTGGCGTGGGCGCCGAACTCGCGCTTGAACACACCGATGGTGCCCGGACCGCATACATCGTGTGTCATGAGGACATCCACGTTTACCCAGACGTTGTCGCCGGGCTGCACTGATTTCCTGCCCGCCGCGCGGGCCATGATCTTTTCTGTGAGCGTCATGTGATCTGAACTCCGAGGCGCAACAGGATACACGAGCAATTGTGTCCATGCAACATTCACGCTACACTCACAATATGCCCGAGATTTGGGACTTTTTGCAGTCACCCGCGGCAAATGCAGCGTTCAACATGGCGCTGGACGAGGCGCTGCTGCGTACGACCGCGAAGCGAGAGCGTCCGTTGTTGCGCATTTACTCGTGGGAGAAGCCGTCTGTTTCCTTCGGTTATTTCCAGAAGTTTCCCGCACACCTTGCCGACGGCTACGAAGTGGTCCGTCGACCCACGGGTGGGGGCGTGGTGTACCACGTTGAGGACACCACCTACACAGTTGTGGCGCCACCCGGTCACTCCTTGCATGCGATGAAAACCGCCGACGCCTACTGCGCCTTGCACAAAGCTGTTGCCGCCGCGTTTGAATCGCGGCCCGCGCTAAACCAAGCGCCGCTTCACTCGCCGCAGGGTCAGTACGAATGTTTCCAGAACCCCGTGCGTGGCGACATTGTAGCGGATGGCCGCAAGCTTGCGGGAGGCGCGCAACGTCGCAATCAGTCCGGCCTGTTGCATCAAGGATCCATTGCCGCGAAACTTTCCCTCGAACAGATCGAGAACGGATTTCAAGAAGTGTTCGGAGTCGGATTCGTGAAGTATGAACTTACCGATGCCGAGCGAACGCTCGCCGGGAAGCTGGCCCGCGAGAAATACGCCACGGACGCGTGGAACCGGCATTGGCGCTAGTGGCCCGGCCCTGCGGAGCTACTCAGGGCAACTTGGGCTGGGCGGCTGACGGAAGGGCGGGCTGCTCGATCTGGCCGAGCTTGGCATCCAATTTGGCGAGGGCTTTCTCGCCTTCGCCGTAGGCGCCCTGGGCGTTGGTGATGTGTTTGCCGAGGATGCGGAAACTCTCCTGCACCTTCTCGAAATCGCCGCGCAGACGCGCAAGGGTGTTGAGGATTTCCTGGGCGCGTTCCTCGACCTGCATCCCGCGCAGGCCGAGCAGGATGGTCTGCAGATAGGCGTAGAAGCTGTTCGGCGAGACGGGCACCACCCGTTTCTCCAGCGCGTAGCTGAACAGCGGACGTTCTTCGCCGGAGGCGCTGGCTTCCTCCTTGATGATTGTCTCGTAATACACGTTCTCGGCGGGAACGTACATGAGCGCGAAATTGTAGGTGCCTTCATCGGGCAGGATGTATTTCGAAGCGATGGCATCGACGTGTTTCTTCACGTCGCGCAGGAATTGTTTTCGCGCCGCCACGCGTTCCGAATCGCTTTGCGCGTCCACAATGCGGCGGAAGTTTTCGAGGGGGAACTTGGAGTCGACCGGCACGAGCTTGTTTCCAATCTGGATCACCGCGTCCACGGCCTCGCCGCTATGGAAGTGATGTTGCAGCTTGAAATGTTCCGGTGGCAGAATCTGCGCGAGCAGGTCGCCCAGGAAAAGCTCGCCCATGCCGCCACGCAGTTTCGGCGAACGCAGGATGTTCACCAATTCCGCGGCCGCTTTGCCGACTTCGTGGATTTGACCGACCTTTTCGCGAAGGTCACCGACGACTTGCGCGGCGCGGTCAAGGCGCGTGTTCATTTGCGCCGTGGATTGCTGGAGGTTCTCGGCGACAGTCTGGCCGAACTTGTCGAGGCGCTCCTGAAACGCGCTCATTTGCTGCTGGAGGAGCACCATGCCCTGGTCGGGCGGCTGGGGTGGTTGATTGCGTTGGCGTGCCACCACGAGGATAAGCACGGCAACCGCGACCAAAGTGAGCAGGCCGATGACAATGACGGCGGATTCCACAGCCCGAAGCTAACATTTGGCCGTGCGGACAGCAAATCTTTGGTTTCTCACCGTTGGTCGTTAACACTTTTTTAATGGGCTTGTGAGGGCTTTTTATTAACGCTTCGGCCCTGGAGCAGCCGATAGTGGGGGCATGAAAGCGAACGAGGCTATTCAACTGGTGCTGTATTTCGGGCTGTTGATCGGGCTGACACCGGTGCTGGGTGGATTCATGGCGCGGGTTTTTGCGGGGGAAAGGACTTTCCTGCAACCGATGCTCAAACCGATCGAACGTTGGATTTATCGTCTGGGTGGTGTGAGAGCCGACGAGGAGATGTCGTGGAAGCGATATTTCGCGGCGGTTCTCATTTTCAACGTCATCGGGATCATCACGTTGATGGCGCTGCAGATGGCCCAGGGCTGGCTGCCGCTGAATCCCCAACATTTTCCCGGCTTGCCGTGGGCACTGGCGTTAAACACGGCCATCAGTTTCATCACCAACACCAACTGGCAGGCGTACTCGGGCGAAAACACCATGAGTTACCTCACGCAGATGGCCGGGTTGGCGGTGCATAATTTTCTCAGCGCGGCAACGGGTATCGCCATTCTCGTGGCACTGGCCCGCGCCTTGAAACGCGCGTCATCGAAATCTCTCGGCAGTTTTTGGGTGGACGTTACCCGGACGACTCTCTACGTGCTGCTGCCGTTTTCGGTCATTGTCGCCCTCGTGCTGGTCAGCCAGGGCGTCGTGCAGAATTTCAAGCCGTACGCGAGCGCGCGTTTGGTCGAGCCATACACAACCCAGGTGCCGAAGACCGACGACAAAGGCCAACCAGTGAACGGTCCCGATGGCAAGGCGGTGATGGTCGATCAGAAAGTGGAGACGCAAGATATCCCGACCGGTCCGGTGGCCTCGCAGATCGCGATCAAACAACTGGGCACGAACGGGGGTGGATTTTACGGCCAAAACAGCGCGCATCCGTTCGAGAACCCAACGCCGTTCAGCAATTTCGTGGAAATGCTGGGACTGATTATCCTCGCCGCGGCACTGGTCTATGCCTTTGGTGGGCTGGTAGGAGATCGCCGACACGCGTGGGTGTTATTTGGCGTGATGTTGGCGTTACTGGTTGGCACGTTTGCCCTCGCCTGGTGGGCGGAGTCGCAACCCAATCCGGTCGTGGGCAACATACAGCCACTGCTCGAAGGCAAGGAAACGCGGTTCGGCGTGATGAACAGTGTGTTGTGGGGCGTAGCCACGACCGGAACTTCCTGCGGCGCGGTCAACGCGATGCACGACAGCTTCATGCCGCTGGCGGGCCTGGCGCCATTGTGGAACCTCATGCTCGGTTGCATTGTGTTTGGCGGAGTCGGGGCCGGCCTCTACGGCATTCTCATGCACGTCCTGCTGGCGGTTTTCATCGCGGGACTGATGGTGGGGCGCACGCCGGAATACCTGGGCAAGAAGATCCAGGCATGGGAAGCGACGTGGGCGGTGGTGGCGATCCTTATCCCGAACTTTGTGATCCTCATCGGATCGGCAGTAGCCTGTAGCCTGCCGACGGGACTCTCGAGTTTGAACAATCAAGGCCCGCACGGCCTGAGCGAGATCTTCTATGCGTACGCCTCCGCCGCGAACAACAACGGCAGCGCCTTCGCGGGACTGAATGCCAACACGAACTTTTACAACCTGACTCTCGGAACGGCCATGTTCCTCGGCCGATTCGGCGTGGCGTTTTCGGTGCTGGCGATTGCCGGTGGTTTTGCCGCCAAGAAGACGGTGTCCGCCTCGCCGGGGACACTGCCGACGAATGGGCTGACGTTCGCCTGCGTCGTGTTTGGCGTCATCCTCATTGTCGCCGCGCTGACGTTTTTCCCGGCGCTGTGTCTGGGACCGATTGTCGAACACGGATTGATGTTGGGCGGACGCGTTTTCTAGGAATGGCACGGAGATACTCATGAGCACAAAAATTGAAATCCAATATTCGGAACTGGTGCGGCAGGCGGCCATCGACGCGTTCAAGAAATTGAACCCGCGCGATGAGATCAAGAACCTCGTAATGTTCGTCGTGTGGGTCGGGTCGATCATGACGACCATCTTCCTGTTCCTGCCGCACCAGTTCACGAGTTTCAATATCCAGATCTGCCTGTGGTTGTGGTTCACCTGCCTGTTCGCGAACTTCGCGGAAGCGATGGCGGAAGGCCGCGGCAAGGCGCACGCGGATGCCCTGCGCAAAATGCGCACCAAGACGATGGCGCGCAAACTTGTCAAGGGCCAGGAAGTCTCGGTGCACGCCGCCGAACTGAAGATCGGCGAACTATTCGTCTGCGAGGCCGGCGACACGATTCCCGCCGACGGCGAGATCATGGACGGCATCGCCACGGTTGACGAATCAGCGATCACGGGCGAGTCCGCGCCCGTCATTCGCGAGAGCGGCGGCGACCGCAGCGCCGTTACCGGCGGCACGAAGGTGATCAGCGACCGGATCGTCGTGCGCGTTACTGCGGAGGAAGGCAATTCATTTCTCGACCGGATGATTACGATGATCGAAGGCGCGCGCCGCCAAAAGACGCCGAATGAAATTGCGTTGAACATCGTGCTGGTCAGCCTGACCGCGCTGTTCGTGCTCGTGGTCGTCACCCTGCCTCCGTACGCCCATTACAACGAGAAGGCTGCCGGTCAGGTCGGGGTGGTGCTGACGTCGATACCGGTCCTGCTCGCGCTGATCGTGTGTTTGATTCCCACGACCATCGGCGGGCTATTGAGCGCCATCGGCATTGCGGGCATCGACCGCTTGATGCGGCGCAATGTGCTGGCCACCAGCGGGCGCGCGGTCGAAGCGGCAGGCGATGTGGACGTGCTGCTGCTGGACAAGACGGGCACGATCACGCTTGGCAATCGCATGGCCACCGAGTTCATTCCCGCGCCGGGCGTGCCGGCAGAGGAGCTGGCGGACTCGGCCCAATTGGCGTCACTCGCCGACGAGACGCCTGAAGGCCGATCCATCGTCGTGCTGGCGAAAGAGAAGCACAACTTGCGGGGACGCGAAGTGGCCGAGCCGCAGGCGAAATTCGTGCCATTCACCGCGCAGACGCGCATGAGCGGTTTGGATTTGATTGACCCGGACGGCAAGGGCGTGCGCGTCATCCGGAAGGGCGCGGCGGAAGCGATACGTCGCCACGTCGAACAGCGGGGCGGTCTATATCCCAAGGCCGTCGAGCAGGCCGTGTTCGACATTTCGACGCAGGGCGGCACGCCGCTGGTGGTCACGGATGGCTCGCGGGTGATGGGCGTGATTCGCTTGAAAGACGTGGTGAAAGGCGGCATCCGGGAACGCTTCGCCCAGTTGCGCAAGATGGGGGTGCGCACGGTGATGATCACGGGCGACAACCCACAGACGGCCGCCGCCATTGCCGCCGAAGCCGGGGTGGATGATTTCATCGCCCAGGCCAAGCCGGAAGACAAGTTGGCGCGCATCCGCTTGGAACAGGAAGGCGGGAAACTGATCGCAATGATTGGTGACGGCACGAACGACGCGCCGGCGCTGGCCCAGGCGGACGTCGGCGTAGCGATGAATACGGGGACACAGGCCGCGCGCGAAGCCGGCAACATGGTGGATCTCGACAGCAACCCGACCAAGCTCATTGAGGTGGTCGAGATCGGCAAACAACTGCTGATGACGCGCGGCGCGTTGACGACGTTCAGTATCGCCAACGACGTGTCGAAGTATTTCGCGATTCTGCCCGCGATGTTCGGGGTGCTGTACGCCACGACTGCCGGGGGGCATGGCCCGCTCGACAAGCTGAACATCATGGCGCTGCATTCGCCGGAAAGCGCGATTCTCAGCGCGGTGATTTTCAACGCACTAATCATCGTGGCGCTGATTCCACTGGCGTTGCGCGGCGTGAAATACCAGCCGCTCGGCGCCGCGGTCATCCTGCGCAAGAACATGCTCATTTATGGTGTCGGCGGCATCGTCATCCCGTTTGTTTTTATCAAGCTGATTGACCTGTTGTTGGTGGCGGTTCACCTCGCGCCCTAGGTACTTGAGAAAGGAAAGTCATCATGAAACTCCTCATTCAATCCATCCTCCTCACGGTCGTCTTCACCGTACTGACAGGCGTGATCTACCCGCTGGTCATCACCGGCGTCTCGCAGGTTGCCTTTCGCAATCAGGCCAACGGCAGCCTGATCGAGCGCGATGGCAAGATCGTCGGCTCCGAGTTACTGGCGCAGCAGTTCACGGGCGAGAAATACTTCTGGCCGCGGCCCTCGGCGGGCAGTTACGCCACCGTACCTTCGGGCGCCAGCAACTTGGGTCCGACCAGCCAGGCGCTGCAATCCAACGTCACCGCCAACGCGGCGGCGTTCCGCACGGGAAACAAGCTGGCGGCGGACGCGCCGGTGCCGGCGGACATGGTCTTTACCTCCGCCAGCGGGCTGGATCCACATATCAGTCCCGAGTCGGCACGGCTGCAGGTCGGTCGCGTTGCCGCCGCGCGGGCCATCAGCGCGGACCAGGTCAGCGCTCTGGTCGAGAAGTTCGTCGAGCCGCCGCAATGGGGTATTTTCGGAGAACCGCGTGTGAACGTGCTGCGGCTGAATCTGGCACTGGACGGGCTGGACGCGAAAAAGGCGGAAGGGAGTGCCAACACGAAGGGATAGGTGATCGGGCATGGAACCCCGTCCGTTTCGCAAGTCCGAAGAATGTGCTATAAGACCGGCTTCATCTGGCATGCAACCATGCCGGATCCTGGTGACCGTGGTGGAGGCATTTGCCCGTGGTTTGGTGACGGATGCTTCCGCTGGGAGGCTCCTGGATCACTGAATTGCCGCTTACACGTTCGGCAGGCAAACGATTATTGCATGAAACTGGGTCAACTTGTGGCGGCATCGCCGGTCCCCCGCAGCCGGAACGTGGCGGCGGACCAAGCCAGCTATGTGAAACTTGTCCCGGGCGACACGCTGGATGGCCGGTTCTTGCTCGGCGAAGTCATCAACTGCGGCGGCATGGCCACGGTTTTCAAAGCCGAGGATCTGCAAGACCACGGTCTACCGGTAGCGGTGAAGGTACCGCACAGGATGTACGCGAGCGGGAATGGCGCTTGGTCGCGGTTCCAACGCGAAGAGGAATTCGGTTGTAAGTTGAGCCATCCCTACATTCTAAGATTTGTGCCCGTTGCCGGGAAGAATCGGGGAGCGTACATCGTGACGGAGTATCTGAGCGGCCAGACTTTGGCGGATCGGCTTGCCGCGAGTGGACCATTGACGGAAGCCGAGGCCATTCCAATTGCCCGCCGCATTTGTGAAGCAGTGCAATACATGCACGAGCAATGCGTAGTCCACTATGATTTGAAGCCGGCCAATGTCATGCTCTGTGCGGATGGTTCGATACGGCTCATCGATCTTGGCCTGGCTCAGCGCGTCGAGACGCACCGATTCGGTTTGCGCAGTACATCGCCCGCCATGGGGACGATGGAGTACGTTTCCCCGGAGCAAATCCGGCGCAAACCCGGCCGGACGAGCGCGGACATTTACGCCCTTGGCGGGATCCTGTACAAGATGTTGACGGGCACAGTCCCGTTTTCCGGGGATGATCCATTCGCCATCGGGAGTGTGCGGTTGACGGGTGATCCCGTGGCGCCGCGGAAACTGAACCCGGATATTTCGCCACAGGCCGAAGAGATCGTCTTGCACGCCCTCCAGCGCGATCCTGCCCGGCGTTATCCAACGGCGGCCGCGATGAAGGCGGATCTGGACGCGCCCGAAAAGGTCCGGGTCACGGGGCTGTGCGACTCCTTGCAGAAGTCAACGCGGTGGAGGAGATTTTTGCTGTTGGCCCGCTGGATCACGGTGGTGTGCATCCTTCCGCTCGTGATTCAGGTGCTCCTGTTCCTGCTGCTGTGGCGCCACTACGCGGGAAAGAGATGAAGCGTTTTCTTTGTGATAAGGCGGGGACATGAATACCATCGCGTGGCTCATTTTCGTCGCAGCGGCGCTGCTTGAGGTCGGTGGCGACGCGGCAATTCGTCGGGGCTTGCGGGGTGGAGGCGTGGCTTTCATCATCGCGGGATGGATGGCGTTGGGAGGCTATGGGTTGGTGGTGAATTCGGTCAAATGGGATTTTTCCAGGCTTATCGGCGTGTACGTTGGGTTTTTTGCGCTGGTCAGCGTATTGGCAGGCCGCATCGTCTTCAAAGAGAGCGTTCCGTCGACGACCTGGCTTGGTCTGGGCTTGATCCTTGTCGGTGGCGCAGTGATGCAATTGGGCCGTTGGTAGGTCTCGGAATCCTCTGGACAAGAGCGGGCAACTTTTTCTATTGTCCGCCCCTGATGCCAAACCCGTGCGACAGCGCGGGGTGGGGGACCCGATTCCTTGGGGCGAACTCCGATCTTATGTCGGAGAAGGTGTGCTGCTCTCCACCTGAGCCCGTCAGCTAACCTCGCAGGCGAACGAGAGGATTGGCATGCAACCATCTCATGACGAGGTACGCTTACCGCGACGGGTCTGGACGCGTGCGCGTCGTGTATTGTTGGGCAAGCCGCGCGACGTAAAGGATTCCACCCTTGCTCACAAGCTGTCGCTGATCGCATTCTTGGCTTGGGTCGGCCTAGGTGCGGACGGATTATCGTCTTCGGCGTACGGTCCCGAGGAGGCGTATCGCCAACTCGGCGAGCATACGTATCTGGCGATTCTGTTGGCGGTGGCGACAGCGGTGACCGTGTTCGTCATTTCCTACGCCTACAGCCGGATCATCGAACATTTTCCCCACGGCGGCGGTGGTTATGTTGTTGCCAGCGAACTACTTGGGCCGAAGCTTGGAGTCGTCTCGGGCTGCGCGTTGCTGGTGGATTACGTTCTGACAATCACGGTGTCGATTGCGGGGGGCGGCGACGCGGTGTTCAGCGTACTGCCGCCGGGGCTTCACCAGTACAAACTCCCGTTGGAATTCGGCGCGATTGCGTTGCTAACGGTGTTGAATCTGCGGGGCGTCAAAGAATCGGTCGCGCCGCTGGTGCCAATTTTTCTGACATTTCTGGTGACGCACGCCATCCTGATCATCGGCGGCATTGGGTCTCATCTGGGAAGCGTGCCCGCCGTGGCCCATGGCATTCACACGGGGTTCCGTGAAGGGGCGGTGCAGTTGGGCAAATGGGGCATGTTTGTGCTGTTTCTGCGGGCGTATTCCATGGGTGGCGGCACGTACACAGGCATCGAAGCGGTTTCCAACGGAGTGGGGATCATGCGCGATCCGAAAGTCGAGACCGGCAAGCGCACGATGACATACATGGCCGTGTCGTTGGCGCTGACAGCAGCGGGATTGATCGTATGTTACCTGCTGTTTCGCGTGCAGCCCGTGGAAGGAAAGACATTGAACGCGGCGCTGGTGGAGCAGCTTACGGGCGGGCTCCATATCGGCTCGTGGGCGGTGGGCCATTGGTTTGCCGTCGTGACGATCGTGTCGGAAGCGGTGTTGCTGTTGGTCGCCGCGCAAACCGGCTTTATCGACGGGCCGCGCGTGATGTCGTTCATGGCAATCGATTCGTGGCTGCCGCGGCGGTTTGCTTCGCTGTCGGAGCGTTTCACGGTGCAGAACGGGGTGTTGCTGATCGGCGTTGCCGCGACAGCGCTGCTGGCGTACACGCGCGGCCACATCGGCATCCTCGTTGTCATGTACAGCATCAACGTGTTCGCCACGTTCTCGCTTTCCGAGACCGGCATGGTGCGCTTTTGGATCCGGCACCGCAAAACCGACCCGCAGTGGAAGCGCCATCTTCCCATCCACGCGACCGGCCTGGTGCTCTGTTTCTCGATTCTGGTCGTGATGTTGTCGATGAAATTGATGGAAGGCGGGTGGATCACCCTGGCGATCACGTTTGTCTGCATCGCCCTGTGTTTCGCGATCCATCGGCACTACAAGGGCGTGGCCAAACGCGTGCGCGAGGTGGAACAATCCCTGGAGGAAGTCGCGTTGGAGTCCAAGGATGAAGTGGTTCGCGATTTTGATCCCAAGAAACCGACAGCGGTCATTCTTGTCGGCGGTTACGCGCGGTTGGGAATCCACTGTCTGCTGCAAATTTTCCGCACTTTTCCCGAGACGTTCCGCAATGTCATTTTCGTGTCCGTTGGCGTGATTGATTCGGAGTATTTCAAAGGCGCCGAGCATCTCGAAGCCTTGGAGAAGAACACGCAAAGGAACCTCGCCCGGTACATAGAGATCGCGCACAAACTGGGGATTCCCGCCCGCTCCGTGTACCGGATCGGCACGGACGTCGTGGAGGAAGCGTCGGAACTCTGCCTTGAAATTGCCAAACAATATCCTCGGGCTGTGAGCTTCGCCGGGGAAGTGGTCTTTGACGAGCCGCGCTGGTTCGACGGTCTTCTGCACAACGACACCGCGTACGCGATCCAGCGTCGGCTGCGGTTTGCCGGAGTGACGGTGGTGATTCTCCCGGTCCGCTTGCGGCGCAAGCAGGTGCATTCCGCCGGGTCCTGAGCCATTCCCGCGAAAGCTTGCTTCGTGCGCGCGGAGCGGCCATTGTGGTAATTCCAGACATGAGCGAGAGGTTGCGACCGAGTCCCGATGAGTTGCTCGCGGAAATCCAGCGCGAGGAGCAGGCGGCCAAGCGCGGGCGATTGAAGATTTTCTTCGGGATGTCTCCCGGAGTCGGCAAGACGTACACGATGCTGGAGGCCGCGCGCGCGCGCAAGGCGGAAGGCGTGGACGTGGCGATCGGCGTGGTCGAGACACACGGGCGCGCCGAGACCGAGGCGCTGCTGGCGGGGTTGCCGGTCATTCCGCGCAAGAAGATCGAATACCGCGGCGTCACGCTGCAGGAGATGGATATCGACGCCATTCTCGCGCGTCGTCCGCAGCTTGCGCTCGTGGATGAACTCGCCCACACCAACGCGCCGGAGAGCCGCCATCCGAAGCGTTATCAGGACGTGCTGGAACTTCTCGACGCCGGCATCGACGTATACACCACGCTGAACGTGCAGCACCTCGAAAGCCGCCTGGACGTTGTCCAACAAATATCCGGCGTGGTCGTGCGCGAGGCCGTGCCCGATTCCGTGCTCGACCAGGCCGATGAGATTGAGTTGATCGACCTGACGCCTGAACAACTGCGGAAGCGATTGGCCGAGGGAAAGGTGTACATGGGCGAGCGCGCGGCGACGGCGTCGGAGAATTTTTTCCGCGAGGAGACGCTGACGGCGTTGCGCGAGATGGCGTTGCGCGCGACGGCCGAACACGTGGACCAGGAATTGCGCGACGTGATGCGCGCCAAACACATTCACGCGCCGTGGAGATCGGGTCAGCGGTTGGGCGTGGGGGTCGGGCCGAGTCCGTTTTCCGGCCAACTGATACGGTGGACACGGCGGATTGCCGCGGCGATGGATGCGCCGTGGGTGGCGGTGTACGTGGAGACCTCGGCGGCACTGGATGAAGACGAGAAACGGCGGCTGACCAAGAATCTCTCGCTGGCGCGGCAGTTGGGCGCGGAGGTGGTGATGACCACCGGCGACGACGTGGCCAACGCACTGCTGGCGGCGGCCCACGACCAGGGGGTGACCCAGATGGTTGTCGGCAAGCCGGTTGGCAATTGGGTGGTGGAAATACTGAAGGGCGGTTCGCTGGCGAGCCGGCTGATTCGGCGCGGCGGAGAAATGGACGTGCACGTGGTGGGAGGGGCGCAAGGCGGGGGTGGCCCGCGCAAGCGGCGGCCATGGTCGCGATGGGTCGGGTTCAATCTGGTGCGCGACTGCGGGGTGGGCGTGGCCGGGGTCGTGGCAGCGACGTGCGTGTCGTGGATGTTGCAGGGATTGCTCGGGTACGTGGCGGTGTCGCTCGTATATTTGCTGGCGTTGGTGTTGCTGGCGATGGTGCTGAATCGATGGGCGGTGTTGCTGACGGCGGCCTTGAGCGCGCTGGCGTGGGATTATCTTTTTATTCCCCCCATCTTCACGTTCACGATCGGTTCCGCGCACGACATCATGATGTTCACGATGTTTTTCGTAGTGGCGCTGGCGATGGGGCATACGACCCACCAACTTCGCAGCCGTGAAGCCGCGGAACGCCGGCGGGAGCGTCGAGCCTCGGCGTTGAACCGGCTGCTGGAGAGCGTGACGGCGAGCGCCTCGCTGGAGGAGGGGTTGGGCTCGGCCGTGAAGGAAGTGGACGCGTTGTTTCGGTCGCGAACGGCGGTGCTGCTGGCGACGGCGGAAGGACGGCTCGACGAAGCCCCACATCCCGCGAGCACGTTTTCACCCGACACCAAGGAACAGGCGGTGGCGGCCTGGGCGTTCGAGCGGGGGCAGATGGCGGGGAAATTCACCGATACGCTGCCGGACGCGGGGGGCTTGTACATTCCGCTGCAGACCTCGAAGAATCGGCTGGGCGTGCTGGGCGTTCATTTCGAAGAGCGGCGGACGTGGACCCTTGACGAGAACGATTTGCTGGAGACGTTCGCGGGCCAGATCGCGGTGATGATCGAGAGTTATCGGGCGATCGAGACCTCCCAGCAGGCGCGGATGGCCGAGGAATCGGAACGGCTGCATCGGACGTTGCTGGATTCGGTTTCGCATGAATTGAAGACGCCGCTGGCGGTGATCAGCGCGGCGACCGAGGGCCTCGACACGCAATTGAAGGGGGCCGGGTTGCCGCTCAGCGAAACGTTTTTGGATGAAATCAAAGCGGCGAACCGGCGGTTGGAACGGATTGTGACCAATCTGCTCGACATGACGCGCATCGATTCCGGGCGGCTGCCGTTGAACATCGAATGGGGTGAAGTACGTGAACTGCTGGAATCGGCCATCAGCCAGGTCGAGAACGAAGTATCGCGCGGACGCGTCCACATCACCGTACCCGACGGGCTGCCGCTGGTGCGGCTGGATTTTGGGTTGATGGAACAGGCGTTGTGCAATCTGCTGGTGAATGCCGCGGAACACAGTCCCGCCTCGGCGTCGATCGACATGTCGGCGCAACTGGACGGCAAGACATTGCAACTGCGTGTTCGCGACCACGGCGCGGGGTTGGCGGTTGGCGAGGAAAGGAAGATCTTCGAGAAATTCTATCGCGGGTCGGGCGCGCGGCCCGGCGGAACGGGACTGGGGTTGTCCATCGTGAAAGGCATTGCGCGGGCGCACCGGGGCGAGATTGTGGCGGAGAACGATCCGGCGGGAGGGGCGATGTTTACGATCCGCGTGCCGGTGGAAACGGAGAAGGGACCGGCATGAACGCAGAGCGCACGGTGTTGATCATCGACGACGAGGCGCCGATTCGGCGGCTGTTGCGGTTGACGCTGGAGCCGCAGGGGTACCGCATTCACGAGGCGGGGACTGGCCAACTCGGTTTGCAGGAAGCGGCGGCGCGGCGGCCTGACGTGATCATCCTGGATTTGGGGTTGCCCGACATGGACGGGGTGTCGGTGTTGAAGCGGCTGCGGGAGTGGAGCCAGACGCCGGTGCTGGTGTTGACCGTGCGCGATCGCGAGGCGGACAAGGTGGCGGCGCTGGACAGCGGCGCGGACGATTACCTGACGAAACCATTCGGCACGGAGGAGTTGCTGGCGCGGTTGCGGGCGGTGCAGCGGCGCGCGCCCGAGGCGCACGAGGAACCGACGTTCGTGAGCGGGGACCTGGTGGTCGATCTCGCGACGCGAGCGGTGACGGTGAAGAAGAAGGAAGTGCGGCTGACGGCGACCGAATACGCGCTGTTGCGTGAGCTGGTGCGTCACGCGGGCAAGGTGGTCATGCACGCGCAACTGCTGCGGGCCGTGTGGGGGCCGAACGCCGAAGGCCAATCGCAATATCTGCGGGTGTACATCACCCATCTGCGAAAGAAGCTGGAGACCACGACCAGCGGGAAGTTGATCCAGACCGAGCCGGGGATTGGGTATCGATTGCTCGCCAGCGAGTGACCCGCCTTCGCCAAGGCTACGGCGCGGCAAAGGCCGGAAGCGAGTAGCCAGCAGTCAAGCAGCCAAGCAGCCGAGTAGCAACCTCTTCGCCGGGCTCTTTATATGAATTGACAATTACCCTACAGACCCACATAATACAGGGCTGCGAGGACGTGATGGTATATGGGTAAGGCGAAGAAGTCGGATGGGCGGAAGCTTGTCGTGCTCTCGGGAAAGACAAAGGGCACGGCGTTTGTTTTGACGAAACCGCAGGTCAATGCGGGGCGTGAAGACGACAACGCCATTTGTTTGAAGGGCAAGCGCGTCTCCCGGTATCACGCGGTCCTGGTTCGCACCAACGGCGAGTACACCCTGCGCGATGTGAGCCCCCGCATCGGCACGTTCCTGAACGGCCAGCCCACGAAGGAAGCTCCGTTGAAGCTGGGCGATCGGATTCGGATCGGCGAGTTCGAGATGAGTTACGAGGCGGCGACGGTGCCGGCGATCAACGCCACGCCGGCACCACCGCCTCCTCAACCCGAGGAACCTGTCGCGCCTCCCATTCCGGCGGAAGTTGCGCAAGAGGAATCGGTCGAGAAGTTGGCCGCCGAGAATTCCACCGGTGAAGATCAACGACGCATTGCGGAGTTGACGCAGGAAAACGAACGGCTGGTCGGCGAGGTGAGGTTAGCCAACGGGATTCTGGAGAACTTGTCCGCTCAATTGGAGACGCAGTCGGATCTACAGGCGGATTTAACGGAGCGACTGGGCATTGTGTCCAAGGAGAACATTGCCTTGTCGAAGCGGAATAGCGAACTACAGGCGAAGATTTCCGAACTGGAAGCATCGGTTGCGGAGGTGGCCCGCCTGAAAAGTGAATTGGTCGTCGCGCAGTCCACACTGGAAGCATCTGCGGAAGAAGCGGACCGTGTGAAAGGCGAGTTGGCCATTGCGCAGTCGACGCTCCGCCAAATGAGCGAAGAGCTGGCAGAAGCGCGTAAACCGGCCAAGCGCGTGGAAGAGTTGGCGCCGAGCCAAGCCGCGCCGGCTGAAGCGGCCGGTAAAGAGGACAAGGTCAGCGATCGGCCGGCCCCGATGAAGCAGGTTGCGGTCGAGAAAACCGAGCTGGAGCTGGCCGAGGCCGAGACGCGGGAAGAAGCGGTTCTTGCCCAGCGTCATGCTTCCGACCAGACCAACGAACAGTTTGACCGCCTTCGCCGGGCGATGGTGGCGAAGCAAGACCAGAAGCCTGACAAGACCAAGACGGTACGTTCACTTCTGAGCAAGTTTTTGCGGGCGTAGCGGCAGGGGCGGCATCCGCCTTCGCTTGCGGTTGCCGCAAAAGACAGCGGCGTCTCGTCGGACTCGGCTTGGCGCGACACGTCCGCCTTCGCTAAAGCTACGGCGCGACACGCGGGAGACGGAAGCGGAAAGCGAGTAGCCAAGTGGCCGAGTAGCCGAGGGTGGGAGGCGGGGAGCACGGTTTTATTGTAAAGCGCTGACCCGGTCTACAACCTCGATTGTGTGGAAGCAGCCGTTTTGACACGGATCAGGCGTTGGCCCCCGCTACACTCGCCGCCGGGGCGACGGGTTTCTCCGCAGCACAGTTTTCGCAGAATGGCAGCAGAGAATGCCGAATGGCTTGGCAGGCCGGGCAGCGTTCGTAAAGCTGCACACCACAGGCCGGACAGGTGTAGGCTGTTGCGTCACTGGAGCCGGGCGCGGTCGGCAGCGTCAGTTTGTAGACGCTGCGGCGGTTCCACGCAAGAAACCGCATCGGGCCGCGCCGAATCGGATACTCGCACACAGGACAGAAGAAACTCTCGTAGGCTTCGCGGTATTGCTTGAGCAGAACGGCGGCTTTGGGGGATCGCAGCGTGCGCAACAACGCGACGAGCAACCCCACCACGATCATGATCGCGCCGCAGAGGATGATGTACTTGAAATAGCGGGTTGGGAAATGCTGATGGATCACGAGGATCGTCCGCCACAACAAGGCCGTGCCAGTTGCGTACACCAACGGCGCGTATAGGCCGCTGCGTTTCTTCAGAAACAGAATCACGCTGATCAACAGCAACGGCAACAAGAACAGCAGTTTGAAAAACGCCAGCTTCAGATCATGGCGGCGCTGCAGCCGGTTCCATTCCTTCTCGGCCGCCTTGCGCTGGCCAGCGAGCTTCTCGTCCAACTCGCGTTTGGTTGCCTGCAAGGCCCGCTGCTCCTCGCTGAGCTTCGCGATGTCTTCGGTCAGCTCCTGATCGCGTTTCTGGTTGGCCAGAAACAGGGCGACGCTATCAGCCAGCGCTTGCTGTTGCGGCGCGGCTAACGTGATGCCTTTCTCAACATTCAGCCGTTGCATATCGAGGAGCTGGTTCACCGTCCGTTGCGAGCCGCTCGTGCTGTCGCGTAGCAACCGTTGGCGTTGCTCCTGATCTGAAATTTTTCTGCTGGTCTCGGCCAGTTGCCGCTCGTTGGCTTGACTTTCTTGAAGTAAGGCCCCGCTCACAAAATTCTTCTCCGCGTCCGTCAGTTGCGGGCCGGGCACACTGCCGATGTCGTCCATTATGAATCCCGAGAGCCAGAACACCAACAGCGTCAGCACGACTGTGAACAGAGCGACTAAGAACCGGTGGAGCCACGGACCCTTGGGTTTCTCTGCAGCTTTCATGAATCAACCTTCCTTTCCGCTGAGTTCATCTTAGTCACGCCAGCTTCTTCGCGATCTATTCGTCGAGGATTTCGCGGACGGTGAGCGCGAACGATGGCTTTCTTCACCATGGTGTGAAGTGTAGTAAGACAGAGACCCTTCGACAAGCTCAGGGTGACAGACGGGGAAGGGGATGACGGTGGAGGGGTGAACGAACGCAGGCACAGTTGCGCCGACGGCACGAATTCGGCGCGTTTGCTCTATCGGGCGTTCGCCCGATATGGCGTCTCCGCTTCGCTTCGGCTCCGTCGGACTCGGCTTGCGGCTACGAGAGGCGTGGGGGGCGACGGCAACCAAGACAGTCAGCACGGCGACGGAGCGCCGTGGCTACAAGGGGCGAACCTGCCTACGGACACGGACGCAACACGGACGATCACGGACAGGTTCACACGGACGCGGAATTTGCGGAGTCGGATTCGATGATTGCCGCCGGGGAAACGGCGAAGCGGTGTGTTTGCGCTGGGGATTGCACTCGCTCGCTCCCGCTCGGCTCGCCCTTCGGGCCGCCTTCGGTGTTGCGTCTCGCCGCTCCCAGCGACTCGGCTTCCCACGCTACACGACACGCGAGCGGGGCAAGCATCCCTCACCCTGACCCTCTCCCTTTTGAAAGGGAGAGGGGAACCCGTTCTTTCCGAGCAGCCGAACGCAGGCTAAAGCGTGCGGCTACGGGAGGGGGCGGGAAACGACGGCAAGCGGGGCACGGCGCGTCCGCCCCGAGCTTGGAGTCGGGGTAAACTGGGTGCTAGGCAATTTTACACGGGATGACGGCATCTTCGTCATACGTGTACACGGCACATAATCGATGATAGCCGTCGGCGATGATGACTTTTCCGTTGGCTGAATCTCTCAGCAGAAGCAGGGGCGACAACCCATGGCCCGCCTGGATTTTCTGTCGATCTTTTTCGACATGGGAATTGCTGACGCCGAGCAATGACAAGCCGGACGCCCTGAAGATATCCTTGGCTTTGAACTCGGTGATCGAGGCGCGTTTCAATTTCTTCAAATGGGTGGTGGCGGTCTGTTTATTGTAAAGCAGGGACAAGTACGACAGAGCCGCCGGATAGTCGTGTTCTTCGGGTTGCGTCAGCCACTTGATTTCGACATTCTTCGGCATGTTGGGGAACCCCTACGGCTGGCGACTCTCAGCCGGCAGGTTATTTTCCTCGTTCTTGAGCCTGCTTACCGAAGGGCTGCGCAACAGTTTTTCGTATTGGCGCTTCCAGGAGTTCGGAGGCGACAGGCAAATGTTGTCCTTCCGGACAAACGCGCAGACGCCCGGCAGGGAGTTCTTTCCACAAACGTTTGGGCTGGCTTGACGGCAGCCGTGAGTTTGGGTTTCGCGGTCGAGCGGATGCAGCGGGGCGTGACAGGCGTTGTTTGGGAGAGTCATTGTGTCAAGTGTTTCTTCGGTACGATGCTAGCACCGCGGCGACCACAAGCAAGGTGTTTGGTGGTGGGGGCGGAGAAGGGGCGGTCGGCACGGCGACAGCGGGACCGGATGCGCCGGGGTATCGGCTGTGGACAGCACCCGAAAAGGATTCGGGGCAAGCATCCCTCACCCTGACCCTCTCCCTTTTGAAAGGGAGAGGGGAACCCGTTCTTTCCGAGCAGCCAAACGCAGGCACAGTTGCGCCGACGGCACGGAGTTGGCGCGTTTGCTCTATCGGGCGTTCGCCCGATATGGCGTCTCCGCTTCGCTTCGGCTCCGTCGGACTCGGCTTGCGGCTACGGGGAACGGCGAGATACCTTTCAGGCATCACGCCCTACAAATCAGGAAAGATCGAGTATCGTAAATTGATAATTTTGCTGGACGGGGCGTTAAGGTGGTGGTATAGGGGCGATGGTTGTTTGACATAGGAAGAGTTGAGAGGGATGACCTTCCAATCGGTTGGCAGGGGGCCTTTGCACTCGCTCGCGCCCGCTCGGCTCGCTCTTCGAGCCACCTTCGGTGTTGCGTCTCGCCGCTCCCAGCGGCTCGGCTATAGAAAAGAGTGATTCTGCCAAACGAACCCAACGGAAAAATGTGGAAGTATTTTGGAGTGAGGAGGTTGAGGCAAAACACGAGTTGGGTTCGTTTTGCAAAAAGAGGCAAAAAAGAGGCAAAAAAGAGGCAAAAAACAGGGAATAAATGCTGAAAAACAGCCTCGGAAGGGCAGGTTTGGGCAGGAACGAAGCCAGTTAATGGAGTCAACGTCCAACCACGTGGAACCCCGAAAAGGATTCGGGGTAAACGTGGCAAGCTTTCAAGGGAGGGAGAGTTGGATTGGAGATTGGAGACCTCAGAGGGGGCGGCAAGGCGAACACGCCTCGCAGAGGCGTGGGTTGCCGCCGAAACGACGTGGCGGCGTCTCGTCGGACTCGGCTCACCGGCCAAGTCGACCGGCAGGGCGGATAACAGCCTTGCCGAAGGGCGCGAATGTCGGCTATAAGGCGGTGAATGAGTACGCGGTGTATTGCGCTGGCCAATCAAAAGGGAGGCGTTGGCAAGACCACGACGGCTGTGAGCCTGGCCGCCTGCCTGGCGGAACGGGGGAAACGGACGTTGTTGCTTGATCTCGACCCGCAGGCGAACGCGACGAGCGCGTTGGGGTTGGAAAAGCTGTCGGGTGGGAGCGTGTACAAGGCGCTGATGGGCAGCGCGCTGTTGGCGGATTCGATCCGGCCGGCGGGGTATGAGAACCTGGAGATCATCCCGAGCGAAGTGGACCTGACGGTGGCGGAAGTGGACGTGGCGCGGGCGGAGAATTATCTGCAGCGGCTGCAGTTTGCGTTGACGCCGATCCAGAGCACGCAACAATACGACTTCATCCTGGTGGATTGCCCGCCATCGCTCGGGATCCTGACGATGAACGCGTTGGCGGCGGTGGACAGCGTGCTGGTGCCGATGCAGGCGGAGTATTTTGCGTTGGAGGGGTTGGCGGTGATCACGCGGGTGCTTCAGCAGATCCGCGACAGCGGCGCGAACCCGGCGCTGGAGTTGGAAGGCATCGTGATGACGATGTTCGACGGGCGGACGAACCTGGCGCAGCAGGTGGCCAACGAGGTGCGCACGCATTTTCCCGGCAAGGTCTACAAGACGGTGATCCCGCGGACGGTGCGGTTGGCGGAAGCGCCGAGTTTTGGCAAGCCGATCACGGTGTATGATCCGGGGTCGTATGCGGCGCGGTGCTATCGTTCTTTGACAGATGAGTTGTTGGCGTTGCCGTCGGAGGCCCCGGCGGTTTCGGCGTCTGACGCCGTGCCGGCGGGGACGGAGTCGCCATCACCGACGTCGTTGCCGACGGCCCAGGCAAGCGGGTGATCAGAGAGCGGTTGCGATCAATTCAGCAACTTGCTGGCGTCATTCACCATCTGGATATCGAGCCGGTAAATCTCGTTCGTCGAGACTCCGTAGGCGATGGCGAGGCGGGATTTGTCGAAGGTACGTTTGATGTACGCGCCGGGAGTGGGGTTGGGATGCCAAACATCCGGCCACGCAGAGTCGCCCTTGTTGTCGTCGAGAATCGTGTTAATGGTCGACGGCGAGAACGCCACGGGATGAGCGACTTTGTCGCCGTTCTTGTTTATTTTCCAGACGGTCGGGCCCGCGACCACTTCGCGGGCGGACTTGCCGGCGAAATCGACGCCACTGTATTTCTCATCGGCGTTGCCGATGTAGACCACGATGCCCAAGGTGTCCTTTTGGAACGTGCAGCGCTTCCGGTTCTCGACGAGGTCCATGTTGTAATTTGTGTCAGTGGATCCGATCAGGCTGACGTTGGTGCCAAAGTTCTCTTTGAGTTCCGCGTAGTAGCCCTTTTGGGTGGGGATGTCGCCGGTGCTGATCTGCACGACGGTGGGTTTTCCATAGCGGTGGCTCAACGCGTCCTCGGAATCCCCGAGCCAGGCGTGGGCGGTCGAGATGGTTGTCAGCAGCGCGGCGATGGTCAAGGCGATCGAACTGGGCTTCATTTTATCTCCTGCATGATCCCGAGCCGGTGCTCGGGGCTGGTACGCCCGGCGGGATTTGAACCCACAACCTTTGGCTCCGGAGGCCAACGCTCTATCCAGTTGAGCTACGGGCGCACACGATACGCAACGGTGGTAGCTTAGCTGCACAACGTGGCGGGTTCAACCCCGAAAGCGCCATGGTCCGTTTCTGGAAAAATTGCTTGCCTCGGTATTCGCGCCCGCCCATTCTAGCGGGCCATGAAACGCGTCGATGGTCGCCAGCCCAACGAACTTCGTCCTGTTACAATCCATCCTCAGTACGTGCAGCAACCGGCGGGTTCGGCGCTCATTGAGATGGGCAACACGCGGGTGGTGTGCGCGGCGTCGGTCGAGGACGGCGTGCCGCGGTGGATGCGGGAGCAGGGGGTCAAAGGGGGATGGATCACCGCCGAGTATTCGATGCTGCCGTATGCCACCTCGCCGCGGAAGCCGCGGGAAGTGACGCGCGGGCGGGCCGAGGGTCGCACGCAGGAGATCCAGCGGCTGGTGGGCCGGGCGTTGCGGACGGTTACCGATATTGAGAAGCTGGGCGAGCGGACGATCTGGATCGATTGCGACGTGTTGCACGCCGACGGCGGGACGCGCACGGCATCGATCACGGGGGCCTACGTCGCAGTGATGCTGGCGATGCGCAAACTGCAAGGGGAGGGAGTGCTCAAGGAAAACCCGATCAAATGCGCCGTGGCGGCGGTCAGCGTCGGGCTGCTGGACGGCGTGCCGTTGCTGGATTTGTGTTACGAAGAAGACTCGAAGGCGGCGGTGGACATGAACGTGGTGATGACGGATGCGGGAGAGTTCGTGGAAGTCCAGGGAACGGGCGAGGACGCGCCCTTCACACAGCGGCAGATGACGGCGATGCTCAAGCTGGGGCGAGAAGGGATTGCCGAGTTGATGGCGGCTCAGAAGAAAGTGCTGGGCTGAAAGGCAAGCGGCGCACCGAGGTGCGCCGTTGTCGATGGGAAGGAAGGGTTCGGTTCAGCCGATATGGGCGGTGAGCTTCTTCTCCAAATCCTTTTTGCCGGTCATGCCGACCATGGTTTCCTTGACCTGCCCGCCCTTGAATAACAGCAAGGTGGGGATGGCGCGGATGCCGAAGCGGGTGGCCAATTCCTGATTGTCGTCCACGTTGACTTTGGCAATCTTGACCTGACCGACCTTTTCGTCGGCGAGTTCGTCGAGCAACGGGGCGATCATCTTGCACGGGCCGCACCATTCCGCCCAGAAATCCACGAGCACAGGAGTCGGCGATTTGGCGACTTCCTGTTCAAAGTTGGCGGTCGATAGAGTAACAATATGCTGACTTGCCATGTGAATTCTCCGACGCTTTCAAATTTAGATGAGGAATCGGCCGATTTGATTCGGGCGACTCAGCCGAACGTGATAAAGGCCAAATAACCCGCCACAGCGAGCGACAGCACAAGCGCCACCAGCGACAGCGTAATATCGAGTCCGCTCGGCGCGCTGGCCATTGCGGCGACAGGTCTTGGTCCGGGGATGGCCCTGGTGGTCGGCGGTGGTTTCAGGCCCGGCGTGGTGGACGCCGCGGGCGCCCCTGCGGGCGCAGGTGTTGGCGGAGGAGCGCCCTCATCTTCCCGTCGCAACTTCACGGTTGGACGCGGGGCTTCCGGTGTCGCGGGTTTGGCAGCGGTGACCTGGACGCGCGAAGTGTCTTTCTTCGGCTTTGGCGCTTCGGCGGGACGGCCCATGACGGCCGTTTCCTTCTTGGCCTCCTCTTCCGGGTTGACGGCAGGACCGGGGGCTTTGGGCTTGGGCGGGGGAGGCACTGCCGAGGGTGACGGGGGTGCGCCACGACCGGTCAAGCCAGGGGGCAGATTGATGCGGACCGTGTCTTTCTTTGACTCTTCTGCTCGTTGGATTTGATCTGGATTGTCAGCCATGGGATGAACCCTCCGAAACGGTGAGTAAACATACGCGTCAGCCTGTGGCCCTGTCAACCGGTTTCTCCCGAGCCCGCTTAATGAGCTGGAACTGGCGGTCCTGCGGCGAGCCGGTCGGCCAGCGCCAAGGCAAGAGGGACGGTGACGGGCTCTTTGGAGTTTTGGACGAAGCTGGCGAACGCGGCGGAAGCGGATTCGTCGGCATTATCGCTGAGGGCGCGCGCGATCACATAGGGGACGCCGTTGGCCTCGCAGACGCGCGCAATGCCGACGCTCACCATGTCCACCGCGTCGGCCTGGAACGTCTCCCGCAGCCATTTCCGTTTCGCCGTGCTGGCAATGAACGAATCTCCGCTCACGAGGCGTCCTTGTCGGACAGAGTGACCGCCATTTTGAGCCGTTTGAGGAATCGCGTTCGTCAGAATGCCTTGCGCCGCGTCTGCCGCATTGCTCTGCAACGCCGCGCACTTCTTCCCATACTCTTCTGAATTCTGGATTTTGGTTTCGGGCTTCCCTGTGGCCTCAAATCCGCCCGGCGTTTCCTTGCCCTCCTGATGATTGACCACGTTGGTCGCGATAAACAGGTCGCCCACTTTCCACTGGTCGTTGAGGTTGCCAGCCACGCCGATGGAAATGACCCGATCGATCTTGTACCGGGTCAACAGCGCTTGCGTGACCATCGCGGAGTTGAGATTGCCCGCGCCGGTGCGGACGATGTAGAGCTTCTCGCCCTTGCGGTAGCCGATGGAGATTCTGTGCGAGGCAAGTTCGACGGGCTGGCCGACGATTTTGATTTCCCGGCTCAGCGCGCTTTGCTCGGACGGCAGCGCGACGAGGATCGCGGTGTCGGCCAAACCGGAGGACGAAACCAAGAGGGCGGCTACAATGGTTGAGATTGGTTTCAACACTGCGATCCGTAGTAGGGAGTTCCCGGATTAACCACCCCACAGATGTACAGATCACAATTCCCACAGCCTTGCAGGACTTGCGCGCCGCTGGTCACGATGGCGGGAAAGAGTTCCAATGCGGCTCGATCGACAATCTACAGACTAGGGAGTTGACCGCTTTCCGGAATTCGTCGAAGCATTGAGGCCGAATCGATCCAAGAGAAACGCCTTAGCGTCGATGTTGGTCACAACAGTTCCTGTTGTGCCGTAACCCTTATAGGTATAGACCTTTCCATCTACGATCGACACCGGTCGCTCCGAACGAAAGTCGTCAACTGAACGATACTGAGTTAGATCAACGCGAAATAACGACCGGTCAACATTTGTTGTCTTGCCGCTATAAAGAATGTTTTGCAGATTCGCATGAAGTTTCCCATTGGCGTATCGATCAATCTTCAAGAATCGCACGGGTTTCCAGTCTTCGCGATAGTCCCAGGCGAATAATGTCTGGATCCCGCCAGTGCTGGGGTCGCGCACGTACGCCAGCAGTTTGCGATCAGGCCGTGATTCGTTGAAAAGCACGCGGATATAGTCATGGTCGACGCCATCAGGGCTGACGAAATACAGTTGCTTGACACCGGGCAAACCACCGCTTGCAGGTTTAATTGCCCAACGCCCAAATCTGGATTTTCCATCGAGCATCTCTTGGAGCCTTCCCTGATCCAGTTTGAACTTGAGAAACCCCGCGGCATCGCCTTCCGTATCCACCTCCTGCTGCGTAGCCTTAGGGTCCGCGGTTTGCACAATGATGCTGGCCCTTAGAGCTGCGGGTATTCCGTATAACTCGATGTAAAATCCTGCGTTCCGCAGAACCGGTTTTGGTCCCGCTTTTACTGAGACACTACCGCTACGAGGTTGCACGGTATACAGGGTCCAAAGCGACCTTTCGATTGGCGGCACACTGATTTGCGTCTCAAAGAACGAATGTTCATTGGTAAACTGCCCTTCGTTCCATTCGTAGCGTAAGAAGTCGGTGCCGGGGGGATCCTGGTCCAGGCGGTAGTACTTCCCCGCAGTTCTCTCGCGAAACAACTCTGTGCTGGCACCCGCAGTCATGCCCGGGGTGTCGAAGATCTTTTGTAGCACATTTGTCAGGCCTACTTCTGGAGCAGCATTCATATATGCCGAGACGGTGCGATCAGCCAGCTGCTCAATTCGGACCTGGTCCGCAAGGTAGGCATTTTGAAGAACAACATCCGTCATCTCAGTCTCGGGGTTGTAAGACAATGCATACGCGGATTCCAAGAACTGCCTTATCAAGGCGTGGTCTGCTGCTCGAGACGAGGAGGCGAGAAGGCATCCGACCAACCATGTTATTGCCACTTGGAGACATCGCTGTTTCATTCTTCGTGCCGAAAGGTAAGCGTTCGGAGAGCCCGCGCCCCGCGCATTACGGAGATTCAAACAAAGCCGTCGGTATTTCATGGTGTTTCTACTTCTCTTAGGAGCCGCATGTCCCGCTGGAGCCATCTGCAGGCTGATCGGTCCTAAATATCCAAGCCGCCGATCCAGGAGCGGGACATGTATTCAAGTTGCACCAGCGACATGCGACGACTCCACTTCCACAGGCCATTAGGCAAACGGCGCATGCCGGGGTAGCGAGCCCCTCTGACAGAGCGCAGCCAGCGCAAGTGGTGACGCAGGTACCGGCCGCAAGAGCACATTGAGCAACTCCCCACCAGTTCCACTCCGGTTGGCAGGGAGCCTCGTCCCAAACGTGCTTGCTAGTTCCAGACGTGCAGCCGTTCCAGCCCGCAGGCCAACCTTCACAAGCAGCCCAGGAGGCTACAGGATTGTAATAAGTGCCACAATCCCCGCTGGTCACTCCGCCTGAGCAGGAACAGCCGCTCGCAGGGGGCGGGTCCTGCATCACAGTTGTTACGCAGTTGGCCGGCCATGTCTGGGCGAGCGCGGTCAAGTTACAATTGGCCGTTAGGACAAACCCGATCGTCGCGGCCATGAGCAGTTTTGACGGTAAAGTGCATTCTGCTGGTGCGATTTTCATGAATTCACTGTGCGTTTAATCTTTGTTGGATGTTCAAGCGAGGCGCTTTGTTTAGGGCCAGTTGTTTCAGGCTGTTCCCGCCGCTGACATCGCCTTGGGCCTGCAGGCAGCGCCCACGGAGGTACACCGCGCTCCAATAAACCCTGTGGATCCAAGCCATCTTGGAGTTCTCCGGCATCGTATTGGTAATGTCATCGGCCAGTCTTTTCGCCGCCGCAAAATCCCCCGCGTTGAATCTTCGGATTGCCATCTCCAGACGTCCAAGATTGGCCCAGGGATGGGTGGGGAATTTCCGGACCAAGGCTTCGAAGATCGCCGCTGAGTTGGTGCCGCCGGTTTCCCAGCTATGGAGAACCCCGATGGTCTCGACGGTACGGGCCTGCAATTGAGGGTGGCCTTGTTCCTGATCGGCCAGCCACTGGAATGCTTCCAGCGCCCCCAGCATGTTGCCGGTCCTGACCAACGCAAGCGCCTTGCACCAATAGCACTGAAACTTGTAGTCATCGGGCGTGTCGTCGGTTGGCGCAAAGTCGCTCGCATAGACTTGGAAGTAGTCCACCGTTTGCTGCCACAGGTCAAAATCGATCATGCGCCGCAGGACCCGGAAATGAATCAGGTACCGGTCTTGAGGGGTTGCGGCGCGTTGGAGCGCTTGCTTGGCCAGAGAAAAGCCGCTGGTCACGAAACTTCTCACGCGAGCTTCTCTGTTTCCGCCCACCTTGTAATGATAGGCAACATTCAGATGGACGTTGTAATCCTGGATCGCGGCGGCCCGATTGGTGATGGTATTCAGAATCTGCGCGGAAGTGTTCGTGTCGCCCAAGGTATCGGCGGCGTTCAGCGCGCTGGCGTACGCCAGCATGACCAGCCGGTCATTTTGCGGGAAACGCGGGGGATATTGGAGATAAAGCTGGAGCGCGCCTTGCAAATCGCCGTCTTTCTCCTTGAGAGCGCCGAGTTGGTGCGAGGAGGCGGCGGCCCAGGTGCTGGTGGAGACGCCGGAAATCGAAATCCAGTAGTTGGTCTGGGCCAAGTCGTCGAAGCCCAGGTCATGGTAGAACTTGGCGAGGCGATAATGCCCGTAGTCTTGTTGTTCCACAGCCGAGAAGCCCTGGATTCTTGATTCCAGATCCTGAACACAGGCCGCGTAGTCTTTCCCTTGTTTCGCCTGACACTCCGCGAGGAACAGGTAGGAGTTGACGGTTTCCTGTGCCGAACCCAGCGGCATGGCGCAGATGGCGGCGTAATTGGTTTCGGCTTCGGCCCAGCGACCGAATTTGCGGGCGTTGCTGGCAAGCTGGCGCAGGGCGTTGAGCTTGTCCCCCGCGCTGCCGGACGACAAGGCGACGACTTGTTGGTCAAGGTCCCGCCACAAGGGTTGGTTGCGCCTCTTCAGGGCCGCACTCGCCCGTTTCAAGAAATCCAATTCCAAATCGCGAGGAGGTGCATCCGGAATCATCACTTGTGGATGGCCGGCATTGCGCCGGCTACTGGTTGGCACATTCGAGTTCTGACCACTTTGACGATGCGTGGGTGCACTCAGTCTTCGGTACTTGGCCCAGCGTCTCGGTTCCCCCTCACCGCATACAACGTAAATAGCCATCCGAAGTACCCAACAGGAATCACTCCGAACTTCCGCCAGCCGGTGGCACAGAAAAGGATTCCCGGCGCTGCAGCGAAAAAGAGTAGGGCCAATCCTCCTGCAGGGATTCATGTAATGGCAGAGCGCATCTTACTCTAGCAGACATTTCGCAGCGCAATACGAAGAGGCACCAACGACATAGCCATTTTTCGTCACCCATTGTGCGCAGGGGGGAATTCGAGCAACTCGTGGAGCTTGCTCTTCATTTCATCTTCGCAGGCGCGATTATGGAGGAAGGTCTCCATATATGCTGTCAACTCGGCAGCATCCTCTGGTGTCTTGTCGTACGATTCTATGATGTGCCGCAGGGCTTGAACTTCCACGCTTTCACCAAGTTGCTTCAAATCAAGCTGAAATTTATAGCGCGTTGCCTTCTCTTTGTTCTGCCTGATTGTTTTCTCATAATCTTGACGCACTGATGGGTCAGAGATTGCAGACGGGTCAACGCCCGAATCATACCCGGCGGGAGGAGCTACGTTTAGAGCCGGACGGTCACTGAAATTGAATTGCGGATCTTTGAAGCTCTCAAGCCGATCAAGCAGTTGCAGCCAGAGTCTTGTCTTCATGCCCCGAATCGCTTTCCAATTTGGCAACTCTCGTCCGACATCCTGAATGGCTGAAATCTGATGAGGGAATGCTCTCAGGCTCTCCACTGTGTTCGTCAATTGGAGGCTTTGTAGTTTCGCTGATAACATTTCATATCGGTGTGTTACCTCCGCAACCGGCGAGTCATCAGTTGCCACAGCACAAATAGTAGACCCGATGAAAACGGTTAAGACCGCAAGTTTACATACATTTCTCATTTGATTGATATCCTCTCAGATCATTGCGTGCACGATCCGCTCGATCCAGCCTTTTGCAGCGTGAGTGTTGCGTTGCTGCCTGCCACGTTGAGCGTTTTCGTATGTGCCACGGTGCTAAACTGGAATGATCCGCTATCCGAAGGTACTTGGTAATACCAGGGGATGTTCCAGATGAATTGCCCCGCCGAGTAGACGGGCCCTGTTGTTCCGCCGCTTAAGTTGTCGTCGCCATTCAACAGCGTTCCCTTCCCAGATACCACATCTCCGCCCTGTACAGGCGATCCGGGAACATGCAGCAACCCATTCTGGTATGAAAAGTAGCCAGTCGTCGATGCAGTAGTTGTTCCCTCTTCAAATGTAACCCCCCGAAAAGAAACCGTGGCCGGCGTGATATACATGTTTACTGTATATGAGACCACCAGTGGGCTTGTTTGGCACGTTATGCTGCCGGTATTCTCTTCTATTAAGCCCGAGGGTATGATCACTTTAAATGTCACTGAACAACTCGATCCTCCGCTGGTGGTTGCGGTAACGGTGGCATTCCCGCCTTGGTCGCCAGCTGTGAATGTGGTGCTCCCACCGGACGAGGAGCTGATTGTACCCTGCCCCGAGACCGACCACGTCACTGATTCCCCATTTGGCACTACTGTGCAAGTCACCTGTTCGGCCACGCCAACTGTCCTTCTCGTCTGGTCTGGGGGCGTCGTGGCGATCGTTTGGGTCGTAATGTGCACGACCGTCAGCGTGTAATCCTGCTCCGAGGTGCCACAATGGGCCGTGATGGTGACGGTGCCTGAGAAGCCTGTGGCAGGGGTGAAGGTCACGGTGGGGCCGCTGCTGGAATCCAAGCTGCCCGCGCTACCGGGGTCTATTGTCCACGTCGGACTGCCCTCGGGCCAGTCGTCAACGGCGGGATAGGGATTGGCGGTCAGAGCCACCGAGCCGCCCGCGCATACGACATCGTCATCAGCCGACACGCTGCTGACCCCGACGACCGTCACCGTGTATGTTTCCACGTGCCTCGTGTCAGTATACGGACAATCGGAATCTGAGGAGATTCCGTAAACCGACGCATTGAAATTGTATATTCCAGGCGTCGAGGTATCCAGGTAGATGGGGCTGTTCGGCGACCACACGGTGTTCGGCGAGTAATCCACCGGGCCGAGGTCATCGGTTGTTTCATACGGAGGGCAATCCCAATATAGCTCTTGATACTCATGGCCGGAGTTGAAGGTGGTGCCCACAACAGCCGGAGCGTCTGCAGGATCGCCCGCGCGAATGGTTTCTCCATCAAAATCCAAGCCGCCGGGATTGTCAACCGATCCGGATGGGTCACAGTACGTCTCTCCAAAATAGGGGCCACCTTCACAGCAGCCGTTCCCGTCGCAGGATGTGCCGGGCGGACAGAGGTTTGAGCAGGTCCCGGTGTTCTGGTCGCATGACAGGCAGTCAAGCGAGCTGCACTTGGCCACGCAGCTTCCATTCGAACAGGTCTGACACGAATTGCACACGTACACCGAGCACCCATAATCCGGATCATCGCAGGTATAGCAATCTGGACAACTTGGACATCCCGCCCCCTCCGCCCAGCGCACCGCAAGACCGGCGCTCACCAGCATGAAGGCCAGAGTGGCGACGACCCACAGTTTTCGGCGGGTTTTCATCAGGGAGTCGGAGCCGGAGGTTCGTGGAGATCGTAGAGTTGCGCCAGGTAGCTTTTTTTGGCGATGGCCCCGGCCACCAACGGCTGGCCGTCGGTGGTGTTGCCCAGGGCCTTCAGGCAACGGCCTTGGACGTAGCGGCAGTCCCATTGGAAGTTCGCCGGCCAGCCTCGGGGCGTGCCGTGATTCATCGAAACGGCGTGTTCCAGCTCGACGGTTTCGCTCAACGCGTCGGCGTATCGCCCGGCGTTGAAATCCTCGGCCGCAATTCGCAGATACATGTATTGGCTGACGTAACTGGTCGGCACCTCATGAAACGCTTCGACGGCAAACTGTCGCGCGTTCGCGGCCTCGCCCCGGTTGCGGGCTTGCTGTGCCAACCGGTCGAATACATGGCCGAGCCGCGCCGAGTCCTCGGGGACGAACTGGATAACTTGCTGGCAAAGCGCTTCCGCGTCGGCCCATCGCCCGCTTTTCTCCAGCGCACGCATGAGGCAGCAATACAGGGCAAGGCGCATGGGTGGGTCGAGCACAGGATTCTGCAGGAGGGCCGGCTCGATGGTGGCCGCGCGGTCGCCGAGTCGCTGATACTGCTGGAAATTCTCCAACCGTCGGGCGATGAGGTATTCCCATCGCAGTCGCTGGTATGGCACTTTTTCGGTGCGGATGGCGGTTTCGGCGTTCTGTATGCCGGCGTCCAGGAGTTGTTCGGCCACGGCGTTCTGTTTCTGCAGCAGAAAATATCGGGCAAGACTCAATTCCAAAACGGCATCATGGGCTTGCAACGCGAGGGACTTTGCCGTGTCCAGCATCGAATTGGCGGAGATCGGATCGCCCATGGCGTTCTTGACGCGAAACAGACCGCCGTAGGCGCGCAACCGGAAATACGGCGCGGTTTGTGAATTCTGCAGGTAAGCCTCATACATGGAAACGGCATTCGTCAGGTCGCCTTGTTCTTCATAGAGGCGGGCCAGTTTGATTTGAGCGATGCCGGCCATAACTGTCTCGGGAAACTGAGTGACGGTTTGTCGCCATCGGGCTTCCGCCGTGGCGGTCTGGCCATTCGCCTGCCAGACTTTGCCCAGCCGGTACAGCACGTAAGCTTGGACGTCCTCCGTCGACAAGTCCGGCGCGAGTGTGAGCAATGATCTTTCTGTTTGGGTGGCAGCCACCGTGTTGGTCTGCTGTAGTTGCGCCTCGAACAGGCGCACGAGCATATCCACGTTGCTGCGCCAGTCCTTGCTCGGACGGGCGGCCAGTTGGCGATAGAATTGTTCCGCGCCGGCCCAGTCTCGTTGGAGCCGGGCCGCGTTGGCCAGTCGCATCAAGGCGCGCCGGCCGGTGTCGTTGGTCGATGTGGCAGCCAACAGCGTCGCGTAGTCCTTCCAGTGCGGATCGGCCCGATCACGCAGCGTATCGGTAATGCGGTTGAGATAGATCGGGAGTTCCGGTGTACCCGTGAACGCTTGCTTGCCGGCCGCCGCCAATGCCAGCGCGTTGGTCTGCCGCCCGCTCTTATACAACAACCGCGTCGATTGTTGATACGCCGTGATGGTCATTTCTTTGGCGGGGGCGGCCGTGATGGCCTGTCGGTAGAATCCGAGGGCGGTGTCGACGCTACCCAGCGCTCGCTGGATGTGACCTGCCAGTATCAGGGCCTGCACGTGGCGCGCGCCGGTCGTCTGCAAGGCATTGGTTACGAAGCGACTGGCGCCCTCGACGTTGCCATACATCCAATAATCGTGCGCCAGATGATAACTCAGGGCCGCGCGTTCCGGCGCGTTGGTGGTGGAAGCGATCAAGGCGTTCGCAAGAGCATCGGCCTTGTCGTAGAGCTGACTGTAAAGATACTGGTCGAGACTGTGGAATTGCTCCTTCTTGAAGACAGGCCGATGCGATTCGTCGGTAATCTCCTCGGCGGATTCGCCCCTGGCCATGGCTCGGAGTTTGTCGCGCGCCAGAAACGCAAGTTTGCTGATGGGTTGAAGATCGCGGACGGCCTCGTACCACTGCGTGGCCTCGACCGTATTGCTCGCCAGCAACATGAGGTCGCCGATCTCCATCGCGGCATGGAAATGATATTCGCAGCCCGGATATTGCTCCCACACCGTCTGGAATTCATCGGCGGCCTGCCCGTTATTTCCAAGCGCCTCGTAGGTTCGGCCGAGATAATAGTGGGCCTGACCGGCCAGATTGGTGTCGGCAATTCCGGCGGCGAACGCATCCTCCAGCACTTCCACTTCCCGCTGGAACTCCTTCATGTGGTAGTAGGTGATCGCCAGCGTTACCGACAACTGGGAAACCTCCTGCGGCATGAGCGTGTCATCGGCGAGACGTTGTTCCAGAACTTGAGCGCGGATATCCGGCGCGGGTTCCTGAAGCTTCGGTCTTCGGGTTGCCGCTTCGCCGGGCGTTGCCAATGCGAACACCGCGGCGATCAGGCCGATCACCCACAGAGGCCCGCAGGACCTCATTGACGCTATCTTACTTGTGTTCATCCGCCACCTTATCCACACCCAATTGCCGAACTGCGCAGAGGGCGGCTTGGACCATGCGCGGTTGTTGGCGACGGGACGTTCCCACAAATGAACGCGGCGCCTCTTCGTCAGCGAGATCCGAGATCTCCCGAATGATGGCGCACGGAATGTGTCGGGACGCGCAAACGTCCGCGATCTCGGCGGCACTCATGTCGACAAGGTCAGCATGGTACGTCTCGCTCAGCCGGGCGCGTTCGCTGCTGTTCGCCACGAAGGCCTTCACCGTCACAATCGTGTTCCCCGCTTTGACGCCGCAGTCCTTGACCTGTTGAAGCGGCCAAGGCGCATTGCCGTGTCCAGCCTCATCCCGTATTGCGTTTCGTGGAACCATGATGTCACCGACCAGCAATTCCTCACTCAGACTGCCCGGCGGGGCCGATGGAAACAACCCCGGACACTTCTCGTTCTCGAACCAGCCACTGCACCATCCCCCTGGCGGCTTCTGGCGTCGCCCCAGTCTTGGCCAGCAGGATTGCCCGGCCTTCAAACCGCGCTTGATATATGGGGCGACCATCAAATTCGAACGGGCTCCCAACAATTTCGGATTCCTTCTTCAGAGCGTTGAGATCGCTGTCCAACGCCGCCAGGACGGCGATCGCGCTTCTGTCGCGGCCAACGGACGTGGTTGCCAAAAACATGAACCCCACCGCCGTGGCTGTGCCTGGAAATATCCATTTCACGCAAAATCAATTTGTTGGAAGTTTTCCCAGAGCTTGTGGCCGCGTTCGGGATGGATATGCCGGACAAACGCGATTCGTCCCGCGAGTTGTCGTCGAAACGTATCGAGGCTGTCGGGGGTTTCCTTGCCGGCTTTCGCCATATGATCGCGCCACTTCTCGAACTCCGCCTGAGCCCCGTTCTTCCGGCAGTTGTAAACGACGGCGCGAATCCATTTGAATTGATCCCGTGCCACGTTGGGCTTTCGATTCACCACGATGCCGGTGACTTTCTGGCAGCTATTGCGGCGGACAATGCACAGCTTCCTCTCGTTCACCCGGAACCCTTCTTCCGTAATCACCTGTTTCAGGAACGGGACGAGTGAAGGAAACCTGCGATTGGACGATGAAACGACCAGGTCGTCCGCGTACCGCGAGTAGCGAAACCCGCTGTTTTTCCCCAGCAACCAGAGGCGATTATCCAGCCTCCGGCAAATCTGGTTCGCCAACGCCGGGCTGGTCGGCGCGCCAATGGGCAGCACGCCTTCCCGGCTGCAGAGGTTGGCCAAAGTATTGGCCACGGTGAACGGATAGCCGGCCCGAAGGAATACCCGCCGGGCCTGGCGGAACGTCAGCGTCGGAAAGAAATCCTGTAGATCGATCCGAACCACCACCTGCCGGAGCAGATGCTTCCGGGCGTTCGTGAGGATGGAACGATGACGCCGAAACCCCTGTACGCAACGATGAAGGGCCAGTTTGTCCAGAATATGGCGAAGAATCCAGTGTTGCACCGTCTTGAGCTTTTCCACAGGCTCATCCACACGACGCGACTCGCCGTTCGCCTTGGGGATGTAAAAGGTGCGGTAGCGGTCTCCGCCATAGGCGAGCCAGTCGAGTTGCTTCATCGTGAGTTTCAGCCGAGCGGCCAAGTGCTCCTTGTTGTAGATCGTCGGGAGCTGACGCGCATGCATGGCGCGGTTGTACGCCACAAAGAACTGTTGAGCGCGTGGATCGATGTCGGGATTGCGCTCCATCAACTTCTGGAGCGCGAAATTCCACGGAACCGTTGAGTCCGTCGCCGAATAAAACTCCACAGGCTTGCGGCTGTCGGCACAGAGCCGTGCATGAGCGACAACGAGTTCGGCCACGTCCCGCTCCACGCCGGCCTGCTTCTGGAGCTCGGCGATATTCTGGGCGAACAAATAGCGATCGGCTGTTTCAGTACCTCGACTCATGTTCCTAACTCGCAAAATCGGGGCGGGAAAGGCGATTTTACTTTACTGCGTCTGCCAATGGTCGCGTAGCGGGCTGCACCCCGGCCAGGACGGGGCGGCTTTCAGACCGCAGCGACCAGTGCGAAGTAAACGGCTCGCGTCGCGTAACACGACACGTCCCCTTGCGAGGACAGACTAAAATCAAGCCGTTCCGCGCCCTGAAAACGTTAATTGCTTCAATGAAAGAACAGGTTTCCCGGATTTGACCAGGAGTTGGGAATTGGGAAATGGTACTTGCCCGTAATCCCAAGACGTGTAAGCGGGCCGAACGTTATGAATTGGGAAACGGTATTCAAAGGAATCTTTCAAGGCGAAGCCGCCTGTCCACCATTCGCGTCCACAGTTGGGACAACAGGATACTTTATCAAGAGCGGCGGGTTTGATCTCCGCTTGGCAAGCTCGGCAGGTAAGACGTCTGGTTCCGGTTGCCCAAGCAGGCTTAGTGGCTAGGAAAAGAAGGCCGGTCAGAAAAGTTCCGGCTTGGGCCAGGAAACTGCGGCGAGAAATGTTGTTCTCTGACACCGGCTACGCGCTCCTCACTGCGGCTGCTCTTGTTCCCGTCAAGAACAACCGGCCTCACACACAACTACTTTCCTGCCGGCATCTCACCGAACTAAGGCGAGCTATACGCCGAACTATATGGGCTTGTCAACAACTAATAAGGATGTTTTGAGACACTTCTTCCTGCATCCCCTTGGGTGATGATTTGGGTGCGTGAGGTGCAGTGAGATGCAGTGAGGCGCAGTGAAACGCAGTGGGGACGGAAAGAGAAGCGCCGTTGGGTTGGATGGATGCCGGACAACCGGTGGAGATTGCGGAAGACGAGAGGTTACACCTTCTTGGGGCAGCAGTGGAGGATGTCGTAGGGCTTGACGTCTTTGGGCGTGGGGCCGGTGACGAGATAGATGGTGTCGGTGAGTCGTTCGACGCTGCGGTGGTAGTCCCAGCGGAGCATGGCGGTGTGTTGGACGACAAAGCGGGGGTCGTCGTCGCGGAAGCAGGACACGCAACTTGGGTCCGGGAGGCCGACGAGGAATTCGTCGGTGCTGAGGTTATGCGAGGTGGTGGCGTAGAAGTCCTCGAACAGGATGAAGGACGCGCTGAACGAATGGTCGACGTAGCTGATGGCCTGGGTGACGCCCTCGTCGTTGCGCAAGCCGCGCGGGGCGACGGGGGAGATGCCGTAGAGATTGTCGACGAGGTCGTCCATGATGTCGTCGAGGGATTCGCGGGACCAGTTTTTCAGGCGCTCGGAGTTTACGCCATAGGTGAAGACGCTGCCTTGGATGACGGCGCCGATGGCGATGCCGGGCCACAACGAGAGGCGGTGGGGCGGCAGGTTGTGGGCGGAGGCGCGGAAGATCTTGGGGAACAAGAGGGGCTTGATGAGCTTGTAGTTCTTGAGATCGGGGACGTCGTCGCTGCAGTAGTCGAGGAGATTGATGTGCGATTCGATCAACTCGTCCATGCGATGGGGTTCGAGGAGGTAATGATGATAGAGGTGCTCGAGGAGGACCGTCTGGCCGTCGGCGAGCGTCAAGGCGAGGCCTTCGGGGGGGCGGATGCTGAGTTGGGGGCGATGACGTTTGAGGAGGCTGAAGTAATAGTTTGTGAAGCTGGCGGTATCGAGGTGGGGTTCGTCGCGTAACTCCAGCGAGCCGATGACCTCGTCGAGCTCTTCGTCGTCGACGCCGACGTCGCTGCTGCGGCATCGGTAGAGGCAGCGGACCTGGACGCGGCCGCGGCTGAAGACCCACGCGCGGGTGTGGCCGAAATCGGCAAGGTGATCGTCATCCTGCGGTTCAATGCGGGTGAATGTCATGTACGCGAGGGCGGAACCGCTACGGGAGCCGCGTTGGATGACCGGGTCCTCGATGGCGGGCCAGCTGCGTTTTTCGCATTCGAGAAGTGATCGCAACGCGCGTTCAGGACGGATGGCATCGGGTGTCGGTTTCTCAAATTGGCAGGCTTCGATTTTGAGGTAGCCGCCGGTGGTCAAACTGGCGAGGCTGACGTGCGGGGAGCCTTCATGCGTCAGAGGCAGCCACCCCTCCGGGTAACTGATCGTGTAGATCTGTTCGGGATCGCTGTACTCTCGCATGGCAAGGTATATAGCAACCACCTTGCCAAGGTCCGGGAAGTCGTATTTCCCTTGAAAATTGGACCCTCCAGACCTGCAGGAAGAGCCCGACAGACAGAATTGAACGTTGACGATTCCATCCGTAATAATATGTCGATCCTGGCCTATTTTTGTCCAACAATCGGCCCAAGACATGCTGAAAGAGGGAGTTCATGAAATGGGTACACAGTATCGTTTTCGTCATTTCCGGGGCTTTCTCCTTCATCAGCCTGCTGGCCGCCGTCGGTGGCCTGATGGCTGGAATGCTCATGCAGTTGAACGCCTCGGCCCAAGCTGACCAGATCACGCAAGTTGGAAAAGCAGCTACGGATCTCGGTGTTTTTGGAGTGCCGGCATTCAGTTGGTTGTACATGCGTTCTCTCAGGGCCCATCGGATTAAGCGATCTTTCTGACCGTCCGATTCCGCTCAAACCGCAGCCCATTGCCAGGGGGGATGTGTCACTGCACGGTTAATTCCGTTTCCAACCTCGGCGCAAGGTTTTGAGGATTGATTCGTCTCGAGCCTTTACGTAAGATAGGTGGGCTATGAGCAAGGTTATTCGCGGCAAAGCATACGTCGTGCGGGACAATATTGACACCGATCAGATCATTCCGGCGCAATATTTGACCCTCGTGCCCACGATTCCAGAGGAATATGAGAAACTGGGCGGCTTCGCGCTGTGCGGCTTACCCAAGGACCTGTATCCGACCCGTTACATTCCTGAGGGCCAACCCCGGACTCCCTACATTGTTGTCATCGGTGGTCGCAATTTCGGTTGCGGCAGTTCGCGCGAGCACGCGCCGATCGCCTTGGGAGCGGCGGGTTGCAAGGCGGTGGTAGCGGAAAGTTTTGCCCGCATCTTCTTCCGCAACAGCGTGGCTACCGGCGAACTTTATCCCGTCGAGACCACCACGCGGATTTGCGAAGCCATCCAAACGGGCGACGAGGTGGAACTCGATCTGGACGCGAACACGCTCAGGATTCTCAAATCTTCCAAGGTCCTTCCGACAAAGCCGCTCGGTGAGGCGCGGCCGGTGATTGATGCGGGCGGCCTCTTCAACTTCGCCCGCCAAAGCGGGATGATCAAATCCCAGGGCAACCACTCGAAGGCCACGGAAAAGATGGCTGCCAAAGAGCCGCCCGACGATTAGTCCGTAATTGCTGTTGACTCAGCGGTGGAACGATGCGCACAGTGCAGCATCGAAATACGGAGGCACGCGCAATTTTGCGAAGCTTCAACCTGGTTGTTCTCGGGGTCTTTCTAGCCGTCGGCTCGCTCGTAGCATCCGAAGTGAAGCTGAAGGACGGCACGGTTTATCATAACGTCACGATTCTGGCGCGCGACGCCGACAGCGTCCGGATTACCATCCCCAATGGTGAGGTAAAACTGCCCCTCGAATTGGTTGAAAGCATCGACGGCGTTGTGCTCCCGTCGCCCTCGCCTTCGGCTGTGCCAAGTCCTGCAAGTGCCGTGGAGAAGAACGCGGAACCGCCGTCCCACGAGAAGCCGTTTTTCCCGCGTTTACAATCTCGATTGCAGACCCCACGATTGCAAACTGCGGAGGACAGCGCCGCACAGTCGCCCCCAGCGCCTGCTTACGTCCACTGCTGGACCATGGATGTCTTTCTGCTGGTCCTCTGTTCGGCAGCGATGGGGTGGATTGCGACACTGAGTTGGGTACAGTACGACGTGAAGGGGATGCCCGAGGAGATTCGCCGCATCAACACCGCGGTGCTTCTGGTCCCTTTCGTAGGATTTCCAATGTATCTGGCCAGACGCCGACGTCGGCATCGCGATTATGAGATGGCCCGGACACTCACGGGTCGCGTAGCCGGCTTGAAGTCGGACGAAACTCCGAAGAAGCGGGGGTTGTTTGGCGGGCGCACGAAGTTCGCCACCATCTTCGGGACCGAGAAAAAACGTGTCGGGATGGAGTTTCTCGATGTGGATGGCAATCCGATCCAGATCCGCAAGGACGTGCCTGAGATGACCGGCATCGAAGCCGCCCGCGAAGTGCTGGAAGATGCGATCAGTGAACGCGCCAGTGACATTCACATCGAACCGCAGGCTGACGGTTGCCGCGTTCGCTTCCGCATCGACGGCGTGCTGCAGGAACGGTTGACCTTTGTTCGGGCGGACGCCCTGCGGGTGGTCGCGGCGCTCAAGACGCTGGCGCAGATTGACGTGGCGGAGAAACGGAAAGCGCAGGACGGTCGGTTTCGCGTGCGCACGGGGACGAGCGAAGTGGATTTTCGCGCGGCCACGACCAGCGCGATACACGGCGAGAAGATGGTGCTTCGCATCCTCGACCGCAAGAGCGGAGTGTTGGGCTTGGGCGAACTCGGAATGCGCCCGGACATGCTGGAGCGGTTCGACCACGTCATTCACTCGCGTAACGGCATCATTCTGGCGACTGGACCAACCGGCTCCGGCAAGACGTCGACTCTGTATGCCGCGCTCAGTCGTCTCGATCGAAAGCGGCTGAACATCATGAGCATTGAAGACCCCGTGGAGTATGAACTGGAGGGGGCGACGCAGATTCCAGTCAATGTGAAAGCGGGCGTCAGTTACGAAGCGGGACTGCGTTCGATTCTGCGGCAGGATCCGGACGTGATCTTTGTGGGAGAGATGCGCGACGCGGAGGCGGCCAAGATCACGGTCCGCGCCGCGCTGACGGGTCATTTGGTATTCAGCTCGCTGCACGCGAAGAACGCCGTAGGCACGATCGCCCGTCTGCAGGAGATTGGGGTGGAACGCTACCAGATTTCCTCGTCGTTGCTGCTGGTGGTGGCGCAACGATTGGTGCGCGTACTTTGCAAGGAGTGCAGCGAGCCGTATGCGGCAACGGGAGCGGAGTTGAATGAGATCGGTCTGGAATTTGAGCCGGGAAGCCGCATTTATCGTGCGGTTGGTTGTGAGGTCTGCGACGGTACCGGCTATCAGGGCCGCACGGGGATTTTTGAATTGCTTGTCATGGACGAGGAGTTGCGCAAAGCCCTCAACGATGGCGCCAACGAGCAAATACTGCACAAGCTGGCTTCGGGCAAGGGTCTTCGTTCCTACTATTGTGATGGCGCGGAGAAAATTCTACTGGGCATCACGTCGGTGGAGGAAGTGATACAAGCGAGCTGACCATGGCGGAAACCATTCCAGTTATTCTGAGCCTTGCGGCGATTGCGGTGATCCTGATGTTGGCGTGGGGAGGGGCGATCGCATTCGGCGTGTTCTACGAACTGACCAGTTCCGTGTTGCTGTTCTTTGCGATGATGGTGACCCTGCGGTACTGGTACGAAGCAGCGCGCTGGGTCGAATCGGTGATGCCGGGTGCGGGCGCCTATGGCGCGTTCGGAGCGTATTGGGCCGTGTTCCTGGCGGGATGCCTGCCGTTGGTTTTGGTGCTTAATCGCCTCACGCAAGAATCGGTGCCCCGCTACCCGAAGATCATCGATATGGTATTCGGGTTCATCTTTGGCTTTATCGCCGCCACGATCCTGGTCTGCTGTGTCATGACGAGTCTCTCGGTCATCGCCCCTAAAATCTGGGACGCATACAATCCCAACGCTTTGACGGTGCGGTTTGATCAAAAGCCGATCGAGGTCTACCAGTACATCGAGAATGCGGTTGGAGTCAAAGCCAACGATCCGGGCCACACGCGGTTCCCGACCTTTGAGAAAAACGACGCGGACGATTTTCAGAAGTACTGGCAGTGAAGGACGTTCGCAATTTCTCGCGGGCCTAATCTTTAATAAGGAAGTGGTAGATAAGAAAAAGCATCACGGCTCCGATAGTCGCCATCGCCACCCAGTTGTTCTTCATCCAGGCAACGAGGCCCACGAGCACGTCGGGTGGAGCGGCAGTCGTTGATGGTGCAGGTTGCACCTTGGGAGCTGGGGGGGCGGCGGTCGAGACCTCCGTCCGGGAGGCTTGTGATTTCAGAGTGGTGAGCTTCTGGCTCACGGTATCGAATTGGCTCTTGACGTAGTCGAAATAGTTCTGCGCGGCATTGAGTTCGCCGCGTGCCCTGTTGACGGCGATTTGGGCTTGGACAGTTGACTGCGAGCCACCGCTGCTCGTCGCCTGTGTCAGCGTCGCCTCGGCTGCGCCCAGCGCCTGATGGGCGAGGTCCACCCGGTGTTGGGCGGAAGAAATATCCTTCTCCAATTGATGCCATTGCTGGTCGAGCGAGTTCACCGCCGGCTGGAAAGCCGAAGCCAGCAGCGGTTTTGCCTGCGAAACCAGATCCGGCTGTCCCTCCATGTGAATGACCACCTGCAGCTGTTGAATGGCAGGCTCGAATCTGTGTTGAGCAATGAGCGCGCGGGCTTGTTGGAGCAACTGCTGGCCGCGCTCGCGCTCGATTAGCGGGGCAACCTCTGCGGCAGGCGACCATCGACCGTGAAACTTGATGTTTCCGGCCTCCACCAAGTCGCGCTCCGCCCCCCACTCAGCGATGCGTGCGGTCACGTTCGATGCATGGGGGGAGTTCGGGTGCTCCCGCAGGAATGCGCGAAAAACGTCCTTGATGATCTGGTCGTAGTAGCCGACCGCGTAGCTGTCCTTCGGATTCAGTTGGTATTTTTGCAGTTTTTCATAGTCACGCGTTGCCTGCTGCTCGGCTTTTTGTTGGGGCGTCGAAAGAACGACACCGGCGATATCCGCCTTGTTGATTTGTCGCGTCTGGGTGATCGTGCCGCCGGCAAACTCGAGATAAATGGAGAGCGTCGCGTCATCCTGGGCGGTGATGTCGCCTTCCAGCACGGTGCCATCCTTCAGCTTGACGGTGTCGGCGCTGGCCCTAAATCCACCGAGCACCAACGCCATCAGTATCAGGCACCGACACGTCCGCGCGGATTCGTTACCGGGGACGGCGTATTTGGATGGAGACATATTGGCTTTGCGGAATACTGAATTTCTTCACTTCAACCGTGACGGCGGGCGCCATGTTGTAGAAGAGAATCGTTTCGGCGATGTGATGGGCCACCGCTTCCACGAGTTTGTACGGGCGTTCCGTGACCACCTTGCGAACCATAGCGACGACCGCGTCGTAGGGCAACGTGAAGGTTTCCCGGTCTGTGCGTCCCGCCTCCGCCAGGTCGCGGTCCAACTCCACCGTGATGAGGAGCCGCTGCGGCTGCGCGCGCTCGGACTCCGTGACGCCGATGTGCGCATCCACTTCGAGGTCTTTGATGACGATTCTATCCATGCACGACCTCCCGCCCCGCCAGGAACGCCTGCAATTCGCCGAGATGGTGGCAGATCAGGTCGGGATCCATCGCGCGCAGTTTGTCGAAATGATTGTAGCCCGTCAGCACGGCGCACGTGTGGATGCCGCCGGCCTTGCCCGCCTCGATGTCGTGTTCCATGTCGCCGACGAACATCGTCTCGGCGCGATCGAGATGGTTTTCGTCCAGGATGTGATGGATCTTCGTCGTCTTGTCGTCAATGCCGATGTAGGGCTTGGTGATGAAGCGTCCGATGCCGAAGCGCGCAGCCTGCGTTTCATACGTGTGGGTATCGACCGTGCTGGCGATAACACGCCCATCTGCCGTTCCCGGCAAAAGAGCAGGAAATCCAGCGTTTGTGGAAGCAGGGTGATCTCGGCGTGATGTTTTGGATATTCCGACAGAAACATCTGCTCGAGCTCCGCCTGAGGCACGTGGGGCAGGCGCTGCCCGTAGAACTTGCGGAGGGGCAGGCAGAACTCCGCGCGGAACTCCGGCAAGGTGATCGGCGGCAACCCACATGATACCAGCACGTGGTTCGTAGTCTTCACCACCGGCGTTAGATCATCGACGAGAGTTCCGGACCAATCGAGGATGAGGTTACGGATGATCACGCCGCAAGGGTATCACAAACCCGGCGACCGGGGGGACAAGAAAAGCGAGGCCGCTCACGCGTTCGGGTGACGTGCCGGATTCGAGATTCGGTGGCTCCTACGGTTTGCGGCGGACGCCGCGCATGCGTTTGGCGAGGCGGTCGGTCTTGCGTTTACGCAGGCGGCGCTCGATCTTGCCCGCCACCACGTCGAGGGCGCTGACGACGTCGCCGCGGGATTCCTCCGCGCTGAGGTCGGCCCCTGGAATCTCGACCAGCACCCGCACGGTGTACTGACGCGGCGAGGGATGGGCGCTGACTTTACGCAACCGCACGCGCGCGCGCACCGCTCGGGGCGCGTACTGCTCGACGCGGCTGATTTTGTCGTCGATGGCGGCCTTGATGGTCTCCGTGAGGGTCACCCCGTCGGCCAGGATCAGAATATCCATGAACTGTCTCCTCGATTAGTAGCTAAACTTGCCTAACTGCACCTTACCACGGAACACCCAATAGACAACCGACGTGTACGCGAGCACGAACGGCAGGCCAAACGCGGCCATGGTCGCCATGATGGCGAGCGTCTTGTGCGAAGAGGCGGCGCTGTAAATGGTGAGGCTCCACTCGGGATTGAGCGACGAGTAGATGAGATGGGGGAACAACGCGACGCCGAAGAGGAACGTCAGCGCGGCGATGGTCGCGCACGATGACGCGAAGGCGTAGCCCGGGCGCCGCAGATGGATGGCGCGGGGGATGTTGGCGATGGCCAGCACATTCAGGACCACGACCGTCCACACCCAGGGGTGTTCGGCGAAATTGTGGGTGGCCATCGGCACGGCGACGAGGGTGAAGATCGTGGTGAAGATATAGAGAACGAGAAAAAAGCCGAATGTCCGCCACATCCACTCATGGATTCGTTGCTGCAATTCGCCCTCGGTTTTCAGGTAGAGATAGATCGAGCCGTGCATCGCAAAGGTGGCGACCGCGAAGAGTCCGACCAGCAGGCAGTAGGGATGAAGGAGGCCGAGGAATGTGCCATGAAACTCCATGTCCGGGCCGATGGGCATCCCGCGCATTGCGTTGCCGACGGCCACGCCGAAGAGCAGCGTCGCCACCGCGCTGGCGATGCAGAACGACACGTCCCAAAACGAGCGCCACGCCGGGGAGTCATGCTTGCCGCGAAACTCCATCGATACCGCGCGGAAGATCAACGCAAACAGCAGCATCATGAACGCGGTGTAAAACCCCGAGAACGCCGTGGCATAGGCGTTCGGGAAAGCCGCGAACAACGCCCCGCCGAACGTGACCAGCCACACCTCATTGCCATCCCACAGCGGCCCGATGGAATTCATCAGGGTGCGTCGTTCCCCGTCTTTCTTCACGGCCAGATGCAGGATGCCGACGCCGAGATCGAAGCCGTCGAGGATGGCGTAGCCGGCCAGCAGGACGCCCAGCAGGATGAACCAGAGAATATTGAGGTCCATGGCGCTACTCCTTCTCCTTCGGGTTGTCCGTCCCGGTTAGCGACGCGCCACCGGTGCCGGCGCGCAACCCGGCCAGGCCAAAGAGCCCCGCGGAAGCCGTCGTAGTCGGAACCGTCACGCCCTCATCGGGGCCATGCTTGATCTTGCTGTCCAACACGAAAACCCAAACCGCGAAAAGCAGGGCATAGATGACAATGAACATAATGATCGAGCCGAGCACTTGATTGGCGACGACGGCTTTCGAGAGCGCATCACTGGTGCGAAGCAACCCGTACACCACCCACGGTTGCCGCCCCACTTCCGCGGTGACCCAGCCGAGTTGGTTTGCGATGTACGGCAGGGGCACCGCCCATACGAACACCCACAACAGCAAACGTTTCTCAAACAGGGTGCCCCGCCAAAGGAAGTACAGCCCCATAAGCGTTACTACGACAAACAGCAGACCGAGCCACACCATGATATGGAATGAATAAAACGTCATCGCCACCGGCGGCCAGTCACGACGCGGGATTTGATCAAGCCCGGTGACGGGCCTTCTGGGAATCGGCATAGGCCAGCCGACTCAACAGCCCGGGAATCGTGACGCCGTATCTGACGCGTTGCTCGTTAGCGTCGGGCTGGCCGAAGAGATACAACGGCGTCGGTTCCGGGCCGGTGTGAAAGACCGCCTCCATGGCGGCGAGCTTGGCGGGTTGCGTTTGGGCGACTTTTCGCGCCTGCAGGTCGCCGGAAATCGGCGCGGCCAGCGACGCCAAAGCGCCCACGACCAGCGCGATGCTGAAGCTCTTCCGGGCGAGGTCGAGATGGCGTCCCTTCAATATATAATAGGCGGCGATGCTCATCACAAAGAACGCCGCGAGGAGATAGGCGCCGATGAGCGTATGGGCGAGACGTTGCATGCTGGACGGGCTGAACACCATTGCCCAGAAATCGGTGATCTCCGCTCGGGCGGTCAGTCCTTCGCCGACGATATGGAAGCCGGCGGGTGTTTGCTGCCACGAGTTGGCGACGACGATCCAGATGGAAGAGAAGAACGCGCCGAGGGCGACCATGCACGTCGAGAAGAAATGGGTTCGCGGCGAGACTTTGTCCCAGCCGAACACGAGCACCGCCAGGAAACCTGATTCGAGGAAGAACGCAAAGATGCCTTCCGCCGCCAGCGCCGAGCCGAACACATCGCCGACGTACCGCGAGTAGGTGGCCCAATTCGTACCAAATTCGAATTCCATCACGATGCCGGTGGCGACGCCCACGGCGAAGTTGACGGCGAAAATCTTCGTCCAGAACTTCGCCATCACCTCGTAGCAGGGGTTGCCGGTCTTCAGATACATCGCCTCCATGATGACGAGCAGACCGCCGAGCCCGATTGATAGAGGCGGGAACAGGTAGTGAAACATTATGGTCAACGCGAACTGTAGACGCGACAATGTCAGGACACTCAGGTCCATCGATGCAAATCCTCCTTACCGAGATGACACCACAACATGTAGCCACAGATGAAGTCAAAAGCAATCCCCCCGCATTTGTCGCGCGGCTTGCCGGGGCGGGGTCGCGGCGGTAATGTCGGCGGCAGACGAGCGGTCGTGTTCATCATCGGAATCGGGAGGTTATGGCAATGCAAAGCCTGAAGAAATTGATTGTGCGTTCACTGGCGGCGGTCGGCGCGCTGGTTCTCCTCGGGATAATCTTGGGTTTGGGCTGCATGTTGATGGGCAGGAAGACAGTCCCGTCGAAGGTAATCCTGGAGGCGGATTTCGAGACGCATTTGGTGGAGTACGTTCCCGACGATCCCGTGGCGAAGATCGTTTCCGGCAAAGCGCCGACGACGTTGGGGGTGGTCGAGGCGCTGGACCGGGCAGCGACGGACAAGCGGGTGGTCGGCTTGGTGGCGCGCGTGGGCGAGGCGGGTCTGTCGCTGGCGCAGATCCAGGAGATTCGCGATGCGGTGATGGCGTTTCGCCGCAGCGGCAAGCCCGCCATCGCGTATGCCGAAACATTCGGCGAAGGCGGCCGCGGCAACGGCTCGTACTACCTGGCGAGCGCGTTCGACGAGATTTGCCTGCAACCCTCCGGCGACGTGGGGTTGGCCGGGCTGATGTTCGAGCGCTCATTCATTCGCGGGACGCTCGACAAACTCGGTCTCATTCCGCGGATGGATCATCGCAGCGAATACAAGAACGCGATGAATATTCTCACTGAGAAGAAATTTACCGCCGCGCATCGCGAGGCCACGGAAAAGGTGATGGAGTCGGAGTTTGGCCAGATCGTCAAAGGAATCGCCCGGGCCCGCAAACTGCCTGAAGAGCAAGGTGCGGGCGCTGATCGATCGCGGGCCGTTTCTGGGCGAGGAAGCGTTGAAGGCGAAGCTGGTCGACAAACTGGCGTACCGCGACGAAGTTTACGACGAGATCAAGAAGAAGGCCGGCAAACACACGAAGTTTCTCTATCTCTCCAAATACCTCGAACGCGCCGGCAGTCCCTTTAATGAGGGCGCGACGGTGGCGCTGATCTACGGTGTCGGCGGCGTGAACCGCGGCAAGAGCGGTTACGATCCGTTGTTCCAGGATGTGACGATGGGGGCCGACACGATTGCCGCAGCGTTCCGCGCGGCGGCGGACGACAAGAATGTGAAGGCGATCTTGTTCCGCATCGATAGCCCGGGTGGGTCGTACGTCGCGTCGGACACGATCTGGCGGGAGACCGTGCGCGCGAAGAAAGCGGGCAAACCGATTATCGTGTCGATGAGCGGGGTCGCCGGGTCCGGCGGTTATTTCGTCGCGATGTCGGCGGACAAGATCGTGGCGCAACCGGCCACGCTGACGGGCTCCATCGGCGTATTTGCGGGCAAGATGATCACCACGAATTTTTGGGACAAGCTCGGCATTTCGTGGGACGAAGTGCATTCCAGCTCGAACGCCATGGTGTTCACGGGTCTGCAGGATTACACGCCCGAGCAGTGGGCGCGATTCGAGACATGGCTGGACCGTATTTATGATGATTTCACGACCAAGGTCGCGGCCGGCCGCAAACTTCCCAGGGAAAAAGTCCTCGAGATCGCCAAAGGCCGCGTGTGGACCGGCGAAGACGCCAAGGCGCTGGGGTTGGTGGACGAACTCGGCGGGTTTCCCGTGGCGCTTCGGCTGGTGCGCGAAGCGGCGGGACTGCCGGGGGACGCGAAGATCAAACTGAAACTGTTTCCGCCGAGGAAATCGCCGCTGCAGGCGCTCTTCCAGGAAAGTCCCGACAACAGCCAGAAGGCGGGTGAAGAAGACGATTGCGCGGGCGCTGGAAGTTATCCAGCCATTGGCCCGCGTCGCCCGTGACCTCGGGATGGCGGCGGACCCGGATGTGCTGCGGATGCCGGATGTTGGCGGGGAATGGTGAGTCGGCGCGATCAATCGGGAGTAAGACTATGAAGCAAATGCTTCTGCTGCTCTGCTTTGTTCCATTGACAGTGCAGGCGTTGGATCGTCCGCAGCTCGACAAGATGCTGGCGACAGCCGTTAGTGCCAAGGGCCGGCCTTATCTGGAGGCGCGGCAAGCCGTGTTGGATCTGGGCACGAATGCCCTGCCCCTGCTGGCGCAAGCCGCTACCGACCCCGCGTTGACGTGGCAGCAGCGATTGGTCGCCCGGATCTGTTACGAGCGGATGACGCGGGGTGCCGACATCGAAGCCCTGCGCCGCTATGATTGGCGCGCGAATCCACAGTACAACAAGAAATGGGAGGATAATATTCTGGGGGCAAGAGTTCACTTGGGTGAGATCGCGATCCCGAAGTGTATCGATGCCGGACTGTGGTATTACTACGTTGAACTGCCGTGGAAGGATACGAAGGAATATGCGCTCCATCCGTCCGACCCAGCTATCCCATTCGACCGAGCAATCAATGATGACAGGCGGATCTATTGCTCTTGGCTGGACTGGTGCATCGCATCTCTCAAAGGGCAACCGGAGTACTATTACCTCATACAAGCGTTGACCGAAAAGCTGGAGTCCGATGCGTCGCTCTCGGAACCGCCAAATGCTGAACTCTACCGGTACCTGTTGCTCCACAAGGAAACCAACGCCGTGCCGGTTCTGGTCAAGAGGTATGATACCTATAACAAACACGAGGACAACGGGGGAGAGGCGTTCGCGGGAGCTCGTGAAATCACATACCGCGGCATGTTCGAGCCGATCTTGGAGATTGCCGATTCTCGCCATGCCAATCTGCTTGAGAAATTCATCACGGAGAAGCCGGTGTTGGAGCCGCTGAAGGAGAAACTCGCCGAAGTCCGCAAGCGCTCTGCACCACCACCTCTTGTCGAGCCCCCGTTTCGATTGAATCGCCAGCCAGTCAAGTCGTGATGGTGTTCGGGCCCGGCGTGGAACCGGGCGGCGGAAGGCAGTAGCGGGGGCAGCTCCGAAAAGGATTCTGAGCGGGGAGACAGAAGACAATTCCGAAGACGACTCAGAGGAGGCGAAAGAACGGTAGCTAGTAGTTAGCAGTTAGCAGCTAGCCTCCGAGTCCACTATGATAACTTCGATATCCTTGGTTAACTGAAAGATTGCAAAACTCCACCGAGTCGATTAACTAGAAGCTATTCCAGAGCCTCGGTTCCATCTATTGGATTCGGCGGACAGATCGCCTTGGGAAGAAGTTGTGGCGGTTTCGGACGGTCTTCCGGTCCGTGAGAGTGGGTCATGGATTCAACAGAAGCATCATCCCCTGACCTACTATTCCGAAATTTTTAACCAAGCGATGAAAGATCAGGTATGGCTACACCACCGGCTTTACCTCGAACTGTTTGCAGGTCCTGGCAAGTGCTTGATTCGAGAATCCAATCAAGAGGATTTGGGTTCGCCTCTGAAAGTGCTGGAGAAGAATTTCACCGATTTCATCTTTGTGGAAATAAATGAAGCTGCGGCGCGCGCTCTTTCTCAGAGGATTAGGGGACACCAAAAGGCAGGCCAGGTTGACATTTGGTGTGGCGATTGTGCGGAGGCAATTCGGCAAATCACTATTCCTAATGAGTCGCTTGCGTTGACGTTTGTTGATCCCACCCGTATTGGCCATGCGCCATTTACCTTAATTGAAACCCTCAGTCGGAGGGCGCGTTCTGACCTTCTTATCAACATACCAATCGGGACAGATATCAAAAGGAACATGCACAATTACGTTCGTCACACTGATGCCGATGCGCCGCTCACCGTCTATCTGGGGCGTGACTCCTGGAGGCAGCTTCCAACGAACAGCCCGGCGAAGTTCTGCAGGGGCTTGATTCAAATCTACCAGTCACAGTTGCGCCAGCTCGGGTACACTTCTTTTGGCAATATTCAGCAGGTCACGACCCCCAAGAATCTCCCTTTATATTACCTGCTTTTTGCGAGCAAGCACAAGTTGGGTGAAAAATTCTGGAACGAAACACTTCGACGAATCAATGTGCCTGAGCTATTCTGAGGCGGGGTTGATGTGTTGATACATCCATCAAGAGAGAGTGCTGCATTAGCGCAGGAGGACGTGGCTCTGTCGTCAGGTCGACTAGGGCGAGGTCGCCTTCTGACGACGACCAGAAGCACGGTGTCGGATTTTTGGCATGTGCCGGCCGTTATTGCTCAGAACAATTTCGTCTATAAGAGCCTTTCCAACTGGGCCTTCAATGTGGCCGTTGGCTGTTCGCATGCGTGTCGCTTCTGCTATGTGCCCAGCGCTTCGACAATTAAACAAGCGCCCAAGCTGGCAGAGTATGGCGTGAAGGACCCCGATGAAGAGTGGGGTAGATATGTCTTGTTGCGCCCGTGGAATGAGGAGCAGTTTCTGGCGTCGCTCCGGGCAGCCGAGAACGCCCCCAAGGGAAGCCTGAAGCGGGACGGAAATCGTGCTGTCATCTATTGCAGCACGACCGATCCCTATCAGAATTTCATCCATCCGGATGTTGCACGACAGCGTGAATTGGCGACAGCTGCTCGGTATTTGGTGAGACGCTCGTTGGAGTTGATTCGTGACCAGTCAACGTTGAACGTTCGAATATTGACCCGCAGCCCGCTTGCCCGAAAAGACTTCGATCTGTTCCAAAGTTTCGGCAAGCGGTTGGTGTTCGGGATGAGCCTTCCGACACTGCGCAATGATCTGGCAAAACTCTATGAGCCGAAGGCCCCGCCTCCATCGACGCGGCTGGCAACATTGCGGGCCGCGAAAGAAGCGGGACTCAATGTCTACGTAGCCATGGCGCCGACGTATCCCGAATGCGACGAAGTTGATCTGAGAGCCACGCTAGAGGCGGTTGTGGAACTGAAACCAATCACCGTTTTTCACGAGCCAATTAACATTAGGGCCGAAAACGTTGCGAGAATCGCTGAAGAGGCCCGAATGCGCGGCGTTCACTTGAATACCGATGTGTTTGCCACGAGAGAATCGTGGCAGAGGTACGCGTTGGGGGCGCTGAAGAGCGTACAGTTGATTGCGAAAGAAGTGGGGCTTCAAAACCGGCTCCATCTCTGGCCTGACAAATCGCTTGGGTCTGCTGATCTAGTGCAACGCATGCCGAAGCCGGCGGCATATCGGCAATGGCTCGAGCGTTGGTGGAATCGTGTGAGCGAGTGGCCACGTTAGGTGGCTGTCGGACCGATTCGCCGCGAAGGATTCTCTCGCTTCGGCACCCCACTACGTCGCGCCGCTCCCGGCGGCTTGGCTTCCCACGCTACACCGACCAACGACGGCGCGCGGCCTACTTCTCTATCGGAAATTGATAATTTTGCTGGACAGGGCGGGGCGGGGGTGGTAGAGTGGCGATGGTTGTTTGAAATTAGGAAGGTCGTCGCGCCCGAATCAGGCCAACGGCAAAGCGGTGACAAGTCACCGCACTCCAAAGGAGGAAATACTGCTGGTGGGGATGGGATTCCGTATAAAAGTATGTTTTTGCGAAGCGAACCCATTTCAAAAACGTGGAAGCGTTTCGTTATGAATGTGTTAGGCAAAATGATGGTTGGGTTCGGTCGGTCAAACCGAACCCATTTAGAGGGGGATAAATGCACCGGAGAGGCACCGGAAGGGTGGTTTTTGACCAAACCGAACCCAAAGCGAAGCCAAAAGGGGGGACAGCCCCGAAAGGGATTCGGGGGAGGCGGGACGCCTCAAGACCAAAAGACACGAGGCGGGTCGAAACGGCGCGATACCTACACGACAGGCATCGCGCCCTACAATACGGTTTGGGGTCGGTTTGTAGGGTGCGATTCGGATTGTCGCGGGGAGGGGAGCAAGGTAGATTTTGGGGAGCAACGAAAGGATCGCAGTCATGGCTTTTACATTGAAAATTGGAGATCAGGCGCCGGATTTCAAGTTACCCGCGACGGACGGCAAGACGTATCAGCTATCGGATTTTGCCGACGCGAAGGTGTTGGTGATCTTTTTCACCTGCAATCATTGTCCGTATGTGCTCGGGTCGGACGAGGTGACGAGGAAGACCGTCGAACAATTTGCGTCGCTAGGCGTGAGGTTTGTGGGCATCAATTCCAACAGCAAGAACACCTACGCGGATGACGATTTCCCGCACATGGTGGAGCGGATGAAGGAGAAGAAGTTCCCCTGGGTGTATCTGCATGACGCGCCGCAGGATGTGGCGCGGGCGTATGGGGCGTTGCGGACGCCGCACTTCTACGTGTTCGACCGTTCCCGAAAACTGGTTTACACGGGCCGCGCGGTGGACAGTCCGCGCGACACGAGCAAGATGACCGTGAACGATTTGGAGACGGCGTTGCGCGAGCATCTTGCCGGGAAACCGGTGACGAAGCCGATGACGAATCCGATCGGTTGCAACGTCAAGTGGGACGGCAAGGACGCGCATTGGATGCCGGCTGACGCGTGCGATCTGGTGTAGATGATAAAAGACATCCTCGCGCAGTTCGCCGGGCGCCGTCACGGGCCGCTGGTGCAATTCATCAAGTACGCCATCGCGGGGGGAGTGGCGACGGTGGTGCATATCTCGCTGTTCTACCTGTGTGCGTTCAAGATCTTCCCGGCGCTGGGGCCGAATGATCCGTTGTTGCGCGTGATGCACGCGTCGGCGGTCTCGTTGTCGGACGCCATTCGGGCGCGGAATTCGATGATCGACAATGCGATCGCGTTTCTGTTTTCCAATCTGACGGCGTATCTGATCAACATCGCCTGGGTATTTGAATCCGGGCGGCATCATCGGATCATCGAGATCGGTTTCTTCTATCTCGTCTCGGGGATCAGCATGGTCCTTGGCACCGGGCTGATGGGTTTTCTGATTGACCGGCTGGGCATCGCGACGACGCTGGCGTTCGGGAGCAATATCTTCACGGCGCTGGTGTTCAACTACGTGTTGCGAAAATTCCTGATCTTCAAGGGATGAATGACCCGCGTCCCGGTGTCAGCGAAGCAGGCTGGTGTACATGTAGCGGACGTGCACCGGACCACCGGGGAAATAGAACGTCTTTCCGTAGGAGAAGGCGCGCGTGACCGTGTCGTACGTCAACGTACGCGGCGCGTCGGTGTAGTTGGGATCGTAGACGCGGAAGACGATCTGGCCGGGCTGCGGTCGCTCGGTTTCTTCGAAGACGGTCACGGCGTGATTGATGTTTACGTGTGGGAAATTGTAGAGCCACACGACCATGGGGTGACCTTGTTGCAGCCAGTGCCGCAAATCGTCACACAGATGCGCTTCATACTCAGGCGAAGGCGTGAACGGCATGGGGAACTTGCGCAGGTGGAAATAGGTGGTCCAGCCCGCGCCCATGTTGGCGCGCAGGAGGCGGCCTTCGCGAGCGCTCAGGTCGTGCAGGCTGGTGAATCCCGGAAACGCGACACGTTTTTCGAGCGGTTCAGCCCGGCCACCACGCCGCGCGGTTGCGAACCAGGCGAATGCGTCGGGCCAGTTCGTCCTCGGACACCGGCGGCGCTTGCGGGTCGAAGCGCGCGTGTTTCCAGAATTGCACCACGCCCGCAGCCATGATGAAACAGCGGCGCGTGTAGGAATGCTCGCGGCTCGACGCGTTGGTGTCGGCGACGTGAACGCCGTTTTGGTAGTTGAACACCAGTTCGTTGGCGTAGGCAAAGGTGTCCCGCTGAAAGTCGAACGGACGGCCTGCGCCCGCCGTCGGCTTGACGGAAGCGCAACCGGTCGAAACTGCGAGCAACGCGAGCGCAATCAGAATCCGCATGTTTTCAATTCCAGCAAGCACCGTGTATCCTCGTCGTTGTCCACCGAGCGCGGGTGAAAGTAAAACTCATGGAGTCCCACGCCCAGTTGCCGCGCCGCGCCCGCGACTTCCTGCGCCTGCATCCGAAACGTGCGGCCCAGACCCCAGAGCGTGTCGCTGCAACGGAGCGGACAGCGACGGCGACGCAGTTCCATCCACAACCGGTCGGCAATTCTCATCCAAATCGAGTCCCAACTCGGGGAAAAGAATCGGGGTTTGCCGAGGCGGATCCAGCCGTCGAAAGGTCGCGGCAGGACGTCGAGCATTGCCTGATACACGAACGGGTGGGCATGGAGGTGGTGGTGCGAGTTAACAAACGCGCACGGCAACCCCGTGGCGCGAAACATTTCCCACTGCGCCCTGACTTCATCGCGCATCAAGCGCCGCGCGCGGCGAGACAACCCGATGGCCCAGGCGGCGCGTTTGTAGGAATTGGCCCACGGCCACGCTGCACAAGTGACGGGCTGCGAGCTATCCAGGTGCAAATGCCAGCCGACTTGCAGGCTCGGGTGATCGCGCGCCCGGCGGACGGCGTCTTCCGTCCCCCGTTGGCCCATCATCAAGCTGGCTCCCCGGAGCGCGCCCCGGTGATGGGCGTGAGCAATGGCGCGGTTGGGCTCCACGTCCATACCGAAGTCATCAGCGATGAAAAACACTTCTCTGTCGTTCACTCTTGCCGTAGATTCTGCCCCAATGTGCGGGTCGACGCAATTCCTGATCACGGGTGGCACAGGATTCATTGGCCGTCACGTGGTGAGCCGGCTCCTAACCCAAGGCGCGCGGGTACGCGTCTTCTGTCGCAAACCGGAGAAGGCGCGACGATTGTTTGGCGACCGCGTGACGCTGGCCCATGGCGACCTGCGCGATCGTGCGAGCGTCGAGGCGGCGGTGCGAGACTGCAGTATCGTCATCCATTTGGGAGCGGCCTTTCGATTTGGCCGGCGCGTGCGGCGGATCATCGAGGAAACGAACGTGCGCGGGACGGAGTACGTGATCGAGGCTGCGGAACGCAGCGGTGTCGAGCGGTTTGTGCATGTCAGTTCGTGTGGTGTGCTGGAAGGCGGGGGGGCGTTGGTGACCGAGTGCGATTTCCCGGATCACGTCGCCGAGTACGAGCCCTATCGGCGCTCGAAATGGCTCAGCGAACTCACGGCGTTGGGGGCGGCGCGGCGCGGCGTGCCAGTGACGATTGCCAGTCCTACCAGCCCGCTGGGGGCGGGAGACGAAACGCCGACGCCCACGGGACGGATCGTACGCGACTTTCTGCGCGGACAGTTTCCATTCAGTGCCCACGTGGGATTGAATTTTATCCACGTGAACGAGTTGGCCGACGGCATTCTGGCCGTGGCCGAGCGGGGGCGGATTAGCGAACGGTATTTACTGGGGCACCACAACGTATGGCTCCAGGAATTCCTCGAAGCGCTGGGGCGAATTACGAATCGATCCGCGCCGCGCGTCGCGTTGCCGCTGCCAGCCATCACGCTGGCGGGCGCCGTGGGCGAGGTGATCGGGAACGAACGGATCTGCCGGGAAACATCGGCCCACGCGCGGCGGCGGCAGTGGTTCGACTTCACGAAGGCGGCGGAGGAACTTGGCTGGCGGGCGCGCAGGCCGTTGGAGACGATTGCCGGCGAAGCGATCCAGTGGTTTCAACATGGGCCGCAACAACCGTGGTTTTCACCCTGGTAGAATCACATGTCGCCGTTTTTTGAATGGCTGTTGATTGGTTGGTCGCTGCTGGCCGCGGGCTGGTGGGGGATCGCGACCTGGCTCGTCACCCGTGGGCGGCGCCGGGCGCTCGTGCGCCGGGGGAATGCACCGGCGGGAAGTGAACGGAAGCTGCCCACGTTGTCCATTTTCAAGCCCATCGCCAGCCTGCAAAGCGACGTTCCGTCGCCGCAATTGATCGGGGCCCTGGAGTCATTTGTCAGCCAGATGGACGGGAGCGTGGAGATGCTGTTGGGCATCGAAGACGGGGACGCGGAGAAGTGGCAACCTGTTATCGAGCAGTGGCGGCGGGGATTTCCACAGGCGGAGCTGAAGCCGGTTGTTGTTCCGCGGCCCACAAGGTTCCTTAGCCCGAAGGTTTCGTGGTTTTACGTGCTGGCTGCCCACGCGGGCGGCGAGTTGTGGATGTGGAGCGACTCGGACATCGTGGCGCCGATGGGATTGCTCGACACGATGCGACGGGAGTTGGCCGATGGACGGGCGGGCATGGTGACGTGTCCGTACGTGGTGCGGCGCATTGAGAACGGCCCGATGATGTTGGAAGCGTTATTTGCGAACATGGAATTTTATCCCGGCGTGCTGTTCTGTCACCAAACGGGACCCGTGCAGTTTGGACTTGGCGCGGCCATGATGTTCCCCGCCGCCCGGTTCCACGAGCGAGCGCGGTGGGAAGAACTGGGCGCGCGCATGGCAGATGACAACGCGCTCGGACGGGCACTGGCACCGGTGAGGATCAGCGAAGCCACTTTGGAGACTTTGGCGTCGGAGTCAAACTGGCGTGACGCCATCCAGCACTACATGCGTTGGCAAAAGACAGTGCGCTGGTGTGAACCGGCCGGCTACGCGGGGCAGATCATCATTCTGCCGATGCTGGGGTGGCTGGCGGCGGTCCTGACGCATCCGGGGAGTGTGGCGGCATGGCTGGGGTTGGTGGTGACGATGCAGATCGAGGTGCTGGCGGCGACCGTGTTATTCTGGCTGGTCGGTTGCGAGATGCGGTCGTGGTGGGTCGTCAGTTGGTGGAGCCTGCTGTTGCGGCCGCTGTCGTGGCTGGCGTGTTGGATCCCATGGCCGGTGGTGTTTCGTTCGCAAAACCGGAAATGGTGGAGCTTGTATCGTTCCGCGCCGTTGGAGAGCATACGATGAGTGAACGCGTCGTTGTGACCGGTGTGGGGGCGGTAACGCCGCTGGGGCGGGATTTCCCGGCTACGTGGCAGCGACTGGTGGCGGGGGAAGACGCCTCGGCGCCGGTGACTTTGTTCGACGTGGCCGGGTGCCGCTGCCAGCAGGCCGCGACGTGTGTGCTTCCCGATCTGGCGGGCTTCACTCCGAAGCAACTGGCGCGGCTCTCACGGGCAAGCCGACTTGCGCTACCCGCAGCCCGAGAGGCATTGGCGGACGCCCAGTTGTTGGATGACCACGGGTGCTCGCGCCTGGGTCAGTTGGCGCTGTCCGTCAGCACGACAGGCGGCGGGATGGTGTTGGGAGAACAATTCCTGCGCGCGATGTTATCGCAACAGCGCGGTGCGGGGCAGTTTTTCCGTGTTTCGCGATATCAGGCGCAGAATCAAGTCCAAGATTTGCAGCAGCACCTTGGTTTTCGCGGGCCAATGACGATTGTTGCCAACGCGTGCGCGAGCGGCGCCAACGCCATCGGTCACGGCTCCGATTTGATTCGCTCGGGTATGTACGACTGCGTGCTGGTGGGCGGCTACGAGGCGTTGACCGAATTAATCTACGTTGGCTTCGATTGTTTGCAGGCGATGAGTCCCGACCGGTGTCGCCCCTTCGATGTGGCGCGGAACGGCTTGATGCTCGGCGAGGCGGCGGCATTTGCGGTGCTGGAGTCGGAATCACACGCCCGCGCGCGAGGCGCACGAATCCTGTGCGAGTTGGCGGGCTATGGACACGGAACAGATTTACATCACTTGACGCAGCCACATCCCTGCGGAACGGCCGCAGTGGCCGCGATGCGCCAAGCCATCGCCGGAGCCGGCGGCAGCGCGTCGGACATCGGCTATGCGAACGCGCACGGGACAGGTACGCCGCTCAACGACGCGAGCGAGGCGGCAGCCTTCACGACCGTGTTCGGAAATGGCGGCGCAATTCCGTCGCGGGTCCGGATCAGTTCGACCAAGGCGGCGATTGGCCACACGCTGGGCGCGGCGGGCAGTGTCGAGGCGCTGTTTGCGATTGCCGCCTTGCAGTCGGGACACCTGCCGCCGAACCTTCATGTTCGGAGACCCGAGCCGACCGTGGCAGCGAACCTGGTGGCGGTCGGGGAACAACAGACGGGGATGCAGGCGACGTTGACGGTGAATCTTGGATTTGGCGGGTCGAATGCCGCACTGGTTTTCAAACGATACGAGGTGGGTAGCCAACAAGTTTCTATCGTATCGATTCCCCGTCGCGATGACTTTTCCCCGGTTGCCATTTGTGGGATGGGCACGGTGTTGCCAGCGGACGTTTCCCAGCGGATGAAAGGCCTGAATGAAGCGAGCGGCGAACATGTTGTGCGCGGCGTTGACAGAACCGGTGAACCGCTGGCGGCGTTGCAGAACGAAGCGCGCGTGCGTCGGGCCAGTCCGATCACGTTGTTCATGCTGGCGGCGGCACAACAGGCGCTGGCGTCGAATCCTGCGCTGCACCCCGATCTCGGAATCGGGGCGGGCCGTGATCGGCTAGGGATTGTGGCGGCGTTCAACACGGGAGCAGTTGTGGCCACGCGGCGTTTTTTTGAAGGCATTGTCAAGAACGGCCAGCGGTTCGCCGGCCCGAATCTGTTCCCCGAAACGGTGTTGAATTCGCCGACCAGCCACGTGGCGGCGGTGCTCGGCGTGGCCGGACCGTGCTACTCGGTGGTCGGTGACGACTCGGCATGGGTCAATGCGATTCGGGTGGCGGCGTCGTGGCTGGCGACCGGCTTGGTGGATCACGCATTGGTCATCGGCGCGGCGGAACTGGACCCGATTGTCATCGACGCTTTCGTGCACGTGGGTTGGTTGTCGCCACGCGAGGGAACGGGCTACGTGCCCGGTGAAGGTGCCGGGGCGTTGCTGTTGCGGCGAATCCAATCCGGGAAGGAACTGCGCATCGTGCAGCTGGCCGACGGCTTCACGCATCGCCAACGAAGCGAGGCGTTGCGTTCCGCGCAGGAATGCCTCGCGCAATTCCCAGCCGATGTCGTGTGTTGTCGCACGGCACAACATAATTGGTTTGGCCGGTTCGAGGAGCAGTTGCGTTGTGCGAAGAGATTGACGTTACCGTACCACGGGGACGCGTTTGTGGCATCGGCGGCCTGGAATACGATCGAGGCGGCGGGAATCGCGCGACGCGAGGGACGGAGGATTCTGGTGCCGGTGTGGGGAGTGAGCGGCGAATGTTCGGCTTTGCTTTTGGCCGCCGGATGACCTAATTAAATCAGTGGACATCAGGGAAGGCACATGTCGGAAATCTCCTTGAACGAATTGAAGGAACTGGTGGTGGAGAACTGCGTCCTCAAAATCAAGCCCGATGAAATCGGGGAGGAGACGCCGTTGTTCGGGCCAGGAAGCGTCGGATTGGATTCGCTGGACGCGCTGCAATTGACGGTAGCCATCGAGCAGCAGTACGGAATCGCGATCAACGACGCGCAAGCTGCACGGCAGGCGTTGCAGTCGCTGGGGACGTTGCGGCGCTGGCTGGCGCAGCAGCCGGGACCCGGCGGAAAACAGTAGTCACGGTTATGAATCCCTCCGCGTACGATGCCATTATCATCGGCGGCGGGCCGGGCGGCAGCACGGTGGGCGCGTTTCTGGCTCGGGCGGGCCAACGGGTACTCCTGGTGGAGCGCGAAGTGTTTCCACGGTTTCATATCGGCGAGTCGCTGCTACCTTTTGGCAACGACGTGTTTCAGGAAAGTGGCGCGTGGCCGAAGATCGAGGCGGCGGGATTCCAGCCGAAGTACGGCGCGGAGTTTTTTGTGGGCAATGGGTCGCGGTGGCAGCGGTTTTGGTTTGCGCGCGGGCTGGTGCCCGGGTACGGGCAGACATTTCAGGTCGAGCGCGCGAAATTCGATCACGTGTTGTTGGATCACGCCGCGAGTTGTGGCTGCGAGGTGCGCCAAGGGTGCGCCGCGAAAGACGTAAGGCCCGAGGGCAAGGTTTGGCGCGTGATCCTGACCCCAACCGCGGAGTCGGGGCAGGCGGACGACGAGGTGAGCGGGCGATGGCTGGTCGATGCGAGTGGACGCGACACATTTCTCGGGCGGGTATTGGGACTGACGAAGAAGCCGATGGACCTTACCAAACGGATTGCGGTGTACGCACACTTCAAGGGGGTGTATCGCAACCCGGGCAACGCGGAGGGCCACATCACGATCGTGCGGATTGAGGACGGCTGGTTCTGGCTGATTCCGCTGGCAGGCGGCAAGATGTCCGTGGGCATGGTGCGGACGCTCGACGACCTGAAGCGCTTTGGCGGCACGGTCGAGGAGTGGTTCACGAAGACGGTGGAGTCCAGCAGCGAACTGACACGGCGCATGAAGGGGGCCGAGCAGCTGGGTCCGTTCTACAAGACGAGCGATTACAGCTATCACCACGAGCAACTGGCCACGGATCGAGCGCTGCTGGTGGGCGACGCGGCGGGATTCATCGACCCCATTTTCTCATCGGGCGTGCACATCGCCACGACATCGGCGCAATTGGCGGCACAATTGATTGGGCGTGCGGACAAACAGCGACGCGGGTTGACTGCAGGCGAACGACGGCGGTACTCGCGCGTTGTGCATCGGTACATGGACGTATACCGCGAAATGATCCTGATGTATTACGACAACCGTTCGTTCGAGGTGTTGATGCACCCGCGAGGCCGCTTCGGCATGGTGCCGGCGGTGAGCTCGATTCTCGCGGGAAACCTTCACTGGACGTTCAACATGTGGTGGCGCGTGAGGCTCTTTCATCTCGTTTGTGCAATTCACCGCTGGGTGCCGATCGTGCCGCGGCTGGATTACTCCAAGGTTTGAAACCGCATTATTCGCAGACGCTGTACCGCGCGTTCTGGTTCGACGCCGGTGTTCGCCTCGCACGGCTGCTGGGAGTCACGGGTGCGCGCGGGGCCGGTCGCGTATTGGCAGAGGCCTATCGCGTGACGCATCCCCAAGCTCAGGCGGCGGTGAGCGAGAATCTCGCATTGCTGGCCGGGCCTGGCCAACGCGGGCGCACGGTGCGGCGGACGTTTCGCAATTTCGGCGCAACATTGGCGGATTATTTTCAACTGGGGGCGCGCACGAAACAGGACGCGCTGGCGTTGATCGAAACGCGGCGCGGGTTCGAGCATATCCAGAGCGCGCTCGCCGACGGCAAGGGAGTGTTGCTGGTGACGGTGCACACAGGGTTGTTCGAATTAGGCGGGTTGTTGATGGAGGAGTTTCGTTTGCCGCTGGTGGTGCTCTCGCTGCCCGAACCGAGCGCGGCGTTGAACCGCTGGCGCGCCGCGTACCGCCAGCGGTGGGGTGCGGAAACGCTGGAGGTCGGCACGGACCAATTCAGTTTCGTGGATATCACGCGCCTGCTCGGGGAGGGTAAATGTGTCGCCATGTTGATGGATCGGCCGCAGGGCAACGACGATGCGGTGTTGGTGGATTTTCCGTATGGGCGCGTGCCGTTTTCAACAGGGCCCGTCTGGTTGAGCCTGTTGACGGGCGCGCCACTGGTTGCGGCAACGATCGTGGCGACGGATTCCGGGAAATACGCGTTGGAAGCGTTGCCGCCATTGCGCCCGCACTGGCGCGGATCCGACCGGGCCGCGACGGTGCGTGAGTTCACGGTCGAGTTGGCCAGCTGTTTTCGTGAGCCGATATGCAAGCATCCCGACCAATGGTATCAATTTGCACCGCTGTCACGGCTTTGTTCGTAGGCGTTGGCCCGGTGGCGGTCCGAGCGGACACGAATGCGGAGGCGTTTGTGGCGCACCAAACCGCCACGCGGACGTTTGACGCGGATGTGCGGCAGACATTTCACTGGAGTTTCCCGCATCGCCACGTTGAAAGCCTCGGTCACCTGAGTTACCAAGCTCCGGGGTTTCTCGCGATGGTGTTCACCAGTCCAGCGCCCGAATTGGTGCTGGTGCGCGGCGAGGATCTCTACATCAAGCGCGACAAGAGGGCGCTCGCGAGATACAAGTTGGAAGTGCACGACAGCAAGCCGACCCAAGACGTGCAGTTTCTCCTGGGCTTCTTTCAGAATGGCTGCACGGATTTCGCGGGGCTGTTCGATGCCCGGATTACGCCCGACGACAATGCGCGGACGGTTACACTGCTTCCGAAGCATCCGGGGCGAATGTTTCCGTTGCGGTCGGTGGATAACGTGATCGCGTGGCCATCCATGGATGTGCGGTCGATGCGCATCGGCTTGATCTGGGACAGCTACATCCTGTACGAGTTTACGAATTCGCGCCGCAATCAACCGCTCGACACCGGCGTCTTCGAGGCGCCGAAGCGATGAGCCTGACGCCGCATGGCGCCGGCTTTTCGTTTCTGGATTCGTTTGAGATCCTCGAACCCGGCAAGCGCGGTCGCGGGCGCAAATGGCTCAATCCCGCCGCGCCATTTTTCGCGGATCATTTTCCCGGCAACCCGCTGATGCCCGGGGTGTTGCTGGTTGAATGCGCGGCACAGGCAGCCGGCGTGTTATGGCAACCGCCGGGGTCGGCCTTCCTCGCGGGCGTGAGTCGATTTCGTTTTCGCAAGCCGGTGTTACCGGGACAGACGCTGGAAATTGAGGTGACACTGGAGAAAGAACTGGGCGCGTTCGCACAATTTGACGCCGTGCTGCGCGTCGGCCCCTCGGTGGCAGCTCAAGGCGTAGTGATGTTGAGCCGGACGATCAGTTCGGTGGTGTGAAGCTTGCCACGATCGGTGCGGGGGAGGGCGGGGGCGATGAGCCAGATTTTGGGGAGTTTCCACGCGGGGAGGGTCTCGAGCAACATCTTCTCAATTTCGACGCGGGTACGCTTGGTTTCCACGGCGGCCGCGAGGCAATCGTTGCCGCGTTTGTCCCGGACCACCGTGACCCAAGCGTCGTTGACGCCGCGCGATTCGCGCAACACCCGTTCCACTTCCGCCGGCGAGACTTTTTGGCCGCCGACGTTGGCGACTTCGCCGACTCGTCCGAGCAGTCGTAACTCGCCGTATCGGTTCCATTCACCCAGATCGGGCAACGTGGCTTTGCCGGCGCGACTGATCACGGAGACGCGGCCATCGCGGCGAATCCGCACCGTGACACCAGTGAGCGGTTTGCCGACGCTACGACCGCTGAGCGTGGCGTGGCCGGTGCGGTCGTAGCAGATGCCGCCAGTTTCGGAGGAACCATAGAAATTGTGGATGCGGATGCCGTAACGCTGGTGGAACTGTTGCGCCACGTCGGCGGAGAGCGGCGCACCGGCTGAAATGACCAAGCGCAAGCTCGACGGTTTGGCCGCGTTTTCAAGTTGCGCCAAGGCCCACAAAACCGCGGGGACGGTGGGCAGGACGGTAACTTTGTACTGATCGATCCACTGGAGGATCTGGCGAGGGACGAACGTTTGCGCGCAGACAACCGACGTTCCCTGCAACAGTAACGGCATCACGAGGTTGCCGAGTCCGTACGAATGACCGAGCGGGATGATGGCGAGGTTGCGGTCGGCCGGGCGAATTCCCATTGTGTGGATGATCTGTTCGCCATCGGCGCGCAGGTTGGCGGCAGAGCAGGGAATGGGCTTGAGGTCACCGGTCGTGCCGGAGGTGAGTTTGATGCAGCAAACTTTGGAAGTCGCACGCGAGACGATGCGGCGGATGGTTTTGCGTCGCGCTTCTGTCGGCAATGAGGGGTCGAGCGGAAGCGCGGTTGCGCTGATTTTCTGGATGGCCAGAAATGCCGCAAACCAGAGCGCGTTGTTGGGCTGGCTGATGGGGACGACCCGGCCGTCGAGCGAGGAGGCGAGGCGTTCAGCTTCAGCGGTGAGCTGGGCGCAGGACCAGGCGCGACCGGTATCGGCGTCAATGACGACGGTTTTGCCGGCGTGTCGAACCGCGGTGGCTTGCCACGATGCCCAGAGCGAGGTCATTCAGGAAATCGCCGTGATCGGCGCGCCCTGGCGGAGGTGTTCCACGATACTGACGCGGCTGGGTTGGCAACCCGCCTGTTCGATGGCAGAGAGGACGTGCTGTTCGTCCATGATGACGCGGTCGCGCTTGTAGATGGGATAATCGACGCGGATGTTGGGAGGGGTGAGGTTGATAGTGGTGAGATTCGCGCCGGCCTGAAGCGCGCGTACATAGCCGTTCTTCGACACGAGTTTCATGGCGCTGACGGCGGGGATGATCCAGTGTGGTGCGGCCAGGCGCATCCAGGCGACGCAGTTCAGGGTCAGGTCGATGGCACCGTTCGGCTGACCGGCAAATGGTGTTTGTTCTCCCGCCACGAATGGGCTCACGCTGCAACCCGCGAGCGGCAGTTTGGCCAGGAAGCGCAACGATTGCAGGATGTGCTCTTGCGTCTGGCCGGGCAGCCCGACGATCAGGCCGGATGACACTTTCCAGCCCGTCCGCGCCAGATAACGAATGGCCTCGACGCGTTCGGCCAGCGAGCCGGGGGCTTCAAGGAGTTGATAGAGATTCGCGTCGCCGGTTTCGATCTTCAACACGTAGTATTGTGCGCCAGCCTCGCGCAGTTCATCGTACTGGCGGGACGACAACGTGCCGAGACAGAGAATAATGCCGAGGTCGGTGCGGCGGCTGAGTTCACGCACAAGAGGCAGCGCGACTTCGCGGACGGCGACGGGGTCTTCGCCGGCTTGGATGTCGATATCGGTGATGGACGCGGGGCGGTGATGGATAATGAGTTCGGTGAGTTCATTGGCGGCGAGGCGATAACGCGCCAGTTGGCGGTTATCGCGGCGCATGGCGCAGTAGTGACAATTCTGGCGGCAGTAGTTGGAGATTTCGACGACGCCACGGACAAACACTCGCCGTCCAAACACCGCGTCGCGAGCCGCGGCGGCGCGCGCATGGAGCGCAGGCGGCGCTTCCGGGACGTCACCGTGCCACAGAAAGTCTTGCCTCGTCTGACCCATTGATTATGTCATGATAATGTATCGGCGATGAAACACAATCCCGACTTCCATGTGGAGAAGGGATGCGAGTGGTGACTCCGTCGCCACTTATTGGCGAGCCTGTAGTCGCACGAGCGCGTTTCGCGCCTCGGCGAAATCAGGATTGATCCGCAACGCCTGCTCGTAATGTTCGATGGCTCCCGGCACGCTACCCGCGTGCTCGAGAGCAACCCCCAGATTGTAATGCGCTTCGGCATAATCGGGTTTGATCCGCAATGCCTGCTCCCAATGCCCGACCGCCTCTGGCACCTTACCCATTCGTTCCAGGGCGATTCCCAGGTTGTAGTGCGCTTCAGCGAAATCGGGGTCACTCTGCAGCGCCTGCTCCCAATGCCCGATCGCCTCGGGGAACCTGCCCAGTCGGGCAAGGGTGACCGCCAGGTTGTCGTGGGCTTCAGCGTAATCGGGCTTGATCCGGAGGGCTTCCAAATACTCACTGATTGCTTCATCGGACCGGCCGTTGGCCTCCAACAATTTGCCAAGTCCGACATGGGCTGCCTCAAAATCGGGGATTAGACGGATCACTTCCTTGTATTGGAAGGCTGCCTCTTCTGGATTCACCTGCAGCGCCATGAGTCTATTGGCGATATTGTAGTGCGTCGTGGCGCGGATAAAGACCTCCGGCACCATCGGTCGGTTGCAGATGGATGCGACCAGCACGGCGGCGGTCAGGCCAACTCCGAGCGTTCCCCAGCGCGCCTCACGCAGGGCATCCGGCAGGCTGGTCAGTCCCGCCGCCGCAAACAACAGCAGCATGGGCACGAGCGGGAACCGATATCGCGAGAACACGTAGAATAGCGCCACACTCAGCGCATAGCCGAGAACCATGGCGTAGAGCACCCACAAGCGTTGGCGCTGATTCCATGTTAGGCAAATCCCCAAGGCGGCTAGGGGACACAAAGTTCCGAAATGAAACAGGCGGTTCAACACGCCAAGCAAGGAGGACCAGTCGCCCTGGGTGTATTGATCGTCGGAGTCACCCACTTCACTGACATTCCAGACCAACCGCCATTTTTTCCACAGGAGTCGCAACCAACGGGAACCATCCGCGCGAATCTCATCCAACGCTTTCGCGGTCCAATAGCGCGAGACCCCTGACGGAGTGAGCTTCCGTCCTGTCGCTTGTTCGGCCAGCCTCGTGGCGTCGTCGCGCTCAAATCTCGCGCTGCCGTGTCCCCAGCGGAGAGGTTGATACGTGCCGGTCGCATCCCGGCCGTTGCCGATGTAGAAATTCGGTCCGAACTGTGCGGTTGTCAGGTGAAATTCGTGGCCGATCAAAAGGTTCCGAAACCCAACGGGCAAGAGTACGACAGCAAGGCCGAGCAGAAGCACGCCCGCCCATTGTAGTCGCGCCGTCCAGAGTTCGCCGGGCCAGACGGTAAACAGCCATACGAGTAGGACGGGCAGGAATATGAGTGCATTTTCACGCGTTAGTGCCAGCAAGGCGAGAACGGCACCGGCCCCCAGCCACCGTCGACACCGGGGGCTCTCCCTCAGCCCTCCCAACGTCGCCAGCAGGGCACACACGAAGAACAAATCCAAGACCGACTTTTGAATCGAGCCGTCGAAGAGAATTGCGGTTGGATACAGTGCCAGGAGAACGCCGGCCAGGAGACCGGTGAAGCCCGTGAAAAATCTGCGCCCGGCACGGGCCAGCAACATGCACGAGGTGGCGCCGATGATGATCTGTATGAAACGTATGGCCGGCAAATTCTCTTCGAACAGGATGTGGAGTGCCCCCAAAAAATAGGGATACAGGGGAGCCTGGTAAAACACGCCATGACCCAGCCAGTCGCCATTCGCAATCTGACGGGCCCATATGTCGTAGGTGGTGGCGTCGCCCATGAGCAGTGTGAATACCGGGGCGTGTCTGATCTGCCACAGGTAGAGGGCCCGGGTCAAGAACGCGAGCCCCCACAAGAACAGGTACGGTAGTGCTTCGCGGCCGAGTCGGGGAGGTTGTTCCGGGATCAACGAGTTGGTCATGCCGACGCGGTTCCTGTCATTCGACCGCATGGCCAAATCGTAGTGGAATCGCCAGTTTCGCGCAACCCAATCCACGCATGACAAATCGCACTCGACCCACACGGGACTTTCCAATGCCCTGTGAAGATTACTTGCGCTCCCGTTGCTCAGATGGATAGAGCGTCGGTTTCGACAGCATTGCCATGCTGGTCGGCGCTCTTGACCCGATGGAGGGATCCCTGATCATCCTTCCCGGCGGCGGGCTGGTCGATGGGTATTGGGGGACGGGATCTCCGCGCTGGTTATTGGTGCTCGGCATCGTTGTCGGCCCACTGTATCTGGCGATTCTTCCGATCGTTCTGGTCTTGGCCCATAGAAGTCAGCGCCACGCCGCCGGTGCCAACGTCATTGGCCTCATTGTCATCAGCGTGCTCGGCGTGCTGACCATGGTCGGTTGTATCAACCGATTGAGAAAGCAAACTATAGAGCGACAGTGGCTTGCGATGGCTACGCGCGTTGGCAAGTCCTACCGCGACCACCGCCGTCTTCACGATCGCTCCCGCCACACTCAACCATCTCCATTTCACCTTGTGAATATGTGCCGGCGAAAAGTATAGTCGGGAACGGATGGACGCACTTATCGGTCATACAGGGTTTGTTGGCTCGAACCTGGCCAACCAACACAAGTTTTCAGCACTCTTCAACTCGAAGAATATCGAAGAAATGCGCGGCGGCACTTTTGATGCCGTTGTTTGTGCGGGAATCCAAGCGAAGAAATGGTGGGCCAATCAGAACCCGGAAACAGACTGGGCTGCCATCCATGAACTCCTGGCAGTGCTCGGCACTGTTCATGCGGCTAGATTCATTCTCATCTCGACAGTCGATGTTTATCCCACCCCGGTCCGTGTGACCGAAACGACCCCCATACCAGGCGAGAACCATGCGTACGGGAAGCATCGGTATGCTGCTGAGGAATTCGTCCGTTCGCGCTTCCAGGGTAGCCTTGTTCTTCGGTTGCCGGGGCTCTTTGGTCACGGACTTAAGAAGAACGTGATCTTTGATTTACTGCACAGCAATTGTCTCGAACAGATCAACCCCGAAAGTGTCTTTCAATATTATTCGCTGGATCGCCTCTGGGACGATATTCAACGAGGCGTTGCGGCGAAACTCCCTTTACTCAACATTGCAACGGAACCGGTAAAAACCGGCGACATCCTCCAGGATTATTTTCCTTATCAACGGGGCCGGGTTGGCCCATCCAAACCGTTTACTGTGAATTACGATATGCGCACGGAATACGCGGATTTATGGGATTCGAGTGTCGGAGGCTATCTCTACGATCGCAAGACCATCCTGCGCGAAATCGGTGAATTCATCACCCAGCATCAGGTGGCCCCCGGGTGAATCTTGCCGTCTCCAACATCGCATGGTTACCGGAAGAAGACGCTATGGCTTTCGACACCTTGGGGGCCCTCGGCATTTCTCTTCTGGAACTTGCGCCCTCACGGAAGTGGTTGGATCCAGCCAGCGCTGGCGTACGAGACGCCCAACATTACCTTGGTGAATTGCAAGCCGCGGGTTTTTCGGTGGCTGCCTTCCAGGCGATTCTCTTCGGCAAGCCTGAGCTTACAATTTTCGATGGTCCTGAACCGCGCCGCAAATGTCTGGACTATCTCGTCCACATCGCTCAACTCGCGACAGCGTGCGGCGCACGTTCGTTGGTCTTCGGTGCGCCAAAAAACCGTCGCGTACCCGCAGGTATGCCTTTGTCGGAAGCAGATCGCGTTGCTCGGGAATTTTTCGAAGAACTGGCCCGGCGCGCCACCGCCGTCCGTGCTTCTTTTTGCCTGGAGCCGAATCCGACAGCCTATGGCTGCAACTATCTCACACATATTGCGGATGTGGCCCGTATCGTGCGACAGGTGAACTCACCCGGGTTACGGTTGCAGATTGACGCTGGCGAACTTGCCATGAACGGCGAAGCTGTCGAGCGGGTCATCACGGAACAAGCCGATATCATCGGCCATGTCCATATCAGCCAGCCGATGCTCGGCGGATACGAAAAGCCATGGGAAGGACACGCAGTCCTCGCGCGGGCGCTTACGCAAATCGACTACAAACTTCCGATCTCGATTGAGATGAAGCGGCCAACCGACGGATTGGACGGGGTGCGGCACGCGATACAATTCGCCAAGGAATGCTATGCAGCAGTCTAAGTGTGATGCTGTTGTCATCGGCGGCGGTTTTTTTGGCGCCTACCTTGCCCTTTTGCTCAAGGACCGTGTTAGCTCCGTTGTGGTCCTAGAACGCGAGCAGGACCTGCTGCTGCGGGCCTCTTACAACAATCAAGCGCGAGTCCACGCCGGCTACCACTATCCGCGGAGCCTCATGACCGCCGTGCGCTCCCGGATTAATTTCCCACGGTTCGTCCAGGATTTTTCCCAATGCATCAAGAGTGATTTCGAGAAATACTACGCCATCGGCCGCGGTGCCAGCAAAGTCACGGCGAGCCAGTTTCGGCTGTTTATGGAACGCGTTGGGGCCCCCCTCGGCCCCGCGCCGGATCGCATCTGGAGATTATTCAATCCAGACTTGATCGAAGCGGTTTTCACTGCCCGCGAGTATGCTTTCGATGCGGCAATCCTGCGGCGAATCATGCGCGAGCGGCTGGCCAGCCAGGCTATTCCGGTTAGGTTTGGGGTGACTGCCGACCGTATCCGACCGGGACCCAACGGACGCCTTCAATTGGAGTGCTACAAGTATGGAGCTGCCTTCGAATTGGACGCCGATTGGGTTTTCAACTGCACCTACAGTGAAATCAACCGTCTGCATCATCGCTCCAACCTTCCCCTGGTGCCGTTGAAGCACGAGCTGACGGAACTGGCGTTGGTGGAAGTGCCGCCAGAGCTGGAACACCGTTCGGTGACAGTGATGTGCGGACCATTTTTCTCCTTCATGCCTTTTCCCGACCGCCGGTTGTGGACTTTGAGCCATGTGCGCTACACGCCGCATCACGATTGGCGTGACACGTTGTCCGGTGCGTATCGTGACGCCTATGAGCATTTCGACCATTGCCCCAAGGTGTCCAACGGGCCGTTTATGATTCGAGACGCCGCTCGTTTTCTGCCTTGTTTATCCAAATGCCGGTACCGCGACTCGCTTTGGGAGGTGAAAACCCTGCTTCCGCAGAGTGAACTTGATGATGGCCGACCAATCTTGTTTCATCAGTGCTCCCAGCTCCCGAATCTCGTAACGATCCTGGGCGGCAAGCTTGACAACATATATGATATCCCACAGGATTTGGACGATATTGGGTTGACGGTGCATCGTTAACTTGCCTGTCACAATTATGCCAAAAAAAAATACGAGCGTGGTGGTATCCGTCGTCGCTCCTCTCAGCAATGATGCCGAAATTCTGCCGGCGTTCTTGGAGGAATTGACGCGCGTCCTGAAAGCGAGCTACAGTTTTTACGAGATCCTGTTGATTGACGACGGCTCGACTGATGACATCTCCCGGGTCATCAGCCCGCTCCTGCAAAGCCACGAACGGGTACGCTACTTGGCGCTCTCCAAGTCGTTCGGGCGTGAAGTGGCCATTTCCGCCGGCCTTGAGACCGCGATCGGGGATTTTGTCGTCGTGCTGCTTCCCAACACCGATCCCGTCTCCATCATCCCGGAGTTGGTGGAGAAGTGCCAGAATGGCAGTGGCATTGTTTGTGGTGTGTCGGCCGTGCCGCGTCACCATGGATGGCTGGCGAAGAAGGGGTCCAGGGTTTTCCATGCTTATTGCCGTCGTTACCTTGGTTTCGATTACAAGGAAAACTCCACGGATTACCGGGTTCTGAGCCGACAGGCCGTCAACGCCATCACCCGCATCAAGGACCGCCACCGTTATCTGCGAATCTTCACTGCTACGCTGGGGTACAACCAGGAGTTTTTCACCTATGAGCCGCAGTATCGTGGAAAGCACGTCGAACAGGAGACCCTACTCGATCATTTGAACAACGCGTTGGAAATCGCGATTGCCAACTCCCGCCATCCGCTACGAATCGTTAGCCGGATCGGCTTGCTCATGAGTATGGTGAATTTTCTTTACCTTTTCTATGTGGTCGCGATTTATCTTTTCAAACGCAAGGTTGCGGAAGGATGGACAACCGCATCGCTGCAGCAAACCACAATGTTCTTCTTCGTGTTTCTGATCCTCTCGGTGCTCTGCGAATATGTGGGGCGCATTCTCGAAGAAACTCAGGATCGGCCGATCTACCTCGTCTCGCACGAAAAGACCAGTTCGGTTTTGCTGGAGGAATCCATCAAGAAGAACATTGTTAACGAACCGATTATCGACGAACAGAAGCGAGTCTAGGTCTGGATCCCCCGGCAAGGAGACGGGTGGAGACTCTCCCAAGTTTCTGGGCACAGGAGACTATGAACGGCGATGAGCAAGTCCAGGACGGGGACGGGAATCGCTGGCAGGTTCCGCGGTACCACATCCCCTTTGAGCGACCGAAGCGGACAAAGCACGCCATTGCCGTCTTTGTCATTAACGAAGGGGAGAAGATCCGCAGGCAATTGCAGGCATTGAAGTCTTTCGCCTCACAGGTCGACGTCATCGTGGCCGATGGCGGCAGCACCGATGGATCCTTGACGCCTGAAGTCATGCAGGCTGCAGACTGCACAGTATGGCTTGTGAAGACCGGACACGGGAAATTGAGTGCGCAGATGCGTATGGCATTCGCCTACGCCATGCAACGCGGTTACGAAGGCGTTATTACAATCGACGGGAATGGGAAGGACGGGGTCGAGGCCATTCCGGAATTCGTTCGCTTGCTTGATGAGGGGGGCGACCACATTCAGGGGTCGCGCTTCATTGCGGGGGGGCACCACGCCAACACACCGGTTTCCCGCCTGCTGGCTGTGCGACTACTGCACGCCCCGTTGATGAGCGTGGCGGCCGGGTTTCGGTATACGGATACGACCAATGGCTTTCGCGCTTACAGTCGACGGTTCCTGCTGGATCCCCGGGTGCAACCATTCCGCGACGTATTCGTCGGTTATGAGCTACACTATTATCTTGCCATCCGCGCGGCCAAACTTGGCTTCTGTGTGCGTGAAATTCCCGTCTCCCGCGTGTATCCGCCGCACGGGCCTGTCCCAACCAAAATCAGCCCCCTGCGTGGGAATTATTTGGTGCTGAGAACGCTGGTTCGAGCTTTACGAGGGGTATATGACCCAGCGCACCATTGATCCACGGATTGTGAGAGCCTTAATCCTGACGACGGTAACGGTGGCAGCATTTCTCGCTGCCGTGTACCTGGGACGCGGCATGTATCACCTGATTGTGAAGAAATCACCTCCCACCGATTGTTTTCTTCGCTGGCGCGAGTTGCGATACGCTGTCGACGGGCAGAATCCTTACGATATCTCCGAGTACGTTTACGACCACACATTTGGGGTGCCACCTGTTTCGCCGAACTCACGCCCGGTACGAATTGATCCGTTGTACGGGGCAACATGGATCGGCAGTGGTTATCCGCCGTGGGCGTTCTTTTGGTCAGCCCTTTTTATTCCCCCAGTCTCCTGGCCGGTTGCGCGAGTTTGGTTTTTCCTGATGGACGTCATCGCCCTGGCAACCATTGTGGTGTTCGCCTGGCGCGCCTCGCCCTCCGATCTGTTTTCACACAGATTGCTTCTTGTGTTGGCTGTGCTTGGCACTTCGCCGCTCTGCTCGACACTTGTTAATGGACAATGGGGCCTGATTCTTTCTGCGATACTGGTCGCCTGTGTTTCTTGGAAAGAGAGATCGGGACGGATTCCCCTGGGGATTCTCTACGCCATTGCACTCCTTAAACCGACCCTCTCCTTTGCCCACGCCGGTGTTTTTTTAAGCCGCCGACGGTACCTGTCGCTGGTGATTGCTCTTATCGCCACGATCGTGGCCGCGGCGATCGTGGGCTGGCACGTCGCGACCAGTCCCTTGGAGATGGTGAAACAAATGCTTCTCCAGACCTCCCGCTGGAAGGACATTTCCTACAGCATTCCGGACGCGCTTATTTTCATCGGCGTCTCGCGGTCGTTGGCCTTTTTTGGATGCCTGGGGTTCGCCGCCATCCTTTCCGTCGTGCTGGTTCAGGGCTCTAAGAACACGGCTGTGTTCGAGATGGCGGTTTGCAGCGCCTTGGCCCGGCTGTTCACCTATCATCAATGCTACGACAATATTCTGATCGTTTTCCCGGCCATCGCCCTCGGACAACTCTTTCTCAAACGCCCCACGGTTGGACACGCGGCTGTGTTTGCGATCTTCCTCATAACACTCTGGCTGCCGCTACGCCTGGCGGATTCTCGGATTATTCAGGGCTTGCATCTGGTTATCTGGAGTAGCGGCTTGGCGTGGTTGGTATATTTCACTCGCTACTCGAATGAAGCAAGAACACGGCTCTTGGTGACGGGAGAAACTTTCTCTTGAAAGAAACGCTTTAGCCTTGGCAACGGGGGATTCGTGAGGTCGACGTGTGATGTGGTAAAGCTTGCTAGCGCCGTCTTCACGGCCGGGCCATCGCAGGCTCGCCCGCACAAATCGCACTCGACCCACACGGGAGTTTCCAATACCCTGTGAAGATTACTTGCGCTCCCGTAGCTCAGATGGATAGAGCGTCGGTTTCCTAATTCAAACTGGGCTTTTTAGCCAGCATTTGCCTGCAATTGTCACGTTGACCAAAGCCAGCATTCATAAGAGTTTGAGGCCCATCGAGCATTTGCCAGCTTTGGCCTGACACCTCTGAAATTCTACCGATAGATTGCAACAAAAGATTGCAACACGATAGACTGCGGTCACTGCCGGGCGTTTTTGGATTGTGTTCAAGTAGCCGCTGAACTACGCTTCATGGGCGTTGGAGAAGCGTGGAGGCAGAGGCTACGTCGGCAGAAAGCGGCGAGGCAACAGTGGCGAAGATACTGCAAACCATCAAAGAGCGCGGGCCATGAACCATGAGCAAGAAGTCACGCCAACGCTCGCGTGATGAGACCGGGCAGCACGAAAAGCGTCTGGCACGCAGAAAGAGACTTCGTTGGATTCTCCCGCTCATTGCTATCGTCTTCATTGCCACCGGCACGGTCGTTTGGAATCGCCTGCGTGCACGGTCACGTGAAGAGGGCATCGGGATTGTTGCGAAGTCTCCCCCACCATTCAGGCAGCCGCGAACTTTCAAAGAGTTGCTCGCATTATCACCGACACAACTTGAGCATTGTGATATTGGTTTGATCAATCTTTTGTGTGCCGAAGGATTGCCCGGCGCGGAAGAATTGGATGTCCAAGCCTGTTTGAAGCAATTGGATGGCATGGCAGATCATGTGATGCTTGAAACTGAAAGGCACATCTATCGCTTTCAAGAACACCCCAGCCAATTCAGAAATTCTCGCGGCTACTACCAGATGATGATGCTTGGAACTGTTCTGACCGAAGACCTTGGTATCCGCTACAATCCCGAACTGGCGCTCCCGCAGATGGACGGCAACATTCCGATACTCGCTCAGGGCGCGGATTCCAAGGATGTTTTCATTCATGGCCTGCTGGGTGGAAACCATCTCGGGACGTGCGCATCCATGCCCGTGCTCGTTGCGGCTATTGGACGGCGGCTTGGGTATCCTCTAAATCTGGCCGGCGCAAAGTATCACCTTTACGTTCGGTACGAAGAAGGAAATGGCAAACACTTCAATGTGGAGCCGACTGTGACCGAAGCGTTCCTGACACCGGCCGATGAGGATTACCAAAACGGCCAATTCAAAACCACCGACGAAGACGTAAAAGGCTATGGGTGGTTGCGGCCATTGAGCAATAGAGAGGCACTTTCCGCCTTTTTGAATACCCGCGCGATTTGTCTCGGTGATGCGAAGCGGTATGACGAAGCCAAGAACATGTTTTTGCTGTCAGCGAGCCTTTTGCCAGCAACACCGCAGCATAAGAAATCAACAGAGTATTACCTTCAAACTGTCAAAGACGCTCCCTTGGGCGACAAGATGGGTGACTTGTGGGATGAAATCGACCGGCTCGACGTTCCGGAAGGGTCGCGCTCCGCCTATTTCGACAACCGAAAGGTGCAGATTCGTTATTTCATGAATGGCAACACTGACTGGCCTGCGGTGGAAAGAGCCAGAAGCGATTTGAAGAACGAATTAGCTGAATATCGAAGGCAGGTCGCGGCTGGCGATCCTGCGTTGATCCATTATCGGCAACACGTCCTGCGGATCAACTTGAAGTCGGGAAAGAGCGTGCGCGTTCCGGCGGAAGTTTTGCCGCCGCCATTGAACCGCGGCACGGTTGTGGCCGAATACCTTGACGATATTGCGCAACTTAACTTGGAAGACCCGGATACCATCATCGACGAACTTTGGAATCACCACAAACAGACGGAGCTGGTCTGGATGAGCCAAGCTTCACTATTGCCGAGTTGGTAGGACGACTTTAGCGTTGACCAGCCAACCATAATCAGAGATTATCCTGACGACCGGAGGAGATCATGAAAGCGTTTTTGAAAGCCTTCTTGGTTTTTGGCGTATTCGTGTTCGCTTCGCGCTCTGAAGCGGTCATGTATCAGGCGCGGGCTTATGACCCCAATCTGGCGCGTTGGATTACACGTGATCCTCTTGGCGAAGACGGCGGCCCAAATCTGTACGGCTTCGTTGCCAACGATCCGCTTAACAACATCGATTTGTTCGGGCTGATGACGGGGCCTAGTGAGATAAAGGCCCTCGACAAGAATTATCCGGATACTGCGCTCCAAATCTACAGCACTGCGGCGTCTTCTTGTTGGCAAGCGTCTGGCCATCTGGCCATCAAGGGGCCAAACAGTGGCACAGCTATTACAGTCTACGCAACGGGCGAAAGTACCGCGTCAGGAGATTCCGTCGTAAAGGCGGTAAACTCTGGCGGCACGGAGACAATGGCAGTCACTGTACAACGGCCGAAATGGCTGTCGCGCCCCGGTGGGTTAACACCAACGACATCAAGTGCGTTCGGCATTGTGGGATATGATTTGAAGTTCAGGTGGAAGATTGAGGATCAATTCCACTCCCCACTCGCCGGTGTTCCAGTTAGTGAAAGCCTGACAACTTTGGCGCGGTATCACGTTCTTGGTCTGTACTACGTGACTGGAAGTGCGGTCACCGATTCCGCTGGCACTGTGGGCGATCACTACAGCGTCTTCTTTGCTGGCAGTTCTGGCTATTTGTACAACCAGCAAAATATAATCGTTGGTAACTGGCAGGCGTCGGTAATCAACGGGCTTTTCGCAAACGGGGGCTTTTTCGGCAACTTGGTGTCGGTTTTCCACTGACGACTGACATGAGAATCCGATTGGTAACTAGCTCAGTGCTGGTGGGAACGACGGCGGCATACTTGGCGCTGTTCACATTGATTCATTTGAGTTGGAATGTCCGCGCCCACTTTAGTCTGGTCAGGAAAGGGTATGTCACATGCAGACTCGCTGAGCCAGGCACGGTTTCCGAGCTTCCGGGCAACTTCAAAGGCGGACTAGACGCGGCCCGATTAGTGTTTTCACATGGAACTTATGCCGGCTACTTGGATCGATATGCCAACTTTATTCCGGCAGGATCTGAGTATGATCTTGACAGGGAAACCAAAATCGAAGCCGCGCTTTGCTGGCTCGCCCTGCTTGCAGTAATGGTGCTGGTATGCTGGGGCGCCGTGCAGGTTATGAGGGTGCGGAAGATGACTCCTACGTCAGCACTTGCTCGATCAAAGTGACCCTTGAAGCACGTGGTAAAGTGTCCTGTCCAAATACACAAGTATGCGTCCAGAATTTCCATAAGGAGAAATGCCGACACCGTCGTGACTGGCCAAGATTATGAGGGACGGTGAGAATACATACGTGACGGCATGCGCTGTTCTCGTGCATGCGGTGGGTGGTGCAGCCCTTGGCCTTTGTTTGATGGTTCTCGTGCCCAAATGGATCAGTTTCTGGAGTCAGTTTATAGGTGGTGTGGAATTACCCAAGACGTTTTATTTCGTTACAAATGTCGCCATTCTTCTACGACACACATGGCCTTTTGTTATACCGGCCGCTCTTGGCCTCCTTTGGCTCGATGGCCTAATCCATTCGAGTTTGCTTCATCGGAAAGGTACGATTGCGGCGTCACTTTGGGCGAGTGCAGTGGCAGTCTTTCTCTTTGCCGCTCTAGTCGTTGCTGCCTGGGCCATGTCGTCGCCCCTCAAGTAACCTAGGCGGTTCGTCTTCAATAGTGCGTACCGCTTCTGCGCACGACTGAGCGCATTTTACAAGAGACGCCCGACCTCTAAGCCCTGCTTAGAATTTAGACGCAAACCGGACGCTTCCGTCACTGATTTTTCGCAGATGAAATGACGCAATACCGGTGCTAGTCCGTCAGAGTCCCCACGCAGACGCCGACGGACGCACCACGCATAGTGTACGCGCTCGCCGCAGATGCGGCACGCAGGGTTTCCGCTAAATGGTGTTGGGGTCGGCAATGCGGGGACCACCGACACTTGGCGGGCGGAAAACGCGTAAATCCGGTCGGTCACCCTTATCCGATCGCGGTGTGTTCGCTTTGCGTACCAGGCTCGTCTTCGGATTGCCCGGTCGAATCGTGTTGTAGCGCCTTAACGGACGCTTTGCGTGGTCGCCGCGTCCGAGGCGTCAGCTTCAATACCTCGCGGCAAAACCGCGCCACGGTGTCGTGCGACACCATCACGTTTGTATTGCACAGGATGTCGGCGATGGTTTCGTAAGACGCACCCCTGCGCCGCAGTTCCGCGATGCCGTCTTTGAACGGCAGCAGCTTCTGAAACCTCGCCGACAATTTCGGCGTGAAGTTTCTGACGGCGGTTGCGAATTGATTCTGCGCCAGTTCGGTGGCATCGGAGGCGTCGTTCATACGTAAGTAATCCGTTGTTCATTGCGTGCCAAGCTTCTAGCGGGCGCAAGGGGTCGGGCGTACAATCTTTCCATGCGCTGGAGTAAAGCGCATTTCACAGAACAAGTTGTTCCCGTTTGGGAACACAATTTCCTGCTAGGTTCGGTATGTGTAGAGGGTGCAAACAAACAAGTTGGAATTCCGGCTCGCGCTCACGCGGCACGAAGCGGCCAAAGCGTTGGGCGTGACACCGATCTCGATTGATCGACTGGTTGCCCGCGGGTTACTGCGGCCCTGCCGTGCGTTGCGCAGGCCGCTATTCCCGCGCGCGGAGATTGAACGATTTCTGAAAGAGACAACTGCTGAGTAAAGCGAAAATGCGAACGGTACTTTACCTCTTAGCCGCCATTGGCACGACATTGGCGGGTTCGGCTGTGGATGCACCCCAGTTCATCCGCTTGGCCATCGCCGCGCTGTGTTCGTCGCGCAAGTGGCCGTATGTCTTGGCTACGAGCAAACCTCCGTCTTTGTGCCCCAACCAGCCTGCAATCGTCTTGAAGTCAATTCCAGCTTCGATGGCGTTGGAGCAAAAGAAATGGCGCAGACTGTGGTGGTGGAAATGCGGAAGCTTTGATGTTTCACAGGCAGACGTGATGGCCTTCTTTGCGTTGTCGATTCTCACAATGCGTTCGGGTCGGCTCCGGTGGATTGGGAAGTGCGGCTTGCAGGCGCAGAAGGAACGCTTCCAGCGCCGGAAAGAGCGGCAAGGTGCGCGCCTCGTGGTTCTTCGTGCCATACTCACCGCCCGTCACAGTGAAGTTGTTCAGTTCAAGGTTCACGTCGCCCCAGGTCATGGCGGTGGCTTCAGCAAGTCGGCAGCCAGAGTACGCCAGCAACTCGCACAGATCGGCGGCGTCGTGATACCGAACGTCAGACTGGCGCAGTGTGTCGAGCAGGGTCTTGAATTGTGCTTTCGTGGGGATGACGACCTTGGCCCGGTGTTCCTTACGGCGCGAGGTCACCTTGGCGGGGTTCTCCAGTATCAGACCCTCGCGCATGGCGTAATCCAGAATCTGGATCAATGTCTCGCGCTCGATATTGAACGTGCGGGCCGACGCGGTCTTGTTGCGCGACGCGGCCCACTTATCGACCTGGCTCCTGTCGATGGCGCGAACGGTGTTGGTGAAGTAGGGTTTCAACGCGTTGATTGCCGTCTCGCGGCGCAATCGGCTCGACGGTTTCATCATGCCGCTGACAATGTCCAGCCAGCGCTTGGACAAGTCCGCAAAGAGGATGGCTTTGCCTGCTTTGGTGTTGAGCCGGGCAACCTTTTGGCGTAATGCTTCAAGGCGTCGGCGCGCCAGTTCTTTGTCAGTGGTTTTGAGCGATTTTTTGACTTGGTCACCCCTGCGGCTAAAAATGCCGTAAAGGATGCCGGAGTCGGAGGACCGATACAGGCATGGGATGTTCGTCTTTTCCAAAGTTTGACTCTTGCGAGCGGTCTCCATGACGGCAAAATCGTATAGATTGCAACTTTGGATTGCAAGCACAAAGTGTTTGGGTTCGATAATACGTCAAATAGCATTGATTTTATTGGGTTTGCTCCCGTAGCTCAGATGGATAGAGCGTCGGTTTCCTAAACCGCAGGTCGCCCGTTCGAATCGGGCCGGGAGCGCCATTTTCCAGTTGGGTGAAGCGAACGGCTCACGCATGTTGATCCTAGCCATCGATTTGGGGACGACGGGGAACCGGGCGATCGTGTTCGACCGCGAGACGCGGGTGGTGGCCCAGAGCTACCGGGAGTTTCGGCAGTTGTTCCCGCAACCGGGATGGGTCGAGCACGACCCGCTGGAAATTTGGGAGAGCACGCGGGCGGTGATCGCGGAAGCCGTCGCCAAGGTGGATGCCGACCAGATTGCGGCGGTGGGGGTGACGAACCAGCGGGAGACCATCGTTTGCTGGGACCCGGAGACGGGGCAGCCGTTGCACAACGCGATCGTGTGGCAGGATCGGCGGACAGCGGCGCGTTGTGATGAATTAAGGCGAGACGGTTTCGCAAAGGAAATCCACCAGCGCACAGGGCTCGTCTGCGACCCGTATTTCTCGGCGACAAAGATTGAATGGTTGCTGCGGAATGTTCCGGCCACGCGGCGCGGCGTATTCGGGACGATTGACTCGTGGATTGTCTGGAAACTCACCGGCGGCCGTGTTTTTGCAACGGATGCGAGCAACGCCTCGCGCACGATGTTGTTCCATCTCCGCGAGCGGCGGTGGGACGATGAGTTGCTGAAGCATTTCGGCGTGTCGCGGGACGCGTTGCCCGAAGTGCGGGCGAGCGCCGGAGAGTTTGGCGCAGTGGAACCGGGGTTGTTTGGGTTCTCGGCGAAAATTTGCGGAGTGGTGGGCGACCAACAGGGGGCGATGTTCGCGCAGGGTTGTTTTGAACCGGGGATCGTCAAGAACACCTACGGCACGGGATTGTTCCTGATGATGAACACGGGAGAACAAATCCGCGTTTCCGATCATCTGCTCTCGACGATTGCGTGGCAGATCGGCGGGCGGACGGAGTACGCGCTGGAGGGGAGCGTATTTGTCGGCGGCGCGGCGGTGCAGTGGTTGCGGGACCAGTTGCAGATTGTGAAGACGAGCGGCGAGACCGAAGCGCTGGCAAGAAGTCTTGTGTCGAACGAGGGCGTATATTTTGTGCCGGCGTTGACGGGGCTCGGCGCGCCGTATTGGGACGCGGCGGCGCGGGGGACGATCCTCGGCCTGACCCGGGCGACCACGAAAGCGCATTTGGTCCGGGCGGCGCTGGAAGCGATTGCGTACCAAACGCGGGACGTAGTGGACATCATGAGCGCGGAACTGGGCGCGCCGTTGCGCAAGCTGCAGGTGGACGGAGGCGCGAGCGCGAACAATTTCCTAATGCAGTTTCAGGCTGATATTTTAGGCGTGCCCGTTGAGCGGCCTGTGGTTATCGAAACGACCGCGTTGGGTGCGGCCGGGTTGGCGGGACTAGCGGCCGGAGTGTGGTCGAGCCCGGCGGATTTTCTGTCGCATCGCCGCATCGAGCGCGTATTCGAGCCATCGATGGCCGCACCGTTGCGCGAAAGTCTTTATACGAAATGGAAGGAAGCCGTGGCGAGAGCGAGGGGCTGGGCGACGCTTGCGAATTCGTGAAGAGTGGTGGGCTTGGCCCGGTTACAAACCCGCAGCGAGTCTTGGCAGATTCACCGTCGTCGCCTGTCATCCGAATGTTCTTTAGGACAAATGCCGAGCTGCAAACTACCGTTTGACGGTCGCCATTTCCGCACCACGGTTTGGTTTTCTTCGGTTTTTGGTTCTTCATGTCATCGCGGAGTTTGTGGAAGCGTTCGAGGGCTCCGGGGGTTGGTTGCATTCGCTCGCCTAGTCCATGTTGGACCAGGCTTGGGCGAGGCGGATGAGCTGATCGGGGTCGTTGTTGTTTTGGCGGACGTTTTCGATGGCGTTGATGAGCATGGAACGGATGGGGAGGGCCCCGCCGCGTCGGGAGTTGCCATGCTGTTTTTCGCCGGCGATGGTGCCGAGTTGTTCCATGCGTTCGATGAGGCGGATGGATTTGCTTTTTTCGACTTCCTCCCAGAGCCAGTACTGGTGGTAGGCGCGGATCCAGCGGGAAAGCGAACTGCGACAATTGTCCTCAGCGACGGCCGGGCTTTTGGCGAGCCGGGTCCAGATGAGGGAGCAGGAGTCGCCGGTCTTGAGATCGAGGTCGGGGATATCGCGGTCGACGGTTTGGGCGAAGAGCCATCGGACAATCGTCCGGAACTGCCAGCCGTCCTGAACCTTGAGGTTGATTTCGTGTCGTAGGGTTGCGGGCAGGGAGGCGATTTTGCCTTTCGGTCTCATGCCGGTGGGACTCTTGCGTTTCGACTGTGGACTCACGTTCTCGGTAGTCGGGGCTGCGGGTTGTTCCATTGTTTTGTCTCCCTGTTGGCGGCGTTATGACCGTTTCAACACGGGCAAGAGTAGTCCAAGACGGAAAAAGGCGTGAGTGTACTTGAGTTTGGATTTGGAAGGTTTGGAAGGTTTGGAAGGTTTGGAAGGTTTGGAAGGTTTTCTTTTTTGGGGCGATATCCTTCATGTGTAGGCAGTTGCGCTTGCTGGCTCCCGTTTGCGAGCTTTTTTTCGCTGAATCGGGTGTGCGGGAGGCTGCTGATCGGTTTCAGGCGCGGAACATGAACCAGGCAGCGCCGACGAGGCAGAGGGCGGCCCAGAGATAATCGAGCTTGAGAGGTTGATGCATGTAGAACACGGCAAACGGAACGAACACGGACAAGGTGATCACTTCTTGAAGTACTTTCAGTTGGGCCAAGCTCAAGGCAGTGTAGCCGATGCGATTGGCGGGGACCTGGAACAAATACTCGAAGAGCGCGATGCCCCAGCTCAAGAGAGCAGCGATATACCACTTCTTATCGTTCCAGTTCCGCAGGTGGGAATACCAGGCGAAGGTCATGAACGTATTGGAGCAGAGTAACAGGAATGTGGTTTTGAGTGTAATGAGCGAGTTCATGCGCGGGACCATAACAAAGAGGGGACCGCACGAAAAGTGCGTTTGGAATTTACGGAGAGTCAGGCGTGCGGGGTTGATTCCATCTGGCGGGCGGGGAGGGCGTGAGATTTTTGTTTTCGCTGCGAGGCGAAGAGGCTAGACTGCGTCCGTCTGGACGCGTTGCCGCGAGCGAGACGCCGCATGAGAACGAGCTTCGATCAGTCCGAGTGCCAGAACCTCAAGAACGCGCTCGCCAAGGAATGGTTGGAGACCAACGGCCTTGGCGGATTCGCCGCGTCCACGATCATCGGGGCGAACACGCGTCGGCAGCACGGGTTATTGATTGCGTCGTTGCGGCCGCCGGTGGAGCGGCACGTGTTGCTGTCGAAGCTGGAGGAGCGGGTGGTGATCGATGGGCATGAGGCGTCGATCTGCACGAACCTCTATCCCGGCACGGTGTTCCCGCACGGGTTTAACATCCAGATGGAGTTTCGGCTGCGTCCGTGGCCGACGTTTCGGTACGCGAACACTGAATTTGAGATTGAGAAGAGCGTGTGTCTCGTGTACGGCGAGAACACGGTGGTGGTGAGCTATCGGAATCAGCGGTCGCGGGGGCCGGTGGAACTGAAGGTGCGGCCGTTGCTGGCGTTTCGCGACTATAATGAATTGGCGAAGCGCGATGAGGACGTGGAACTCGAGGTGGAACGCGGCAACGGGGTGCTGTCGATCCAGCCCTACGAGAAGCTGCCGCGGTTATACTTTTACACGAAGGCGGACGCGGTGGATACGAAGGCGGATTGGTATTTGCAGTTCACGTATCCGGTCGAGCAGGAGCGGGGGTTGGATTTCGAGGAGGATTTGTTCACGCCGTTCGAGTTGTCGTATCGACTGGCGGCGGGACAGACGGTTTATATCGTCGCGACGACGGAGAAGAAGGGGGTGGTCGATCCCGAGGAACTGGTGGGGCGGGAGCGGGCGCGGCGGAAGGGGTTCGTGCAGGCGGGCGAGGGGTGGCGGCAGACGCTGTTGATCGCGGCGGATTCGTTTGTGGCGCGGCGTGGGAAGGACAACTTGACGGTGTTAGCGGGTTACCCGTGGTTTGCGGACTGGGGACGGGACACGATGATCGCGCTGCCGGGATTGACGCTGACGTCGGGGCGGTTCGACGTGGCGCGGAAGATTTTGGTGACGTTCGCACAGTATTGCGACAAGGGGATGATTCCGAACGCGTTTCCTGACAAAGGGGAGACGCCGACGTACAACACGGTGGACGCGTCCTTGTGGTTCGTGGTGGCGGCGTGGAAATACTGGAAGGCGAGCGGGGATGATACAGGGGCGCGGGAACTGTTGCCGTCGCTGGCGGACGTGATCAAGTATTACAAGGAAGGGACGCGGTACGATATTCGGGCAGACGGCGACGGGTTGATCACGGCGGGGACAGCGGGGACGCAGTTGACCTGGATGGACGTGAAAGTGGACGGGTATGTGCCGACGCCGCGTCATGGGAAGCCGGTGGAGATCAACGCGCTGTGGTTGAATGCGCTGTTGATGCTGGCCGAGATGGAGGAGAAATTGCTGGAGGACATCCATTCGGCGGTGATTCTGCGGAAGCTGGCGGACCAGGTGGCGGGGAATTTCGTGAAGGCGTTCTGGAATCGGGACGGCGGGTATCTGTACGACGTGATCCAGGGGGATGTTCGTGATGCGAGCGTGCGGCCGAACCAGATTTTCGCGGTGAGCCTGCCGTACTCGCCACTGGACAAGGCGCAGCAGAGGTCGGTACTCGACGTGGTGACGGAACAGTTGCTTACGCCGTACGGATTACGATCGCTGTCGCCTCGTGACCAACGGTATTGCCCGAAGTACACGGGGAACCGCTGGCAGCGAGATTGCGCTTATCATCAGGGAACGGTCTGGGCGTGGTTGATCGGCCCGTATTGCGACGCGTACGCGAAGGTCAACGGCATGGGGAAGACGCAACGCAAGGAGATCGCCAGGATCATCCAGCCGTTGCTCAACCACATGGACCAGGCGGGGCTTGGAAGCGTCGCGGAGATCTTCGACGGCAACGCGCCTCACCGTCCGGTAGGTTGCTTTGCGCAGGCGTGGAGCGTGAGCGAACTGCTGCGCGCGTACGACACGTATGCGTCTTGACCGCGGGTTCCCCCTTCCGGATTGAATCGAGCGTGAGAATCCATGATATCAGCGTGTTGGTGCACGAAGGAACGCCGATTTGGCCCGGTGACCCAAAACTATCGATGCAGTTGGCCAGCAGCATCGCGAAGGGGGACGTGGCCAACATCACACGCATCGAGATGGGCGCGCACACGGGAACGCACCTGGACGCGCCGTTCCATTTTTATGCGAACGGGGCCGGGGTCGATCAACTTCCGCTGGAGATCCTGATCGGCCCGTGCCGTGTTTTCGATTTGAGCGAATTACCCGGGCCCATCACGCAGGCAGCGATGGAGAAGTGCGATTTCACGGGCGTGACGCGGGCGTTGTTCAAGACGCGCAATTCGCGGCATTGGGCGAAGGACGACCACGAATTCGACAAGAAGTTTCTGGCGGTCACGGCGGATGCGGCCAAATACCTGGTCGAACGCGGGGTGAAACTTGTCGGGGTGGATTATCTCTCAGTGGAAGCGTTCGGCAGCACGGAGTTTCCGGTGCACGAGACGTTGCTGGGAGCGGGCGTGGTGATCATTGAGACGTTGAACCTTTCGGGTGTGTCGGCGGGGGATTACGAGTTGATTGCGTTGCCGATGAAATTGAAGGGGGCCGACGGGGGGCCGGCGCGGGTGGTGTTGCGGGCGTAGTTCACAATTGGGAGCACACATGAGAATCACACATTTCCTACTGGCTGTTTCGCTTGTTCCATTGATTGCGTGTTCCACAACGCCGCGAGGCGGAAGTCAACGGGCGACGGGAGGCGACCCGGAAACGGTCCTGGTCACGTACCATGTCAAGCCCGGCAAGGAACGGGAAATGCAGGAGGCGCTTGTGCGTGTCTGGGAGATTTACCGGAAAGAACATCTGGTGTTTGCCCAGCCTCACGTCATCGTGCGGGACAGGGAGGACGGCGGCAAGACACGATTTGTTGAGGTGTTTACGTGGGTGAGCCACACCGGGCCCGAACACGTTCCTGATTCCGTGAAAAAAATTTGGGAACAGATGCAATCGTTATGCGAGGCTCGTAACGGACACGGCAACCTCGAAGGCGGCGAAGTCGACCTTGTTTCCCCTGAACTTCCAGAGTCCAAGAAATGATGCGGCATGTGGTCCGGGACGCTTATCCCATCATTGAAACCAACTCCGGCCCAAGCACGATCGCGCTGCCAGGACGGGATTATTCCATAGCGGCGAGGACGCTGTCGAGCGGGAGGGTGGCGAAGGTGGTGGCGTAGTCAGACATGGCGTAAGGGATGATGAGCTGTCGGCCGTGCACGAGGCTGCCGCAGGAATAGACGACGTTGGGCACGTAGCCCTCGCGCTCATTCTTATCCGGTGTGATCAACGGCTCGCGCAGGCGGCCGAGGACCTTGGTGGGGTCGTCCCGGTCGAGGAGGAACGCGCCGATGGAATATTTCCGCATGGGTCCCACGCCGTGGCTGAGCACGAGCCAGCCGGCTTCGGTTTCGATGGGGGAACCGCAGTTGCCCATCTGGATGAATTCCCAGGGGAACTTTGGCCCCAGCACCGGCTGCGTGGTATTCCAAAAATGCAAGTCGTCCGAGAACATGACGTAAATGGTTTCGGCGTCCTGCCGGCCCAACATCACGTAGCGGCCTTTGATTTTTCGCGGGAAGAGCGCCATGCCCTTGTTCTGCACGGCCGGACCGTTCAGCGTGACGAATTTGAAATGGAGAAAGTCGGGGGTTTCGATAAATTGCGGCAGGATCAGTTTGCCGTCATAAGCGGTGTAGGTGGCGTAATAGGTTTGCGTGCCATCCTCATTGTGGAACAGAACAAAGCGGGCGTCCTCGATGCCGTTACTCTGCGACGGGGTGACGGGGAAGAGCACGCGTTCGGACAGGCGCGATTCGGGTGGGAATTGCACTTCGTAGTTTGACTGGGCGAGGGTCAGGATTTTTCGGGCGGCGGCTTCCCGTTCCTCGCCGCGCGCCTGGAGTTGTATTCTGACGGTGTGGATGCTGGCATAGAGTTCATCCAGGGTGAACGAGCTTCCCAGACCATCGAGAACCTGCTGGCTGAAGTCGCCGGCCAAACCGAGTTCCTGAAGTTTTCGGCCGAACAGGGCCTTCTCGTACGATTCACTGACCACTTGATCCGGCTCCAGGTTGTAACGGGTGGGCTCGTTGATCGTGATGTTGTCGTCCGCGTCGAGGAATCCGGTGCGAAAGGTGATCGAGGAAATGTGCCCTTCACCGGTGGCCCGCAGGCTGAGAATAAAACGCAACGAGCCGGGCGGAAGCTTTGACTGGTCCGGGTGCGGCACGATGGAGGGATTGAAGAGCGCCGCGGCTTCGAAGGAATACTCGTGGGTGAAATACGCGCCGATCAACAACTCCCGTTCCTCGGACATTTTCCGGTTGGCAAGCAACCAGGGTTGCACCTGGGTGAATCGCAGTCGGAGAAACTCGCGGGTTTTCAGGTGGCGTTCGCCGAATTCGGTCTGCACCTGAGCCAGCAGCGCATGGACTTCCTCTTCGGAAAGGGCGAGGACCTGGGAGCAGACGCGACGGGCGCGCTCGTCGGTCGTGGGATAGAATGGCCGGGCCAGCACGCGGGAGCGGTCCGGGTGCAAAATGACGTTGGTACGTTTGACGTCGATGGTTTTCATTAAGGGATGGCGGTGGTTTTCAAAACAGGTTGCGGCTATGACGCGGGTCGTATCCTAATACTGCGGGTGTTCTGCCTCCTCAGGCGTGACGAACACTAGTATAGCACGCTAGAGGGGCATAAGACAGGCGAATCGCCGAAGGCCGACCGGGCTACCTACGAGGACGGCTGATTGAAGGTGGTGACGGAATTCTGCATGAGTTCCATTTCGGCCAGGGCGAGCAGAAAGGCAAGGGTTGATTCGGCTCCCTGGTTTCGGTTAACGCGGTCGACATGCAAAGCATCACGGCAGCCGCCGGTGGTGGGGGAATAAACTTCCAGCCCAAGGTCGTTCCAGCCGAGGAACCAATCGAAAGCGCGCTGGGCCTGCTCATACCATGTGGAGTCCGAGGTGGCGCGGTAGGCAGCGAGACAAGCGGATACCATCGCCTGCGCCTCAATGGGTTGTTGGTCGAAATTAGCGCGCGAGCCGCCGCGCCGGTAAAACCCGTTGCTGCCAATGGGGCGGAAGTGGCCGTTCTCCGAGGTTTGCACTTCCGCGAGCCAGCGCAAGGCCTGGAGGCCGCGCTCAAGCATGGGGGCCTGCCCGGTGCCGCGTCCGCTGAGGATCAGGGCGTGGGCGAGCTTGGCGTTGTCGTAAGACAGTTCTTGTTCAAACCAGGGCCAGTCCGGCTGGGCGGCCTTGTCGTAGAGTTCCATGAGGCGCGCGGTGAGAGTCTCGCGGATTTGGTTGGCGACGCGATCGCCGCTGAGGCGGCGGAGGTATTCATGAATACCGATGAGGGTGAACGCCCAGGCCCGGGGGGAGGTGAAAGCCGTCGCCGAGGGCAGGGCTTGCGCGAAGAGTTCGGCGGCCATGATCTGGAAGCTGCGGTGCGGGGAGCGTCCCACGCCGACGCCCAGCGCCCAGAGAGCGCGGCCGTGGCTGTCTTCCGAGCCCTGTTCATCGAGCCAGCGGCGGTCAAAGCTCAGATGGTTGTGGAACCGTTTCGTTTTCGGATCGAACGCGTGATTCATGAACGCCGCATAGGTCGTGGCCAGCGTCCGCATGCGTTCCGGTTCCTCCTCCAACTCGTCGAGGAGCACGGCGAGAATGAAGGCGCGGGCGTTGTCGTCGGTGCAGTAGCCCTCGGAAAAATTCGGCACGGTGTAGGTGGCATGCTGGAAGATGCCGGTGGAATCGGTCATCCGGGACAGATGCTCCAATCGCAATTCCGGCAACTCCTGCGGCTGCTGGTCGAGAGTCTTCGTGGCAAAAGATTTTCGGGACAAGACGGCCCGCTCGAGTCGCGCGGACTCGAACGACTGCATGTAGAGCCGCGCCACGTTGCTCCAGACCATCTCGCGGCCCAACTTGTAGGCATTCTTGCGCATGGTGTGTCGGCGCGTTTCGTCGCGGAGCAAGCCGATGATCTCACGGGCAATGGCCTTGGAGTCGCCGAACGGCACCAGCACGCCGCGCTCGTCGGCCAGCAACTCGGCGGCGTGCCAGTAGGGGGTCGAGACCACGGCTTTACCCGAGCCGAAGGTGTAGGCGAGCGCGCCGGAAGTGCTCTGCGCCTCGTTGAGATACGGGGTGATATAGAGGTCGGCCGCGCCGATGAATTCCTTGAGTTCCTCGAGTTCGACGAAGCGGTTGTAAAAGATGACGTTTTTATCAACTTTCTTTTTCTTGGCGAGGCGTTCGAGGCCGAGCCGATAGGTTTCGCCCTGCTCGCGCAACTCGTTGGGGTGCGTGGCGCCGAGGACGATGTAGACCACATTGGGGAACTCCGCGAGGATCTGCGGGAGCGCGTGGAGCACATGCTCGATGCCCTTGTTTGGCGACAGCAACCCGAAGGTGAGCAAGACCAGCCGCCCTTCGACGCCAAACTGGTCCTTGTAATAATTCGGGTCGACAAACGGGATATCGGGAATGCCGTGAAAGATGAGATCTATTTTGGCGGGGGGCACCTGGTAGATTTCCTGCAACATCTGCCGTCCGCGCTCGGTCATGACGACCAGCCGGGTCGAGCGGGCGATCAATTCCAGCATGACGCGTCGCTGATCGGGGTGGGGATCGCGCAGGACGGTGTGCAGCGTGGTAACGACGGGCATTCTCAGTTCGCGGAGCAAGGCCAGCACGTGGCTGCCGGCGGGTCCGCCGAAGATTCCGAATTCGTGTTGCAGGCAGACGACGTCCGCGTTGCCAATGTTGAGAAAGTCCGCCGCGCGCTGATAGGAGAGCAAATCCTGTTCTTCGATCTCGAAGCGGACGACGTCGGGATACTCGTAGCCGCCCTTGATGTCGTTGACCGGGACGGCGAAGCAGTGGTTTGCCGGGTACGCGGCGGCGACGGCCTCGAGGAGGTCGGAAGTGAAGGTGGCGATGCCGCATTTGCGCGGCAAATAGTCGCCGACGAACGCGATTTGTCGATTGTCTGTTGCTGGTTGCACAGGTTTGTCCGGACCCGACCCCAAGACCTTCGGCGATTTGTTGCCGAACACAAGCCCTGGAATTTTCGCGGATTCTATCAATTGCACAGGCGGGTCCGCGAGCCCAAAGCGCGGCGCGTCGGCCATGGCGATTAAGACAGACAGCACCTGAAATTTGTGCTAGGCTAATCGCGCAACCCAACTAACGGAAGGAAGTGCAGGAATGATGTATAAACTCAGAGAGGGGCCGCGGTTCGATTACCGTGAGCAGGAAAGCCAACGGGTGAAAGAATCGCCCAGTCTTTCCGACAAATTTCCACAATTGAAGGCGCTGGCGTTGGAACTTGGTTTCTTCAACTGCAAAGGGGTCACGAAGAATTGCCAGATCAAGTACATGCCGAATCTCGAAAAGGCCAAGGCGGTGTTCCGCATCGATTGTCCGAATAACGGCTGTATCGGCGGCGATTTTGATTTGAGCGACGAACTTGCCAAGGCCGTGAAGGAGCACCGCACGACGGTGACCGCCGAGAAGTGCTGCCAGGGCTGGCAGAGCAAGACGACCATCGACACGGTTCATTGCCACAATATTTTGAAGTACACCCTCAACATCGCGTATTGAGGGAGCACCCCGCCGTTTTCAGCGCCTGTTTTTCAACAAGCGACCAGCCACGGATTGCACCCCTGTGCCCGATTTGATTTGCCCGACGGCGGCGGGCGGGGCGAGCCCCGCAACGGCAAAGCGGCGACAAGTCGCCGCACTCCAAAACGAGACGGAGTTGGGGCTTGCTTGTTTAAGGTGGGTTGTTAAGTATTTCGGGCATGGAATCCAAATTGACGTCGTTGGCGGGTAAATTTGGGATTGTGTTTGGGGTGGCGAACCAGCGGTCAATCGCGTGGGCGATCGCGAAGGCGTGGAGTGAGGCGGGGGCTAAGCTGGCGTTCACGTACCAAGGGGAGCGGTTGAAGGAGAACGTGGAGGATCTGGCGTCGGGGTTTGGGGCGGACACGCCGATTTATCCGTGTGACGTGACGCGGGACGAGGATATTGCCAGGGTGTTCGCGCAGGTGGGGAAGGATTTTGGGAAGTTGCATATGCTGCTGCATTCGGTGGCGTATGCGCCGAAGGAGGCGTTGGAGGGGGAATTCATCAACACGACGCGCGAGGCGTTTCGGGTGGCGCAGGATGTGAGCGCGTATTCGCTGGTGGCACTGGCGCGAGGGGCGGCGCCGTTGATGACGGAGGGCGGATCGATCATTGCGATGACGTATCATGGTTCGACGAAGGTGGTGCCGCATTACAATGTGATGGGGGTGGCCAAGGCGTCGTTGGAGGCGAGCGTGCGGTATCTGGCGTATGATCTCGGGCCGAAGAAAATCCGGGTGAATGCGATCAGCGCGGGGCCGGTGAATACGTTGGCGGCACGAGGGATTTCCGGGTTCACGCAGATGCTGAAGCATTACGAGGAGCGGGCGCCGTTGAAACGAAACCTGGAACCGAAGGAACTGGGTACGACGGGATTATTTTTGGCGAGCGACATGTCCACGGCGACGACGGGGCAGGTGGTGTATGTGGATTGTGGGTATGAGATAATGGGGATGTAGGTGTGAGATTGCGCCGGCGGCAAGGAGTCGGCGCGTCTCGTGCAGCCAGTGCTGCACTCGGCTATGGGGATGTAGCGAGAAGAGAAGACAGGAGACAGAAGACAGAAGACAGGAGACAGGAGACAGAAGACAGCTCCGAATACAACTCGGAGCGGGGAGACAGAAGCGGCGGGGGAAAACGGCGGTTCACCACGAAGGCACCAAGGCACGAAGCGGGGGGGCAGAATTCTCTCACGCAGCCCCGATAAGGAATCGGGGTAAAAGGTGCGGAGAGTTGCACTCGCTCGCTCCCGCTCGGCTCGGCCTCTGGCTTTCCGCTTCGCGAAACTGCGTCGCGCCGCTCCCAGCGGCTTGGCTTACCGCAAGAAGGCGCAAAGGACGCAAAGGACGCAAAGGGCACGACGCGGGAATCCAGCAGTTCACCACCAAGGCACGAAGACACGAAGCGGCCCGCGAAGGTGGCGAGAGTTGGCCGCAATGACGAACAATTTCCTAATGCCACGGCTGAGCAGGTGATTGCCGCAGAGACGGGACAAGGGATGCGTGAAGTCCGGAGAACGAATCTCCAGGCGCGAAATACGAATCTCGAAATCCGAAACAAATCCGAAGTGCGAAACTCGAAACGCTACGGGATCAAGTAAATCGTCGGATGGTGGGGGCTGACGCCATTTCGTCAATACTCTCCACTGGAGCATATCATGGCTGGCGACGGGCAGTGTGACAGGAGGCGGCCGGGAACGTGGCGGATCGTCGGCTCAGAATGATAGCGAAAAACGAACTGATCCATTTTGCCGCTTGTGTCAATACCAAGGACTGACCCTTTCCGGGGAGGGGTTGCAGAAGGAAAACCCGCGGGTTATCATCTGGGCACGTCGAAACGCCGGAGGGCAGAATCGGCCCGCGGGAGAAGCGCGAATATCAATTGCGGTTGCTTGGGACCCGGCCCGAACGATGGTCGACGACAAGTCAAATGGCAGCGACCATGGAGACGCCCAGAGGAGAGTCCCGATGGATGCAGCGTGGAATCCTAGCGGTCGTCTGCGTGCTGGTCCTTGGGATCTACGCGTACACGGCCCATTCGGGCTTTAGTACGCCTGGATGTCTGGATCCTGCGGACACGTACTACAATCTACTCGTGCGGGGCTTTCGCGCCGGCCGGCTCGACCTGAAGAAAGAGGTGCCGCCGGGCCTCACCCAACTCGCCAACCCCTACGATCCGACAGCCAGTACTTCGTATCCGGTGCTGGACATGAGTTACTACAAGGGGAAGCTGTACCTCTATTATGGGGTCACGCCTGCCGTGACACTGTTTTGGCCGTACGTGGCGCTGACCGGCCACTATCTGCCTCAAGAACACGCCGTACTAGTCTTCTGCGTGGTAGGGTTCCTCGCCAGCGTGAGCCTGCTGTGCGCGCTCTGGCGGCGGTGCTTTGAGGAAGTCGGTGTCGCGGTGGTGGCGGCCGGCGTGCTCGCTCTGGGGTTGGCCAGCTGCACGCCGTTGCTTCTGGCGCGGTGTGATTTTTACGAGGTGGCGAACAGTTGCGGGTATGCGCTGACGCTGGTAGCGCTGACGGCGATCTGGCGTGCGTTGGACCAGCCGTCACACCGAAACCGGTGGTTGGCGGCGGCCAGTCTGGCTTGGGGGCTGGCAGTGGGGGCGCGACCGAACTTGCTGTTCGGTGCGGTAAGCCTGTTGGTGCCGGTGCTTCAGGCGCGGCGCGCGCGGCAGCGCGTTTGGACGTCGCTCATCGCGGCCATCGGTCCCATTGCGCTGATCGGTCTCGGACTGATGATCTACAATGCCTTGCGATTCGATAATCCTTTCGAGTTTGGCCAGCGGTACATCTTGGCCGGAGACCGGCCCGGCACGGTTCCATACTTCGGTCTGCGGTATCTGTGGTTCCATTTCCGGGTTTATTTCCTTGAGCCGGCGCGCTGGAGCGGTCGGTTTCCCTTTGTGCAGGATATCCGTGTGCTGCCCATGCCGTCGGGACATGGGGTGGTGGATTCTCCCTTTGGCATCTTGACGAACCTTCCTGTCGTATGGCTGGCGCTGGCAGTGCCGCTGGCGTGGCGTGGCCGCTCGGCAGAGATGCGCTCAACCTTGTCCGGGTTTTTGGCGGCGGTGGCCGTGGTGTTCGGAATCACCGCATTGACGTTGTGCCTCTTTTTCTCGGCGAGCATCCGCTATGAGGTGGAGTTTCTTTCGCCGCTCATGTTGCTGGCGGTGATTGGCATCCTGAGTTTGGAGCGGGTCCTGGCTTGCCGGCCCGTCCCAAGCGTCTGGTCCGCTGCGGGTGGAGCCTCTTGCTGGCCTTCTCGGTGGCCTTTAGCCTGTTGGCGGGCGTCGACCGATGTGTCTGGGCGGACCTCAGCCTGGGGTCGGCACTTCAGGCAGCGGGCCAGTTGCAGAAGGCAATCGAACAATATGAGTCGACGCTGCGGATTAATCCCAGTTATGCCGAAGCGCCCCTGGTACACTACAATCTGGGTGTCGCCTTGATGCGACAGGGCAGGCTCGAGGAGGCGATCGGCCAGTACGAGCAAACGCTGCGGAGCATGCCCGATAACGCCGAGGCGCACAACAACCTGGGGAGCGCCCTGTTCCAACTTGGCAGGATCCAGGAGGCGGTCATGCACTACGAGCAGGCGTTGTGGATCAGGCCCGATTACGCCGAGCCACACAACAACCTGGGCATGGTGTTGGCCCGCCTGGGCAGGTCACAGGAGGCGATCAACGAGTGGGAGGAGGCACTGCGGATCAAGCCTGATTATGCGGAGCCGCACTTCAATCTGGCGGTGATCTCGGAGAAGATGGGGCGAACATCAGAGGCGATCGAGCACTACAAGCAAGGACTGAAGTTCCAACCCGATTTTACCGCAGCAAGCAATGCCCTTGCCCGGCTGGAAGCCCGCCAGTAAGTGGCAGCCGACGCGTGAAAGAGCCGCGCAGCCGCGGGTCGGTTCACCGAGTCGTGAACGTAGCCTTCAGTGTTATGATTGGCATTCAGACCTCACGGCTGCGAGGGAATCATGGTGTAATGGGCGTCATCCGCACGCGGTAGTAGCGAGTGCGATTGGTGGCCGCGCCAGTATCGGTGTAGTTGGTGGAGGGGCCGACCGTCATGACCGGGCCGATATTAGCCCACGCGTTCGAATAGTTGCCTGCGGCATCGCCGGAACTCCGCTGCAACTGAGTGTACCCGCTCCAAGGCCACTGCCAACCGAGTCGAATGTCACTCCCGGCCCGGAGAATCGAGTTGATTTGAAGCGGACCGATGTTGGCAGAAAGTTTGAACACGGTGCCCGAGCCGTAGACCCCGCCATACACAGTGGTGCCGTAGAAATTGCCGTCGCGGCCCTGGGCCAACCCGGCTTCTGGGAAGCCGCCATCGCTACCGCCTGTAAACGAGTACAGATTGGTGAAGATGCCGAGCGAAGTGACACCAAACACGGTACCGGAACCGTACGCCCCGCCATACACAGTGGTGCCGTAGAAACTGCCGTCGCTGCCCTGGACCAGCCCGGCTTGTGGGGTGCCTCCATCGTTGCCGCCTGTGAACGGGTATACAGTACTGAGGGTGCCGCTCGAATTTATCCCAAACACTGTGCCCGATCCGTACAGGCCGCCAGACCAGGTCGTGCCGTAGAAATTGCTGTCGCTGCCTTGCACAAGCCCCGCTTCTGGGAAGGCCCCATCGTTACCGAATGTAAACGTGTAGAGATTGGTGAGGATGCCGAGGGGAGTGATCCCAAACACGGTACCGGAGCCGTACGCCCCGCCATACAAAGTCGTACCGTAGAAATTGCCGTCGCTGCCCAGCAGGAGCCCGGCTTGTGGAGAGGCTCCATCGGGACCGCCTGTGAACGAGTATAGGTTGGTGAAGATGCCGATCGAATTGATCCGAAACACTGTGCCAACGCTGTACAGGCCGCCAGCCCAAGTCGTGCCGTAGAAATTGCTGTCGGTGCCCTGGACCAGCCCGGCTTGTGGAGAGGCTCCATCGCTACCGCCTGTGAACGAGTATAGATTGGTGAAGATGCCGCTCGAACTGATCCGAAACACTGTGCCCGTGTTGTTGCCAAAGCTGCCGGAGCCGAGGTTGGCGAATCCTGCCGTGGTGCCGTAGAAATTGCCGTCGGTGCCCTGGACGAGCCCCGCTTGTGGACGGGCTCCATCGCTGCCGCCTGTAAAGGAGTATAGATTGGTGAAGATGCCGCTCGAACTGATCCGAAACACCGTGCCTGAGTTGCCGGGGAAACTGCCGGAGCCGAGGTTGGCGAATCCTGCCGTGGTGCCGTAGAAATTGCCGTCGCTACCTTGCACGAGCCCGGCTTGCGGCAAGCCTCCATCGCTGCCGCCTGTGAACGAGTGAATGGTTGTCAATGTTTGTCCGTTGGCGATTCGGGCCTGACCGAGTAGAACCAGCAGGACGGACAGCATGATGGTGCAAACGTTCTTCACGACAACCGGACTTGCTTTCATGGTAGTTTCTCCATCGGCAATTTTCTCCGACATCGGATCGATCGAAGAAATGGGGGTTGTGTCCAGGACGAACGGGGAGTCGAGAGTGGACACATTCGGCCTCGTCGTGCGGACGTGCCGCGAACTGGTCGGAAAGCTGTTGGATGTCAGCCTCGCCATATCGTCACCTCTGCGAGCCAGTGCCAGACCCAGCAGCGAGGGTTGCAGAATCAACAACCGTTGTCAAGAACGTATGCGGAGGTCTTCACCGTGTAACCCAGACAAGACATCGCTCCGGAGCCGATGGCTTGGTCCTGTGCCACGTAAGAACTCATACAGCCTGACGCGCAGGTAGGTTCCGATTCTTGTCCCATTCCTTGCAACGCACAACGTTCAAGGGGTGGTCAGAGGACAGCTCCGAAGACGACTCGGAGCAGGGAGACAGGAGGATGGGACGAATCGGACTGGTAGGACAGATCCGCCGTCGCTGCTCGGTTGCCACGGAAACGACAGCCGTGGCGTCTCGGCAGCCCAGGGTCTGCCATCGGCTTGGCGGACAGGTAGGACGGGAGCTTGGCGGGTCGGGAATTTAAGATTGGAGATGGCAGATTTCAGACGTACGAGAGGACGGGTCAACGGCGAGAGGGCCGGGTGGGACGGAATGCGCTGGGGACAGCGCACGCTACACCGGCGAGGAAACGATTTAGCGGGTGAGGCTGGTCCAGGTTTGGGCGAGGCGGATGAGGAGGTTGGGGTCGTGAGCGGTGAAGTGGGCTTGTTCGAGGGCGTCGAAGAGGATGGCGCGGACGATGAGGTCGGCGCCGGCGGTGTCGAGGCCGGGGCGGGATGGGTCGCGGGCGTCGTTGAGGCGCTGGAGGTGATCGAGGACGGCGGTGGATCTTTCGCGCTCGTGGAGTTGGTCGAGCCAGGCCTGGTGGTGGATGCGGTACCATTGGCCGATGCGGTAGCGGCAGGTTTCCTCGGCGGTTTTTTGGTCTTTGGCGGTGCGGGTCCAGATGAGGGAATAGGGGTCGCCGGTTTTGAGGTTTAAGGCGGGGATATCGCGGTCGGCGATCTGGGCGAAGAGCCATTGGCGGAGGGGGATGAATCGCCAGCCGTCGTGGAGTTTGTGGTGGAGTTCTTCGCGGATGTGGGCGGGGAGGGCGGCGAGGTTGCTGCGGGGGGTGCGGAGGGTTGGATTAGAGTTTTTCATGGTGGGGAAGTGTAGGCACAAAGGCGGAAAACCGGTGAGTGTGCTTTGGAAGGTTTGGAAGGTTTGGAAGCTTTTCTTTTTTGGGGGGGCAGGAGACAGAAGCCGGAAATTGGGAGGATTACGGCAGAGACCCTTCGACAAGCTCAGGGTGAATATATGAAAGCGCGCCTCCGGGCGGAACGGTGTCCGCCTCGCGCTTATAATCGCACTGGTTGGACAACCAGAACGGAGGCACGCATGAGAGAGTATATCGCATTTGACAGTCACAAACGCTACACGATTATGGAACGGGAGAATCAACAAACCAGCGTGGCGCGACAACGGCGCATCGAGCACGCTCCGGGCGCGATTTGCGGAGCGTTGCGCGACTGCGAAGCCGGCACGCCCGTCGCCATCGAAGCCACGAGCAACTGGTATTGGATCATCAGTGAGATCGAGCAGGCGGGGCTGCGCCCGTTGCTGGTGCACCCGCGCAAAGCCAAGCTGATGATGGGGTTGATCAACAAGACCGACCAACTGGACGTGCACGGGCTCAATCGCCTGCAACGCAATGGCACGTTGCCGACGGTGTGGATTCCGCCAGCCGGGCTTCGCGACCAGCGCGAATTGACCCGGGTGCGCATGGTGTTGGCGGCGCAACGCACGCGGCTGAAGAACCGCATCAGTGCCACGCTGGCGAAGTACGGCTTGGCGGTCACCGACGCCAGCGACCCGTACAGCCAGAAGGGGCGACAGCAGTTGATGGGCCTGCTGGGGCAATTGCCACCCCAGACCCAGTGGGCCGCCCGCACGCTGCTGGCCCAACTGGACTTCATCGAAGGCCAGATTCGCGAGCAGGAGCAGCGGCTGAAGCAACTGATCGAAGTCACCCCGGAGATGCGCTTGTTGATGAGCTTGCCCGGTGTGGGGATGATCCTGGCCGCAGTGTTGTGGCTGGAGATCGGTACCGTGGAGCGCTTTGCCAGCGCCGAACGCCTGGCCAGCTACGCCGGGACAACGCCCCGGGTGCATGCCAGCGGCGGGATGGTCCGCTACGGTCGACTGCGGCCCGATGTGAACCGCTACCTGCGGTGGGCGTTGGTGGAAGCTGGCAATTCGGTGGCGGTCAATCACACCCGTTGTCCCCAGCGCCACGTCAGTGAGCTATATCGACGGCTCAAAACACGCAAGGGCCACCCCAAGGCCATCGGGGCGGTGGCGCGGCATCTGGCCGAGGCGACCTATCACGTGTTGAGTCGCAACGAACCGTATCGAGAGCCAACAATCTGTGCGGGACGATCCAAGGGAGGTGTAAGCGCGCAGTTGTCATGAGTCGGCCCGTGCGGCGGCTCGCAGGGTGAATGCGACACACCTCTCGAACAAATTCATGCCCCGACGAGGGCGAAGAGATGACTGGGAACGACCCGAAGAACAAACGGCGAGAGAGGTTGACAACGGCGCGCTTTCAGAGATGACAAATTGGGGGGGGGCGGGGTAAGGCAACGGCGGCAAGCATCCCGCCAATTAGTGTTCGGCATGGGAATTGAGGTTGCGGGGTGTCACCGTAGCGTCACCGAACTGAGGCGCATTTGTGGCCGGACTTTTGCGCGGCGGTGTGCTTCACTGGGCGCATGGCGCGCCGTCGGTCTGCGGTCATCACGGAGGTCGAGTTGGAGCACTGGAAACTGCTCCAGCCGTTTCATCGACTGCTGCAGCAGGCCGTGGCGCAACGCGGGTTGCCGCCGTCCTGGCACGATCCGCAGCGGTTGTTGAGCCACAGTCACTATCTCTCCCTGGTGCTGTTTGGATTGCTCAATCCGGTGGTGCGCACGATGCGCGGGCTTTGTGCCGCGTCGCGGTTGCCGCGCGTGCAACGGCAGGTCTGTGCCGGCCCGGTGAGTCTGGGCAGTTTTTCCGAGGCGCAGCACGTGGTGGAACCGGTCTTATTGGAACAGGTCTTCCATACCCTCAGCGCCGAAGTGCATGGACGCGGCGGCGAAGTACGGTTGGCCCAGCGACCGTGGCAGGTGGTCGACAGCACGCTCTGGGAGGCGTTGCCGCGAATGCAGTGGGCGCTGTGGCGCACCCAGAGCAAACGCCAACAGGCGGTGCGACTGCATGTGAGCTTTCATCTGTTGGAAGACAAACCCGTGCGCGCCGTGGTGACGGAAGGTCGGCGCTGTGAACGAGCCGTCTGGCGCACCCAATGGGAGCGCGGCGCGGCCTACGTCGGCGACCGCTACTACGGCCAAGACTACCAGTTGCTCGACGAGTTGATGGCTCACGACGGCCACTATGTCCTGCGGCTGCGCGACGACGCGATGGTGAGGGTCGAAGAAGAGTTGCCGCTGGCGGCCGAGGATCGCGCCGCCGGGGTCGTACGCCACGCGTGGGCGCACTTGGGTTGCCTTACCCACCACCGACGCGCTCGGGTGCGGGTCGTGTGGCTGCAAACCCCGACGGTGGCGTTGCGGCTGGTGACCAACCAAACGCCCCAGCAATTGAGCGCGGCCTTGGTAGCGCTGCTCTATCGGTACCGCTGGACGGTGGAACTGTTCTTCCGCTGGCTCAAATGCATCCTGGGCAATCGCCACTGGCTGGCCGAGTCCTCGCGCGGCGTCGCGCTGCAACTGTATCTGGCGCTGATCGCGGCGTTGCTGCTGCAACTCTACACCGGCCAACGCCCGAACAAGCGGATGATGGAACTGCTGCAACTGTATCTGCTGGGCTGGGCCAGCACGGACGATATCGACGCCGCACTGCGACAGCTCGGTGCAAAAAAAGCGGCCCAGTAAACGAACAGGCGGTTTGGCGAGCTACGACCGTCAGGGCGGCGCATTGCCTTCCATCGAGCTGGGCTCGCTGACCGGGTCTCGACTACACACTTACCACGTACTCCCTGCCCCGGCCTTCAGACGCTCAGCCACTCCCATGCCGAACACCATTGGCGGAGCGCTTGCCCTACAATTCGGAAGAAGAGGGCGGGGGGCGTGATAATCGGTTAAGTGCAGTTGCGTTTTTCGAAATGGGTCGTATGGTTGTATGGGAGAGTCGAGCAACCCTCTCAGTAGCCACGCCCAAAGGGCGGTAGTCCACCCCTGATGTTTCGGGGATTGGAATGAGAACTGGGAGTTGAGCCTCGGCTCTCCTTTTTGTTTTTACCGTTGACTGCTCGCGCACGGGAGGGCCAGCACTTCACCACCAAGACACTAAGAAATGGGGTGTGTGTGTCTACGGCAAGCGGAGGGGACGCGCAGGAGGAGGAATCCGCTGGGGACAGCGGACGCTACACAGGTGGGTTGGCCAAAATTGTTGGGGGGATACCAGTCGGGTGAGGTGTGGGCATGTTCAGGCGGGGTGTGCAGTGCATGTAAGGGGCGCGTGAGGAACCGCCGTAGCAGAGGGACGGCGGATGGGGGTTTCGGGCTTGTGGAATGCGGTGCCGGTGTTGGTTTTACATGTTCACTTTGAGGTTTTGGACTGGCTTGGAAGCTGCTGGATATGGTATATGGATACTTTACATGTCGAGGATCGTGACGGGCGGTTATTGGGAGACGGGTTTACATGTCGTGTAAAGTTTTCTGGACATGAACAGAGCGAAGATATTGCTGATAGACGATGAGGTGCAGTGGACGTTGCGGCTGACGGAGCTGCTCGTGCGGGATGATTATGAGATGTTCTCGGCGAACACGGTGGCGGATGCGATGTTGTTGATGGATGCGCGGAGCATCGACATTGTGATTGCGGAGGTGAATATGCCGGGGACGGATGGGGCGGCGTTTTTGGAGCAGATGCGGCAGATGTACCCGGAGACGACGGTGATCGTGCACACGAATCGGGCGTCGGTGGATCAGGCGGTGAAGGCGACGAAGTTGGGGGTGTTTGATTACGTGGCGAAGTCGGAGGAGGGGACGGCGTTGGGGAGGCTGCGGGAGCGGGTGCGGGAGGCGGTGCGGGAGATTGGGACGTTGGTGCGGACGGTGACGAGGGATCCACGGAATCGGGGGATGCTGGCGGTGCCGGTGCAGGGGTTTTATGGGATTATCAGCCAGGACGCGCGGATGCGGGATATTTTCGAGTTGATCCAGACGATTGCGGACAGTTATGCGAATGTGTTGATCGACGGGGAAACGGGGACGGGGAAGGAGCTGGTGGCGCGGGCGATTCATGAGGCGAGCGGACGGCATGGGAAGCCGTTTGTGACACTCGATTGCGGAGCGCTGGCGCGTGAACTTTTGGAGAGTGAGCTGTTCGGGCACGAGAAGGGTGCGTTCACGGGCGCGGCGGATCGACACGTGGGACGGTTTGAGCGTGCGAATACCGGCACGCTTTTTTTGGACGAGGTTGCCAATATCAATCTCAACGTGCAGGCGAAGTTGTTGCGGGTGCTACAGTCGCGCACGTTTGAACGCGTGGGCGGTTCCAAGCCGATCTCGGTGGACGTGCGGATTATCGCGGCGACCAATCGCCCGCTCGAGGCGATCGTGACCGAAGGAACTTTTCGGGAAGACCTCTATCATCGACTCAATGTGGTGCAGATCGATCTGCCGCCATTGCGCGACCGCACGGTGGATATCCCGCTGCTGGCGATGGAGTTTCTGCGACGATTTGCGCGTCAGAATGGGAAGGATTTGCGCGGCTTCACGGACGCCGCGATCGAGGTGTTGAGTCGCTACCATTGGCCCGGCAACGTGCGCGAATTGGAAAACGTCGTATTGCAGGCGGTGGTGCTCGCCAAGTCGTCGCTCATCGACGCTTCCGACTTGCCCCGACGCATTACCGAGGCGAAAGCGGTGTTGGGCGCAGCTTCCGCCGCCCTAGCCGATCAGCTTGGGGAGCCCGAAAAACAAATCCTTGTCAACGCGCTTCGCCAACACGGTGGCAACATTAAGCGCACTGCCGAAACCCTCCAAATCAGCCGGACCACGCTGTACGCCAAGTTGAAGAAGTACGAGATCGATCCCGATGTCATTCGCTGATCGCGGCTCGTTGGGGACGGCGAGCATAGATAGCTGTGACGTCATCGGTATACGCCAGGCTCCAATCCTTGTGGAGCGCCAAGAGCTCATTCAACGGATGATCCCGCGGGAGGATCGTCCAGCCCACATGATACTTCGTCAACACCGCTTCCCAGGCAGGGTTGAGACGGTTCACATCAGTGAAATCGCGTAACAGCGTCTCGCCGTAAAAGTCGTTTCGTCCATCGATGAACACCTTGCGCTCGGGCAGATAAAGAATGAGGTAGCCGCCCCACGCGTAGTCATTGAACATCTCACCGGTTACGACCTCAGGGTGTGCGCGAAGGTATTTTACGGATGCCACGGGAAAGCGGTTGGTCAGCGGCTCGGTCTCCACCAGTGCGCGGCCGCCGACCAGCCTCGGTTTCGCAAAAACCACCAGGATCGCGATGACGACCATGATCAGCAGGCTGGTGTGGCCCGCCGTGCGATTCAGGGCGGCGATGTCCCCGGAAACCCGGCGAAATGGGCTTGTCCACGTCAGGTATTGAGTGTCCGAGAGTGCCGCGGAGAGATGCTCGGCAAGTATCGGGGTGACGATCAGCGCGAAGATCGGCACGTTGCGTACGGCGTCCAGGCCCGAGTATAACCAGAAGGCGATGAGAAGAATATCCGTCGCCGAAAACGATCGCCGCAGCACGACCAGCAGAAAGCCCAGCACCAACAACTGCAGCAGCAGCCCACGCATCCCCGCAGAATGGAAGTTTGGGGACCTCCACTCGTTTGTAAAGAACGCCTGATAGGGCGTCCGCAAGAAACTCAGGATGTACTCATGGAGTTTCCAGCCATTGGGGTTAATGAATGTCGCCAACGCGCAGGCCACCCCCAGCAGTGCGAGCGTAATCACCCTGCGTCGGGCCGCCGGGCGCGAAGCGGCATCGTCCTTGACCCAGCGCACCGCATTGCCGAGAAGATAAATGCCGATGAGCATGAATCCGGACAAGAACCCGCCGTGAAGATTTGTCCAGAGCACAGCAAGGGGCACGAGACATGCAAAAAGCTTTCGCGGTCGCACGCGGTCGCGATCGAACGACCGCAGTTGCCAGCCGAAAACGACGACGAACAAGAGTGTGAACAGATGGGGCCGCGCCAGCCAATGGTTTGTGCACGCCGCCGCGGCGAGGAGCACCAGCAACGTCGAGATCAGGATCTCGCTTCCCTCGGCCAACAATTGTCGGTGCAACAGCGCCAGCATCGTGGCAATGAGGAGCGCGGCGAGGAGCACCACGCCGTTCCAACCCAGTGCGTTGCCTGCGGCGGCAAAGAGCACTTCGCTCAACCATTCTTTCGACACCATCAGGTCCCCCGCTCGGGTGTGAGAAAACGGGTCGTGACTGATGATGGCGCGATGTTGGATCATCCAGTTGCCCTGTTGCCAGTGCCAGCAGGGGTCGCCATCGGCACTGATCAGCACGAGCCGCCAATTGGACAAACACACCCCGAGAAAAAAGATCAACCAAATCGCCGTGCTCATCGATGGGAGCCACCAGCGGCGCGCGTTCATTGATTCCTCCCGTAAATGGAGGCGACCGGGTCGGTGTAGACCAGTTTCCAATCAGGGCGTTGAGCCAGTGCGCGATTTAATTGATGTTCGCGTGGCAGAATGGTCCAGCCAACGTGATACTTCTCCAAAACAACTTCCCAACCGGGCTGCACGCCGTTCACTTGAAGGAAATCCCTGACGAGATCTTCTCCATAGACGTCGAGATTGGGATGGATAAAGACTCTTCGTTCGGGCATTGCCAGAGTGAGATAGCCGCCCCATGCGTACTCGTTGAACATTTCGCCGCGCACCGAGTGGGGTGACTGGCGCAGGAATTCGACCGCGCCAACCGGAAACCGGTTGGCCGGAAGTTCAGTACGTAACAGCGGTTGACCGCCGAAAAGTTGTGGCTTGGCCAGCACCAGAATCATCGCGGTCACGGCCAGCGCTGGCAGACCGCGGGCCCCGGCCGTTTTGTTAACCGAGACCAGATTCGCGGAGATGCTTCGGTACCATCGGGTGAATCGGGACGGCGGCAGGTCCCGCAGATACGCGTTCCAGTGTTCGGCGAGGATGGGTGTGGCCACCAGCGCAAACAGGGGTGCATTGCGTACCATCCGGAATGACAGCAGTACCCAACTAATCAACAACAGCATATCTGTTATTGCCAAGCGCGGTCGGACGATCAAGAACATCAGCAGCACCACCATCACCTCGAGCACGAACGGCAGCATGTTTCGGTCGTGGAAGTTCGGCGGGAGATACTCTTGGGCAAAACCCATCAACAACGGGCTGCGCATGTAGCGGATGATGTGCGTGAGCAGTCTCCAGCCGTTGGGGTTCAGCATAGAGGCCAGAAGGCAAGCCGCTCCCAGCGCCACCAACACCGTTGCCCGATGGCGCGCCGCAGGTCGTTTGTCCACAGTCGCCAAGGCCCAGGTTACAACCGTGCCGGCGAAATGGATCCCGATCAACACAAACGCGACGACGAATGCTCCATGCAGGTTGGCCCACAGCGCCGTCAGCAGTGGCAGAAGAATCAGCAACTGGCGCGTCGTGGTGCGTCCCCGCTCGAACCATCGCAACCGCCAGGCGAATACGATCACCAGGAGTTGCGTGGCCAAATGCGGTCGCGCCAGCCAATGCGTCGTGCACACGGCTGCCGCCAGCAGTGTCAGCGCAGTGGACAGAAACAATTCATTGCCTTCGGCCAGCAACTGTCGGTGCAGCAGCCACACGCAGGTGGCGCACGTAGCCGCCGTCACGAGCACAATGCCACTCCAGCCAAACAGGTTGCCAGCCATCGCCATCACGATCTCACTCAGCCACCACAGGTCCACCATTGGTGCGCCGCCGCGCGTGTGCGAGAATAATTCGGTCCGCAACACCGCGTGGTGTTGTAGCATCCAGTTGCCTTGTTGCCAGTGCCAGCTGGGATCACTGTCGGTCCCAACCAGATTCCAGCGGTCAGCCGACAGATTCAACGTTAGGAAAAAGACCAACCAGAGGACCGCGCTGATTGACGGCAGCCACCAGCGGCGCGCGTTCATTGATTCCTCCCGTAAATGGAGGCAACCGTATCGGTATAGACCAATTTCCAATCGTCGCTTTGGGCTAGCACGCGATTCAGTCGATGGTTGTGAGGCAAGATGGTCCAGCCGACGTGGTACTTCTTTAGAACGGTTTCCCAATCGGGGCGTGCATAGTCGACCTCGCAGAATTCTCTTACGAGTTCGTCTCCGTAGACGTTGAGGTTGGGATGGATGAAGACCTTTCGCTCGGGCATTGCCAGAGTGAAATAACCGCCCCACGCGTATTCATTGAACATTTCACCTCGCACTGCGTGGGGCGACTGGCGCAGGTATTTGATTGCGGCAACTGGATACTGGTTGGCGGGATACTCGGTGCGCAGCAGCGGTTGGCCGCCGAAAAGCTGTGGCTTGGCTAGGACCAGAATTACCACGACCATGGCCAACACTGGCAGACCGCGGGCGCCAGCCGTGTGGTTGAGCGAGGTCAGCTTCGCGGAGATGCTTCGATAGCGCCGAATAAACCGGGACGGGGAGGCCGCATGCAGGCAGGCGTTCCAGTGTTCAGCGAGGATTGGCGTGGCCACGAGCGCAAACAACGGCGCGTTGCGCGCCATGCGTAGCGACAACACAAACCACACAACCAACAGGAATGAGTCCGTCTCGCTCAAACGTGGACGGCCGATGAACAACATCAGCAATGCGACCAGCACTTCGAGCATGAAGGGCACCATGATTGGGTCATGGAAATTCGGCGGTTGATACTCCTGCGCATATCCCATCAGCAACGGGCTGCTCATGTAGTGGATGATCTGCACGGGCAGGTTCCAGCCGTACGGGTTCAGCATTGAGGCCAGAAGGCAAGCCACTCCCAGTATGACCAACACCGTTGCCCGATGGCGCGCCGCAGGTCGTTCGTCCGCAGTCGCCAAGGCCCATGTTACAACTGTGCCGGCGAAATGGATTCCGATCAACACAAACGCCACAACGAAGGCCCCGTGCAGGTTTGCCCACAGCGCTGTCAGCAACGGCAGAACGAACAGCAATCTGCGCGTCGTGATGCGTCCGCGTTCGAACCATCGCAATTGCCATGCGAACAGAGCCACCATGAACAGGGTGGCCAGATGCGGCCGCGCCAGCCAGTGCATCTGGCATACCGCTGCCGCCAGCAGTGTCAGCGCAGTGGCGAGCAAGAGTTCATTGCCTTCGGCGAGCAATTGGCGGTGCAGCAACCACACACACAAGGGGGACACCGCCGCCGCCACAAATGCAATGCCACCCCAGCCAAGGAGATTGCCCGCCAAGGCCATCACGATCTCACTTAGCCACCACATGTCGATCAGCGGCGCGCCTCCCCGCGTATGCGAGAATAATTCGGTCCGCAGTATCGCATGGTGTTGCAGCATCCAGTTGCCCTGTTGCCAATGCCAGCAGGGATCGCTGTCGCCCGCGACCAGGATCACACGAATGGGTGACAGAATCGACACGAGGAAGAAGCCCAACCAGATGAGCATGCTGATTGACGGCAGCCACCAACGACGGGAAGCGAGCGTTTGCTCATGGAGAGGAGATTCGGTCATAGCACGCGCGAGAAGACGAGGGCCTGCTGATTGGAAAACACCCGAGACCAGTGTGGGCTCAGTTCCAAAATGCGATTCAGGGGATGTTGCACCGGCAGAATCGTCCAACCCACATTGTATTTGGCGAAGACGGCTTCCCAGCCGGGCTTCGGTTCGTTGGCGGTGCGAAACTCGCGCACGAGGCCGACGCCGTAAGAATCATTACGGCTGTCGATGAAGGGCTTTCGTTCCGGCAGCGCGAACTCGAGGTAGCCGCCCCACAGGAAGTAGTTGAACATTTCGCCGTGGACCGTATCGGGGTGGGTTCGCAAGTAGTCCACAGCGGCAGTCGGGTACCGACTCGGCGGAAAATCAGTCACAAGCAGGGGTTCGCCGCCGGCAATTTTGGGCTTGGCCACGATCAGCAACATGCAAACGACTACAGCGATGACGGTGGCGCCATCGACCGCTTGTCTGGCTGCCGATACGCGTGCGGTCGACTCGCGGTACAAGAGGCCCCACCATGAGTCAGGATTGGCTTGCATGGAGTCCGCAAGCCATTGTCCCAACAACGGAGTCACGACCAACGCGAAGAGGGGAACGTTGCGTGCCGAAAACAGGGCAAGGAACCCCCAGCCGCCAATCAGCAGCACATCCGTCGCGCACAGTTTGGGACGAATGATCATCAGCGCGGCTGCCAGCAGGAACAGCAGCAACAGGAACCCGCGGGTGCCGACGGTGTGGAAGTTGGGCGAAGCGAACTCGGTGGTCACAGTGGAGAGCTCTCGGGAGCGCATGAAGGCAAGAATCCGGGCGTGCAACTCCCAACGATACGGGTTCGCCAGCGACGCCGCGCCGCAGGTCAACAGCAGCACCACAAGGATCATCGCTTTGTTCCGGGACGCAGCGTGACGCCGCGCGTCGATGGCAGCGCCGAGCGTGTGCATCGCGATCAGCACCAGTCCTGTCATGAACGCGCCATGCAGATTGACCCACAGGATCATCAGCGGAGGAAGCAACACGAACAATCGTTGCGCGGTGACGCGCCCCAGCTGAAACCAGCGCAATTGCCAGGCAAACACGAGCGTCAGCAGGTGCGTGAACAAGAGCGGGCGCGCCAGCCAATGCATCGAGCACGCGAGCATCGCCACCAGCAACAGACCGGTGGCGAGCACCGGGTCGCAACCTTCCGCCAGTAGTTGGCGGTGAAGGAGCCAAAAGCATGTCGCAATGAGGGTGGCGGCCAGAAGTACAACGCCTCCCCAATCAAGCCATCGGGCGGCGGCGGCGAAGAGCACTTCGCTGAGCCATTCCTTCGCCAGGGACGGCCCGTGGTGTGTATGCAACAGGAAGTCCTCGCGGACGACGGCGCGATGCTGGATCATCCACTCGCCGAGTCTGCGGTGCAGACCGGGATCGCTGTCCGCGCTGATGAGCACGATGCGGGCGCTCGTCAGGTTCAACCCCAGAAACAGCACGATCCAGATCATAGCGCTCAAGGAGGGAAGCCACCGGCGGGCGGGCGCAGAGACATTGGGAGGAGCGTCGTTCACGGTCGCTTGCAGTAAATGGTGGCGACCTTGTTCGAATAGGCGCGTTCCCAATCAGGCAACAGCGCCAGCGCGAGATTCAAACGATGCTCGGTCGGCATCAGCGTCCAGCTTACGTGATACTGTTGGAGCGCCTGCAGCCAGTTGGTGCGCAGCGCGGAGGTGTCGTCGAATTGACGAATCAACGCTTCGCCGTAGAAATCCGTGCGTCCATCCACGAACACGCGATGTTCCGGCAGAGCCTGAAGCAGGTATCCGCCCCAAACGTATTGGTTGAACAAGTTGCCTTTGAATTCTTCGGGGTGCTTCTTGATGTAATCAACCGCTTCAACGGGCCATTTGTCCGGAGGCATATTTGTCGGATGCGGAACCACAGCAACGGCGACAACGGTCACGACACCAATCAGCAGCCAGGCGCGCGATTTCTCGCCCGTCTCGCGCAGCCGATCCGAAAGGTGGCGCACCCATGACGGCGATGCGTCCGCGAGCGCCGTCGCGAGGATCGGTGCCGTGAAGATCGCCAGCAGCGGGACATTGCGTCCGACGTACAGCGCGAAATACGTCCAGGCGATGAGCAGGATTCCCGAGGCCGGCGACAACCGCGGTCGCACCAGCGCGAGCGTGAGAAAGGTGAGGGCCAGCCAGGCCAGGAATCCGCGCGAGTCCGGGGAATGAAAGTCCGTGGATGCATATTCCGCCAGCCAGTTTGTCAGGTAATCCGAGCGGAGAAACTGAAGATTGTGAACGTGGAGGTGGTAGCTGTTCGGGTTAAGCAGCGACACCAGCGCACAGAGCAGCGCCACGCCGGTCAACTCGTTGAGCTTGCGCCGCGCCGCACCCCATCGGGCGCGGTCTGTCCGGGCGCGCACCAGTTCCACCACGGCGCCGAGCCAGTACGCGCCAAGCGTGATGAAGCCGGCAAGATAGCCCCCATGCAGGTTGACCCACAACAGCGTGAGCAGGCCGAGAACGATAGCCAGGCGACGAACGGATTCGCCACGGTCGAACCGGCGCAGCGCGTCGCCCCACAAGACGGCGAGGAGAAAGCTAAAGGCATGTGGTCGCGCCAGCCAGTGTGTGCACGCGGCCCAAGCCGCGATCAACACCACAAAGATCGCCACGGCATGGTTACCGGTTTCCCGCAGCAATTGGCGATGGAGCAAGGCGAATGTGGTGGCGATCACCAGCGCGGCCAGGACACACAATCCATACAGACCCGCCAGGCGGCCCGCCTCGGCGAAAACAATCTCCGACAGCCATTCCTTGGTGATGATGGGCTGCCCGAAGCGGGTGTGGGAAAACACGTCCGTGCGAATGATGTGGCCGGTTCGCAGCATGTATTCGCCGACGCGCCAGTGCATGCACGGATCGCCGTCGCCGGAGACCATCATGGTGCGCCACGGATTCGCCAGCAGGATCAGCAGGATGACCAGCCACAACCACTGGGTGAGTGAGGGCATGAGCCACGGCCACACGCCGTCGGACGACGGCGGGTCGGAGTGTGGTTGCGGGTGAAGTCTGACGTCCGATGGATTTGCGTTCGCAGCCATCACGCACAGCTTACGGAGCGCGGTCGCAATCTTCAACGTTGAACTATGCCATTGAATATAATACTGCAGGTCGGGATGGTGATCGAACAATGAAATGGTGGCGCCGGTTGGCGTCGTCTCGGCTGCTGGATGTGGGGGCGGTCGTGGTCACGCTACTGCTTCTTTCCCGGTGGGCCGTGGTGCTTCCGACGCGATGGAATGACTACGATTTCAATCATTACTATGTCGGCAGCCGGATGCTGTTGGAGGGGCAGAATCCCTACACGACGTCGTTGCAGGGAATGAGTCAGGCGCTCGGGTTTACGTTTACGGAGCAATTGCCGGTGGCGTGCTACCCGCCGAGTTTTCTATGGTTGTTTGTGCCCTTGGCGGCTCTACCGCCACGGGTCGCATTCGCCGTCTGGGTGTCGATGGAGTTCGGCTGCCTGATTCTTATTCTGCGCTTGATACGCCGGTTGTCAGGCGAGAGGCTGACCGCACGCGGTTGGCTGTTTGTCGCCGCGCTTACGATCACCTCACGAACTGTGACGTATCATTTTCTCTTCTCCCAAGTGCAACTATTGTTGGCCGCTTTGGTGTACGCCGCCTACGTCGCGCATCGTGCCGGCAAGCATGGGTGGGCGTGCCTTGCGGTTTCCGCGGCGGGAATTCTCAAATTCTACCCGTTTTTTTTGTTGCCGTGGTTTATCTGGTCAGGCGACGGCGGTATGCGTGCGCGCTTGTATCGAATGCTTGGAGTCCTCGGGTTTGTTCTGGCGGTTGTCGCGCTGACGGAGCCCGCACTTTGGCGCGATTTCATCCGCCACGGAATACCCGTGGCGGTAGGAGAGGGAATTGGGCGCACGTTCAACTTCTCACTGCCAGCCCTGGTGACCAATCTGGGTTATGCGCGCCATGATTTCCATCCGTCTCCAAACGCAAGGCAGTGGTGGTGGACCATCGGGACCATGACGGGTTTGGCGGTTATGGCTGGTGCGTACTGTGTGGTGTGCGATTGCGCAACGCGACCCGGAAGGGCAGTTTTGCCTGTTGTGTGTTGCCATGCTGATTGGGACCGTCACGGTGCAGGGCCACTACTTCATTTTTCTTGTGTTCCCGCTGACGGTGGCGGCAATCCGTATTGCGGCAAGACCAAGCCCGGCGCTTGTGATCGGTTTCATCCTGGTGATGCTGGCTGTAAACCGGATCAATCCACCGGATTTTCTTTGGCGACATTCAATCGGGTACATTTTCGGCAACGACATTCCGCTCTATGGACTTATCGGGTTGGCGGCTTTCTTCTGGCGGGAGTTGACTCACGGCCTGGTTGGCTGCGGGCGTCGCACTGAGTCCGGTACTATCGCCGGTGTGAATCGGATGGGTAACTGAACGGGAATGGCTGAGTCCCGTAAGCAACAGGATCGGGCACGGGAACAGGTCTACCGCGCGATGGCGGGCCGGCGCAGGATGGCAATCAGGTAGAAGAGGCCGACAAGGATGACCAGGGCGCGGACGCCGGTGACGAACGACAGGGATTCGAGCAGGCCGCCGACCAACGCGCCGATGAGGTTCGAGCCGAGCGCGCGAGCCTTGTCCGCACAGGCGGCGAAGGATTCGGATGAAGATCAGTCCCGCGAAGAACACGGGCGCGGTCAGGAACGCGCTCGCCGCGACCAGCTTGGTCGCACCGGTCAACGCGTTGAACCAATCCAGCGGAACCAACGCCAGCGCGGCAACGGTAAACGCCAACCCGGTGATGATCGGCCACTTGCGGGAGGCGCGGCCAACGCCAGGCCACGAGGTTGGCGAACAGGATCATCACGAGCACGGCGGAGATGACGATGGCGTTGACGATCCAGGTCATGCCGAACAACAGGGTTGCGCGGCTGACGGTCTGGACCTCCAGCAGCAGGAACGCCGCGCCCAGCGCAAAGAAATGCCAGTCCGAACCGCCCGTCACTCCGAGCGAGCGCCGTCCTGCCGCCAACACCGCCGCCAGAATCGATGCCGAGACGATCAGGTGCAGTTTGGGAATCCTGGCTTGTTTGAGGTACAAGTACGGCCAGTCGTCGGTCGTGTGCGCGGGTCGTGCGCCGGTAAGATGCAACTGCGCGGAGGTGACGAAGTCACGCAGGGCGGGGTCTTGAATCACTTGTGGTGTTACTCGATGCTCGCCGATGACGAGCGTGACCGTTGGCATGCTACCCACCTTCTCAAAGGCCAATTCTTCGGAGTACACGAATGGATCATGCCCGAACGCCTGCCGTAGCAGGTTGAACAGAGCGGTCGGCGACCCACGCTCGTTGGGGCGGCGAAGTTGACGACGAGCAAGCCATCTGGTGCCAGCAACTTTCTGGCCTCGCGGAAACTCTCCACGCGTGTACACATAATGATCGAGCCGCATGTTGTTGTAGGATGAGCCGAGGGTATGGGCGTCGAGCCAGCCGAACCAGATCAAGTCATACGAGCGTCCGTGGCCTGCTTGAAGAAGGCCCGAGCGTCATTCACGAATCATCCGACACGCGCGGAGAGCTGTAGGGCTGCTCGGGATGGATTCGTTTGCCCAAGGCGTAGATTTGCGGATCGATTTCGGCGCAATCCACCTGCTCGACGCCGTGACGCAGGGCCGGCCGCCGCGTTGTTGCCGGTGCCGGCTCCGACGATCAATATGCGACGCGCATCGGGCTTGAAACTGAACGGGATGTTGTAATGGATGCGATGCAGCTTGCTCCGAGGCAAGGGCTTCCGGGATGCGCGGCAACGAATTGGTCGGACGAGATTGAGTACGCTGACCTGATAGGTCGTCCCATTGACCAGCACCAGATAGCCAAGCTGCACCTCATTGGTTCCTGTCGAAGCCGAGAGGGGTTGAAACAGAGAGTTTCTGATAGGGCGACCAAATCGTGAGGTTGGATGATTGTCCCCCCAGCCATACGGCCACTGCTCCGAGAACGGTCAGGACTGACTGGCCAGCGAGGCCGTGTTCGACTCGATGAGCAGTGTGACTGCGAGCAGTGCCGCCACGCGCGAGTATCCAGACGGGCGGCGGTGTTGACGTCCAACTCAGGCCGTTAAACAGCCACACTCCGGCGAGGCTGCCGGCAATATTGATGGAGTATGCGCGAATCACGTGCGGAGCGCGTTGCATGGCCCGTCCAAGGACCTGCCCCAGTGGGGACGAATACGAACATCAGCAGATACAGCAGAACGCCGATAATGATTCCGCCCGCAAAGAAACCTCACCCATTCATGCGACAGTTCGTGCCAGATGGGTGCGTCTTCGAAGCCGCTCAACAAATACGTCACGATGTTGAAATCGAGCACTTTCCGATGTGAAACGGATTTGCGACGAGGGTCACGAGCACCAAAAGATTAGACCCATGCGGCCCCAAAGACACGGGCTCAGTTGAACGATAGCAACCAAGGCCAACTCCGAAGAAGCAAACGACCAAAATCAGATTACCGAGATAGGCGAAGATGCGAATCTCGGTGCCAATCCAGCGGATCAGCACGAGTTCCAAATAGAGAATCAAGGAGCTGACAAAGAAAATCTCCGCATCATCTCGGAGGAGTGAACGGTTGTGCGGCATGCTCATGCGCGGCGGATTCAAGCAGAGGCCCCTCATCCACGCAACCAAAGTTTTTACGGTTTGAACTAGAGCCGCGGGCAAAACTCTGCTAGTGGAATTGCGATGGGATGCGCACGATGATCAGCGAGTCCTGGCGGCGGCTGGCGCGGAATCGAATCTTCGACATCGCGGCAGTCATGATCACGATATTGACAGTTGTGCTGTGGTCCGTAAGAGTTCCGCCACGCTGGTCTGATTTCGATTTCAATCATTATTATGTCGGCAGCCGGACACTGCTAAAGGGACAGAATCCCTATACAACGCCGCTCAAGACAATGACCCAGGCGCTGGGGTTCAGGTTTTCCGAGGAATACCCGATAGCCGATTACCCACCCAGTTTTCTCCGGTTGTTTGCGCCGTTGGCGGCGTTGCCGCCACGGGTTGCGTTCGCCGCTTGGGTGTCGATGGAAATCGGTTGCCTGATCATCATCTTGTGGCTGACCCACCGGCTGTTGGGCGAGAAATTATCTGCGCGGGGTTGGCTGTTTGTCGTCGCGCTGACCCTCTGTTCGCGAACCGTAACCTATCAACTTTTCTACTCACAGATGCAACTATTGCTGGCGGCCCTAGTGCTGGCCGGCTATGCAGCGCACCGCGTCGGCAAGCATGGGTTGGCGTGCCTGGCGGTGGCGATTGCGGGAATTCTCAAATTCTATCCGTTCATCCTGTTGCCGTGGTTCATCTGGTTCAGTGGTGGGGGTGTGCGCGCGCGTTTGTATCGGGTGCTGGGGGTGATGGTGTTCATCGTGGCGAGCGTCGCCTTGACGGGGCCCGATCTCTGGCGCGATTTCCTGCAATACGGGATCCCCGTGGCGGTCGGGGAAGAGATTGGGCGAAACTTCCACTTCTCACTGCCGGCCCTGGTGACGAATCTTGGCTACGCGTATCATGATTTCCATCCCTCCCCGGCCGTCAAACAATGGTGGTGGTTTATGGGAACCATGACGGGCTTGATGGTCATCGCCGGTGCCTACTGGGTGTGTGTGGCGACGCCGCGCGATCCAGAAGCGCAGTTCAGTCTCTTATGCGTGGCCATGCTGGTAGGAACGGTCACGGTGCAAGGCCACTATTTTGTTTTCTTGGTGTTTCCGCTGACGGTGGCGGCAATCCGTATCGCAGCCAAGCCCACCCCGGCGCGCGTCGTCTGTTTGATGCTGTTGGTGCTGGCGGCGAATTGCATCGATCCACCTGATTTGCCGCTTCTCTGGCGGCACCCAGTCTGGTACTTTCTTGTCGGCGACATTCCGCTTTACGGACTTCTCGGGTTGGGGATCTTCTTTGGGCGCGAGTTATGGGGCTGTCAGAAGTCGCTTCCCATCCTTGCCAATGGATGAAGGCGACCGGCAACGTCACAAACCGGATGACGTGGCCCGCGAAACCAGCCGTCGAGATCGCGCCAGAGGTTTTTCCGGGGTGGTGTCCGGATGGCAGCTTGAAAAGCAAAGAAACAAATACGATCCGCGGGAAGACGCCGGAATTGGACAAAGCCGACGTTGTGGTGGCGATCCTGCTGTTTGCCGCAGCCCTGATGTTGCGAGCGCCCTTTCGAAGTCACATGGCTTATCACTGGGACAGCGCGCAGTTCGTGTTGGCCATCAAGGAATACGACATGCGGTTGAGCCAGCCACATGCACCGGGCTATTTTCTGTACGTGATGTTGGGTCGACTCGTGAACCACTTCGTCGGTGATCCACATGCAAGTCTTGTGTGGATCAGCGTTGTGTTCGGAAGTGGACTGCCCGCGATCGTGTATCTCCTGGGAACGGCGATGTTCGGTCGTTGGGCCGGAGCGGCAGCCGGATTGGTGGCGCTGACGAGTCCGCAGGTGTGGTTTCACAGCTGCGTGGCGCTTACGTATGTGGTTGAGAGCTTTCTGGTGTGTGTCGTGGTGCTGATACTGTGGCAGGCGATAAACCGCGGTGGCAAATGGCGAGACGCGGTGGCGGTTGGGGGTCTGCTTGCGCTGATCGGGGGTGTGCGTCCGCAGAGCGTGCCTGCGCTCGCGCCACTCGTTGTGTTTGCGTTTTGGCGATTTGAGACAGCGCGAGCCGCGAAGCTGGCAGTGGCGACGGCGGTGGCGGTCGGGCTTGGAATTCTGTGGTTTGTGCCGATGGTGCAGACGTCTGGTGGATTGAGAATGTATATGGAGATTGCGCGGCTGCATGTGGCCTGCAACGCCCAATCCACCTTTCTTGGGGGTGGGTGGAATGCTCTTCTTAAGAACGTGGCAAATATGACGGGATTCTGCTGGAACGGCTTGGTGCTTGGGGCACTGGTGTTGGTTGGCGCGCTTCTGTACCGCGCGTTCCGAATGACTGCTGAACAGAGGGAGGTCTGGGATGGTCAACACGCGCCGGCACTGGCGGTTCTGGCGATTTGGATTGTCCCGATGATGGTGTTGGGAACATTGATCGGATTTACGAAACAACCGGGGTACGTGCTGAGTTATCTGCCGGGATGGTTTGTGCTGATTGGGGCCATGGTAGCGAGTCTCAAAGGCAGGGGCCAGAGGGCAGGAACGATCTTCGTTGTTTGCGCCATGAATGTCGTGGCCTTTGCCGCCTGGCCACCACGATGGGATGAAGTGTTTTTCGGAATGGGGCGGACGGCGCGTGAGATCGCCGAGCATGACGCGCAATTATCGCGACTTGTGGCAACGATCCGACGGTCGTACTCGCCGAAGGAAGTCATGATTTGTCATGCAGATGAATTCTATCTGTACGGTCTGCGACATTTCCAGCTTTACCTGCCCGAATATGAGCAATATCAATTGATCGCTGACGGAACAACTCCGCATCCGCCGGGCAAGCCGATGTGGCGAGTGCGCGATGGCCGGCTTGAGTTTGTCGACAGGCTCGATTTGGACAGGGATGACAGAATCGTGCTGCTGGTGCCACCGCAGGAGGAAGTGGAAATCTTCGCTCGGTATTTTTCTCCCGAGAGGTTGAAGGCCTTGACGCCGCGAGTGGTCAGATAGGAGCATACCTGTGAATTCGCGACCGCAAACGGCGCGACAGGAATGCAGAAGGGACGCGGGGTGGATGCAGAGCCAACTCGCTCTCTTCTGCGCCAATGGAGCGTTTGCGGGCGCAGCCCGGAGAACACGATGACGAAGGGGACAAATGGTGCGCCGGCGGGCACGCCGCATTTCTTGCGACGCGATTGGGGCGGCGCGGCGCTCGTTTTCCTGGTGGCGCTCGCGCTCGACGTGCCGTTCCGCAGCAAGTTTGCGTACCAGTGGGATAGCGCAGAATTCACCCTGGCGATCCGCGAATACAATGTGGCACTGAGCCAGCCCCACGCACCCGGCTATTTTCTCTACGTGATGATGGGGAGGCTGGTGAATTATTTCGTCGGTGATCCACACGCGAGCCTGGTTTGGTTGAGTGTGTTGGGCGGGAGCGGTCTGGTGGCGCTGTTGTATGTAGTGGGCGTGGAAATGTTCGGGAGGCGCGTGGGATGGGTCGCGGCGCTGTTCGGCATGACGAGTCCGCAAGTGTGGTTTCACAGTTGCGTGGCACTGATGTATGTCGTGGACGGTTTTCTGGTCTGCCTGGCCGTGCTTTGTTGCTGGCGGGCGTTGCGACACGGATGTCGCTGGGCCGACGCGGCCATGATCGGAGGTGTGTTGGCGATTATTGGAGGAACTCGTCCGCAAACGGTACCGGGTCTGGTGCCTCTCGTGGCGTACGTGTTTTGGAGATCTCCACGGGGACGGTTGGTAAGGCTGGCTGGGGCGTTGTGCGTCTGCGCGTGCGGGACACTGGTCTGGCTGGTGTCAATGGTCAGGATGTCCGGCGGTTGGGCGGCGTACGTTGATTTGTTTCACCGTCATTTCACCGTGACGGCCACGGGTGTCGGGGGAGGGATTGATGCACTGTTGTGGAACGTGTTTTTCGCGGGTCTTTACTGCTGGAATGGATTGGTATTGGGCGTCGTATTACTGGCGGGTGCGCTGCTGGCGCGGGTGCGAATGGATGGTGATCGGAAAGAGAGGTGGGATGCTGCGCACCGGGAGGCATTGCGGGTGCTGACGTTGTGGATTGGGCCGATGATACTGATGGGGACAGTGGTGACTTACACGAAGCAAGCCGGACATGTATTGAGCTACTTGCCGGGATGGATCATCCTCGTGGCGGTCGTGGCAAGTCAATTGCGGAAGCCAGCCGTATTTGCCGTGGTGACCGCTGTCGTGTGTATGACGAACGCGGCGGCGTTTCTGGTTTTGCCGCAGGCGTGGTCTGGCGTGTTTTATGGCACGGCTCGCACGGCGCGCGAAATTCGGGAGCATGACCGGCAACTGGCCCGGATCGTTCACGCGATCCGCGTCCGGTTAAACCCGGCGGATACGCTGATTCTTCATGCGCAGGAGTACTTGCCGCTGGGATTGCGACACTTGCAGTTATACTTGCCGGAGTTCGAGCAGTATCAACTGGCCATTGACGCGGCGATGTTGTCCCCGGTGGGCAAGCCGATGATGAGGGTGCGAGGCGGACGGCTTGATTTCGCCGCCGGAACCGAATTGACCGGGAGACGAGTACTGGCGCTCATCGTTCCGCGCGGAACATCCTTGGAAGACTATGCCCGATACATGGACGTACGCCAGGCGACGCCGCTGCCGGGAAGCGAAGGCAGTGTGTACACCATACGAGTTGAGTCGATGAGATGAACCACAGCGCAGGCCGATTGGAGAGGGGGGATTGGATCGCAGCCGTGTTCCTTGGTGCGGTAGGCCTGGCGTTGCGCGTCCCCTTCCGAAGTCACTTTGCGTATCACTGGGACAGCGCCCAGTTTGCCTTGGCGATTGGCGAGTACAACATCCGAACCAGCCAGCCCCATGCGCCGGGTTTCTACTTGTACGTGATGTTGGGCAGGCTTGTGAATTTGCTGGTTGGGGAACCCCACATGGCGTTGGTGTGGCTGAGCGTGATTGCGGGAGCGTGGCTGGCGGCGGCGGGATATTTGCTCGCCACATCGATGTTTGGACGCCGGACAGGTTTGGGGACGGGGTTGATTCTCCTGACAAGCCCGTTGTGCTGGTTTCACAGCGAGGTCGCTTTGACGAACATTGTGGATAGCGCCCTGATTGTGAGCTTCGTCTTCGTGTGCTGGCGGGCAATCCAAGGGGGAGTGACGTGGCCTCAAACGGTCACGTTGGCGGCGCTGCTGGCTGCCGTGGCGGGTGTTCGCCAGCAAAGCGCTCCGCTCTTGATCCCCATGTGGGGGTATGTGTTCTGGGGTTTTGCGCGGCCTCGGATGGGGAAGTTTGTTTGCGCGGCCGTGTTGGCGGTTGGCTTTTCACTTTTCTGGTTGATACCGACCCTGAAATCAGCCGGCGGCGTCGTCCCGTATTTGAATCTGCTGCACCTGAAGAGTCAGTACGATGCACCACGGATTGTATGGGCTGGAGGAGGCGTGGGAGCAATCCTGATGGATGCCAGTTGCATCGGAAGAGCGTGCTGGGTGGGGCTGTTGGGGGCCGCGATCATCCCGTTGATGGAGTTAATTCATTGGGCTGTTTTCGAGAGAGCGGCGATTGCCGGCGGTTTTTGGCGGACGAACAAGACGCAACTTTGCGTCTTGGGACTCTGGATCGCTCCCATGCTGCTCTTCGGAATGTTCATGTACGTGGCCCAACCGGGACAGGTGCTCAGTTTCTTCCCGGCAGTCGCGGTGCTGGCAAGTCTTGGGCTGGTCAGGTTTTCGGAGCGGCTGGTGATTTCGCAGGCCGTCAGGACATCGTCGGTACTGTGGGCCGTGGTCGCCATGGTGGGGGTCAGTAACGTGGTCGTGTTTATTTACCCGGCTCCCGTGATCACACGCTTGTTGGTGGGCCTGCCCATGACCGGGGTGGAAGTTCGCGAGCACGACGCGAAGCTGTCGGCATGCTTCCAAGCGATCCGAAAAAGCTGGCCGTCCGGGAATATTATCGTTTGTCACCGCCTGGAGAATCTTTATTGGGGTTTTCGCCAGTTCCAATACCATCTACCGGAATACGAGAATGTTCTCCTGGTCGCGGACACTTCGCTGCCGGATACCTTGGGAGCGAAAAAGTGGATTGGCTACGAACGACGAACCACCTTTCAAACTGAGATACCGATTCCAGACGGGCAGGGTGTCCTCCTTGTCGTGCCGCCAGGGCAGTCGCTTGACGCTTTCAAGTCATACTTCGATGTGCGAAATGCAGTTTTGGTGATGGAGTCCGGTGCGAAGCTTTACGAGTTGCATCCGTAAGCCGGAAAGTGTTCAGAAACTGAACACTTTATCGCGACATGTCCAAACAGTTGGGCAAGAGTGGGAAGGTAGCGCAAAATTGAACTGGATGTAGAACAACGCCTCGATTATTCATGACAGGAGTTAAGGGATTTGCGGAAAGCGATTTGCGAAGTTTAGAGCTGTAGCTTGTGCGTCGGCAGGGTTCAAAGACGGGAAGATGGCACGTAAGCTGCGAATGTAGCCCGATACGAATAAACGGTTGTCGTGCTGCAGAGAAAAGAAAAACACCAGATGTTAAGGAGGTGAACGAGATGAAGAGAATGCTCCGAAAAATGTATCGCGGGCTGAAGTCGCGTAAGGGCCAGAGCTTAGTTGAGTACGCCTTGATCTTGGCTCTCATCGCTGTCGTGGCGATCTTGGTGCTGAAGGGTCTCGGTAGCAAGGTCAATAACACCTTGTCGGCTGTGAATGCGAACTTGCCGTAACTCGGCAAATCAACGTGCCTGAAACGAGGGTGAAGCAGGCCAATGCCTCTTCACCCTCGATGGCTCTCGGGCCGTCCAAGCCGTACACGGGTGGTTCTCGCCGTGGCACAGCTTGTGTATGCGTCGCATCCGTAGCGGCAGGGCCGCGAGGTCTAGGGAGTGGCGAACAATTGTGGCCCTGCGGACGGGCACGCGGGTCAAGCCATGGCGGTGCTTCTAACGGTGGCGCCTTCATGGCCGAAATTGCATGTTATCATGGTGTTATCGAAGCTTTCTCAATTTTGATGTTGCTTTTTGGTTTATCAGGGCACAGCATTTGCTTGACTTACGCTTGAAAAAAGCGAACGGAGGAAGACTCAATGGCTAAGAAACCAGGTGCAGGCGGAATTATTTTGGCGGCAGTGGTTTTAGGACTGATTGCCGCCTACATGATCTGGAATATGGAGCGCAAACGCGAGGCCCAAGCCAGGGAGCACTGGACCCCGGTGGTTGTCGCTCGGGAAGAGATTCCGGCCCGCACCAAAATCACCAGCGATATGGTGACATTGATTCCATATCCCAAGGATCTGATTACCGGTGGGGCCGTCCTGGACCGCAAAGAGGTTGAAGGCCGTATCGTTATGGTGCGCCTCAATGCCAAGGAGCAAATCCGCGCAGCCGATCTTTTGGCTGATGGACAGAATCCGGGTATCTCGTATGACATTCCCGAGGGCATGCGGGCCATCGCCATCGGCGCTGACGAAATCAGAGCTGTCGGTACAAGCGTAAAGCCTGGCGACCGCGTGGACATTCTGGCAACGTATTCCGAGCCGAACACGCATCAAGAAACGACGCAAATGATCCTGCAAAACGTCCTCGTATTGGCCGTTAACAAGGGCGAAACCGAAACGCAAGGCAAGGGAGGCGCCAACAGTTCGATGACCTTGGCGGTCAAGCCTGAGGAAGCCGAACTTCTGACAGCTGCCGACCGCGCGGGCGCGTTGCGTGTGATGCTGCGGTCTCCCAGTGACAAGAGCGTTGTCTCGAGTCCCGGTGTTACCTCGCGCGATTTTCAAGGCAACAAGACGTTCGAGTTTGCGACGAAACCCCCGGACGCGGCGAAGGCCACGCCGATTATCATCAACTCGCAGTCGAACCGTCAGCGGTCGGAAATCATGATTTACCGGGGCGCGCAAGGACAGGCGACGTCAACAGAGTAGCGAGCCGCCCCGCAGGAATTTCAAAACGAAAGGACACGTGATGATGACGAAGATGCAATGGAGGGCAGTGGGGATTATTATTGTGCTAGTGACGCTTGGACTGTTTGCCAGTCCATTCGCGCAAGCCGGGCAAGGCATTCAGGTGAGCGTCGGCGAAGCGACCACGATTCCCGGCGAGAACGTCTCAAAGATTGCCATTGCTGACCCCGCCATCGCGGACGTGGTGCCTCTTTCTGATAAGGAACTTAGCATTATCGGCAAGAAATCGGGCGTCACCACCTTGACCATCGTCAAGGGCGACGGCTCTGCCACGCAGATGTACCGCATCGAAGTCGGCAACGACGCCGCCACGGCGGCCATCCGTCAGATGATCGGATCCTCCAACATCACCGTGCGTGCGATTGGCGACACGCTGGTGCTCGACGGTAGTGTGGATGACGAAATCGCCGCGCAGCGCGCCGCCCAGATCGCCGCCGCATACAAGCCGCAAGTCGTCAACCTCCTGGAAATCAAGAACCCTCGCCAAATCAAAGTGCGCATTCGCATCGCGGAAGTGAACACCGAGGCCATTAAGAACATCGGGTTCCAATGGTTTGGACCGCAAGGCCAGGTGCAGTACGCCATGAATTACATAGGCGGTGGTTCCATAATCAACGGTTTTATTCCGACTGCGAGCGAGTTCGGCACGACGGGAACCACATTCATTCCGACTACCGTGTCAATAACCATGCTCCTGGACATGCTTATAACGAAAAGCTATGCACGGCTTCTTTCGGAGCCCACTCTCGTGACATTCAGCGGCAAGGAAGCCAGCTTCCTCGTGGGTGAAGAAATCCCCATCGTCGAGCAGTTGCCGCAATCGTTCACGGTGGAATTCAAAGAGGTCGGCGTGCGGATGAAGATCAAACCCACAGCCGACAGCGAGAACCGAATCAACACGACGATTCACGCGGAAGTCAGCCAGGTCCTTGGCACCGGCGCGAATGGGATTCCGATCATCGGCGCCAAGACGGCGGACACAACTCTGCAAGCCAACAACGGACAAACAATTGTGATTGGTGGTCTGCTGGAGAACAATATCAATCGAGATGTTCTTCGCAAGATGCCTTGGCTGGCGGAGATTCCGGTTGTGGGAATGTTGTTTCGCGATAAGCAATTCGATCAGATCAAGCGGGAAGTCCTGTTTTTCATGACGCCGGAAGTGATGAAGGATGCCGAAGGTATCGACGCCACGGGAGCGCAGACGCCCGGGATGCAACACTGGGTCACCACGTGGAACAAGAAGGGTCTGGTCCCGCGGCCAAACCAGGATGGAGATGATTGGGGTATGCACAATCCTGACGGGCTGGGCTTCCCACACATCGAAAAGAAATCCGCAGCGCCAGCCAAGGCGACCAAGAAGGCGACTGGTGCAAAACCGGCTGCCGCGGCCCCTGCGCCCGCGGCAAAGGCTGCACCCGCTACGCCGTCTGCCGCTCCGGCAACGGGCGTGGAGAAATCTGCGGCGACGCCGTCGCAAGATACGTCCACAAACTTTTCGCCAGCTCGGCCTGCGGAGTAAGCAAGGACGAGGAAAATGACGAGGAGGCTCGCCGGTATCGAACGTGCTCAGATACCGGCGGAAGCGATGTAGGTCAGAACTATGGATCGCATCAACGTCATTATCGCCGAAAACGAGTTAAGCGAGCGAGAGAAACTCAAAAGCCAGCTTGCCAGCGAGCCGGATATTCAGATCGTCGGTGAAGCGCGCGACGGGAAGGAATGCTTCGAACTCGTCACGCGGCACCGGCCAGATGTCGTCCTCATCAAGGAGGACCTGCCGGTACTGAACGGGCTGGCTGCCGCGGAACAGATTACCTCCGAAATGCCCGAGGTGGGCGTAATCCTTATTCTGACCGGTTCGGAAGGCCAGGAAGTCTGGCACAAAATGCTTCGGGCTGGCATCAAGGAATTCGTTACCCGGCCGCTCGCGGCTGATCGTCTCCTTGAAGAGGTGCGGAAGGTTGCGACCATCCAGTCCAAGGCAGCGAAGCGCGCGGGGATTGCGGCTCCGGCGCCAGCTGTGGCAGCCGAAGGTCCCAAACGGCAAGTCGTTACCGTGACCGGCCCGCGCGGCGGCTGCGGCAAGACGGTGATCGCGGCGAATCTGGCCGTTGCCCTGGCCCGAACGAGCGAGAAGATCGCGCTGGTCGACCTCAACCTGTGGGGCGGCGACGTCGCCATGCTGCTGGACGTGACGCCAAAGCGCACGCTCGGCGACCTGTTGCCCGGATTCGGCGGCATCGACTACGATGTTGTTGACAGCGTCATGTCGAAGCACTCGTCCGGCGTATCGGTATTGGCTGCGCCGCTGACAGGGACTTTTGACGGATCAACGCTTTCCCGCTACATGGTGCAGAGCATTTTGGAGGCGCTTCGCGAGCACTATGAGTACACGGTCGTTGATACCGGCTACGCCAATCTCGAGTCCACGCTCGCTGCGATGGATTACTCGGACCTGATCCTCGTGGTGGTGGGCATGGATTTGCCGCGGCTGCGCGACGGGAAGCTCTACTTGAAGAATCTTTTGGCGGCCAATTATCCGAAGGAAAAGATCCGCGTTGTCGTCAATCGCGCAACCAGTTCCAAGGAGATCTCCCCGTCCGAGGTCGAGACGATCCTGGAGTTTCCCGTGACGACGCAAATCCCGAGTGACGACGCGCTTGTGGGTTCATCGGTGAATTTGGGGCAGACTTTCGTCAGCGCGAGCCCGAACAAGCCGGTAGCCAAGGCGATTCTGGCTTTGGCGGAGGCCATGTCGCCCTCGTCCGTCGCGGTCGAAAGAAAGCGCTCGGGAAAATGGTTTTCGTTCATGCAATGAATATCGGTTAAGAAGAGGTGCAGCAGATTATGGCGACCACCCCGGAAGTCAGTACACAATTATATTTGGAATCCAAGAACGCAATCCTCGCGTACCTGGTCCAGAACATTGACCAGAAGCTCCTCGAAAAGGGGGATGAAGCGCTCTTGCGACGCCGCGTCGAGGAACTTGTCGAAGAAAAACTTCGCTCGGAGAAACTGCCGTTCTCGCGCCAGATGCGGAACCGCCTCGTGTCCGACATGGCGGACGAAATCCTCGGCTTTGGCCCGATTGAGCCGTTGCTGCGTGACCCCACCGTTACGGAAGTCATGGTCAACCGCCCGGACCAAGTCTATTGCGAGCGGTTTGGCAAACTGGAATTGACGGACATTCAATTCCGTGACTTCGACCATATTCGCCACGTCATTGACAAGATTGTCACGCCGCTGGGACGCCGTGTCGACGAATCCAGCCCGATGGTGGACGCGCGCCTGCCCGACGGCTCGCGTGTTAACGCCATCATCTCACCGCTCTCGCTCAACGGCCCGGTGCTCACGATTCGTAAGTTCTCCGTTGACCCGTACACCGTGGAGGATCTGATTGGTTTTGGCACCATCACCCAGGGCATGGCGGCATTTATCGCCGCTTGCGTGAAGGTCAAATTGAACATCCTCGTCTCCGGCGGTTCGGGCGCGGGCAAGACGACGCTGCTCAACGTGCTCTCGTCCTTCATACCCGAGGGCGAGCGTGTGGTTACCGTTGAGGACGCGGCGGAACTGAAGCTTCATCAGCCGCACGTTGTACGGCTCGAATCGCGCCCTCCCAATATCGAAGGTAAGGGCGAAATCAAGATTCGGGACCTCGTTCGCAACTGCCTGCGTATGCGTCCCGACCGCATCGTGGTCGGCGAAGTGCGTGGCGGCGAGGCGCTCGACATGTTACAGGCGATGAACACAGGCCATGAAGGTTCGATTTCCACGATTCACTCCAACACTCCACGTGACGCGCTGGCACGTTTGGAAACGATGGTGATGATGTCGGGCATGGATTTGCCTTCACGCGCCATCCGCGAGCAGGTCGCCGCGGCGATTCATATGATCGTGCAAATCGGGCGTCTGAGTGACGGCAGCCGCAAAGTCATCAGCGTAAGTGAAATCCAAGGCATGGAAGGCAACGTCATTGTGTTGCAGGACTTGTTCACATTCCAGCAAAAGGGCATTGGCGAAGGCGGCAAGGTTCTGGGCAGTATGCAGGCTACGGGCATGGTGCCCAAGTTCATGGAGCGCTTCAATGCCGCGGGAATCCATTTGCCGCCGGAAATCTTCAAGAGAGCGAGCGAGGTCCGCAAGAATGGATAATCTTTATATTATCATAGTTCTCGCCGTGGGCGCCTTTTTGCTGCTCGGCTACGGTGTGTATTTGCAGGCGACGCGGCGCAAAACCATCCTGGCGGAACGATTGGAAACATACGCGACCATCGAGGAGGAAGCGGCGCGGACGACCCAGACGGAATTGCAGAACCTGAGTCCCGTTCCCCGCCTGCTGCACATGGTGCTTCCGCGGGGATACATGACACGGTTGGAAGAGGAACTTGCGCGGGCCGACCTCCCGATTCGTTCCTCGGAATACATATTGCTGCGGTTGGTGCTGGCCGGCGCCGGGTTCTTGATTGGCCGTTATTTCATTGGGAATATTCAGAGTGGACTCATCGTGGGTGCCGCGGGTTTCCTTGCCCCAGTCATATTCGTACGGACGCACCAGAACCAACGACGCGCAAAGTTCGTCAAACAGTTGGCCGACGCACTGATGTTACTGACGAATTCGTTGCGCTCGGGCTACGGTTTTGTCAAGGGACTGGAGCTTGTCGCCAAGGAAATGGGCGATCCGATTTCCAAGGAACTGAACCGCATGTTGCGAGAGGTCAACCTCGGCGCCACCCTTGAAGACGCGATGTTGAATCTCGGACGGCGCGTGAACAGCCAGGATCTGGACATTGTAATCGGCGCCTATCTTGTCCAAAAGGACGTTGGCGGCAACTTGACCGAGATCATGGAGAAGGTTGCGGAAACCATTCGCGAGCGGTTGCGCATCCAGGGCGACATTCGCGTTTTGACGACGCAAGGCAAGCTCTCCGGGCTGATTGTTGGCTTGATGCCTCTCGTGGTCTTCGTCCTTCTGTTTATGTGGGCTCCGGACTATTTCAACACGATGTTTGGTCCGCCGATAGTGGCCCACTTCGCGAGTTACGACATTCCGATGGGCGTGCTCATGTTGGTGGGGGCCGTGTGCTGGCAACTCATTGGCGCGTACATGATCTTCAAAATCATTTCCGTAAAGGTGTGACCTATGCTCATTTTCACCATCATCACCGCGTTCCTCTTCTTTGTGTTGTCGGGCATTGGGTACTACCGCACATCTTCGCGGTTCACCGTCGAGAAGCGGATCGAGCAGATCATGACTGCCGACGCGCAGACGGCGGAAGAGGAATTGGCGAAGCCGTTTGTGCAACGCGTGCTGTTGCCGATCGGCGATTCCATGGCGAAACTGTTTCGCGGATACACGCCGGCAGAGGTGGCCGAACGCACGCACAAGAAACTTGTTATGGCGGGTTTGTATCCACGCGTGACGGCAGTGCAACTGCTGGGTCTGTGCTGGTTCAGCGCGGCGGGCACCGTCATTCTGGTGTTCGTCATGATTCTGGCGCTGGGCAACGCACCCGGAGGCCAATTCAAGTACAGCGATCCATTCAACCTCTTCTACTTGTTGATCGGTGCCTTTGGGGGGTACATCCTGCCGCAATTCGTGCTCAGTCGGAAGCTGAAGACACGACAGGAACAGATTCTGACAGCGCTGCCGTATTCGATCGACATTCTTTCCATCAGCGTGGAAGCCGGGCATGGGGTTTGACGCCGCCGTGGCCTACACGATGCGTAAGATCAAGGGGCCGCTCACAGAAGAATTCTCCAAGACGCTCAACGAAATCCGCCTTGGGAAACCCCGCCTGGAGGCGTTGGAAGACTTGGGCAATCGCGCCGGGGTCGACGACTTGAAAACGTTCATTACGGCGGTTGTGCATGCGAGCCGTTTGGGTGGCAGCATCACCAACACACTTCGTGTCCAAGCCGATTCGATCCGTGTCCGCCGTCGCCAGCGGGCGCAAGAGATGGCCATGAAGGCCCCGATCAAGATCGTGTTCCCACTCGTCTTGTTCATTTTTCCCGCGTTGTTTGTCGTGTTGCTCGGTCCGGCGCTGGTCAGCGTTTGGCTGCAGATGGGCCAGTAAACGACGCAGAAGTGGATTGCGATGGTTTTGGTCAACGCCACGAAGAAAACGGTTGTCTCCGACAATTGCCATTTCGCCAATACGGTGCTCAAGCGTATGGTCGGATTGCTGAACCGTAGGCAATTCGGCAAAGGCGAAGGCTTGCTGCTGGACCGCTGCTACGGGATTCACACCTTTGGAATGCGTTTTCCCATTGACGTGTTGTTTCTCGATAAGGATTTGCATGTGATTCGGGCCGTCAAGGCCTTGCCGCCGCACCGAACCTGTATCGTCAGGAAGTCCGTTTACGTCCTGGAGGTTCCCGTTGGCGCACTCGATACCTCGCGCACCGAGGAAGGCGACCAGATTCAAATCCGCACTGCCAACACCGACGGGACGACTCACGGCCGCGCCGCCGTGACCGAAAACGCTCCGTCTGGGTCCTAAACCCGGCGGTCAACGCGCGCCGGCGAGATAATCCCGCGCCACCCGACAGTATTTCTCAGCCCAACTCTTGATTTTCGCGCGCTCCGCAGGACCGAGGTGGCTGATCACTTTGGCAGGGGCCCCATAAACCAGCGAACCCGGCGGCACTTGCAGTCCTTCAGTCAGCAGGGCGGTCGCGCCGACAATGCTTTGTTCGCCCACGACCACGCCGTTCATCAGCACCGCCCCCATCCCGATCAACACCTCATCGGCAACCGTGCACCCGTGCAGGATCGCGCGATGGCCGATAGTCACGTAGTTACCCACCACACACGCGTGTTCATCGGCAACATGGCACACGCTGCCGTCCTGGATATTGGTGTGATGGCCGATCACCACCCGGTTGATGTCGCCCCGCAGCACGCTGCTGAACCACACGCTCGACTCGTCGCCGATCCGCGTGTCGCCGATCACCCGCGCGTTATCGGCGATGAACACACCGGCTCCGATCTGCGGCCGGTGGCCGAGGTATTCCATCACGTTCCCCATGTCACGAATTCTGGCGATGTGCGTTGCAAAATGCAAAGCAGATTTGGCAAGATTCGACCACAGTATGGTACACGGGAAACCAACACCTCCGAATTGGATTGTCGTTCGCTTGGGCGGCGACATGAATTGGTGGCTCGACGAATCCAGCGCCGACATCTACTGGGGTGAACGCGGCCGCGGGCTGCTCGACCCCCGTCAGGTCGCCCACCTGGCGGAAGCTCTCGACGAGTATGTGCCCTTCGGCTTCAACCGCCGGCTCCTCGACGCCGCGTTCCAGTTGTTCGAACTCGAATCCGAATTGGATGACGATCGCCTTCGTCTCGCGCCCGCCGACCATGACGATTTTGTCGCCGGCGATCAGATCTTCGCCCTGCCGCTGATCGACGACGACGAGACGGGCCCGTACTACGATTTCCTCGACGCGATCAGCGCCTCCCGCATCCGCAAACTCAACGCCACCCACGACTATGTCCGCGATTGCACCGACTTGGAGATGCAGGAGGAACTCGACGCGCTCGACCGCGATCGCTACATCGCCTCCGAAAACATTCACTGTTTCGACGAGATCAACGAGATCCTCCAATGGAGCCCCGCCGAATGGGACGAAACCGGCTCCTAGCACTCTTCGCCGTGGCCATTTGCACCACGGCCGTTTCCGCCGCCGATTGGTCGGCGTTGGAACAATATCAAAGAACAATCTCGCGCCCGGACTTTGACAATCTCCTCGGACGCGTCTACTGCCCGTCCGGCGCGCTCACGAATTACCTGGCCTTCACGACGAACTCCGTCGCCGTGTTCTCCACGACGGAGAAAACCAATCCGCCGCTCTTCACCCTGCAATTCTCGGCGCCGGCTTCCTCGCCCGTCTCTCATCCCCCGGCCTTCAAACGCATCGCCCTCGATCCCGGCCACATCGGCGGTGAATGGGCCCGCATGGAGGAACGCTTCTTCGAGCGCGGCACGGATCGCCCCGTGCAGGAAGCCGTGCTGAACCTCACCGTTGCCCGATTGCTCAAGACCCGGCTCGAAACAGCGGGAGCGCAGGTGTTCCTCACCAAAGACAGCTTTGCGCCGGTGACCGACAAACGTCCCGAGGACTTTCACGCGCAGGCGGAACAGGAAATCTCGGCATCCGCGCGGTTCGATGACTTCCCGCCGCTGGAACGTGAGGCCGACCATGCCGACGCGGTCCGCAAGCGCGCCGAACTCCTCTTCTACCGCAGTTCCGAAATCGCGGCGCGCGCCAATCTCCTCAACGACAAGATCAAACCCGACCTCACCATTTGCCTGCACTTCAACGCCGTCGAATGGGATGACTGCCGGAATCTGGTCGATGACAACCGTCTGGTCGTGTTCGTGCATGGCAACTATCTGGCAGGGGAGTTGAAGGACGACGACCAGAAGCTCCGGCTGTTCTCGAAGCTGTTGCAGCGTTCGCACCCGGCCGAACTTGCCGCCGCCGAGGCCATTGCCACCGCCCTCGCCCATGCCACCAAACTGCCTCCCGTCGACTACGGTCCGGGCAGCGGCGCCGTCCGCGCCGGCGACAACCCGTACGTCTTTGCCCGCAACCTTGCCGCCAGCCGTCTGGTCAACGGCCCGGTCGTATTTATCGAGCCGTACTACATGAACAACCGGACCGTCTATCAACGCATCCAGCTTGGTGATTACGAAGGCACGCGCGACGTGAACGGCGTCCCCATGAAGAGCATCTTCCGCGAATACGCCGATGCCGTGGCGGACGGATTGAGCAAGCTGGTCCCGAAACAGGCCGCTCACTGACACTCGGGGCGAAACTGGTCGACCAGCCGCTGGAATCGGCTTTCGTAGAGCATCTCGTAGAACCGAAAACGCTCGGGAAAGAGGCGCGCCGCCTCCGTGCGCAGGAACAACCGCTCGATGTTGATGTCGCGGACGGAGATGTCGGTCGCCACGATCAGGAAACTCAGGCGATCGACGCGCCGTTGGAGACGGCGATAGGCTTGTTCGCTTGGAAACACCGCCTACGGTAGCACAGCTTTCGAACGCGCGCCAATTTGGCTTCGTTTGTCCCAAAACGAACCCATTTTCCGCCCTAAAACGCCCTGATTTGGGTTCGTTTTCTTCGACCTAACCCACCTTGTGTTTTGTGTAATGACTTCATCACAACATACTTACACATTTTCAACTTGGCTTCGTTTTGGAAAAAGCACCTTAGTAGAAGCCTCCCCTCTGCGAGGCGTGTTCGCCCCCTCTGAGATCTCCAATCTCCGATCTCCAATTCCCCTTGCCTCTGTATGCCGTTCTTCTTATGTCAAACAACTATCGTCCCTATACCACCGCTGCGACGCCGCGTCCAGCAAAAATATCGATTCCCGATAGCAGAGTCCTCGCCACGTTCCACGTGGTGACGACACGCCGCCCGCCAAGCGCGGGCCGTTTCCCGTGTAGCGTGCGCTGTCCCCAGCGCATCCGTCCGCCGCCGCGTCGTTGGCCCGCCCCGATTCCTTATCGGGGTAGGACGCACTGGCCCAGAGCGCCGTTCCTTCCCCGCCCTCTTTTCCAGTTGATTTTGGGGTGGAACGCTCCCACAATGGTTCCATGATTTTAGCGATCTTGATGGTTTTGGGGGCGGGGATCTTTCGGCTGGCCGCGCACGGGTTCCACTGGTGGAACATCGCGCCGGTGGCCGCCATGGCGTTGCTGGGAGGCATGTACCTGGGGCGTCGTTACGCGCTCTGGGTGCCATTGGCGGTGTTGTTGGCGACAGATGTCGTGCTAAATGTCTGGATGGGTTACCCCATCATTTACTGGCCGCGCGCGTTCGATTACGCCGCGTTCCTGCTCGTGGGCCTGCTCGGACTCTGGGCGCGCGAACGGAAAGTGGGCGTCAAGATCGGCGCGGCCATCGCGACGCCGTTCGTGTTCTTCCTGATCAGCAATTTCGCCGTCTGGCTCTTCGGGCTGAGCCTGGCGAATACGCCGTATGCCAAAACGTTGTCGGGCTTGGTGGAATGCTACACCGCCGGGCTACCGTTCCTGCGCGGAACGGTGATCGGCGACTGGGCGTTCATGTCGTTGTTCGCGCTGTCCGCCGTCTGGGCCCGCCGCGCCTCGGGCGAACGCGCCCACTGGCTCGTCGCCGAAGCCCGCGCATAGAGTTCCACGCTCCTCGTCCTGACTTTCTTTCGTCCACTTCCCATCCGGAGGGAAGCAGCGATTGTGATAGAATAATCGCCCGCACAATGAAGAACGCTTGGATGCCGCTAGCCGCAACCTGCGTGCTGGTCATCGGGGTGTACGCGTACATCGCCCAGTCGGGCGCTTGGGAATCGTTGACTCTGAATGCGGCTGACGCGAACTACAATTCATTGGTGCAGGGGTTTCGCGGCGGCCAGCTCAGCCTGAAAAAAGAGGTGCCACTTGGGCTTACGCAACTCGCCGACCCCTACGATCCGTCCGCGAATGCTCTCTATCGAGATCTCCCTTACCGTCTGCACGACCTGAGCTACTACAAGGGCAGGCTCTTCCTCTACTTCGGGGTCACGCCCGCCTTGATCTTGTTCTGGCCGTACGTCGCACTGACCGGCCACTACCTGTTTCACCGGCAGGCCGTGATGATCTTTTGCGCCATGGGCTTTCTGGCCAGCGTGGGCCTGTTGCACATGCTGTGGCGGCGCTACTTTGCCGACGTGAGCGTCTGGGTGGTGGCGGCTTGCGCGCTCGCGCTCGGCTTGGCGACGGGCGTGCCGGTAATGTTGCCGCGATCCGCTTATAACGAAGTGGCGATCAGTTGCGGATACATGCTGATGATGCTGACGCTGTGCGCGATATGGTATGCGGCACACGAGCCGGAGCGGAGATGGTGCTGGCTGTCGGCGGCGAGTCTGGCGTACGGGCTGGCGGTGGGAGCGCGATCGTCCTTGCTATTCGGTGCGGTGATCCTCCTGGTACCGGTGGTGCAGGCGTGGCGCGAGCGGCGGCGTGTTTGGACGCTGCTGATCGCGGCCATCGCTCCCATCACGCTCATCGGATTGGGGTTGATGCTCTACAACGCGATGCGATTCGATAGTCCATTCGAATTCGGCCAGCACTACCAATTGGCTGCCGTCCGTCCCATTGGACGGCAATTCTTTCGCTGGCGCTACCTCTGGTTCAATTTCCGCGTCTATTTTCTCGAGCCGGCACGCTGGAGCGCTCGTTTCCCATTCATACAGGGAATCAACGTACCACCATACCCGGCTGGCTATGCACGGGCTGAGACCCCATTCGGTGTCCTCACCAATACTCCAATGGCGTGGCTGGCATTGGCCGTGCCATTGGCGTGGCAGAATCGGCCGGGCGGCGGCCTCGATCTTGCGCTGGTTTGCGACAGGTGTCGCTTTGTTGTTTGGCGCGTGTGCGCTGACTCTTCTGTTCTACGAGAGCGCGATCAACCGCTACGAGGTGGACTTCCTGCCCGCACTCCTGCTGCTGGCCGTCGTTGGCATCCTCGGATTGGAGAGGGGGCTGGTTGACCGGCCGGCTTGGCGGCGTGTAGCTCGCTGGGGCTGGGGCCTGTTGCTGGTATTCTCGGTGGCATTCAACCTGTTGGCGAGCGTCGTGCATTACGCCAAGGTGGAGGACGAGGCGGGGACTGCCTTCCTGCAGGTCGGGAAGCTGCAGGAGGCGGCGGAACGATACCAACACGCGCTGCGGCTCAATCCCGATTACGCCGACGCGCACTACAATCTGGGAATTGTCCTGTTGCGAGCCGGTAGATTTCAGGACGCCATCGGTCACTTCGAACAGGCGCTGCAGATCAAACCGGATTATGCGAAGGCGCACAACAATCTGGGAATTGCTCTCTGCCAGCTCGACAGAATCCAGGATGCCATCGGTCACTTTGAACAGGCACTGCGGATCAAACCCGATTTCGCCGAGGCGCACTACAATCTGGGGGTTGCCCTGGAGCGAGCGGGCAAGCTCAAGGAAGCCATCACCCACTATGAGCAGGCGGTGCGGATCGATCCTGATCTCCCCGGGGCGCAAACCGCGCTGTCGCGATTGCAGGCTGGCCAGTAAGCCGCCGCCTCCAACTTCACCTATTCCAGGCCGATCTGGCGAAGCTGTTTGGCGTGGACATCGGCACCATCCGAAACTGGGAGCGGGGCATCTACCAGCCAGCCGTGAGCCTCATGCCCCGCCTCATTGACTGGCTTGGGTACGATCCACGCCCCTCAAGGGAAGCGGGGATTGTGATAGAATAATCCCCGGACAATGAAGAGCGTTTGGACATCTCTGGTCGCGGTGTGCGTGCTGGTCATCGGGGTGTACGTGTACATGGCCCAATCAGGCGTGTTGGAGTTGGCGAGTCCGAATGCGGCGGACGACGTATTACAACTTATTGGTGCGGGGCTTTCGCGCTGGCCGGCTCAGCGTGGAAAAAGAGGTACCGCCCGGGTTTTCGCGCCTCGCCGACCCATACGATCCGGCCGCCAATGCTCCCTATCAGGGTCCACGGTATCGTCTGCTCGACCTGAGCTACTACAAGGGCAAGTTCTACCTCTACTTCGGGGTCACGCCCGCCTTGATCTTGTTCTGGCCGTACGTCGCGCTGACCGGCCACTACCTGTTTCACCGACAAGCCGTGGTGATCTTTTGTGCGTTGGGCTTTCTGGTCAGCGCGGGTCTGCTGTGCGCGTTGTGGCGGCGCTATTTTGCCGACGTGAGCGTCTGGGTGGTGGCGGCCGGCGCGCTCGCACTGGGCTTGGCGACAGGCGTGCCGGTGCTGTTGTCGCAGTCCGACGTCTACGAGGTGCCGATCAGTTGCGGGTATATGCTGACGATGCTGGCGCTGGCGGCCATCTGGTGCGCCTTGCACGAGCCGGAGCGGCGGTGCCGCTGGCTGGCGGTGGCGAGCGTGGCATACGGACTGGCGGTAGGGGCGCGACCGAACTTGCTGTTCGGCGCGGTCATCCTGCTGGTACCGGTGGTCCAGGCGTGGCGTGAACGCAGCCCGGGCGCACGGTCGATGGGCGTCCGGGGTTGCTGGCGGCAATCGGCCCGATCCTGCTCATCGGGTTGGGGCTGATGCTCTACAATGCCCGGCGATTCGACAATCCGTTCGAATTCGGGCAGCACTATCAGGTGGCCGGGCAGTGGCAAGTCACGCAGCAATTATTCAGTCCGCGTTATCTCGTGGTTCAATTTCCGCGTCTGTTTTCTGGGGCCGGCCCGCTGGACCGCTCGCTTCCCCTTCGTGCAGGGAATCGCCGTGCCACCTCTGCCCGCAGGTTATGCGCAGGTCGGAATCCCTTCGGCATCCTGACCAACATCCCACTGGTGTGGCTGGCGCTGGCCGTCCCGCTGGCGTGGCGGAGTCGGTCGGAGCAGGCGGCCTCGATCTTACGCTGGTTCGTGGCTGCGGTCGCGCTGTTGTTTGTGACCAACGCCTTGACCCTGGGGCTTTTCTGGAGCTCGAGCTTCCGCTATGAGGTTGACTTCCTGCCGCCACTGCTGCTGCTCGCGGTGATGGGAATCTTCGGAGTAGAGCGCGCGCTGGCGGATCGACCCGCTCGGCGACCGCCGTGCGCTGGGGCTGGGGCCTGTTGCTGGTCTTCTCGGTGGCGTTTAACCTGTTGGCGAGCGGCGAGTATTACGCCGAGGCACACAACGACGCCGCTGTCATCTTGTGGCAACTGGGCAAATCTGCGGAGGCCATGCAGCAGTGGGAGCGGGTCCTATGGATCCACCCCGATGATGCCGACGCACATAACAGCTTGGGGGTCGGCTTCGAGCGGACAGGCAAGACCCAGCAGTCCGTCGAACAATATGAGCAGGCATTGCGAATCAGGCCAGATTTCGCCGAGGCACAGAACAACTTGGGGGCCGCTTTGTGGCGCTCGGGCAAACTCGAAGAGGCAATCGGCCACTACCAGCAGGCGCTACGGACCAAGCCTGATTACGCCGAGGCGCATAACAACCTGGGGGTCGCATTGTGGAACTTGGGTAAACTCGAAGAGGCAATCGGGCACTTCCAGCAGGCGGTACGGATCAAGCCCGACTACGTCGAAGCGTACCACAATCTGGGAGATACTTTGGTGCAAGCGGGCAGGGCTGGGGAGGCGATCGCGCAATTCGAGCAGGCCCTGCGGATCAAGCCCGATTACGCCGAGGTGTACTACGACCTCGGGAGCGCCTTGGAGCAAGCCGGCAGGCCCCAGGAAGCCATCGGCCACTACCAGCAAGCACTGCGGATCAAGCCCGATTACACCGCCGCGCGAACCGCCCTCGCGCGATTGCAGGCTGGCCAGTAAGCAGCCGCCTCCAACTTCACCTATTCCAGGCCGATCTGGCGAAGCTGTTTGGCGTGGACATCGGCGCCATCCGAAACTGGGAACAGAATAACGACATACGGTCAGGTCTATCGATTATCCAATTGGGCCAAGGTGCACTGTTCGCTCTTATACTGGAATCGCGGCGCGGACTCCAGCCATTTGCGGGCCACCTGCAGTTAGGTCACTCCCCAATAATCTTCACGAGGACGCGTTTGCGGCGTTTGCCGTCGAATTCGCCGTAGAAAATCTGTTCCCATGGGCCGAAGTCGAGCCGTCCTTCGGTCACAGCGACGACCACTTCCCGACCCATGATCGTGCGCTTAAGATGAGCATCAGCGTTATCTTCGGACCCGTTGTGCGCGTACTGGGAATAGGGTTTCTCGGGCGCGAGTTTCTCCAGCCACTTCTCGAAGTCCTGATGCAACCCGGACTCGTTATCGTTGATGAACACGCTCGCCGTGATGTGCATGGCGTTGCACAGCACCAGCCCGTCCTTGATCTTGCTCTCCCGCAAACAGGTTTCCACGTCGGGCGTGATGTTGACGAAGCCGCGCCGGGAAGGGATATTGAACCAGAGTTCCTTGCGATAGCTTTTCATGGCTTCCATGATAACGTTTGTGTTAAGAAAAAGAGATGGGAGAATTTAGCCGATGAAGATTGCCAGCCTCACTCAAATCCCCGCCGAGAAAGTCGAAATGGACGGCGCGAAGAATTGCCAGGTCAAATTGGCGGTCACCGCCCGCGATGGCGCGCCGAATTTTGCCATGCGCGTCTTTGAAGTTGCGCCGGGCGGCAATACCCCTCTTCATCATCATCCGTATGAACACGAAATCTACGTCATGGAAGGGCAGGGCACGGTCTGGCGCGAGGGCAAGGAAGTGCCGATCAAACCCGGCGACGTGTTGTATATCCCCGCCGACGAACAGCATCAGTTCAAGAATCCGGCCGATAAACCGTTCAAGTTCATGTGCCTGATTCCCGCGAAATTCCAGAAATGTTGAATCCGCATGGCGCGACTCACCAAAATCGTCACCCGCACGGGTGACACCGGAACGACGGGGCTCGCCGGCGGCCAGCGGGTCAGCAAAGACTCGCCGCGCGTGTGGGCGAACGGCACCGTGGACGAGTTGAGTTCAGCCATTGGAGTGGCGCGGTCCATCAATGCCGATACCGGTCTGGATGCGCGGCTGCGTCAAATCCAGAACGATTTGTTCAACCTCGGCGCCGAACTCGCCACGCCCGCGGAGGATTTTCGGCAAGGCATGCCGCGCATTGAGGAACGGCACGTGGCCGACCTTGAGAAACTGGTCGAAGATCTCGATCGGGAACTCGGGCCGCTGGTGGAGTTCATCCTGCCCGATGGCTGCCCGGTCAGCGCGCAGTTGCACATGGCGCGGACGATCTGCCGGCGAGCGGAACGGTTCTGCGTGCGCTTGGGCAACGAAGAAAAGATTGGCGAGTGGGTGGTCCCGTACTTGAATCGTCTGAGCGACGCGCTGTTCACGCTGGCCCGCCAGGCCAACAAGCAGGCTGGCGTGAAGGAAACCTACTGGAAGAAGTAACCGCCGCCCGTTACGCGCCCACGAGCGTCTCGCCAAATCTCGCGCTCAATGCCGTGAACACGATCTCCACGATTTGCATCAGGTTGAATCGCGAGTTGTCGATGACCAGATCGTGGGGAAACGGGAAGTCGGGATCGAGCACGAAGAACGTGTTGATGTAGTGATGCCGCTGCTTCTCGCCGTCCGCGACCGTCTTCTCCGCTTCGCTCATCGTCAGGTTTCGGTTCGCGGCGATGGCGTGGACCCGCCAGGCGCGAGGAGCGACCAGTCGAACGTGCATGCCGTTGCGAAGGTCCTGCGTCACCAGGGAACTTCCGCGACCCACCAGCACCGCGTGCCCATGCACGGCCAACGTGCGGATGATTTCCGCGAGCCTGCGCACGACAACGGCATCGGGAGCCTTCTGATTGATGATGGTATCGAACAACTTGCCCATCGCAACGCGCCGTTTCTCGTCCAGCATATCGAGGATCGCGCGCTGCATGCCCGGATCTTCGGCGACCTTGTCCAGCAATGCCCGATCGTAGTCAACCCACGGGATCGATGGACGGCAGCGTTCGTTGAGGGTTTCCACCAACTGATGTGCCAGCGCGAGAGCTTCACAACCGAATTCGCGGGAAATCGCCACGCACGGGTAGGTTTCGAGGCGGCGTTTATCGCCGAGGGGCTTGATCTTCTCCCAGGCGCTGACGTGCGCGGCCATCCGTACTTCCACGTCCGACCCAATCCAACCTTGAGAGACCTGAGTCATTTCGCGGCAACAGCATACTCCGCGACCTTCAGCCGCGCAAGCGCGCGTTGCAGGGAGGCCTGCGCCCGCGCCAAATCCATGTCGGAAGCTTTCTGCTGCAACCGCGCTTCCGCGCGCTCCTTGGCGCGACGGGCGCGGGTCACGTCGATTTCCTCGGGACGCTCGGCGCTGCGCGTGAGCACCGTCGTGCGCTCCTTTTGCACCACCAGGAAACCGGTGCCGACGACCGTGTATTGGTCTTTCCCATCGGGCATCCGCATGCGCAAGGGTCCCGGCTTGAGCGCGAACACGAACGGCGCATGGTTCGCCAGGACCTCGAACACCCCTTCCTGCCCCGGCGCGATGACAAACCGCACTTCTTCACGCGCGAAGAGCTTCTGCAGCGTGAGAATCTCGAGCGGAAATGTTTTTTCGTCAGCCATGGCGGAGACGCGATCAGGCCTTCATCTTCTCGGCTTTGGCGCGGGCCTCTTCGATGGTGCCCACCATGTAGAACGCCTGCTCGGAGAGATCGTCATGTTTGCCGTCGAGGATTTCCTTGAAGCTGCGTATGGTTTCGGTCACACGCACATATTTGCCCTCGAAACCCGTGAATTGCTGCGCGACGAAGAACGGCTGTGACAGGAAACGCTGGATTTTACGGGCGCGCGCGACGGTAAGCTTGTCTTCCTCGCTCAACTCTTCCATGCCGAGAATGGCGATGATGTCCTGCAAATCTTTATACCGCTGCAACACCTGCTGCACGCCGCGGGCAACCTTGTAGTGGTCTTCCCCGACCACCAGCGGATCGAGAATGCGCGAGGTGGAGGCCAGCGGATCGACGGCGGGATAGATGCCCAACTCGGCGATCTGCCGCGAGAGCACGATGGAACCGTCAAGATGCGAGAACGTCGTGGCCGGCGCGGGATCGGTGATGTCGTCGGCCGGCACATACACCGCCTGGACCGAGGTGATCGACCCGCGCTTGGTGGAGGTGATGCGTTCCTGAAGATCGCCCATCTCCGTGCCGAGCGTCGGTTGGTAGCCGACCGCGCTGGGCATGCGCCCGAGCAACGCGGACACTTCCGAGCCGGCCTGGGTAAAACGAAAGATGTTGTCGATAAACAGAAGCACGTCCTTGTTCTCGTAGTCGCGGAAGTATTCAGCCTCGGTGAGCGCCGAGAGCGCCACGCGCAGACGCGCGCCGGGCGGCTCGTTCATCTGGCCGAAGACCATGACCGTGTTGGCGATGACGCCCGATTCGGTCATTTCCAGGTACAGATCGTTGCCTTCGCGGGTGCGTTCACCCACGCCGCCGAACGCGGAGTAGCCGCTATGTTCCTTGGCGATGTTGCGGATCAATTCTTGGATGAGCACCGTCTTGCCGACGCCCGCGCCGCCGAATAGACCGATCTTGCCGCCTTTCGCGAACGGGGCGAGTAGATCGATGGACTTCAAACCCGTCTCAAATTGTTTCGTGGCCGGCACCTGTTCCTCGAACGGCGGCGAAAGACGGTGAATCGGCAGCCTCATCTTGGCGTTGATGGGGCCCTTGCCGTCGATGGGATTCCCGAGCAAATCGAGAATCCGCCCGAGCGACGCCGCGCCGACCGGGACCGTGATTGGCCCGCCGGTGTCGATGGCTTCCATGCCGCGCACGAGGCCCTGCGTCTGGCTCATGGCCACGGTGCGGACGGTGTTGTCGCCAAGGTGACTGGCGACTTCGCACGTCAGGTTGATTGCGTGCGCCTTGTCCTCGATCGTGATGGCATTATTGATTGGGGGCAGGTGCTCGGTGAAAAACTCGATGTCCACGACGGGCCCGATGACCTGCGCGACCTTGCCTTTTTGGTGTTCGTCCGTGCTCATGATGATTTGTCTCCTGCGTGAAATTATTCCTTCTTGGCCAACGCGTCGGCGCCCGCAACGACTTCCAGCAGGGCGGTGGTGATTGACGTCTGGCGGGCGCTGTTGTACTCGCGGGTCAGACCGTTGATCATGTCGGACGCGCTGTCCGTGGCGGCCTTCATCGCGACCATCCGCGCGGCCTGCTCACTGGCCAGCGACTCGACGAGCGCGCGATAGACCAAAACTTCGATGTACTGCGGCAAAAGCGTGTTGAGCAGTTCCTCCGCCTCGGGTTCGAATTGATAGGCAGTCTTGGTGACCGGGGCGGCTTGATCGGGCTGGCCGATGGGCAGCAACCGGGCCACCACCGGCTGTGACCGCAGCACGCTGACGAATTTGGCATACGCCAGGTACACCTGATCGTACTTCGCCGCGCCGTAATCGGTGATGATCTGCTTGCTGATGTTGCCGACTTCCTCCAGCCGCACCTCGCGCGAGGGCTGCGGAAAGTGGGTCGCGATCTTGTAGCCGAGCCGCTGAAAATGCTCGCGCCCTTTGCGTCCCACAGTGATGATCTCGACCGGCACAGTCTGGTCGATCAGGAACCGCTGTGCCTCGCGGATGATGCCGGCGTTGAACGCACCGCATAACCCGCGGTCGGCAGTGACCAGCACCAAGGCTGTGCTCTTCACCTCGCGTTGCGCCATCAAGGGGTGCCGCGCCGCCCCGCCGCTGGAAGCAACCACGTCCTGCAGAATCTCGGAAAGACGATCCGCATAAGGCCGCGCCGATTCGGCCTTGGCTTGCGCGCGCCGCAGACGGGCGGCGGCGATCATGTTCATCGCCTTGGTGACCTGGCGGATGTTCTTGACGCCCTTGATGCGGCGGCGAATTTCGCGGAGCGAGGCCATGACAACCTACTTCGCCGAGAAGAGACCCTTGAATTCGTCGGCGGCCTTCTTGAGACCCGAAACGATTTCCTCGGTGAGTTCCTTGCGGTCGCGCAACCCGGTGACCACGTTGGAGTACTTGCTCTTGAGAAATTGCAGGAACTCGACTTCGTACTGGCGGATGGCCGACACCGGGAGGCCGTCGAGATAACCATTCGTGGCGGCCCAAATCACCGACACCTGGTCTTCCGTGCTCATCGGTTGATACTGGGGTTGCTTGAGCAACTCGACCATGCGCTGTCCGCGATCAAGCTGGGCTTTGGTTGTCTTGTCGAGGTCGCTGGAAAGCTGGGCGAACGCCGCCAGTTCGCGGTACTGCGCGAGACTCAGGCGCAACGTGCCGGCGATCTTCTTCATCGCCTTGGTCTGGGCGTTGCCGCCGACGCGGCTGACCGACAAACCGACCGATACAGCTGGACGGACGCCTGCATAGAACAAGTCCGACTCGAGATAAATCTGCCCATCCGTGATCGATATGACGTTCGTCGGGATGTACGCCGAGTAATCGCCTTCCTGCGTCTCGATGATCGGTAATGCGGTCAACGAGCCGCCTCCCTTGGGATAAACGGGATTGAGCTTCGGCGCGTCACTGTTGAGCTTCGCGGCACGTTCCAACAACCGGCTGTGGAGGTTGAAAATGTCGCCGGGGAACGCTTCGCGGCCCGGGGGACGGCGCAGCAGCAGGGAAACCTGGCGGTACGCGACGGCGTGCTTCGAAAGATCATCGTAAATCACCAGCGCATGGCGGCCGAGGTCGCGGAAATATTCCCCCATCGCGCAGCCGGAGTAGGGAGCGACGAACTGCATCGGGGCCGGGTGGTCGGCAGTCGCGCTGACAACGATGGTGTAATCCATCGCGCCGTACTTCTCGAGGGTCTCGACGACACTGACGACGGTGGACTTCTTTTGCCCAATCGCCACATAGATACAGGTGACGTCGCCGCCTTTCTGGTTGATGATGGTGTCGACGCAGATGGCGGTCTTGCCCGTCTGACGGTCGCCGATAATCAACTCGCGCTGTCCGCGGCCAATCGGGATCATCGAGTCGATGGCCTTCAACCCCGTCTGCAACGGTTGCTTGACGGGTTCGCGCTCAATGACGCTGGGCGCGCGCGATTCGATGGGACGAAGTGTCTTGGTGTTGATGGGGCCTTTGCCGTCGATAGGCTGGCCGATGGCATTGACGACGCGACCGAGCAGTTCGTCGCCCACGGGCACGGACAACGGACGACCGGTGCGCTTGACGAGGTTGCCTTCGGAAATCTGCGTGAAGTCGCCGAGGATCATCACGCCGACCTCTTCTTTTTCGAGGTTGAGCGCCATGCCGAAAATGTTGTTCGGAAACTCCAACATTTCCTCGGCCATGCAGTTGGGCAGTCCCTTGATGCGGGCGATGCCGTCGCCGCAGTCGATGATTTCGCCGACTTCCTGAACGGAGACTTCGGCCTTGTACTCGGAGACGCTACGCTTCAATACGTCAGAAATCTGTTTCGCGTCGAACGTGAGAGTGTCTGCCATGATGTTCCTCGTTACTGCGCCAACCGTTCTTTAATCTGGACCAGCTTGCGGCGAAGGCTGCCGTCAATGATTTGTTCGCCGACCTGGATGATCGCCCCGCCAAGTATCGACGGGTCAACCTTCTGGAAAAGCTGCACGTTCTTGCCCGTGACGCGCGACAACTCCGCTGCCAGGCGATTCAGGGTTCCGTCGTCAACCGGGATGGCGGTCGTCACTTCGCCACTGACTTTCTGCGTGGCGTCGGCGGCGCACGCGCTGAATTCCTCGACGATAGCCACCGCACGCCCCGCGCGGTCCTGATCGCTGAGCGTGATCAATGCATTGAGCACGAGTGGATGCACGCGTCCCTGGAACAGGTCACTGAGGGCCTTCCGCTTGCCTTCATGCTTGGTATTGGGGTCCTTGAGGAACTCCAGCAAATCGGGATTCGTCTTGAGCAACTCGCGAAGGCGAAACAATTCCTCCTCGACGCGGCTGACGACGCCTTCGGCCTGCGCCATCTCGAAGAGGGCACGGGCATAACCGGTGTTGATCGGGTCGTGCGGCATGATGACAGTCAGATGGATCAGGTGCGGCGGATTGTGCCGAGATCCTTGATCAGGTTATCAATGAGCTGGCGGTGGGTGGCTTCGTTGACTTCCTTTTCGATGACGCGCGAGGCTATCTGGACGGAAAGGTCGGCCACGGTGTCCTTCATCTCCTGAATGCCCTTGTCCTTCTGGCGGTTGATTTCCTCCTGGGCGCGCTGCACGGCGGCGGACGCCTCGGTATTGGCCTTCTCGACAACTTCCTTGCGGACGCGTTCGCCGAGTTGGCGGGCTTCCTCGATGATCTTGCCGGCTTCGTTGCGGGCTTCCGCCAGTTGCTTCTGGTAGTCCTCCATCAACTTCTTTGATTCCGCGCGCTGTTGTTCGGCATCGTCGATTGATTTTTTGATGGTTGCGCCACGGCGGTCCAGCGCGTCGGCAATGGGTTTGAACGCAAATTTCGCCAACAATACGAGCAAGACCGCAAAGGCGACGAACGTCCAGATTTGCAGGCCCCAATCGAAGGGTGGAATCTGGCTACCCTCACCCGGCGGGGCGGATTCCTCCGCCGCGAGGGCCCCGATCGTGCAGGCGGCGAACGCGGAAGCGACAGCGAGCGCGTTAGTGAGTCGATAGATCGTCTTCATGAAAGGGTTACTTTTTCGCGAGCAAGAGAAACGTGATGAGCAGGGCGTACAGCGCCTGCGCTTCCACGAGCGCGAAGCCGGTGTACATCATACGATTGATCAACGGCGCGGCTTCCGGCTGGCGCGCAGCGGATTCGATGCTTTTGCCGAAGATGATGCCGATGCCCACGCCGGAACCCAGCGTGCCCAGGCCGACGGCCAGGCCCGCGCCCAGCCACGCGAGCGCTTGCGGGCTGATCATTTGTGCTGTTTGCGCTACGGTATTTGTGTCCATTCCACTTTCTCCACGAGTTTGGTGTGATTCTTCTAGTGCGATTCTTCCAGTGCTTCTCCCAAATACAACGCCGTCAACAGGGCGAAAATAAAGGCCTGAATGAAGGCCACAAAAATCTCAAAGGCGTCCATCACGATCGCGCCGATCAACGGCGCGGGCACCAGGAGTTTCATGAAGAAGCCCTGGTGCAGCAGATACGTGACGCCAATCAGGTCGCCGGTCAGCAGCACAAGGATGATCTGATGGCCGGCGGTCATATTGGCAAACAAGCGGATGGCCAGTGAAAAGGGTCGCGCGAACATGCCGATCAGTTCGATCGGCGGCATGATGGTGTAGCGCAACAGCGCCGGCGCGCTCTTGGGAAAGAGTAATGCGAGATAGAATTTCAGGCCGTGGGTCTTGATCGCGACCGCCTGGACGACCAGAAATACCATGATCGCCATGATGGTTGTGACGTTCAGGTTGCTGGTCGCCGCGTGGAAATAGCCGGGAACCGGGATGAGTCCCAGCAGGTTGCCAAAGAGGATGAAAAAGAAGACGGTCGCCACGAACGGAAACCATTTTGCCCCGTGGTGCCCCATGCAGGCATCCGAAACATTCTCACGCACGAAGTCCAAGATCGCTTCCACCATGTTTGGGAAGCGTCCCTCGCCTGTGGGACGGAGCGAGTGGGCCGCGCCCACCAGGAAGAGAAAAGTCAGCCCGGCAGCCAGCCAGAGCATGACCACAAAATTTGTAATGCTGAGGTTTATGCCCCACAACTGAATCGCTTTATGCAAAATTATATGATGCTCACCCACTGGGACTTGCCTACCTTTTTGGGAAAACCAGTCGCTTCAACTGCCACAAGAGAGGCGCAGTATAGGTAACGAATAAAGCGCCCGTCAACCAGTATTTGTCGGCATTTGTGAACCTGAAAGCCAGCCACCAGGCGACGACCAAGAACACCAGACGGCCCATCGCCCCGGGCACCATCCGGATCATCCCGAGCGGTTGCGCGGAAAGGGTTTTCGGACGCAAGGCAGCCCGCTGGAGGGCGATATAAACTCCGCCGATGGCGACGCCGCATACGATCCCATCCACGGCAGGACGATCCAGAGTCACGACCGTCGCCCTCCGTCATTGCGGAAAGCGCGGTACACGCTGGTGAATCCCGCGGCCGATCCCAGGATGAAGAAAACGACGAGAAATACCGGTGACCAACCCGTGAGGTTGTCCAGCCACCAGCCGATTCCCGCGCCGACAAACGTCGCCGCCACCATCTGGGAGCCAACGCCCATATAGCTCCACGGTCCGCGCGTTTCTTTTTGTGGATTCGGATTCATTGGAACATTCCCTCCAAAGGCTATCATGGGCTCAAAGCGTGGCGCAATACCCCGGTCGTTGCGTTGCGGGCCGAATCTGGATTATAACATTGGTCATCATGCGGCGTGCAGTCATCGACATCGGGACGAACACCGTGAAGCTGCTTGTTGCGGATGTACAACAGGGACAGGTAGTTGCGGTTGCGTCCAGAGATAAGACGACGCGGCTCGGTGAAGGCGTCGGCGAACATCGACGACTTTTGCCTGTCGCCATTGCGAGGACGATTCAAGCCGTTAATGAATTTCAGGCGGAGGCGAAGACGCTGGGAGCCGTCGAAATCGTCGCGCTGACCACGAGCGCGGCGCGCGATGCGGTGAACCGCGACGAGTTTTTGGACGGCGTACGCCAGGCGTGCGGGCTGGGGGTGAAGTTGATTTCCGGCGAGCGCGAAGCCGGGTTGATTTTCCACGGGGTGTCGAGCGATCCGGAATGGTCGGGTGAACCGATTCTCGCCGTGGATGTGGGGGGCGGCAGCGCCGAGTTCATCCAGGGGCGCGGGGGAGAGATGGAATTGTTCCAGAGTTTGCCGCTGGGTGCGCTCCGGCTGACCGAGAAGTTCGGTGAAGGAAGATTTGGGGAGCTCTGCGATTATTTGCGCGCCACGTTGGGGCCTGCGCTGGCGGGCTATGAGGCCCGGGGTCATCGCCTGATCGGCACTGGCGGAACGATCACGACGTTCGCCCGGATGCTGCATGGCCCGGTGGATCACACGACCCTTTCGCACGAAAGGCTGGGATCGCTGCTCCACCGGTTGGAGGCGATGCCGATGGCGGAACGCAAGAAAGTCGATGGGCTTCCGCCGGAGCGGGCGGACATCATCGTGGCCGGCGGCGCGGTGTTTCTCGTGGTGATGGCGATGCTCGATGCGGATGAACTGACGGTCAGTGTGCGCAATCTCCGTTACGGCGCGCTGGTGGCGGATTGAGCCGCCCCAACATCGCGCTTGTCATGGGAGGCGAGGCGGAAGAAACTCATTGCGTAAGATGAGCACGACCACCGACCCAACGTGGATTGAGGGTGTCGGCCACCGCGCGTTGCGGTCGCCGTCGGCGTTGCGCGCCCGGCTGCGGTTCGCCCACGCGACCTTGACGGCGGCGGTGAGCGTGCCCCGGTCGCGACGGGCGGAAGTGCGGCGGGAAACGTCCGAGCAACTCTGGCGCAGCGGGGTCCGGCAACTACCGATGGTTGCCCTGATCGGGTTGGCGCTGGGGTTGTTGGTTGTGGGACAAGCCGTGGCGCTGCTCCAGCAGGTCAACGCGCGGCATTATATGGGCACCGTCATGGTGACGGTGGTGATGCGCGAACTTGGCCCCTTGTTGACGGTGTTCCTGCTCGCGGCGCGAGTCGGTATGGCGACGGTTGTCGAACTCAGCGCGGTGCAATCGAGCGGGCAGGCTGATCGCGTGGGCGAAATCGGCACGCGCGCGCTGCGGCACTGGGTCGTGCCCCGGTTCCGGGCGCTGGTGGTGGCGACGTTTTGCCTGACGATCTATTTGATCGTCATCGCGCTGGCCAGCGGCTACGTGGTGGCGTTTTTGCAGGGCGTGCCGTTGCCCCTCGCGGCGTATTGCGGGGAACTGGCGGACGCGTTGCACTGGATGGATTTCGTGTTGGTGGGACTGAAAGCGGGGTTGTTCGGCGCGGTGCTGGCGGTGGTGAGTTGTTATCACGGGCTGGAACACTTGATGAAGAACGAGGAGTTTTCGCAAGCGACAACGCGGGCGGTGGTCGAGAGCCTGGCGTGGTGCCTGGCGTTGGATGCGATTTTTCTGGTGGGATACATGGTCCGATGAACGAGAACCAGCCAGTGACGGAGGCGACCTCGCGGCGCACGGAGCGGGTGGTGGGCGTGTTTGTGGCGTTGGCGCTGTTGCTGTTGGTGGCCGGTTTTGCCTATTACCTGTATCACACCGCGGAACGCAAGGGTTGGCTGATCCCCAAGTGCCCGTACTTCACATTTGTGGAGACGGGCGAAGGGCTGAAAGTCGGCGATCCCGTCATGCTGATGGGGTTCGAGGTTGGCAACATCACGTACATCACGCTGCAATCGCCCGGGGAACACAAGGTGTACGTGGGCATGGAAATACGCCAGCCGTATTACGGGTATATCTGGACGGATTCGAAGATACGCATCGCGCCGGCGGGTTTTCTCGGCAGCCGCGGGTTGGAGATCACTCCCGGCGTCACGGGCTCGGCGACGGTACAAGAGGAAGGCGGCAGGATCAGCGAGTTGTGGATTCACGACCATTGGGTGCCACTGGCCAAGGTGCGCAAGGGCGTGCATCTCGTGCCGGATGAACAACCGTCCCTGAGCGACCGCGCGCAGAAGCTCGTCAGCACCGTCGAACAGGCGTTGCCCAACATTCTCAGCCTGACCAACCAGATTTACACGGTGTTGACCAACACGGCGCAGCTTACGGGAAACGCGAACCAGTTGGTCACCAACGTGACGGCGATCACGGCCAACCTGCGCGACCCGCACGGTTCACTCGGCGAATGGCTGATTCCCACCGATACCCACACGAATTTGAACGCCAACCTTGAGAGCCTGAATGAAACGATCCTGAATCTCGCTGCGATGACCAGCAACCTCAACGCGCAGGTCCAGTCCAACGACAAGATGCTGGGCGAGATTTCAGCGCTCGTGGTGAACACGGATAATCTCGTCCAGGGACTGAAGAAACACTGGCTCCTGCGCGGCGTCTTCCAGAAGATGAACACCCAGACCAACGCCCCGCCCGCAAATGCGCCAACCGCAGAGCAGCCGAAGTGATTTAGGATTTGTCGGGTAGATTCTCTGGCGTTGACAAACGTCCCGAACGCGGGCGAGCCGCCGAAGCAAATCTGCCAAGACTTCTCAAAATGATGATTAGTGAGATGTGACCCCATTACTCTGTGAGACGAAGAAATCCCTGACGCACCAAAGAAGAAGAACGAGGCCGAGCCCCAACAACACAAAACCGAATGGCCAGCCGCCGTTGCGGCCAGCGTCCAGATAAGCGAGCAACGCCGGAACCAATCCCGCGACCACACCGGGCAGGGCGAGAAAGGCAATCAATGCGCGGAGATACATGGTGGATCTAAGCTCCAAAACTCAGCCCCGGTGGAACGGTGATGTCAACCGCGAAGGTGGAGTCGAAAGCGCCAACCGGCGTCAGCTGCGGCGCATAGTTAGGCTTCTCCGTCATTTGTCCTTCTTTTGCACCGCACGCTTCACGATATCCCTAAGAGTCGAGACCTCCACAGACCTGATGAAGTCCCACTTGCGATCCGGACCATCAATCGTGGGCGTGGCCTCGGGGAGGATCACATCAACCCAAAATGTGGCGTAGGCCTTGCCTTGGACGGTGCGAACTGGCATTCGACCACGGCCGGCGTAGGCAATCTGGTACGAGCGCGACTCTCCAGTCCTGGTCAGAAACAGCACGACGGTTTCTCCTTCTTGTGCCTCGGAGATATCACAAGCCCAGGTGGGCGACGCAAGGAACTCAATGATGTTCGTCTGAGCGCCCTTCCAAACCTCGGACACTTTGGCTTTGGCGTATCTCTTATCGCCTCCCGCCGGCTGGATAGACTGCACCCTGGCTACGACGATCAGATCGCAACCTCCAGTCAGTTCATTGACAGGGAGAGGAGCGACTTCCGAGAAGAGCTGCGAGGTTGAGAGGAATAGAAGCGCCGTAGTGATCGCGAGTAGTTTCATTGGGTGCCTAACGTCTGAGGCCCGATTCGGCTGCCATTTTCATACGAGGCTCGGCAATGGCTGTTGGTGGGCGAAGGATGGCAGATTGGGCAGCAAAGCTCAAGGCAAAGCGGGTGTATTTCGCGCCCGGAAGGGCGCTCCCACAAGAGGGACGGACGGCTCGCCCCGAATGCGCTGAGACAGCGCACGCTACACCGGAGCGCAACCCAAGCAAAGCTAGGGGCAGGTGTCGCTCAAATCGTTCAGATTCTCGTGATCGATGGTGAAGGCGACCTTGGACCGTTGACTGTCCCGGATGATTTTGACGACGAAGATGGTGTCATAATCAAGATGAGGCCAGGGAGGGACTTGCGTTGAGTCACCGCCGCAGTCTTTGACCAGATTTTTCACAAAAAGGTCGAGCTGATTATGTTCCCAAACGACAAGAACGGTGGCGTTCTGGTAGGCCGGTTTCCGAAGCTCGTGCTCGAGGCCCTTGATTTCCCGGAAGCCGAATTGCGTATTGACCGGGAGGCCGCAGCGAATGGCGGCAGGCTCAATGGTTGTCAGTGGACGAACATAGAAGTATCCGGGCGCATCATCGACCTTTTGGGTGGGATTGGGCGCAAACAGGAACTGGGGAGGACCAAATTTTGCAAACAACACCGCGGGCAAGGCCAGGGCGCGATTGAGGCCGCGGCAGGTCAATTGTCCAAGCCCCCCGCGAGGTTTCTCCCCGTGGCGGAGGCAGACAACTGTTTCCACGGTTTGTGTGGAAGTTCCCGTTGGAAGGACCGAATTGGTTTGTCCGTCAACGCGAACACAGATGATAAATCCAATCAACAACATGGTGAGAAGTCGTTTCATAATTCTGCCCGATGATCCAATGCCCGTGCTCCTTGTCATGGTGAAGACCTTAATTGGGGGTTTTGGGAGTCGCAAGCCGAAAGGCCGCAGCGTCGGCGACGTGGCCTGAGTTCGCTCCCGGTGGAGGGGAACAGGCCAAATGCGGCTGGGACAGCCGCTACTACACCGCGCTCCTCTATATGCAGGATGGATGAGGCAGAGAGAAGCCACGTGAGACGTGGTAAACCTCGACAAGGTCGGAATGACATTTTAGGCTGACGGCAGAGGGATGAGTGAATCGATGAAATCGAAGCCATGGCTGCCCTATGTGGCGCCGATGGGGATCTACATGGCGTTCCTGGCCGCACAGTCGAACGCGAATTTGTCGTGGTTGTATCCGGCGAAGACCCTCGCGGTGGCGGCAGCGTTGTGGTTTTTCCGGAAGGAGTACGAGGAGTTGCGCTCGCCGATGATTGGCAAGGCAGGCGGGCCGCCTGCCCTACAATCGTGGATCCTCGCGGTGGTGGTTGGTCTGGTGGCGATTGCGATCTGGATTGGGATCGATTCGTTTTATCCCAAGTTCGGCCACACGACGGCGTTCGATCCGACAACGATGATCGCATCGGCGGCGCAGCGGAACGTGTTCTTTGTCGTTTCGTGTCATCGGCGCGGTGATCGTGGTGCCGTTGACGGAGGAACTATTCTGGCGCGCGTTTCTGATTCGCTGGTTGATCAAGGAGGATTTCAAGAGCGTGCCGGTCGGCGCGTTCACGTGGCTATCGTTTGCGGTGACGGTGGGATTGTTTGGCGCGGAGCATACCGAGTGGCTGGCCGGATTGATTTGCGGGGTGCTGTACAACGGGTTGTACTACAAACGCAAGGACGTGTTCTCCTGCGTTGTGGCGCACGCCGTGAGCAATGCCGCGCTGGCGGCCTGGGTGCTGTCGCGCGGTGACTGGAAGTTTTGGTGAGCATGGAGCAAAACCGTAGTGCGGACGAAGCGGCGCCGTCGTCCCCTCAGCGCGGCTCGAATCACGCTCTTTTCTGGTCGCTTCTGACCGTATCCCTCATCTCGCTGTGGGTGTTTCGGCCCGTGCTTGCCAACGGTTTTGTCCATTGGGACGATCACATCTATTTGGCGGAGTTGGCGCGGATGGAGCGGTTCTCGGTGTCGTCGCTGCGCTGGATGTGGACATCGCTGCAGCCGTTCTATCTCCAGCCGATCGTGTGGATGACACACCTGGCGGATTACCAATTTTGGGGATTGAATCCCGTGGGGCATCACGCCACGAACTGGCTGCTGCACGGGGTGTACGTCGGGCTCGTGGGCGCGTTGGTGTGGCTGCTGACCGGCAAGGCGGGGGGCGTTCGGCCACGGGAGCGACTGGCGATGAGCGCGGGGATCGCGCTGGTTTGCGGGATTCATCCGCTGCAGGTGGAATCAGTGGCGTGGGTGGCCGCGCGCAACGGATTGCTGTGCTCGGTGTGGATGGTAGCGGCGTTGTGCGCGTACATCCGCGCCGTCGGGCCTTCGCCGCACCGCAGCGGCTTCGTCCACACAGGCGGGGACGACGGCAAAACCAAAGCGAGGCTGGTGGTGGGCGACGGTCGCGCTGTATGTCCTCGCGCTGCTGACGAAACCGTTTGCGGTAAGCCTGCCGGTGGTGATGCTGGCGGTGGATTACTTTCCCTTGCGGCGGCATTTAGGGCGTAGCGCGTGGCGACTGGTCCGAGAGAAAGGGTTGATGATTGCATTGAGCGTGGCGGCGGCGGTCGGGGCCGTTGCCGCGCAAGAGAGTCTGGAGGGGATCGCCGAGTATACAGTCGGCGCGCGGGTGCTCGTGGCAACGCGGGGCGTGGTGTTCTATCTGTGGAAACTGGTGTGGCCGGCGTGGTTGTCGCCATTTTATCCGCTGGGCGAGCACACCAGTTTGCGGAGCGCGGAATTTCTGGTGCCGGTGTTTTTTTGCGCGGCAGTCACCCTTGTAGCGGTATGGCAACGGAAGCGGACGCCGGTGTTGCTGGCGGCGTGGGGGAGTTATCTGGCCTTGCTGCTGCCCGTGTCGGGGCTGGTGCAGGTGGGTGGACAGGCGGTGGCCGACCGGTACGCGTATCTCGCGATGGTACCGGTGCTGCTGGCTCTCGGCAGTGGAATCCTGTGGCTGTGGCGGCGAGGGTCGGCGACGATCAAGGCGGTGTTGGGAGTGGCTCATTGGCGGCTGGCTGGTCTTCATGGGAGTGAGGACGCGGGAGCAGATCCCAGTATGGCACGACGATCTTTCACTATGGAGCGCGCCCTTGTGGCATTTTCCAAATGATCCACTGGTGAATTACAATCTGGCGCTGGCGCTGGTGAAGGTCGGGCGACTATCAGAGGCGCGCGCGCCCGCCGAGCTGGCCGTAACCCATTCCGATCCCCACGCCCGGCAACTGCCGGAAGCGCGGGCGACGCTGGGCGCGATTTATCTCAAGACGCGGGCCTACAATCAGGCGGTCGAACAGTTGCAGCAGGCGATTGCCGCCGACGCGACGTTATGGGCGGCCCGATACAATCTGGCGTGTGCGTACACGCGCTTGGGACGTCTGGCGGAAGCGTATGACGTGTTGCGGGAATTGCTGGTGTCGCGACCAGAATACGCTTCGCTGGCAGTGCATGATGGCGAACTGGCGGCATTGCGCGATGATCCGGGTTACGCGGTGCGGTTTGGCGCCCTGGTAAGCGACTTCAAGAAATGACGACCCGTCCACGATACCTGGTCCCCTGGTTGGCCGTGCTGGCAGGCGCGGTGGGTCTGCTTGTCTTCTGGCCGTGCGTGCGCGATGGCCTTACGCACTGGGATGACACGGTGTACCTCGATCCGATCGTTGCGCTTCGAGGCGTGTCCCTGGATTCGGTGCGTTGGGTGTGGACGCAATCGGCAACCGTGGCGGGCTACTATCATCCGGTGATGTGGCTGTCGCTGTTGCTCGACTACCAACTGTGGGGGTTGCGACCGATGCCGTATCACGTGACGAATCTGCTGCTCCACGTGTTAAACACGATGTTGGTGGTGGTGTACGTGGAGCGATTGCTACGGGCCGTGTCCTCCCTTGTTGAACGCGAACGATACGCGGTCGCATTGGCGGTGGGGATCGTGTTTGCGATTCACCCGCTGCAGGTGGAATCGGTGGCATGGATTGCGGAGCGCAAGACGCTGCTGTGCGCAGCCTTCATCCTGGCAAGTTTGTACGCGCAGGTGAAGCTGGCGGAGCGACCGTCGGGCGGCGGCTGGTGGTGGGCGATGAACGGGTGGTTTGCGCTGGCGCTGCTTTCCAAGCCGATGGCCATTCCGCTGCCGGCCATCATGCTCGGGATCGACTGGTATCCGTTGCGGCGAAACCGCCTGGTGGGATGGTGGCGGTTGTGGAAGGAAAAACTGCTGATGTTCATCCTGAGCGCCTGTTTGGCGGTGAGCACGTTCATTACGCAATCGCGACACGGAGCGATGGAGGCGTATGGAGACATGGGGGTGGTTGGGCGGCTACTGGTGGCGGCGCGCAGTCTGGTGTTTTACGTGTGGAAGCTGGTTTGGCCGGCTTGGCTGTCGCCGTTCTACCCGATGAGCGAGGTGGTGAGCGTGCGCAACGTCGAGTTTCTGGCCCCGTTGCTCCTGGTGATGGCAGTGGCGGTGACAGCCGTGACCTGCCGGCGGCGATGGCCGGCACTTGGCGCCGCGGCGATGGCCTATGCGCTGTTTCTCGCGCCGGTGTCGGGAGTGATTCCGCTGGGCGGTTACGCGGTGGCTGACCGCTACGCTTATCTGGCGATGGTGCCGGTGCTGATGCTGGCGGCGGGCGGGTTGGCGTTATTGTGGAGGCGCTGCGGATGGCTGGCGCGGGCATCGCTGGCCATAGTGATCGGCTGCCAGATACTGTTCTATGGCTACGCCGCGCGCGGGCAGATCGGCGTTTGGTGGAACGATGAAACGATCTGGCGCGAGGTTTTATCGCATTTTCCCGACGAGCCCCTTGCCAACAGCCAGTTGGCGGTGGCGCTCACGAGCCAATCGCGATTCGAAGAAGCGCTTCCGTATGCCACGCGAGCCATCGAACTCATCCCGGATTCGCCGGAGGCGCACGCCACGGCGGGGACCGTGGATTTGAAATTGCGGCGGTACGGTGATGCCGCGAGGGAATTGGGCGAGGCGATCCGCCTTAAGCCGACACTGTTTGCGGCGCGCTACAATCTGGCGTGTGCGTACGCGCGGCTGGGTCGGTTGGGGGAAGCATACGGTGTGTTGCAGGAGTTGCTCGCGTCCCAACCGGAATACGCGTCATTGGCGGTGCGCGACGGCGAACTGGCGGCGTTGCGCGGCGATGCGGAGTACGCGGGACGGGTAGCGGCGTTGATTGGCGGCAGGAAGAGGTGAGGCGGTGTCTTTGATTTGGCGCGGGTGGGGTTTATAGTGCGGGTGGAGGTGAGCGATGGGAGTACCAGCGCGGCTGATCGAGTTTCTCAACCAGAGCAAGGTTCGCTATGAAGTGCTGCATCATCCCGAGGCGTTCACGGCGCAGGAGTTGGCCGCGATCGAGCACGTGAAGGGGCGGAGTCATGCGAAGGTGGTGATGGTCAAGACGGGCGTGGAATTGTCCATGGCGGTGCTGCCGGCCGATCATCGCATCGATTTGGGAAAACTGGGCAAGGTGACGGGCGGGCAGACGGTGTTGGCGGGGGAGGGGGAGTTTGGGGCGCTGTTTCCGGATTGCGCGGTCGGGACGATGCCGCCCTTTGGTGAATTGTACGGCGTGGCGACGTATCTCGACAGGAGCCTGGCGGGGGTCGAGAGGATCGTGTTCGAAGCGGGGACGCACAGTGACGCGGTCAAGATTCGATATGCGGACTACGAACGGCTGGCGAAGCCGACCGTTGCGGAGTTTGCAGTGAAACTGGGTTGACCGCAGTGAAACTGAGTTGGCATCGGAGATCAGTGCGTGCCACTGGCCTCCATGAGCCTGTGCGCTTCGGCGAATTGGCGCTGGGCTTCCTGATGCAGTCCCTGCCGCTCCAGGACTTCAGCCAATGCGCGATGCACCTCGGGCAGTTCCGGTTTGAGGCGCGCCGCCTCGCGAAAATGGCTGGTGGCGCCACCCAAGTCCCCGCGGTTGGCGAGGACAATCGCCAGGTTATTGTGGGCTTCAAACGCATCGGGGTCCACGCGTAGCGCGGCCTTGTAGGCGGCAAGGGCATCGTCCAAGCGTCCTTGTTTCAGGAATAGATTGCCGAGGTTGATTTGACTGCGCGCCTGGTGGGGATCAAGGCGTGCCGCTGCGGCGTAGTGCAGGATGGCTTCCGCGTCCTGTCTGTTCTCGGCAAGCAGGTTGGCGAGATTGTAATGGACCGTGGGATCGTCTGGAGCAAACTGCAAGACTTGCCTGTATTGGGCGATCGCTTCATCGCGCTTGCCGAGGCGTGCGAGTAATTGGGCCAGGTTGAAATGGGCATTTTCGTCATAGGTATTGATGGCGAGCGCGGCCTGATAGTGCTCCAATGCCGCATTCAGTTCGCCTCGGTCCACCAGCAGGTTGGCCAAAGCTGCGTGGGCCGGAGCGCAATCAGGTGCGCGACGCAACGTCTCGTGTAATTGAGCGAGGGCCTGATCGACGGCGCCACTGGCCGCCAAGCGCCACCGCGAGATCACATTGAAGGTCCAACTCATTTGGGGCGATGCGCAACGCCTTGACAAAATAAGGGATCGACTCAGACGCCCGGCCTTCTTCCAGTAGTGCCAGGGCAAGGTTACCGTGACCCCACGCGTTTCCGGGTGACTTGGCGGCTACATCGGCCCAGATGGATTCCGCGGTTCGATATTGGGCGTTTCTTTGGGCGGTGACGATGGCGAGTACCAACGCCAAACCCGTTATCGCGCCGGTTCGCAGTCGCGCTCGCGCGCGGTCCGACCAGTTCAATCGCGCCCAGAAGACAGGAGAGAGATGATTTCTTTCCGCCAGCGAGTATAAGCCCAGCACCAGGGAAACCACCACTGCCGCCAGCGGCAAGTACATGCGATGTTCATACGCCGGGCTGTCGGTTGGAAGAAAACTGGAACTCGGCGCCAGGATTAGAAAAAACCACGCGCCCATAAACCCCCAAACAGAATTCGTCTTGCATGCCCAAAGGGTCGCCTCCAGTAGCAACACGATTACCAGGCCCGGCAGCAGTATGCCAGTCCAAATCCCGACCACTGGCCATCCGTAGCCCAGACACAGTGGATGCGGCCATAAGGACAGTCGCAAATAATGGAGAATTATTTCGGGCTCGATCAGCAAGTATTTCCACCAAACAATATCCCTCGTTCGCGCATTCACCACCGCGTTATGAAAGCTGCCGGTGAAGAACAGCAAATAGCCGAGCAAGATCCAGGTGCCGGCCAGCAACAGATGCAACGGCCACTGTTGCCGCCATGCCTTCCCAAAGGAGCCGGAGATAAACGTGCGATCATACAAGAACACGATCAACGGTGCGGAAGCCATGACCTCCTTGCTGGCCATCCCCATCGCACAAGTAACCATACAGAGACCGTACCAAAGGCGTGAATGCCGTGACCGGACTCCGCGAATGAAACAATACAGCGTGAGCAGGTAAAACAGCCCCATGATCGATTCGGCCCGCTGGATCACATACGTCACGGATTCGGTTTGCAGCGGATGAACCGCCCAGAGAATTGCGATAGTCAGTGCCAATCCATTGGCGGCCCTGCCGAAACATCCGAGAAGCCTTGGTTGCTGCAGCGTTCTGCGCACGACGCCCAATAAGGTCAACCCGGCGAGTATGTGAACGGCCAGATTCAGGGCGTGATAACCCCAAACCTTCTGGCGGCCGAGGGCGTAATTGATGGCCAGCGACAGGTTGATGAGCGGCCGGCCTTCCACAGTAAGCCCGTGCTGATGAGGCGGGTGCAGGCATTGCCCGATTGGCCAGAGATGGCGGATCGTCGGGTTGTCACGGATCGACCGCACGTCATCAAAGATGAAGGGACCGGTGAAACTGTTGTGATAGGCTACGAGGCACAAAGTCACCAGGGCCACGGGCATCCACCATGGAAGTTTCCTCATCGGTCGCCTTGCGATGTGCTCTCTCCAGAGAATAGCTTCATGTTTGGGGAAGCAGAGCGCGTTTGCTTTGTAACGGTCAGCATTCTAAGATTCAAGCCGTAATGGAACACACCCTTCACACTTCGAACTCGGCGCGGTCATGAACCCGCTGAACATTTCATCTTTATTGAAAGACGAGTCGTTGCGTCAGCGCGAATTTCCGGTTTGCGAGGAGAAGATTTTTCTCGCGCACGCGGGCGTTAGCCCCCTGCCGGGCTGCGTGGTGGAGGCGATGAGGCAGTATGTGGCGGCAGCGGCGCGCGACAATCAGGAGAACGTAGTGCCCGAGGAAGTGATCAGCGAGACGCGCGCTCTGGCAGCGCGGCTCATCGAGGCAAAGGCGGAGGAGATTGCGTTCGTCGGGTCGACGTCAATGGGCCTGGCGATGGTGGCGGCCGGTTTGCAGTGGGAGCGCGGTGACAGCGTTGTGTGTTATCGCGACGATTATCCAGCTAATGTGTATCCATGGATGGATCTGGCGCGGCGGGGCGTGGAAGTACGGTTTGTGGAGCCGGAACAATTCGGGAACGTCACGGTCGAGGACGTGGAGCGGGTGGTGGACCAAAAAACGCGATTGGTGTCGTTGGCGAGCGTGCATTTTCAGACCGGCTGGAGATTGGACGTTGATCGAATCGGCGGGTTTCTGAGGCAACGGGGAATACTGTTCTGCCTCGATGGAATCCAGAGTTTCGGTGCGTTGCGAACGTCGATGCGGCACGTGGATTTCGCCGCGGCGGACGCGCACAAGTGGTTGTTGGGGCCGCTGGGAGCGGCCATCCTCTATGTACGGCAGGAGCACCACGATCGTTTTCATCCGCCGCTGGTTGGGTGGCACAGCGCATCGAGCCCCAATTTCATCGCGCAAGAGTCGCTGACGTTCAAGCGCGACGCGCGTCGCTACGAACCGGGGAGTTTGAACTTGGCGGGCATCATCGGGTTGCGGGCGGCGTTGCAGTTGATTTTGGGATGCGGGATCGGAGCGGTGGAGGCGCGGGTGCTCGCCTTGGCGCGGCAAGCGATTGCGAGTGCGACCAAGGCGGGATTTGCAATCGTCGGCCCGACGGAGGGAAGGGGGCTTTCGGGGATCATCTCGCTGTCATCCGAGGGGCAGGATGTGGGGAAGTTGCACTCGAGCCTGAACGCGGGAAGGATCATTACGTCACTCCGTTACCTGCGAGACGGGAGAAAAAGTTTGCGTCTGTCGCCCCACTTCTACAATCGGGACGAAGAAGTGGCGGGGACAGTCGAACGGATGCGATCCGGCGGGAATGAGTCGCGCAATCCATTGGGGATGAACGGGAAACGCGTTTGATCTTCGCGCCCTCCCTGAGAAAAGTTTCCCTATTGACAGGATTGGACGGTGTCAGCTATATTGCGTCGCTATCAACACCAACGGCATACCCGCCGCGACGCGGGGCGGTCCCGAAGAAGCGCGGGGAGGGGGATGGATTCCCAACCAACAGTACGGAGGCATTACCAAAAATGAGAAGTTTCATTAAACGAAGGATTGGCGGCTTCACTCTAATTGAGTTGCTGGTCGTCATCGCGATCATCGGGATTCTGGCGGCGATGTTGCTGCCCGCACTCAATCAAGCACGCGAAAAAGCCCGTCGGGCCAACTGTCTTAGCAATCTCAAGCAACTTGGCTTGGGTATTGCAATGTACGCAGATAGCTACAACGGCAGAGTTCCCATGGACAACAGCACGACGCCGGACGTCGGCGGGTCCTATAATCTGCTCAGCAATGTCGTCACGTCGGCGAAGATTTTCACGTGCCCAAGCGACGGGTCGAAGAAGCTGTCAACGATCTATCCCCTGGATACAACAACGGGTGCATCTGGTCATACGAACATCAGCTATGCCTATTGCCCCTACATCATTTGGCAGGATCAGCCCGATTCGATTGTTGCCTTGGATCGCATGAACTGGAAAACGTCGGCTGCCTACACGAAATCTTCAAAGTGGCAGTCGACGACTGCCAGCGGTGGCGGCTCGGAACCGTCACCCCATAAGGACGCGGGCGGCAATGTCTTGTTCAATGACGGTCACGCTTCGTGGGCGAATAGCCTGCCGTACGTCGTGGGTAGCAACAGCTCGCCCGCGGTCGTCAGCCCGGACATGTAAGACTGCTTGATAGTTTCGTTTGAGCGAGCCAAACCCCGACACGGCGTGTCGGGGTTTGCTCTTTTGTGACCCTCAGGTGGGTGGAGGCGCCAAGCTCGAGATGTCTTTCCCAAGGCTTACGTTGTTGGCAAGACTCCGGGAGCGAGGTCAATCGCTGCTGTTGCTTCTGGTTGTTGTCTTGCCGACGCTCAGTTATCCGCTGAGCTGGCTGCCGCGAAGTTGGGCACATTTCCGCTTTGAGTGTGCCGTGCCGTGGCCCGAGGTCATCCTTGCTGGGGTGCTGCTTGTTTCCGTTGGGTTTCTTCTTCGAGAAACGGCGAACGCTGGAGGGGGTAAAAGTTGTGTCGCGGTGGACGTGCCTCGCCATATGCTGTTGCCGGTGTTGGCGGTCGTGGGGAGTGGACTTGTGTCCACCCGGTTCAGCGAACATCCCTATTTTGGGCTAGGACTTCTGCCCCGGATAGTCGGCAATGTGGTGGTTTTCTGGTTGGCGGCGCACGGATCCAGGCACCGAGTGCCAGGGTTGTGTCGGTGGTGGATCATCGCCGCAGCGATCGTCGCGATCAACGGGCTCCTGCGGCTGGGATCGGAACCTGAGTTCGTTTCCACACTTGGGAACTGGAACTTCTTGGGAGCCTACCTCGCAGCGTCGATTGTCCTTGGGACATGCATCGAGGGGACATGGCCACTTTGGGGAAACCTTGTTCTGTTCGGTGCGATGTGGTTTTGCGGCTCGCGGGGGGCGTGGTTGGCGCTCGGCGCCGTGGCGGTCCTGTGGTTCCTTGGCTGCGGAAACCGATGGAAAGCACAATGGTATGCGCGCGTCGTCGTCGTCTTGGTACTGTTGGCGAGTGCGGGCGCGATGGCGCGACCGTATGTTCGACAACAATGGCAGATCGACGTGCGACCGCCAATCTGGAAGGCAACGCTTCATATGATCGCGTCGCGCCCACTCTTGGGGCATGGATTGGGAACGTATGCAGCGGAGTATCCAAAGTATCGGATACCGGAGTATTTCCTGCGACCGAAAGCCACCAACGTTACTGATCATGCGCATAACGAATTGCTGGAAATCGCCGCGGAGCAGGGCCTGATCGGATTGGCGGCCACGCTGTGGTTTTGGACAACGGCCATGGGGTGCGGCATCCACATGTGCCGACGAGTGGACGGCGCCGATCGGCGCGCCCTGCTAGGGTTATTGGGGGCCACGGCGGCACTGATGTTCCACAGCCTCGTGGACGTGGATTTGCGTTATCTGCCGAACCAGAGTCTGTTGTGGTTGCTAATGGGACTGCTTGCGGGGGCGGACGCAGCAAACTGGCGGCGTATCACGATTCACACAAAACCGGCCCGATGGTGTGCGGCGACGGCATGCCTTGTTTTGGGAGTCTGGGTGGCGACAATGGCGGTCCTGTACCCAATGGCGGCGGATTGGCAGGATCGCGAGGCGCGCATCGCCGAGGAGAATGGTGACTTGAGGGCAGCCGCCCAACGTGCAGTGTATGCACTTGGTCTGCAGCCGTTTCGACTGAGAACGCGGTATCTCCTCGCCGGCGTCCTTTCGCGGATGCCGGAGGCACAGGGTCGCGGTCTGGCCATCGACCAATGTTTGCAGATCGAAGAACTCGCCCCCGACTATGCCGACGTGACATTCAACCTCGGTCAGTTATACTTGACGGATAATCGCGCGCAGGAAGCTCTCCCTTACTTGCGTCGCGCCGCGGAGATCAATCCGTTCAATGCGGATCGACGTGTCGCTCTGGCCTCAGCGCTGCTTGTTCTCGGACAGAACGACATAGCTCTGCGTCAGTTGGATCATGCCATGCAATTACAACCAGATCATCAGGGCGCCCGGGAGCTGCGGGAAGGAATTCTCAACGAGCACGCCCGGTAACGTTTTTGACTTTCTCTGTCAGGCCCGCTAATCTGACATGTAAAGGAACCATGAGGGTCGGCATTCCCAAAAAGACCGTCTATCGACTCAGCGTATATTTACGCTGCTTGGAGCGCTTCGCCGAAGACGGGGTACAGACGGCGTCGAGCCACGCGCTCGCGCAGGCTGCGGGCGTCAAACCCACGCAGTTGCGCAAGGATCTAACGAGCTTCGGCCATTTCGGCACGCGCGGGCTGGGGTACGACGTCCTGACGCTACGCGGTAAGATCGCCGAAGCCTTGGGCCGGACGCAGCTTCAACCTGTCGTGCTCGTCGGCGTTGGTCATCTCGGTTTGGCGTTATTGGCGTACAAGGGGTTCGAAAAAGAAAGCTTCGAGATCGTCGCCGGGTTCGATGTGGATGTGAAACGCAAGCGACGCAAGACCTACAATCAGCCGATCCTGCCGCTCGACAAGCTGGAAAGCTTTGTGCGCCCGCGCAAGATCCACATGGGCATCATCACCGTGCCGATGTCGGCCGCGCAGGACGTGGCGAACCGTCTCGTGGCTGCGGGGGTGAACGCGATCCTGAACTTCGCCCCCATTGTCTTGCGCGTTCCCGCCAACGTCGTTGTCAGCAACGTCAATCTGGCCATCGAATTGGAAAACCTCAGCTACTTCCGCTCGCTGGCGGAGGGGTGACGTGACAGACGCGACCGCCCGTCGGTCAGCCCTTGGCGGCACCATTGCAAATGGCCTGATGCTACTCACGCGCGCTTGACGCGTGTGCCATCGTTATCGGCGACGAGGACATGCGTCTCACAGCGGATTTGTTGGCGGGCGAAGACGTTGGCCATGGCTTCGGCGACGGCTCTTTCCTTCTGTTCGGCGAGGCACATAATCGATCCGCCGGAGCCGCTGAGCCAGCCCGCGAGTGCACCGGCTTCCACGCCTGCAGTGATGACGTCGTCAAGCATGGGAATGAGCTTTTTGCGATAGGGCTGGTGAAGCTTGTCGTCGAACAACCCGCGCAAGAGGGAATAGTCGCCTGCGGCGAAGATCGAGGTGATAAGAGCGACGCGGTTCAGGTTCTCGACCGCGTCCCGTAGTGGAACGACCTTCGGTAGCAGCGTGCGCGCTTTTTCGGTGGAAACTTCGTAGTCGGGCACGCAGACGACGAACTTCAAGGCCGGTGGCACGTTGAAGCGGCGGTAGCGCACTGAGCCGTTGATTATGGCCGAGACGACAAACCCGCCGAACAGCGCGGGCGCGGCGTTGTCGGGGTGGTGTTCGAGGCCCGTGACGAGGTCAAGCAACTCGGTGTCGCCGAGCGGGCGACCATTGAGTTCATTGAGGGCGAACACGATACCGAGGCGCACGGTGACGCTGGAGCCAAGGCCGCTCGAGATGGGCACATCCCCTTTGACTTCAATCTGGAGGCCGTGCGGCTTGCCCTTGCTGCGACGGAAAAAGGCATCGACTGCTTCCCGCGCCATGACGTTGGCGACGGCCGAACCCTTTTGGCCGTCCACGCGTTCGATAGTCAGCCCATCGGTCTCGCGGATCGAAATGTGATTATGCAACTTAAGCGCCACGCCGAGCGTGTCGAAGCCGGGGCCGAGATTGGCGGTCGTAGCGGGCACGCGAACGGTGACGGATGGTTTTCTCACAGACGCGCGATATTGCATCCCGTGTCCGGTCAAGTCAACGCGTTTTCGATTTGCCGCATCGATGATTTTGTGGGGGCTCTTGGGACCGCAGTATTCCTCTTTTTGAGATTGCCCAGTTGTTCTCAATCATAGGGATTCCTTGATTTTACGCCACCTGAAGGGGGTTGGCATACCCACTGCTATTCAGATTTGCAACCAGGCGTTTAGTCAGAGGCAGGACTAAGAGATGATTGAGGCCAATAAACAAGATATCTACCGAGTACTCATCGTGGACGAAGACGCTGCCATGCGCGAGATGATGGCAGGATTGCTGTGCGCGCCGAATCGCAGCGTGGAAGTGCGCGACTGTCCGCGCGCTGCGTTGGAGTTTGTGGAGCACAATTCCATTGATGTGGCGTTTGTCGATGCCACGTTGACAGGCGCGTCCGCCCAGCATCTCGCGGATATGATTAAGAAACGCTGCCCGCACGCGCACGTCGTTATCTGCGCGGGACGGTTGTCCCAGCCATGGGATGCCGCTGGTCACTCGAAGAAGGGCGAACACCCTTTGCGACAACCATTGAATTTTGGCGAAGCCCTCCAGCTCGCCGATTCATGCACCACTGACTGATATGAAACCGATTACGGCGCTGGGCCTAGGGTTGGCCATGAAGCAGGCTGCGCGGGGTGCGCAGGATATACCGTTCATGGCGGGCCAGCGCCGGACTTTTTGTCTGACAGCCGAGAACCCACGACGCCTCGGGCTTTCCGCGCGTCACGGGTTGAGAGTCAACTGTTCGAATCCCCCCAACGCCATCAAGGTCGGCGCCTCCTCCGACCGAAGAACAGCTTGATCTCTCAACCCGTGACGCGCGGAGGTCCGGGTGCTTGCCGCTGAACCCATCCACGCATTATACCCGCTTGCTTTCCCCGAGACGTCCGCTATATTTAGCGGCGAAGGCTACATATCGCGCTTTTTCACGGGGGCGAAACGGATTCGACTTTGTGAGGTGGGCGTGAGCGGCATGCCGAGGTTGTCAGGAGGCCTCGTTAAACACCTGGCAAAAACATAACTGCGAACCAAGAACTCGCACTCGCGGCTTAATTGACCGCGACGTCTCACCTGCGACACCTGCTGGTGGGCTGAGACGACAATAGCAGGTTAGTTCGTTGATGTTGTCTTCAGGTCAACGGGCGAAACATTAACTGGAGGCTGGCGCGTCGCGTGGCCTGTCCATCGGCAGCGCGCCGGGCGAGACCCAAAGATGGAATAAGCATGTAGTCATTCACGTGTACTTTGCAGGGGACGTGGGTTCAACTCCCACCGCCTCCACCATTTCTTATCGGGCTCCGGCCACGCGTGCCAGATGAGGAATGACCCTGAAAAGAACCGTGATAGCTCCGTTCGATTCCCTGTAGTCGCCAAGATTTGCGTTGATTTTGTTGTCCGTTTACACGAGACGTAAGGGTATATGAGGAGGTTGGTGGGGTTCTTCTCCGTCGTACTGTCTTCCGCGCTGTCCCAAGCCGCAGGGGCAGGGCCTCCGAGTCCGGTGGAGGCCATCAAGAACTTCAGCGACTTCCAACAGATTGATGTCGTGCACCTCCTTAACGGAGACATCCTTTCCGAGCGTGGTTCGCTGATGAATTTTCCCAACGGGATTTCCGCCCAAACCTGTTTTGCCGTCCCGTTGCCTGCGGAAGAGGCCGCGAAACGACTGCAGGTGTGGGATCCGTCTCCGCACGCAGAATTGAAGGTGTATGCATTTCACCCGCTCCATATGCCGTGTGAGTTGGCGGATTTTCAACCGTTGGATTTCAACAATGGTCAGAAGCCCGTCCGCTGGCTGATGGACAAGGTGGTCGCCAGTACCCCGGAGAAATCGGAACTCAACCTGACCCGCGACGAGGCCCGGGAGCTCGCGGGTTGCGTACAGAAGCGGGCTGATCCGCAGAACGTGTCCGAATGCTGGGTCAAGTTGTTGCTGCCGCGCGCGTCGGCGTTTCAGCAGAAAGGCCTGGCGGGGGTGCTGCCGTACGAAGTCGCGGGAGAATCCGTCTCTCCCTCCGAGCAGGTTCGCACGATGCTGCGCGAACAACTCGCCGTCTCCCATGAGTTTCTGCCGATCCTCAAAAAAATCGGGCTGGTGGGAAACGACGCGGCACCGTCGTTGACGCCGTACTATTACTGGAGCTTATTCGACGCGGACTATCACGGGACGATGAGCTTGGGGGCCGTGTATCTGCTGGCCGTGGGCGACCATTTTCAACTGGTGGATCTGGAATACTACGTGAGCGGGAACTACTACGCGTCGGCCACGCTTTACGAAGTCTGGCCAGTGCAAGACGGCGGAAAAGTTGGGGCCCTTGTGTGGCGCGGAGATTTTTTTGCCGCGCCCACGCTCCGGTTTACGAAGGGAACCGAGCGGATCGCCTACGGTGTGCTCATGCTGCAGGACATCAAGAAAGAAATCCGCTGCATCGAGGAGGAAGCGAAAGCCAGGCGATGAAGACCGCATTCGCCACCACGATGGCCCAGTTCCTCCTGTGCGCTGCCGTGTGGGCATCCAACCCGATGAGTATTTCCCAGGAATTGGATGCTCAGTATAGCTATGTCGGTGACGCGAAAACGCGGGGGGCGGGCCTGAATGCCGGCTCGATCGACGAGCACAGCGCAGATATCAAGTACGTGATTTCTCCGCAGATCAACAAGGACTTACTGTTGCGGTTCGGTTTCGAATGGCAACGCTTCTCGTTCGACGTGCCTGACCACGCAGCAGTCCCGCGCGTCTTGCAGCAGGCCAGCGGGGTGTTGGGCTTCGACTACCAGATCGCGGATCAATGGCTGATGCGCATGGAAATGGAGCCGGGCATTTACAGCGATTTCCGGGACATTAGCTGGCGCGATTTCGACGCGCCGCTAATTCTGGGAGCGGTGTATTTAGCTGACGCCGACCTCCAGTGGTTCTTCGGCTTGAGACTCGATGTGCGATGCGAGTACCCGGTTTTGCCTGTGGCCGGCGTCCGCTGGAAACTCGCCGATGAGTGGACGCTAAACTTCATGCTGCCCAACCCCAGGGTCGAATACAAGGCCAACGACCGGCTCACGTTTTATCTTGGCGGGGGCATCGAAGCGGGGACATTCGCGGTGGGAGAAGGTTTTGGAAACGCCCATGGTCAGCCCAAGTTGGACGGGGCCATGGTGGATTACTTGGAGCTTCGACTCGGCGCAGGTTGTTCATGGAAGGCTACGCCCAGCGTTACCATCGAGGCGGAAGCCGGCTACATGCCCTATCGTGAGTTTGATTTCTCTAATCCCGACATCGAATTTCGTAGCCGCAACGCGCCGTACGGCCAAATCGCATGCCACGCCCGGTTCTAGGCCTATTCTCGTCGAAAGGAAAGAGCGCGACCGATAATCGGTTCACCGAGTCGTGAACGCAGGCTTTGTTGTTCGTTTGCCCACTCCTTGAACGGTCGCGCTCTTGAATCTGATTGCAGACCAAGATCACCGTGCTGGCTTCACGGCCATCTCCGCAGGTGCAAGCATGGTCGAGGTTTTGTGTTCCACATCAGCACCACGCCGCCGGTGGCTTCCAAACCACCCCTGCCACCACGCCGCTCGACGGTGAGGATCGACTTCACCCAGTTCCGGCAACGCTATCACCAACAAGCCGCGCCATTTCTCCATGCGCGAAGAATAGGCATGGCCTGTCACGAAACAACGACAGGATGGTGACATGACGGCAGAGAGTTGTGACGAACAATGTTTCGGCGATCTCATTACACGATCTCGTGGGGCACGCAGGGGCGATCCGGCAGGAGGGGCGCGGGGTGTGCTTTAGGAGGATGAAGCGGCAAGAAACCGCCCCGCGCAGCAGCCAAGGAGGACTGGCAGCGTCCAAACGGTAGTGCAGCCAGACGGCAATCTCATTTCGCTATGGAAACAAATCGGTGACACTCAAGGGGTTTTCAAAGGCAGGCGGCTCACCCGGCCAGCAACCCGCGATAATCGCCGGGATTGACCCGGTGGTTCGGGAACACCTTGTTGACATCACGGACGCCCAGGTGTTTCTGGGACAACTCGGCAAAGACGTCGCGGTAATCGGTGGTGAGCATGAGGTCGCGTCCCTCGAAGAGTTGCTCGCGGGCGAGGCCCGGCCATTGGCCATAGACCTTTCCGCCGCGAACAGGTCCCCCGAGCACCATGAAACAAGTGGCATGACCATGGTCCGTGCCGCGGTTGCCGTTTTGGCGGACGGTGCGGCCAAACTCGCTCATCGTCAGAATCACCACATCGTTTATGCGATCGCCAAGATCCTGATAGAGTGCGGCGAGGCTGCGAGAGAATTCCGAAAACCGGTTGGCCAATTGGCCCGCCGCGCCGCCCTGGTTGGCGTGCGTGTCCCAGCCGCCCACCTCCGCAAAGGCGACTTCGACGCCGATGTTGGCTTTGATCAGTTGCGCGATCTGCATGAGCGAACGACCGAATTCGCCGTTCGGATACGACGCGCCGTGTTGCGGCGTGTACTTCGTCGGGTCGGCCGCCTTCAACATCCCGATTGCATCAAATGCGTCCCTGCCGGTGCCGTGGAGCAAGTCGCCGACTGCGGTTTCGTACATGCCCTCGAACCCATTCGCCGCTGCGGACGTGGTGCTGCTCGAAGTGAATCCGGCCGTGCCGACGCCGAACGTCTTGAGATCGGGAATGGCCAGCGCATCTTGATCGCCCTGCAAGGTGCGGGGTAGCATCGCGGTCATGGAGACGGCGCGGAAGGCAGTGAGCTTGGCGCGGTCTTCAGGGCACTGCAACAACGCGCGATTGAGCCAGCCCGTGCGGATCGACTTGTCGTTCGCCACACCACATTCCATGAAATCCTGTGCGTCGAAATGCGAGCGGGATGAACTGGGCGAGCCGCAGGCCTGAATCAGCGCTAGGTGGCCGCTCTGGTAGAGGGGCAGCAGGGCAGCCATGTTCGGGTGAAGACCGAAGAAGCCATCCAAATCGAGCACACCCTCCGGGCCGGCCTTCTGCGTGGGTTGCGCGATCGCGATTTCGGAGCGGGATTCGTAGTAGTGCTTATCACCGAAGGGCACAACCATGGACAGTCCATCCAAGGCGCCACGCTGAAAGATGCAGATGAGAATCTTCTTCCCGCCTGCCGCGCGCACGGGCTCTGCCGCAAAGACCAACTGTTGCAGGAATGATGGCCCCCACAGTGGGATCGTGCCGACCGATACGAGGGCGAGCCCGCCGCGTTTGAGTAATGCCCGTCGTGAAAGCTTCATAGTGAGTCTCCTTGCCTCAGTGACGTTGAAATTCCGGCGAACCGAGGATCAATGCCATGAGTTCGGGAATATTCACGGTGCTGGCCTCGCCATCCTCGGTGGCGGAAAGGTGCCTTTCCAGTGTGGCGCGCGTGGGAACGGTCAATTCGCCCTGCAAGAACGTCTGGTTTAATCGCTCGAGGATGGTGTCGGGTTTGTCGATGTCCACACCGTGAATCAAATCCGCCGGCGTGACCGACACATCCGTGAGTTTGTGCTCCGCCAGCGCGAGCGCGAAGTTCATTCGGGAAATCAAGGCGCCGGTGTTGACCCACTTGCGCGAGTCCTCGGGATAACCCGTGGGGGCCTGATGGGCGAACAGTGGCTGGCCCATTTCGATGATTTGAACATTGAGTGATTTCCGTTTGGCGGAGGCGAGTCGGTCCATGCCCCGGCCAAACGTGGCGCCCGCTTCCATGGCTAGGTGCCTATCCAGGGGCACCACATCATCGGGTGTGATCTTGCCGCCGGCCGTTCGAACGGCTGATACCGCAAATTCAAATGGCGACTTGATCTTTGCCCGATACGCCCGGGGTGAAAAAAATTCGGAGCTGAAGATGATGGCTTGAACAACCTGGCGCAGGTCGCCGTCGGTTTGGAGAAACACGCCAGCGATACGATCCACCAGCGCAGGCGGCGGGTCGTCGGAAACCAGGCGGCGACACAGTTTTGTAGCGATGAATTTTGCGGTGGAGGGATGCGACGCCAGGATGTCGAGTACCATCTCACCGTCCTTGATGCCGCCATTGGGCGGGATGGCGTGCCCGAGCACCGTCTTCGGGCCGTCATCGTGGCGACGGGGCGCAAAGGTGAATTCGCCGGTCGTTTGGTTCACCGTCCAGCCCGTGAAACAGCGCGCCACCTCCTGCACATCCTTCTGAGTGTAGCCGCCATCCACACCCAGCGTATGAAGCTCCATGATCTCGCGCGCGTAATTCTCGTTGATGCCGCCCACCGTGCGCGGCTTGTTGTCGGCCAACTGTACCGGTGCGTTGGGAGTTTGCGGCAAGACTCGCTGACGGAGGCGCTGTTCGTTGGGAGACATCTCGCGCGACACGGAGTTTTGGAAATTGTCCAGATAATGCAGCATGGCGGGGCTTTTCGCGGAGGCTTCGAGCAGATCGCGGAACTTGCCGAACACATGCGGTCGGATAACCTCGCGTTCATCGACGACTTTCAGGACGCGACAGGGGCCCTTGCGGACATCGATGTTGAAATGGTTGCTCCAGAAGTCGACCAGCACTTCGTAGAATTGGCGCGGCGATTCGATGGCGCTGATGATCTTGGCATTTTGCAGTTCCGCCACGGCGATGAATGAGCGGCGGGGATTGTCTCCGTTCGGGTGGCGATTCGCGGAGGGCAGACGCTGGTCCATATTGGTGGATGAACCGTCTGTAGCGCCGCTCATCCCTCTCCGTTTCTCGGCCTCCGCCTGCTCGCGTTGGCGTTGCCTCTGCGCCTCCTGCTCTTCGCGGAAGGTCCTGGTGAGTTCGGACGTATCCATCGTAAGGATATCGTATTTGGCCAAGTCCGCCTGGAGCGCGGAATCGTCGATTCTCTCCGGATGCAACTGCTGCTGGAGATAATTCTGGAGTCCCATTTTTCCGACTCGCTCCACGTCGCCTGGGCGCGGACCGTAGCCGAGGCGGTTGAGGACGTGGATGATCTTCTGGCGGTCTGTGAGGGGTTGGTCGTCCGCCCGTGCTGGCATGTCAAGCAGCGCCGCGACGAAGACTGAGAGTGACGCAGCGCAAAGGCCAATCACGTGCTGCGAGATGCGACCCATTCTCATGTTACCCACTATAACACCGGAGCTCTATTTTGGTTGTACCAAAACAGGATCGAGGACTAGAGGAATTCCATCTGCGCGCCCGAAGGACGACGGAAGGCAGCGGTCGAAAGGTCCGGCACGCGCTCCGTGAAGCTGGCTCGGCGACACGCCACCGCGAACATCTTCGCTATTTGCCGGGCAAACATCCCATGTCCCGTCATGCGTGAGCCAAAATCAGAATCGTTCAGTTTCCCGTTGTGGATGGCGCGGATTTGCGCGAGCACCTTGTCTTTACGCTCGGACAGATGGCGCCCCAACCACTGTCCAAACAAGTCTGCCACGCCATACGGGAGACGGACGGGGACCATTCCGGCAAATTGCGCGCCTGCATCCGCTGCAGCCTTCACGATGGCGGGCAACTCGTGGTCAGTGAGGCCTGGAATCACCGGCGCCACCATTACACCCACGGGCACGCCCGCGTTTGCCAATTCCTTGATGGCACGCAAACGGGCCGCGGGTTGTGCCGTGCGTGGTTCCATGATGCAAGTCAGATCGGCATCGAGGGTGGTGACAGAGAGAAACACGGCCGCGGCATTGTCCCGCGCGAGGTCGGCAAGCAGATCGATGTCGCGGGTGACGAGAAGGTTTTTCGTTATGATGACGACGGGGTTGCGGAATTCGGCGGGTACCTGCAGGCACTGGCGGGTCAGTTGCAGCCGCCGCTCGACCGGCTGGTACGGATCGGTCACGCCGCTCATGGCCAGTGGTTGCGGCGTCCACTTCGGCGATGACAATTCGCGGCGCAGCAACTCCGGCGCGTTCTCCTTGACCACGATTCTGATCTCGAAATCGAGTCCCGCCGAAAAACCTAGGTATTCGTGGTACGGCCGGGCGTAACAATAGATGCAGCCATGCTCGCAACCACGATAGGGATTGATGCTTGCCTCGAAACCAACGTCGGGGCTGTCGTTGCGCGTGAGGATCGAGGCGCTTGCGTCCCGGTAGAGCTGCGTCTTCGGCGCGGGATCGTCGGGTTCGTTCCACTCGACATCCCGCTCATAGGCGGTGTGCTCAAAACGGTTCGGCGGATTCTCCGCTGATCCGCGCCCGTGGATGTTGTGTGGTGACATATCAACTCGAAAACCCGATGCCCGGCGCATCGAGTACTCACACCAACATACTTTGTTTCCAGCCCGCGTCCACTCGGCGAAGCACGTCGGGCACCGTGTGGACGGTAAGTCGGCGCAACGGCTCGAGCGGATAGGGGAGCTCTGTTGGCGCCGAACAGTCGCCAACTCCCGGAGTTCGCGGGAACGGGAGAGAGCCATGTGTGCGAGGATTTCTCCCACAATGCGTGTGCTGCCGATGCCGTGCCCCGTGTGCCCAAGGCCGTGCAAGACGCACCCCCGGTTCAGCAAACCAAAAAAAGGCGTCAACCGCATCGTTGAAGCGATCGGCCCGCCCGGTCCTCTCAACTAAACACTTGTCATGGAAACCAATTTCAGACAGAGTGACGACCCGCGAGTCTTAGAGGAGGCCCATGATCGGATTCAGGAATCGTCTTTTGATTGTTGGCTATGGCGCCGTAGCGCAGTGCACGTTGCCGATTCTGGCGAAACACCTCGATATGCCATGCAAGAACATCACTGTCATGGACTTCGAGGATCGGCGGGAGTTGTTGCAGCCATGGATGAAACGCGGAGTGCGGTTTGTCCGCAAACGCGTGACACGCGGCAACCTCGGCACCGTGCTGGGCAAGTATCTTGGCGCGGGTGACGTGCTCGTCGATCTGGCGTGGAACATTGACTGTTGCGAGATCCTGCAGTGGTGTCACGACAACGGCGTGTTGTACGTGAACACGTCGGTGGAGTTGTGGGACCCGTACGAGAACGCCCAGGACGCCCCGCCCCAGAAGATGACTCTGTACTGGCGGCACTTGAACGTCCGGCGCATGACCGCGAAGTGGAGCGAGCCGGGCCCGACCGCCGTGCTTGAGCACGGCGCGAACCCCGGCCTCATCTCGCATTTCACCAAACAAGGTTTGATCGATATTGGCCGGGGGCTCATCGCCGACAAGAAGGTCACCGGCCTCGACGCGGAGAAGATCCGGCAGTTAATCTCGGACCGGACGTTCAACCGGCTGGCGATGAAGCTCGGTGTGAAGGTCATCCACTGCAGCGAGCGCGACACGCAAATTACCGACGAGCCGAAGCTGGTGAATGAGTTTGTGAACACGTGGAGCGTGGAGGGCTTCCGCGAGGAGGGCACGACCACGGTGGAGATGGGCTGGGGCACGCACGAGAAGGAGTTGCCGCCGCTGGCCTACGAGCACACGGAAGGACCGCGCAACCAGATTTGCCTGGCTCGAATGGGCATCAACACGTGGGTCTCGTCGTGGGTGCCGAGCTGCTGCATCCACGGCATGGTCGTGCGTCATGGCGAGGCCTTCACCATTTCGGATCGGTTGACTGTATGGGAAGGCGGCCAGGCGGTCTACCGGCCCACGGTGCACTACGCGTATTGCCCTTGCGACAGCGCGATCGCGTCGCTTAACGAGTTGCGCGGTTACGATTACCGGTTGCAGGAAAAGCAACGGATCATGAACGACGAGATCACCCGTGGCTCGGACATTCTCGGCGCGCTGCTGATGGGGCACGCGTACAAGTCGTGGTGGGTCGGCAGTGACCTGAGCATCGAGGAATCGCGCCGGCTGGTGCCGCACCAGAATGCCACCACCATGCAGGTCGCCGTCTCGGTCGTCGCGGCGGTGATGTGGATGGTTGAGAACCCGGCCCGAGGCGTCTGCGTTCCTGACGACCTGCCGCACGATTACGTCCTGAAAATCGCCAAGCCGTATCTCGGCAAGTGGATCTCCAAACCCACGGACTGGACGCCGTTGAAGCATTACACCAACGCGTTTCACGGGCATAACAATCCGGCGGTGGACTGGGACGATCCCTGGCAGTTTAAGAACTTCCTGATTACGGACGGAGGCTAGAGATGGTCGGGCTCAGCAGGCTGAAGAAACTCGCGAACGAACACGGCACCCCGCTGTTCGTGGTCGACCACGACGAATTGCGACGCAGCTACGCGACATTCAAGAAGTACCTGCCGCGCGTGCAGGCCTACTACGCGGTCAAAGCCAACCCCGATCCCGAGATTGTCCGTACATTGTTCAAAGTGGGCTCCAGCTTCGACGTGGCTTCGCTGCCGGAGTTGCGCGTCGTTTGTGAGAACATCAAAGACCTGCCGGCCCAGAAGCGACAGCAGTGGATTTGGGACAAGATCATCTATGCCAACCCGATCAAGGCCAACGAGACGCTGGCGGAACTCGACCACTACAATCCCTTGGTAACGTACGACAACGCCGAGGAAATCCGGAAAATCCGAAAGTACGCGCCCCATGCCGGTCTGGCCCTGCGGCTGAAGGTGGCAAACACCGGCGCCATGGTCGAACTCTCCTCGAAATTCGGCGCCGCGCCCGGGGAGGCGGTGGATCTGATCCTCGAAGCCGACAAGGCCGGCTTGGTTGTCGAGGGGTTGAGTTTCCACGTGGGCAGCCAGACGACCAATTTCAAGAACTACGTTCAAGCCATCAACCTCGGCGCCAATATTTTCAAGGAAGCCCGGGACCGCGGGTACAAAAAGATGAACTTGCTCGACATCGGCGGGGGCTTCCCGGCTCCGTACGATGCCACGGTCAAACCCTTCCGGGAATTGGCGGGAATCATCAACCGCGAGCTGGATCGGCTGTTTCCCAAAGACGTTCAGATTCTCGCCGAGCCGGGGCGATTTATGGTGGCGACGGCGGGCATTGCGATTTCGAAGATCATCGGCAAAGCCATGCGTGACGGAAAGCTCTGCTACTACATCGACGATGGCGTGTATCACACGTTCTCCGGCGTCATCTTTGATCATTGCCATTACCACTTGAACGCGTTCAAGAAAGGGCCGACGCAGATTTCTTCGGTGTTCGGTCCGACCTGCGATGCGTTGGACGTGGTGTCGATGGTCGAGGTGTTGCCCGACAACCTCAAACTCGGCGACCTGCTCTACAGCGAAAACATCGGTGCCTACAGCCACGCCTCGTCAACGTGCTTCAATGGATTTCCCCCGGCTAAGGTCATCCATGTCAACCAGTAGCGCGTCAGGCCGCGAGGCCGCGACTACTTCGACTTGATACCGGTCCAGAATTCGCCGTACCAACCCGTCTTGTAGCAGAAATCTTTCACACCCGTCCCGCCCTTACCGGCGCCGTTCCCAGCAAACAACGGCCAAGAGCTTATCAGTCCGACACTTACAGCGGACTTCACACCCGTCGATGGGATTAAACTTGTCCCGAGCTTCATTGGGATCACTCATCACTTCACACAGCTTTCGACGGTTGCAACTCGCAAGTCACCATCCGGATGGGAGCAGTTTACAGCTTTTCGCTGGCGGCTAGCTGGAGAGGACTTTTAGCGCCACCGTCGCAACGGAGCGCCCATATTTTTTCTCTTTTGCACGCTGCGTTTAAGATGTTGTATATAAAACAGTTACACATTTCACTGGCTGTCGACAGTCGATTGTGGTATGGTAAAGTGGCCCCCGGAAGAGAGATGCCATGGACGAGAAAGTTCAAGAAGCCGCAAAAACTCAGGACACCACGGTCGTCGAGGTGGTGAACTCTGCCCAAGGCACCCGCGAAGCGGCGAAACTCAGCAACATTGAGGAGATTCGGCGCAAATCTGCAGACTACTTGGAAACCGTCAGCGCGGGGAAGAAGCTCGATCCGGAGGACAAGAACCGCATCATCACCCACACGCTGGAGAATTTCGACGACTATTTCAATCGTGGTTTCCTCCATTATCGCAAGTCCGTTGCGGAAGCCGAGGACTTCGCTGCGATCGAATGGACGGGCGAAGGCTCGATCATCGAAGACATCATGGGTCGCAAGTTCATCGATTGCCTAGGTGGCTTTGGTGTCTACAACATGGGCATCCGCCACCCGAAGATCATCGCGGCGGTCAAGGCCCAACTCGATCGGATGCCGCTTTCCTCGCAGGAACTGCTCGACCCGCTACGTGGTTTTCTGGCGGAATTGCTGGGCGAACTCGCGCCGGGCGACTTACAGGAATGCTTTTTCATCAGTAACGGGACTGATGCTGTAGAGGGCGCTTTGAAACTGGCGCGGCTCTACACCAAGAAAACCGGGTTCATCTCCACCACGGGCGGGTTCCATGGCAAGTCGATGGGCTCACTCTCCGTGATGGGCCGCGCCGTGTACCGCAAACCATTCCAACCATTGTTGTCGGACGTCTATTTTGTGGATTACGGAGACATCAAGGACCTTGAGCGCGAACTCAAGAAGCTTATGGATCTCGGCGAGGACATTGCGGCGATCATTTTGGAACCGGTGCAGGGCGAGGCGGGCGCCGTGGTGCCACCGGACGATTACCTGCCACGGGTGCGTCAACTCTGTGACGAATACGGCGTGTTGCTCATACTGGATGAGGTGCAGACAGGCATGGGCCGCACGGGCAAGGTGTTCGCATGCCAGCACTGGAATGTCGTGCCCGATATCCTTTGTCTCGGCAAAGCCCTTGGCGGTGGCGTGATGCCGCTCAGTGCGTTCATGAGTACCCCGAAGATTTGGAAGGTGCTCGAAGACAATCCATTTCTCCACAGCTCGACATTCGGCGGCAATCCACTCGCGTGCGCCGCCGGCATCGCCGCGATCAATGTGATGCTGGAAGAGGACCTTGCGCAGCAGGCGTACGAGAAGGGTAAGTATCTCATGAAGCGGCTCGGCTCGCTGCAAGCGTTGTATCCCGACCTCCTCAAGCAGGTTCGCGGCAAAGGATTGCTCATTGGTCTCGAATTCACCGACCGCTTCCTCGGCTATCGCGTAGCGGCGGCCTTGTTCAAGCGCGGAGTGCTCGTCGCGGGCACGCTTCTCAGCGCCCGCACAATCCGCATCGAACCCGCGCTGAATATCAGTTACGAACTGCTCGACGAGATGCTCGATAAGTTGGGGGACGCGCTGAAGCAGATTGAAAAGCAACTCGACAAAGAAGCCCGGGAAAAGGCCTCCAAGGAACGGGAAGCCAAAGACAAAGACGCCAAAGACGCCAAAGACGCGAAAGAAGCGAAGGACGGCAAAGGAGCTTAGCCGATGAGATATCAGTGGGTCGGAGGCCGGTGGCTCAAATCCAACCGCGACCGAATCGCCGTCATCAATCCCGCCACCGAAGAAATTATCGACTACGTTTCCCGTGGCACCGCCGCGGACGCCGACCGAGCCGTGCGCACCGCGCGCGAGGCCTTTAAATCCTGGCGTTGGGTGCCCGCGGTCGAAAAGGCGCAGATGCTCCATGCCATTACCCGCGACCTGCGGGCCCGCCAGAAGGAACTCGCCACGATCATGACGCAGGAAGGTGGCAAGCCCTTCTGCGAGAACCGCGACGAAGTCGAGTGGGTCGCCGCGTGCTTTGATTACTACGCCGAGATCGGCCGCAACTCGCGCGGGGCTTCGCTGCCGCCAACATTTCATCATCAGGTCAATTTCACGATCAAGGAACCGTACGGTGTCGTCGTCGGCATCATCCCGTGGAATTATCCGCTGCTGTTGATGGTGTGGAAGGTCGCGCCCGCGCTGGTCGCCGGCAACACCGTCATCCTCAAGCCGAGCAATGAAACGCCTCTCTCGACGCTCGACATGGCTGACATCTTTGGCGCGCATTTGCCCGCAGGCGTCGTCAACATCGTGACGGGCTCCGGCAACGAGATTGGCGAGGCGTTGGTGAACCATCCCGGCACGGATTTGATTGCACTGACCGGCTCGACCGAAACCGGCCAGCGCATCGGCCAGCTTTGCGCGGCACAGGTGAAGAAATTCCACGGCGAACTCGGTGGCAATGACCCGTTTATCATCTGCAGCGATGCCGATCTGGACATCGCCAGTCGCGCGTGTTGCTGGGCCGCGTTTCTCAATGCGGGTCAGGTGTGCACCAGCGCCAAGCGGATTTACGTCTTCGCCGAGATCGCCGATGAGTTCACGAAGCGCGTCGTGAAGTTTACGAAATCCCTCAAACTTGGCGATGGGCTCGATCCGAACACCGACATTGGCCCGATGATCAACCTCAAGCAACTGGAAGACGTTCAGGCGCGCGTGAAGGAGGCGGTGCGCGACGGCGCAAAGGTCCTGTGCGGCGGACGGCGTTCACCAAAGTTCAAGAAGGGCTATTTCTATGAGCCGGCCGTGGTGGTGAACGTGAAGCAGAAAATGCGGCTCGTGCACACCGAGACGTTCGGCCCGATTCTGCCGATTATGCGCGTCAAGGACATCGACCACGCCATCGAGTTGGCCAACGACAGCAACTACGGCCTCGGCGCGAACCTCTACACGAACAACATGGAATGGGCGATGAAGGCGATGGAGCGAATCACCGCTGGCACGTTCTGGATCAATGACCCGCTCAGCGATAACGATGCCGGGCCGTTCGGCGGCATGCGCCAGACGGGCCACAGCCGTGAACTCGGTGAGGAAGGCCTCGATGAGTTCCGCGAGACCAAACACGTCCACCTCGATTACAAGCAAGAGATTAAACCATACTGGTACCCGTACTCGAAGTACAACAAGTTGACGTCAGAATGACTTGTCGACGGGAACCGTTACCAGCAGCTGTCCGTTGTCGTTTGTGATCGTGGGGAATGTTGGCAGATCGCGCGTGGCTGGCCCTTCAGTGACTTTGCCATCGGGGTCGAAGGTTGATCCGTGGCAGGGACAGGAGAACGAACGGTCACGTTCTCCCGAAAGCTTGCATTTCCGGTGCGTGCAATAGGAGGAGAGAGCAAACAACTCCCGGCCCTTACGGACCAGGAAGAATCCCTGGCTGCGGAAGTTGTCATACAGTCCGTCGGCGGCGTAGTTGCTGACCGGGCCGGCATTGACCACTCGCGACCCATAGGCGGCGACAGAACCGCCACCGCCACCCATGGATTGACAACTGGTGACCACGGCAGTTGCTGTCAGAACCAGGAACTGCCTCCGGTTCATCCGTCTGGCAGAATCTGTTTCAGGGCTCATAGTCTCAATACTCGAATATTAAGCTGGTGATGACGCCCCAATGCATATCTTCGCGGGCACCATTGTCGATTGGGAAAACGCATCCGACTCCAAGCCGGGGCTGTAACCAGCCGATAGTCTCGAGGTTGACGCGGAAGCCGGCGTTTCCCGTAAGGCTGTTGTGCCCGGGGTCAGCTTTGTTGAGCTCGGTCTCCCCGATCAATTCGAGGACGGGAATAAACTGCAACACGTCCGGCAACTGCAATTCTTTGCACGGGATCGTATAACCGAAAACAAGACCGTACTCGAAGGTTTTCACCCCGTTATCTTCATCACTGCCGTACAACATGGAAAGGCTGACGATGGATTGGAGGGTGAAATGGTCGCCGAGCTTCAGGTCATTGAATACCTTGGGGACGACTTCGGTGTCCTTGCTGACCGACGAGTGGGTGGGAACGCCGACTTCGATTGCGACACCGAAAGTGGAGTCGACGAATTCATTGTCCGAGACGAATTGCTGGACGGGATAGCGTGCGCCCAGATCGATGTTGTCGAAGCCGTCCGTGGTCTCGTTCGGCCTGCTGGCCTTGTCGTATTCAAAGGGAACTTCCACTTCCAAGGTCAGCAGGCCGAAGCCTTTCTCCACCTCTGCTGTCATGACGTTGCTTCTTTCATGATTTGACTGGGTGTGCAGCCAATCCAACCGGGCTTCGTTGACTTCCAAGTCTGAGTCATCCACCAGAAAGGGCTCTGGAAAAACGCCTTGGCCATAGGCACTGCGATGGTTAAGCCAGTTGAAGAGGCCATAACGCGTGTCCGAGAGCGCCGCAGTCGATGGAGCGGCAATCGAAGACGACGAGGCGGTTGGCTCATCTGCCATGACTGTAGATGAAATGGGCGCAAGCACAGTCGTTATCAAGAGGGCGACGGACAGAACACTTCTGTTTTTCATGCGAGTGAGGATCTGCTCTTTGAATGTAGAATTCCTTATGGTTTTAGTTATAATACACGCGTTTTGCATATCAAACACAAAGAGACGGCTTTTGTCCAGTTTATGAAATTGTGCTGACATTCATGGGCTTTGTAAGATGGAATGTATTTATTTAGAAGCAGTTACATTAGTTCCGTGTTCGTAACGTGATAGTTACGCCTTCGCTATAACAATGGGCGACAGTGTAAAGGCATGGAGTATCGCACTGTCTGGATGTCCGATCTGCACCTCGGCACTCGCGGCAGCAATGCGGCGGGCGTGCTGGAGTTTTTCAAGCACAACGAGTTCGAGCGGCTGTATCTGGTGGGTGACGTGATCGATATCTGGCGGTTGCGGAAGGAACGGTACTGGCCGCAGACGCACAACGACGTGATCCAAAAAATCCTTCGCAAGGCGCGCAAAGGCACACACGTCATCGTCATCCCCGGTAATCACGACGAGTTTTGCCTCAATTTCCTCGGTGTGTACGGCAACATCGTCGTCAAGGAACGGGATGTGTACACCACGGCGGCCGGCGAACGATTACTGGTGCTGCACGGGCACGAGTTCGACTCGGTCACCATCCACGCCAAGTGGATGGCTTATCTCGGCGACGCGGGCTACACGATGTTGTTGCGGCTAAACCGTCCGCTGAATCTGGTGCGACGTCTGTTCGGGCTGGGCTTTTGGTCGTTGAGCGCCTACGTGAAGCAAAATGTGAAGAAGGTTGTCAGTTCGATCAGCCGATTTGAAGAGGCTGTTGCCCACTACGCCGAGTTGCACGATGTTGGGGGCATCGTCTGCGGACACATTCACACGCCTGCGGTGCGGCAGATCCGCGGGGTGAACTACTACAACACCGGCGACTGGGTGGAGAGCAGCACCGCGCTGGTCGAGCATCTCGATGGACGATTGGAGTTGGTGTATTGGCGCGAGCAGGGCGTGGATGAGGTGGCAGCGATCCACGCCGCTCCATCAGACCTTGCCGACAAGTCTGCATTGCTCGCCGCCACGCGCTAGTTCGCATCCGAACGCAGTACACCGCAAACGCACCGTATCTTTGTCGCGTCGATCGCCGACACAATCTTTTCAGCCTTGCTTATCCACGGTTGAAAACCTGATATATGTAGCTTCGGTACAAGTTGTTGCCGGTTGACGTTGCGTTATCCAACGTGAGAACCGCGAGGATGAAGACCTACAAGAACTACGTCAACAACGAATGGGTGGGCGGTGCGGGCGCGCGTGAGATTTTCAACCCGGCGACCGGCGAGCCGTTCGCAGTCGTTCCCGAAGTTGGCAAGGGAGATGTCGACCGCGCCGTGAAGGCCGCGCGCGCGGCGTTCGACGGCACCAACTGGCACGATTCCGCCAATGCGATGGCGCGCGGTCGCGTGCTGTTCAAGATGGCGGAACTCGTCCGCCACAACGCCGCGATGTTGGCCGAACTGGAAACGCGTAATTGCGGCAAGCCGATCGTTGAGAGCGAATTCGACATGAACGACGTGGCCACGTGTTTCGAGTATTTCGGTGGCATGGCGACGAAAATCCACGGCGAGACGCTCAACGTCCCGGACAATGCGCTCAATTTTACGTTGCGCGAGCCGGTCGGTGTGGCCGCGCTCATTGTTCCCTGGAATTACCCGCTCTTGATGGCCGCATGGAAGCTCGGTCCCGCGCTGGCGGCGGGTTGCGCCGTCCTTCTCAAGCCCGCCGAGCAGACACCGCTGACCTCGCTCGAGTTCGCGAAATTGGTGCAGAAGAATATCCCCGAGTTGCCGCCGAGCATTTTCAACGTCGTGACGGGCGACGCTGTTGCGGGGCGGGCCCTCGTCGAATCCGCGCTCGTCGATAAGGTTGCATTCACGGGCGGCGCCGACACGGGCAAGGCAATCCTGCGCAGCATCGGCAGCACGCACCTCAAAAAGGTGTCCCTCGAACTCGGCGGCAAATCCCCCAACATCTTCTTCGCCGATGCCGACCTCGACGCGGCGACGGACGGTGCGCTGTTCGGTGTATTCATCAACCAGGGTGAAGTGTGCAGCGCGGGCTCGCGCGTACTCGTACAGCAAGACATCTTCAAGAAGTTCATGGATCGCATGAAGGAAAAGACCAGGCGCATCAAGCTCGGCGACCCGCTCAAGCGCGAGACGAAAATGGGGCCAGTGATCAGCGAGGAGCATTTGCAGAAGGTCACGAGCTACATTGAGATTGGCAAGAAAGAGGCCAGGGTGTTGGCAGGCGGCAACCGCCCGAAAGCGTTCAAAAAAGGCTACTACGTCGAGCCTACGATCTTCGAAACCGACAACACGTCGCGCATCGCCCGCGAAGAGATCTTCGGCCCCGTCGTCGCCTGCATTCCGTTCAAGGACGAAGCCGACGCATTGAAGATCGCCAACGACACGCCGTACGGCCTCGCCGCCGCAGTGTGGTCGCGCGACATATTCAAGTGCCTGCGCGTCGTTAAGAATCTCCGCGCCGGCATCGTGTGGGTCAACACAATGCAACCTTGCTACGTGGAGTCCCCTTGGGGCGGCTACAAGGCCAGCGGCCAGGGCCGCGAATTATCCTTGCACGGCGCGGACGAATTCCTCGAGACGAAGCAAGTCCACGTCAACCTCAACGAATCGCCAATCGGATGGTATTGAGATCATGCACGCGATTTCGTTGAAGACGTCAATTCCCGGCCCGAAAAGCAAGGCGTTGCTGGCGCGGCGGACAGCGGCGGTGCCGCAGGGCCTGTTTAATATCTCGCCGATCTTTGTGGAGCGCGGCGAAGGCGCAACCATCACCGACGTGGACGGCAACGTGTTACTGGATTTTTCGGGCGGGCTGGGTTCGCTGAATGCGGGACACGCAAACCCGAAAGTTGTCGAGGCGGTCACGGTGCAGGCAAAGAAATTTCTGCACACTTGTTTTCACATCGCCCAATACGAGCCGTACGTCGCGTTGGCGGAGAAGTTGAACTCGATCGCACCGGGCAAGTTCGCCAAGAAGACGTTGCTGGTAAACAGCGGTGCGGAAGCCGTCGAGAATGCAGTCAAGATCGCCCGTTACTTCACCAAGCGGCCTGCTGTCATCGGTTTCGAGCACGGCTTTGCGGGACGCACCCTGCTGGCGATGACGCTCACGAGCAAGGTGATGCCGTACAAGTTCGGGTTCGGGCCGTTCGCACCCGAGGTGTATCGGTTGCCATATCCCCACACCTACCGCAGCGAACTTGACGAAGACGGCCTGATCGAACAGATGCGCGAGTTTTTCCACGCGCACGTGGATCCGAGAGAGGTTGCCTGCGTATTCATGGAATTGGTGCTGGGCGAGGGTGGGTTCGTCGTCGCGCCGAAGAAGTACGTCCAGGCGCTGGCGAAATTCTGCAAGGACAACGGCATTGTGTTCATCTCCGACGAAATCCAGTCGGGCTTTGGCCGTACGGGCAGGATGTTCGCGACCGAACACTACGACTTCGAGCCGGACTTGATTACCATGGCGAAGTCGCTGGCGGGCGGGATGCCGATTGCGGCGGTCACCGGCCGTTCGGACATGATGGACAGCGTCCACGTTGGCGGATTGGGAGGCACGTACGGCGGCAATCCGCTGGCCTGTGCGGCGGCACTGGCCACGATCGCGGAAATAGAGCGGATGAAGCTTCCCGCTCGTGCGGAGAAGATTGGCGATAGGCTGCGTGACCGCGCGGTTCAATGGCAGAAGAAACATCCGCTTATCGGTGACGTGCGTGGTTTGGGGGCGATGGTGGCAATCGAGTTCGTCAAGGATCGAAAGACCAAGAAGCCCGCCAAGGAATTCACCGTGGATCTCGTCAAACGTTGCGTCGAGAAGGGCGTGATTCTGATCTACGCTGGCACACACAGTAACATTCTGCGTTATCTCGTCCCGCTCGTGATCAGCGACGAGCAACTCGACGAGGGGCTCGACGTGATCGAGAAGCAGTTGTTTGCATGAGCGGCAGCGTCATGAAACGCGACCGTGACTTTGTGGTTCTGGGCGGGGTGGGGGCCATCGGGCGGGTGGTGGTGCGTGACCTGTTCGAGTCACATCCGCGTAACCGCATCCTGATTGCCGACTATCACGAGGCAGGCGCGCGCGCGTATGCGCGCTCGTTTCGCAGTCGACGCGTTAACGCGGCGTTGGCGGATGCCCGCAACCCCGGGCAACTGGCGAAGGCCTTCCGAGGCCGGGCAGTGGTCATCAACTGCACGCAGCACGATTTCAATCTGAACGTCATGCGGGCCGCGTTGGCGGCGAAGGTGCACTACGTCGATCTGGGTGGGCTGTTTTGCTGGACGCGAAAGCAACTGAAGCTGAACGGACGGTTCCGACGCGCCGGTCGAACGGCAATCCTCGGGGCAGGGTGCGCGCCCGGTATCACCAATGTGATGACGCGCGCGGCAGTCGATAGGCTTGGCCGCGTCGAGTCGGTGCGGATTCGGGTTGGCGGCAGAGACCTCGACGTCAGACGCGTCGGTTTTTTCTTTCCGTACTCCGCAAAGACCATTGTTGAGGAACTCACACTGACGCCGTGGGTGTTCGCGCGTGGCACGTTTCGCGAGGTGAAACCGCGCACAGGTTGGGAACGGGTCAGCTTTCCGCGGCCGATTGGCGTCCAGTGGACCGTGTGCACGCGACATAGTGAAGTGGCCACGATTCCGCTCTCGTTTGGCCGGCGTGGTCTGATCTTCTGCGATTTCAAGGTGTGTTTTGACCGGAAGTTCGTGCACGAGGTGGTTCAGCGACTGAAAGACGGCTGGACCGCGCGGGATTTCATGAAGCTGCCGGCGCCGCGCGGGAAGGTGAACGATTACGAGATTTCGCGGGTGACGGTTCGAGGAGACGGGAAGACGATCACCGTGGACTGTCACGCCAGGGCCAATCGTCGTTGGCACGCCAGCGCGGGCGACATCGACACGGGTTGCCCGCCATCGATACTCGCGCAGATGATCGCGACGGGTGTGATTGACCAGCGTGGCGTTTTGGCACCCGAGATCGCGGTGCCCGTCGAGCCGTTCTTTCGGGAACTTCGTAAACGCGGGATGAAGGTTGTGATGAAGGAGAGCCGGTCATGAAAATGTGCGTGGGCGGCAAGTGGATTGAGACGGGCGAGAAAATCGAAGTGCTGCACCCCTACGACAATTCGGTTGTCGACACGGTGCCACGCGCGCGCGCGGCAGACGTTGAGGCGGCGCTGGCGGCAGCGGTGCGCGGGGCGAAACTCATGGCGAAGCTTACGGCGTGGGACCGCTACCGGATCCTGAAAAAAGCCGCCGAGAAACTTGAAGCGCGCACGGAGGAATTCGCGCGCACGATCACGTTGGAGGAAGGTAAGATCATTGCCGAAGCACGAATTGAGGTCGGTCGCTCCGTGCAAACCCTGATGCTCTCCGCGGAGGAAGCGCGGCGAATTCACGGTGAGACAGTGCCGCTGGACGCATCGCCGGGCGGGGCTGGGAAAATGGGATTCACCTTGCGCGTGCCGTGCGGCGTGGTGGTCGCGATCACTCCGTTCAACTTTCCGCTGAATCTGGTTGCCCACAAAACGGCACCGGCCATCGCGGCGGGCAATGCGCTCATCATAAAACCACCGTCTAACGCGCCACTGTCGGCACTCAAACTGACAGAGTTGCTGCTGGAGTGCGGGATGCCGGCCGAGGCGATTTCATGTCTGACGGGACCGGGTGGCGAATTGGGGGATGTGCTTTGCCGGGACAAGCGCGTGCGCAAAATCACCTTTACCGGCAGCGTGCCGGTCGGCGAACGAATTTGCCAGATGGCCGGGATCAAGAAGGTCACGATGGAACTGGGCAGCAATTCGCCGATCATTGTAATGCCCGACGCGGATGTGAACAAGGTTGCGGAGGCGATCGCGGCGACGGGGTATACGAACGCCGGACAGGTTTGCATCTCGACGCAGCGCGTGATTGCGCAGCGGAAGGTTTATGAGGACGTGCTGGCTGCAGCAAAACCGAAGGTTGAAGGGCTGACGACGGGCAATCCGTTGGATGAAAAGACGAAGGTTGGGCCGATGATTCGCGAGCAGGAGGCGATGCGAGTCGAGCAATGGGTGCGGGAAGCGGTGAAGGGCGGGGGACGCGTTGTGACGGGCGGCTCGCGCCGCGGGGCGATATACGCGCCGACGGTCGTCGCCGACGTGAAGCCCGGGATGCGTATATCCTGTGAGGAGTTGTTTGGTCCGGTGGTGGCCTTCACGCCCTTCAATGACGTGGAGGAGGTGCTGACCCTAGCCAACGATAGCCGGTTCGGCCTAGCGGCGGGGGTGTTTACTGAAAGCCTCGACGTGGCGATGAAGTTTGCCCGCAGACTTGAAACGGGCAATATTCACATCAATTGGGGACCCCAATGGCGAGCGGACCTGATGCCCTACGGCGGCCTGAAAGACAGCGGTTTTGGGAAGGAGGGGCCACGATATGCGGTGGAGGAGATGACCGAGCTGAAGATGGTGGTCTTTCACCTAAAAGATTGAATGTGTTGACGTTATTCCGAAAACTGTGTTACAAGCCTGTCGATTAGTGGGAGGCCCAAGGAGAATGTTCAGGTAACGATTCTATGCGAACATTGGCACAGCCATGGTCGGGAGGCGCGTCGGGAGTGGACACGCAGTTGCAGAATCTTAGTCTCAGAGTCGAACGCAAGCATTTCACGTTCGACCTGCGAGAGAACCCGCGGGGCCGTTTCTTGCGAATCATCGAGGAGGTTAATGGTCGCCGTGATGCCATCATCATCCCCCTTACAGGAATCGAAGAGTTCCGCGATCAGCTGAACGAGATCATCAAGTTCAGCAAGACTCTCCCCTCCAAGACGTAGACTTCGGGCTCCACCAGAGAGAGCCGGGATGAATGCTCTGCGGCCAGGATGCCTCCGGGTCTCACCGTTTATTGCTGCTTGGCGTAATCTGTTCGATGGCTGCTTGCGCTTGTTCTCTTACGGACCGGTCCGGGTCCTGAATCAAGACCGCGAGCGCATTTGTGCCCGCCGGCAAACCGCATTCGCCGAGTGCTTCGGCGGCGAGGCGCCGGATATCGACGTCTTTGCTTTGGACTCCGTTTGCCAGTGGACTCAAGGCTGCAGGGTCATGGAGCCTGGCTAACGCGACCGCAATCCAGAATTGATCTGCTGATCCCGCCGATTCCAGAGTGCGCAGCAACAAGGAACGGGACGACTCCTTGGCGAGGTCGTGGAGAGCGCTGGTTGCACTGTAGCGCACGTAACCATCCTGATCCGACAGCAACTGAACCAGCCAGCCCACCGCGCGATCATCGCCAATCTTGCCGAGCGCCGTGGCGGCCTCTGCCCGCACGAACCAATTGTCGTCGGAGAGCAACTGAAACAGCGGCTTGAGGGCCGAAGGGTTGCCGAGCCGGCCCAGGGCGCGCGCGCAGTACCGTCGCACTGCGGGATCCTGGTCATCCAGAGCGCGGACGATCTCACGGAAACTACCCGCGTTGGGCTGAACCGCAATGAGCTTGGCGGCATTCTCACGGACAATGCGGTCACGATGACGCAGCATCTCCGCAAGGATAGGCTCGCCGTCGGGAAGTCTCCGCAACGCGACCGCCGCCAGATCGATTTGTTCCTGGCGGAGCAAAACCACGACGCGCATTTGCAAGAAAGGCGCGGAATCGGGATGTTGCCGAAGATAATCCTGGACTGTGTCGAATGCAGCTTGGACGCGGCCTTCGTCCAAGAATGCATTGGCCCTGCTGAGGGCAGCACGCTCGGGGCCCCGCGCGCAGCCGGCGAACAACAGGACGATCATGACTGGAAACAAACGCAGCATAAAACGAGTGAACGGATCAGCGTATTGTAATGTGGCAGGTGCCTCTCATAGACCTGACGTTCCGCATTTTTGTCCGTGGTCGTCAACTGGTCAAGAGTGAACTGCGGCGGTGGAACTACGGGCTTATGGGTTGACACCTCTTCCAGCGGCCCGTAGAGTAGCCTTACTATGCTAGGGTCGGCAGTGAGCAGGCAAACTTCCCGCACATCGCATTCCGGGCAAGACCTCTTGGAATTGCTGGAACCGATTGCGGCTGAATTGCCTCGCGTGGAGATGGCACTGGCCACCCAGGTCAGCGGGTTCGATCCGCGTCTTGGCGAGTATATCCAGTACATCTTGGGGGGGGCGGGCAAACGTCTGCGCCCAAGCCTCGCACTTCTGGCAGGAGGCGCCACTGGCGGCATCGCGGAAGAGCATATCACACTAGCAGTCATCGTGGAACTCATCCATGTTGCCACCTTGGTGCATGACGACGTCTTGGATGAGGCTAATTTGAGACATTGCCTTCCCACGTCTAACTCCCGATGGGGCAACGAGATAAGCGTGTTGCTTGGGGATTGCCTGTTCGCCCATGCTTTGCGTCTTGCTGCAAGTTACCCGACTACGGAAGTGTGTCGCAGAGTCAGTGAGGCGACCAATACGGTTTGCTCGGGAGAAATCGTTCAAACACAGCGTCGTTTCGACCTCGATTTGAGCCTGAACCAGTATCTCGACATCATCAACATGAAGACAGGCGCCCTTTTCGCAGTCAGTTGCGAATTGGGCGCTGTTTTGAACGGTGCGCCCGCCTCGGTCGTCAAATCTATACATGAGTATGGAACTAATTTGGGAATCGCGTACCAGATTTATGACGATTGCGTGGACATTTTTGGTCAGGAACAGCTGGCCGGCAAATCGCTTGGAACAGATATGAAGAAGGGAAAACTGACGCTGCCATTTCTGCTGCTGCTGCAACACGTCAATTCGGAATGCCGGGAGGAACTCGGCGCGATGATTCTCCGAAATGATCAACAGGAACAGCAACATTTGCTCCGTCTCGTCCTCGGCAACGGCGTCGTTGGCGAGTCGTTGGCGGCAATTGACACCTACATTGCTCGCGCTCGAGCCGATCTCGCGGTGTTGCCATCCAACGTTTACGTCAAAACACTCCGGGCGCTCACAGATTATCTTTCGGGACAAAGCCGGTTGCTTCTTAAGGAAGCGGTCGCGGCGTAGCCCGTACTGGCTCCAGGGACAACCGTCGTCATCATTGTGAAACTCAAGGAAACATTCAAACTGGGCAACCGACTGCTGGCTGGGACGAACGCCTCCACGCCCCCTTCGGCGCCCCCGACGGAGTGCGGGACCGACTTGCAGCATGAGGACGACGAAGTGCTCGTGCGTCGCACCCAACGAGGCGACAGCGCCGCATTCGATGTTTTGGTGGAGCGCTACAAGGAACGGCTGTACGCCACGGTGTACCATATGACGGCCAACCACGAGGACGCCAATGACCTCGTGCAGGATACGTTCATTAAAGCCTTCAAGAGCCTCAACAGCTTTCGCGGTCAATCGAGTTTCTATACGTGGGTCTATCGCATCGCGGTTAACCGCACCATCAACTTCGTCAAACGTCGCAAGAACCGCAACCAATACAGCCTCGATGATCTGGACAGCTCCATCCAGACCGATCCGGATCTCGTCGAGATGATGTCGCATGTCACACCGCGGCGTGAGGTGGGCCTGATCGAGCTTCACGAAAAATTGAACGAATCCCTGCAGAAACTGTCTGAACCCCATAGAATGGTCGTGACCATGCATGACATCCAGGGAATGACGCACGCGGATATCGCGAAGGTCATCAAGTGCTCGGAAGGCACCGTCCGGTCGCGGCTGTTCTACGCCCGGCAGCAGTTGCAGGGATTGCTCAGCGATTATCTGTGAGTCACATGATGGATTGCAAGAAAGCACAAGAATTGTTCGATGATCTCTCACGCGAGCGGCTCGCGCCGGAGACGGCTGAGCAGGTGCGCCAGCACCTGGTGGATTGCACGGATTGCCGGGTGCAGGAACAGCGCACGGCTCGCCTGCAACGGCTCCTGGCGCTGAAGCGCTACGAACGGCCCGCCCCGGAGTATTTCGACAATTTTCTTTCGGAATTTCATAGCCGGGTTTTGGCAGAAACCCGGCGATCGGGACGGTGGGAACGGGCGTTGGGGCATATCGAGGAACTTTTGGCGGTCGAATCGGTGCGGGTATGGCGTTACCGTTTTGCCAGCGCGATGGGGATGGCAGTCGTCGTGGGGTTGATGTGGATGGGCGTGCGTCAGATGGATGATCCTGCCAGTGTCGCCAGCCAATCGGCCGAAGCCAGTTCGTCGTTGACCTTTGCGAAGACGGAGCGTTCCACGCCGGGTACGATTGCCGCGTCACTCCCCGGCTCGTTGCAGGTGACCCCGGCCGATTACGAGCCCGCGGCGGCGGCTCCCACGCACGCGGACTCCCCGACTCCTCGCTATGTGTTGGATCGCATCTCGGTGACCCCTGCCAGTTATGACGTTCCAAACGTCCAGTTCTAGGCGGCGCGCCCCCCTCTGGGTCGCGCTCCTTGTGGCCACGATCCCGACGGCGGTCTTCGCTGCCGGAATGCTCGAAACCATCGATCAGGAAGTCACGTCGATTTACGAGAAATCCAGGGACGCGATTGTCAAGATTCACGCCCAGCGCCAATTCCACATCGGCGGGGTCTCGTTCATTCCGTCGTACCGTATTGGAACCGGCTTTTTTATCGACCGGGACGGGCACATCCTGACCGCCGCCACGGTGGTGGAGGACGCGGACACTTGTTGGATCGATTGGCGCGGCCGGCAAATCAATGCGCGCGTCCTCGGGCGTGACCCCCAAACCAATCTGGCCCTGCTGAAGATCGAACCCGAGTCCGGGACCGCAACGCCGTTCCTGCTGCAGGGCAATTCCGATGAACTGCGCGTCGGGTCGATGGTGATCGCCATCGGGTTTCCCTACGATATGCCCAGCGAGCCCGTGGTGGGCTTTGTCGGCGGATTGGATGTTCAACGCGGCGGACATTTGTTCGCCCCCAGTCACATCCGCGCCGAATGCCGCCTGAAACCCGGGCAGGGAGGCGGCCCGTTGCTCAATGTGCGCGGCGAAGTCGTCGGCATTGCCGTGGCCGCGCATATGGATGACCAATGCTGTGCGCTGCCGATCAACGCCGCGCGCAAGATCAGCGCGGACATTCTGGAATCCGGCCAACCCCAGCATGCCTGGGTCGGCCTCGGCGTTTCGGAGCGGCAGTTGGCCATCAACCCCACGCAATCCAATCAGTGGCAGGTCTTCATTCAGCAGATCTACTCGAATGCGCCGGCCGCCGTCGCCGGGTTCCGCAACGGCGATATTCTCGTGAGCATTACAAGCAATGGCGTGCATCGTTCGGCGGACGTTCTCAATACGATGTTTTATCACCGCGTGGGTGATACCGTGGAGTTCACGGTGCTCCGGGATGGTCAGGAGCAAAAGCTCCTGGTCATCGTGGGCAACCGCCCCCCGGAAGAGGAGCTTGGCCCGCCGTCGATTTCGCAGACGGCCACCCCGCAACGGCAGGGCCAGTGGCCGGCAGTGGTCCCTGCGTCACAAGAACACTAGGCGCGTTACTTCTTGCCGACCTTGGCGCGGACGTCGTCGAGTTGGCCCGCGGAGCCAAGCTTCTGATTCTTGTGCGCCATCATCTTGGCGTATTCTTCGATATAAATCTTGCCGGGATCGCGCAGGTCAAACTTCTCCGGGTGATCGCGGAAAAACTCGCGATGGACCCGCGTCCATACCAGCCGGCCATCGGTGTCGATATTGACCTTGCACACCCCCATCTTCGCCGCGGGCAGGAATTCCTCTTCGGGAACCCCGCTCGTGTTGGGCATGTTGCCGCCGGCCTTGTTGATGCGATCCACTTCATCCTTCGGCACGCTCGAGCTGCCGTGCATCACCATCGGATACCCCGGCAACAGCTTCTGGATCGCCTCGATCACTTCAAAGTGCAACCCGAACTTCTTGCCCGGCTCCGCCTTGAATTTATACGCGCCGTGGCTCGTGCCGATCGCCACCGCCAGTGAATCGCATTTCGTCAGCCCAACGAATTTCTTCGCTTCCTCAGGATTCGTCAGGCAAACCGTGCCGACGATGTCTTCCTCAACTCCGCCGAGCATGCCGAGTTCCGCCTCGACCGACACGCCCTTCGCGTGCGCCTTGTCCACCACGCGCTTGGTGATCTCGGCGTTCTTCTCGAACGGCTCATGGCTGGCATCGATCATTACCGAGCTGTAAAACCCGGAATCGATGCAGTCGTAGCACGTCTGCTCGTCGCCGTGATCGAGATGGACCGCAAAAATCGCCTCGGGAAACACCTGTTCGGAAGTGCGGATCATCGCTTCCAAATACCGCTTGTCCGTGTACTTGCGCGCGCCCTTGCTGAGCTGGATGATGAACGGCGCCTTGCTCTGGACGTTGCCTTTGAACAGGCCGACCGTTTGCTCCAAATTATTGATGTTATATGCGCCGAGAGCGTATTTGCCGTAGGCGATCTTGAACAGTTGTGCAGTGGTGACAATCATCTCGAATTCTCCTCGTTAAACGACGGGGTGCCGGGCCATCCTTGCAATGCCGACACTAGCGAACCCCCCGAAGTGCGTCAAACTTCATTTTGGTCCGGTTCAGGTCGCTTTCTTTGGCTTCGCTTTGGCTTCGGTTTGGTCAAAACCACCCCTTCCGGTGCTTCTCCGGTGCGCTTACCCCCCTCAAAATGGGTTCGGTTTGGTCGACCGAACCCAACCCTCATTTTTCCTAACATGTTCATGTCGAAATTGTTCAGCGTTTTTCGGTTGGGTTCGCTTCGCAAAAAGGTACTTTTATAGGAAATCCCATCCCCACCGACACCAAACCCGTTGTAGCTGCGCTTGCCAAGCGCGTGCCGTTTACGGAGCTGCGAGGCGTGTTCGCCCCCCCCTCTGAGATCTCCAATCTGCGATTCCCTTGCCTCTGTACGCCGTTCCTCTTATGTCAAACAACTATCGCCATCATACCACCCCCGGCCCACCCCGTCCAGCAAAAAATATCAATTTCCGATAGCAGAGTCCTCGCCACGTTCCACGTGGTGCCGCCACACCGCACACCTACTCCCGCGGCAATCCAGCCGCTCGCCTGTCGTTGGTAGGGACGCCTCTCCGAGGCGTCCGCTCCGCGCCGTCTCCGAATTGTAGGCCAACCGGCCCGGTTGGCGCTGTTCCTTCCCAGTTTAGGGCGCGGTGGCCCACCGCGCCGTCCTTTCCCCACTCTTGTGAGCTGCCCCGCAGTGTAGTAGCGGCCGTCCCCGGCCGCCTTGCCGTTGCGGGGCTCGACCTGCTCCGCGATTTCCCCTCCTTGGAGGGGTCAGGGGTGGGTTTCCCCAATCCGCGAATTGCCGGAGGAGATCTGCACGAGGGATGTGATGCAAAGTGTGTTGCGGAGTCCCAACAGTTCGAGTAGAAGTACGAAATCCGTGTCAGCCGATACTCCACACTTGCCAGAAACAACGCGCGCCGAGTTGTCGCCGCAGCCCGTCTCTAACGGATCCTCTGACTCAGCGGAGATGGATCTATTCGTCGCCAGTTTTCTCGCGCTGTTCGTGGAGCTGACGTTGATCCGTTGGGTGCCCGCCTACGAGCGCGTGTTGGCCTATTTCACGAATTTCATACTGATCGCCGCATTCTTGGGATTGGGTCTGGGTGCGATGCTGACGGGGCGAGGGCGCCGCTGGCTTGCCTGGCAACCCTTGGTGCTACTGGGTTTCGTGTCCATCGGCATCATGTTCAATCAGTTCGGCATGACCGGCCCGATTCCCGATGACGTGTATTACGCCGAGTACAAACGTCATGTCCTGTGGTTTTTGTCGCTGACCGAGAGCCTGAGCCTTCTCTTCGTTCTCGTTGCCATGGTCTTTGTGCCTTTTGGGCAACAAATTGGAGCCGGTCTCAAAGCGGTATCCCCGCCACTTCGAGGCTATGTGGTCAACATTTTGGGCAGCTTGCTCGGAGTGTTGGCATTCACGTTCGTGTCGTTTCTCAACGCGGGCCCTTGGTGGTGGTTCGGCATCGTGATGCTGGGCCTGTTGTGGTTTGTCCGCATCGATAAAAGCTGGCTTGTCTTGAACACATTGATTGCCGTGGTAACGGTGGTCGTGATCTGGCTGGCTGGAGAAATGTATTTCTGGACGCCGTACCACACGCTGGGGGTGTATCCGCTGGAATGGAAGGCTAACGGGGACCTGCAGACCCGAGACGAAATGGTTCGCCCCGGGGAACTGCCCGCCCTCCGTAACGCGCCGGGGTTCCGCATGGAATTGAGCGGCGACTTCTACCAGCAAGCCATGGATTTGTCTCCCCGGTTGCAAGAGGAGCATACCAATATAACCAAGACCGTAACCTTTTACGAAACGCCCTTCAACGTGCCCGACTTTCCCTACAACGACGTCCTGATCGTTGGGGCCGGCACGGGCAATGATGTTGCCGCTGCGTTACGCTACGGCGTGCGGCGCATCGACGCCGTGGAGATCGACCCCGGGATTCTTAACTTGGGGCGGGTCGCCCATCCCGAACAACCGTACAGCGACCCCCGCGTCCATGTGTTCATTGACGACGCGCGTTCGTTTTTCAATAAGACCCACTCCCGGTATGACATGATCATCTTCGGGTGCATCGATGCTCATCGTCTCTTCTCGGGCATGTCGTCAGTGCGGCTCGACTCGTTTCTCTACACCATCGAGAGCTTTCAAGAAGCTCGAAGTCTTCTGAAAGACAACGGCATCGTGGTCGTCAAGCACACCCTGGGAAACATGTACCTCAACCGCCGAATCTTTCATATGTTGACCCAGGCTTTTGGCGAGAAGCCGTACATAAAGGACCCGGATCTAACGGCGTGGCCCAGCTTTTTCGTCGGACCGGGTGTGAAGAAATACATCCACAACGCGCAAACCACAGACATTCCGATGGTCAATCCGGCCACGGACGACTGGCCGTTTTTCTATCTGGCGGGGCGCAAGGTGCCGCCGGAATATCGTCTGGCTCTTGAAGCCATGGCGCTCATCACGCTCGTGTGCGTCGTTTTCGCTTCGCAGGGCAAGATGCAAACGGTCAATGGGCATTTCTTCTTCCTCGGCGCCGCCTTCCTGCTCATCGAAACTGTCAGTGTGACCCGCTTCGCCATGCTGTTCGGCTCGACCTGGGTGGTCAACTCCATCGTCTTTAGCGCGATTTTGATCGTCGTCTTGCTCGCCAATCTGTGGATGAACCGTATTCAGTCATTCAACATCCATCTGCTCTACGGGCTGTTGGCCGCCGCTGTTATGATTAACTTTATGTTTCCCATCCACATATTGTTACGCACAGGACTGATCGTGCGCCTCCTTGCTTCCATGATGCTGATGGCTTCGCCCATCTTTTTTGCCGCTTTTATCTTTGCGCGCTCATACAAACACACGCCGAATGCTGATCTGGCGTTTGCTTCGAACCTGCTCGGCGCGGTCATCGGAGGGTTGATCGAGTACAGTTCGCTGGTCATCGGCTTCCGCAAGCTCTGGCTGATTGCCTTGGCGCTTTACGCGCTGTCTTACGTCGTCCTGTTTCTACCGACGCGAAAGACGGTAGCTGCCTGCGCGTGAGATTGCCGATTGGGGAATTCGAACTCGTTTCGAATTTCGGAATTCGAGATTCGAGTTTGTCCCCCACTAGTACGGCAGTGGGAACTTCGCAGTCAAGGCGCGAACCTTCTCCTTTACGCTGGCCTGCAACGTCACGTCGTCGGGCTTCGCGAGCACTTCGGTGATAAGCGCGGCGATCTGGTCCATCTCTGCTTCTTTCATGCCGCGAGTGGTGACGGCTGGCGTGCCGAGCCGGATGCCGCTGGTGACCAGCGGTTTCTCGGGGTCGTACGGGATGAGATTCTTGTTCGTCGTGATGCCGGCGTGGTCGAGCGATTCCTGGGCAATCTTGCCGGTAAGCTTCTTCGGGCGGAGATCGACGAGCATCAAATGATTGTCCGTCCCGCCGCTGACGATGCGGAAGCCGTGCGCCGCCAACGCGGTGGCGAGTGCCTTGGCATTCTTCACGATCTGCCGCTGGTACTCCTTGAAATCAGGCTTCATCGCTTCGAGGAAGCACACCGCTTTCGCGGCAATGATGTGCATCAGCGGCCCGCCTTGAATGCCCGGCAACACCCAGCCGTCGATGTCCTTGGCGTATTTCGCTTTGCACAGAATCAATCCCGCGCGCGGCCCGCGCAACGTCTTGTGCGTGGTCGTGGTGACGAAATCAGCCAACGGCACGGGGCTGGGATGAAGGCCGGCGGCAACCAATCCCGCGATGTGCGCCATATCGACAAACAGCAACGCGCCGACGCTGTCGGCAATCTCGCGCATCTTCTGAAAATCAATGATTCGCGGATACGCGCTGGCTCCGGCGGTGATCATCTTCGGGCGGCAATCCTTCGCGAGCTTGGCCAGTTGATCGTAGTCGATCCGTTCGCTGTCCTGTCGCACCCCGTAATGCACGACCTTGTAGAACCGCCCCGAGAAATTACGCGGCGAGCCGTGGGTAAGATGGCCGCCGTGGGCCAATTCCATTGTCAGGATCGTGTCGCCGTGCTGGATGGTGGCGAAGTACACCGCCATGTTGGCTTGTGAACCGGAATGCGGCTGGACGTTCGCGTGTTCGGCGCCGAAAAGTTGTTTGGCGCGGTCGATGGCGAGTTGTTCGGCGATGTCCACGTATTCGCAGCCGCCGTAATACCGTTTACCGGGATAGCCTTCGGCATACTTGTTCGTGAGCACCGTGCCCGCCGCTTCGAGTATCGCGGGCGAAACGAAATTCTCGCTGGCGATCAACTCGATGTTCTCCTGCTGGCGTTGCTTCTCACGCTGGACCGCGCTGAAAATCTCGGGGTCAGCCACCGCCAGCGCCGAAGTCTTTTTCGAAGGGGTCGCGGTGGTGTTCAGGACAGGTGGATGGTCCATTTCGTCGACACGGCGGGCATGGCGGCCGCCGCCAAAGTCCGTGTGCAACCACACATCCAAAATCTGCTTCGCCTGTTCCCCGTTGAGTTCGATGCCCGATAACACAAGGATGTTGGCGTTGTTGTGCTCGCGGCTGAGGCGGGCCCACTGTTCGTTACCGACCATCGCCGCCCGCACGCCGAGAAACCGGTTGGCCGCAATGGTCATGCCGATGCCGCTCTTGCAGACCAGCACGCCGCGGTCAAAGTTCCCGGCCAGCAACTCCCGCGCGACGATGAACGCGTACTCGGGATAGTCCACCGGCTCGGTCGTGCAGGTGCCAAAATCGGAGAACGGATATCCGTGTCGCGCCAGCCAGTCCTTCAACGCCGCCTTGATCTCGACGCCGCCGTGATCGCCCGCCAGCGCGATGCGCAGTGGCCGGGCTTCTTCGTTCGTGGCCGGCCCCGCGGCTTCCCGGGTCGCGCTGCGCGCCGCGGCCGTGGTCTGGTCCATGAACACAATCAGGCTCGGCAACGCGTCGCGGATCTGGTCGCGCGTACGGCGGTACACATCGATGGATTGTCCAATCGGATCGGCAATGTCTTTGTTCTCACCAGCGCGAGCCTCCTCGAACTCGCGCACGAGAAACGTCTTCTCGGCGGCAAACGGGAAAAGCGTCTGGAGCGTGTCCTGATGCTGGTGGGTCATCACAAAAACGAAATCCGCCTGCCGCACCAGATCGCTGTTCATCGATTGGCTGACATGCGTGGAGATGTCTATGCCGAGTTCGGCCATGACTTCGATGGCGGCGTCCGTGGCCCGCATGCCCTCCAGCGCGGCGAGTCCCGCGGAGGCAACCTGAACGTCGTTGCGACCGCGCAGCATGTGCCGGAGCAGGCCCTCCGCCATCGGGCTGCGACAAACATTGCCTGTGCAGATAAACAGAATCTTCTTCATCGAATCCTTCTGTGTCCGGACGACGGAAGGATCGCGCCGCGTCCGCGCCTCATTGCCAGGACAATAGCACGTGGATCCCCTTCAGAATATCCACCGCCCGTTGCAGCACCACATCGCGCACGTTCTGGATATCGTCCTCCTCTTCGTGCGTCTTGTCCTCAGGCGACGGCTTGTCAAAGCGATTGACGGCCTCTCCCCGGAACGCCTTGACCAACTCCGCCTCCGTCAACTCATTCTTGTTCACTCGTAGCTGCAGGCTCGCCGTCAACGTCACGTTCGTTTGCGCGAGCACCACCGCGCGTTCCGTCTGGGCTTCAATCTTGACGGCCACGTCCGGCGTGATTCCATTGGGAAAAATGTCGATCTGCGGCCCCGCGCCATCAAGGTGGGGCAACACGATCTTGGCCGTGGCGATCCGCAACGTGCGGCCATCGCTCAGTTTCACACTTTCCCAGGCCGCCGCCGAGCCTGCGGTTTGCGAACCGATAAGGATGCAGCGGTCCTGCGCGCGCAACGCCCCAGCCAGCGCCTCGGCGCTGCCTCGCGTTTCCGCGTTTACCAGCAACATCAGGGGCGCGGACGCCAGGTCCGACCCATTGGATGACGCCGCCTTGATTTCCGAACCCGCCCGAAAGACATGCACGCCCTTTTCCGAACTCTTTAGCGTGAACACTTCCTGTCCGTCGCCCAGAAATCGGCCCGCGACGGCGGCGGCGGCGGCGAAGTTGGTGCCGTCGGCAAAACGAAGATCAAGCACGTAGCCCGCCACTTTCGCATCGACGAATCCTTTCAGCTCCGCATCGAGCGCCGCCGGGTGCCTGCCGTCACATCGGCCAGACGAATGTAGCCGATGTGGGGATCGATGACCTCGGCGCGGGCGAGGGGACCCGACGGTTTCAGTTCGCTGTCAACCGCTTTGGTGCCGTTGGTTGACGGCGTCGAGGGCGGGAGAATCACGGCGCCGCGGCCCACCGCCCCCAGGATACCGGTTACGGTCGCTTCGTTCAGCAATTTCTCGTCGAGCTTGTCATGATCGACGTAATTCGATTTGAGAACGCTGATGATTTCCGTCGTCTGTCGCAAAAATGGATCGACGTTGGCGGCCCGGCAAAACGCCGCCGCCCCCGCCAGCAGGAGCACAAGCGCTGCGCTGATTGTTACGGCCACTGTTTTCATCGTACCTCGCAAAATCAAATTCCTGTTCCCGCGGGTCCTTCCGCCAGCTTCACTTCGGTATCGCATGGGCGGCAATATCGTGGCGAAAATGGGCGCCGTCAAAATGAATCTGTTGGACCGCCTCGTAGGTGCGCCGCGCCGCTTTCTCAATATTCTCTCCGAGCGCGGTCACCCCCAAAACCCGTCCGCCATCCGTAACGATCTGCCCACTGGCGTTCCGCCGCGTGCCCGCATGAAACACGCAGACCTTACCTGACTTGGCGGCCTCTTTCAACCCCGCAATCGGCTGGCCGGTCTGGTACCGGCCCGGGTACCCGCCCGCGGCCATCACCACGCAGACTGCCGCCTCGTTCTTCCACTTCAGCGACAGGCGATCGAGCGTCCCGTTCAGGGTGGCCTCCGCTGCATCCACCAAATCGAAATCCATCCGCGGCACCACCACCTGGGTTTCGGGATCGCCAAAACGGCAGTTGAACTCCAGCACCTGCGGACCGCGTTGGGTGATCATCAAACCGGCGTAGAGCACGCCGCGGTACTGGATGCCTTCCGCCCGCAGCCCGGCCAGCGTCTGTCGGAAGATCCCGGCCACCTGCTCGTGGAGCTTCCCGTCCAGCAACGGCGTGGGCGAATACGCGCCCATGCCGCCCGTGTTCGGGCCGCGGTCGCCATCGAGAGCGCGCTTGTGGTCCTGGGCGGACGCCAGCACTTGGAAGGACTGGCCATCCACGAGCGCCATGACGGACAATTCCTCGCCGTGCAGGCATTCCTCGACGACCACTCGCGCGCCCGCGGCGCCGAAGACTTTTTGCTCCATGATTTCGGCGACGGCTTGCTCGGCCTCTTCGACGAACGACGCGACAATCACGCCTTTGCCGGCCGCCAGACCGTCGGCTTTCACCACGATCGGCGCGCCGACCTTTCGCAGGTGGGTCCGGGCATCATCCGCATTGCTGAAAATGGCTGCCGAGGCCGTCGGCACTTTGTATTTCAGCAGGATCTCTTTCGTGAAAACCTTGCTGCCTTCCAATCGGGCGGCGTGTTTATTGGGGCCGAAAATACGCAGCCCCTGGGCGTTAAATACATCGACGATGCCGGCGCACAATGGCGTTTCGGGGCCAACGACTGTGAGATCGATCTTCTGTTCGGAAGCGAATACCGCGAGCTTGTCGATGTCCGTGGCCGGGATTGGCGCGCATTCCGCCAACTCGGCGAGGCCGGCGTTGCCCGGAGCGCAGAAGAGCTTCCGGACGCGCGGGCTTTGGGCGATCTTCCAGACAAGCGCGTGTTCGCGCCCGCCGTTTCCGATGACAAGAATTCTCATGGCGCGGTCGGGCGCCACTCTAGGGGAAAGATTCCAAGACGGTCAATCCCGGAAACTTCAGCGCCGTCAGGGACCCTTCAGCGCCCTGATCGTCAGGTGCGCGTCCGTGTCATCGACACCCTTCAGGGCCATTTCGGGTGTTGCCGGTTTGAATTTCCCATACAACGAACTGCGCTGGGTATCGACACCAAAAATCCGGTCGATGGACACATTGAGTTGGTTATGCGACGTGGCGATGAATGCGCCCGAGAGAGTGAATGATCCGGTATCGCTCAGCCCATCGCCGGTGACGTCGAAGACTGCCGGGAAATTGGTTGACGCGGTGATGGTGTAAGCTTCATGGAGGGTCTTGCCGTGACGTTTAACCACTGCGGTCCACGAACCGCTCAGAACCGGAAAGTCCGATGCGGCGACTGCGCCCCTGAACTGAAGCCCGCCGCTGGTGCCGGTTCCTTTCGCACGAAACTTGCCCGAGTGCTGGACGAGCGCCGTGAAACTGACGGCGGTGTTGACGCCGTTGAGCGACTGGAGATACGCAACAACCACATTGCCGTTCGTATCAAACCCCCAGTTCCCCGTCAGTGTGAAGAGCCCGAATTGTTTCCGCTCGATCCCGTAACCGCTGACCGAAAAGTCATTGGAGAAGGTCATCATGGAGGTGCCTCTGGACACACCCGAAATGACCACTTCCCACGTGCCAACTGGTGAAAGGGGCTGCGCCCCCAAAACGTCAGGTTGAACAACCCATGTGCCCAGAAACAACGCCCAAACCAAAAACGACCGCTTCATTACCTCCTCCTTTTGTTGCGAACATCCCCGTCACCATGTGTAGCGCGGCTTGCAGGGAGTGGCAATCGAAAAAAGCAGCACCGGGCTCTTCTTGCGCCTTAGTGCGAGCTTTCTTCAAGCAATGCGACCGTCATCGCCAGCGCCTTCTCGTAGACAGGGTCCCGTATGGAATGATCGAGTTCCTGTGAGAGTAGGGAGGCGTCATCCGAACGCCAGAAGGCGCGTTTACGCGGCAGACCACAGGCATGGGGCATCTCGACGGTCGCGCTCGCCGTGTTCTCACCACGATCGCTGCGAATCGAGAATGTGGCACGGTCGGTCTTGATGGTTACCGACCAAATGCCCACCGACGCGGCTTCGGGATCATCGCGCCTGGAAAGATGAATCTTCGTCTTTGCCTCGGGGACAGGCCACTGGAGTTGGGCGGCGAACCACGAACCGTACAGCAGCGCGCGCACGACGGCGCCCGGCCCGCAACCATGCAGGATGTCCACCGTGCGGATGCGCTTGAGCTCGGTCCGGCACTGCGGCTCGTCGAAAAACTCCGCCGCGAGTCGCCGCCACAAGCCCGACCGCGTCCAGCTCAAGTCAGCAAAGCTGCAGCGCGGGTATTCGGTGATGACGCGGGCCAGACCGGCGAGTTGCGATGGCGCATGGGGCCAGGCTGATGTGTCGTAAATCACCCGGTCCGCCACCGCTAACAATCGACGAAAGAGATCGATTCTTTCCAGAAAGTTGCCCTGCCACCAGACGATCGTCGGCAGGTCCGACTCCAGCAGCGGAAGCACGGCTGAGCCCAGATGGGCCACGCTCGGGCCGGCGGCACGAATCACGATCTGCTCACAACAAACCTGCTTTTGTCCCGTGCCGGCGAGGTGACAATGGGCGGAAATGGAGGCGGACAGCTCTGATGGGGCGGAGTCCAACCCGGCCGAGAGCACAATCGCCCGGCACGGATGATGACTTGTAAGCGAGCCGATCACCTCGCCGGCGTGCGCCGCCCCGTCGTCGGTTTCACAGAGGACGATGAAGTTGAAGAGGCAGTCGCGGGTGATCTGACGTTGCGTCGGGTCCTTCTCCGATTCCGCGGCCAGTTGCCACAACTCGTGGAGCTGGCGCTCAATCTGCGCCACGTCCACCGCGGTTTCGACGCCGGCGGTAAATGTTTCCAGTTGCGCGCGGTCGGGCATGGATTATGGGCGCCTCCATTGCCGGCCGTCACGCTCGATAAACTCGGCCGCCTCCGTCGGGCCCCAGGTGCCCGACTCGTAAGGGAAAGGCGCGGGGGAAGCGTTCCACCCGTCGATGATCGCGTCCATGATCTGCCACGAACGCTCGACCTCGTCACGGCGCGTAAACAACGTCGAGTCGCCGAGAATGGCATCGTGAAGCAGTCGTTCATACGCTTCCGGCGACCGGGCGCCGAAGCTGCCGCCGTAACGGAAATCCATTTTCACCGGTTGCAGGTTGATCGTGTTGCCCGGGACTTTTGCGTTCATGCGGATGGCGACGCCTTCATCGGGCTGGATGCGGAGCACCAGTACATTCGGCTGGAGTGGAACGGGCGATTCGGCGGCAAACAGTACGGCGGGGGGCGCCTGGAATTGAATGGCGATCTCGGCAACGCCTTTGGGCAATCGCTTGCCGTGGCGGAGGTAAAACGGGACACCGGCCCAGCGCCAATTGTCGATGAAGAATTTCAACGCCACAAAGGTTTCAGTCCGCGAGTCGGGGGCCACGTTCTTTTCCTCCCGATAGCCGGGAACGGGTTTGCCCGCCATCGAACCGCGCGCATACTGGCCGCGCATCGTGAACCGGTCGACCTGATCGGGGGTAATCGGGCGGATGGCGCGCAGAACTTTCACCTTCTCGTCGTGAATGGCTTCGCCTTCCAACACGGGAGGCGGTTCCATTGCCACCAGCGAGAGCAATTGCATCAGATGGTTTTGCACCATGTCGCGCAATGCGCCGGATTTGTCGTAGTAGCCGCCACGATCCTCCACTCCCAGGGATTCGGCGACCGTGATCTGGACGTGGTCGATGTATTTCTGGTTCCAAAGCGGTTCGAAGATTTCGTTGCCGAAACGAAGAGCCACGATGTTCTGGACGGTCTCCTTCCCGAGATAGTGGTCGATGCGGAAAACCTGCCGCTCAAGGAAGACCCCGGCCAACTTGCGGTTCAACTCGCGGGCCGTGGGGAGGCTGCGACCGAATGGTTTCTCGACAATGATGCGCGGCGGTGATCCGTGTGTCCGGGCCAGGCCGCTCGCCCCAAGCTGTTCGATGATGCCGATAAACTCCGTCGGCGACGTGGCGAGGTAGAAGAGACGATTGCCGGCGGTGCCGCGCTCGGCGTCAAGTTTTTGCAGAAATTCGCCGAGAGTCTGGTAACCCTTCGGATCGGCAAACTCCGATTGGTGGTAGAAAATCGCCTGCGCCAGCGCATCCCACACCGCAGCGTTGATGGGCTGGAAGCGCGAGAACTGCGCTACCGCGTCGCGCAACTCGGCACGAAACTGGTCATGGGTCTTCGGCCGGCGCGCGAAACCAACGATCGCGAACGACTGCGGGAGCTGTCCTTCGTGTGCGAGATTATAGAGGGCCGGGACGAGCTTGCGGTGAGTGAGGTCGCCGGTGGCGCCGAAGATAACCAAGGCGCATGGTTCCGGAGCTTGCTGCGCGCTGAGGCCTTCCCGAAGTGGATTGGCTGCGATTGTATTCTGCATGACCGTTGCGTGAGCTTACGCCAACCACCTGCGATATGCAACGGGACGGGCAGTTTCGGGGCCTCAAACTCACGCCGTTTGGCGGGGCGTGTGTCGCCCGGCAAGTCCTGCGCGCCATTCAGACCGAGTCGATGGCTTGATGCACCTGCTGGACGAGATCCTCCACGAAGAACGGTTTGTGCATGTAGCCGAAGAGACCTTGCTGAAACATCGGCTTGGCGACGTGATCATCGCAACCGGTCAACAGGATGGTGCGGACATCGGGGTTTTGACGCTTCAGGCAATCGAAGATGAGGTCCCCGGTCATTTCCGGCATCACGTAGTCCAGCAGGACTACTTTGATGTTCTTCCAGTTCTTCTCGTACAAATCGATGCCGTCCCGGGCGGTCGATGCGGTATGAACCTTGAAACCGGCGAGTTCCAGGCTTTTCCTGATGACGTCCAACAGCTCCAGTTCGTCGTCAATGGCGAGGATTCCGTCACGGTTGTCGATGTCAGTGGCCCCCATCATGATTATTAACCATCAGAGCAGGGAGTATTCCACGCGCGAGGTTTTGGATACAGTTGTGCCACAAGGCCTTGGCATATGACTTGCTCAAAGAAAGGACTGCAAACAGGAGAAAAAGGCCAGCTTATGCCGATAACCGAACCAGCAAATGAAGTGGCGCGGACACATTCCATCCGCATCCTCATTATCGACGACGACAACGTCAACGCCATGTCGGCCAAGAGTGTTTTGGAACGCAACGGATGCCTCGTCCAAGTGGCGTCGAATCCCGTCAAGGCGCTGGAAAAGTACGCCCGGGAAAAAGATTCCATCGACGTGGTGATTATCGACTGTTTTTTGCCGCTCTTGGACGCTGGCGAAGCGATCCAGAGCTTGCGGAAGCTCAATCCCGAGATCAAGGTGATCCTTTTTTCCGGCGCGGAAGAAATAAAACTGCGGCAAGTCATGACTCGCTATCCGATCGATGCGTACATTCACAAACCGTTGCGGATCCAAGAGGCGCTCCAAACCATCCGCGACGTCTTGCCCGTGCTGGCAACGCAATCCTTTTAGAGCCGGGTGGTTGACGGGACCGGGGTGCCATTCTCAAATCTTGATTTCCCGGTCCAGACAGGTTTTGGTGCGCCGTGTAGGAATCGAACCAACAACCTAGTGATTAAGAGGCCCAAACAACTTAATTCGTCGACGCGATTAGGGGTCGCCGTCATTGGTATTTGGAGAACTCTGAGCGCCGCTTCGCGAGTAGAGAGAAAGACAAAGCCAAGGACTGGGGAGATGCAGTGAAATTACTCAAAACGGGAACGATCGGGATGCTTGCCTGGGCTATGGCGCTGGTCGCACCTTTATCGACACAGGCCGGGCCCATTACGGTGAACTGGTCGGCATCGGATGCAGCGCTTGAGCTTGCCAACGGGACACCGCTTCCGATAGGGAGTCTCGTCCAAATTGGTTTCATGACCGGTCCCAGCAACAACATAGCGAACTTTACGCCATGGGCTTCTGGAGCGATTGGTGATGGGTTTGGTTATCCGGGTGTGTTTGGAGAGTCTACGGGCGCTGACGAGGCAGCAGCTTCCCACAAGCAAATCTACATGGTGGCTTGGGACACGCCTGATGCCAGCGGTAATTACGGGATCTTCACCGGCCTCGGTGATCCGAATTGGGTATTCCCCGCATCCTCGGATTTTCCCAACTCGACTTCGCTTGAACTTGGCGATGCGTCGGTTGTGATTATTGCCGGGGCTTCACCGGGAATACCGGATGATGTGTTTGGTGATGGTTCGGTCATTATACCGGGCTTCGAGATTATCAGCCGCTTGCTCTTGGCCGGTTTCACAGCCAGCCCGACGAATGGAGCGGCACCGCTGAATGTGACCTTCACGGACACGTCGATGGGCACGGTCACGAACCACTTGTGGACATTTGGTGATGGAGGCACGAGCACGTCCAGCAGCCCCAGCCACACCTATACGAATGCAGGATTGTTCTCCGTCGCGCTCACAGTCTCCGGTCCGGTCGGTTCGTCCACAACGAATCGCGTGAACCTGATCACGGCAACGAACGCGCCGCCGGTGGCGGGCTTCACAGCCAGCACGACCACTGGCGCCGTGTCGCTGAATGTGACCTTCACGGACACCTCGACGGGTACGATCACGGACTACTTGTGGACGTTTGGCGACGGTGGCACGAGCACGTCCAGCAGCCCGAGCCACACGTACACGGGGGCGGGGACGTTCTCGGTAAGTTTGATTGTGTCAGGCCCGTTGGGGTCATCCACGAATACCCAAGCCAACCTGATTACGGCAACAAACGCGCCGCCGGTGGCGAATTTCACGGCCAGCGTGACCAATGGACCCGCACCGCTGAATGTGACCTTCACGGACGCGTCGACAGGCACGATTACCAATCACTCGTGGACGTTTGGCGATGGCGGCACGAGCGCCTTGAGCAGCCCGAGCCATACCTATACGAACGTGGGATCATTCTCCGTCGCGCTCACCGTCTCGGGTCCCGACGGTTTGTCCACGACGAATCGTGCAAACCTGATCACGGTGACGAACGGCGCGCCGCCGGCGGTGGGCATCGATCGGCCCGGGACCGGCATGTTGTATCCGTCGACGTTCACGAACCAGACGATTACCATCGTTGCCAGTGCCAGCGACAGCGACGGCATCAGCAAAATCGAGTTCTTCAGGGACGGGACCAACAAGCTGGGTGAGACGACTTCCAATCCGGGAACCAACCTTTGGGATGGACCGAAGACGCTGGGGATTCATACGCTCCGCGCGGTCGCTCATGACACGCTGGGTGCGTCCAACGCATCCGCGACGGTCACGGTCACCATCGGCGCAAAGAACTCGCCCTTGGGCGATTGGGAAGTCACGATTGGCGGAGCGGACAAGGGTGTTGAGTTTGTGACGTTCGAGGACGATTTCAGCACGAGCGGCTACGATATTCGACTCAAGAAGTTTGGAGAGAATGATGTGGCGGGGACTTGGGGATTCGATGCGAAAGGCCGGTTAACGGGATCGTTTATCGAACAACTCGGCAGCGCAACGAATTGGACCGGGACCCTGGCGGGTAGCGCGAAGAGTCTCGAGAGCCTGAGCGCGTCGGTTGCAACGACGACAGGTGCAGGCGTCTTTAAGTGGAAGGGCGTGCCCGCGACGACATTCCCCGACCTCAGCGGGACGTGGTCCGGTGTGGTGACGATTGTCAAGGCGCCGACGTCCGTGAGTTATGCGATCCGCACGAACGCGAATGACTCGGCAGTCTTCGATGTGACAGCGTCGAGCGACACCAACACGGTGATCGGGCAATTGATCGCGACCTCGCGCGATGTGGTGTATGGGTATGTCACCGTCGGCGGCACGAACCTCACAATGTCCGGTAAATTCAAAGACCAGTCGGCGAAAGCGTTGCCCAAAATCATGACCTTTAAGGGCGCAACTACAAATGGGCCGGCCGCGAAGGTCACGATCCAACTCTCCCGATAAGAGAATCAAGACGACGCATTTGTAACTATTGGACTCTGTCTGGCGGCGTACCTCGACATTGGCGGGCCGCCTACGCCGCTACTGGCCGATTCAACGATGCCATCGCCACGGCTCAGAAAGCTGTCGATCTTACCCGTTCCGCCGGGCAAGCCGAGTTGGTAAAAGAAATCGAGGCCCGTTTAGAGTTGTATCGTAGCGGACATGCTTCCAGTCAGTCCACGGGAGTGACGAGTCCACCCAGTCCCTGATTTCCCGGCGCAGAAGGATTTTGGTGCGCCGTGTAGGAATCGAACCTACAACCTAGTGATTAAGAGTCACTCGCTCTGCCAATTGAGCTAACGGCGCACTGTTTCGCAGGCGCGGTAAACTACCAAAGCGGGTCGGCCAACGCAAGACGCCAGATACACGTCCCTGTCACGGCACCAGCCGCACGCGGTAGTAGCGCGACGGGATATTGGTCGCCGCACCGACATCAAGATAATTGGTGAACAGACCGGTGGTATTGGTGACGGTGAAGATGTCCGCGAAGTCGTTCGTGCTGTAGCCGCCGTCGGCAGTCCCGGCAGTGGTTTGGAGCGCGTTGGTCTTGCCGATACCGGTCATCCAATCAATCAAGACATCGTCACCCATGCTCACGATGCTGGTGATGCAGAATGAGGAGGCGCTGTTGGTCGGGTCCGTGCCCGACAGGAACTCACAAAGATTGTCGCAGCCATCGCCGTCGGGGTCGGCGGTCGGCGCCGCCGCCGGATTGGTGGTGCTGCCGAAGTACTGAATCTGCCAGGCTTGGAACGGCGTGAACACGGTGATGTAATTCGGTCTGGTATTGGTGCTGACCCCGCCGGGACCCGCTACGACCAACTCCACGGTATCCGTGCCTGCGGCGTACGCGTGGATCACGGTATTGGTGGTGGTGTTGGTGGTGCTACTGTCGCCGAACGCCCAGAACCGGTTGGTGATCGCACCGGACGAAGTGTCCGTGAAAGTGACAACAAGCGGGGCCGTGCCGTTGGTTGGCGTTCCGCTGAAATCCGCGGAGATTCCGGCACACGCTCCGCCGCCATCCGTGAGACAGGGAAGACCTGCGATGGAGAGCGTGTAGCTCGAACAGATAGGAGCCCACGCTGACAGCGTTTACGACCACGGCGAAATTGGTGTTGGCAGGGACATCAAACGAGTATGCCGCACTACCGCTGGCGCTGCTGCCTAGATCGGCCAGATAACCGGCGCAAAGACTATTGGGGTTAAAGAGGCCGAGATACGTTTCCGAAAAGATGAACGCGCTGCCCGAGCACGCAGTGGAAACTGTCACGGTGACGCAGACGGCGCTGACACCGGTGTTGGTGAACGAATACGCATTGTAGGCGTATGAACCGGAAGTCGCATAGTAACCGGGACACGACTTCGCGGCGGCACAGGTGCTTGCGGTGCCGTTGCGGGTCAATCGGCCGGTCTGTGTCGGGCTACTGGCGCTCAGGCCACCGTTGATTTGCAGGCCCGGGCACAAGCAGGTGGCCAGGGCAAGCGTGACCGTTGTGGAGCCCTCGGCATAGGACAACGCCAGCGACAGGTCGACTGGCGTGCCGCAGACAAACGCAGGTGAGGTGCTGATCTGAAACGGCATGGAATTGGTGGCGAAGAAATTGGGCGGCACGTTCGGGTAAGAGGCGGTGGGCTGGGTGATGGTGACCACGGGGGTGGAGGTGGTCAGCGTGGCGTTGACGGTGGTCGCTGTTCTGACACCGGCATTCTGGATTACGATGTTGAAGAGATTGCACTCGTCGGCATCAATCACGCCGTTGCCGTTACCGCCGCTGACGGTCGTGCGGGAGATGACGAGGTTGGGCAGATTCGTTAGCGGGCCGACGAGGGCATTAATCAGGTTGGTTCCGGTCGGGGTGCCCCAGCCGGTGCACAAGTCGTAGCCGGCGACTGCCGTGTACGCGCTGGGGCTCTTGCTCGATTCGTTATTGCCAACCGTGGTGTCATGGAAACAGGCGGAGTAAGTCGTACCGGTGCCGATGGCGTAGATTGCGGGGTTCAGGAATCCAACCGATGGCCTGCCACTGATTGCGCCCTGCTGATTGGCCAACGCCGTAAAGCCCGCCCATAACGGAGCTGCGCAACTCGTACCCCGAACGTTTGGCGAGTCGACACCATCGACCCGAACGTACACATTGGAAGCCGCCAACGCCACGTCGGGAACGTTCCGCTTGGCCGTCGATCCACCATTGGCGGTCATGCTGATGCCCCGCTGCCAGGGCGGGATCGAAAAATTGGAGCTGACCCCGCCGCTGCTGCCGATACCTCCGCCATCATTCCAGACCGTCTCCGAAAGATAAGATCCGCCACCGCCGGTTGTCTTCAGGTTCGTCCCGCCGACTTGTGTGACATTGGTGCTCTCCGACGGGAATGGGATGCCACTCGGGAAGGCATCGGAATCTCCACTGGCGTTGAAGAAGCTCTGTCCCTGGGTGGCCATCTGGACAAACAGCGCTTCGGACGTTGGGTCCGGGTTGCCAGGGATGTTTTCACCCCAGGAACAACTGATCTGCCTGGCGATGTTATCGTTTACCATGCGACCCAACAGGTCCGGCCACGGGCTGGGGTTGGGAGCCATGTACAGAACCACTTTCGACACCAACGGGGCCATGGAAATGACCATCTCGATGTCCAGCGACACCTCAAGTTCTCCGCCGTTACCACTCGGGGCTCCCGTGGCGCCGTCGATCAAGACGTTCGTCAGGGTGACATTTGGCAGCCCGGCCAGATTCTCATAGTAGGTAATATCACTCGCGGTATATCCATCAAACTGCAACAGCCCCACCACCTGTCCAGCGCCATTCATCGGCGTGCCCGGCACGTAGGCTGCCCGAAAATCGTTTCCAATGAAGTTTCCGCTTGGCCCCGAGCCGGTGCCGGTATGAGGGATGATGGCGTTGGGCGTGGCGCCAGACTTATCGATGATGTAACGCGGATGCGGGATCGCGAAATTGTCCAGACCGCTGATGTGGAGGATTGCCGGCGCGTTGTCCAATGTCGGTTCCGCATCGGGTGCGTAGAACGTCCGCGCTTCGTTGGGATGCTGATACAGCCGCATGTTCAGATGGAAGGCCTTTTCGATGTTCGCCACGGACGCATCGACGTCCAGCACAACGCGGTTTGGATATGTCCCCGATACGGTAAAGCCGTTGGCCCGCGCATAATCAACGAGAGCCTGATAATCCTCTATCGTCGGGCCGAACCTTTCCGTAAACTGTTCAGGCGTCAGATAGTGGCGGTACTGCGGACTGGCCGGGTCGTAAATCTGCTGAAGCAACGCATTGAGTGCTTGCTGGTTGCGCAACGGCAACCCAACGGCCAGATGCAAACGGTTCGTGCCGGAAAGACGGCCCACCGTCTGCAAATTCAGCCTTTTCACGGCTTGGGGTACATGGCCGTGCAGTTCCTGTCTTTGGGCCAATGTGGAGGAGGTGGTGGCAATGGCAAGAAGCAGAACGCAGAGGGGCGTACGCACATCTCGCCACGCTATGGTATTTGGACTCACGAGACAGGCGTGAGAATAGCACACCCGCGTCAATTTGGCAATAAAAGCCCGAACACCCCGGCTGGGATGTTCGGGCTTTTGGGTAATAAAAACTTATTTCGCCATGTAGCGAATGAGGTCCACGCACCGGTTGGAATAGCCCCATTCGTTGTCGTACCAGCTCACGAGCTTGAAGAACCTGTTGTTCAACTCGATGCCGCTGCCTGCGTCGAAAATGCTGGAGTGGGCATCGTGGATGAAGTCAGTGGAGACGACGTCGTCAGTCGTGTAAGCGAGGATGCCTTTGAGGTACGTCTCGCTGGCCTTCTTCATCACCGCGCAGATTTCTTTGTAACTGGTTTCCTTCACCGTCTTGACGGTGAGATCTACGACGCTAACTGTCGGGGTCGGGACGCGGAACGCCATGCCAGTCAGCTTACCCTTGACTTCGGGAATCGCCAGGCCGACAGCTTTTGCCGCGCCTGTCGTGGAGGGGATGATGTTTTGCGCGGCGGTCCGTCCGCCCTTCCAATCCTTGCGGGAAGGGCCGTCCACCGTCTTCTGGGTGGCGGTATAGCTGTGGATGGTGGTCATGAGACCTTCTTCGATGCCGAAGCCTTCCTTCAGCAGGACGTGAACGACCGGCGCGAGACAGTTGGTCGTGCAGCTCGCGTTGGATACGATGTGGTGCTTGGAGGGGTCATACTTGGTGTGGTTGACGCCGAGCACGATCGTGATGTCCTCGCCTTTGGCGGGGGCCGTGATGAGCACCTTCTTCGCGCCCGCATCGATGTGCCCCTTGGCCTTGGCTGCATCGGTAAACAACCCAGTGGATTCGACCACGAGTTCAACGCCGAGCGCCTTCCATGGCAGCGCCGCCGGACCTTCCTTCACCGCGAGGCATTTGATCTTGTTACCGTTGACGACCAGCATGTCGTCTTCCGTCGCGGACGGACTGGATTTTTCGCTGGAGACCGTGCCTTGGAAGCGACCCTGCGTTGAATCGTATTTCAACAAGTACGCGAGATTGTCGGCGGGGACAATGTCGTTGACCGCCACCACCTCGATCTCCTTGCCCAACAGGCCTTGATCGCAAATCGCGCGAAATACCAAGCGCCCGATGCGCCCGAATCCATTGATACCTACCTTGATCGCCATATGTAATTTCTCCTCATTATTCTAAACGTAACATCCGGGGCAAAACTGCAAGAGAAGGGGCAAGAAGTGCCGCTGCTCGCAACGCCAAAGGCATCCTAAGTCATCCCTCCAAACCCGTCAAACGGAAAACTGGTTGCTCGTAGGGTGTGCTGGCGAGAATAGACGACCAGCGACTGCTTCATGGCACATACGTGGCGATGCCCAAGATGCCCGCTTTGTCGGTGTAGCTGAGTGATGGGTTGGCATCGAAGACCGCCGCGGTGTTTGATTGCAGCGTCAACACCACGGGAATGGTGAGTTCGCTGTTGATCGTGATTTGACTTGTCAGCCCATGCTCGCGGAAAAGATACCATTGCTAACCGTTAGCGCCACAGCTTGGGGGCCACAACAGGCAGCGAGCTTATCTGGACCGTCCATGACCACGACCAAGGGTTGATTGGTGGTCGCATTGTCCGCTTCGGTGACAATCAAGTATGCCCCGGGCGTATCGACCGGGCGCAAATTTTTACTGGCTTTGCGGGACGTCAGACCCTGACCATGCGAATGAGTATGCGCCAGTTTACAAGGCGATCCGACGTCCCCCCGGGGGGGATATTCAGAACGTAAAATGCGCCATGATGTAGCGCACTTAAGTGCGGCAACTTTCCCGTATCCTCCAGAGTTTGGGAAGACCGCGGAACGCTTGCTCTGCACCCACTCGCATGTTACGTTCGCGCCCACCACTAACAAAGGGGATGCTCATGCAACGTTTTCGCCAAGTCAACACCACGCTGGCCACGAGTATTTTGCTGATGGCATTCACCGCCGTTGCCGGGGCGCAAGGACTGAAGTCCGTTCAGGAAATAATGGACTTTTCAGCTTCGAAGACGAGCGCCTACAAGACATGGTCAGCCGATTGCAGTCAAGTCGTGAACATGATGGGCAGTCAAGTGGCCATGAACGGTCTGATGGTGCAGAAACTTCCGCACAGTGTGTGGATGCAATTTAATATGCCGATGGTTGGCCAGCAGAGCAAGCTGACCGCGGTCATGGGGCAAGATGGGATCATGTGGCAGGTCGTGCAGACAGGCGAACAACCCCAGATTATGAAGATTGACATGAATAGAATCGGCAGCAACACCTTTGCCCAAACCGGTCTGACCATCAACCCTCTTGACCAATTCGATCCCGGTAAGCAATGGCAATTGAGCAAAACCATGTACGACTTCACGGTGGCCAAGGCAGAGCAATTCGAAGGGCAACCGATGTACGTGCTGGAGGGTACATGGAAACAAGCCGCGCTTACCAATCAGCAAGTGGCAAGGCTCGCCAGCTTGGTCGGCAAGATGCGTGTCTTGATCGGCCAAAACGACGGGTTCGTGCATCGCATGGAACAATACGACAAGTCCAAGACAAACAGTTTCATGACGATGGAATTCAAGAACCTGAAATTCAATCCCGATGTGCCCGACTCGACATTTGTCTATCGCCCGCCCACCAACGCGGCGGTCATGGATATGACGCCGATGGTTGAGATGCAGATGCGGGCTCAAAACGCAGCTACAACACCACCGCAAGCGCCGGCGACACCGCGCGCACCGGCAACAAAGCCGTCTACGCCGTAACCTCGCGCTCGACCACCTCCAAGAGCGCATGCAAGATCAACGTGTGCGCCTCTTGAATGCGCCCGCTGTCAGAACTGGAGACAAGTATCTCAAAATCGGCCTTCCCCTTTGACTTGCCGCCACCCTTACCGAGGAACGCCACGGATTTCACGCCTTTGGTCTTCGCAGCAGTGATCGCGCGAAGGATGTTTGGGGAATTCCCGCTTGTTGAAAAGCACACAAGCAGATCGTTCTCGTTGGCTAACCCCTCAACCTGCCGCGAAAAGATTTCATCAAAACTGTAGTCGTTGCCAATGCAGGTCAGGAGCGTCACATCAGCTGCGAGGCTCACGGCAGGGAGTGAACGGCGGTTGCCCCGGAAGCGCCCGACCAGTTCCTCGGCTAAATGCAGGGCATCGGCGGCACTGCCCCCATTGCCGCAAGTGAGAATCTTGCCGCCAGATTTCAATGTGGTAACTACTACGGCAGCGATCTTTTGAAATGTATCCTCTTCAAGAGCCAGCGCTTGCAATGTCCGGCACGCGTCTTCAACGAGCTTTGGCAAGACTGGCTTCATTCCCGCATCTTACCGTCGCCTGCCGGGAGTTTGAAACAAAAAACCACTCGTTGTACCTTACGATAGCAGGAGGTAATGATGGCCGGAAGTTGCTACAAAATTATACTTGTATTCCAAGTAGGTGTTGAGCTTTTATACCAGCAGTAGCAGCAACGGGTCACTTGAGACACAACTTATAGATGCTTATGGTCGACCTAAGTTATGCAGCGGGCAATTAGTACTTATGCAGCGTTTTAAGCCACATCAACTTACGCGTCAAGCGATTGACAATTGGCCGATACCCAAATCGGGACTGAGCGCGCGCGTTGTCCACTGTCTGGAGCAAACGGGCGTCAAGGACATCGGGCAACTCCGCGGTTGGGGCGATCAGCAACTCCTTAACCTGACCAATTTCGGCGCGACTTCCCTCGAAAACGTTCGCTGGTTCTTCAACTGGACCCGTCGCTTGGAAGCCGGCAACGGCCAAGTTCCCACTTTTCGCGGGTTATTGCGGGAGTTTCTCAACACCCAAGAGGTCTTCGTCGTTGAGCAGCGCTATGGCTTGACAGACCCGCTGTTCCGTCCACACATGAAGCGGCGCACATTGCAGGAGATCGCTAGGATGCGCATTCGTGTTACCCGCGAACGCGTGCGACAAATCGAGGAATCGGCTATTGCGGCCCTGCGGTCGCAACTCGCTCGCGCAGTGGCGGAAAGCCAGGAAGTCTACTGGGCCAACCGCATCCTGTCTGGTAGCTGCGTCGTGACCACAACCGAGTTGAGCGAATGGGCGGATGACCCCGTGTGGGGTGGGTACCAGCCTTGGGGGGCGTTGTTGTTGCTGAGCGAAACACTCGAACGGATCACATTCCGCTACGACTATTTCTCGGTGTTGCCTGAGCACGTGCTGAACCAGGTCGAAAAGCAAATCCTGCAGTTGTTGCACTCGGCCGGGGAGCCGGTCCCGTTCGAAAGGATTCTCGCCAGTGTGTCCGACGACCTCAGCTTTCTCAACGGCCAACGCCCGCGATTGGTGACCGTGCTGTTGGATCATCACCCGGAAATCAGCGGCACGGTGGATCGCCGGTACTTTCTGCCGCTGGCCGGAGCGCCGCTGGTCATCGCCGACATCCTGCGCAGTCGTCAGGAACCAGTTCACTTCCACGAGTTGACGCGCCTGTACAACGAGCGGATGCAGCCCCACAGCCGCAAAGGCACGGGCTACATCCTGCGCATCCTGAACCTCATGCCTGAGGCCGAGCGCGTTACGCGTGCCGTGTACCAGCTGAAGGACTGAGACGCCCCGCGCTTTTTTCTCGCGGGGGCGCGCTCGTTTGCCTAATCTCCAACGCGTGCGGATTCTCGACAAATACCTGCTGCGCGAATTCGCGTGGCCGCTGCTCTACTGCTTTGACGCGTTCGCCATGCTGATGATTGTCATTGATCTCTTCGGTACGCTGGACGAATTCATCGAGGGCCACGCGCGCTTCACCACCGTCGTTCATTACTACCTGATCCTTTTCCCGGGGATGTTCGTGGAGATCATGCCTATGGCGCTGCTGCTGGGATTGCTGTTCTGCCTGGCAAACCTCAGTAAGTACAACGAATTGACCGCGATGCGTGCCAGCGGCATCAGCCTCGCGCGACTGGCCATGCCCTTGTTGGCCATCGGCCTGCTGGCCACCGGCGCCGTCTTCGCCGTCAACGAGCTTTTCGTCCCGCACGCCCGCGAGCACGCCGACGCATTGCGCGCCTCCGTGAAGGGGAAGGGAGAGCGCGACATCCTGGATGGTTTCTTCTTCGCAGATTCCACCGAGCACCGCGACTGGTACGCGCGCCGCTTCGACACGCGCCGGTTCGAGATGGACAACGCCGAGGTCCACGACCGGAAAGGAGACGGCACGCCGGAAATCGACGTGTATGCCGAGAGTGCGCGCTGGATCAATGGGCGGTGGCACTTTTTTAATGCGGACGTGTATGATCACCGCCAGACCCCACCCTTGGTCGTGCGTGTGAGCGAGACGAACTTCCCCGCATTCAAGGAGTCACCGAAACGTCTCGCAATCGAAGGCAAGAAGCCCGACGAGCTAACCACCAGTGAACTTCGCCGCTATATCCGCACCCAACGGCGTGCGAACCACCTGACGGGCCTGGCAAAATACGAAGTCAATCTCCACTATCGCTACGCATTCCCACTGACCTGCCTGATCGTCGTGTTGATGGGGATTCCGCTGGGCATGCGCGTGAGCCGTAGCGGCCCCTTGCTCGGTGTGGGCACGGCCCTCACGCTCGTCGTCGCTTTCTATTTTCTCAACAATATCACCCTCGCGCTCGGCGAGGGCGGTCGCATCCCCCCCGTGGCGGCGGCGTGGATGACCAACGCGATCTTCACGGGCGTGGGTACGGTGCTATTGATGTGTGCCCGTTGATGGGGCCCGGCCGACAATGACGGCCTGCGCTGCGGAGTAATCCTTGCAGTGGGAGAGGCTGACGAACACCTCCATCACTCCGCGCGCCATGGCCAATTCGACGCCTTTGCCATGTAGCACGGCGTACGGCTCGCCGCTGTCGCGCTTGCGGATTTCCATGTCCTTCCAACCGAGATGATGACCAATGCCGGTGCCGAATGCCTTGGAAATCGCTTCCTTTGCCGCGAAACGGGCGGCGAAATGCAGCGCGGGGAATTTCATGCGGTTGCAGTACGCGACTTCCTCGGGCCAGAAGCAGCGGTTCAGAAACCGCTCACCAAATCTGTCAAGCGAATCCTGAATGCGGGCCGTTTCCACGATATCGACGCCCGTACCGAGAATGTTCGTGCCTTCGATTTTCATCGCGAGTCGGGCTTCATCAGCGCCAGCATCTCACCGATGGCCTGCCGCAATCCCACGAACACAGCGCGCGCGATGATGGAATGCCCCGTGTTAAGCGCTTCTAGGTGCGGTACCGCCAGGATCCCGGGCGTATTCTGGTAGTTCAATCCATGTCCTGCATTCACACGCAGTCCGAGCTTGTGGGCCAACGCGGCGGCCACCTTCAGTTTCTTGATCTCCGCGGCTTCCTCGGCCTCATGGCGCGAATTCGCGTACGCGCCCGTGTGCAATTCGACGAAATCCGCGCCAGCCTCCGCTGCCGCGCGGATTTGTCGCGCGTCGGGATCCACAAATAAACTGACGGCGATGCCCGCCTTCTTCAATCGCGCCACCGTGTGCGGGAGCGATTTGGAAGCGCCAGCGACATTCAGCCCGCCCTCGGTGGTAACTTCCTGCCGCTTTTCGGGCACGAGGCACACTTCGTCGGGCCGCACTTCCTCGGCAAAAGCGACGATCTCAGGCACGTCGGCCATTTCCAGATTTAGGCGCGCGCGGATGGCCTGTCGAATCAACCGCACGTCGCGTTCTTGGATGTGGCGGCGGTCCTCCCGCAGGTGGATGGTGACGCCGTGGGCGCCGGCCAGTTCCGCCTCGATTGCGGCCCACATAGGATCCGGTTCCGGGATCGCGCCGGACACCTCGCACAAGTTCCCAGTTGTGTACCGGGCAAAGCGGTAGCGCGTCTGTCGCAGAGTGGCGACATGATCGATGTTGACGCCGAGCTTGAGCATGCGGACAAGGGTACAGGTTTCCATGCCTGTCCGCAATACTACACCGCTCAGATAAAGCGGGGCTCCGGCGCGATGTCAGCGGGCGGACGCGACGTTAGTTCAAGTTTTCCTGGAGCTGAAGCGCCTCTTGGACGAATCGGTTCCACCGATCCTGCTTCCAGCCGGGGAAGTGTTTTTGCAGCCACTCCCGCGACGCGCGTTCCCAACCAATGTCCTTGCCCAACTTTTCGCTTTCGATCCACTTGTATTTCTTAATTTCCTCTTGCTGGGATCGAAAAACATCAGCCAAAGGATCTTGTTTTCTGTGTCGTAACGTCATCTCTACCCCCCCTCCTTGAGAGGGAAAAACTTGCTCTCACGATAACTCAAAAATTCGCCCTGTCAACTTGTCGCCCGTCACAACTTGGTGGCGTTACAGTTACTTAATACCCAACTGCTTGCAGTCAGGGCATTTCACCTTGCCCGGCCGGGGGTTGTTTCGTATTGTTGCCCCATGGCTAAGCAGGGGTATCTCGAAAAGGTATTGCGACACGCCGAAGAGCGCTTGGTCTTGAAGTCCGGGGCGCGTCCTGCCGAAATCCTCAACGTCTACAAGAAGTTCCTCAAGGTCGAGGAACATCGCTTACGCCTGTTGCATCGCGCCGGTGAAGGGGGACGCGAAATCGCGCAGGGCCGGGCTCACGTCATGGACGTGGTGTTGTGTCACGTGTTCAAGGCGGCGGACGAGAATTATCGCCAAACCCATTCCCACGATGCCGTGCCCGTCGCCCTCGTGGCGATTGGCGGCTATGGCCGCGGCGAACTCAGCCCGTACTCCGACATCGATATCATGTTTCTGCACGATTCACCGGGCCGCTCCACATCACACCATCCGTACCTCAAAGAGATGGTCGAGCAAGTCCTGTACATGCTTTGGGACGTCGGCCTCAAAGTCGGCCACTCCACCCGCTCGATTGGCGAGGCGGTCACGCAGGCCAACAAGGACATGCAATCGAAAACCTCCATGATTGAATCACGCCGGCTCATTGGCAATGAGAAGATTTATGAATCGTTTCGCGAGACCCTTGTTAACGAATGTGTCAAGGGCCACGAAGACGAATACATTGCGGCGCGCATTGAGGATCAGAAGGTGCGTCATGAGAAATTCGGCGACACGGTTTACCTGCAGGAACCAAATGTGAAGGGCGGTTGCGGCGGACTGCGTGACTTTCAGAACCTGATCTGGATGGCGTTTTTCAAGTACAGCTGTCGGGAACTTTCAGAATTGCGGGAGCGCGGCTTTCTCGAATCAACGGAACAACGCCAACTCGAGTCGGCGTACGACTTCGTCCTGCGCGTCCGCAATTCGATGCACTACATGACCAATCGCGCCTGCGACATCATCGGTCTCGGACTGCAGCCGCAAATCGCCACCGAATTCGGCTACCGTCAGCACGACCTGCTGCGGCGCACGGAAGCGTTCATGCGCGACTATTACAGGCACTCCCGCAATATCTTTTTGCTCACGAACGCGCTGGCCGACCGGATGGCGCTCAAGCCGTCGAAACCATCGCGACTCGGCGCACTGCTTCGCCGCTCACGCAAGGAAGAAAAGCTGGACGGGTTTGTGATTCGCGACGGCCTGATTTCCGCAGGCGAGCCGACGATTTTCCGGCAAGACCCGTTGCGCCTGATTCGACTGTTCCGCTACCTGCAACAACGCGACATCGAGCTTAGCCCCGAGTTGCGGTCGCAGATTCGGCAGAACCTGAAACTGGTTGACCGCTCGTTCCAGTGCTCACCAGAAGCGCGTGACACGTTTTTGGGGATCATGCAGCACAAGGGACAGGTCGCCCGCATCCTGCGCCAGATGCACGAGGTGGAATTCCTTGGCAAGTATGTTCCGGAATTTGGCCGTCTCACGTGTCTGGTCCAGCACGAGTTCTTTCACCGCTACACGGCGGATGAACACACCATCCAGGTGATCGAACACCTCGACCGCATCATCGACGCAACCGAACCGCCGCATGCCAACTACAAGAAGATTTTCCAGAAACTCGAGCGTCCGCACGTGCTCTACCTCGCGCTGCTGCTGCACGATGTCGGCAAAGCCGCCAACGTTGACCATCATGCCGAAGCCAGTCTGGAAATGACTCGCAAAGTCGCCCAGCGCTTGCGCTTGGGCGCCGATGAAACCGCCCAGTTGCAGTTCCTCGTGCGCGATCACCTCAAACTGTCGATGCTCTCCCAGCGACGCGACCTCGACGACCAGGCAACAATCGACGCGACGGCACGCATTGTGAAGGATGAGGTCAACCTCGACACATTGATGCTGCTCACCTTTGCGGACGCGGCTGGGACCAGCATCAAGACGTGGACGGAATGGAAGGAAGCGCTGCTCTGGGAGCTGTATCGGCGCACCGCCCAAACGCTCTCGGGTGCCGAGCGCGCCCGAGACATACTCTCCCGCCGCATTGAGCAACTCTACGGACAGGTGAGTGCCGAGCTTAAGGGCCAATTACCTCTCGAAGAGATCTATTCACATTTCGAACTGATGCCGGCGAGCTACTACATCAATACGAGCGCGGCAGAAATCACGCGCCACCTGATGGTCATTCACCGCTTCCTGGCACGGCAACTCGAAGTCGAGGAAGCCGAGGACGCGCTCGTGCCGGTCGTCGACTGGCAATCGTTCCCCGCCCAGAGCTATTCGCAGATGTCGATCTGCACATGGGATCGGCTTGGACTGTTCTCGAAAATCTGCGGGTCACTCGCCTCCGCGGAATTGAACATCCTGCGCGCCAACATCTACACGAGGGGCGACCACGTTGTCCTCGACGTCTTCGACGTCTGTGACAAGGACCTCACGGCGGTGACCGACCAACGCGCAATTCAGACGGCCGAGGGGACGCTGGAACGGATGTTGAGCAATCGCGAGAAGGTCGAACTGCACGACGTGCTAAAGCGCCTGCGCACAATTCGAGGTGAGACCCCGAAGATTCGCGAAGTGCGCATACCGACGGTTATCAACTTCGATAATGACATCAGCAAAGGCCGCACCATCGTCGAAATCCAGACCGAGGACCGTCTCGGCCTCCTCTACGCGATTACCCACACGCTTAGCGAACTCGGTCTCGACATCAGCTTTGCCAAGGTTTCCACGGAAAAAGGCGCGGCCATCGACACGTTCTACGTGCAGGACCAGCTCGGCAACAAGATTACCGACTCTGCTCGGTTGGCCGCCATCCGCTCCAAACTTGAAATGGCCATCCATCTTCTGGCGAATTGACCATGCCCCGCGCCTCGACGTCACAGGAACGCAAGCTCCGCCAGTTCGAAGTTCTGGCTCGCGTCAGCGGCGTCATCAATTCCTCGCTTGATCCGAAAGAGGTTCTCAATCGCGTTCTCGCTGAGGCTGCGCGCGTTATGCAGGCGACCAGCGGGTCGCTGGTGTTTATCGACCCCCACACACAACTCCTCCAGATTGAAGTCGCCATCGGCCTGAGCAAACGAGCGCAGCAAACAAAACTCGCCATCGGCCGCGGCGTTACGGGCTGGGTGGCGAAGATGGGCAAGCCGTTGCGTGTCCCGGATGTCACGGCCGATCCGCGCTACATTTCGGTCCGCAAGGACATCCGTAGCGAATTGGCCGTCCCGCTGCTTGTCGAGGGCACGTTGATCGGGGTGCTGAACGTTGACTCCACACGACGCAACGCCTTCAGCGCCGAAGACGAGGATCTCCTTGTTGCCATTGCCGATCAATCCGCCCAGGTCATCCAAAATTCCTGGCTCTACCAGGCCGTAGCCCACAACGCCCGTCAACTCGAATCGCTCTTCTCTGTTGCCCAGTCAGTCATTTCCTCGCTTAACCTGCAGGAGATCCTCCAGCGCGTCACTCGCGATGCGTGCCGCTTGATGGACACGAAGGTCTGTTCACTCATGCTGCTCAACCCGACGCGTGACCTGTTGGAGCTTCATGCCTGCCACGGCGCTGGAGACGAGTACCTGAGTAAGCCGCCGTTGCCGGTAGCCGATAGCCTGGTCGGCTTCGTGGTCCGTCGCCGCAAGCCGCTCCACGTCTACAATGTGCAAGAGCACGACGAGTATCGGCATACCGAAATGGCGCGCAAGGAAGGATTGGTCTCGCTGCTCTCCGTGCCGATGACCGTCGTGGAAACTGCCATCGGCGCGCTCACGGTGTACACCACTGTGCCGTATCACTATTCGAACCAGGATGTAAAAATCCTTTCCGCACTGGCCAATCTCGCAGCCATCGCCATCGAAAACGCCCGGCTTCATGAGAAGATCGTCGATGTTGAAGAACAACTGCGCCGCAACGAGCGGCTCAGCACGCTCGGTCTTCTCGCGGCCGAGGTCGCCCACGAGATTCGCAATCCACTCACAGTAATGAAAATGCTCTTTCACTCGCTCGACCTGAGATTCCCGCCCGACGACCCCCGCGCGCGAGACGCGGAAGTCATGTCGGAGAAAATGGATCACCTGAATAAGATCGTCGACCATCTTCTGGGCTACGCGCGTTCCACTGAACCAACATTTGAACTGGTGGATGTGAATGAACTGCTCGCCGACGTTTTGTTACTGACCCGACAGAAGCTCCAACACCAGAAGATTGAGTTGGTGAGGAAACTGGGCGATGGGTTGCCGAAGGTTCGCGCGGATCGCGGCCAGATCGAGCAAGCGTGCCTGAACCTTATTCTTAACGCGGCCGATGCCATGTCGGCGGGCGGGAAACTGACCGTCTCGTCGGCAATTCATCGGGGGCCATCGACGGCGGTGGTGCTATCGTTCACGGATACCGGCCTGGGCATGGCGCCGGAAAAACAAAAGCAAATCTTCGAGCCGTTTCTCACTACGAAATCTCACGGGACCGGTCTCGGCTTGGCCATTGTCCAGAAAATAATCGAGGCCCACCGTGGGAAAATTGAAGTCGACAGCAGGCCCAAAAGAGGGACAACGTTCCGGATTCTACTCCCAACCTGAGAGCGTTCTCGTTGCGCTTCGTTGGCCGCACCGAAGGCTTTCGTGGCGGGGAGAGCACCCGGGGTCACACCGCCGGCCGCCCATGAAACCCTACTGTTTTGGCGCTCCACCGGCTTCGGGCACGGTGGGCTTCTCGGATAGTTTCTTCAACAAGGCTTCGAGTTGGGGGTCCGGGGGCGCGCCAAGATCGAGAGCCTTCTCGTAGTGGTAGCGCGCCAGTTCAACGTTTGGCGTGCGTTGCTTGGCGAACACGACAGCGAGGTTGAAATGCGCATCGGCATACTGCGGGTTGATCTCGATCGCCCGGCGAATCTCCTCTTCGCCCGAAGCCGCCCAGCCTTTCTGGCTGAGAACGATGCCGAGGTAATTATGCGCTTCGGCATTGTGTGGATCGAGTGCGACTGCCCGATTCAGCTCGGTGTACGAGTCCTCGATCAGCCCTTTGCGGAAGAAAACCACTCCGAGCAAGGAGCGGGTGGTGCTGTCGTTCGGCGCGGCCGAGACCGCTTTGCGCAAATACTGTTCGGCTTCATTCAGCCGGTTCTGCTGGTAGCGGACCGCACCGAGGCCGGAAAGAGCAACGACGTTCGTCGGATCCATTTCGAGCACGGCGAGGTACTTTGCCGAGGCGGTATCCAGAGCCTTCAATGCGAGCGCGGCGCGGCCTTGATTGAGTAGTTGACGCACGTCCGCCGCGGGAGGAGGTGGAGCGGGCGCCACCGTGGGTGTTCCGCTGGCCTTCGGTTTCGGTGCTGGTGCTGGCGCCTTTACGGTTTCCTTTATTGGCGCAGGAGAAGGCGCTGGCGGTGTGCTCTTCTTCTCTGTCGCCGCAGGCTTGGCAGGCGCGTTTGTCTGTGTTTTGGCCGGCGTGACAACAATCTTTTCCGGTGTTGGCGGCGGCTCGGTCTTCTTGGGAGAAGTCAACGTGGCGACCAGTTTGCCGCGGCCCGACTCTTCCATCGCGGAGGGGGGCGGCTGTGGTTGTGGCTTGGATTCTTCCGTCTTGGGTTGCTGCTTGGCTACCGTTTGCGGTCGCGCATGAGGACGCCAGCCGCGAAGCTCGGGTATGGACGGGCCGCCGCCCGCGCTCTCTTCAGCTTCTGTGGGAGCAATGGACGCCGAGGCTTTGCGTTCGGCGATGATGCGCAGCAGCGCGTTTTCCTTCCGCAACTGGCGGATGATCTCGTCATCCTTGTCGCTGGCGGCCTTGGCGGAAGAAAGCTTCTTGTTCGCATCGGTGAGTTGGGCGATGACCTGCTCGTAGGAATGGCGCATCTCCGCGTTGTCGGCCTGTGCCTTTTCGAGCGCCTGCTTGGTCGTATCCAACTGGACCCTCGTATCCTGAAGTTCTTCCTTCGCGTGCTGCAATTCACCGCGGGTCTGGGCGAGTTCCGTACGTAATTGCTCCACCTCGGACGGTTGGGCGGGTGCGACTGGCGCGGGTGCGACTGGCGCAGGGACGGCCGCCGCCGCGACGCGTTCGCGCGCTTCGGCGATCTGGGTTTGTACGGTGGCGAGCTTCGCGGCGAGATCCTGGTTCATCTTGAGAAGCTCTTCAATCTGCGGGTTCGTCTGCGTCGGAGCGACCTTGCCGAGCTGCTCCTGAAGTTTGGCATTCAATTCATTGCGGGCCTCTTCCAACTGGTGAACCTGCTCGCGGGCTCGTTGTAACTCGGCAGTCAATTGCTTGACCGTGTCATTCTCGACCGTCGGCACAGGCGCGGCAGGTGTTGGGGGCGTGGTGGGAGCCGGTGGTGTTTCGACCATGGCAGGCACGGCGGAAGTGACGGGAGGCGCGGTAGTCGCGGGCGCTTCTGGTGTGGCAGGCACAACAGGCGCAGGCGGTGCTTCAACCGTGGTAGGCACGGCAGGGGTCGCGGGAGCCGGTAGTGCTTCAGGTGCCGCAGGCGCTGCCGGCGCGGCAGGCGTTACGGACGTAGCCGGAGAGGGTGGCGTCTCGGGTGTGGCCGGTGTTGCCTGTGCGGGAGGTGGAACGGGTGTCGCAGGCGTAAGAGGCGCTTCCACTTGGGGCGACGGCTTCTCGGGAGCTGGTGGTGTCGGTTGCGGCTCCGCAGGGGCGGCCGGCGCAGGCGTCGGTTTCAGTGCGGCAAGATGTTCGTTGATGTACTTGGTGCGGAACTCGATGATATGCGGATTCCAATCAGGAGATTGTGCCTTGATCTCGGAGAGAATTTCCAGCGCTGCGTTGTACTTTGCGACGGCCTTGATCGCATCGGCTTGACGCTCGGCAGTGTCACCCTCCTGAATGAGAAAGTACGCTTCGAGGAATTTATCGCCCGGATCGTCAACCGCCCAGACGCTGGCTACACGACAAAACTGTAGCGCAAACAAGACGCACACGAGAAAGGTCTTCTTCATCGCGCGGGACTGTAACGAAAAGCCTTTGGATTTGCAATGGTCGTATATGTGCACAGTTGCATTAATGCCGTCATAGCAGCACAATGCGTACCCAGATCATGAATCCGATTCAACGTGCGGCCCAGCAACAATTTGACCGCCAGAGTGACCACTACGGCCAGGGGCATATTTTATCGGACGTGTCCGATGTCCGAGATGCGCTGAAGCGGTTGGTATGGCTGAGACCTGGTTTGGCCCTCGATGTTGCCACTGGCGCAGGACATACGGGGCTTTGCTTGGCAAACGCTGGCTGGCAGGTCACCCCTTGCCGATATTTCCACCGCGATGCTTGAGCGCGCCGCCGCCAGCGCGCGCGAGCGAGGGTTCCGCGTCGAAACGCGGCAACATACTGCCGAATCTTTTCCATACCCGGACAACACGTTCGACCTTGTGACGTGCCGCGTGGCTGCCCATCACTTCAGCGATCCAGCCGCGTTCGTGCGTGAAACCGTCCGTGTCCTCAGACCCGGTGGTGCACTCCTTCTAATCGACGGCTCCATCGAGGACAACCAGCCTGTCGCGGAGGAATGGATCCATACCGCCGAGAAACTTCGCGACCCGAGTCATCACCGATTTCTGAGTCGGGGGAGTTGGATGCGGCTTTGTGAGGAGGCTGGCTTACGGGTCGTGTTCTCAGAACTTCAACCGTTCAAACAGCCGGACTTGAATTGGTATTTCGATACCGCCGGCACTCCGCCTGAAAACCGCGCCAAAGTTCTCGAACTGATTCACCACGCACCTCCTGAAGCCCGTACACTCTTTCGCCTTGGCGAAGAAGACGGCAAAACCGTCTGGTGGTGGCAGCGCCTGGTGTTGGCGGCCCAACGGCCAACAAATCGCTAAATCGAATCTGTGCGTGCCGGCCTAACCCGCAAGTAGAGTCTTCGCAACGTGGTAGACGTTCTCCGTGGTGAACCCAAAGTGCTTCATCACGTCTTTAACCGGTGCCGACGCGCCGAATCCGTCGCGACCGACCACCGCGCCGTCCAAGCCCACATACTTCTGCCAACCCGACGTCACACCCGCTTCGACGGCCAGACGTTTGCGCACGGACGATGGCAGCACGCGTTCCCGATATTCGGGTGGTTGGCGATCAAAAATTTCCCACGACGGCATGCTGACGATCCGCGCTTTCACGCCATCCGCCTTCAGTTTTTCGCCGGCATCGGCACACCACTGCAACTCCGAGCCGGTGCCGATGAGGATGATGTCTGGTTGTCCCTGGCAATCGCTGAGGATGTACGCGCCCTGACGCAGGCCGGACGCCGGCGCGTACTTCGCGCGATCGAGAGTCGGTACCGCCTGTCGGGTAAGGGCAAGCACGATGGGGTGCTTCTTCTCCTCCATCATTACCCGCCAGGCTTCGGCAACTTCATTGGCGTCGCCGGGGCGGATGACGATCATATGCGGGATGGCTCGCAGTGACATGATCTGCTCGACGGGCTGATGCGTGGGCCCGTCTTCGCCGACGCCGATGCTGTCGTGAGTAAAAATGTGAAGCGCCGGCAACTCCATGACCGCACCCAGCCGAATCGAGCCGCGCGCGTAGTCGGAGAAGATCAAGAAGCCCGCGCCGTACGCGCGAAGTTTGCTAAGCACCATGCCGTTGACGATGCCGGCCATCGCGTGCTCGCGCACGCCAAAGTGGAAGTTGCGGCCGCTGTACGACCCCTTCTCGAAATTGGCGGCATTGGCGATCAGGGTCTTGGTGGACGGCGCGAGGTCGGCGGCTCCACCGAGCAACCACGGGACATTCTTGGCGACGGCATTAAGCACTTTGCTACTGGATTCGCGCGTGGCCAGGCCTTTCGGATCGGCGGGGAAGCTCGGAATGTCCTTGTCCCAGCCTGCAGGCAACTCGCGGTTCTGGATTTGCTTCCACTCGGCGGCGAGGGCTGGATTCGCCGTCCCATACGCGTCGAATTTCGCCTGCCATTCTTTTTCCAGCTTTCGCCCGCGGCGGAATTGCTTGAGCATGTGCTTGGCGACTTCGTCCGGCACGAAGAATTTCGCATCGGGCGGCCAGCCGTAACGCTCTTTGGTCTTGCGAATCTCCTCTTCCCCGAGCGGTTCGCCGTGCGCGCCGGCTGTGTCCTGCTTCGTAGGCGCACCGTAGCCGATATGGCTGTCGACGACGATAAACGAAGGTTTCTCAGTTTGCTTGATTGCCCGTTTGATGGCACGGTTGATCGTCTTGAGATCATTGGCGTCGGTGACATGCTGAACAAACCAGCCGTACGCCTTGAATCGCGCCGCGACATCCTCGCTAAACGCAAGTGAGGTCTTGCCCTCGATGGTGATTTTGTTGTTGTCGTAAAACCACAGCAGCTTGTGCAGGCCGAGGTGCGCGGCGAGCGAAGCGGCCTCCGAACAAATGCCCTCCATCATGTCGCCGTCACCGCCGATGGCGTACGTGCGGTAATTGACAATTTCATGGCCGTCACGGTTGAATCGTTCGGCGAGCCATCGTTCGGCGATGGCCATGCCGACGGAATTGGTGAATCCCTGCCCCAGCGGTCCGGTCGTCGTTTCCACACCGGCAGTGAGGCCGTATTCGGGATGACCAGGCGTGCGGCTGCCCAATTGACGGAAGCGCTCCAGTTCGCTCATGGGCAAATCGTAGCCGGTCAGGTGCAGCAGGCTGTACAACATCATCGAACCGTGCCCGCCCGACAACACAAACCGATCGCGGTTCGGCCACTGGGGATTCTCCGGGTTGTGTCGGAGGAATTTCTCCCAGAGCCAGTATGCGACGGGCGCCAGCCCCATCGGCGCGCCGGGATGGCCTGAGTTCGCCTTCTGCACGCCGTCCATCGCGAGTGTGCGAATGGTGTCGATGCATAGCTGGTCAAGCAGCTTGGTTTGCGGATGATCCAACGTTACTTCGAAAGTCGCTGATGTCGTCATGAAAATCTCCTGAATTTCTTTGGCAGCCGCGCATTGTGCGTCAAGACGACCCGTTGCGCAAGTCTGTGTCGCTCCCTGGAAGCGGCATAGCGGCGGATCCCGTTGGGACACCGTGCGCATCGATGCGGTGCTACCGATAGGTCTTGTCGTCCAAGCGTCTGAAGTTCACCCCGTCATCGAGGACTCCCAGCGTTACAACGGCGTAGGTGAACACGGTCGTTCCCGGTTCCAGATGACCGCCGAAGGCTTTGTCGGCATTGGCCAGGGTCATGTGGGCATGGACGCGACCGTCAATGACGTATCCGTTCATGCTCACGAGGTCGGCGGGCCCTTCGGGGTCTTCGACGTGCATATTCTTCGTGGGAAACGACCGATTGCTGATTACGTGGAAGTGATAACTTCGGAGCGATCCGATGCCGGACAGAATCACGGCGTTGCGGATTTTCTCCTGCTTCACCATGCTCTCCAGACCAGTCAGCAAATCGGTCTGGTACTTGAGGCGGAGCACCAGGACGCGCTCGAATTTCCCCTCGATGGAATACGTATCCGGCACCTTGTTGCTGTTTGGTCTGGCATCGTCGGCGGGTGCGGCTGCCGTGGTAACCTCGGTGCGGGTCTCCCGGGCGGTTACCACTCCCGCCATCATCAAGAGCGCGACTGCTACAGTTGCTGTTTTCATCTCAGATCTCCTTTTGCGGGTTTGGGGAACCTTGTACACACCCTTGATGGAAGGTTACCAAGAGCGCCAGGGAGCAGCAAGCTCGGTGGAGAACATGGATGTGCGGCGACCGACTCGTTCCATGAAGGGTTGTGATTCTCAATTTTAAACCAGCCTGCAGGCCAAGAAATGCTTGTTCCCGGCACAATGCTTCCTGTAGTATCCGCGTCGGCTGGGTGGGGTCGCCGTGTTCCAGGCACGGGCGACGAAAGCAACAAATCGAGCTGGAAAAATGGGTGGAAGCATATGAGCAAATACTTCAAGAGACTCAATCGCAAGATCCGGAAGCAGTCCGGCCAGAGCCTTGTTGAGTACGCGTTGATACTGGCGTTGATCGCGGTGGTGGCCATCCTCGTCCTTCAAGGACTGGGGCAAAAGGTGAACAACACCCTTTCGGCCGTCAACGCGAACTTGCCCTAAGTCACATCGGCGCGCCGGATGAGTTGGTGAGAATGGCCGGCACTCGACTCTAGCGCGAGAGCCTGTGCCTTGTCATGCTCATGTCGTCGCAGGCCATGCGGTCTTGGAACGACTTCGACTCGTGTGTACAATCGTGTCGTGCTCGAGCCCGACATGCTATTGGCGGCGTACCGTCGCGGCATCTTCCCGATGGCCGTGGATCCCGACAAGGGAGACGGGGCCCGCAGACGGGGCCACATTCGTTGGTTCTCGCCTGATCCTCGCGCTGTCATCCCGCTCGACGAGAACTTTCATATACCACACGGCCTCCGGCGCGCGCTGAAGCAGGGAAAATTCGAAGTCACATCGGATACGGATTTTGAAACCGTTGTTCGCGAGTGCGCAAAACGCAAGGAGGGGACGTGGATTTCCAAGGAGATCATCGACAGCTATTGCAAGCTGCATCGACTCGGCCACGCGCATAGCATCGAAGCCCGTCTCGTCCCCAAAGCCGCCCTTTCGTCCCGTGTTTCCCGTCCGTCATCCTTGTCGTTGGTCGGCGGTTTGTACGGCGTGGCCATCGGCGGGGCGTTTTTCGGTGAAAGCATGTTTCATCGAGCCACGGACGCATCCAAGGTCGCGCTCGTGGCGTTGGTGGAACGGCTGCGCAGGCGGGGGTTTGTGCTGCTCGATACGCAATGGGTCACACCGCACCTGCGGCAGTTTGGCGCGTACGAGATCCCGCAGCATGAGTATCTCTGGCGTCTCGAACATGCCTTGAAGCTGGAATGCAGGTTTTGAGTACGACCCGGGTCGAACTGTTGCGATATCACCGCCCGCGAATTCTGTGGGCTGCAAGTCTAAATCGAAAGTGCGCTTGCATGCTATCCCGTTACGCGACAATAATAGGGCGTGGTGGCGTACATCGCCTCTTATGAACGACATTGGCAAAATTCTGGTCATCGTCGGTCTGGCGTTGGTCGTGCTCGGAGCCGTGTTCTGGCTCGGAGATAAGACGCAGTGGTTCGGAAGACTGCCCGGCGATATTCGCGTCGAACGCGAGCACTACAAGCTGTATTTCCCGCTGACAACCTGTTTGCTCATCAGCGTCGTGCTCACATTGTTATTCCGTCTGCTGGGGAAGCGGTGACAGACAACGGACTCACGGTCGCACAGGGTTTCCCATGAAGACGTCCGACTTCGACTACCACCTGCCATCGGGATTGATTGCGCAGCAACCGCTCGACGACCGCGCGGCCTCCCGTATGATGGTGGTCAACCGCGCTACGGGGGAGATTCGTCATGACCAGTTTCGCAACATCGGTCACTGCCTTCGCCCGCGCGATGTGTTGGTGCTTAACGATACAAGAGTCATCCCCGCGCGAATTTGGTCGCGCCAGCCCGAAATTGAGCTGTTGCTGGTTGAGAAGCTGGGTCCCCACCGCTGGTCGGCGCTGGTGAAGCCCGGGAAACGAGCCAAAGTGGGCGTGACCCTGCAATTCGAAGATGGCGTGAGTGGCGTCATCGACGGGGAAACGGATTTTGGCGGACGGACCCTCCATTTCTCCGGCGACATTGAAGCGTACTTGGCCGCACATGGCGCAATGCCGCTCCCGCCGTACATCAAACGCCCCATGGCGGATAGGGGTGGACATCCGCTGCAGGACACGGACCGCGAACGTTACCAAACCGTGTTCGCGCGCGAGCCGGGGGCGGTGGCCGCGCCGACCGCGGGACTGCATTTCACCGGGGCGATGCTTGAGCAACTTCAGTCCGCAGGCATCGGTCACGCATTTATCACCCTGCACGTGGGCATTGGCACGTTTCGGCCTGTGAAGACCGAGAATGTCGAAGAGCACCGGATGCATGCGGAAAAGTTCGTAATTTCGGCGGAGGCCGCCGCGATGATTCAGGGCGCGGAGCGGGTGGTGGCCGTGGGCACAACGGTTGTCCGCGCGCTGGAGTCGTGCGGCGAAGTGGAGGAACGGAAAGGTGCGACTGACATTTTTATCCGACCGCCCCACGCATTTCGTCAGGTGGATTTACTCCTGACGAATTTTCATCTGCCGCGCTCGACGCTGCTGATGTTGGTGAGCGCATTTGCGTCGCGTGAATTGATCCTGAAAGCGTATGAGGAGGCGGTCCGCGAACGCTACCGGTTCTTCAGCTACGGCGATTGCATGCTACTGCTCTGACGGTTTCGGCCCAATCACCGAGCCGATAATAGACAGCGCAAGGATAAGCACAATGACGGCCAGCGCGATACTCGTCGGGATTTGGATGTCCCACGCGGACAGAATCATCTTGGTCCCCACAAACACGAGGATCAACGACAGCCCGTAGTGCAGGTAGTGGAACATGTTGATCGCGCCCGCCAACGCAAAATAGAGGGCCCGCAGCCCGAGGATGGCAAGAATGTTCGACGTGTACACGATGAACGGATCCCGCGTGATCGCCAGCACCGCCGGAATGGAATCCACCGCGAAGATCAGGTCCGTGGTTTCCACCATCACCAGCACGACCAGCAAGGGTGTGGCGAAGTGGCGCCCCTCCCGCTTCACAAAGAAGCCTCCACCGTCGTTGTTCTCCGTGACCGGCATCAGCCAGCGAAACAACTTCAGCACCGGGTTGTTCTCGGGTCGGATCTTCTTTTCTTTCTCACCGGCCATTTGGAAGCCGCTGTAGATCAGCACGGCCCCGAAGACATACAGGATCCATTCAAACCGATGGATCAAGGTCACGCCCATGGCGATGAGGAGGGCCCGCATCATGACCGCGCCGATGATCCCCCAGAACAAAACTTCATGCTGATACTGCTTGGGGACGCGGAAGTACGAGAACATCAGCAGAAACACGAACAGGTTATCGACACTCAGCGATTCCTCGATCAAGTATCCCGTCAAAAACTCCAGCGCTTTGTGCGGACCCTGCGTGAAGTAGATGCCGGCATTCCAGGCCAACGCCAGCGCGATCCACATCGCGCTCCACCCCAGCGCCTCCTTCACTTTCATCTCGCGTGGCCGGCGATGAAACACACAGAGATCGAGCGCCAGCATCCCCAACACAAACACGTTGAATAGCACCCACTTCCAGATCGCTCCGGGCATGACGGAGGATTCTGAAGGCCCCCCACAACTCCGTCAACGAAAAGCGGCCCGCGAGCGTCGGCGACGTTCTCTTTCCGCTTTCGTCTTGTTGCGCCACTCTGCTATCGTTGCCGCGACGGTCATATAGTATGTCCAAGATGCCCAAAGCTCCTCCGCGGTATGTTGCCCGCGACCCACTTCATCGAATTGATGCGGGCCATCATCCTGCGCGGTCCGTACGGGAGAAAGACAGAAACTGAGAGATCGGTGATGTCATGAAGAACGCGTGGAGATCACCGGGAGTTGGCGCGGCTCTCCTCATTTTGCTGACAGTGGCGGCATACATCCCCGTGATGCACGCCGGGTTTATTTGGGACGACGATGTGCTCATCACCGGCAACCGCTTGGTCAAAGCGAATGACGGGTTGTATCGATTTTGGTTTACAACCGAATCGGCGGACTACCGTCCGCTGACGTGGAGTTTATGGTGGCTGGAGTGGCGCTTGTGGGGCGCCAGTCCAATGGGGTACCACGTGGTCAATGTGTTGTTGCACGCCGTCAACGCCGTTCTGGCGTGGATGGTCCTGCGTCGCTTGAAGATTCCGGGAGCGTGGCTTGCGGCACTGGTGTTTGCGATTCACCCGGTGAATGTGGCCACAGTCGCTTGGATCAGCGAGCAGAAGAACACTCTCTCGATGCTGTTCTACGCAACGGCAATCCTCTTGTATTTGAAGTTCGATGAAGAAAGCCGCTGGCACTGGTACGTCTTCTCGTTGGCGGCGTTTCTGCTGGCCCTGCTCAGCAAGTCAGCGGTGGTCATGCTGCCCCTGGTGCTATTGGGCTGCGCGTGGTGGGTTCACAACCGATTGCGGTGGAAAGACCTTCTGTGCAGCGTGCCGTATTTTGTGCCCGCTTTGGTCATGGGGTTGGTGACTGTCGTCCAACACCAAAAGGTGTTGGCGGGAACCATCGTGCGGACCGGAGGTTTGGGTTCCCGATTGGCGGCAGCGGGCTGGATCCCGTGGTTTTACCTGTACAAGGCGCTGCTGCCGGTTGACTTGACGGTGGTTTATCCACGATGGGAGATCGATGGCGCGCGTTGGTGTTCATACGGGCCCGGGATAATTCTCGTGGGCGGCCTTGTGTTATTTTGGTGGAAACGAAACGCGTGGGGGCGGCCATTGCTTTTTGGGTTCGGATATTTTGTCGCGATGCTTTTTCCGGTGCTGGGTTTCTTCGATCAGCGTTTTTATCGGTTGTCATTGGTTGCTGATCACTGGCAGTACTATTCGATCATCGCCCCGATTGCCCTCGTTGTCGTCGCCGGGGAATGGATTGGCCGCCGCCTGGGCGGACGGGGCCGGCGTTGGGAAGCGACACTGGGCGGAGCGGTGCTGATGGTCCTGGGGGTCGCCACTTGGACTCGAGCCGGCGTTTATGCAAACGCGGAAACACTCTGGCGCGACAATGTGGTGAAGAATCCCGACGCCTGGGTGGCGCACTACAACCTGGCGACGGAGTTGCAGAAAACGGGCAAGCTGCAGGAAGCGGCCGAACAGTACGTGCAGACGCTGCGACTCAACCCTGGGTACGCGCAGGCTGAGAACAACCTGGGAATCACCCTCGCCCAAGACGGCAGGCTTCCGGAAGCGGTCAGGCACTTCGAACGCGCGCTACGGATTGACCCCAACTCGGCCGAGGCGCACGGCAATCTCGGGCATGCCCTGATCCTGCTGGGTAACGAGCCGAAAGCGATGGAACATTGGGAGCGAGCGTTGCAGATCAAGCCCGATAATGCCGAGATTCACTACGATCTGGGACATGCTCTCGAACAAATGGGCAAGCCCGAGCAGGCCATCGGGCATTACGAGCAGGCCCTGCGCATCCAGCCCGATTATGCCGAGGCCCGGGATGGGCTTGCGCGATTGCAGAAGCACGGGACTTCCGGTCAACGATGATCGACAGCAAGCGAGATGGCCGGGAGACAGAGGCGTCCGGAGGAAAGTTTCCTCGGATGCAATACGGGATCCTGGGCGCAATCTGCATCCTGGTCATCGGGATTTATGCGTACATGGCCCAGTCGGGCGCGCTGGAACAACTGACTCCGAACGCGGCCGACGCGTACTATAATCTCCTGGTGGACGGTTTCCGGGCCGGCCAACTCAGCCTGAAGAAAGAGGTGCCGGCCGGGTTCGTACAACTTGCCGACCCCTACGATCCAGCGGCGCACCTTGCTTATCTGAGTCCGCCGCACCGGATGTTCGACCTGAGTTACTACAAGGGCCGGCTCTACCTCTACTTCGGAATTACACCGGCCCTGATGATATTCTGGCCGTACGTCGCGCTGACCGGCCATTACTTGTATCACCGGGAAGCCGTGGCGATCTTTTGTGCCTTGGGTTTTTTGGCTGGCGCGGGCCTGCTGCGCGCATTGTGGCAGCGCTACTTTGCCGAAGTGAAAGTTGGGGTGGTGGCGGCCTGCGCGTTGGCGTTTGGTTTGGCGACGGGCCTGCCGGTTCTGTTGTCGCAAGCCGACATTTACGAAGTGGTAATCACCGGCGGCTACATGCTGACGATGTTGGCGCTGGCAGCGATCTGGTGCGCGTTGCACGAGCCCGAACGGAGATGCCGGTGGCTGACCGTGGCGAGTGTGGCGTACGGTCTGGCGGTGGGAGCCCGGCCGAACTTGCTGTTCGGCGCGGTAATCCTGTTGGTGCCGGTAGCCCAAGTGTGGCGCGAGCGATGGCCCCGAAGGCTTTTGGGGCTGACGGCGGCAACCGTCCCGATTTTCGTCATCGGGTTGGGGCTGATGCTCTACAACTTCTGGCGATTCGGCAATCCGTTCGAATTCGGATGGCACTACGAGTTGACATGGGAGCGGCAGGTCAGCCAGCAAAACTTCAGTCTGCGGAATCTGTGGTTTAATCTGCGGGTCTATCTTCTGGAACCGGGACGCTGGAGCGGTCGTTTCCCCTTCATACGCGAAATCGCCATACCTCGCATGCCAAGCGACCATGGTGGCGTGACGGCGCCTTTCGGCGTCCTGACCAACATCCCCCTGGTGTGGCTCGCGCTGGCCGTGCCGCTGGCATGGCGGAATCGGCCGGAGCGGGAGCGCACTACCTTGCGCTGGTTTGTAATCGCGGTGGCATTGCTGTTTGGGATTTGCCTGTTGACCCTCGCACCATTCCGCGTTGCAGCTTTTCGCTATCAGGTGGACTTCCTGCCTGCACAGGTCATGTTGGCGGTGATTGGCATCCTCGGATTGGAACGCGTGCTGGCGGACCGGTTAGTCTGGCGGCGTGCGATGCGCTGCGGCTGGGGCCTTCTGCTGGGCTTGTCGGTGGCATTTAACGTGTTGGCCAGCTCGGAGCATTATGCCGAGGCGCACTACAATCTGGCGGTCGGGTTGGAGCAATCGGGCAAGGTCGGGGAAGCCATGGGACAGTACGAGCAAGCATTGCATTTGAACCCCGACCTCGTCGACGCGCATTACAATCTGGGGGTTCTTCTGGCGCAACTGCACAGGCTGCCGGAGGCGGTGGATCATTGGCAACAGGTGGTGGCGATCAAGCCCGACTTCGCCAACGCGCACTACAATTTGGGACGAGCCTTGATAGAATTGGGCAGGGTCAGGCAGGGGATCGACCAATACGAACAGGTGGTGCGGATCACGCCTGATGATGCCGGCGCACACTACCAGTTAGGGCATGCGCTGGAACAAATGGGCAAGCCCGAGCAGGCCATCGGGCATTACGAGCAGGCCCTGCGCATCCAGCCCGATTATGCCGAGGCCCGGGATGGGCTTGCGCGCCTGCGGGGACTCGGGACTTCCGGTCAAAGATGATCGATCATAAACCAAATCCCCAACAAACAAAAGCGACCGAAGGGAAGCCTCGGCGAATCTGTCGCGAGATCCAGGTGCCGTGTATGTATATGGATCGCATGCTTCTAAAAAACTCGACTCGTCTGTGCGCCTCGTCTATGTAGGCACGATGATTCGTCGTTGCCTGCCGTGGGCTGCCGTTACGCTGGTTCTCGGAGTCGCGCTGGCGTGGATGTGGGAGCCGATGCACGAGGACACCGCCACCGTCGACGAACCGAATTTCCTTGGCGCGGGATATACCTACTGGCAGGGGCAGCGCTATTTCCTCAACGTCGATCACCCGCCGCTGATGCAACTGTGGAGCGCGTTCCCGCTGCTGTTCCTCGATGTGAAGATGCCGCCGGGCACACAGGAATTCTTCGATGATGTTTTCGCCTCCTACGAGGAACGATGGGACCACCGGTCAGTCGAACGCCAGGTCAGCCCGGCACCCACGGAGGACTTTTATCGCTATCCACTGCTCGAAACGGGAACGTTCGGGAACCGACTGTTGTATGGTCGAGAGAACGACGCCGATGCGCTGCTGTTTTGGGGTAGATTCATGCAAGCAATCGTGACACTGGCGACCGGCTTGCTCGTGTTTCTCTGGGCCCGGTCGCTGAGCAACCTGAACGGCGGGCTGCTGGCCCTGGTCGTGTGGTGCTTCAATCCGCTGGCATTGACCTTTGGACATTTGATCCTTACCGACCCGGGCATCGCCTTAATGTTGCCCCTGGCAGTCTGGATGTTCGCGCGCTTTCTCGAGTCACCGGGGCGGCGAACGGCTTTAGTTGCGGGACTGGCCTTCGGCGGAGCGCTGCTTACGAAGTTCACAGCGGTGATCCTCGTTCCCATCTTTGGCGCATTACTGGCGGTTGCCTGGTGGCGGGTGCGGGCAATTCGTGAGGAGCCCGTCCGCAAGCTTTTCGGTAATCTATTCTTCCTGGCGGCTGTGGCTTGGATCGCAGTTCTGCTGTTCTATGGCCCGCACTGGCTGCCGGCGCCTCCGCTCTCGGTCGAAGATGCGCATCGGCTGCGCGTTCCAGAGTGGTTCATCAGGCTTAGGTGGCTATTGATCCCTCGAGAGTTTTTCAAGGGGCTGACGGTCGTGTTGCTGCACGCGGGACGCGGTCAACAAGCCTACCTTTTCGGTCAATGGTCCGACAAAGGTTGGTGGTACTACTATCCGGTCGCCATGACAATCAAAACGCCGCTTGCGTTGCTGCTGCTGCTCGTCGGCGCCATCGTGATGGCGTTGCGGCGAGTGCGGCAGTGGCGCTTCAGTGAAGCAGTCCCCCTCATCGCCGCCACAGTCTTTCTCGGATGCGCCATGATGAACAAAGCCAATATCGGCATCCGTCACATACTGCCCCTGTACTCCCTGCTGGCCGTCGTAATCGGAAGCGAACTGTCCCGAACTGGCACGAGAGGCCGAATCACGAGCTGGATCCTCGCCGCCTGGTTGGTGGTGGCCGCATTTCTGGCTCATTCCGATTGCGGTACCTACTTCAACGAGATCGTCGGTGGTCCCGCCCACGGCCAGGACTATCTGGTGGATACCGATTGGGGCCAGAACGGCAAACGCCTGAAAGTATGGATGCAGCAGAACCACATCGCCCACATTTACCTCGATTGCATCGGCATTCCCCCGGCAATCCAGTATCTGAACATCCCCTCTGACATCGTCACGACGACGCAAGCGCGCAACCTCCAGAACGGTTATCTTGTGGTTTCGGCATCGCGGCTGATGTTGCCTGACTACTCCTGGCTCCGCGCGACACGCGCGCCCCTGGCTCGGATCGGTAATACCCTGTTCGTCTATATGATGTCTGCGTCGTCGACCCGCCATGACGGAGGTTCGAGCAGTTTGCAGGGTAACGGGCAGGATTGACGCAGCCGTCGGGCATTGTGAATCAAGCCCGATCATGCCGAAGCCCGGAACCGCCTCGTGCGATTGCGGGCTGCACATTGAATGGGTGGGGAAATGCACAAACAGCCATTCTTCTACCACTGTTTGTGGTGGTTGGGAGCAGGGCGCCTACCTGTGGCTTGTGTCCGCCACCCGCATTCTTGGCATCCGTTGGCTCGGTGCCCCCCCTTAAAACATGACTTGTGGCCCTTTTGTAACCGCAGGCACTTTATTCCGTAACCGCGTGCGTTTTATCCTTGCATCACAAAGGGGAACTGCTAATAATAGTTGACTGGAGCGAGGCAATTTGTGCTATATGAAATGTTGGAGGGAGAATCCGAAATGCAGAAGGCAATTGTAACGCGGTTCCAGAAGAAGGCGCGGGCCTTCACACTCATTGAGTTGCTCGTGGTCATCGCCATTATCGGTATTCTGGCGGGCATGTTGTTACCCGCCCTGAATAACGCCAGGAAGAAAGCCAACGCCGCGTATTGCCTCGGCAACATGCACCAGTGGGGCTTGGCGATCAACATGTACTGCGACGACTGGAACGATTACTTCCCCTACGAGGGTAATTCCGGCGCGATTGATTCCGGGGCAAACCTGAATGCCTGGTTCAATACAGTGACGCCGTACGTCACTCAGCCGACTCTGGCGTCTCTCTATGATTCGACCCCGCCCCATCCGCCAACGCCGACCACGAAGAACATCTGGAGCGATCCGGGCGCGACCAACAGGAATATATCGGCAGCGAATTTGACGCCCTCAAACGCGTATTTCATGTATAATTTTAGTTCGCGCATGTGTGCAAATGGAGATAAACCCTTTAAGCGCTCGCAAATGACGGAGCCCACCACCACCTTTATCATGTGCGACGGCGAGGAAAACAGTTTTCCCTCAACGAACGGAAACTATTGTCCCGCCCGGCACTTTGGTGGCGGTAACTTTTCCATGGGCGATGGTCATGCCGAATGGGTCAAGTTCGACGACTTCTGCAGGTCGGCCAATCCCGGATGCGGCAACCCGACCACTGAAGGAAACTCGTCAAGCATCAACGGCGATTGGAGAACCAGCAACAAATATCACTGGTTTCCGTATGCAGGCGCGCCGACCTGATCGGCATCAAACATGCTCCATCATTGCGCTTGGGCTATAGGGAAAGCGTCTTTTGGATAAGTGGACAAGTCTGAAACTTTTGAAATCAACGGACAAAGGGAAAGGGTATGGGTGAGCGAGTGAAAAAGATTATCAGTCTGGTTACCGCATTTGTAATGGTGGCGCTGGGAACGAGCGCCTTCGCGTCGGCGTTTACGCCGGGCGACGTCGTCATCTACCGCGTCGGCGGCCTCGCCAACGGGGCTGATGGGGCCGCGTTGACGAACGTCGGTAACATTGTGTATTTGGATGAGTACACGACAAACAGCTCTGGGGCCACGCTCGTGCAGTCGATCCAGATGCCAACGGCCTATTACGGCGCCAACAGCCCGCTGGTTGCCGATGGGCTGTCCTCTGCGGAAGGCGAGATAACCCGGTCGACGGACGGCCGATTCATTGTCTTGACCGGTTACGGCGCCGCCCCCGGGCAGAGCTACCCTTACTCTTTGCCCTCGCAATACGCCACTTTCGCTCCGCGCGTCGTGGGGTTGGTGGACGGAAGCGGTCGCATCGACACGACCACCGCTCAGACCAATTCCCTCAGTGATGATGAAGGTATTCGTAGCGCCGCGAGCACCGATGGCACCAATATTTGGCTCAGCGGCGACACCAGCGGCTTCCGCTACACCACGGTGGGGTCCTCGATGGCGACGCAACTCACCAAGACGATAACCAACATCCGGCAAATCAACATTTTCAGCAATAATCTCTACTTTACCACCGCCTCCGGGGCCGGCTTCCGCATCGGCACGATCACGAACACCATGCCGGTGACTGTCGGTGGCGCTTACATGTCAAATGTCATCAGCAGTGTGACAGCGGTTGGCAGCCCGTACGGCCTTTTGCTTCTCAAACTGACCGGGGGAGCAGCCCCGTTCGACACGCTGTATTACGCCGACGATACCGCCGCGGGCAGCGATGGCACCGGCGTGATCTTCAAGTATTCGCTGGTCAGCGGCAATTGGAACTCCAACGGCTTTGTGAACGCCCCCGCAGTGCGCGGGCTGACTGGGTTCGCTGACGGTTCCGGCAATGTCCACCTCTTTGCCACCACCGGCGGCACCGGCAGCTCAGCTGGCAACACCGGTGGCGGGAGCTTGTATTCTTTCATCGACACGACCGGTTATAATCAAGACCCCAACGAGGGAGATGTGAACGACATCAAGGATATCTCCTTCGCGGGCGATGCCCACGGGACGGAATTTCGTGGCATCGCGCTTGTGCCGGTCGGAAGCGGTTCCCTGCCTCCCGACGCGAATCTTTCGGTCGGGCCGGCGCTGGGCTTCTTCGTCAACGGGTCAACCGGCTGTACGCCCACGAACACTTATACCTACTCGGTCGCCAACCTTACCAACACCGCCGCCAACCCCATGAATTGGTCGGTGAGCAGTGACTCGCACACCTGGGTTACCCTCTCCACGACCAGTTCGACACTGGGCAACGGCGGCAGCATCTCGGTTACGGTTTCGTTGAACGGCGACGGGTGTCACCAGCTTGCCCACCGGAACCAACACGGCCACGATTACGTTCACGAACCTGACCAATGGTCAGGGCAACCAGACCCGCCAGGTCCAGTTGGTCATGTACGATCAGAACGTCACTCCGACATCCGACTTTAATCCCCAGGGACCGATCGGCGGTCCGTTCAGCCCGACGAACAAGGTCTACACCGTGTACAGCGGTAGCGCGGGCGGAACCTTGACGGTAAGCGACACGGCGTCGGTCACTTGGCTGAATTACAGCGCCACCAGCGTTTCTTTGCCCTCATGCGGGAGTACGGCCATCACCGTCTCGTGCAACACAAATGCCGCCAATGCCTTGGCGGCTGGTAATTACCAAACCACCATTGTATTCAGTAACGCCACCACTGCAGCCGTGATCCAGACGGTCAATGCTCAGCTCACTGTCGGAGGCGTTTACTTCTGTGATGACTTCAGTACGTTCACGCAGAACAGCCAGCTCGCTGGCCAGAACGGTTGGATAGCTCATGGAAGTGGCGGCGAGCCGATGGTCAGCAACAACGCAGTCTACCTCACAGCAGTAACGTCAGGCGGGGGAAGTGGCGACGACGAGCCCGCCAAGGTCATCTCGCAAACAACGTCCAAGAGCGGCTTCCTGTACGCAGGCATAGTGGTGACCATCACCTCCGCTCCGCCGGTGACAACGACGAGCCCGTCGCGTATGACGTGCTTCTTCACAACCCAGAATGGAACTGGAAACTATGCGATCGACTACCTCGGCGTAAGGGATACGGGCACCAACCAGTTCGTGTTCGGCGGCCGCAATCCCTTCACGTGGTATTTTGATACAACCCCTCGCAACTACGGCACGAAGTACCAGGTGATTATCCAGGCGGACCCGGGCGTTACCAACATGTATGTGTGGGTCAACCCAGCCAGTCCGACGGTAACCACCAACGTCGCGAACATCGACTTGAATAACGCCGGGGACACCGGTAGCGATTTCGGCATCGGGTCCTTCTCGATCCAGAATGCGTTTGGAGGCGGCAGTGACACGCCCGGCGCAATCTTCTACAAGATCTGCATCACGACGAACTTCGCCGATACTTACAACGCTACGCTGCCAGTCACGGCCATCGCGCCGTCCGCCAGCTTCGGCGCCGTCCCGCCGACGTCCGGCGTGGAGCCGTTCTCGGTGACGTTTACGAATCTCTCGACCGGCACAGCGCCCGTCACGGCGTATTGGACGTTCGGTGATGGCGGCTCGGCGACCAACACGGGCGCCAACGTCACCCATACGTATGCGGCCGGCACCTACACCGTGTCGCTGCTCGCCAGCAATTCAGTGGGCACGAGCACGGCGACGTCGAACAACCTGATCTCGGTGATCACGGTCTGGCAGTCATGGGACACCCATTACTTCCCGGGTGGTGGCCCAAGCGCAGCCGGTTCGGCCGATCCATTGGGCAAGGGGATTAGCAATACCAACCAGTTCCTGGCGAGCTTCAGCCCCACCAGCGCTGCGGCCTATCCCCACGTCATTAGCATCGTGAAGTCGGGCGCCAATATGAACGTGACGTACCTGGCGGCCAACGGCGATAACACGTGGGCGCCGGGCATTGCAACGCGCACCAACGTCCTGGAGGTCACGACCGGTTCGCCCACAGGCAACTACTCCAACAACGCCGTCTGGGTGAGCATTGTTGGGGGGACCAACATCCTCAGTGGCGGTAACGGCTTGGGCTCGATCCAGACCGGGACGGATAGCGGCGGCGCGACCGGCGCGACGCGGTACTACCGAGTGCGCGTCATCGCCCCGTAACAGGGTTTGAAATAGCGAGCGCTGGCGCTTCTCAACATCCAGTTGAGGGCGCCGGCGCTTATGCTTTTTAGGGATTACGGCAAAGGCGGCATCATCCTGTGATGCGTCAGGTTGGCCATCAGATGGGATGGATACGGACAGGATTCAGGGCAAATCGGTCTGGCCCATGAGATAGCGGTCGCACTCGCGGGCCGCGCCCCGGCCCTCGTGAAAGGCCCAAACTACCAGGCTCTGGCCGCGTCGACAGTCTCCTGCGGCGAAGACTCCCTTGATACTGGTCGCATACGCGCCGTACCGGGCCTTGACGTTGGACCGATCATCCCGCTCAGTACCGAGTTGCTGGAGCAACGAGTCTTCAGGACCGAGGAAGCCCATGGCCAGCAACGCCAACTGGCAGGACACGACCTTCTCCGTGCCCGCGACTTCCTTCGGGACGAAACGGCCCTTCTCATCCTTCTGCCATTCGATTTGGACGATCTCCACTCCCGTCAGATTGCCGCGCTCGTCGCCTACGAAACGCCGGGCCGTCATGCAGTATACCCGTGGATCCTCTCCGAAAACGGCTTCTGCTTCCTCTTGGCCGTAATCGAGGCGATAAATCTTCGGCCACTCGGGCCACGGGTTATTCGCCGCACGCTGCAGGGGGGGCTTCGGCAGGATTTCCAACTGGATCAGGCTCTTGCACCGGTGGCGCATCGCCGTGCCCACACAGTCGGTTCCCGTGTCGCCGCCACCGATGACCATCACGTCCTTGCCTTCGGCAGAAACGAAGTCGCCGTTGCGATGGCCGTCCAACAAACTCTTGGTGTTCGCCGTCAGAAACTCCATCGCAAAGTGTACGCCGTGAAGTTGGCGGCCTTGGATGGGAAGATCGCGCGGCTTGGTTGCTCCCGTGCACAGCACGGTCGCATGAAATTCATCGAGAAGTTTCCGGGCTGGATAGTTCTTCCCAATCTCCGTGTTCGGCACAAACACGACCCCTTCCTGTGCGAGCAGGTCAACCCGCCGCTGCACGAGGGACTTGTCGAGCTTCATACTGGGGATGCCGTACATCAGCAGCCCGCCAATGCGGTCAGCCCGCTCAAACACAGTCACGGTGTGACCTGCCCGGTTCAGTTGCGCCGCGGCACAAAGCCCGGCCGGGCCCGACCCGATCACCGCCACCTGTTTGCCCGTACGCGCCCTCGGCGGATCAGCCGTGACCCAACCTTCGTCCCACCCGCGATCGATGATCGCGACCTCGATATTCTTGATCGTGACGGGTGGATCGTTGATGCCAAGCACGCACGAGCCTTCGCACGGAGCGGGGCACACGCGGCCTGTGAACTCGGGAAAATTGTTTGTCTTGTGCAGTCGCGCCAGCGCCTCTTTCCACAACCCGCGATATACCAAGTCGTTCCACTCGGGGATTAGGTTGTTGATCGGACAACCGGACGCCATGCCGCTGACCAATGACCCCGTGTGGCAGAACGGAACGCCGCAATCCATGCAGCGCGCACCCTGTTCCTGGAGCTTCTCGACAGGCAGGTGCAGGTGAAATTCTTTCCAGTCGCCAAGGCGCTCTTGCGAGGAACGGTCCGCCGGCAACTCGCGTTTGATTTCCAGAAATCCGGTTGGCTTGCCCATCGTAAATCCGTATCGGCGCTGTCAGTTTCCTCCCACGCGCGCCAAGTCGTGCGCGTTCTGTTCGAACGCGGCCATAATCGCCTCGTCGCCGCTCAGGCCGGCCGCCGTCACGCGCTTCGTCGCCTCCAGGACACGCTTGTAATCCTTGGGCATGACTTTCACAAATTTCGGCACCATCTCTTCCCAAAGCTTCAGGATATACCGTGCTCGTTCGCTGTCGGTGTAGTCCACGTGCCGTTGAATCATCGCACGCACTTCCTGGATCTCTTCCGGGTCCGTGAGTTTCTCCAACCCCACCATGGCTAGGTTGCAGCGCTTCGAAAAATCACCCACGACATCGAGCGCATAGGCTACGCCGCCGCTCATGCCGGCCGCAAAATTGCGTCCCGTCAAACCGAGCACGACCACCCGCCCGCCGGTCATGTACTCACAGCCATGGTCGCCAACCGCTTCGACGACTGCGTGCACCCCGCTGTTGCGGACGCCGAACCGCTCGCCGGCCATGCCGCGAATGTACGCCTCACCGCTCGTCGCACCGTAGAGCGCGACGTTTCCGATGATGATGTTCTCCTCGGGCACAAATGTCGAAGCCGTGGGCGGATAGACAATAATCCTGCCTCCGCTGAGACCCTTGCCGACGTAGTCATTCGCATCACCCTGTAGCGTGAGCGTCATGCCCCGGGGCATGAAGGCACCGAAACTCTGGCCCGCGCTGCCCTTGAAATGCAGCTTGATCGTGTCCTCGGGCAAACCCTCCGGCCCATGGCGTCGTGTGAGTTCGCTGCCGGTGATTGTGCCCACGACCCGGTTCGTATTGCTGATCGGCAACGTCGCGCGAACTTTCTCGCGGCGCGCCAGGGCCGGCTCACAAAGCTTCAATAGCAACTGTTTGTCCAACGACCTTTCCAACCCGTGATCCTGGTCGATCTGGCGGTGACGCCCCACCTCTGCCGTAACCTTCGGTTGGTGTAAGATTTTTGAGAAATCCAGCCCGCACGCCTTGTAATGATCAATCGCTTGGTTCACGTCGAGTCGATCCACGCACCCAACCATTTCCAGGATCGTGCGGAACCCGAGTTGCGCCATCAACTCGCGCACTTCCTGCGCGATAAAATGCATGAAATTGACGACGTACTGCGGGTCGCCACTGAACTTCGCGCGCAACTGCGGGTCCTGCGTCGCTACGCCGACGGGGCACGTATTGAGATGACACACGCGCATCATGATGCAGCCGAGTGTGACCAGCGGCGCCGTGGCGAAACCGAATTCCTCCGCCCCGAGCAACGCGGCGACGACGACGTCGCGGCCGGTCTTGAGCTGGCCGTCAACTTCCACGTAAATGCGGCTGCGGAGATTGTTAAGAACCAGCGTCTGCTGTGCTTCTGCTAGGCCGAGTTCCCATGGCGTGCCCGCATGCTTGATGCTCGACAGGGGCGACGCACCCGTGCCGCCATCGTGACCGCTGATGAGCACCACATCCGCATGCGCCTTCGCGACGCCCGCGGCGACAGTACCCACGCCGATTTCGCTGACGAGTTTCACGCTGATACGGGCGTGCTCGTTGGCGTTCTTGAGGTCGTGAATCAACTCGGCGAGGTCCTCAATCGAATAGATGTCGTGATGCGGTGGCGGCGAGATAAGCCCGACGCCGGGCGTCGAAAAACGCACTTTCGCGATCCACGGGTACACCTTCGCACCGGGCAACTCGCCGCCTTCACCGGGCTTCGCGCCCTGCGCCATCTTGATCTGAAGTTCCTTCGCCTGTGTCAGGTAATGGCTTGTGACACCGAACCGGCCGCTCGCGACCTGCTTGATCGCGGAATTCTTGCTGTCGCCGTTCGCCATCCGTGGATAGCGCCCGGGATCCTCGCCCCCTTCACCCGTGTTGCTCCGCCCGCCGATCCGGTTCATGGCAATCGCCAGCGCCTCGTGCGCTTCCTTGCTGATCGAGCCGTAGCTCATCGCCCCGGTCTTGAACCGTTTGACAATGCTCTCCACCGGCTCGACTTCTTCAATCGGGATTGGTTGTGGCGCGAACTTGAACCCGAACAGCCCCCGCAACGTGCAGAGGCTCTTCGCCTGGTTATTGACCAGTTCCGAGTACTCCTGGAAGACCTTGTAGTTATTCGTGCGCGTCGAAAGCTGGAGTCGGTGAATCGTCTCGGGGTTGAACAGATGGGCCTCACCGTCCTGCCGCCATTGGTACTGGCCGCCGGCATCGAGGGTTGCCCCGTTAATGGGGCGTACGGGAAACGCGTGGCGATGGCGGGCGCGGACTTCCCCGGCGATGACGTCGATGCCGACGCCTTCGATCTGCGAAGCGGTGCCGGTAAAGTACTTGTCGACGACCGTGTGATTGAGACCGATGGCCTCGAAGATTTGCGCCCCGCAATAACTCTGGATGGTCGAAATGCCCATCTTGGCCATCGTCTTGACGACGCTCTTGGTCACAGCTTTGAGGTAGTTCTTGACCGCCTTCTTGTGGTCGATGTTCTTGAGAATGCCCTGGCGAATCATGTCATCGAGCGTCTCAAATGCGAGGTAGGGATTGATCGCCGCCACGCCGTAACCGATCAACAGCGCAAAATGATGCACCTCGCGCGGCTCTCCCGATTCGACCACCAACCCGACGCGCGTACGTGTTCCCTTGCGGATCAGATGATGATGCATGCCCGCGGCGGCCAACAACGCCGGGATCGCCGCGTTCTCGGCGTCGACGCCGCGGTCGGACAGAATCAGGATGTTATGGCCATCCTTGATGGCTTTACTCGCCTTGACGAACAATCTCTCAAGCGCTTTTTCCAGACCCTTGCCGCCTTCATCCACCCTGAAGAGTGTCGACAGTGTAATGGACTTGAAGCCGGGGCGGTCAATGTGGCGTAAGCGCTCGAATTCCTCGTTGCTGAGGACGGGACCCTTCAGCCGGATCTGGCGACAGCTCATGGGCTGTGGATCAAGCAGGTTTCCTTCGGGACCAATGGTCGTGTACGTGGACGTGATGAGTTCTTCGCGAATGCAATCGATTGGCGGATTGGTGACCTGCGCGAACAATTGCTTGAAATAGTTGTAGAGCAATTGCGACTTGTTCGAAAGTACCGCCAACGGTGTGTCCGTGCCCATCGAACCAAGCGGCTGCACGGCGTCCTTCGCCATCGGCGCCAGGAGGACACGCAGGTCCTCGAAGGTGTACCCGAACGCCTGTTGCCGCAGCAGCACCGTGGCATGATCGGGTTGATGTACCTGCGACGGCTCCGGAAGGTCTTCGAGATCCACCAGGCTTTCCTTGAGCCACACGCGGTACGGGCGTTCGGTGGCGATCGTCTGCTTGATCTCCTCGTCAGCCACGATGCGGCCAAGTTCGGTATCGACGAGAAACATGCGGCCTGGTTGGAGCCGTCCCTTCTGCAACACGCGTTCGGGGGCAATGTCGAGCACGCCAACTTCCGACGCCATGATGACCTGGTCGTCCTTCGTCACATAATAACGCGAGGGACGCAACCCATTGCGGTCAAGCACCGCGCCAATCTTGACGCCATCGGTGAAGGCAATCGAGGCCGGACCGTCCCACGGCTCGATCAGGCAACTGTGGTACTCGTAAAACGCCTTCTTCTCCTCGCTCATGCTTTCGTGCCCCGACCACGGCTCGGGAATCATCATCATCACCGCGTGTGGGAGCGAGCGTCCGCTCAGCACAAGAAACTCCAGGCAATTGTCAAACATGGCCGAGTCGCTGCCGTCCTCGTTGATGATCGGCAACAGTTTCTTGACGTCGGCGCCAAACAGATCGGACTCCAATAACGACTCGCGAGCGTGCATCCAATTGATGTTGCCGCGGAGCGTGTTGATCTCGCCATTGTGCGCGACGTAGCGATACGGGTGCGCGCGATCCCAACTCGGGAACGTGTTGGTGCTGAATCGGGAGTGCACCAGCGCCAGCGCGGATTCGATAGTGGGGTCAAGCAGGTCGGGATAGAACCCCTCGACTTGCTCGGGCATCAGCATTCCCTTATAGACGACCGTCTTGTAGGAAAGGCTGGAGATGTAAAAGCGGTTACCGCCCTTGATGCCGGCATAGCGAATGCCTCGTTCTGCGAGTTTGCGGATGACGTACAGCTTGCGCTCGAACACCATGTCGTCTTTGATCTTCGGGTCGCGCGCGATGAACACTTGGCGGACGATGGGCTCGGATGCGCGGGCCGTGTCACCCAGAGACGTGTCGCAGGTCGGAACGGTGCGCCAACCGAGCAGGCGATGACCTTCGTTCTCGACGAGCTCCTCGAAAAGCTTCTCGCACTTGTAGCGCTCGGACTTGTCGGGCGGTAGATACACCATGCCGACGCCGTACTCACCGTACGCGGGCAGTGCGATCTTCTCCTTGGCGCACTCCTTCTTCAGGAATTCATGCGGGACTTGCATCAGAATGCCCGCGCCATCGCCTGTGTTCGCCTCGCAACCGCACGCGCCGCGATGGCGCAGATTCATGAGCACCGTGAGCGCTTGGCGAACGATGCCGTGGGACTTCCGTCCCTTCGTGTTCACGACGAAACCGACGCCGCAGGAGTCGTGTTCGAAACGGGGATCGTACAGTCCCTGTTTCTCCGGCCAGCCGTATGGGGTGATCGGGCGGACGTTACTCATTGCGTGCGTTCACGAAACTCGCCTTTGGAGCGTGACTATATGACAAGTTTGCCATGGTTTTTCAACGTCATTGTCCATCTTTCACTAATTTTTTCTCTGGCGTAAATCCGGGAGCGTGGCCTGCATGTTCTCCAGGAACAGCGAGCCACTTGACAGGTTTCATGACACGATCCAGCGCTTCGACATGCCCTCAGCATACAATAGGACCTGTGTCTTCCACCCGACCGAGCGTTGGAGGTGGAGGTCGATTACACATCATGCCTTGTGAACTCCGGTACAACATTTTGGGTTTTACCAGCCAGATCTAAGATGTAGAATTATTCACAAATACTACTTTTGTGTTGAATTTAATTCAGAAAATAGCAAAATTATGAACGAAAACAAGCGAAATCTTCAGTTTTCTTGAATTGCTGATGAAGGCATAACCATGCGCACATTTGACGATCAGGAACGAGCCATACTCAAGGCGCTCATCCGCGACCCGCGCCAGAGCGACAACTATATCAGTAAGATCACCAAGGTGCCGACCCCGACAGTGCGGCGCAAGCGCAAGCGGTTTGAAGAAGAAGGATTGATCAATTACTTCGCAGCCATTGACATGCAGGAAACAGGCGCGGGCACATTCGGCGCGCGGCATCTGTACATCATTAAATTTCGCATTGGCGTTACGGTGAAACAAATTGTTGACGAAATCAAGAGCGAGCCAAACGTGCGCTCGGTGTTCACCGACCTCATCTACGAATCCCACATCGCGGAACTGGACGGTCATGTCGCCTTGGTCATGATCATTGAGGGCAAGAACGACGCCGACATCATCGAGAACGTTCAGGGCAAGATCATACCCTCGTTGCGCAAGAACCACGGCCCCGAGTCCATCGAGGAGATTTCCACCCTGCGCCTGCTCAGCCCGATCCGTGTCTTCCACAATTATGTGCCGCTCGTGAACATGCATCAGGGCGTTCTGCGTGACGATTGGACAAATGACGCCATTTTTGTGGGCTAAGAGAGGGTTGCACAAAGTGCTTCGCCCTCGCCTTGTCGGGATGTAAATTGCCTGCGGATGGCGCCGTGAGGCAAATAACTTCTTTGCGGGGCTGGCGTCTTTTATATGAGCGACACGAAAGTCATCTTCTGGGACGTGTACGGAACGCTCCTCACCGCGCATAGTGGAAGCCTTGATTCGTTGTTCAAACGCAAAACCGAGCTTCGGCTGGCATTCGAGCGCACGGTCAGGAATTTCAACCTCCACGCCGTTCCCGCGCGTCTGCACGACCTGTTTCTGCGTAGCGTCCAAGCCGAGCGGGAAGCGCGTGTGGCCGAGGGCATTGCGTACCCCGAGGTGCGCGTCGACGAGATTTGGTTCAAACTGCTGGAGAAGTTTCAGCCTGAGGAATTGCCCACGATCAGTTTCGCCCGCGAGGTCGCGTTGTTCTTCGAACGGCAAGCCAACCCGAAGCAGCTTCAGCCGCGCGGGTTTGAAGTGTTGACGACGCTCAAACAACGGGGGCTGCGCCAGGGGATTATCTCCGACGCACAATTCTACACGCCGATCGAATTGTCCGAATTGCTACGGGAGGAGAGTGGCAGCGCGATTCGTACGTACGAATCCATCTTTGACACGCAACTCGTGTTTTTTTCGTTTGACCTCGGCGTGGCCAAGCCTGACTTCACCGGATTCCGTCGTGCGGTCGAAGCGTTGACCCGCGAAAACATCATGCCGGACGATTGTGTGTTTGTGGCCAATTCGACGGCCAACGATATCGCGCCCGCGCAGCATGTTGGATTCAGGGTGGTTCTATTCGCGCCAGAGGCTGTCCCTGACTCAGCGACCAAACCCGATCTGGTGATTCACAACCTCAGGCAGTTACTGGAATGGCTATGAAGACGGCGATGTTGCGTTATTACAGATACTCTTGCGAAGTTGCGGTGTTTAAGTCAAAGTTGGAAATCAGCGGGCTGGACGATGGCAGGCCCCGCAAGTATGTCGATTGTGACAAAATGGAAAGGGTCGATAGCAACATGAAACGTCTTCAACTGGTTTTCGCGGCTGCGCTTGCCGTGGCAGTGTTGGCTGCAGCGGGTTGCTCGAAGAAGGAATCCGAGACACCACCGCCACCGCCCGTATCCACAACGATCCTGAATCCGCAATCACCGACAGTACCGCCATTACCGGCGGTCGTGACTCCGACACCGGTATCGACGGAGGCCGCCGCAACAAATTCAGCGGGGGTGGACGACGAGGCTGCGGCACAAGTGAAAAAGCTGGAGAGCGACTACCAGAACACCCAGGACTTCCAGAAACGTGTCGTGATCCTCTACGACCTCAGTTCCACCGAGTCGCCTGATACCATCGATGCCATCGCCCGACTCTTTCTCAATGAGAAGGACCCGGAACTGAAGGTCGAGTTGGTCAACTCGCTGACGGATATCGACGGGCAGAAGGACAAGAAGTTGGCGGTTCTGAGCAGCGCCGTGCGGGGTGACCAGCCGAAGGATGTCCGGTTGGAGGCGATCGACGGCATGGCCGACGTGGAAGACAAGCGCGCCATTCAGATCCTGCAGTCATTCGCGAACGACCCGGATGAAGAGATTCGGGACGCGATCAAGGACACCATCGAGCAGTTGCAGACGGTGACGACCGAGCCGCAACCGGGTCAGTAGGCGCATCGGGCGGCAAGATTGTCGTTGACGGAGGGCAAAGCTTCCGCTATTTTTCACCCCCCTTCCCATTGAGGAAAGAGGACACATTATGTATGCAGTAATTCGAACAGGCGCCAAACAATACCGCGTTCAAGCCGGCGACGTTTTGGAGGTTGAACTCCTTGACGGCGAGAAGGGCAAAGAGATTGCGCTGGAAGACGTTTTGTTGGTAGCTGACGGCGACAAGGTGCAGGTCGGCAAGCCGAACGTCAAAGGCGCGCGCGTGACCGCCGAGGTGATTGATCCCGACAAAAAGGGTACGAAAGTCATCGCTTTCAAGTTTCGCAGGCGCGAAGGATACCACCGCAAGCGCGGCATTCGCCCGCACCACACCGTCTTGAAGATCAAGGAAATCGTCGTAAAATAGTAGTTCGCAAGTCAGGCGTCGGAGGGTTTCGTCATGGCACATAAAAAAGGACAAGGTAGTTCACGCAACGGACGCGACAGCGTCAGCAAGCGGCTGGGCGTGAAACGATTTGGTGGCGAACTTGTTGGTGCCGGCAGCATCATTATCCGCCAACGCGGCGCCCGCTTCGTGGCGGGAAGCAACGTTGGCATCGGGCGCGACTGGACCCTGTTTGCTCTTGCCGAAGGCAAAGTCCGCTTCGACCGCAATGGTCGCCGCGTCAATATTGACCCTGTCGCCGCACCCGCCAACAAAACGTAGCACTATTCCTTTCACGATGGATTGGGCAGATTCATGTCTGCCTCTTTCTCTTTTGTACTCGCTGGCAAGTCTCCCCTGCTTAGCACTTCTCCGCCACCTATGGTAAACTCTGACCATATGACGGCTTTGCGCACAGTAACCGAGACGGTGACGGCGGGCGTCAATCTTTCGCGTGACGACGTGGCGGAGGCGGTGCGCGCGCTGCTCGACGACGTTGTTGCGGATGAAGCCAAGGCCGATTTCCTCACGGCACTGGCACGGAAAGGCGAGTCGGCCGAGGAAATTGCCGCGTTTGCACTGGAACTGCGGGCCCGCGCGGTCGATCCGCAGATTGACCCGGCACGGTTCAGTGGCGTGGTGCTGGATATAGTCGGCACGGGCGCGGACATGACGCACACGTTCAACATTTCGTCGTGCACAGTGTTCGTCGCGGCGGCGGCGGGCGTGGCGGTGGCCAAGCATGGCAATCGCGCCATCACCAGCAAGTGTGGCAGTGCGGACGTGCTGGCGGCGCTGGGGGCCAGGATCGAACTTTCGCCAGAGGCGGCGCGCCACTGTCTCGAGACGACCGGCGTGACGTTTTTCTTTGCGCCGCATTATCATCCTGCATTCAAGGTCATCGCCCCCGTGCGAAAGAAACTGGCGGAGCGCAATCAACGCACAGTCTTCAATATTCTCGGTCCGCTCGTCAATCCTGCGCGCCCGACGCATCAACTCGTTGGCGTGTTCAACCGTGCACTGGTGGGACGGTTTGCCGAGGTCCTGCGTTTGCTTGGGCTGAAGCACGCGCTGGTCGTGCATGGAGACGGACTTGACGAATTATCCACGATGGGCGTCAATACCATGGCTGAGTTGTGGTCGGATCGTATCGAAGAAACGGAGCGCGATTTCCGCGTGCCACATACCTTGTGGCGTGGTTCCACGGTGAAACCGGCGGAAGTGTTTGGCGGCGACCCCGCGACGAATGCCGGCATCGTGCGTGACGTGCTCGGCGGCACGGACCGGGGCGCGCGACGCGACATCGTGTTGCTGAACGCGGCGGCAGCCCTCGTGGTCGCGGAAAAAGCGACTGACTTCGTTGGTGGATGGAATATGGCGGCGGAGTTGATCGACAGCGGTGCGGCGAGGGAACGGCTGGAGCGGTTTGTGGACGCGACAAATCGGGGATAATTCGATTGGTATCCAGCCATGAGTTTTCACTGTACATTTCATGGCTTTACAGGCATCTGAATTGCTTAGGTATGGCTGGCAAAAGAGACAAACCCATGATTCGCCTCGATTACGCGGCGTTGGGTGACAACTCAGGGCGAGACGATGAGATCCCCCGGGAGCTGATCAAGAAGGCCAAGGGCCTTCTTGGCCGACGGGCACGTACAGAGGTTTTGCAGATGATGGATCAGTCGTTGCGCGTACAAGCCGCTGAGGTCGCCCGACGACAGATGGATCCCCAACGGCTCCATGAAGTCGGCCGGCAGGCCGTATTGGAGGCCATCAAATCGTATCCAATCGACCAGACAGGGGATTTTCGCGAGTTCGCCGTCGCCCTCGCGCGACAGGCAATGATTCTTGCCAAGAGCAAGGCACACGCCGATGCGGTTCCGCTGGCGCCGCCGCCGTTGCGAGATAAACAAGCGCCGCCACCAAAACCCTCGGAACCAGAATAGAATTGCATTCAGGTTCCGGTCGTCGCATCCTCAGAGCACTATGCTCATCAGTAAGAAGATCAACGACGCAATCAACCAGCAAGTCGGCAATGAATTCGGCGCTTCGCTTCAGTACGTGGCCATTGCCGCGCACTTCGACGAGGAGGCGCTGCCGCAATTGGCCGCACACTTCTACCAGCAGGCTGCGGAAGAGCGCGATCATGCCATGCGGTTTGTGAAGTTCCTTGTCGAGACCGACGGCGAAGTGGTCATTCCCGCCGTGAAGGCCCCGAAGCACAAATTCGCTTCGGCCGAAGAGGCGGTACAATTATCGCTCGACTGGGAGGTTGAAGTGACCCAGCAGATTCATAAACTCGTCGATCTGGCAAAGAAGGAAGTCAATTACACGACCGATAACTTCCTGCAGTGGTTCGTCAAGGAACAACTTGAAGAAGTCTCCTCGATGGACAATCTTCTCAAAGTGATTCGCCGCGCCGGCGAAGATGGGTTGTTGCGTGTGGAAGAGTATCTTGTCCGAAAGTCCGGCCACAGTCCGTCGCCCGAAGCAGACGCCCCCTGACCGCATCCAGTGAGTGTTGATGTCGAGTGTCGCGAGCGGCGGTTCTGGCCGTAACCAGCGTGGAGGCGACCGACATTTGCGCAGGCCGCGACCGTATGGTTCGTGAACAAATCGAATCGCGGGGTGTCACGAATGCCACGGTGCTCGCCGCGATGCATCAGGTTCCGCGGCACGAATTTGTGCCCGAACGCTGGATCGATGCCGCCTACGAGGACCATCCACTCCCCATCGGTCACGGGCAAACCATTTCGCAGCCGTACATCGTCGCGCTGATGACCGAATTGCTGCAACTCGCACGAGGCACAAAGGTTCTGGAAGTCGGCACCGGGTCGGGGTACCAAGCAGCGATTCTTGCTGAGGTCGGGGCGGAGGTTTTCTCCATTGAGATTCTTGAACCATTGGCCAAAGAGTCGGCGGATCGCCTCCGACGCCTCGGCTATGATAGGGTTCGCGTCAAACAGGGCGACGGCTATCTCGGCTGGCCTGAGCATGCCCCATTCGACGCGATTATTGTCACTGCCGGCGCGGACCACATTCCCCCGCCATTGGTGGAGCAACTGAAGCCGGGTGGCCACATGGTGATCCCAGTGGGCGAGGCACACGGAGAGCAAATGCTGACCCATATGGAGAAGGGTCTTGACGGTAAAATGACCACACACAACGTGGCTCCCGTCCTGTTTGTGCCGCTGACACGTGAATCCGCCAGTTGATGGGCTTCACAGCCCTGAGTCGAGTACCGAACGGACGAGCCGGTTGAGCGCCTCAGCGTTGTAGGGTTTTTGCAGGTAACCGAGGCAGCCGTGGCGCAACATGCGTTCGCCTTCCTGATCGTGGCTGTAGCCGCTGGATACGATGACACGCACATCCGGGTTGATTTCCTTAATGTGTGCAAAGAGTTCGGGTCCGCTGACCTGCGGCATCGCCATGTCGGCAATCACCAAATCGATTTCCTTCTGATGCTCGCGGTACGTCGAGAGCGCCGCCGCGCCGTCCGGCGCGCTGAGCACCTTGTAGCCCTTCGCTTCGAGGCCGATCTGCGCCATTTCGCGGATCACATCCTCGTCCTCGGCCAGCAGGATGCACTCTTGGCCGCCGCGCGTTTTCGCTTCCGTTGGCACAAGTGTTTTGCTCGGGGTCTTCTGGGATGCCGGGAGGAAAACCTCAAACAACGTTCCCTGACCTGGTTTTGATTCAACTCGCAATTCACCGCCGGCACCTTTCACGATGCTGAGCACCATCGATAGCCCAAGCCCCGTGCCTTTGCCCGGCCGTTTGGTGGTGAAGAAGGGCACGAACACGCGCGCGAGCGTCGCTACATCCATGCCGCATCCCGTGTCGCGGAACCCGAGGGTGACGTAATCGCCATCCGGCAGGGAAAGCGCGGGGCGGAACGGATCGGACGCATCCAGGTGCACGTTGCAGGTCGTAATCGTGAAGATGCCGCCTTCGGGCATGGCGTCGCGTGCGTTGACGGCGATGTTGAGGAAGACCTGCTCGAGTTGAGATGGATCAACCTCGATAGGATGGAGATCCCCGGCAAACTGGCGCTGAATGAGGATCGATTTGTCGAAACTGCGATCGAGCATCTTGAGAGTCTGCTCGATACAGTCGTTGGGGTTGATCACGGTTAAGCGCGGCCCTTCCCGCCGAGCGAAAGCGAGCAACTGTTTCGTCAGTGCCGCACCGCGGTGCGCGCTGGCCTCCGTCGCCTCCAGGTACCGATACGTCGGGCTGGACGGGTCAGTCTGTAGTTTCACATAACTGGCGCACGCAAGAATCGCCGCGAGCACGTTGTTGAAATCATGCGCAATGCCGCTCGTCAGGGCGCCGATGGACTCGATCTTCTGCATTTGGACGAGGTCGCGGTACAACTCCTCGGCTTGCACGGCGCCGGCAACGATGTTAGCGACGGTTTGCATTTCCGCGGCCAACGACTGCGAAATTTCCCGGGAGCTGCGGTAAAAGACGCCGATGAGACCGACAAGTTCCTTGCGGCGGACAACAGGGCTTAGCACGGCGCAGGCGATTCGCTCGCGCTCACAGACCTTGGCCAATCCGGCCGGGGCAGCTTGGGCTGCATTGAGGAGAACAAGTTGATGTGGGTCGGTGTGCATTTGTTCGAACGCGGGAAGCGACCAGTCCGCCGCTCCGAGTTGTCCGAAACTGTGTGCTGTGAACCCGAACGCTCCCTTGAGGATGAACTGTGTCAGGCCGTTTTTCTCGGTCACCCAGGTGGCCACGACATCGGCCTCAAAAAGCTGCGCGATTTCTTCGAGCACCTCCTGCGAGATTTGCGCGACGTCGAGTTTATCGATTAAGGCGCGCGAGATCTGGTTCAGCGTCGATTGCCGCTGGAAGGCGAGGCGTTGGGAAAGTTCGATCTCGCGAAGACGGGTGGCCTGAAGTTCCTCATGGTTTCGTTGGACGCGTTGGACGTATAGGCAGGTTTCGGCCGCAGAGAGTGAGATCAGCAGCAACGAGGCGCTGCTCAACGGGAGACTGACCTGGACCCACGAATCACTATCGTTGTTGAGTCGCCCGATGAGCATGTAGGAGAGCGTGATCACCAGCGCCATTCCGTAGAGTCGCGCGCGTGGCGACCGGTCCCGGGTGTTGCAACTTTTGGCGGTTGGATGTTGCGCCATGGAAATACCTCACCGGCTTCGGACGTTTTCGAGCAGAGAATGTGCCGCATCTCGGAATTACGAAAAACAGGCCATTTTTGGCAGCATTTGGTCAAAATCCAAGGAACTCGAGAAGCAGGATGGAACTCGGGCGAACAAAATTGCACCGCAGGTTTCTGCAAATCGCGGCCGCATTGCCATCACGAGGGCCGCGGTTATAAGGTGTGGCCGCCGTACGGGGGGCCGGTTGGTATGCGGGTGTCATCGGCTTTTCCGATGGCATCAGGAGATTTTCGGATTGCACGGCACGCCCAATTACCAGTATGTACTGAGCCAGCCAGGTCCAGGCGTATTTTCTCATGAAACGTAGAACACGATTGTGGCTCCGATTCATACTGATCCTGATGTTGGCAGGAGGCGTGTATCTATTGCTGCGCAACTACGAGCAGGAGTTCGTCTATGCTCCGAGTGCGTTCCTGCAGAAGACGCCCCGGGAAGCCGAGATGGCCTTCGACAACATTGCTCTCGTGGCGGACGATGGCGTCAACATTCAAGGGTGGTTTGTCCCGGCGCAGCCGCTGGAGCAAGAAGTGCCCGCGACCAATTCGATGCCTCCCACGCTGCTGTTCTTCCACGGAAAAACGGGCAACATCGGCGATTGCCTCGAAAAGATCCATTTCTTTCACGACATGGGACTAAACGTGTTTATCATCGACTACCATGGTTACGGCAAGAGCGGTGGCGCTCCGACCGAGCGCGCCCTGACCGGCGACGCACTGGCGGCTTACTTCTACCTCGTTGAGAAACGCGGCGTGAAGCCCGAGCGTCTATACATTTACGGCGAAGACCTCGGGGCGGCGGTGGGCATCGATCTGGCGGCCAGGGTTCCGGCGGCGGGGTTGATCACGGAAGGCGCGAATGCATCGATCATCGAGAAAATCGAAGACGACTGGCCGTTGATTCCGTGGCAATTCCTGCTTCGCAACCAATTCGATTCTCTCACCAGGATCCGCGACGTCCATATCCCCATCTTGCTGATCCACAGCGCCGAGGATGAGCTGGTGCCATTCAACAGTTCGCGTCGCCTCTGCGCGCTGGCGCACGACCCGAAGGAACTCGTTGAGATTCACGGCACGCATGACGGCGCGTTCATCAAGTCGTTCGACGTGTACTACGACAAGATCGAGCATTTCGTGCGCGAACAATCCAAAGACAAATCTGCTGACACCGCTTTCTCTTCCTCAACGCAAACCAATGCGCCGGCGTCCAAAGAATCGACGCCATGATCCGAACGATCGCGCTGGTAACGGTTTTACTGCTGGGCGTATTGCGCCCCGCGCCGGCGGCCGACACCCTGCGGCCTGAGCAACTCAAGCCGGGGATGAAGGGATACGGCCTGTCGGTGTTCAAGGGCACCAAACCCGAACGATTTGAGGTGGAAGTCGTCGGTGTGTTGAAAAACGCCCTACCCAAGCAGGACATGATCCTGATCCGCATGAGCGGCGCCGACCTTGAGAAACACAAGGTCATCGCGGGGATGAGCGGCAGTCCGGTATACATCGACGACAAGCTGATTGGTGCGCTCGCCTACGGCTGGACATTCGAGAACGAACCGCTGGCGGGCGTCACGCCAATCCACAATATGATGGCACAATTGAAGAGACCCTACCTGTCGCCTTCGCCGGTCACCACGTCCGTCTCGCTCAGTCGTTCGTCATCGACGCCGTCGCTGTTCGCGTTGCCGAATGCGGCTCTCTCTCGCGCGGCGGAGGATTTCGACACCCCGCGTCCTCTTCTGACACCTCTTTCGCTTGGCGGATTCAGCCCGCGTGTAATCGGGCAGATTGCCTCCCGGTTCACAGGCATCGGGATGATGCCGGTCGCGGCTGGTGGCGCGGGAGGCGTGGCGTTGCCGCGCCGGAGCGGCGACATCGAAGCCGGCGGCTCGATCGGCGTGCAGTTGATCCGTGGCGATCTTAACGCGACAGCCGTCGGCACGGCCACCTACGTGGAGAAGAACCGGATTCTTGCGTTCGGCCATCCGTTTTTCCAAGGCGGCTCGGTGCAGGCCCCGGCGGTATTGGCCGAGGTGCAGATCATCATGTCGAGTGTGGAACGTTCGTTCAAGCTGGCCACTCCCGTCGCCGAGATCGGTTCGATGGTGGGTGACTGGCAGAGCTGCATCGTCGCGGACGCGAAGGTGCAAGCGAAGATGATTCCGGTGAGCATCGACGCCGCCAACCACGACATGGGCCAGTCGGAACATTATGACGTCGAGGTGATGGAGAATCAGATGTTCACCCCTCAACTCGTGATTGCGGCGATCGCGGAGAGCGTCACGGCCGCATCGGGTTCCTCACAGGACACCACCGCGCGGATTTCCGTAAGCGCCGAGTTGGGGCCGACAAAGTCGGGCGGGTCGGCGCGTACGATTACCGTGGCCAACACCTTTTTCAACCCGGGCGGCGGGCTTCTCGACTTCGAGGCGCTGATGCCGCTCGTCGCGATGTTCAACACGCCGTTCGGCAGCCCGACGGTGAAACGCGTGGACGTGACAGTGGGCGCGTCGCTTACCCGTCAGACCGCCGAGATCAAGCGCGCCTACTTCAGCAAATCGGAAGTGGAGCGCGGCGAAACGGTCCCGCTCACCGTCGTGATTAAACCGTTCGGGCGGCCGGAGGTCACGAAAACGATTCCCATCCAGGTTCCGGCGGCCACCGACATGATGCGCCAACTTGCGGTGGCGGTGATTGCCGGCGGCAACGCGCCGACAGATGCCGCGCCGCCCGATAGTCTTGACGATTATCTCGACGTAATCCAAAAGGAGCATCGCAATACGGATTTAGTCGCGCTGTTGCCGACCGCCAGCCAGGGGATGCAGTACCACGGCAAACTGCTGAAGAAACTTCCGCCCAGCGTCGTCGGCATTCTCAACGACTCCAGCACCGGTGACGTGGGGGTGGGCGCGGACATTGTGCAACTGGTGGAACCGACCGATTGGGTGCTCAGCGGGCAAGCCACAGTCCGCGTCCCGATCCGACAGGAATGATCAACCAATGAGAATACTCGCCCTCCTTTTCCTTTCATCTTTCCTCCTTCACTCGTCCGCCTTCGCGGTGAAAACCGAGCGTTGGGAGATGAAGACGCCACAGGACTTCATGAACGGCAAGTTGCAGCGGCTCATCGTCACCAGCAATGGCGAATTGCGGCTCGGCTACGACACCACGAAACTTGGCGAATTTGCCAAGGAGATTTGGTGCTCGGCGGTGGGACGCGACGGCACGATTTACTTCGGCACGGGATCGCCGGCCGATGTCTATGCGCTCGGCAAGGATGGCAAAACGATGAAGCTCTTCTCCGCCGACTCGATTGCCGTGACCGCGCTGGCGCTCGATTTGCGGGGCAATCTCTACGCGGCCACCATGCCCGAGGGCAGGATTTACAAGGTCCCCACGAGCGGCAAGGCAGCCGAAGTGAAGACGGATGAACCGTTCAGCAAACTGCGCGCCCCGTATATCTGGTCGCTCGTTGTGGACAAGCAGGGCCAGCTCTTCGCGGGCACGGGCCCGGACGGGAAGGTTTTCTCCATCGGTACGGATGGCAAAGCGGAGGAATGGTTTGCGGCGGAGGATTCCAACATCCTGTGTCTGGCGTTGGATGCCGAGGGGGCGTTGCTGGCGGGTGGCAGCGACCGCGGTTCGCTCTACCGGATCACAAGGAAAGGCCAGGCGGTGGTGCTTCACGAATTCGCGGAGGACGAGGTGAAGGTGATTGCGGTGAGCGGTAACGAAGTCTATATCGGCGTGAACAAGCAAAAGACGAGACGTCCACGAGGGGCGGTGGGACGACGCCCGAGCGCGGCGGAATTCGAGGATCTCACACAGCGATTGACCGGCCAGTTCGGTGCGGCGACGACCCCGGAAACGCTGGGGCGCGACCGCGAGACGCCGCCCGAAGCGCGCCTGGCGAACCTGCTCACGGGGACGCTCTACGTGCGGCACACGGATGGACGTGTCGACCGGCTGGCGAATTGGGACAATGAATCTGTGTTGGATCTGAAAGTTGAAGGCGAGGGCTCCGTCGTGGTGGGCATGGCGGGCAAGGGCCGCGTGTACCGCGTGCGCGACAGCCAGAATTGGGAGTTACTGTTCGATTTTGACGAGCAACTGGCGCTGACGCTCGGGCTACGCGACGGCAACCTGGCGTTCGTCGGCACCGGCAACATCGGCAACGGATACGCCATCGACCCGCAAAAGGCGCGGGACGGCGAGTTGACGAGTGAAGTCCACGACTGCCGTTTCTCCACGACCTGGGGCAATCTCATGTGGATGGGCAGCGGGGCCATCACGGTCGCCACGCGCACGGGCAACACGGCGTTGCCCGACCCGACGTGGTCGGAGTGGTCGGAGCCGTTGAAAACCTCACCCGCAAAAGTGACCAGCCCGCGCGGGCGATTCATCCAGGTGCGCGCCCGTCTGGCTACCGCTTCCGAGCCGGTGCTGCAATCGTTGAGCTTGTATTACCGGATGCAGAACCAGAAACCCGAAATCTCATCCGTCGAGATTGGGGACAAGCCGAAACCGACGGAGAAGCCGAAGGCCGGTCCGCAAAGCGATTCGAAGACGGCAGGCGGCGACACCAGCGACGCTGTCTCGGTCAACGGCGCCGCCATCCAACTCGCAACGTCAACGACGCCGACGGAGGAAGCCCGTCCTAAACCCGCCAACCCGATCAAGGAGATTCGCTGGCACGCCAACGATAAGGACGGCGACACGCTGGTGTATCGGCTGTTTTACCAGGCAGACGGCGATGACGCATGGGTGGCCGCGTTCCTGGAGAAGCCGTTGAAGAAGACCGAGTATTCATGGGACACGGAGTCCATCCCCGACGGGTGGTATCGGATCAAGGTCGTCGCCAGCGATGAGGAATCCAATCCTGCGGGAGAAGCGTTGACGGACGAGAAGGTCAGCGATCTACTCAAAGTGGATAATACACGGCCGCAAGTGCTGCAGCTTGCATACGACGCGCCGAATGGAATCCTCAAGGGAATCGCTCGCGACAACCTGAGCCTGATTCGCTACCTCGAATATTCGGTCGATGGCGGCGAATGGAAGTATTTCGCCCCGAAGGATGGCGTATTCGACGACCGCGAGGAAGCCTTCGAGGTGAAGCTCGGTGCGCTCGCGTCCGGCCCGCATTCCATCGCCGTCCGCGCAACCGATGAGGAGGGCAACGTCGGCGTCGAGAAGGTATCGGTAAAGGGAAAGTGATGCTATAGCAGTGCCAGATGTTTTGCGCAGGCATCCAAGGTGTCTTCGTCTGGTGCTGAGAGCTTCGAGCGGAAATGTCCGTTTTATAGGGCTGACACTGACGACAGACATTTTGACCGCTTGTGTCAATACTAAGGACTGACCCTTTCCAGCGCTCCGTTACCGGAATTGCTTGTCACCCAGCCAAGGCAGCAACCGGAGATTTCCGAGCAAGTCAACGTCACGGAACGGCAGAGACCCTTCGACAAGCTCAGGGTGACAAACCGGGGAGGAAATCGGACACTACACCGGGGACGGCCCGCGCTCGGCGAGCGCGGCTACAAGGGGCAAACCTGCCAAACGAAAGGCAACGACAGAGACCCTTCGACAAGCTCAGGGTGGCAAACCGGGGGGAAATCGGACACTACACCGGAAACGACCGACGCTCATAGAGCGCCGCTACGAGAGGCGGACCTACCAAACGAAAGGCAACGGCAGAGATTTGCCGCAGACGACAGCGGCGTCTCGTCGGACTCGGCTTTCGACAAGCTCAGGATGACAGACAGGGAAGGGGTAGGCGTTAGGCGGACGTTGGCGAGTATCGGGAATCGATAGTTTTTGCTGGACGGGGCGGGGTCGGTGGTGGTATAGGGGCGATAGTTGTTTGAAATAGGACGGTCGGTTTGAAAGACGGCGCTCAGAGGCGGCCGAGACGGCCGCTACTACAATTGTGGCGTCGGTTGGGAGGGGGGAGTCCTATAAAAGTATGTTTTTGCGAAGCGAACCCAACTGAAAATTTCGCATCTATTTTGGCATTAACCAATTAAGTAAAATGATGGTTGGGTTCGGTCGACCGGACCGAACCCATTTTGAGGGGTGCCGGAAGCGTTTTGGTGTCGAAAACGGGGTGGTTTTGACCAAACCGAACCCAAAGCGAACCCAATTCAAGGCACCGGGCGGCGGCAACTCCGAAAAGGATTCGCGAGCAGGCCCATGCTACACCGGGGCGGCTGGGACAGCCGCTACTACACGAGGGCAGGCAGCCGAAACTACAAGGGAGGTCGGGAAACTGTGCCAGTACGAAGCATTGACTCTGTGGATTTGAATGAGGACATTACTTACGCCGCGTGAAGGCACGCTGACTACAACGACAGAGATGCTTCGACAAGCTCAGCATGACAGACTGATTGGATGATTCGACTTGAAAACATCAGCGTGGAGTATCGGCTCCAGAGCGAGCGCGTGCTGGCGCTGCGCAACGTCAATCTGCATGTCCGCGAGGGCAGTTTCGAGGCCATCATGGGGCCGAGCGGTTCGGGGAAGACGACGCTGATTCAGCTCATTGCCGGGTTGCTCACGCCCACGGCGGGCAACGTGGTCGTATCGGGTGAAAACCTGAATCATCTGGACGACGACAAGATCTCCGCGTTTCGCAACCGCACGATCGGCTTCGTGTTTCAGTTCTTCAACCTGCCGGCCTACTACACGGCGGTGGACAATGCCGCGTTGCCGCTGGTGTTTGCGGGCGTGGACGAAGGCGCGCGGCGGATGCGGGCCCGCGCGTTGCTGGCGGAATTCGGGTTGGAGGAACGGCTGGAACACAAGCCCGATCAGCTTTCCGGCGGCGAAGCGCAGCGCGTGGCCATCGCCCGCGCCCTGATCAATAATCCCAAGATCATCCTGGCCGACGAGCCGACGGGCAATCTCGACCGTGAGACCGGCACGCGCATGATGGAACTGTTGCAGCGCATCAACCGCGAACGCGGCGTGACGGTGTTGATGGTCACACACGACGAAAAGGCGGCCGCGTTTGCCCAGCGCGTCATCCGCATCGAGAAGGGGGAGTTGGTGTGATTCGGCGGCGGGATTATTTGCGGTTGACGACGCAGAAGCTGGGACTGCGGAAGAAGCGGGCCGTATTTGCGATCCTTTCCGTTGCTCTCGGCGTGATTGTGGTGGTCAGTGTGAATTCCCTGATGGAAGGCGTGCGCGATGTGGCCGTAAAGACGATTTGGACGGAGGAGATCGACCCCAACGTCATCCGGGTATACGCGGGAGAGAATCCGTACGAGTTTACGTCGCCCGAGGAGGGACAAAAGCAAAAGGCCAGGAAGCGGATGCAGTATTTGAGCGAGTCGGTGTTCGATGAGATTCGCGGCTGGTCCGGGGTCGAAGCCGCCGACCGGCCCGTCGTGGTGGCGCCCGTGAGCATCAGCGCATTCGGCAAGAGACCGCAGCCGGTTGCCGAGCTTCAGGGTGTGCCCGAGCCGATGCTGCTGGAATACGTAACGGACCGCGCGCTGGTGACCGGCAGCACCAACTCGATCCCGCTCGTTGTCGGGGAGCGGGAGGTGCGATTGCGCTTCGATGAAAAGCGCGGCAAACTGGGGGACGACCCGGCGGGCGAAAAGAACCTGGCTGGGGCGGGAAGTGACCATCGTTCTCGGCGACAACTACGCGCGACTGTCGGGTTTCGCCTATGATTACGCCAAGCGCAAATACCAGCCGGTGAGCGGCGACGATGTGACGGCGCAACATGACGCCATGGAACGCAGCTTCCGCGGCATGTATGATACGACGATCTTCAACACCACGCTCACGCTCAAAGGGCGGGTTGTCGGTTTCTGTCCGGGTAGCAAAGTGTTAATGCCGTTTGACACGGCCGTCATGTGCGAGAAGTGGCTCGACCAGCGCCGGCGCCTCGCCTTGCGAAATCCCCCACCCGCAACGGACGAGGTGGTGTACGGAGAACGCGGACGCCGCACGCCCAGATCGGGTGAATACACCGAGGGGGTCGTGCTGGTGAAGCCCGGCGCGGACATCGAGGCCGTGGCCAAACGCATCGAAGAGATGGGGTTTTCCGCGGCGACGCGGGCGCGCACGTTCGAGAATCAGGCGCGCGCCTTTGACAGCACGGTGCGCATTGTGAAGCAAGTCGCGTTCGCGTTTGGCAGCTTGATTCTCGGGCTGGCGTGCGGGCTGGTATGGAGCACCACCTCCAAGACCGTGTCCGACAGCCGCGTCGATATCGGACTGTTCCGCGCGCTCGGCGCCACGAAGCGGGAGATTCGCCGCTTGTTTCTCGGCGAGGCGGTCTTGCAGGGGGTGCTCGGGACCGTGTTCGGAATGGTGTTGGGTTGGGCGCTGGCGATCGGGATCAGCCATTGGGTCATCAACTTCGCCCGAGGGCAGGTGTTTGACCCCGAAGAGGCGCTGCTCATCCCCGACTCGATTTTCTCCATCAATCTGAGATTTTGCCTCCTGCTGATCGTCGGCGCGGCGCTGGTTTCACTGCTGGCCGGTCTGCGGCCCGCCAATCGCGCCGCCAACATCGATCCCGTCAAGGCGCTGAAGAGGGAATAACGGTTCGGTGCACCAGGAACTATACGCGGATCGGCAGCAGGACGAAGGGGAAGCCGGCGCGGTAGAAACGTTTTTGGACGGCGAAGACGGTGTAGTTGTGGAGCCAGCGCGAGGCGATGGTGTCCTTCGGGAAAACGAGTTGACCGCCGAAAAAGACGCTATTGGGGAATTTCGTGACGATCTTCGGTGCGACCTGCGCCAGTTCTTCCACGACATCCGTGCCCAGCGAGTAAAAACCTTCGGCATGGTAGCCGTGCTCGCGCATGTAGTCGACGTAATGTTCGAGTTCGTCGAGCACATGGTTGCGGAGGCTATCGATTTCGTCGGTGCCCTTGAAGTTGCCCGCGTCGACGACGCCGACCTGGACAAAGACGAAGTTTTTGAACACCCCGCCGAACACGCGCATTACCCCATACAGCGTGTGAAGACCGAGGCCGTTGAAACCGCTGACGAGAATGATGGCGGTTTTGGCCTTCGGGTTGCACTCGGGCACGGGCTCGGGTGCGTTGGCATCACTCATACCGGTCTCGGTTGCAGCGGTTTGGACGAGATCGTTGAGACGGCGCAGCAGGTGCCCCGTGTAACGATAGTGGCGGCGGATCAGCAGCGCCACGACGATCAGGCCGGCGGTCAACACGACCGTGATGGCACCGCCTTCGCGGAACTTGAGGACGGTCATCAGGACGAGGATTGCGCTGCACAAGACGAGGCCGAGACCGTTGACGAACAATTTCTTGCGGCGATGGTCGACCCCTTTGTCGGTGACCCACCAGTGGCGCACCATGCCGAGTTGGGAGAGAGTGAAGGTGATGAACACATTGATGCTGTACAAGACCACCAGAAATCTCACCGAGCCACCCGACAACCACATGACCAGGAACGCCGCGAGACCCATGAGCAGAATGCCATTCTGCGTCACGAGGCGGTCGCTGAGCGTGGCGAACTTCGTCGGCATCCAGCGGTCAAGCGCCATGTTCGAAAGCACGCGCGGGCCGTCAAGGAAACCCGCCTGCGCGGCAACGAACAGCAGCAGCGCCTCGGAAATCAACGTCACGAGCACGAACCACCGTGCGCCAGCGCCCCAGTTGGCTGTCAGCGTTTCGAACAACACGGCGTTGAGGGTCTTGCCTTCCTGATAGTTCACGTGCAGGAGCAAATAGGCGAACATCAGTCCCGTGGCGGTAAACGCCAGAGAGATGGCCATGTACTGCATGGTCCGTTTGCCCGTTTGCACTTTCGGTTCACGCAGGATCGGCAGACCGTTGCTGACGGCTTCGATTCCAGTATACGTGCCCGCGCCCAGGCTGTAGGCGCGCAGCATCAGCAGAAGCATTCCGAACAACCCGAGTTCGGTGTGGGCCTGCCGGACAGTGTCCGTCGTCGCACTCAGGACTTGGCCGAAATCGCCCGCGTGCACGACCAGCGCGTACAGGATCACGAAGATGTGGGTGACGACGAAAACCATGAAGATGGGAACTAATGTCACCACCGATTCCTTCACGCCGCGAAGGTTCAGTACCGTCAGAACCAGCACTCCCGCGATCGCAAAGCTCAGCCGGTACGGGAGCCAACCGGCAGGCAGGAAGCTGAACAACGCATCGGCCCCGCTGGCAATCGAGATCGTGATCGTCAGCACATAGTCGATGAGTAGCGCGCACCCGGAAACCATGCCGACGGTGGGCGAGAGCAATTTACTCGCGACGAGATAGCCGCCGCCGCCGGTCGGAAATAATTCAATGATTTGCGAGTAACTCGCGCTGATGACGAACACTGTCAGGGCTGATGCCAAGCCGATGAAAATGCTAAGATAGGGATGCGTCCCCAGCGCCAGGAACGCTTCTTGAGGACCGTAGCAGGATGACGACAAGCCATCGGCGCCAAGTCCCACCCACGCGAAGAACGCGATCAGGGACAACTTATGGAAGACGGAACGATCATGCGGGCTGAGAGCCCGACCGATGACCAGCGCCCTTACCCGCTCGGGCAGGTTCTTGGGCGATGGTGTGGAACCTATCTTTTCGTCCATAGCGGCCCGCCCCACGACCGCATACATCGCGGCAACCTCGAACGAGAGACCGAGTTATCCATCGTGCAGTTCAAGTTTCCTCTTATTCGACTACGAGGTTGGCTGACGGGCTCAGGCCGAGAAGAATAAGATCGCCCGTTCCAACTCAATGTCCGGAATCCGCCCGAACAACCCGCGTCCCCATTTCGTGCAACGGGCATATGGATTCGGAAATGAACGTGCGAGCATAGCACAGCGGGCCCGCGAGTCAATGCAAGCAACAGCTTGTCAATCAGGTAATCGCTCCAGATGGAGACTCATCCCTCATTCATTTGCCCGGGCCGGGGGGAGACGTGATCGGCGACGAGTCTTCGCTTATACCGCCGCCTCGGCAGTTTCGCCGGTACGAATGCGAACCGCTTCGTCAACAGGCAGTATGAAAATCTTGCCGTCGCCGATCTTTCCGGTTCGGGCAGCTTCGAGGATCGCGTCGACAGCCTTGTCCACTTTGTCTTCGCGCAGTACGACTTCGATTTTGATCTTCGGCAAAAAATCCACGGAGTACTCGCTTCCCCGGTAAATCTCCGTCTGGCCCTTTTGGCGTCCGAAGCCTTTGACCTCGGTTACGGTCATGCCCACGATGCCGAAATCCGAGAGGGCTTCCTTGACCTCTGAGAGTTTGAACGGTTTGATGATGGCTTCAATTTTTTTCATAGTCTATTGCCAGCCTGCACAGGATCGCCATCACAGATGGCGCCGAGATGACAATCCCTGCGGCCTGAGCATACTGGCCCTGGCAGAACGCTGGGTTGCGTCGCTACCAGGGCCACGATGCGTTGTGTCATGTCAGAACAGATAGGCTACGCCTACGCCAAGCGTGAACTGGTCGCGGATGCCATTGTAGGTGCCGGCCTTGTCCGAGTGGTCCCAGCGAACCTCCGGGCGTACCTGGAAGTTGTCCACGGGCTTCAAGTTCAGCGTCAGTGTGGAACTGTAAAGCTCTGGAGTGTCGCCAACCGGGAGGCCGAACGTGGCACCAGTGCGGCTGCCTTTCCTGTCCCTCAAGAAATCCTGGCGGAATGCCAGTTCAACCTTGTCGGTGAAGTCATACAGCAACCACGCGCCGGCCGCATACCATTCCGCATCGGACTGTGTGGTACCGTCGGAAAGAAAGGCGTTTTCTTCGTGACCGTAATCAACCTGAACATAGCTGTTGAACTTATCAGTGAACTTGTGATTGACGACGGCCTCGACACCGTCACGCCAGTTGCCGGTCGCGCCGGCCCCAGCGGGAGGAACTGTCTGTTCGGGGCCGCCGTAGCCGAGCACGGCAACCGTTGTATTGGAATCCACCGCATAGCCGACACGGCCCATGTAGGACATGCCGAAGTTGTTGTCGGGCAATTGGTCCCAACCGTTGAACACCACAAACTCGGTGTCGAGCTTGTCATTCCACTGATAGGCCAATTGGACGCCGGTCTGCGTGAAGTTCTCGACGAACAGGAATTGGTTCCCTTCCGAGAAGTTCGGGTTCGACACCTGCTCAATGACTTCCACGCCCATCAGGGTCACGGTCTTGCCGAGGATGACCTTCAAGCCGTTGCCGACCGGAACGTTGACGTCGACAAACGCCTGCTCCAGATCACCATCCGTCCCCAAGTTGAAGCCTGAAGAGTGGATGACGCTTGCATCTTGACCGAAAACCAGGTCGGCGCGATATCCAATGGCCCAGTTGGTCGGATTGTAACTGATCGGCTTCTCCAAGGCCAATTTGAAGTCGTCAACCGTGAATTGATTGGCGTGTGTGTCGAATGTTCGACCAACGATCGTGTGCGTGCCTTTCGTGTCGTTGAAGTCATACATGTAGGAAGCTTCCATGAACCCGCTAATCTCCGTCTGGCCGAGGAAATCCAGCGACTTCTGCGGAATGTCCGACTTGGCTACCGCAAGATTCTGCGTGCTGTTGGCTTCCAAGGCGGAAACCCGCTTTTCCAAGTCGTCGCTGCGCTTTTTCTGTTCCTCATAGAGCGTCTTATAGTCCCCCTCGTCCGCATGGACGACAGGAACTCCTCTCGCCATCAACACCGCCGCCGCCACACACATCCATACGGCTTTGAGTTTATTGATCCTCACCGTCATGTCCTCCGTTTATTGTGGGTTTTTTTTATGTTGGTCTCGTGAACTGCGCGTACTATTCGAATCTAACAACTCCGACTCGGGTGCGTTGAATTAAAACACTACCGAAACCCGCTAACAAGCCGTCAACACATTTTCGTGGCTTCCCCTCACAACACGCCTCGCATGGCCGTGATCGTTTGCAGGCGCTGTGCCACGGGATTGTCGCAAAGGCGCAACCGGCTGTTTTTCAGCTAGTTACGCTTATTCGACAGCTTCGGTTTTCCTTGGCGCTTCGCTCTTTGTTGACCAGTGTGGTCAATTCGAAACAACGCCACGCGTCAGCGGCGTAAGTTCGATACTCAATAGAATCGGCTTTTCTTTCGTCTGGAATTTCGCAGCGTATTCGTTCAGATTGAACGATGGTGATGGGGTTCGCCTGCAACTGCCCCCGCGATGACGGGGCGCTAATGACTCCTACCACGGTTGAGGGGATGCGATGGTCAGATTCTGGTTGTTGGTATTTGGCGGAGCACTTGGCACCCTGGCCCGGTACGGGCTTAACGGAGTCATCTCCGAGCATCAGTCGAAACACTTCCCGGTGGCGGTGGTCTTCCCGCTCGGCACCCTCGTCGTCAATGTCAGCGGTTGCTTCGCCATCGGCGTCATCGCGGCGGTGAGCGGACCCGCCACGGGACGCGCCTGGCTCAAGCCCGAATGGCGCGACTTCCTTATGGTCGGTTTCTGCGGCGGCTACACCACGTTTTCCAGCTACGGACTGCAAACACTCAACCTTGCCCGGGATGGCGAGTGGCTCGCGGTCACGCTCAATATCGTTGGCTCGAACGTGCTCGGCTTGCTCGCCGTCTATCTCGGCTGGGTCTGTGGTCGCGCGCTTCAGGCGAAACTCCATGGAGGTGCATTGTGAAACTCGAAGGCGAAGGCTCTCTCCTGCGCATTTATCTCGGCGAACAGGACAAATGGCATCATCAACCCCTCTACGAGGCGATTGTGCTCAAGGCCCGCGAAATGGGCCTCGCGGGCGCGACTGTCCTCCGCGGCCCGATGGGGTTTGGCGCCAATTCGCATCTGCATACCGCGAAGATTCTCCGGCTCAGCGAAGACCTGCCCGTGTTGATCGAGATCGTTGACAAACAAGACCGGATCGACGCGTTCCTCCCCGAACTCGACAAGATGATGGGCGACGGCCTCGTCACACTTGAGAAAGTGCACATCATCCGCTATCGTGGTACTGGACCGGCCTGATTCCGTTGCTTCCATGCGACTGCAATATCGCGATGACAATACATCCGTTGCTTTTCGACTGAGCGCATCACATGCGCAACATGTTTCGTTGGTCGTCCGCCTGGCCAGGGGCGACAAAACAATGACTCGCGGCATGCGCAAAGGCATCGATGGCGTCTGGCATGCCAAAGTGGAATTGACTCGCGGACGCCATATGTATCGCTTTCTTGTGGACAACGCGCCCACGCTCGACCCCGCATCCCGCGGTGACATCACCGACGAACACGGTGCCGTGTGGAGCACGTGCGAAGTTGGCCATTGAGTCGCCATGTTGCTCGATCATGCCCGACCGGACCGCAATGAGGCTTCGAGTTGCTGCAGATCTTTGGGCAGTGCGGCGATCCACGTCATCCGGACACCGGGCTTGTCGGGATGCTCCAGACCCAGGATTTCAGCGTGCAACGCCTGGCGCGGAAAATCGATGCGCGCGGTTTTCGGCGCCTCGCTGTGATACTTCGGGTGATACGTTCGATCCCCCACCAACGGCAGACCCGCATGGGCAGCCTGTGCGCGAATCTGATGTTTGCGCCCGGTCTCCAGCCGCAACCGCAATTTGGTGACGATCTTCTGGTTGCCGGCCATCGGGAACTGCGCGATCACCTCGTAGTGCGTGATGGCCTCCAGCGCCTCGGCTTTGGCGTCCCTGGCTTCCGCATCGGTGATGACGAACTGGCGCAGTTGGTCCGCGCTGAGCTTTAGCCAATTCCGCCATGTGCCCTGGGATTGTTGCGGCCGGCCTTCCACATAGGCCACATATTCCCGTTTCATCGTGTGCAACTTCAATTGGTCGATGAGCCGTTGCCGCGCCGCCGGATTCATCCCCATGCAAAATACGCCGCTGGTGTACTGGTCGAGCCGATGCACGGGCAAGGGTTCCAACAAGCGATACGCGGGTGGCAACGAACGCCCGTGGCCGGGCAGGCCGCGGTTCTGGGCGCGCAGTTTGCCCGCCAGAAAATCCGCGAGGATGCTGAGAGCCGACAGATCGCAGTTGTCCGCCGGCACCGAGATCAAGCCCGGCCCCTTGTTCACCACGGCCAGCGCGGTATCGAGATGGAGAACCGCCACCCGCGGATGAATCCGCCACCCGCCCGGCCCGCAATCCAACGCCGTGGCATGTCGGCCCAGCAATTCCAGCGTGTCCTGCGGATCGGGCATCGCTCGATTCGGCTGGCGAATGACCACGCCCTTGACGCTCACGCGCCCCGCCAGAATCCATTGCTTGGCGCGCTTCTTCGGCGTGTCCGGATGCTTCTGCAGCAACCACTCCAGCAGTGGCCGGGCTTTGTTCCCGGTGGTATCTCCGAGCGTCATGCTGTAGGGCAACATGAGACATGACACGGGGAAGGTCAATCCGATCCGGCGGGACAAAACGGCTTTGCCAATCCGGCCGCGGAGGTATAATGAGTCATGAGCGATAGTCCGGCACCGGAAGGAATCCCCGTTTCCCCGCACCAGCGGCGACCGCGCTATTCCGGAAAGAACCCGCGGCGTTTCGACGAGAAATACAAGGAGCGGGATCCGGAGCGTTACCCCGAAACGGTTGCGAAAGTGCTCGCCTCCGGCAAGACGCCGGCAGGCACGCACCGACCCATCATGGTCGCGGAGATTCTCGAGGTGCTGCATCCGCAGCCGGGTGAAGTGGCCGCGGATTGCACCCTGGGCTACGGCGGTCACGCCCGTGAACTGCTGGCCAGGTTGCAGCCCGGCGGACGCCTCATCGGGCTCGACGTCGATCCCGTCGAGTTGCCCAAAGCCGAGGCGCGGATGCGTGCCAGTGGGTTGGGTCCGGAAATTTTCGTGGCGCACCGCAGCAATTTTGCCGGCCTGCCGAAAATCCTCGCTGTCGAACAACTCTCCGGAGTCGACCTGATCCTCGCGGATCTTGGCGTATCTTCCATGCAACTCGACGATCCGCCCCGCGGTTTCTCGGTCAAGTTCGAAGGACCGCTCGACATGCGGATGAACCCGCGGCGCGGTCAGCCCGCGTCCGCGCTGCTGGAAAGAATCAGCGCCGACGCCCTTGCCATCCTGTTGGCGGAGAATGCCGACGAACCGCACGCCCGGCTCCTGGCCGGCGTCCTCGCGGGCCGCACGCTTCCCACGACGACCGCGCTGACCAATGCCGTCCACCGCGCCCTGTTGCGGGCGGCAACGGACAGACGAGCGCGACGACTCCATCCGTCGCGTCTTTCAGGCGTTGCGCATCGCCGTGAACGACGAATTCTCCGCCCTCGACAGCTTCCTGCGAAATCTCCCGGTTTGTCTCAACCCCGGCGGACGCGTCGCCATCCTGACGTTCCACTCCGGCGAAGACCGCCGCGTGAAGAAAGCCTTTGAAGCCGGCCTGCGCGACGGGATCTACGCCGACATCGCCCGCGAAGTCATCCGCCCCACGCCCGCCGAACGCCACGACAATCCGCGTTCCGCCTCCGCCAAGCTTCGCTGGGCGCGCAAAGCGGATTGACGGTGGGGGGATCATTCGCGCGCCATGGCGCCGCCAGCAATCCAGCCGGTCGTCCACGCCGCCTGGAAATTGAAACCGCCGGTGATGCCGTCAATGTCCAGCAGTTCACCGGCGAAATAAAGGCCCGGGCAGACCCGGCTTTGCATCGTCCGGAAATTCACCTCGCTCAGGCGCACGCCGCCGCAGGTCACAAACTCCTCCTTGTTCAGGCTCTTGCCGGTCACCGGCAATTCCGTCCGGATCAATTGCTGGAGCAGGCTGTGCTGCGCGGAACGCGTGATCACGCCCCAGCGCGTATCCCGCTTCACGCCCGCGGCCAGGACCAATTGTTCCCACAGCCGCGCCGGCAATGGCGGGATCGGCGTATTCACCACCAGCCGGGCTGGCTGCTGGCTGCGACGCCACTGAAGCTCGGTCGCAATCTCTTCCTGGTCGAGCTTCGGCAGCCAGTGCACGTGCAGCGGAAACCGGTAGTCGCGATCATGCAACACCCGCGCCCCCCACGCCGAAAGACGCAGGATCACCGGGCCGCTCAGTCCCGAGTGCGTCACCAGCAACGCGCCGCGCTCCCGCAACTCCGTGTCCGGAACCGAGGCGTCCACCGATTCGACCGAGATCCCCGCCAGTTCCCGCAGCCACGGCGTCTCCAGTTGAAACGTGAACAACGATGGCACCGGCGGCTCCAGCGTATGCCCGAGCGACACCGCCACGTCACCGGCGGCCGCCGTCCGGCATCCTCCCGTGGCCAATAACAGCCGGTCACAGAACAGCGTCTCGCCGTTGGTTGGCGTCAGGTCGAAACCGCCTTCCGCGCGACGGGCGACCCGCTCCACCCGACACGCCGTCCGCAACGTCACGCCCGCCGCTTTGGCCGCGCTCACCAGACAATCGATGATCGTCTGCGACGAATTGCTGAGCGGGAACATCCGTCCATCGCATTCGGCGTTGAGCTTCACGCCCCGGGCCGCAAACCAGGCGACGGTATCGCGTGCTTGGAATCGTTGAAACGGTCCGATCAACTCCTTTTCGCCCCGGGGGAATCTCGTGGCAAAATCCCGGGGATCGAAACACTTGTGCGTCACGTTGCAGCGTCCACCGCCGGAAATCCGGACCTTGGAAAGAAACTCCGCGCCCCGCTCCAGGATGGTGACCTTGGCATCCGGCAACGCTTCCGCGCACGTGATGGCCGCAAAAAACCCCGCCGCGCCGCCGCCGACCACGATGATTTGTCGTGAACTCATGGGAATCCAGTTCAGGGATACGGCAACACGCGACGACGCGCGGAATCGGCCTGCGCGCGATATAAAATCGCCACATGGCCGACGATCCAGACCAGTTCGCTGTTCGTGCGTGCCGCCATCTCGGCGGCGAGGGATTTCTTCTCTTCCTTGAACGCGGTGAACTTGATCTTGATCAGTTCGTGATCGCTTAGCGCCTGCTCGACTGCCGCCAACAACTCGTCAGTCACGCCCGCTTTGCCGACGTACACAACGGGTTCCAGCCGCTGCGCCAGCGATTTCAACTTGCTAATTTGTTTGTTCGACAAGCTCATAAGTCACATCCAGCATGGAACCGCGTCTGCTCAACGTCAACGGGAATAGCCCCACGAGAGCCGAGCAGCCTTTCGGTACCCCCAAATTGGGTTTGTTCTGGCTTTGTGCCAAAAACCACCCTCCCGGGGCTGTTTTCCAGCATTTATTTCCCGTTTTTTGCCTCTTTTTGCAAAACGAACCCAACTCTGTATTTTTTCTCAACCTATTCATTCCAAGACGCTTCCAGGTTTTTCAGTTGGGTTCGTTTGGCAGAAACACTCTTTTCTATAGAGGGCTTCCTGCCCGTCGTCATGTCTTCGGCCTTCCCGCATGTCTCTATGATCCATGCTCACACCCCAATTCTCCCACACTTCCTGAAAACTCGTTAGTGCACTTTGGAAGGTTTGGAAGGTTTGGAAGCTTTTTTCATTGTGAGGTTTGGAGCCGAGCCGCTGGGAGCGGCGGAGCCGAGTCGGACGAGACGCCGTCGCGGCAAACGCAACACCGAAGGTGGCCCGAAGGGCGAGCCGAGCGGGAGCGAGCGAGTGCAACGTTTGGAAGCTTTTCTTGGCTGTGACGCGCGCCACTCCGGCGGTGTTTGAGAAACGTGTTTTGGGGTATTGACCCGTCTATCGCTTCACAGTTTAGGGTTTGCATCGTGATGGCCATCATGGCGACCGAAACAACAACATCGAACGATTGAAAGGAAGCGGCCAATGCAAAAGAAAATGACCGTCGAGAATTGGATTGCCCTGTTCCGGGAACTGGGGCTTGATGATGCGCAAATGCAGAAATGGCATCGTTTGTTCGAGGCGCGATATCCGGAGGGGCACCAGAGTTTCCTGGAATGGTTGGGGTTGCCACCGGAAAAATGTGCGCTCATCCGCACCCAGAGCCGGTAGCCGATCCGGGGCGGTGGCAACCGGCGACCGCGGCCCCGCGGCCGGCCTGACATCATGAAATCTTGCACGATTACGAAGCTCGCCCGTTCGTTTGGATTGTCGCGCAGCACGCTGCTCTATTACGACCGGATGGGCCTGTTGCCGGCTTCGGGGCGAACCGCGGCCGGCTATCGCTGCTATACGGATCGGGACCGCGAGCGGCTGGAACGAATCTGTGACTTCCGCCAGGCCGGGCTGGCTCTCGCGGACATCCGGATGCTTCTTTCATCGAAAGGCAAAGCCCGCGCGAAAGTCCTGGAACGACGGTTCCGCGAATTGGGGAACGAACTTCTCGATTTGAGAAGCAAGCAACACTTGCTGGCCAAGATGTTGAAGGGCATGGCTGCGGGCGGCTGTCCGCCAGCCGTGGACAAAGACATGTGGGTGGAGATGTTGCGGGCCGCGGGCATGGACGATCGGGCCATGGCACGCTGGCATGCGGAATTTGAACGGAGAGCCCCGGAGGCGCACCAGAAGTTCCTCGCATCGCTCGGCATTCCGAAAAACGAAATCCTCCGGATTCGGACGTGGTCGGCCGGGTCCTGGAGGGGAGTGTAGGAAGACCTTCGGCCCGACAAACCGGCGCGGCTATAGGAGAGCGCCCAGCCGCAGGTCTGAGGCTTCGGGAAAACCGTTGGCAGAAGGTATGATTATGGATAGCATGCGGGCATGAACAAGCTTCCGGATACGGTTCGGATTGAGGCGGGACGGGGTGGGTTGCGCCGCCTGGTGATTGGGACGGCACAGGCTGACGCGGAGATCTATCTGCAGGGGGCGCACGTGACGCATTTCCAGCCGCACGGTGCAAAACCGGTGCTGTTCATGAGCGCGAAGAGTTGGTTCGAACCAGGCAAACCGATTCGCGGCGGGGTGCCGATTTGTTTTCCGTGGTTCGGCCCGCGACAGGACGGGAAACCGGGCGCCGCGCACGGGTTCGCGCGGTTGCTGGAGTGGGAATTGACCGCGGCGGAGCAGGTCGGCGATGGCCCCGTCGAAATCGGGTTGCGGCTGGTGTCCAACGACGCGACCCGCAAGGAATGGGACGGAGAATTTGAAGCGGAGTACCGCGTGACCGTCGGCGCGGCGCTGGGCTTGCGGTTGCGCGTACGGAATACCGCCCAACAGCCATTGCGCATCGAGGAAGCACTGCACACCTATTTGGCGGTTGATGATGTACGGCAGGTGACCATCGAAGGGTTGGCGGGCACGGCGTATTCGGACCGGGTCGGGACGCCCCACGAGGAGACCGAAGGCGCGGCCCCCATTCGCATCACGGCCGAGACGGACCGGATCTACAGGAACACGCATGCCATGTGTGTGGCGCACGACCCCGGTTGGAAGCGGCGGTTGGTGATCGAGAAGACCGGCTCGGACGCCACGGTCGTGTGGAATCCATGGATTGCCAAAGCCAAGGCGATGCCTGATTTCGGCGACGACGAATGGCCGTCGATGTTGTGCATCGAAACCTGCAACGTCCGCGAGCACGCCGTGACCATCGCGCACGGCCAGTCGCACGGCATGGGAGCCGTCATTCGCGTGGAATGAACCGCCACCGCTTGGCGGATTCTTTCCCGGCGGCGGATGTTCCCGACACAGATGCGCCTGGCATCCGGATGATTTACCCCTTGCCGACCTCGGGTACTGCCAGTAGCTTTCACGACCTCTCATGTTGACGATCTCGGAAATGACGAAGGCGTTTGGGGCGCGCGTGCTCTTTGAGGACGCGTCGCTGCAGGTCAATCGTGGCGACCGCATCGGGTTGGTCGGGCCGAATGGCGCGGGCAAGTCCACATTGTTCTCACTCGTGCTCGGCCACGATTGGCCCGACGCGGGCGAGGTGTCCATCGAACGCAACACGACCGTCGGTCATCTGCCGCAGGAAACGGCGCCGGTCGGCGACGAGACGGTGTTGGAGTTGGCGACAGCCATTCCGGCGGAAGCCGCTGAATTTCTTGGCCAGCAACTCGCGCCGAAGGCGAAGAAGATTCTGGCCGGGCTGGCGTTTCGTGAACGGGATTTCGACCGTCCGCTGAAGGCGATGAGCGGCGGCTGGGTGATGCGGGCGCACCTGGCCCGGTTGCTCGTGCAAGAGCCGGATCTGCTGCTGCTCGACGAACCGACCAATCATCTCGACCTCGAAGCGTTGCGGTGGTTCCAGGAATACTTGAAAACGTATCCCGGCGGAATCGTGGTTATCTCGCACGACCGTGAGTTTTTGAACCAACTCGTCGGCAGCATTGTGGACATTCGCCAGAGCCGGTTGCTGCGGTATCGCGGCAACTACGACGAGTATCTGGTCCAGCGCGCGGCGCAGGCGGAGCAGCATCTGGCGGCTTACAAGAACCAGCAGCGCGACATCCAGCGGCTGCAGGAGTTCGCCGACCGGTTTCGCGCCAAGGCCAGCAAAGCCTCGCAGGCCCAGGCCAAGCTCAAGCAGATCGAACGCATGGACAAGATCGAGGCGCCGGTGAACGAAGCGCGGTCGATCAAGTTCCGATTCCCGCAACCGACGCGCAGCGGACAGCGCGTCATCACCCTCAAGGGCATCCACCACGCCTACGGCGAGACCGTGGTGTATCGCGGTATGAACTTCGAGGCCGAACGCGGTCAGCGCATCGTGCTGGTCGGCCCGAACGGCGCGGGCAAGTCCACGCTGTTGAAACTCCTGGCCGGGGTGTTGCCGGTACAATCCGGCACGCGCGAACCAGGTTTGAACACGAAGGTGGGGTACTACGCCCAGTATCGCGTGGAGATGCTGAACGCCGATCGCACCGTGGTCGAAGAAGCGCTCGACACCCCGCAGCGGGTGTCGGAGCAACTCGTGCGCACCGTGCTCGGTTCGTTTCTGTTTCGCGGCGACGACGTATTCAAATCGGTCGGCGTGCTCAGTGGCGGCGAGAAAAGCCGGTTGGCGTTGGTCAAACTGTTGCTCGATCCGCCGAACCTGCTGTTGATGGACGAGCCGACCACGCACCTAGACATGGCGAGCATCGATGCGCTGATTCACGCGCTCGAGCATTACGAAGGCACGCTGATCTTCATCAGCCACGATGTGTATTTCATCCGCAAACTGGCGAAACACGTCCTGCACGTGAACGCCGGCAAACTCACACCGTACCACGGCGACTACCAGTACTATCTCGAGAAATCCGCCGCCACCTCGGCGCAGGCGGCCCTCACCGCCGGTGCGACCAAAACGGCCACGCCCGCCGTTGTCCCCGCCGATCGTTCGCGCGTGAAGGATCGCGAGCGAAAGCGGTTCGAAGCCGAAGCCCGTCAGGCGCGGGCGCGCGAACGGCAGGCGCTGCAGCACACCGTGCGCGAACTGGAGAAGGAAATCGCGCGACTGGAGCAATTGCAGAAGGACTTCACCGCGGAGTTGGAGAATCCCGAGACCTACCAGAAACCCGGTCGGGCCGTGGCGGTGAACCGGGAATTGAGCGCCGTCACCGAAGATCTCGCGCGCACCGTGGCGGATTGGGAGGAAGCCGGAACGCGGCTGGGCGAGTTGTTGGCGGAGGCCGCGCCGTCGCCCCAAAAATAACTATTGCTATTCTGGCGGGATGCCCTATGGTTACGGAGCTAGCAGATAGAAGCAGTTGCAGTGAGATTGGTGGAATGTCAGTCAGGCCTCGCAGCTCGGTGACAGTCCGAAACCCGAATCGTTCGGGAACAGTCACTGAGACCTCCTAATCGCAGCAGAAAGAATAAACACATAATGGCTACCAAGCTATTCGTAGGAAATCTGTCGTTCAACACCAGCGAAGGGGACATCCTCGACCTGTTCAAACAGGCGGGCAACGTCACCAGCTGTGAACTCATCATGGACAAGTTCACCAACAAGTCCCGTGGGTTCGCCTTCGTGCAAATGGGCACGCAGGAAGAGGCCACCAAGGCCATTGCCGATCTTAACGGCAAGGAATTGGATGGTCGCGCGTTGACCGTCAACGAAGCCAAGCCCCGTGAAGACCGCCCCCGTGGCGGTGGCGGCGGTTTCGGCGGTGGCGATCGCGGTGGACGCAAGTTCGCCGGCAGCAATCGCTTCTAACCCTTTTCAGAGTTAGTCGTTCAAACAGAAAGGCGTCCCGTGCAAACGGGGCGCCTTTTCTTTTGGCTCGGTCTCGCGGCTTCTATTCCAACCCCACCGGCCGGCGGGATTGTTTCTTCTCGCCATGACGGGACTTGTTGTCGAGCATCCGCTGGGTGGCGCGTCGGCTGCGACGACGTTTCTGGCGGCGGATCTTTTCGACGCGCGTGCGCTCGGCATCGACGTAACCCTTTTTGAGCGCCTCGATCTTGTCGAGCAGGAGACGTCGTGCGAGATAGCGATTGAGCCCCTGCGAGCGCGTGGTCTGGCATTTGACCTGGAGACGTGTCGGGCCGTGGAGCAACATCACGCACGTGGCGGTCTTGTTGACGTTCTGGCCGCCGTGACCGCCTGAACGGACGAACGTCTCTTCAATGTCGGCTTCCCGCACGCCGAGCGCGGCCATGCGCTGCGCGAGTTGGGTTTCCTTCTCCGGGCTGACAGGGAACGCGCTCACGACCCCAGCGTAACCGGCCCTGGCTGGAAAGACAATGGAGAGGTGCGGCTTTTTCGTTGATGCGCGCGCCGCGGGACGTTACAAGATTTGAGGGCGGTGATTCTGATGAGCAAACCGATTCGTGTCATTCAATATGGACTGGGCGCCATCGGACTGTGCACCATCGTCCTCGCGCCCGCCTTACCTCAACCGACGCCGGCTGTCATCTCTGCGACTCCCGTGTCGGCCTTTACCGATCAGCAAATCATCGAGACCTGGGGCTGGATCATCGCGCAGGAGCACAAAGTCGCCGGGATCGAGATCAAGGAAACCGAGATTCGCGATTTCTTGAAAGGGTTTTTCGCCGGTGTCAAGGGTCAGCCATCTCCGTACGATTCGCAAAAAGCGTATCCGAACGTGGAACGGCTGGCCAAAGCGCGGCGGAAACAAGTCGTGCGCGCCATCGAGCAGAAGAATGAGGCTGAGGCCAGGGCATTCTTCGACGGACTGAAGCTGAATCCAGGCGTCGTCGAACTACCCGGTGGCGCCCGGTGTGAAATCATCAAACGCGGCAGCGGTCCCTTGGCGAAGCCGCAGCAGACCGTGAACGTGCACTACACCGGACGCCTTATCAATGGCGGGGAGTTTACCCAATTCGGGCCTCTTGATATGGTGCTGGTGCCCAATCGAAGCGTTTGCCGTGGCTGGTTCGACGCGGTGCAGAAGATCAACAAGGGCGGCACGATCAAGCTGTACGTTCCGCCGCCACTGCCTGAAGATGAGGCTCTCAAGTGGGGCATTCCGCCGGGCTCGATGATGGTTTTTGAAATCGAATTGCTCGCCATCAAGGAGACTTCCGCGCAGGATTTGGAGAACGCCTTGATTCCGCCGGCACCGGACCTCGAGCCGCCTCCGCCTTCCGGCTATAGCGAGTCACAGGTCCTCGAGTGCTGGGGCTGGAACATTGCGCGGAATGCGCGCGCCAACAAATGTGAATTGAGTGACGCGGAGATCTCCTGGCTTGCGAACGGTCTTGCCGCCGGGATCAAAGGCGAACCATTGTCGGTCAACCCGCAAGAAATCGGTTCGGTCTTGGATAAGTTTGTCGCCGACCGCCGTGAACGAATCCGCAGTGCGGATCGGCGGAAACAGTTTGACGAGATGAATCGGTTCTTCTCCGGGCTGGAGGCGAACACGAATGTCGTCGAACTGCCCGACGGGTTGCGTTACGAAATCATCCATCCCGGCGGCGGTCCGTATCCGAAACCGGGTCAAATTGTGCTCGTGGACTACACTGCGAGCCTGCTCAATGGAACGGTGTTCGACAAGACTTATAACGAACCACTGCACGTCCAGATCGGGTCGGTCATCCCGGGTTGGAATGAGGGAATCCAAAAGATTAACAAGGGCGGCAGGATCAAGCTCTACATTTCGCCCTCGCTTGGCTACGGGGACGAGGACTCATCCGGCGTCGTGGCGCCCATCCCGGCCAACTCGACGCTGATTTACGACATTGAACTGCTGGACATCCAGGATGCGCCCGAGAACGCCCCCGCGCCTTCCCCGGGGAAAAAGTGAGCTTACGGTTGGTTGCGGTTGAGATCCCCGACCGGTTTCCCGCGCAATTGCGCAAGTGTTTCAGAAGCGTCGGATAAACCCGGGTCAAGCTGCAAAGCCTGCTCCAAATGGCGGATGGCTTCCTCGGTTTTCTCCAGTGTCGCCTCCGCCAGTCCCAGCCCCAAATATGCAGCGGCATAGTTGGCCCGGCTGTCGATCGCAGCCTGAAAATGCGGGATGGCGTCTGCCATCTGGTTCCGGCTGAAGAGCAGGACACCGACATTGTATTGGGCGTCGGCGAATCCCGGCCTCAACTCAATTGCGTGACGATACTTGTCCAACGCCTCCTCGGAGCGGCCCAAATCTTCCAGCGCCGAGCCGAGTCCGTAATAAGCGTTGGCGTCGTTTGGATCCAGTGCCAATGCCCGATGGTAGTGCGCGCAGGACTCGTCTGCACGATTGAGAGCTCGGAGCGAATCGGCCAAACTGCATTGGGCATGCGCGAAATTTGGATTCAATTGGAGGACCTTTTCATAATGCGACAACGCCTCGTAATCGCGATTGAGAAAGGCCAGGGCATTGGCATAGCGGTAATGCGCCTCGGCGTGGTCCGGCTTGATCCTCAACACCTCCGCGTAGGCGGCCAACGCCTCGTCGCTATGGCCAAGTCTTTCAAGGACGATCCCGAGTCGGAAACGGGCGGTGACGTAATCGGGTTTGATTTCGAGCGCGCGTCGAAAATAAAAGCGGGCCTTGTCGAGACGACCCTCATTGAACAAAGCGCTGCCGAGATAACAGTGGGCCAGATAGTTGTTTTCCGTCACGGCCAGCGCATGTTCATAAAGAGTATGCGAGTTCTGCCAGACTGCCAGTTGATTCCATGTGCGGGCCGCGCAACCCGCCAGCGCCAGCGCGACCGCTGCGGTCGCCAGCCTCCGCGTGGTTGAAGAAGACAACGTCCATTCGCGCACCGTCCAAAGCAGCGCGAGTTGCACGCCGAGGATCGGCAGGTAGGTATAACGGTCGGCCTTGGCCTGAAGTCCTACCTGCACGAGCCCGATGACCGGCACGAGCATGCCGAGAAACCACAGCCAGCCCGTCGCCAACCACGGACGTCGGCGCCATTGCCACAGCGCCACGCCAGTGACCGCCAGCGTCAGCACGGTTCCGACCGCCACGGTGGCGACCGGCCAGTGCCGGGGAAGCGGGTACCCCACCGCCAAATCGAATGGCCAAAAGAACTTGCCAAGATAACTGACAACCGACATTACGGCATTTTCCAGCCGAACATCAAAGGACAACCTCTCGGCGACGGCGCCGCCGTTTCTTTGGACGAGATACGTCACAACGCACGACGCGGCCGACAATGCGAAGAACGGCGTTTTCTCGAGCCAAAGCGAGGCGGTTATCCCTGTCGAACCGGCACGTCGTAGCGGCCACCGGTCGAGAAGCAACAACAGACACGGCAATGTCACCAGCATGGGTTTGGACAGGAGCCCAGCCGCAAACGCCGCAACGGCGAGCATGTAATGTCGCCACGCCAGGGGATTGTTTTCCTGGCGCTTCTCCGCATAGACAGCGTACGCCCAGAGGGTCAGCAGCCCGAAGAAAGCGCAGAGCAGATCCTTGCGTTCGGACACCCACGCCACCGACTCGACGCGCAGCGGGTGCCACGCGAACAACGCGGCACACACGGCGCTCGTCCAAAACGCACCCGTCAGTCGTCGTAGCGCAAGGAACGCCATTACCGCGTTGAGTGCGTGCCAAAAAATGTTTGTGGTGTGGTGTCCGTGCGGATTGGATCCGAAGAGTTGGCAATCCAGCATGTGCGAGAGCCACGTGAGCGGATGCCAGTTGCCGGCATCGCCCGAAGTGAATGCCCACTGGATTCCCGTCCTGGTGATTCCACTTTGAACATGGATATTCCGGGTAATGTAATCCGGATCGTCGAGGTCGAGAAAATCATGGTTCACCGCGCGACTGAAGAGCAACAGCGTGCCGCAAAACAGCGTGGCGCAGACGGCGTACAAGCGCCAGCCGGACCGTTCCGCCGTCGGCCGTTTCATTGTGACGCCGACTGACCCTTGAGCGTCGCGATGACCCCGGTGATTTCTTGTCGGTCTTCCGGCAGCAGGTCCTTGGTCGTTTGGAAATACCGTTCGGCTGCGGGAAGATCAACCGTCACCCAATTCCGCAGCACTGTAACCAAGGTTTCCGAGCGCAGCTTGGGGTTGACGACGCTGACAGCCCAGCTGATTGCCAAATCGGGTTTGAGGGAATCCATCGTTGCCACTGCCGCAGCACCCTGATCCGTATCCGGCCCGGTCTCGTGGCTATTGATCCATTGGGAGGCCGCTTCGGGATCATGTTTGACCCAACGTTCCAGCGACTGGCTCAGTAGCGAGCCGCGCTCGGCATCCGACGGCAACTGCATCACGAACTGAACGAGTGCTGCGGGATCAGCTTCCGCCCAGCCGCCGACGATGCCATGGAGCGCCTGATTTCTCACGTCCGGGTCTTCGATGGCAGCGGCCGCCTGGGAGGCTTGCGCCGGCTGGAATTCCGCCCATCGTGAATACGCTCCGGCCATCCAGCCCGAACGGGTTTCCTCGTCGCCGGCGGCGGCCATGTGGGCGGCGGTTTCAAAGTCGCCCGCATCGCACAAGGCGTTGATCAAGCTGGAGCCATACCCGCGGGCTTCGTCGGGGTTATTGCGAATCAGGGACAGGCCAAGGGCCACCGCACCGTCGGGATTGGCGGCAACCGCACCAGTAAACACTGTTGATAGCGCCCTTTCGCGATCATTGGAATCGGGCAAGGCGAGCGCCCAACTGGCGGCGTTGGTCGGTGACGAGCGCGCCCAGCCGCGCAACGAGGCTTGGACCAACGCTTCGCGCAATTTCAAGTTGCCTTCGGCTTGGGCGACGGTCATGGCGCGGGTGGGATCAACAGCCGCCAGTTTTTCCAACAGGTTGGCGAGCGTGGCGTTGCGCGTGGGAGTACCGGGTTTGGACAACGAGCATGTTGCCATTGTTGTTCACCCCAACCCGACAGCGGTGCCGGGGTTGCTTGAGTCTGGGTTTCAGCAACGGAAGCGGCAATCGGCTTACCGGCGGATGAGGTGACGCCTTCGCCGCACGCGGGCGATATGGAATTGTTGGATTGTGCCTGAGGCGATTCCGGGCGCGCCTGGTTGGACCGTGAAAGTCGGCCGACGCAAGAAACAAACCACTCCCGATTACAATACCGCCGCACAGTGTCAGCGACTTATTCCAGCGAGACTTGACGAAGCGGAAGTGCAGGCACCGGATCATTAATCGATTTACCGGCCTGAGACAACTATGGGGACAAGGCGAGTGCCAAGATCCCCATAGCGTGAAGCAGGCAGACGACCTTGTTATTGCAGCGTCGAGTTCGTTACGACGACGTTGCGAGAGGTCATCCTTGTTCTTGTTGCCATAGGTATGGCAGGCGTCGAGATGATCTTGCCCGTGTTATGGTTGTGATCAATACCGTGGGCGGAATCGCCCGCCGTATTGTTATAAGCGGGCAACTGAAGTAAGTGATGCGCGACGTTGTCGCCGGTGATGCCCAGTCTTAAAGCCGTTGCCGTTGCCCGTCTTGCCATTCCAACTGCCTTCATTGTAGGACTTGCAGCCGCTGGTGACTGACCGCGCTGGCGGCTTTTCAAGGTCGAAGCCGTCATCCGAGTTCTGATGGGCGTCGCAATTGGTGAATTTATTCCCCGAGCTGGCGCCCTGTTTGCAGCCGTAGCCATCCGCGTTTCCGCCCGAGCTGTCGGCGTTTTGCTTGCTAATGCAGTTGTTAACGGTGTTGTTCTTTGCGCTGCTGCCGATGAGTTCAATGCCCGTGTTGTAGTTGCCCACGGCGGTGCAGGATTGGATGCTGCATGACGAGCCGTACACGATGATGCCATGGTTCGCACCCGTCACGGTGAAGCCTGAGAGGGTCACACCGCTATTGCCCGACGGCACATAAAAGCCGTCCGCATTGGCTCCGGTGGTGAATTGGAAGGTGGCCGACCCTTTGACGGTCACACCGCTCGGCACCTGGATTCTTGTGCTGATACCACCATACGTGCCGGACACACTGACTGTTTGTCCAGACTTCGCGGCTTGGATCGTGGCCACGATGGCATTGTTCGCCTGGGCCACTGAACAACCCAGTAGAACAGCGACTGCCGCCAGACCTACATACTTACGACCAGGACTGTTTGACATAACTCTGTCTCCTATCTGTATCTGTTGTTCCCGTTGTTTGGTTTATCCTGCCTCACCGAATCGTGAAAAACGGATATTGGGATCCCCTCGCAATAGACGAAAATCGAAGTAAAGCGGCCAGGATGGCCTGAGAGCGATACGATGTGTGCAGACACAATAACCAACGCCTACCTTCCGCCAGGGTTGATATCAGAAGCTGATTTTAGAGTAACAGGGCTCGAGACTTCGCGTCTATACGACGTTCTGCAAGATTCAGTGAATTTACTGCGTGGAGGCGAAAAAAATTTAGTGGACTAAACCCGGTCTTGGTTTTTCGCGGGAGAGGTGGCATGGAATTCCGGAGAGACTGACGCCGGAAGGAAGAAACAGTTACGTTCAAAGGTTGGTGGGACGAACGGATGCACGAACGCGGCACCCGGCTTTTTCATTGAAGCAGTTGCAGCAAGGGGCTACAAAGCAGGGAGCGAGCGACATCATGGACAAACGAATTCGTGTTATTCAATATGGACTGGGCGCCATCGGGTGCGCGACGGCGCGCCTGGTATTGAGCCGGCCGGGACTGCAATTGGTCGGCGCGGTCGACCGCAATCCGAAACTGGCGGGCAAGGATTTGGGCGACGTGCTCGGCGTGGATCGCAAGCTCGGCATTGTCGTGACGGACAAGCCGGTGATCCTGTTTGCGCAGACCCCGGCGGACGTGGTGATTCATTGCACGACGTCGAGCTTTGTCGAAGCCTACGAGCAACTCACGGAGATCGTGCGGGCGGGCCTGCATTGCGTGACCTCATGCGAAGAAGCGCTGTTCCCGTACTACCGCCACAAGGTGCTGGCGGGAAAGCTCGACGATTTGTGCATCCAGAAATCCGCCGCGGTGGTCGGCACAGGCGTCAACCCCGGGCTGGTGATGGACACGCTGGCGTTGCTGCTCACTTTGGCGTGTCAGCGCGTGGACGCGGTGCGCGTGATGCGCGTGGTTGATGCGGCGCACGCGCCGCGAAGCGTTGCAGCGCAAAGTGGGGGCGTCCCTGAGCGAATCGCAATTCAACAAGCTGAACCGGCAACGCAAAGTCGGGCACGTCGGCCTGGCCGAATCGCTCGTGTTTCTGGCGGACGGGCTGGGGTGGGCGCTGGACGAATTGAATGAGAGCGTGACGCCTGTGATTGCCAAGAAGACGGTCAAGACGAAGTTTCTCACCGTGCCGAAGGGCGCGGTCGCGGGCACGCGACAATTTGCGCGCGGCACACGCGGCGGCATGGAAATACTGACCCTGGAATTGCAGATGTACATCGGCGCGCCGAACCCGCGCGACATGATCGAGATCGTTGGTAGACCGCCCCTGAGCCTGGTGATTGAAGGCGGCGTGCCGGGCGACGTGGCCACACCGGCGATCCTGGCCAACACGTTGCCACGGCTCATCGAATGCCGGCCCGGGCTGCACACGATGCGCACGCTCGGCCTGCCGCGGATGACGCTCTGATCATGTCGAACATCGTCTACTTCGACCTGGAGACCCAGAAGAGCGCGGCGGAAGTCGGCGGCTGGGACCGGAAACGCGACATGAAAATGTCGGTGGGCGTCACCTACAACACAGGTGACGGTCAGTATCGGATTTTCCCCGAGGACAAGGTTGCCGACCTGGTCCGGCAACTCACGCGGGCGGACATCGTCGTCGGCTTCAACATCATCAATTTCGATTACGAAGTGCTTCACGGCTACACGCCGCTCGATTTGCACGCGACCCCGACACTCGACCTGATGGCCGATCTGGAATTGAAACTCGGGCACCGGCTCTCGCTCGATTCCATCGCCAAGGCCACGCTCAACGCGCCGAAGGTGGCGGACGGCCTGCAGGCGTTGAAATGGTGGAAGGAAGGCCGGATCCTGGAGATCGCCGAGTATTGCTGTTTCGACGTGAAGATCACCAAGGAACTCCACGAATTTGGCCGGCAACACGGCGAAGTTTCCTACATCGACCGCCTCGGCCAGAAACGCAGCGTCAAGGTGAAGTGGTAGGGCGGTCCGAGAACTTTGTCGGCTGGTTTTGACAGATCACTCACAGATTGCGTATTCTGTTTCCCGTGAAGAACAGGCCTATTCTTTACATCAACATACCTTGGATGAAACGCTACAAAGGGGCTTCTTCTGGAAACGATATGCCGCAGGGCGACTTTTCGTATACAAAGAGCAAACCACTGAATGACCACACTCAGTTCAATTTCAAGCGATACAGGCGAGAAGTACTACGGCCATGTTCCCGGGAGCACAAGCCCGGACCTGAAGAGGCTCGGAGGGGTCAGACACGCCGAGTTTGTTGATGGCGTTACCGTCGTATGGATTGCGACCGACCCAGACTCTCGCGGACGAGTTATCGTAGGCTGGTATCGAGATGCTAGGGTTTGGGGCGAAAGACAAGAGTCGGTTGGAGCGTTGGCACAAGAGCGGACCGCTACGTGGGGGGAATCCTGCGGGTTTTCCGTCGAGGCGCCAGTCGCTCCGTCAGGACCCGTAGATCCAGGAAAACGTCCGGCTTTGCCAATCCATGGGCGTTCTCGTAAGGGGAAACCCGGTCAGAATCCATTCTGGTATGGAAATCCATTGGTTAACAGGCGTGTCCTCAAGATGATTGCTAGCGGCAGATCATCGCGTGTGGGGTCTTCACGACATAACGTCCCATCCAGCGTTGGTCATGGCGGATGGCTGCAGGACACACGTCAGAGACAGAAGATTGAAAAGAACGCCATGACGCGAGTGATGAAGGAGTACTCAAGAAACGGTTATGATGTCGAGGATGTCAGTTCCCGTAAGCTCGGGTACGACGTACGCGCTGTTTCGAGAGTGGGGGAGCTGCATTCGAGGTTAAGGGATCGAAAGCCGTCGCATTGAGCATCGAGCTTACTCCGAACGAATTCTCGTTCGCCAAGAAAGATTGCAGAGCTTTTCGCTTATGTGTTGTTCTTAATGCTCTCACGAAGCATCCGAGGTTGCGAATCTTCCGACCTGACCGGATGGTCTGCAATGGTGCGATGAGTCTGGAAACACTGTCTGCGCTGTTGAAAGAATCGGGGCGATGATCAGGGAATAATTAGCGGAGCGTAAAGTCATCTCTCCACCGGACGCGCTGGGAGTCGAGTGGAGAATCTATGTCGCGAGAACACGATGGTCCTCTACGTCTCTGCAAACGGAAGCGGAATGACTTTGTTCTTGTCGGAACGGTAGGGCGCATGTTGACACGGCCATGGGGACAACCCTCACCCTGACCCTCTCCCTTAAGAAGGGCGAGGGGATAGAAGAAGGGGCGCATCTTGACACGGGCCATGGCTGACAACCCTCACCCTGACCCTCTCCCTTAGAAAGGGCGAGGGGACAGAAGGGGCGGGGTCGCGCCCGGAAGGGCGCTCCCACAATAACTTATTGAGCAGACCATGAACGTCTTCTGTCCAATCCCCCATGAATCAACGACTCCGGGTTTTCTGGCGGGAATGGGTTTTACCGGCGTTGGTGGCGGTCGCCGTCCTTGCGCCGTTGCGGTCGGCGGTGGCGGATTGGAACGATGTGCCGAGCGGTTCCATGATGCCGACGATTCTCGTGGGCGACCGGATTTTCATCAACAAGCTGGCGTACGATCTCAAAGTCCCGTTCACCACGTGGCAGATCGCCAAGTGGGCCGACCCGCAGCGGGGCGATATTATCGTGTTCCCGTCGCCGACGGAGGGTATACGGCTCGTGAAGCGCGTCGTCGCGGTGCCGGGTGACCGCATCGAACTGCGGGACGATCATCTCTTCATCAATGACGAACCGGCTTCCTATGCGTTGATCGACCGCGGCACGCCGTCGGCCCTGATCGTGAGTGAGACCGTTTCCGGGAGAACTCATCCGTTGCGGATTGAGCCGCAGAGACCGGCAATGCGGTCGTTCGGGCCGGTAGAGGTTCCGTCGGGATGTTACTTTATGATGGGTGACAACCGGGACAACAGTGCCGATTCGCGCTATTTCGGGTTCGTGTCACGGGACCGCATCCTGGGCCGCGCGACGACGGTGGCGATGTCGTTCGACCACGACCATTACTACAAGCCGCGATTCGAGCGGTTCGGCCAGAGCCTGCATTGACGCATTCGCCAAGGCTACGGTGCGCCCCGACAGAGCGGGGCGGCTACAAACACAGCGTGCGGGAGCGGGTCAAGCCACCGCACGGCAAGGCGGCGTCGAGCCGCCGCACTCCAAAGCGGAGCGAAAAGAAAAGCTTCCAAACCTTCCAAACCTTCCAAAGTACACATACGGTATTTCCGGAAGTTGTGAGAGAATCGGGGTGTGAGAGAAAGGATTAGGAGTCAGTTTTGAAAACGACTCGGAGGAGGCGATGCGCCTCAAGACAGGAGATCGGGGAGCCCCCTCACCTTAATCCTCTCCCCTCGAGGGGCGAGGAGACAGGAGGCCGGAAGTCCCCTTACCTTAACCTTTGCTCCGAACTCCGGTGCGGGGCTCCGTGGCGCCTTGCGGACTCGGCTCCTCTCAAGGGGGGAGACAGAAGGCAATTGCGACCTTGGAAATGGAGGTTGGCAGGGGGCCTCTCTTATAGAAAAGAGTGTTTCTGCCAAACGAACCCAACCAAAAAAATTGTATCTGTCTCGGCATGAATGTGTTGGGAAAAAATTCAGGTTGGGTTCGTTTTGCAAAAAGAGGAAAAAAAGAGGCAAAAAACGGGAAATAAATGCTGGAAAACAGCTCCGGGAGGGTGGTTTTTACGCACAAACGAACCCGATTTGAGGCACGGATGGGGACCCCGTACACGACACGAGGGCAGGCAGCCGACGCTACAACGGCGTGGGGGAAGCAGAACCTTCGTGCCGTTGCCGTGTCCAACTGATTGCGTTACGATGCGGACAATGACCTCCAGCGAATCCGACGTCGCGCTCATGCTGCGCGTGCGTCAGGGCGATCACGACGCCTTTCGGGAATTGATCGAGCGCCACCAACGCTCGGTGATCAACACGATCCATCGCGCCATTGGCGACGCGTGGGAGGCGGAGGACCTGGCGCAGCGGGTTTTCGTGCAAGTCCATCGTTCGGCGAAACGGTATAAGCCGACCGCGAAATTCACGACGTGGCTGTTCACCATCACGCGGAACACGATCCTCAACGAACATCGCCGCCGCAACCGCCATCCCTCCGAATCGCTCGATGCGCTGCAGGAGCCGTCCGACCCGGAGGGCGTGGGCTGGCAGGCGGCGGACGCAGGCGCTCGCGATCCCGCGCAGGAGGCGGTCGGACACGAGTTGCAGGAGAAGATCAGGGAAGCGGTCCGCGAATTGCCCGAGGCCCAACGCACGGCGGTCATCCTGTGCCGGTACGAGGGGCTGGCGTATGAGGAAATCGCGGAGGTGCTGGGTTGTACAGTCTCCGCCACGAAATCACTATTGCACCGCGCGCGGCTGACGTTGAAGGAGAAACTGCGTGGGTATTACTAGGCGAAACTCTTTCACGAGCCTGGTGTTAAACCAGATAGAGAGGAAAGACATGAGTTGCAGGGCAGTCATAGATCAATTCGCCGAGCGGCTGGATGGACGGTTGGACGAGCCGCGGCAAGCCGCATTTGACGCGCATCTCGCAGGGTGCGCCGATTGCCGCCGCGAGTGGGCAGCGTACGCCGGCGCATGGCGAGCGCTGGATCGCGATGAGGGAATTGAGCCGTCGTTCGGGTTTGCCGAGCGCACGCTGCGGCGCCTGAACGAACCGCAAGTGGCAGTCCGGTGGTGGGTTTGGCGGCCCTCGTTGCGTTGGGTGGCGCTGGCGGCGACGGTTGTCGTGCTTGGCGTAGGCGGGTGGGTCGGGCACGAGCAAATGGCCGGGAGAAAAAGCGCCGAAACCTATGCCCGCATCCAGCAGGCGGATTATCTTGAGGATTTCGACGTGATTGCCAACCTCGACCGACTCAAGGGAAACAACCAACTGTGAGACGAATCTTTCTGTCGACGGTGCTGGCGATCGGCACGGTAATGGTTGCCGCGCAGGCGCAGCAGGAACCCACGTCGGCACCGCCTCTGCCGCCTCCGGCTGTCGATCAAACGAAGCCCAAGCCGAGGCCGTCGATAACAGAGGAGCAACGCCTCGACGCGACCTGGGGCAAGATGTCGGTCGAAGGAAAGACCAGACTGATGCGCCTCCATCGCGCGCTTTCCGAGATGCCGCCCGAGGAACGGAAATTCATTCACGACCGCATCGAGCGTTTCCTGAACATGTCGCCGGCGGAGCGCGAGAGACTCAATCAAAACAGGCAGCAATGGGAGCAGATGTCACCCGAGCAACGGCAGATGGCCCGGGAGGAATTCCGCAGGCGCCGTCAGGAGCTTGAAGAACGGTGGAGTCGCGAGCATCCGGGAGAGGAGCCACCGACGAATCCGTCGCCGGCCCCCAAGTCGCCGCCGCCGCCCCCGCCCCCTGTACCGCCGGCGCCATGACGCTTATTTGGATGGTAGGAAACCCAAACCAATATCACGATACCCAACAAACCAAAGAAGGAGATACGAATGAAACGCGGAATGATCATCGCCTGTTTGATCGGCCTGATGGCCCCCTTGGGGGTGCGGGCCCAGGGAACGAACGCGCCGCCCCCCACGCCACCGGGAGGGGACCGGCCGATGCGGGCCCGGCCAAACATGGACAACCTGTTGCCGCCGCCCGTGCTGGGGGATCTGGCGCTGACGCCGGACCAGAAGACCAAGTACGATGCTCTGGCAGCGGATTACAAGAAGGACTTTGCAAAGTGGCGTGAAAGCAACCCACCAACGGGAGAGCCGCCGTCGCCCGAGGCTCGTCAAGCCGTGAGAGACCTGCGTAAGAGTTACACGGACAAGGTGCGCACATTCCTTACGGACGACCAAAAGACCAAACTCGATCAAGCTCTCGAACGCATGCGATCACGCGGCCCGCGTGGCCCCGGCGGGCGGCTCGGGCGGCCCGGGCGGAGCAGGCGGCGCACCGCCACCGCCACCGCCACCACCGCCGGCTGACAAGTAAGACTTGCGGTCGTCATTCCACGCCGCGTGAGGTGGCATTCAGCCTCACGCGGCGTTTGTTCTTTGAAACCTGGCGACGAACGCGCCATCCACTCCGTCGCGTGGCGGAAACAGCGAACGTGTCGCTTCGACTGCAAAATGGGGATGGGCTGCCTGAAAGGTTTCGACGACGCGTTCGTTCTCTTCTGGTTCCAGACTGCACGTGCTGTACACCAGCAAGCCGCACGGCTTCACAAAATTCGCTGCGGAAGCGAGCAGTCTTGCCTGCAGCCCCGCGAGCCGGATGATCTCGGTTTCTTCCAGCCGCCAGCGCAAGTCGGCACGACGCCGAAGCACGCCGGTGTTCGAGCATGGCGCATCCACCAACACCCTATCGAATTCCTCGCCCCGCAAACAGCGATCCAGGCGTGTTCCTTCGCACGCCAGCGTCGCGACGATGTCCACGCCCAAGCGACGGCAGTTCTCGCCCACCAGCGCCAATCGCGAGTTCGTCGAATCGGCGGCGATGATGCGGCCCCGGTTCTGCATCTTCTGCGCGAGATACGTGGTCTTGCCGCCCGGTGCCGCGCACATGTCCAACACGGAATCGCCGGGCTGCGGGTCGAGCATTTCCACGGCGAGGAGTGTGGAGGGATCCTGTACGTAGAACTCACCGTTCACAAACGATTTGGCCTGAAAAAGCCCCGTCGTGTTGGTTATCCGCCAGCAAAGAGGATGGTTGGCAGGCTCCGTTGCGATATCGGTGGGTTTTGCGGAGGCCTTCAGCGTGTTGATTCGCACGTAGAGTGGAGGAGGCTGATTATTCCATTCACATAGCGCCGCTGCTGGTTCGCGGCCCAGACGCGCCGCCCACCGTTCCCACAGCCATTCGGGATGGGAGTAGTAGACCCACGGCTTGGTTTCACGAGTGGCATTGAGCTTCTCGCGCAACAGGGTGCGGTTGCGGTCCGCCCGACGCAGGATCGCATTGACGAATCTCACTTCCGCTTCGCCGGCATGCGCCTTGGCCAGGGCGACCGATTCATTGACCGCGGCGTGAGCGGGTGTTCCGAGGAAGAAAAGCTGGTAGAGGCCGAGATGGAGGATATTGGCGACGACAGGACGCGGCGGTTTGGTCACGAGCTGCCCGGACAGGAATTCAAGCGAAAGCCTTTGTCGCAGGCAACCGTAGAACAATTCGGTGGCAAAGCCGCGGTCGGAATGCCCGAGCGAGGACTCGGCCAACGCGCGATCGAGAAGCTCGTCGGCGAACAGGCGTGATTTCGGCCAGCGGTTGAGCAGATCCAAGGCGAGTTCCCGAGCATTCACGAGTCGTGAGGCTAGCACAAACGGCTTGAGTTTGAACAGCAGAGGACTAGGGTCTCGCGGTAAGCCCCGTGAGGATTTAGAGGAGACTAAAAGTGAGGCGTTTCCAGTCGTGGATGTGGTGCGTCCTGGTGTTTCTGATGGCATCGGCGGCTTTTGGTGAGCAGGCATCTGTGGCGAAGGTCGATACCGGTGACACCGCATGGATGTTGGCGTCGGCAGCGCTGGTGATGTTGATGACGCCGGGTCTGGCACTGTTTTACAGCGGGATGGTGCATCGCAAGAACGTGCTCGGCACGATGATGCACAGTTACATTCTACTCGGACTCATCACCGTGCAGTGGATGCTGTGGGGGTACAGCCTGTCGTTTGGTCCCGATGTCGGGTCGGTGATCGGCAACCTGAAGTGGGTTGCCTTGTCGGGCGTCGGGGCTCAACCAAGTCCCGATTACGCGCCCACGATACCCCACAATGTCTTCATGGTTTACCAGATGATGTTTGCGATCATCACGCCGGCGCTGATTTTTGGCGCCATCGCCGAGCGCATGAAGTTCTCCGCCATGGTCGTATTCTCAGTGCTTTGGGCGACGCTTGTTTACGATCCCATCTGTCATTGGGTGTGGGGGGTGGGTGGCTGGATTCGCAACCTTGGCGCGCTCGATTTTGCGGGCGGGACGGTCGTGCATATCAGTTCGGGCCTTTCCGCACTGGTGGCGGCGATGGTGCTGGGAGCGCGACGCGGCGACCGCAAGCTGGAGCCGCACAACATGACCCTGACAGTCCTGGGGGCGGGCATCCTCTGGTTCGGCTGGTTTGGTTTCAACGGCGGCAGCGCGCTGGGTGCGAACGGCCTGGCGGGGACGGCGTTTGTGAACACGCACATCGCTTCGGCCGCCGCGACGCTCGCATGGATCTTCATCGAATGGTGGCAGCGCGGCAAACCCAGCGTGCTGGGCGTGGCGTCGGGTTGCGTGGCCGGGTTGGTCGCAATCACACCGGCGGCGGGATTTGTTGCGCCGGTGGGGGCGTTGTGCATCGGCCTGCTGGGCGGTGCGGCCTGCTACGTCGGGGTCACGATCAAGAATCGGTTCCGCTTTGACGACACATTGGACACATTTGGCGTGCACGGCATCGGGGGCATGGTTGGTGCATTGCTGACGGGAGTGTTCTGCACGGTCGCCGTGAACTCGGGCGGCGCGAACGGTCTGTTCTATGGCAATCCGAAGCAGTTGCTCTCACAAGCCATCGGCGTCGGCGCGACAGTCGCGTACTCGGTCGTTGTGACATGGATTCTGCTCAAAGTCGTCGATGCGGTGATCGGCCTGCGCGTCACGCACGAGGAAGAGGAGCAGGGTCTCGATTGGACGCAGCACGGCGAAAGCGGATATAACCTCTAGCGGATTTGGTCCAACTTCGCTATGGTGCAGGGGCGGCGCGATTGCCGCCTCTGCTGTTTTATGGTGAAAGCACATGACATCCTTGCCATCGTCGGCCGACCCAACGTCGGCAAGAGCACGCTGTTCAACCGGATCGCGGGCCGGCGGATCGCCATTGTGCATGAACAACCAGGCGTGACACGCGATCGCGTCAGCGCCGTGGCGCGGTGGGGTCAGAAATCGTTCGAGATCATCGACACAGGCGGAATCGCGTTCATGGATGAGGAGAAGAGCGGTGACGTCCTGGCCAACGCAGCGAGACATCAGGCCGAAGTCGCCATCGAAATGGCGTCGGCGATCATCCTGGTCGTGGATGTGACCGAAGGCGTAGTGCCGCTTGATCTTGAAATTGCGCGCCGGCTGCGCTCCAGCGGCAAGAATATCTTCCTCGCAGTCAACAAGGTGGACAACGCCCGTCGCGCGCGCAACGAAGGGGAATTCACCGAGTTGGGTTTTGACGGGACCTTTTCCATTGCTGCCGTGCACGGCACCGGCGTTTCGGAACTGGTGGATGCTGCCACGGAAGGATTCGCTGCCGGCGAAAATCAGGAGACAACGCGACCGACGCGGATCGCCATTGTGGGACGCCCGAACGTGGGCAAGTCGTCGCTGATCAACGCGATCCTGAAGGACGAACGAACAATCGTCAGCGATATCCCGGGCACCACCCGCGACTCGGTGGATGTGCCGTTCGCGGTGCAAGGCAAGCCGTACTTGCTGATCGATACAGCAGGACTGCGACATCGACGGAAGATCAAGACATCAATCGATCAATTCGGGCTGATGCGCGCGGAACGCACCATCCGCGAATGCGATATTGCGGTACTGGTGTTGGATGCCGTCGCGGGCGTGACGAAACAGGATAAGAACATCGCGGGGCAGATTGCGGAGGCGGCGCGCGGCTGCGTGGTACTGGTGAATAAATGGGACTTGGCGGCGGAGGAGGAACGCAGGGAGCGAGGGAAGAAAAAGAGGAAGACCTTCCGCGAGCAATACCTGGAAGCCCTGCGGAAAGAATTGTTCTTTCTCGATTGGGCGCCGGTATTGTTCGCGTCGGCGAAGACGGGCGAGAATCTGGGCCAGTTATTCGATCAGATTTCCGTCATTGAGCGTGAAGTGGCCCGACGCGTGGAAACGCCCCAACTGAACAAGCTGCTGATGCATGCGATGGACTCGTATCCACCGCCGTATGTGAGCGGCAAGCGATTTAAGATCTTCTACGCGTTTCAAAAAGCTTCACAACCACCGACGTTTCGGCTATTCGTCAACCAAGCGAGTTGTTTGACGCCGCACTACAAGCGGTTCCTGGTTGATAAGATTCGAGCGGGTTGGGCATTCACCGGCTGCCCAGTTTTGCTGGAATGCCGGGAGCGGGAGCGACGTAAATTCGTCAGGAACGCGCCGAGAACTTCGCGGGATTGAAAAAAAGTGCGGGTGGGCGTACTTTGGACTTGAAAACACAATCTGTAGGGTCCTATAGTGCCGCCCGCACTATTAGCGGTGGTTTCCAGCCTGGATATTGACCGCCGAAAGTCGCAGCTAATTTGCTTTTGAGGAGGGTAAAGTGATCAATTTGAAGCAGAGTGTGGGGGAGCTTTCCGCGCACAAGGGCAAAACGACCCGAAAAGACCCTGGCAATGATATGCCAATTTCAAGCGAAACAACCAAGCGCGCCAAACGCGGCAGCCAAACTCCAACGGGCGATTCACCGGTAGCGCCGAAAAAAAGCGGTTGGGTTGTCCCGCGCGTGTTCAGCCGACCGGACGTAGGGCCGTTCGACGAAGTGGAATGGGAGCAGCGCACGGCTGAGATCACCGACGACACGGGAGGGGTGATCTTCAAGCAGGAGAATGCCGAGGTCCCGAAGAGTTGGTCTATTCTCGCGACAAAGGTTGTTGTCTCCAAATACTTCTATGGCGAGAACGGAACCCCAGAGCGCGAGCGCAGTGTTCGTCAACTGATCCACCGCGTCACCCGCACGATTGCCGATTGGGGTAAGCGTGACGGCTATTTTGCCACCGACAAGGACGCCGAGATTTTTTATGACGAGCTGACCTGGTTGTGCCTCAACCAGCACGGCTCCTTCAATTCGCCGGTGTGGTTCAACTGCGGTCTTTTCAGCCAGTACGCGGTCGGCAAACACAGCGGCGCGGGTAGTTTCTACTTTGACCGCGGCACAAAGACCGTCCAGCGCGCCCCGACGCAGTACGAGTATCCGCAATGTTCGGCGTGCTTCATCCAGTCCGTCGGCGACACGATGGAAGACATCATGGAACTGGCGCGTAGCGAAGCGATGCTCTTCAAGTATGGCAGCGGGACCGGCACGGACCTTTCCTCGCTACGCAGCTCGCGCGAGAAACTCTCGGGCGGCGGTTGCCCCAGTGGCCCGTTGTCGTTCCTCAAGGTGTACGACGCCATCGCCAGCGTGGTGAAATCCGGCGGCAAGACGCGCCGCGCCGCGAAGATGAACACGCTGAAGGTCTGGCATCCCGACATCAAGGATTTCATCGACGCCAAGCAAAAGGAAGAACGCAAAGCGTGGGCGCTCATCGAGCAGGGGTATGCGGGGGACTTCAACGGCGACGCCTACGGTTCGATCTCGTTCCAGAATGAAAACCTTAGCGTGCGCGTGACCGACGATTTCATGCGGGCGGTGCTGGACGACAAGGATTGGGCGACTCATTGGATTACGAATCCGAGCAAGCCGGGTCCGAAGTACAAGGCGCGGGAATTGATGCGGGGCATCGCCGAGGGCACGTGGATCTGCGGCGACCCGGGCGTGCAGTACGAGGACACGATCCAGCGTTGGCACACCTGCAAGGTCACCGGGCCGATCAACTCGAGCAATCCCTGCAGCGAGTACATGTTCCTCGACAACAGCGCGTGCAACCTCGCGTCGCTGAACCTCATGAAGTTCGTGCGCGCCGACGGCGCGTTCGACGTCGAGCGATTCAAGTCGGCGGTGGAGATTTTCATCACCGCGCAGGAGATCATGGTCGACAACGCCAGCTATCCGACCGAAAGCATCGCGCGGAACAGTCATATGTTCCGTCCGCTCGGCCTGGGGTTCGCCAACCTCGGTTCACTGATCATGTCCATGGGGCTGCCGTACGATAGCGACGAAGGCCGCGGCATGGCGGGCGCGATCACGGCGATCATGCATCTGCACGCCTACACGCAATCGGCGCGGCTTGCCGAAAAGATCGGTGCCTTTGAAGGCTTTACCAGGAACCGCGAACCGATGTTGCAGGTCATGGAAATGCACCGCGACGCGGTCAAGCGCATCCACCCGAGTTGCCCCGATACCCTGCGTAGCGCGGCACAACGTTGCGGCGACGAGGCCGTCGAGTTGGGGCGGCGCTTCGGCTATCGGAACTCGCAGGTCACCGTGCTCGCGCCGACGGGCACCATCGCGTTCATGATGGATTGCGATACCACGGGCGTCGAGCCCGACATCGCGCTGGTGAAGTACAAACTGCTCGCGGGCGGCGGGATGTTGAAGATTGTCAACCGGACCGTGCCGATGGCGCTGCGGAAACTCGGCTACAGCGAGCCGCAAATTGCCGACATCCTGAAGTATATCGACGAGAACGACATGATCGAAGGCGCGCCGCACCTGCAGGAGAAGCATGTCGCGGTGTTCGACTGCGCGTTCAAGCCCGCCAAAGGCAAACGCAGCATCCAGTACATGGCGCACCTCAAGATGATGGCCGCCACGCAGCCGTTCCTCAGCGGCGCGATTTCCAAGACGGTGAACATGCCGCAGGAGTCCACCGTGGAAGACATCATGCACAGCTACCTGGAGGGCTGGCGACTCGGGTTGAAGGCGGTGGCGATTTATCGGGACGGCTCGAAACGCTCGCAGCCGCTCAGCACTTCGAGCGGCAACGGCGCTACGCCGGCTGAAGTGGCCGCCAAGGAAATCGATTCCTTCAAATCGCGGATTGTGGAACTCGAGGAAGAAGCGAAGAAGATGCGCGCCCGCCTTGGCGCGCCCGCGCGCAATCGATTGCCCGACACGCGCCAGGCTATCACGCACAAGTTCGACATCGCGGGCCATGAGGGCTACATCACGGTCGGCTTGTTCGCCGACGGCACGCCGGGCGAGCTGTTCATCACGATGGCGAAGGAAGGTTCGACCATCGGCGGATTGATGGACACCATCGGTACGCTGGTCAGCCTCTCGCTGCAGTACGGGGTGCCGCTGGAGACGCTCGTCAAGAAGTTCGCGCACCAGCGCTTCGAGCCGAGCGGGTTCACCAAGAACCACGATATTCCGATCGCGAAGTCGATCTGCGATTACCTGTTCCGCTGGCTGGGCTGCCAATTCATTCCCGGATACCGCGAGGCCAATTCGCCGAGCGCCGGGCAGGCCGAATTCTCTCTCAAGGAAGTTGCCGAGCAGGAGAAGAAGGTCGTCAACAAGCCCGTCGCGGACCTCGAACAGACGGAGGAAGCGCCGGCGCGCCCGACTGGCGGCCGTGAACGCCTGACCGCCGTGCAACAACTGAGCCGGACCGTCCAGCATTTCATGCAGGATGCGCCCGTTTGCGACACGTGCGGCGCCATTACCGTCCGCAACGGTGCCTGCTACAAGTGTCTGAATTGCGGCAATTCCATGGGATGCTCCTAAGGGTACGGAGCGCCGCACAACACAGGAAGCCCCGGGCCCGGCTCGGGGCTTTTTGTTTGCGTCGCGGAGCTTGACGCGCAGACACGCAGGCAGTTAAATAGGGAGCTCTTACACCAAGACGATTCAGGAGACACATCATGGCAACAGTAGCAGCACCGAAAGCAGGCGTGACACACGCCCGCCCGAAAGCGAAAGACGACAAGAGCGGCAAGAAAGAGGTAAAAGTAGTCTACCCGAGCGATTTTGGCTCGCACGCCAGCATGGCGAATGAAGAATTGACCGGCAAGATCGCGACCGCCAAACAGGACGCAACGGACCCGTGGGTGATTTTGGCCGACGAACGCGGCCCGTACGCCACCCGCAAATCGCGGCTCGATTCCGGGTTGGCAGACCCGAACCGTTGCGCCGATCAACCCGGGCGCGATCAGGCGGTCAAGGATTTGACCGCCGCCTGACGGCCGGATAGTTTTAGAGTCGGAGCGCCAGAGCGAGACACGTGTTCTGGCGCTTTTGGCTTTTGGGGGAGGCCGCTCGCCCTACAAGATGGACAAACTGCCACAAATACGATTTGCTAGGGACACCATGTCAAACGAGCCAGCAACGCAACCGTCCGATTTCATCCGCGACATTGTCAAAGCCGATGTGGCGGCGGGGAAATACCAGAAGATAGTCACGCGTTTCCCCCCGGAGCCGAACGGGTACCTCCATATCGGCCACGCGAAATCCATCTGCCTGAATTTCGGCATCGCCCACGAGTTCGGCGGCCAGTGCAACCTCCGCATGGACGACACGAACCCGACCAAGGAGGACGTGGAATACGTCGACTCCATCACGACCGACGTGAACTGGCTGATCGCCGGCTGGGCGGATGATCGTCTCGGATTCAAACCCGTCGGCGTGACGCCGGAGCCGCGAGAGGTCAACGGCAAGGCGGATTTTTATCTGGGAGCGGTGAACCCGAAATCGGCTGGCAATGGCGTGAAGCTCGAACCGTTCTACGCCTCGGACTATTTCGACCAGATCTATGTGTTCGCCATCGAACTGATCAAGAAGGGGCTCGCGTACGTGTGCGATCTGACGCTGGAGGAGATGGATGCGTACCGGGGCGCGCCCGACAAGCCCGGGAAGGACAGCCCGTTCCGCAAGCGTCCCATCGCAGAGAGCCTCGATCTCTTCGTCCGCATGAAGAACGGCGAGTTCCCCGACGGCAAATGCACGCTGCGGGCGAAGATCGACATGGCGTCGCCGAACATCTGGATGCGCGATCCCGTGTTGTACCGCATCCGCCATTCGGAGCACCATCACACGGGCGACAAATGGTGCATCTACCCGATGTACGATTTCGCGCATTGCCTGAGCGATTACATCGAAGGCATCACGCACAGCATCTGCACGCTGGAGTTCGAGGTGCACCGCCCGCTCTACGACTGGATTCTGGAGAACCTCGATTTGCCACGCCCGTTGCCGCACCAATTCGAGTTTGCCCGGCTCAGCGTCGGCTACACCGTCATGAGCAAACGCAAGCTGATGCAACTCGTGAAAGAAGGCATCGTCAATGGCTGGGACGACCCGCGCATGCCAACCATCAGCGGACTGCGCCGGCGCGGCGTCACCCCGCAGGCGTTGCGCGATTTCGCCTACAACATCGGCATCACCAAATACAACGGGCTCACCGATGTGGCGGTGCTTGAATACTGCATTCGCGAAGACCTCAACAGGCGCGCGTTGCGCCGTCTCGCCGTACTGCGTCCCCTCAAGGTGGTCATCACGAATGTTCCCGAAGGCCACGTCGAAGAACTCGATGCCGTCAATAACCCCGAAGATCCTTCCGCCGGTACGCGCAAAGTCCCGTTCAGCCGCACACTGTACATCGAGCAGGACGACTTCATGGAAACGCCGCCGCCGAAGTTCTTCCGATTGAGACCCGGCGGCGAAGTCCGTTTGAAATACGCCTACATCATCAAGTGTGACGAGGTCATCAAGGACGCGGCAGGGAAGGTGACTGAACTCCGTTGCACCGCCGATCTCGGCAGCAAGATGGGCGGCCCGACTTCTTCGCGCAAGATCAAGGGTACGATTCACTGGGTTTCCGCCGCCCACGCCATCGACGCCGAAGTCCGCCTCTACGACCGGCTCTTCACCGTGCCGGAGCCGGATTCCGAAGGCGACTTCAAAGCCCACATCAACCCGCACTCGCTGGAAGTTGTTACTGCCAAGTGCGAGCCCAGCCTGAAGGACGCGAAACCGGAATTGCGCTACCAGTTCGAACGCCTCGGCTATTTCACCCTCGACCTCGACACCAAGCCCGGTAAACCGGTCCTAAATCGGACGATCACGCTGAAAGATGCGTGGGCGAAGATCGAAAAGAAGCAGGGGTAGGCCAAAACGAGTGCCGCTCCTAACGGCGGCGTGTTAGCAAAGCTGAATCGTGACTCGACGATTCCGCGAGCATGTTGGGGACTACCCTGTCGGGGAAGCGCACGGAAGTCACATCTTTTGGACGTGTTGCCCCGCCGCCAGCGGATTGGTCGCATCGGCCAGACGAATCAATGTCTGACGGAAAGCAGATTGGCGTCACCCGCGAAATGAGATTAAACTCAAGACGCCATGGAAAAACTGCGAATCTTTGTGGACTTTGCCGCGTCCCCGGATGTGTTAGCGGTGCTGCAAGAGGGCGCCAAGGGGCATCAACTGGTTTTTCCGGAAAAGCCCGCGGCCTCCGTCCTCGCCAAAGCGGAACGTGATCCCCAATTCGCCACGGTGAATGTCGCTTTCGGCCAGCCTGATCCCATCGCCATTGCGGAGGCAGGCCAATTGAAATGGATCCACGTCAGCTCGTCGGGAATCACGCGGTATGACACCCCGGAATTTCGCGCGCGGATGGCTCAACGCAACATCGTAGTGACCAACAGCGCGAGCGTGTACAACGAGGCGTGCGCCGCCCACGCGCTGAGTTTCATGCTGGCGCAGGCCAGGAAATTGCCTCTCGCACTCAAGACCCGAACCGCTGGCGGCACGCCTGCCTGGCATGCCGTTCGCGCCTCGTGCCGGACCCTCCGGGGCGAAACGGTCCTGATCGTGGGTTACGGCGCGATTGGGAAACGGCTGGCCGAACTGCTGCGGCCATTCGACATGAAAATCATCGCCTATCGTCGGAAAGCGCGCGGCGATGAAGGCGTGCCGGTCATCACGGAAGACCAATTGGCCCACACGTTGGCCAACGGCGTCGATCACATCGTCGATATCCTACCGGAGAGCGCGGAGACACTGCATTTCTTCGATTCCGCTCGTTTCGCCACCGTCAAACCCGGCGCGATCTTCTACAACATCGGCCGGGGCACGACGGTCGATCAGGAGGCACTGCTCGAAGCCTTGCGTTCGGGACGCATCGCCGCCGCCTGGCTGGATGTGACCGAGCCGGAACCGTTGCCGGACGATCATCCTCTCTGGGCCGAGCCGAACTGCTTTATTACCCCGCATGTGGCGGGAGGACACGCTGACGAAGCCAAGACGTTGGTCCGCCATTTCCTCAAGAACCTGGACCGATTCGTCCGAGGACAGCCCCTCTTGGATCGAGTCATGTGAAACGCCATGGGGCAGATCCCGGCTTTCTGAGTTTGGCGGCCTAGCTTAACGTTTCGGCGCTGTACCGGGCGATGAGTCCGGTGCGTTGAGCGTGATGATAGACGCTGGCGAAATAGCGGCAGGCCAGAAAAATGTAAACGACGGCCAGAGCCATCGCCCCCGCCAGGGTAAATCCTGAGACCGCCCCTCCGGCGACGATCCGCCGCATGCCTTCGAACACATACGACGGCGGTAGCAGTTTCGAAATCCACTGCATCCACTGTGGCAACGTCGAAAGGGGATAGAAGACCCCGGCAAACGGCGACAGGAGGGCGGGAACGGGCCAAACGAGCCACTCCGAAGCCGGTCCGAGCCGGAGCACCAGGGCGCATCCGAAAACTCCGAGCGAGATCCCGAACAGGAACAGCACGAGCAAAAACGGGAAGAACATCAGCCCGTAGGTGACGAACGACAGGCCGAACACCGTGGTTGCCAACACGAGCATCACGATCAATCCGACCAGGCTCGTCGCGATGCTGGTGATGACGAGACCGGCCAGATACTGCGAAATCGAGAGCGGCGTCGCGAAGATGTTGAGGAAATTGCGCGCCCACACGTCCTCGAAGAACGCCGCCGCCACCCCATGCATGATGCGGGTGAAGAAATCCCAGAGCAGCACTGCGCCGAGGAGCGACGGCACGAAGTTCAGACCCGACGTGGTGACAGTGTTCAGGTACCGGGTGATGAATCCCCATAACAGGATATCGACCGCGACCCAGGCGAACAATGGCAGCAGGCGAGCCGGGCTTCCTCGCAGGAGATAAAAATGGCGGAGCACGATGGCCCCAACGCGTCGGAGACCCTTCATGTCCCGGGTCCTTCCAGCGTGAGGGGCTGTTGCGCCACGGTGATGAACAGTTCTTCCAACGTCGCTTTGCCGTGTTCGCCCGGCAGTGTCTTCGGATTGCCCTGGAGCAGGATCTTCCCGTGCGAGACGAACAGCACCCGGTCGCATACGTCCTGGACCTCGTACATGTTGTGCGAGGTCCACAGCACGCCGCCCGTGCCCTGCGCGACGTAGGTCCGAATCCGGCCGCGGATGTCACGCGCCACCGACGGATCGAGCGAGGCGGTCGGTTCGTCCAACAACAGCAGGTGCGGACGATTGAGCATTGCTTTGGCGAGAGCCGCGCGGGTTTGTTCTCCCGAGGACAGCACCCCGCTCTTCACATCGCGAAAGGATTTCAGATCGAATTGTTCCAGCAACTCTTCGATTCGTTCGGGCAGATGGTCCACTCCGTAGATAAGTCCGAAGATGCGCAGGTTTTGGGAGACGGTGAGATTTCCGGGCAGCGGAGAATAGACGGCCGCGAAATTCGTGCGTTCCAGGGCCTGGGAACGATGGGTGGCGAGATCCACCCCTTCGATTCGGATGCCGCCCGAACTCGGCTGGACGACGCCGAGGATCATGTTGATGGTCGTGGTTTTTCCCGCGCCATTGGGACCCAGCAGCCCGACGATCTCATTGTGTCCGACCTCGAATGAAACGCCGTCCACCGCGACTGTGTCGCCGTACTCTTTCCGCAACTCTGTTACCGACAGCACATCGGACATCCCGCGAACCCTCCTTCATCCAATTTGGGGAGCCAGTATCAGCAGTCCGAGTTTACTTCGCAACTGTTTAGCGTCCGTTCGCCGAGTCCATCGTGGGCGGCGACACTACCGGCTAAGCTCAAATGCCTTCATGATGGTGGCGTACTTGGTGAGCATGTTGGGGACTTCCCAGTCGGGGAGGCGCCCGGCGCGGAGGTAGCGCAGGTAGTTTTCGGTGACTTGGGCGAAATGCGCTTCGTGGCCGACGTCGTACTTATCCGGCACGGTCACCCACCACGAATGTCCATCGCGTCCGAAACTAACGCCGGGATGTTTTTGTTGTAGAGATGCAATGGCGGCTTTGAGGGCCGATTCGAAGGCTGCGTCGTCTGTCTTGCCGGCATTCTCGATGTACAAAACCGGTTTGTATTTCTGCTCCGCGCCCTGGCGGATGACGAGGTTCGCTTTCGTCCCGCGCATCATGGAATAGTGCCGGTCGTCCGCGCCCGGTGGCGCTTCGAAATTCCAAGTGACCGACACCTTGCGCATACACGCCGCGCAGTCTGTACGTGAATTCGCCGTTGGCGTAATCCTGAAGCACGCCGTTCTTCACGTCGGGTTTCAGAAAGTCCGGGAACGCGTCCGCGCCCGTCACCAGCTTGAATTGTTCGCGCGTGATGGGCGTGGCCCAGCGCCGGGCGCTCAACACGTTGACATCCGAAGGGCTCAACGCCTGCTCCGGGAATGCTTCCCATTGGATCAGGTCGACCAAATGAGTTGTGATATCCACGATCCCTTCGCCTTGCTGGCGGACGTCAAAGAACCATTGCGGGCGCTTCAGCGACGCACCAGCCACGATCTTGGAAAAGTGGTGGACGCTCTCCATGGTGATGGCAGGTTCGTCGGCCGAGCCTTTCACCAATTCACCGAACAGCCCGGGTTGTTGCGACAACTCTCGTTGCAGCATCGTGGTGATCTCGTAGCGTTCGGTCATGATGTCGTACAAGAGAACGTGGTTGGAGGCTGCGACGGTGAACGCCTGCTGCAATCGCGGGAAATCACCGGGAGTGATGACCATCGGTTTGTCGGCCAGCACGTTCAGGCCAGCTTGGACCGACCGCAGGATGAAATCCGTCTTTTGCGTGTTCTTGCCCGAAACCACGACCACGTTGCCGGGCTTCTCGGACAGCATTTTCTCCATGAAGTCCGGGCCGGTATAGACTTTTTCCTGCCAATGCGTCGGCTGGTCGGCCCGGGTGTTAAACCACTCGATCCGTTTCAGGTGTTCGGCGAGGTCGTCGGGGCCTAGCGCATAGACGTGCACCAGCGGATCGACGTCGGCGTACATGAACTTCTGCACCAGCGCCGCGTGGAAATGGCCCGGGTCGAGTGTGATCAATCGGAATGAGGCAGGTTTCGGATTGTTGTCGGCCATTGCGTAAGTCCCGTTCACGATCCATCCGCACAGCAGCAGCAACATCAGGATGCGATGGGCACCCGGCGTTTTGCCAGCGACGTTGGCGGGGCTGGAGAACACAGCGGATGCCATGACCCGGCACTATGCCAGCCGAATCCCCAAAGGGCAACGCTGGAGCTTCGCGGTACGGGTGTCGGAACACTTCCGCGAAACGTTGAAGTTATGGCGCGAACAGGCGCAAACCAGACGGAACGTCTTCCGTCCGCATACTAGGTGCCGCTGGCCGCTTTGATGGCTTGACGGATGCGGAGTTCGTTGGCCCCGATCACGGTTTCGACTTCTTTGCCATTTTTGTCGTAGATGATGATGTGGGGGATGGAGGTCACGTTGTACTCCTGCGCGAGGACGCGGTCTTTATCGATGTTGACCTTTTGCAGCGCGATGTTGGGATTGCCTTCCGCGATCTTCTCCAATATCGGGCCAATGTGCCGGCAGGGGCCGCACCAATCGGCATAGAAATCGACAATCGTTATCTTGCCGCGTTCGAGCTGGATGGAGCCCTCGCCTTGGGGATGCGAACGGGAGGACGACACGGGAATCGTTGCAGGCTTGGGCGGGTGAGGCGGTTTACCGGGCGGGTTGCTGTCCTTGGCGCTGATGGTGACGTCGTCCACCTCAACCGCCGCGACGCGCTGGTCCGCTCCGCTCAGGGGCGTGATGACGAACGAGCCATTTTCGAAACTCCGCGCGAGCCCACTCAAAATCGTGTGCTTGCAGGTGGTGAGATTGGCGGTCTCGGAATCGAAATCGATCCGTTTGACCTGTTGAAGACTCACGTGGGTGACGGTTCCATCCTTGCTGGCCACTTCGAATCGCTGGTTGATCAGGGCGAGAACGCGGGCTTCGGTTTTCGTGCCGTCTTGGAATTCGATTACATCGGCACGGGCGCCGACCATGGTCACCAAGCACAAGAACACTGGCAGTATTCGCTTCACAATGGGTGATTACAGCAGGTTTTTTGCCTGATTTGGCGGTCGCCCGCGGGATTTTGTGCGGCTTGCCTAGCACACCTGTATCCGATATACCCACAGACGAAAGGCGCGCGCCCGGGAATCGGCAGCCCAACGCTGAAAGAGACACACGCATGTCCTCATTGCGTTCGTTGGATTTGATGGTCATCGGCCTTTACATGGCGGCCATGGCTGGCATCGGGTTATGGTTTGCCCGCCGCCAGACTTCCACCGAGACGTATTTCGTCGCCCGGCGGGCCGTGCCGCATTGGGCGATGGGGCTTTCGATGTTCGCCACGATCATCAGCAGCATTACGTTTATCGCGTACCCGGGATCGGCGTACGCGGGCAACTGGAACCTTCTGGTTCCCGGCTTCATGGCGGTGGGCGTTCTCCTGTTGGTCGGCGGGGTTATCATTTCGTTTTTTCGCCATGCGGTCGGGTTGAGCGCGTATGAGTATTTCGAGCATCGGTTTGGCTACGGCGCGCGGGCGTACAGCGCGCTGGCGTTCACGGCAGGGCATTTCTCGAAAATGGGCTTCGTGCTGTTCACGATTACAGCCGCGATCAGCGGCATGACGGGTTGGGGCGCCTACCACGTGATTATCGGGGTCGGTCTCGTGACGATTCTCTATACAATGGTCGGGGGTTTGGAAGCGGTCATCTGGACGGAGGTATTGCAGGGGATCGTCAAGGTAGTGGGCGTGGTGATCATCATCAGCGTGTTGCTTTGGATCATGCCAGGCGGCCCGGGAGCGGCATTCCACCTTGCCACGGAGAAACATAAATTCAGTCTCGGCAGTCGGGACTTCAATCTTTCCCAAAACGGCAACTTTTGGGTGATGATCCTTTACGGGTTTTTCTGGTATCTGCAAAAATACACCGCCGACCAAACGCTGGTGCAACGGTATCTCGTTGCAAAATCAGACCGCGATGCGATCAAAGGCGTGGCGCTCGGCGCGGCCCTTTGCGTGCCGGTCTGGACCGCGTTCATGTTGATCGGCACGCTCTTGTGGTGCTACTACCAACTCTCCCATGCATCGCTCCCGGCCCATCTCTTTGACAGCGGGGGAAAGGTGATCTCCGACCAGGTATTTCCGTTCTTCCTGACGACCAGAGTTCCAGCCGGGCTCGCCGGGATATTCATGGCCGCGCTATTCTCGGCGGCCATGTCAACGATGTCCTCGGACCTGAACTGCCTTTCTGCGGTGGGCGTGGAGGATTATTACTGCAAGCTCCGTCCCCACGCCTCGGATCGCCAGCGACTGACCGTGGGCAGAATCATCGTTGCCGTGTGTGGATTGGTCGCCGTGGGCATCGGCGCCCTGATCGCGTGGAAGAGTGAGAGCGTCTTGTCGCTGTACTACGCGGTCACCTCGGTCATTTCCGGCGGGCTGGCAGGGATGTTTCTGTTGGCGTTCCTAAGCCGTCGCGCCAACAAAGAAGGCGTTTGGATCGGGATCGGTACCGCGCTGTTGTTCACGGCATGGGCGACATTGACTGGCAGCAAGTACAAAATGTTTTCGCTTGGCGCGTGGGATTTTCGATGGCCCGAGGTGATGATCGGGGTCATCGCGCATGTGATTGTGCTCGTCGTCGGCTACGGAGCGAGTTGGTTTTTCCCCGGCGGGGAACCCGTGAAGAAAGAATGGACAATTTGGGGTTGGTTGGAGAAAAGAAGGTCTCGCAAGGATGGGCCCGACTCAACCTCGCCAGCCGTAGCGACCAATAGATAAGCATAACCACGCTGAACGAGCCAACGGAATGAACGATGAATCAAAGTTCAGGGGCGTGATAGTCCCCATGGTTACGCCCGTCACCGCCGCGGGCGGTCTGGACGAACCTGCCGTCAACCGGCTGGTGGATTTTCTTCTGGCGGGCGGCATCAAGAACATTTTCGTCGCGGGAACCACGGGCGAGAGCGTGTCCGTTCCGCATTCCATGCGGCTTCGGTTGGTCCAACGGACCGTGGCCAGGGTCCAACACCGCGCCACGGTTTTCGCGGGCCTGGGTGACATTCATCCGGGCGAAGTCTCCGCAGGCAACGATTACTTGCGCGCCGGGGCGGATGCAATTGTGGCGCGTCCGCCGGTTTCATTTCCTTTGGCGGAACTGCTGCCGTGGTTCCGATCAATCTTGGATGGCGTCGACTGCCCCGTGATTCTTTACAACATCCCTTCGGTAACGAACGTTTCTATTCCGCTGGACATGGTCGCGCAACTGATGGGGCATCCAAAGCTGGTGGGAATCAAGGATTCGGAGAACGATGCGACGCGGCTGGAGGAATTGCTCCACCGTTTCGGTGACCAGCCGACATTTTCCATTTTCATCGGCGTCGGCGCGCTGATGGTTCAAGGATTGAGACTCGGCGCGGAGGGCATCGTGCCCAGCGCCGGCAACCTGATTCCAGGTGTTTGCTGTCGCGTGTATGAATCGGCGCGTCGCGGTGATTGGGCGGAAGTCGACGATCAGTTTGCGCGCATGAGGGACGTGCATGCGATTTATCAGAAAGGCCGTACTCTGGGTCAGTCGATTGCGGCTCTCAAAACTGCGCTCGCCTGTCGCGGACTATGCGCGCCCTACGTCCTGTCGCCGCTGCATCCGCTTACGGAAGCAGAACTTGTAATGCTTCGCGGCCAAATGGACTCTCTGGGGTTGTTGGAATGAGCGCGACGAGAGTACGATTGGCCTTGTTGAGCGGGACGCTTCTTCTCGCAGCGTCATGGGGCTCGTTTGCGGCCACCGAGGAATCAGAACGCCTGTATCTTTCCGGCCACGGAAAAGACGATGCCGTGCCGTGGAAATTCATGTGCACGTCCGGCGCGCACTCTGGCTATTGGACGAACCTCCCCGTACCTTCGAACTGGGAGCTCCACGGTTTCGGGACGCTCAGCTATTCCAGGGATGCGACAAATGCCTGGGGTGAAACGGGGCTTTACGCACGGGATTTCAGTGTGCTCCAAGATTGGTCGAGCCGCCGTGTTTTTCTCGTCTTTGAGGGCGTGATGACGGACACGAGTGCTTCGCTCAATGGTGAATCTGTCGGCACCATACACCAAGGTGGATTCTACCGGTTCAAATACGAAGTGACAAAGCTTGTCCGCTTTGGCGCGGTCAATCATCTCGACGTCACGGTGGCAAAGCATTCGGCCAACGAATCGGTGAACAAAGCCGAGCGCCAAGGGGATTATTGGGAGTTCGGCGGGATCTATCGGCCGGTATATCTCGAAGCCGTGCCGCCTCAGTTTGTTGAACGCGTGGGTGTCAACGCGCGGGCTGACGGGGCGTTTGCGATGGACGTGTTCGTAAATGGGGGGATGAACGGCGGCACAATCGAGGCGCAAATCAAGTCATTGGATGGCCGAAACGTCGGCAAGAGTTTTTCAGGAACGATTGTGGACACCGAGGCGACGCTGACGGCGCAAATCGCATCGCCGCGTCAATGGACGGCCGAAACGCCAAATCTTTATCTGGTTGAGGTTCGACTCAAGCAGGGCAAACTCGTGCTCCATCGCTATCGTCAACGGTTCGGGTTCCGCACAATGGAAGTGCGCGAGGGCGATGGTCTTTACGTTAATGACCATCGTGTGATTCTGAAAGGCGCGAACCGTCATTCCTTCTGGCCGGAGTCGGGACGTTGTCTGAGCGAAGCGGTACAGCGGTTGGATATCGAGACGATAAAGAACATGAACATGAATGCCGTGCGCATGTCGCATTATCCACCAGATGCCGGGTTCCTCGATCTGTGTGACGAACGTGGTCTCTACGTGCTCGATGAACTCGCGGGCTGGCACTGGGCCTACGACACGAACACGGGCCGCAAACTCGTTGAGGAAATGGTCACGCGCGACGTGAGCCATCCCTGCGTACTGTTCTGGGACAACGGCGACGAGGGCGGAGGAAACACAAATCTCGACAAGGTTTTTCTTCAATTCGATCCGCAGCGGCGCCGCGTACTGCATCCATGGGCGGCATTCAATGGTCTCTGTACCATGCATTATCTCGCGTACGACAAGGCGCAAATTGCCTGCACGGGGCAGGCGGTCTATTACCACGCCGGCCAGGAACTCGTCGCCACGGACGACACGAACAAATACATATACATGCCGACGGAATTTCTGCATGGCCTCTACGATGGGGGATCGGGCGCTGGCCTGAAGGATTATTGGGAAATGATGTTACGCAGCAAGCTGCTCGGCGGCGCCTTTATGTGGGCGTTCCTCGATGAAGGAGTGAAGCGCCCTGACACCAGCGAAATCGATGTGTGTTCGAATGCAGCACCCGACGGCATTGTCGGCCCGTATCGCCAGCGCGAAGGCAGCTATTATGCGATCAAGGATATCTGGTCACCCATTCAGGTCACGCGCGAGACGAACGGCACGTTCACCGTGGAGAACCGCTACAGTTTTACAGATGCCGACCAGTGCAAGTTCACCTGGCAACTGCGCCGTTTTCGAGAGCCGAACGACCACAGGGCCGGTCACCTGGTTGTTTCGGAATGGATCACGGCCACGCCCTCAATCCCGGCCGGTGCCAGTGGTGTTTTGCGTGTTCGTTTGCCCCGCCCAAGAGGAGGAGTGGACGCTTTGGCATTGCGTGTGGACGATCCTCGCGGGCGTGAATTGTGGACCTGGGTCTGGTCGCTGTTGAGATCGTCCGATTCACCAGCGCTCTTCGATGCGCCGTCGCCCCACGGCATTTCGGTCACAACAACTGAAACGACCAACACAGTCGTCGCGGTAACTGGTGATTTGATGGTGACGTTCAACAAACAGAGCGGCTTCTTGGATGGCGTACAGCGTGGCAGGCAGAAGTTTTCTCTCGGCAACGGACCGCGCCCGGCAGAAGGCGCCGCGCAACTCATTCGAATCGATCACGCGACGAAAGACGGAGACATCGTTGTCAGCGCCACATACAGTGGCGACTTGAAAAGCGTCCGCTGGCGGGTGCGATCCAATGGTTGGGTGGGTTGTGATTACACCTACGCGGCCAATGGGGCAAAAGACTTTTTCGGGGTTGCGTTTGATTATCCGGAAAGCCAGGTGAAAGGGAAGAAATGGCTTGGAGACGGCCCCTATCGCGTGTGGAAAAACCGCTTACGCGGGGTGACGCTGAATGTCTGGGAAAACAAATACAACAACACCATCACCGGCTGGCGCGATTGGATCTATCCGGAATTTAAAGGTTGTTTTGCCAACGTGCGTTGGCTGCGATTGGAAACAACGGAAGGCCCAATCACCGCGGTGGTCAGCGATGAGGTTCCCTTCACGCAGATTCTCACACCCGAATTCCCGCCCGCGGATCTCGTGCGCAAAACGGCTGTGCCGCTGCCAAAAGCCGGACTGGCCTTCTTGCACGGCATCCCGCCGATGGGCAGCAAAGGCAAAACCCCGAACACCACGGGCCCGGAAGGTCAGCCGAACATCGCCGACGGCGAATACCATGGTTCCGTCAACTTCTACTTCGGCAAATCGTATTAAGTCCGAACATCATGCTCACAAGAATGCAGACAACCCGGGGACGAGTAAAGCCACGACTCCACCTTGTGGCCGTTTGCAGCATCGCGCTCTTCGTGGTTTGTTCTTCGCAACTGACCTGCGCCTCGGAAGAGTTCCTTGTTTTGAAGCCCGATGGATTCGCTCACTATATCAAGGGCTTCAACTCTATGGAGGACGAGAACTGGACGAACCTCATTTCCAACGCCGAGTCGTGGACATGGTTGCGCGCCAATATTCCATTTTTTGAATGTCCCGACCATGAGGTGGAGGAGACGTATTATTTCCGGTGGTGGACATTCCGCAAGCACCTTAAACAGACGGCCAATGGCTACGTGATCACGGAATTCCTGCTCCCGGTGCGCCATGCGGGGGTTGATAACACCATCAGTTGTGCCGTGGGGCATCATCTTATGGAGGGCCGGTGGCTTCGCGATCAGAGTTACCTGGATGACTATACGCTGTTCTGGCTGCGGGGCAACGGAGGCCGGCCTCAACCGCACTTTCACAAGTTCAGCAATTGGTTTGCGGCAGCCATGTACGAACGATACCTGGTGAATCAGGACCGTCATTTCCTAGTGGGCCTGCTCGATGACCTGGTGGCCGATTACCGAAGCTGGGAAGGTGAACGTCAACTCGCCAGCGGACTTTTCTGGCAGTACGACGTGCGCGACGGGATGGAGGAGTCCATCAGTGGTTCGCGCACGAACAAAAATATCCGCCCCACCATTAACAGCTACATGTTTGCCAACGCGCGAGCTATCGCCGCCATCGCGCGCTTGGCGAATAAGGACGACGTGGCCGGGGAATACGAGCGAAAGGCCGCGAGTCTGAAACAACTCACGCAAGCCACAATCTGGGATGCGTCCGCCAGGTTCTTCAAGGTGCGACTCGACAGTGGCCTTCTTTCCGATGCTCGCGAGGAGATTGGCTTCATCCCGTGGTATTTCGAACTGCCCGACCGCGGTCACGGCTACGAAGCTGCGTGGGCGCAGTTGAACAATCCCGGCGGGTTCCGCGCGCCGTGCGGCATCACGACGGCGGAGCGGCATCACCCTCGGTTTCGGACGCACGGCTGCTGCCATTGCGAATGGGACGGCGCAGTTTGGCCGTTTGCCACATCGCAAACCTTGGTGGCGCTGGCGAACGTCGTGCGCGATTACCGACAGTCCGTCGTAACGCTCCGCGACTATTTCGACGCGTTCCTCACGTATGTCCGCTGCCAACACCGTAACGGCCAGCCTTACATTGGCGAGTACCTCGATGAAACGACCGGCCAATGGCTCAAAGGCGAGGAACGCAGCCGCTATTACAATCACTCAACCTTCGTCGATCTGTTGATCGCCGGCATCGTCGGTCTGCGGCCCCGTGCGGATGACGTCGTGGAGGTTTATCCACTGCTCCCGGGCGGCACTTGGGATTGGTTTTGTCTCGACGGCGTCAAGTATCATGGCCACACCCTGACGATTCTGTGGGACAGACAGGGCAAACGCTACGGGCGCGGCAAAGGATTGAGCGTCCTCGCTGACGGTAAGATGATTGCCCGAAGTAACAAGCTCGGTCGACTTACTGGTAAACTCCCCTGAGACTTCACGGGAGAGCAGGCCCTCACTTCTTCTGTTCGTGGGCGCCGAGTTGTTTCATGCCGTCGAAAATGTACCAGATGCCGGACACCAGCGTGAAAAACCCGGCGGCATAGAGCGGCCATTCGTAGGACGGGCGTTCAACCTTTAGCAGCACCCAGCCAAGCACAATCATCTGGAAGAACGTCGCACACTTGCCGACGAGACGCGGCCGGGCCTTAACGCGTCCGGCAAGCATGTGAATCAGCACCGTACCGCTAAGCAGCATCAGGTCGCGGCTGACCACCAACACGGGAAACCATAGTGGTAACTGGTCGAACGGCGTGCCGTCCTTGAACCGTATGCTGAGGAGAATCAGCGCGGAGACCAGCAGCGCCTTGTCGGCCAGCGGGTCGAGGAACGTGCCCAACTCGCTCTTCTGGTGGTAGCGGCGCGCGATATAACCGTCCACGGCATCGGAGACGGCAGCAATGGCGAAGACCACGCAGGCCAGCACCCGTTGCCATTCCAGTTCCTGTTCTTTTTGGTAGTCGCGGATGTAGTCCAGCGTCAACCACACGAAGACCGGGATCAGTAGAATGCGGGCAATCGTGATCTTATTCGGCAACGTCATGTGAGAAACCTCCCCGTAGCGTGCCGCAATCGCGCCAGCACGCGGTCGTGACCCAGCACTTCCAGCATGTGATACAAGGACGGACCCGCCGACCTGCCACTGACCGCCACACGGCATGGATGAATAAGTTCGCCCGTCTTGATGCCCATCTCTGCGGCGAGCGCTTTCAACGCCGTTTCAAGACCGGCCGCGTCCCACGAACTGAGCGCGGCGAACTTTTCCGCGAGTTTCACAAGCCGCTCATTTGTCTGCGGTGCGCTGCACGATTTCTTCACCGCCTCGGGATCGAACGGGTACTCCTCGGTGAAAAAGTAGTTGGTCCAGTCCGGCAGCTCCTTCAGCAGCTTGATTTTTTCTTTGACAAGTGCAAACACTTTCGGGTCGTTGTGACCTTCGGTAAACGGACGCGCCAGTTCGATGAAGCGGTCGAGGGACATCGCGCGGAGATATTCGCCGTTCATCCACATCAACTTGGTGGCGTCGAAACGCGCGTTGTTCCGCAGGATTTGCGGCAGGTCGAAAAGATTGACGATGTCATCGATGGGCATGACCTCACGATTGTCCTTCGGCGACCAGCCGAGCAGGCAGAGATAATTGCGCACGGCTTCGGGCGCGTAGCCATCCTCGACGTACGTTTGCAGCGAGGCGAGCCGCGCTTTGGTGGCGTCGGGATCGCTTTTGCTCATCTTCGTGCCGTCGGGGTTGAGGATCATCGGAATATGGGCGTACTTCGGTGGCTCGACGCCGAATGCGCGGAACAACGCGATATGCTTCGGCGTGTTCGAGAGATGATCCTCGCCGCGGATGACATGCGTGATCTTCATCTCGATATCGTCCACAACGTTGACAAGGTGGAACACCGGATTGCCGTCGCTACGGACGATCACAAAATCGGGGTCGAGCATTTCCGTCTCGTTCAAGGGACGCACGACATTGCCGGTAATGAGGTCGGGGACTTCGATCGGCTGACGCGTCATCTTGAAGCGGATTGCGCCCTCGCGCTCGTAGGCCGCGCCCTTGTCCTTCAATTCCTGAATGCGCTGCTGGTAGATGTCGGCGCGTTGCGATTGAAAGTACGGGCCAAACCCGCCGCCTTTTTCGGGGCCTTCATCCCAATCCAGCCCCAGCCAGCGCAGTCCATTCAGGATGGTGCACAGCGACTGTTCCGTGTTGCGCGCCGTGTCCGTATCCTCGATGCGCAGCACGAACGTACCGCCCGTGTGCCGGGAGTACAACCAGTTGAACAACGCGGTGCGCACGCTCCCGATGTGCAGGAAACCAGTGGGACTGGGCGCAAATCTGACGCGGACGCTCATTGTGTGTACGCGGAAAATAGCAGACGGCGCGCAGAAGCGGCAAGACCCAATCCCTGTGGACAATCGCGGTGAAGAGAAGATCGGGCGGCCAACGGATGGACCGGTATGCCGTTGCAGGTCACGGAAAAGCTAATAATCACTCGGATGCGACTGGTACCAGAGTATGCGAAGCACGATGGCCAGGCCGAGCAGCAGATTGAACCACGTCAGGATAAAGGCAAAGTAGTAGAGTGAAAGCGGTTTTCCTACTCGGCTCGTGAGGTTCTTGTATCTCCGCATCTCCGGGAATACGCGCCAGAAGAGTAGTCCGGTGGGCAATCGCGCGCCGTGTCGGTAGAGGCAGGTGCAGATGACCAGCCAATGCATCAGGATGTTGCCGAGCAGCGTGATCCCCAGCAGAACAACCAAGCCGAGGATCTCCTTGTTCTCAGTGATCAGTTCAATCAATAGATGCACGGTGTCATCCTATTGTAACCGCAGGAAGTTTGCCAGTTCCTTGACTCCCGGGCTCTTGGCAGTGCGCACGTAATAACCGGACGTGCCCACTCCCAGTTGAAGCGAGATTTCATCGTCCGCCCCGATCAGTTTGCCGAGGCAGAAACCGGCGTTGAAATGGTCACCCGCACCTGTGCTGATAAGTGGTTTTGCGGCAAACATGCCGTCGGCCCTGACGACGCCGTTTGCCGAAGCAGCGATCGCATAAGAGCGCGGGTGCACCACCACACTTGAAGTCCTGACTTTGTTGTGGATAAACTTCGCGATTGTCCTGATCGCCTTGTCGCCCTGATGGGCGCCTCGGTAGCCCAGAACTTCCCCGATTTCAAGCGCTTCCTTCTCGTTGAGGCCGAGGTAGACGTCGAAATACTTCTGGAATTTGCCAATCAGCCTGATCGCGCGCCGAATGTCGTTACGCTCGCGCTTCTCGGGATCAGCGAGATCGAAAAAAAACGTGTGCCGTGGTTGCGCCGGCATTTTTGGACAAATGTCCTCGAGAACATGCTCCCAGATATCGCTCATGTGCGGCAGCATCGTCCAATTCTCCAGCCCCACCAGGTTTACATCGGCGAAACAGCCTTCAAGCGTCTTGCGTCCGACGCACTCGATGAGGCGTTTCCAGCTCACGTCGCGCAACGAGGCGTGTTTGCCCATCATGATCTTGCCGTCATCGAATTCCAGCGCGTCCGTGCGCCCCGGCTCCGCAATGCTATACACCGTGGCGCGCTTGGCCAATCCAGCAAAGACCGGATGCAACCTCGGATGCCCGAGATTGCCGATGCAGGTCACTTGGACACCGAAAGCGGCCAAAGCGTTTGCCATAATCGGGCCGTTGCCGCCGAGCTTCACGCGCTCGACAATCAATTCAGCGTTCAGGCTCTTCCCCGCGGCGGCGCGGATACGCGTCCCGAAGGCCGCGAGCGTGGGCACGCGTGTGTATCCTTCCGCGGGGCCCCGCTTGTCAACGACCCGGACAATTTCGTCGACGAAACCGTCAAGACCAACCGTGGCGAGGCACGTGGCTATGCTGTGGGCCTGACCGCGCAGAAGGCGCGCAGCGCGGTGCGGCAGTGTTTCCATGTTCAATCAGAATCCCTTACGAAATAGGCGGCAAATTTGGCCTTGAAGCTGCAGTAGGCTCTACCCATGCACTTGTGTGTCTAACAAAAAAGAATGTCCCGCTCAACCTCTTTCGCGGCTTCGCGAACAAGACCTTGACCTTTGCGGGCCCGCTGCATAGGCTTTGCAGGGTAATGGCTGCATAGCTATGGAACAGTGAGTTGGAGACTGCGGATTGGTAAGACGATGAAGAAACTCGAAATCGGTCAGCGCGCGCCTGATTTCTCTCTGCCGGGAGTGGACGGGAAAGATTATTCGTTGAAGTCGTTTCAGGCCAAACAGGTGGTGGTCGTGATGTTCACCTGCAACCACTGTCCGTACGCGCAGGCCTACGAGGACCGCTTGATCAGTATCCAGCGCGAATATGCCGCCAAACGCGTGCAACTCGTGGCCATCAACGCGAATGACGAGGCCGGCTACCCCGAGGACGGCTTCGAGAACATGGTCAGGCGCTCGCAGAAAAAGCAGTTCAATTTCCCCTATCTGCGCGACGAGTCGCAGCGCGTGGCGCGGGCTTACGGCGCCGAATACACCCCCGAGGTTTTTGTCCTCAATTCCAAACAGGAAGTGCGCTATATCGGCCGCATTGACGACAACTGGCAGCATCCTGACAAGGTTCACTCGCACGATCTGCACGACGCCATTGACGCTGTGCTCGCCCGTAAAAAAGTCGCCAATCCCGTCACGCACGCCATCGGCTGCACCATCAAGTGGAAGATGTAAATGCGGCACTAACGGTCATGCTGTACCGGTTTCTCATCCTGATTACCAAGCTCGCGGTCAACGCGATCGCGCTCCTCGTCGTGACCTCCCTGTTCAAGGGGATTCGACTGGATAGCAATCAGGCCACCATCGCCGCGGCCGTTGTGCTGGTGTTGGTCAACACCTATCTGCGTCCGCTGGTCGTCCTGCTCACATTGCCGATCAATGTCCTCACCCTTGGTCTCTTCACGTTGGTCATCAATGCCCTGATGCTGGAACTCGTCAGTTGGGTCATCCCGGCCTTCCACATCGATTCGTTCTGGACGGCCGTTGGCGCCGCGCTCGTCATCAGTATCATCAGTTTCCTCTTGAACTGGTTCCTGCGTCCGGACAAGGTTCAAGTGCGCGTGGAGCGCTTTTGACGCTCGACAACTTTGGTGAAGGATCATGTTTGCCGCGATCATGCTGCCGCAAGAAGTCGCGTAAAACCGTTCCCGTATGCGATCTCGTCCGCGCGACCTGTGCCGGCGATCCTTCCGCCACGAGGTGGCCGCCGCCGTCACCGCCTTCCGGACCCAGGTCGATGACCCAATCGGCTTCCGCGATGATGTCGAGATTGTGTTCGATAATCACCACCGTGTTGCCGGCGTCGACCAAGCGGTGCAACACGCGAACCAGCTTTTCCACGTCCGCCATATGCAATCCGATGGTTGGTTCATCCAGTACATACAGTGCTCCAAGTCTTTGGCTGGTGACATCCGGCTCGTGTCCCTTCGCCTTTGCCAACTCCGTCACCAACTTGATTCGTTGTGCCTCGCCGCCACTGAGCGTCGGGCTTTGCTGGCCGAGCGTCAGATAGCCCAGCCCGACCTCCTGCAGCAGGTTCAAACTGTGGTGAATGTGACGGTGCGCGGCGAAGAATTCAACCGCCTCGTCGACGCTCATGGCCAGCACGTCGCCGATGGATTTGTCTTTGTACCGTGCCGCCAGCGTTTCGGGTGTAAAGCGCTTCCCCCGGCAGGCGTCGCACGTGACCGATACATCGGGCAGAAAACTCATTTCGATTCTCTTCACTCCCTGGCCCTCGCATTCCGCACAACGGCCGCTGGCGACGTTGAACGAAAACCGCGACGGCCCATACCCGCGCATCTTCGCCTCCGGCGTGTCAGCAAACAGCTTACGAACGTCGTCCCAGAACCCCACATACGTCGCGGGGCACGAACGCGGGGTTTTGCCGATCGGCGCCTGGTCAACCTCCAATACGCGGGCCACGTTTTCCAGGCCGTGAATCTTCTCGCACCCGATGGGCCGTGATCGATCCTTCAAGTTCTTGTACAGCACGTCGCGCACGAGGGTACTCTTGCCGCTGCCGCTCACGCCCGTCACACAAACCAGCCTCCCCAACGGAACCTTCACGTGGACGTCTTTCAGGTTATGCAACCGTGCGCCGATGATCTCCACGCCCTTGGTTGTGCCCGTGCGCAGGTTTTTGTTCAACGGATGACGGAGCGGCTGACGCAATAGCTTTCCCGTCAACGACTCTTCGCACCCGATGATGTCCTGGATCGTCCCCTCGGCCACCAATCGCCCGCCGTTCGACCCTGCGCCGGGCCCGAGGTCGATGATGTGCCCGGCGCGGCGAATCGTCTCCTCGTCGTGCTCCACCACCACCACGGTGTTGCCCTTGGCTTCAAGATGGTGCAAGGTGTCGAGCAGCATCAGGTTGTCGCGCGGATGCAGGCCGATGGTCGGCTCGTCAAGGATGTAACAGACCCCGCGTAAATTCGATCCAAGCTGCGACGCGAGACGGATCCGCTGCGCCTCGCCGCCGCTCAACGTCGGCACCGCGCGGTCGAGCGACAGGTACGACAACCCCACTTGTTCGAGAAAACGCAGGCGCGACTGCAACTCCGGCACTATATCGCGCGAGATTTCCGCTTCACGTCCACGCAACTTCGACGCGCGAAAATGCCGCTCCGCCTCGGTGACCGACCACGCCGTCATCCCGGTGATATTCATGTCGTGGAACTTCACCGCCAGGGCCTCGGGCCGCAGTCGGTACCCGCGGCACTCGGGGCAGGGGCGTTCTTGGCCCTCGAACCATTCGTTCCACCAGACTTCCTCGCCGGTGTGCTCTTCGCTGAACCCGTGAAACTGTAGCCCCGTGCCGTAACACTGCGGACACCACCCGTGCTTCGAGTTGAATGAGAACAAGCGCGGATCGAGTTCTTCAAAACCGCGGCTGCACTTCGGGCACGCACGGCGGGTGGAAAACAACTTCTCACCCCGGCTTTCTCCCAGCAGGCGCGGAGACAATCCTGGGTGAGAGGAAGAGATAATTACGAGCCCCTTTCCGAACTCCAGTGCCTCGTCGAGCAACTCAAGCATCTGCTGCTCGCGTTTCGGTGTTGCCTCGCAACCACCGATCGGTAGTTCGAGATTGTGCTCCTTGAAGCGATCGAGCCTTGGCCACTCTGCCGTTGGCAACAGTTCGCCATCAACGCGAAGATGTGAAAACCCTTTGCGCGCCGCCCGTTGGGCCAGATCGGTGTAATACCCTTTGCGCGCGACGATCAGCGGCGCGAGCAGTTCCACGCGCCGGCCCCGATACTCCTTCATCAGCTTTGCGAGAATTGCCTCGCGCTTTTGTGGCTGGATTGGAATACTGCAATCGGGGCAGTACTGCGTGCCGAGTTTCACAAACAGTAGCCGCAGAAAATGATAGATCTCGGTAACGGTGGCCACCGTGCTCTTGCGTCCGCCGCGGCTGGTACGCTGTTCGATGGCGACCGTGGGCGGTAAGCCGAAAATCGCATCCACATCGGGACGGGACGCGGGCTGGACGAATTGCCGGGCGTATGCGTTGAGCGACTCGAGATAGCGGCGCTGGCCTTCAGCGAAGAGGATGTCGAATGCGAGAGTCGATTTGCCGCTGCCGCTGATGCCGGTGATGACGGTAAACTTGTCGCGTGGGACGGACACGTCGATGCTCTTGAGGTTATGCTCACGCGCGTTGTGAATGCGGATCGAATGGATGAAACCTGCCGCGTAGGGTGCGGCGGGCGACTCCGCCGCCGTTTGACGTGTGGACAATCGCCGCAACGCTGCGCCCGTATGACTTCGCTCACACTCGGCGACACCCTGGGGGGAACCGACGCAGACAATTTCGCCGCCCGCCTCGCCGCCTTCCGGCCCGAGATCGATGATCCAATCGGCAGCGCGAATGACATCGAGGTTGTGTTCGATGACGACGACCGAATGACCGCGCTTGATGAGCCGGTGAAACGCCTGCAACAACGTCGCGATATCGTCGAAATGCAACCCCGTGGTCGGCTCGTCAAAAAGAAAAAGCGTCCGTTGATTCGTCGTCTGCGCCAGATGAGCCGCGAGTTTCAGGCGCTGGGCTTCGCCTCCGCTGAGTGTGGGCACGGGCTGGCCGAGCTTCATGTAGCCCAGCCCCACCGCGCGCAATGGGTCGAGCCCGCGCAAAACTTCGGTGTTTGATCCGAAGAACTTGCAGGCTTCGTTGACGGTAATCTCTAACACGTCCGCGATGGACTTGCCGTCGATCCTGACCTCCAGCATCTCCGGACGGTAGCGCTTGCCGTCGCAGTCTGGGCACCGCAGATACACGTCGCTAAGGAACTGCATTTCCACATGCTCGAACCCATTGCCGCCGCATGTGGGGCAACGGCCTTCGCCTGAATTGAAGCTGAACGTGCCCGCGGTGTAACTACGTTCCTTTGCGAGCGGTGCGGCCGCGAAGAGCTTTCGGATCGTATCGAACGCCCCGACATAACTTACGGGGTTCGAGCGTGTGGTTCGGCCGACCGGCGATTGGTTTACCATCACCACATCTTCGATTCTTTGGTGACCAACAAGGGAGTGATGACTCCCGGCGGGTTCCTCGGGTTTGTGCTTCAGCTGGCACAACGCGTTGTAAAGCACGTCTTGGATGAGCGTCGATTTTCCCGAGCCGCTCACGCCCGTGACGCAGACGATTCGATTCAGCGGGATCTCGACATCGATATTCTTCAAGTTGTGCTCGCGCGCCCCGAGAATCTTGAGGAACGCGCTGTTGCGCGATAAGGGGGCGCGACCACCGGTCGCGCCGACATCTTTGCGGGCGGCTCGGAGACCCGTCTCTGCCATGGATTTTTCGCCACGGAGATACTGCGCGGTGAGCGAACGCTTGCATTTCTTCAGCTCCGATTGCGTCCCGAAGAACACGATTTCGCCACCGCGTTCGCCGGGGCCGGGCCCGAGATCGAGAATGCGGTCAGCGGCACGGATGACATCGGGGTCGTGTTCGACCACGAGTAACGTGTTTCCCGCGTTGCGGAGCCGATGCAGGATGCCGATGAGGCGGTTGATATCGCGCGGGTGCAGGCCGATGCTCGGTTCGTCGAGGACGTAGAGCGTGTTGACCAGCGAAGTGCCGAGCGCCGTGGTGAGATTGACGCGCTGGACTTCGCCGCCGCTGAGCGTGCGCGATTGGCGGTCGAGCGTAAGATAGCCGAGCCCGACGTCCACGAGGTAACGGAGGCGCGTGCGGATTTCGTTGAGCAACAGATCGTCCGCTTCGTCGAGGGGCGCGGGCAGTTTGAGTTCGTTGAAGAATTCGTGACAGCGGTCGATGGGCAACAGCATCACGTCGTGAATGGTTCGGTCATTGACGCGCCACAACAGCGCGTCCGGCTTGAGCCGCGCGCCCCGGCACGCTTTGCACGGAACGTAGGTGCGATACTTCGAAAGCAGCACGCGGATGTGCATCTTGTAGCTCTTCGTCTCTAGCCAGTCGAAGAACCGCTTCACGCCGTACCACACGCGGTCTTCCCAACTGCCCTCGCCGCCGATAACCCATTGGCGTTGGGTGTCGGCGAGCTCACGCCACGGCACGTTTGTGGGGATGTCGCTGCGGCGCGCAAACTTCATCAAATCGTCCTGACATTCGCTGTAGCTCTCGGTCTGCCAGGGCTTGACCGCGCCCCCCGCCAGCGTCTTCGCGTCGTCAGGGATCACGAGATCGTAGTCGATGCCGATGGTGCGACCAAACCCGCGACACGTTTCGCACGCGCCGATGGGGGAGTTGAATGAAAACAGACTCGGCACAGGGTCACGGTAGTGAATATCGCACTCCGCACAGTGAAGATCGGAAGAGAACTTGCGACCGTTGACCGCGACCCGTCCGTTGCCGACTTTCAGCGCGGCTTCGAGTGCCTCAATGATGCGCCCGCGATTCTTGTTGGCAAACGGCACGGAATCCTGGATGACTTCGAGGGAATCATCATGCTTCTCGATCTTGTAATAACCCTGCCTGATGAGCAGCTCGCAGACTTCCGCCTCCGTGAAGTTCTTCGGGATCGGCACTGGAAAGGTAACAAGCAATTCGCCGCTGGCTGCGGGAAGCTGCCCGTAGATTGATTCCGCCGTGTCGCGCCGCACCGGTTTTCCGCAGCCGCGGCAGAACAACCGTGCCGCTCGCGCGAAGAGGAGCTTCAAGTGGTCGTTCAACTCCGTCATCGTGCCGACGGTCGAGCGCGAGGTCTTGACGGGGTTGGTCTGGTCGATGGCGATGGCGGGCGGGATGCCGTCGATACGGTCGACCTTCGGCTTGTCCATGCGGTCGAGGAACTGCCGCGCGTACGGCGAAAACGTCTCGACGTAGCGCCGCTGTCCTTCGGCATAAATGGTGTCGAATGCCAGCGACGATTTCCCCGACCCGCTGACCCCCGTGACGACGATCAGTTCACCCAACGGTAACTTGAGATCGATGCCCTTGAGATTGTTCTGCCGCGCACCCTCCACTAAAATGAAATTACCAGCCTGTGATTTTGCCATGCTCGCGGCGGTACTGTAGCGCAAAGAACGAGGTTGGCAAGGTGCACTCTCCGCCTAATGGGAGAAGCCGTTAATGATCCGAAGCGCCTTCACCATTGCCGGATTCGGCGTTACTGTCGCAGATGGGGCAGGGAGCAACTCGGATGTCGCTGCGCCAGCCGATCAACTGGAGTTCCACGGCATCGACTCGGCTGACATCGACCACGTCCATGCCGCTCCCGAACGCAAACGGCGGGTGCGGGTGTCCAAGGTCGCTGATCTTCAGCCATATGGGATCGCTCTTGAGGGCGATCATCCGGCTATTATACAGATGTCCGTCCGATTCAGCCCAACGGACTTTCCAGTCGTAAGGTTCCTCGCCGTTTCTGGCCTTGACGAGTTCCCGCGCGGGATATGCGTCCAGCATTTCCGGGTCTATGCCCTGAACGAAACTGCGATAGCCGCACACAATATCGGTATTGGTTTTGATCGCCACGTCCAGCCATTCGCTGTCAAGTTCCTGCCGGACCCCATCGATTTCAAAATAGGGCAGCTTCCCGTTGGCCGTGAGCGCGGCCTTGATACCTAGTCGCGTGGTCGCATGATCGGCTCTTCCCATCGCATGTTCGGCGATAATAGCCTCCATGATGTTACTGAGGTTCTTCAGACGATAGCCGACTGCCAGTTCAGCGCCCTGCAGCTCGGCTGCGTAGCCGAATGGCGCAAGGGGTGCCCAGCGCCGGCCGTACTTGATTGGAAGAATCACGATCATAAGATGCTAAGGCCTTATCTACGTAAACTTACCCCTCTCTTGATGACAAGCAAGTAACTGAGCACAAACCGTGCGCAATGAGGGGATAAATTTGGCAATACCAGCAGTTTATGACACTAGGGGGTATTGGGGAGGGTAAGGAGCGCGGCGCGTTTTGGCGGATTTTCCCGAAGGAAGCACAACTTCTACGAAAGCCGGTCCATCCATTTGTCGTCGATCAACACATCCAAGTCGAGGAAGATTCTTTTATTCATCGCGACTTCGAGTTCCCTGCGGGCAGCCGAGCCGATTTCTTTGATTTTCTTGGCACCTTGGCCGATAAGCATGCGCTGGTGGCGGTCATCGGTCGTCAGGATCGCGGCTTTGATGTAGAGAAGGGGTTTGCCTTGTTTGTCTTTGCGGTCTTCGAGTTGTTCCACCTGCACAGTTGCGGTGTACGGAACCTCTTGGTTGGTTTGCAGGTAAAGTTTCTCACGGATAAGTTCGGCAATCCAGAATTCAGTCGTGACATTGGTGACCTGACCGACGGGGTACTGTGCCGGGCCGACGGGCAGATGACGGAAAATGGCTTGGATGATGAGATCGATGTGCTTGTTCTTCAAGGCGGAGACTTCGACGACGGCGGCGTATTTCGGGCCGCGTTCGAGCCAGGTGTCGCGGTAGTAGCGCTGGGGTAGGTCGAGCTTATTGAGGACGAGAATCCTGGGCTGCACGACGCGGTCGACGAGATCGTTGACGCGCTGATCTTCGGTGCCGATGGAGCGGGTGGGGTCGACGACGTGGACGATGACATCGATGCCTTCGAGTGCGTCACGGAGTTTGTGGTGGAGATTCTGCACGAGCCGGCTTGGCTGCGTCTTGAAGATGCCGGGTGTGTCCACGAACACGATCTGGCCTTCGGGACGATGGACAATGCCGTGGTAGGTGTCGCGCGTGGTCTGCGGCTTGGGAGTGACGATGGCGATCTTGGTGCCGACCAGCGCGTTGAGCAGCGTGGATTTGCCGACGTTGGTGCGACCGACAAGCACGGCAAAGCCGGATTTCAAGTTTGATGCGGATTCCATTGGGGGCATTGTACCCACGAATAGGTGTGAATGAACATGAATCTTTGGCGGGGAAGTAAGGTAACGCGCGCACGATTTGGTCTTTTCTTGTTGCGTTATGGTGGAATTGATACAAATTCGCCCTGCCATGACATGGAGAGAAAAACTTGCGAACAAGATGCCGTGCGAGCTGGCTGTCGAAATCGACGTGTACGAGACGCAGCTCGAACTTCGCAAACGGGGCAAGATCGACGAAAAGCTCTTTGCTGAGACTCGTCTGCGCCGTGGCGCGTACGGCCAGCGCTACGATAACGGTCAGCGCCACGACGGCATTAAGACGCAGCATCTGCAGTTTCCCGCAGCTTCGCTTACCAAAGGTCCCGACACGATGTGGGACGCGCCGGGCATGCAGCGCATCAAGATTCCGTTCGGCGGGTTGACGTCGTCCCAGATCGAAACCCTTGCCGACTGCGCGGAGGAGTATTCCGACGGCATCCTGCACGTGACGACCCGTCAGGATTTTCAGCTTCATTTCGTCCACATCGAGGACACGCCGTCGCTGATGCGCCGGCTCGCGGCAGCGGGGATCACCACGCGCGAAGCGTGCGGCAATGCTATCCGCAACGTCACCGCCTGCCCGTTGGCGGGCGTCTGCCGCACCGAGGCGTTCGACGTGACGCCCTACGCGAAGGTGATCGCGTGGTTCTTGCTGGGCCATCCCGACACGCAGGACTTCGGGCGCAAGTTTAAAATTGCGTTCTCCGGCTGCGAACAGGAAGCCTGCGGCCTTGTCAATATGCACGACATGGGCGCGCTCGCGGTGACACGCGACGGCAAGCGCGGTTTCAAACTGTACGTCGGAGGCGGCCTTGGTCCGGTGCCGTATCAGGCGAAAGTATTTGCGGAATTCGTGCCCGAGGGGGAGTTGCTGCCGATCGCGCAGGCCATCTCACGCGTCTTCGCCCGGCTTGGCGAAAAACAGAACCGCGCGCGCGCGCGCATCAAATTCCTCGTGGCCAAGCTCGGGGTCGACGAGTTCAAACGACTGGTGATGGAGGAACGCAGAATCCTGCCGCCCGACCCGCGTTGGACGGCGTTCATACCCGAAGCGCATGGGTTCAGGGAAACCCCGCTCAAGTCGCCGTTGTCGTTGAACGGCCAGTCGAAACCCGAAGGTTTCAACGCGTGGGCGGAGACAAACGTGTATCACCAGATCCAGCCCGGCTACGCGGTGGTGACGATCTCGCTGCCACTCGGAGATTTGACATCGTCGCAGGCGCGGCACATCGCCGATCTGGCACGTAAGTATTGTGGCGACAACATCCGCACCACCGTCGAGCAGAACCTCGTTTTTCGCTGGGTGAGCGAGTCGGATTTGCCGGAGTTGTATCGCGAATTGAAAGGGATTGGCCTTGGCGATTTCGGGGCAGGAACAATCCTTGACGTGGTAGCATGTCCCGGTACAGACACGTGCAAACTGGGCATCGCCTCGTCGCGCGGACTCGCACGCGAGTTGCGCCAGCGGCTCGCGGACCAGTATTTCACGATGGACGCGGCGGTGAAAGGGCTGCACATCAAGATGAGCGGGTGTTTCAACTCCTGTGGCCAGCACCATCTGGCCGACATCGGCTTTTATGGGAACAGCCGCACGCTCGGTAATCGCAAGGTACCGCACTTCCAAGTGTTGCTTGGGGGCAAGTGGCGCGACAACGCAGGCTCCTACGGCCTCGCCATCGGCTCGGTCCCGTCCAGGAACGTGCCCGCCGTGGTCGAACGCATCACGCAGCGCTTTGTGAAGGAACGCCAGGGCATCGAGAGCTTTCAGGATTTCATCGCGCGCATTGGTAAGGCCGAGAGCCGCAGGATGCTCGAGGACTTGATGGAAGTGCCCGCGTACGAGACGGACACCACATTTTACTCCGATTGGGGCGACCCGCGCGAGTTCACGATGGGCGACATGGGCATGGGCGAATGCGCGGGGGAAATCGTGTCGCGTCTCGAGTTCGAGCTGCAAGCCGCCGAGCGCCTGTGTTTCGAAGCACAACTCAAGCTGGAGGCGAAAGATTTAGCCAAAGCCGATGAACTGGCCTACGCCTCGATGCTTCAGGCGGCGCACGGGCTGGTAAAGGAATTATGGTACGACGTTCCGAACGAGCCCGAGGTAATCGCGCGAGAGTTTCGCACACGCCTCTTCGAGCCGAAACTGTTCTGGGACAGGTTCGCCGGCGGCAAGTTCGCCCAGGACTTTTTCCGTCGGCACGAGAATCGGCCGTCGCGGTACGACCCCGATGAAGTTCACCGCCTCGTCGAGGAATCACAATTATTCATCGAGGCCGCGCACGCCTGTGCCGACAAGTTGCGCGAGCAAAAGGCCGCGCAGATGAGCCGGGTTGTCCAGTAACGGAAACCGATTCGATATGGACCTCTACAAGATCGGCGTCAAAATCTTCGTCACCAACCCGCAGGTGGTGGACCTTCGCGATTTCATTCCTGTATTTCACGGCTGGATCCAGCAACAGAGGGTTGAGGGTCATCAGTTGATCGACGTGCACGACTACTCGCACGTCCACCACGGACCGGGCATCCTGCTCGTCGCGCACGAAGGAAACTTCAGCATGGATCAGGAAGGCGGACGGCTGGGTCTCTTCTACTACCGTAAGCGTCCTCTCGAAGGCGGTCTCGAAGCGAATCTGAAAAGCATTTTGCAGACGGCTCTCCAAGCCTCGAAGATCCTGGAGTCGGAGCCCGGGCTAAACGGCATCAAGTTCAAGTCCGACGAGGTATTGGTGATGACGAACGATCGTTTGTTGGCGCCGAACGACGCCGCGGCCCGTGCGAAGATCGAGCACGTCATCACTCGCGCGCTCGGCAAGGCGAAACTCACGCCCCAGAGCGCCGACCCGCGTGAACGACTGGCTTTCGTCGTCACTTGTGGCTAAAATGGTGGGGTGACTATCCTCGCGGCACACCGGCAGCATTCGCGACGTTTCGAAGACTTTAAGTACGTCTACCCCGTACTCTCGCGGCGCAGTCATGGCATTTCCATCGGCCTCAACGTTAATCCCGACAAGGTTTGCAACTTCGACTGCATCTATTGCCAGGTGGATCGCACGACCGAATCTGCGGTGAAGAAGTTCGATCTGGCGGTTGCGGAAGAGGAGTTGCGCGAGATGCTGGAAATGGTGCGGACCGGCCGGATCGCGCAGCATCCGTCGTTTCACGCCGTCCCGCGCGAACTTCTGCGCCTGAATGACATCGCACTGAGCGGCGACGCCGAACCGACCACGTTGCCGAATTTTTCCGGGACGATCCAGATGATCGTGCGCGTCAAACCGCCGGAAGCAAGGATCGTGTTGATCACCGATGCGGGAGGTTTGGATCGCGCAGATGTGCGTCGCGGACTGGAAATCATGGACGCCAATAATGGCGAGGTGTGGGCGAAACTCGAGCACCGGCACAGAAGATTACTTCAAGTTCATCAACCGCACGAAGATTCCGTTTGCGCGCGTTCTGAAGAACATCTCCGAGGCGGCAAAAGCGCGGCCGATTGTCATTCAAAGCCTTTTTCTGAAGATTTACGGAATTGGCCCCAGCAATGATGAGATTACGGCTTACTGCCAACGCCTTCGCGAGATCGGCAACATCAAGCTCGTCCAGGTCTACACGGTCGCCCGTAACGCGATGACCACCGTCGAGGGTGTCCCCGCGTGGCAATTCGTTTCGGCATTGTCAAATGCCGAAGTGGATGCGATTACCGAGCGCGTCCGGAAAGAGGCGGGCACCACGGCGAAGAGCTTCTACGGTAGTTAGGATTTGGTCGCGGCAAGGACGAGATTATCCCACCGCCACGACCCAGGTTAGCAGTTTTTTTATTGCGCTCCGTCCAAATTCTGGGTAAATGCGTGCAGGCGCGGATGCGCTGGTTTCGGCGGGGAAGTCAATCATATGAGTCAATACGGTTTAGAAAATCACGGTATTACGGGAGCGGGCAAGGTACATTGGAACCTCCCGGTGGCGAAGTTGGTGGAGGAGGCAATCAAACGCGGCGAGGGCATGTTGACAAGCAATGGGGCCCTGAACGCGATGACGGGCAAACGGACCGGACGTTCGCCCCGCGACAAGTGGACGGTGGAGGAGTCATCGACCCGCGACAAGATTTGGTGGGGCAAGGTCAACCAACCAATTTCGGAGCAGGACTATCTGGGACTGCGGCAGGAAGTGTTTGCGTACTTGCAGGGACGCGAGCTGTTCGTGATGGACGGATTTGCCGGCGCTGATCCGCGTTACTCGATGCCGATCCGCATCGTGACTGAGTTTGCGTGGCACAGTCTGTTCGTCAAACAACTCTTCCGCCGGGCCACGCCTGAGCAGATCCAGTCGCACGTGCCGGAGTGGACAGTCATCAACGCATGCAAGTATCTGGCCGATCCGAAGAAGCACAAGCTCAACAGCGAAGCGTTCGTCATCGTGGATTTCTTCCGAAAGACCGTGCTTATCGGTGGGACGCAGTACGCGGGCGAGATGAAGAAGAGCATTTTCTCCGTACTGAATTTCGTCCTGCCCCCCAAAGGCGTGCTTCCGATGCATTGTTCGGCCAACGTGGGCAAGGACGGCGATGTGGCGATCTTCTTCGGGCTGAGCGGTACGGGCAAGACGACGCTGTCGGCCGATCCGAACCGCGGGCTGATTGGCGACGATGAGCATGGTTGGAGCGATCACGGTGTGTTTAATTTCGAGGGAGGCTGTTACGCCAAGTGCATCAAGCTAACGAAGGAGCGCGAACCGTTGATCTGGGAGGCCATCCGCTTTGGCTCCGTGATCGAGAACGTCGTCGTGGACCCGGCCACGCGAGTGCCGAATTACTTTGACGATTCGATCACCGAGAACACGCGTTGCGCATACCCGCTGGACTACATCCCTAACGCAGTTGCCGGCGGTTTGGGCGGCCACCCGCGAGCGATTGTGTTTCTGGCCTGCGATGCCTTCGGCGTCCTGCCGCCGGTGGCGCGTTTGAATCCTGCTCAGGCAATGTACCATTTCATGTCCGGTTACACGGCGTCGCTGGCTGGCACGGAAACGAATCTTGGCAAGGATCCCGTGCCAACCTTCTCGGCATGTTTCGGCGCGCCGTTCCTGCCATTGCCGCCGCAGACGTATGCCCAGATGCTGGCCAAGAAGATGCGCGAACACAACGTGCGGTGCTACCTGCTCAACACCGGCTGGGTTGGCAACGCGTTTGGGCATGGCCCGCGAATTCCGCTGTGGGCCAACCGTCACAGTGTGGCACATGTATTGAACAACCTGCTGGACCAGGCCGAGTTTTGGATTGATCCGGTGTTCGGTTTCGAAGTGCCGAAGGCGCTGCCGGAGATGTCGGCGGAAGTGCTTGACCCGCGACAATCGGCCAAGGATATCAAGGATTATCAGCAACGGGCGCGCGATCTGGCGGCGAAGTTCGCCAAGAACTTCGAGCAATTCAAGGGTGTGTCCGCGGAAATCGTGGCAGCGGGACCCAAGGCGTGAAGTTCGACGGAGCGGCTGTCCCGGTCCCCGTCAACCAATCTTGCGCCGAGGTATTCGTTCGGGTATTCTCTCTTGTCATGCCAAAAACCACCGAGAGCGCCGAGGATTACCTGGAGCGCATCTACGAATTGATCGAGGACAAGGGGTACGCCCGCATGGTGGACATCGCGCGCACGTTGCGCATCCGTCAGGCCTCGGTGACGCAGATGGTGCAGAGACTGGGCGAGAATGGGTTCGTACGCTACGAGAAATACCGAGGCTTGGTGTTGACCTCGAAGGGCAAAGGCGTGGCGCGCGCGGTGCGCCGACGGCATCAGGTACTCGAGGAGTTCTTCGGGCTGCTTGGGGTGAACGGCGAGACGGCACAGCGCGATTTGGAAGGCATTGAGCATCATCTGAGTACGGCGAGTGTTGGACGGATCGAAGAGTTGGTGAGATTCCTCAGAGAGAATCCTGGTGTTTTGCAGAAGATCGGCACGAAGCGTTCCGAGAGCGGGTCATGAAGCGATGCGTGGCAATAGCAATCGCGGCGGTGCTGGCGCCCGCCCTGATGTCGATGGCGGCGGACGTCATCGATGGCGTCATGGCCATCGTCAACGACAAGGTCATCACGTTCAGCGAGGTACTCGAGCTCGTTCAGCCCGTCGACCGGGAGCTTCGCCGGAATTTCTCGGGCGCGGAGCTGGAAGAGCAGCGGCGCAAAGCGCAGACCGACGCGCTGAACAGCCTCATCGAGCGGGCGTTGATCGTTCAGGAGTTCAACACGAAGGGTTACAAGATTCCCGATACCGTCGTCGATGAACAGATCAACGACATCATTTCTAAGGAATACGGTGGCAACCGCGCCGCGTTCGTCAAGACCCTCGAGGCCGAGAACCTGACTCTTTCGCAGTTTCGCGAGCAGGAGCGCGAGCGCGTTATCATCCAGGTCATGCGTAACCACAGGGCGCAACAAACCGTCATCGTCTCCCCCTATAAGATTGAGAAGCATTACCAAGAGAATATTGACCAGTTCAAGGTGGGCGACCAGATCAAGTTGCGCATGATTTTCATCAAGCGCGGCGAGGCAACCGTGACCGGTGCGATGGTGGCCGAACCATCTCCCGCCGCGTCGACGAACCAGTCTGCGCAGACCAACGCGGAGGTCAGCGTCGCCACGACAAACTCGGAAGTAATGGTTGCTTCGACAAACTCAGGGACGATCGTCGCCACGACGAACTCGGAGGCGAGCGCCACGGCATCGCCCCCCGCCGTCGATCTGCAGCGCCGGCTCGCGGAGGAAATTCTGGCGAACCTCGACGCCGGCGATAGCTTTGAGAGCATGGCGCGCGTGTACTCGGAGGCCAAAGAGGCCAAGGAAGGTGGCGATTGGGGTTGGATCGGGCGTGACATTCTGCGCAAGGAACTCAACGAGACCGCGTTCGCCCTGAAGCCGGGCCAGCACAGCCGCGTCATTGAGACGGCGGAGGGTTATTATATCCTCGAAGTCGATGGTGTGAAAGCGGCACATACGACCCCGCTCGCTGAGGTTCGGGACGACATCGAGAAGACCCTTCTGCAAGAGCAACGCGCCAAGATGCAGGAGGAATGGGTGAAAGACCTGCGGGCCAAGGCGTATATCCGGGTTTTCTAAGCAAATGTCAAATCGTCGCCGCATTGGGATCACGTTGGGCGACTCGGCGGGCATCGGGCCGGAGATCGTGGCCAAGGCGTTGAAATCGGACCGACTCAACCGCCGTTTCGACTACGAAATCATCGGCGATCCGCGAACGAAATGTCGTGCGGATGCAGTCGAGTGGGTCGTCGATGGGGCGAAACGTTGCTTGGCGGGCGAATTGGCGGCCCTCGTCACTGGACCCATCACCAAGGAGCTTCTCCATCGCGCGGGTTACCCGTTCACGGGCCAGACGGAACTTCTCGCGCACATCTCACGCGTGAAACGATTCGCCATGATGCTGGCGGGCGGCCCGCTCCGCGTGGCGCTCGTGACCACCCACACGCCATTGCGCAACGTCGCCAAGCTCATCACGGCGCGCAAGATCGTTGAGGTGATCGAGCTATCAGACCAGATTTGCCGGCGATTCGGAATCCGACGGCCCCGGATCGCGGTGGCAGGACTCAATCCGCACGCGGGCGAAGGCGGTTTGCTGGGCGATGAAGAGCGGCGAATCATCGCACCCGCAGTGAAGCGCGCCGCGCGCCGCGGCATTGCGGTCAGCGGGCCGCATTCGGCGGACACGCTGTTTTACCGGGCGGCACACGGGCAGTTTGATGCGGTCGTCGCGATGTATCACGATCAAGGGCTCGCGCCGTTCAAATTGATCGCATTCGACAATGGCGTGAATCTGACGCTTGGCTTGCCGTTCGTGCGCACCTCGCCCGACCACGGCACCGCGCCCGATATCGCCGGCAAAGGCATCGCCCGTCCTGACGGGATGATCGCGGCAATTAACATGGCGGGCAGTCTGGCAGCCCAGCGATGACGCTCACTCAAGTACGGCAGTTGCTCGCCGAGTTCGACATCCGGCCGAGCAGGGCGCTGGGACAGAATTTTCTGATCGACGGCAATATTCTCCGCATTCTGGTCGAACAGGCTGACCTGCAGCCTGACGAAACAGTGCTCGAGATAGGGCCCGGGTTGGGAGCGCTGACCACCGAACTTGTGACCCGTGCCAGACAAGTCATTGCCATCGAGAAGGACCCGCGGCTGTGTCGGTATCTGCGGGATCACCTGGACGGCGTGGAGCTGATCGAAGGGGATGCCGTGGAGGTATTGGAGGGGCCCGGGTTTCACCTCGCGCCGCCGTACAAAGTCGTCTCGAATCTTCCGTACAGCATTTCGACGCCGATCCTCGAGCGGCTGGTGGAGCGCGAAGACAAACCGCGCGCGATGGTTCTTACGGTGCAGCGCGAAGTGGCCCATCGGCTGGCGGCCAGCCCGCGTCACAAAGACTACGGCGCGCTGACCGTGTTTACGCAACTCTGTTATCACGTGACGATTGCCCATATCGTTTCGCCGCGATGCTTTTATCCCGCGCCGCGAGTGGACAGTGCGATTGTCGTTTTGGAGCGACGCGACCCGCGGGTGAAACTGCGGGCCGCCGCGCTGTTCCATGACATCGTGCGCGCCGGGTTTGGTCAACGCCGCAAGATGCTGCACAAGCTGCTCGTGGACTTCGGGGACGTCGAGAAATCGTTTGCCGCCGCATCGGTCGCCCCCACGGCACGCGCCGAGGAGCTGGCCCTCGATCAGTGGATCACGCTGGCCAACGCTCTCCAGCCGCTGGCCTGAGAAAGAACGATCTCACCCTTCCGCGTTCGGGTGAACGACGGGCGGGGGCAGGATGACTTGTGAGCGCGGCGCGAGCTTCAACTTGTTCTTCGCGGCCTTGCCTTCCTTGGTCTTCGGCCAGCGCTTCGCCACGGATTCGAGGAGTTTGCGGCCAAACTTCAGTTCGCCGCTCGTGCCTTCACTGAAGTGGAACCCGACGTAGTACAGGTCAGCCGCATCGAGGGCCCGTTCCTTTTTCAGCCGCTCAAACAACTTGAGGCCCTTGTCCTGCAGCAGCGCTTGGAACCCGCGCAACGCGTAGTCTTCGGCGCGAAGATGCGGCGCGAGGTCTTTGGCGGACTGTTTGACGCTACAGACGCTGAGTTCGTAGCGCAGTTCGGCATCGAACCCTTCGGAACGCGCGATTTGCTTCAGGCATTCGACGGCCTTGGCCCACTTCCTGCCCTTCTTGTACTTCAACCCGACTTCGCGATACACGCCGTCGGCCAATTTGGGATCGATGTTGCGCAGGAAATACAACAAGGTCTCATGACGCGGCTCCCCGGCTTCGAGGGCGCGCGACGCCAGCATGACAAACTTCCTCGCCGTCTTCTTGTCCACCCACTGGCCGTGCGGCTTGAGGATTTTCGCCAGGCGCCAGGCGCGCTCAGCCTTGCGCTCGCGGGCGAGCGCGGCCAGCAGGAGCTTGGTCGCGCCTTTGTGTCGGGCCAGGGCGCCTGCGGCGATCTCACTGACCTGCGTGTCCGGGTGGGCCAGCAGGGCCATCATCAACCGATTGCCCGCGGCGTTGTCGTTCGACGCGAGCTTGCGTGTGGCAAACGCCCGGACGCTCGGGTGTTTGCTCTTCAACAGCTTTCGCCACTGCGCGTCGTAGGATTTGCCGAGCGGCAGCTTCTCGATGATGTCCAACGCATTCTGCACGACATTGGGGTAATCCGGTTCGCCCAGGTACTTGAGCATCTGCCGGGCGATCTGGTTCACCGCCGCGCCGGTGTATGGCAAGCCTTTGAGGCCAATGAGCGCGTTGCGGCGGATGTACCCGAGGTTCTTCGCCGTGGTGTATTTCAGCAGAATCTTCCGCGCATCGGGCGCGCCGAGGTACCCGATGAGCAGGAGGCACGAAGTCAACACGCGATCGTTCTTCTTCACGCGCGTTGTGCTCATGAACGTAACGACCTGCCGGTGTAACGCGGCCCGATCCTTCGGCGCGGCATCGACGATGTGGCGGCGGACGGCCTGGCAGGTTTCCTTGACGAGTTCAAAATCGGTGTCGAACAGCACGTCGAGGATCAACTGCATCGCTTCGCGGTTGTGGATTCGCGCGAGAATGTCGACGAGCACCCGCTTCTGCTGCGGGCTGGCCTTGACGAACTGGTCGCGCAGATTGGCGACGTTATCGCCACCCGCCCGGGCGATGATGGATGCGGCCCGCAACTTGGTTTCGATTTCCGGGGCCTCCAGCAACGGCAGCACGTACGGCACAACCGCCCGCGACCCGATGGCTTCGAACGCTTCCAGCACGTACCGGGTAAGCAACTGGTTCGCGTCCTTCAACGTTTCCCCCAGCGCCTTGACGACAGCGGCCTCCTTCGGCCGCAGCTCGGCGATGACCATCGCCGCCGCGCAACGCCGCATTCCATCGGGACTCTGCAGCATCCCGCAGATTGACTGGATGACCCTATCCATCGGGGCGATACGGTACCAGAACGACCTCGCTCTTGCAATGCGGGCGCGCTTTTTGTAGCCTATCGCGGATGGCGCGAACCGATAATTACGTAACTCGTTCATATTTGGCATGTTGCGGGGTGAATATCGCATGAATTCTGCCCCTTTGGAACGCCTTCAGCAGATTTATTCACAACCTTTCTTTGACCTGATTCAGCAGGCGAGGGCCGTTTATCTGCAGCATTGGCAGCCTAACGAAGTCCAACTTTGCACGCTCCTTAGCATCAAAACCGGCGGGTGCAGCGAGGATTGCGCCTACTGCGCCCAGAGTGCCCGCTACGAAGCGGGCGTTCCAGCCGAGCGCCTGATGTCCGCCGAAGAAGTCCTCGAGGTTGCCCGTCAGGCCAAATCGGGCGGCTCAACCCGCTTCTGCATGGGCGCCGCGTGGAAAGGCGTCAAGGAAGGCACTGCCGGATTCGATTCCGTTCTCGGCATCGTGCGTGAGGTGAGCCAGTTGGGAATGGAAGTCTGCGTCACGCTTGGCCAACTGACCGATCAGGCCGCCCAACAACTGAAAGAAGCGGGCGTCACCGCCTACAATCACAACCTCGATACCAGCCCCGAGTTCTATCCGCAGATCGTCACCACCCACACCTTTCAGGATCGCCTCGGCACCATCCGCGCGGTGCAACAAGCGGGCCTGTCCGTCTGCAGCGGCGGAATCATCGGCATGGGCGAAACCGTGACCGACCGCCTGCGCATGCTCGAAGTGCTGACGGGTTTCGAACCGCCCCCCGAAAGCGTCCCGATCAATTGCTTGATGGCCATGCCCGGCACCCCGCTGGAAGAACAGCCGCCCGTGGACGTGTTCGAGTTGGTGCGGCTGGTCGCCACGACCCGCATCGCCTTGCCCCGCTCGAAAGTCCGGCTCTCGGCCGGGCGTTCGCGGCTGACGCGGGAAGCCCAGGCGCTGTGCTTTTTTGCCGGCGCGAACTCTATCTTCTACGGCAACAAACTCCTCACCGCGCAAAACCCCGAAGCCGACGCCGATCGCGAACTGCTCCGGGACCTCGGCCTCGTCCCCCAGCAACCCTTCTCCGAGACAGCATCCGTCAGCCACTAACACGGGGAAAATTGGCTTCGCTTTGGGTTCGCTTCTGCATGAAACCGCCCTTACGGCGCTGTTTTCAGCACTTAACCCCCTCAAAATGGGTTCGGTTTGGTCGACCGAACCCAACTCGTGTTTTTCATAACCCATTCATGCCGCCATACATACGCATTTTTCAGTTGGGTTCGCTTCGCAAAAAAAGCACTTTTATACGGAATCCCCCCCGACGTTCCTTCGCCGTCGGTAGGGCGCGGTGGCCCACCGCGCCGCTTCTTCTTCCTCGCAAAACCTATGTCAAACAACCATCACCCTCATACCACCGCCGCAACCCCGCGTCCAGCACAAAATATCAATTCCCGATACCAATTCCTTCCGGTGTAGCCACGGCTCTGCGAGCCGTGTTCGGTTCGCTGCCCCGTGCCGTTGGTAGGGCGCTCTGGCCCAGAGCGCCGCTGCTTCCCTCCGTTTCCGCGCAGCCGCGGTGTAGTAGCGGCCGTCCCGGCCGCCTCCGGTCGCCGTCCCGTCTTACCCCGCAAGAACTTGCAAACTTGAAGTCGCAAATTACGACTTCAAGCCACCGGTCACAATTTGCGACCGGTTCACAGACGCATCGCGATCCTCACTTGCCCGCTCCCCGCCGTTGTAGCCGCGGGCGCTGACCGCGGGCCGTGGGCTGTCCCCAGCCCATCCGGCGGTGCAGCGTGCCGGTGTAGCGTGCGCCCTGCTCGCGTGTCGTGTACGGAGCTGTCACTAGCGCATTCCCTCCGTTGTGCGTCGCCCGCCGCTGTAGTCGCCCCGCTCTGTCGGGGCGCATCCAGATGGGCTGAAGGGATTCTGTGTTCAAGGTACCAATTTGGCACCTTGAAACGTGGCCGAATCATCAAGCATCTCCCCCCCGCCCCTTCTCCGACACGCCATCCATCAGCCAGTAACGACGGGCAAAACGTTGCCGCGCACCTTGCGCACGCTCAACTTTGCGAGCTAATCGGTCCTCCATGAGTTCGATCAATTCCGCCATGGCAAAGTACTTCACGCCATTCAGGAGCGGGTTGCCCAGCGGCTTCAAAAGAAGAGCACAAACAAGGACTAGGAGAGAATTGGGGGCGGGTGTCGGAATCGTCCGTTTTCCGCCGCGATTGCACTTACGTAATGTCCGATTTCATTGGCTAATCAAGCATAATCGCCTTTACCCGACTATACCGTTTTTAACTCCTTTGGTGTCCGTTCTGGTGTCCGTTACGGCGCCACCGGCCTACGCGTATCATAAGAACAGTCGCAGCACCAAACCCGACAAGGAAGAGAGCCCCCGGTTCTGGAATCGGAGAAACTGCTATGTTGTCGATTGAAAAACCGATTCCGTAGCCCGCCCAAGGTGTGGCCGCAAACATAACGACTTGGGTGAGACTAGCCCAGCCGCCGCCAAAGTAAAAGGTGTGGAAATCACTGGGTATTCCTTGAACTTGGCCATCCCACACCAGTTGGGTTGTGATCGTCCCGCCACGCGTGTCATAGCCGGTCACCAATATAGTATTCGTGCCGTTGTAGGTTGCGCTGAGCGGCGCGTAGTCGAAACTGTCCAGTGCAAAAGGTAAGTCGTCGGTCTGCGTCAGGACCGGTTCAGAGCCTGTATACGGTTGTGCGTAGTATGTGCCGTTGTAAGGGACCGTGTTCAAGCCGTTCCAATTATTCAATCCGGGAGATGGATCGATGAAGTTGAGCCCGCCACCATTTACAAACTGCGGAGCTCTGGGTGCGGAGAAGAGGAAACCGTCTTCTATTACACCTTCGCCTATCCGGTCTTGGGGGGGGTCGAATCGCAAAACCGTCTGGGCGCAGAGCTTGTCGGTGAGAGCGCCGACAAACATCAAAGAAGCAATTGCTGTGGTGCCGAACGACATTAACAACCCCGTGTCCCTCTTCATGCAGTACCTCGTTGCGACCCGAAATTACATACGCAACGCCATCGACACCGCCCCCTTCATAGGGCTCCTGAGCTCCCGAGTCAAGCAGAGAGGATTGGTCGCTAAGCTCCCAAAATCATGGCTAGGGGGTCAACGCTTTACAATTTACAGATGTGGGCGTGGCACCAGATGTTGGAAATGGACCAGTCCCGCCTAATCGCATCTTTCCGGTCATCGTCCATTGGAGAGCGTGGGGATTCGCAATGAAACAAGTGCGTGAAACAGCGTGAACCAACGCGAAGCGGTTGGAGCGGACAGTTTGTTGGGCGGGGTGCAAGGACGGGCGTAAAAAGTCCGTCTGGTCACTGGCGGTCGGAATCGATGCGCTACGTCGTGTTCGTCGCGCCACCGGCTCAATCCGGTCTTGAAACGCAACGTCACGGAACACTCGCTCGCCCAGCCCTGCTTCACCTGAAATTCCCTGATATATCGACTCACGATATATCATCGAGTCATCATCGCCTGGACGACAATACCCGCCAACTAATCACTTGCTTTCTTAACGTGCTGGTGGATTTATTCGGCTCGTGCATGGAATCAGTCTGGCGATCAACAACCATTTCGCCGTCCGCAAACCGACCCGAGTGAAGGGTGAGTCATAAGACGTTGATGTCCGTAGCATCGGCGATATCATGAAACCATCTTGGATGACATCCAGACTCGGCGGCGCGCTCATTGTCTTGCTGACGCTGGTGACCTACATCCCCGCCATGCGGGGAGGGTTTATCTGGGATGACGGCTCCCTGATCACCGAAAATCGAATGGTGCAAGCTCGCGATGGTTTGTACCGGTTCTGGTGCACGACGGAAGCCCCGGATTACTATCCATTGACATCCACCCTGTCGTGGCTGGAGTGGCGGCTATGGGCGAAACTCGCCGCGGGCTACCATGTCGTCAATGTACTGCTCCATGCAATCAACGCCCTGCTGGTATGGATGATCCTGCGACGCCTGAAAATCCCGGGAGCATGGCTGGCGGCACTCTTGTTTGCGATTCACCCCGTGAACGTGGCCACCGTGGCCTGGGTCAGCGAACAGAAGAGCACTCTCTCAATGCTTTTCTATCTGATGGCGATCCTGTTCTACCTGCGGTTCCTCGAAGAGGACCGCCGGCCCCGAACGGTCGTGCGAGCCTGGTACGCTTTTTCATTGGTGAGCTTTCTGCTCGCTCTGCTCAGCAAGACCGCCGTCGTCATGCTCCCGGTTGTGCTGCTGGGGTGCGTCTGGTGGACCCGAGGCCGGTTACGGGGGAAAGATCTCTTACGCCTTGTCCCGTTCTTTACTCTATCGTTGATCGCTGGATTGGCGACGATCTGGTTTCAGCGGTATCGGGCACTGGCAGGACACGCAATTCGCACGGAAGGTTTCCTCCCCCGCCTGCTCGCGGCTGGCCGGGTGCCTTGGTTTTACCTCTGCAAGGCCCTGCTGCCAGTGCATTTAATGGTCGTTTATCCGAAATGGAACGTGGACGCTTCCCGTCCGTCCTCTTACCTGCCCGGGTTGGTTCTGATGGCCTGCTTCGCTGTTCTTTGGTGGAAACGTACTGCGTGGGGTCGGCCATGGTTGTTCGGTTTTGGCTATTTCGTGGTGACGTTGTTCCCGGTGATGGGATTCTTCGATCAGGGGTTTTACCTGTACTCGCTCGTGGCCGATCATTGGCAATACTATTCGATTGTCGCGCCGATTGCCCTGGTGGTCGCCGGCGGGGAGAGCGTCTGTCGCCGACTGGCTGAGCAAAGGTCACGCTATTATTGGGGGACAGCGGCTGCCGTGGCTGTGCTCGTGGCGCTGGAGGTGACGAGTTGGAATCGCGCCCAGCTTTACGGAGACGGTGAAAGACTCTGGAGAGACTCACTGGCAGCGAATCCGAGTGCTTGGATCGCGCACGTCAACCTGGGGCATGTCTTGCTGGACGCGGGCAAGCCACAGGAAGCAGCCGTGCAGTTCGAGCAAACGCTGAGCATGGAGCCCAACCTTTACACAGTGCAGACCGATTTGGGTGTGGCCTTTTGGCGAATGGGTAAGCCGCAAGAGGCGATCAGACACTACGAGCAATCGGTGCAACTCAACCCGGATTACGCTGACGCGCACTATAATTGGGGCGCCGCCCTGCGGCGGACAGGCAAGCCGCAGCAGGCAATCGAACAGTTCCAGCAGGCGCTGCGAACCGCGCCGGATGATCCTGAGACACACAACGAATTGGCACTTGCCTTGTCGGAAGAAGGCAAACTGAACGAGGCGGTTGGACATTGGGAACAAGCAATCCAGCTTGGGCCCGAATACGCCGAGGCGAAGAACAGGCTCGCATGGTTGTTGGCCACAATCGCTCCGACGGAAGGTGGTGACCCTCTAAGAGCCGTAAGTTTGGCGGAGGGAGCCTGTCAGCTCACGGAAAATCGGGTGCCAACGTACTTGGACACCCTCGCCGTAGCCTACGCAGCCGCTGGCCGGTTCAAGGATGCGATTGCCACCGCCGGAAAAGCCATCGAAGTGGCTCGCGCCGCTGGCCAGCAACAGGAGGTCAGTCAGCTCGAGATCCGGCTGCAATTATATCGCAGCGGACGACCGTACCGTCTCCCTCCTGGCGGGACCAGACCGAGCGAGCCATGACACAGGCTAACGAAGCGCCGACGTTATCGCACGTGGAGTATGGAGATGCGCCAACCGCCTGTTGAGAACGAATTGCTGAGAGAGTAGAAACTCTGACTTGCGACAGGCTCTTTAAGCGCTATACTACACTTGCTTGTCGCGCCGCAAGCGGTGTGGTGTGAGGCCCATGACTCTCGAAGAGCTACGACTTCTGAGGGTGGTGCAGGGGATCCTGGTGCGCAACTATGTTGACACCCAGAAGCTCGACGTACAGGTCATCGGCTCCTCCGTCTACATCGAAGGCGAATTCGTGGTTTTCGACTATCAACCCACGCGCAAGAAGATCGAAGACCGCACCGAGGTGGACACGGGCGTCAGACGAACGTTGTTGTACATCGAACAACAAATCCGCAGCCTGGGCGAGATCTCCCATCTGGAATTCAAGTTGAAGAACTGGGAACGCCGCGGCATGCAGTGGGTGAACCGACACGGGTCCGTCTAGTAATTCAGTGGGGCGTCGCGCGGAATCTTTCGACGGCGAACAAGTCCACCGGCAGCACGGTGTCGTATGTCCCCTCATAGACTTCGAGCCGTGATTTCTCCTGGCTCGGCAGGCTTTGGCCCGGCGGCACGTACGAAGCCTCCGAGCCGCGCGGAACCCACAATTCACCAATCTTCTTGAAGCTGGTCACCGCGAAACGGCTCACCAAATTGTCGTTGGTATTGAAGGCCTCCGCCCGCAACAACGCGTAGTATTCCTTGTCGATGTACATCTTCACGCGCGCGTACGGTTCGCCGTCGGCCCGGCTCTCAATGGCGAAACAATCGCGACCGCGCACCCGTTCCTCGCCGAGAAACTTTGGATTCGGCCAGCGGAGGAACGGCAATCCAAGGTCGTAATAGGTAAAATGCGATCCGAGCAGTTTCTCCGTCCGTCTGGCCCCCGTCAATTCGCCCGCCCCGCGCAGGTAAAACCGTGGTGCGCCATGAATCGGCTGTACGACGAGCGCCTCTGTCTGGCCCCCGCGATAAATGGTGCGCGTCTCGTCCGTGGTGTTCTTCGTAAGGATCTCGACCGGGATGGGGTCCTCGCGCCCCACAAACAATCGCGCCTTCAGCGAAAAATCCTTGGTCGGCCGATTCGCCAGCACACGGCCCAGAATCGCCTGCGCATCCTGATTGGTCGGCCCGCCGTCGGCGCGCGCGTTAAGGGCGAGGAGTATGGCAAGCACGATAATGGAGCGTATTCTCATTCCCAGCTCGCTTGTAGCGGAAAACGCTTGCGGCGACAAGCGTGCATCGTTAGCCTTGACAACGTGAAACCTCTTGAAGGCATCCGGGTCGTCGATCTTTCGCGCATTTTGGCGGGCCCATATTGCTCCATGCTGTTGAGCGATTTTGGCGCGGAAATCGTCAAGATCGAGAACCCCGATAAGGGCGACGACACGCGCGCCTACGGCCCGCCGTTCCTCGATGGCGAAAGCGTCTATTTCCTGAGCATCAACCGCGGCAAGAAATCGCTGACGCTCAATCTCAAGACGCCCGAGGGCCGCGACATCCTCACGAAACTCATCCAGCGCTCGGACGTGCTCTTGGAAAATTTCCGTCGCGACTTCCTCCCCAGCATCGGCTTCGGCTACGAGGAGGTTGCGAAATTGAATCCGAAAATCATCTACGCCTCGGTGACGGGCTATGGCCACACGGGCCCCTGGGCGGGGCGGCCCGGTTACGACCTCGCCGTGCAAGGCCAGAGCGGCATCATGAGTCTTACGGGTGATCCGAACGGTTCGCCGTACAAAACGGGAACTTCACTGGCCGATATCACGGCGGGCATTTACGCAACGCTCGGCATTCTGCTCGCGTTGCAGGCCCGACAGCGTACGGGCCAGGGCCAAAAGGTGGACGTGTCACTGCTGGACGGACAGGTTTCGTTTCTCACCTACCAGGCCGGGATCTATTTCGGCACCGGCAAATCGCCGACGCGCAAGGGCAACCAGCATCCGACCATTGTGCCTTACGAGACCTTTAAGGCGAGCGACCGCTATTTCAACCTCGCCATCGGCAACGACCGTCTCTGGCAGCAGTTTTGCGATCTGCTCGGGCGACCAGACCTGAAGACCCACGAGAAATTCGCCACGAATCCCAAGCGCGTCCAGAACCACGACGAGTTGTACGCGGTCCTGGAAACGGTGTTCGCCCAAAAAACCGCCGACGAATGGCTGGCGCTGTTTGAAAAGAACAAGCTTCCGTGCGGGCCGATCTTCTCGGTGGCGGAAGTGCTCGAACACCCCCAGGTGCGCGCTCGCGAGATGGTCGTCGAGCGTCCGCATCCGAAACTCAAGTCGGTGAAGATGACGGGCGTGCCGGTGAAACTGTCCGGGACCCGGGCGAAGCGGGGGCCGCGCCGCCGTTGCTCGGTCAGCACACCGAAGGCGTGTTGCGCGAGCTGGGGTACAGCGCCGGGCAACTTACGGACTTCAAGAAGCGGGGCGTCATATGATCAAGGGCATCGACCATGTTGGCATCGCCGTGAAGAGCATCGACGAGGCGAAAAAATTCTGGGTCGATACACTCGGGCTGAAGCTTTCGCATATCGAGGAAGTGCCGGAGCAAAAGGTGCGCGTGGCGACGCTGAAAGCGGGCGGGACCACGATTGAGTTGCTCGAACCAACGTCGCCCGACAGTCCCGTCCAGCGGTTCATCGAGAAGCGCGGGGAGGGACTGCATCACTTGACGCTGCAAACCGACAATCTCGGCGAGCGGCTGAAGAAACTGAAAAGCGCAAACGTTGTTCTTATTGATGAGCAGCCGCGCGTCGGCGCGGACGGCGCAAAAATCGCCTTCCTTCATCCCAAATCCGCGCACGGCGTGCTCGTGGAATTGTGCGAGCCCCACAGATGAGGCAGTAGAATGGAAAAGCCGTATGTAATCTACAATTCCGGTAAAGCCTGCCTCATTTGCCTGGTGGGCTTCGTAGTTACGCCGCTGGTGACGTCGATCATTTATGCCTCATCGGACCCGGGGCCACTGATACTCTCCATCATCTGTGGCACTTTGTCGGGGTTGAGTATCCTCGCAGGGCTCTACGTTGATCGCCGAGCGAAACGCTGAGCGGCCTGTTTTTACGAGACTATTTTCCCAAGTGTGGTAAGAAGTATCTGGTGACGTCACACAAGGCGACAATCGGATTCGAGAGAAGGGCAGGGATTGGTGAGGGCGCCTCCATGCCTGAATCGAAGCAGCGCACGTACATCAATTTGAAGCTGGCGGTGCTCGGCCTGCCGGTCGTGGCGTCCGCCATCAACCCGGAATTTCAGGAGATGACTTCGGCGCTGCTGCTTCGTCATCAAGAAACGGCGCGGCTCTTGTCGGACTACATGAATCCGCCGGACCAACGGATTCAGAATTTCCTGGACGATTACCTGCGCGAGACTTTCGTGTCGGTGCGGTTGCCGCGAAGGGCATTTGTGTTGGACCGGTACGGTTTGGCGCGGACCATGTCGCTGCCGCCCGATAAGGATGAATTCGTGTCGGAGTACGCGCACTCGTACCGCGTCCGGCAGGGAGTTCTGCATAATCCGAGATCTGACCGTCGCACGACGAGTGGAATTTTTCACGTGGCGGAGGGCGGGTTGCCGGTGCCGGACGATAAACTGGCGGTGCCCAAGGCGGTGGTGGCGGAGATCTTGCGCCGGGCCCTGACACCGCCGCGGGAACTATTGAGGCTGCCGTTTACCAGCACGCAGGAGGAGCAGGCGGAATGTTTCGTGTCGTTGTTGCTGAGACCAACCGTCTGCCCCGCGGTCCCGGGGTTCACCGAAGAAAAAACGATGGAAATCCGTTTTTTCGCGCCCGGGTGCCTGGTAAGCAACTTGGATTTCGTCGAGAGCATCTTCGGCAATGCCGGCGACCCGCTCCTGCCGGAGAACGACGCCGGGTTGGACGTGGAGCACTGGACCGGGCAGACCGGTTGCGTGATTCTGGCGCCACACCTGACCAAGATGGGCAAGAAGGAAATTGGCCTGCCGCAATGGGACGAGGCGACGGAGCGGCAACGCCGCGACGAGATGTGCTGGCGGGCCGAGGATGAACTTTACAATGGCGGACGCGCGTTTAAGCTGACCCTCCGCGATGCGCGTGGAGTGATGGTGACCGTCATCGCGGACAATTACTTCGGCTACTGCAAGAAGGAGGTCAAAACCCAGATCAGTTTCTCGGCCAATCTGTTTGGGGTATGCGAGGAGGAACACGCCGGCGGGGTGCTGGCGTTTCCCAGTTACGACCTCGGTGAGGAATACAGCGGCTATCTCCACGCGCCACGGCGCGACCACACTTTTGACGGTGCCGTGGCGCTGCTTCCTTCGATCATGGACGTACATCCCGAGGGCTACGCCGTCGATCGCCGATTCCCGGACATCATCTATGTGCCCGAGGATGTGAACTTCAATTTGTTGCAGCAATCGGTCAGTTGGACGCGCGAGGGAACGAACCACCGCATCAAGTTGTTGCCGGGAAAGACGTACGTGCGGCCCTCGGGATATCGGGTCCGCATGGAGAAACCGCCGGGCGGCCGCTCGTGGCGGTTGATCGGCACGGTGCCGGAGCCGACTTTATGTCACAAGCCCTGCACGGTATCGGGTGGCGGCAAGTCCGAGATCTCCAAGCCGATTACCGACGCCATCCTTCAGGGGCCGGTGTTTATCGCCGATTTCAATCGGGAATTCGATCTGGTCAGCAGACTCATCCACCACGATTACGGCGAACGTCTCCGCGTCAAGCCGCCGACGGGGAAGAAGAGCCGTCCCGTTCTCAGCGCCGAACGGTCGCTCGGCTCCGTCGTCAAGCTGCTGACGCCCTCCGACGAATTCACCGATGAATACAACGCATGGTTGCGGACGATTCCCCAGTATATCAAGGAATTGGTCTTTACGGTGAAGCGCTACTACAAGCCGGAAATGGGGGATGGCTGGCGCGAACATTTCAGCGTGGACATTGTCAATGGCACGCCGGGTAACGAGTTGAAGTTCGACAACCGCCGACTGGTGGCCAATTATTTGCGGGTCGGCTTCGAAAAGGATGGTTCATGGCGGACGTTTGGATTGCGCAAGGATTTCCACCCGGCCGAAAAACAGCAGGTTGAGGATGACATCACGGCCTCGGTCGTCGTGCCCACGGCGGCGTTGGAAGGTCTCAATTCCGACTACAAAAACCCGTCGATCAAATTCATCAAAAACTGCGAGTACCGGTTGTTCCAGCGACCGGATGACGCCATTCACCGCGGCTATGACAAACTGACCGAGGCGGAATTTACGCGGCCGGGAAATTTCTTCTCCAATTACGAACCTCTGACTGTCGAGCAGGCACGGGATCTGGTGGATGATTCGATCCGGTTCGACAAGTTTACGCTGCCGATGCAGACGTTCATCCGCGACGTCGCGGCCAGCGATCAGCCGTCGTATTTTGTTTGTACAGCACAACCGCGCATCGTGGACGGCGAGCCCTCGAAGAACCCTCGTTATCTGCAAACGCGCCCCGATTTGCTGGATGCGCGATCAGCGTATCTGGCGGAGATGGGTGTGCGACTGTGGCGTCGACTGCCCTTGGATCAGCCGCTGCATCTGCCGGTGAACGCGGTGTTGCCCGGACGACGAAACAACCCGTCCGAGCCGAACATCCGTTCTCTGGCGGTGTTCAACCCCATTCATTACCTGGAATTGCCGGAGCTGTTCATGGAGTTCATTTGCAGCATGACCGGCAAATCACCTTCAACCACCGGGGCCGGCTCGGAAGGAGCGCTGACGAAAGGACCGTTCAACGCGTTGCCGCCAATCATCGACCTGAACAACGCACTCGTGTCGTATCTCTTAACCAACGAGCCGGTGTTCATCACGGCCGCGGGCTACGTCGGGCCGCAGGTGCGCGTGGACCACGACATCAGCCTGCTCGTGCCGGAACTTTGGTGCCGCATGTCGGTACAGGAACGTGACCCGAAGTTTCTTGTAGAGCACGGGTACCTGGAGCGGTGCCGGGATTTTTCGCACAGCGAGCAGCCGGTACTGGCCAGCCGACTCGGCTACCGGATTACCATGCGGTTCGTAATCAATTTTTTCGGGCGCGTCTTCAACCATCCCCATTTGGTATTCACCGACAAGATGTTACGGCCAGAAACACAGGACTACGACATCTTTGCGGACGGCATGGACAACATCGTCGAGACGCACCAACGGGTGGCGAAGGCCTATTTCGACGATGGCAGCATCGAGAACGCCTGCCCGCCGCTGAAGGCGTTGCTGCACATCATGGCGCGCAACGAGTACGGGGGGAAAGGGCTGGATCATCCCGAGATTCGCGAGATGTTTACCCGGGAACACCTGCTCGCCAGCGATTGGTACGCACAACGGCTCGCCGCGAAACAGGCCAGCGACCGGGCTTTAGGGGAGCGGCACGTCACCTATCTCAAGACGTTTCTCGGACGCGCCGGCTACGCGCAGGAAGCGCAACGTTTGGGCCTTCAAGATCGACTGGATCGCGCGCGCCAGCACCTCGACCGTGTCAGTTCGGACGACTACCTCAAACATCTCTTGGGTACAATCGGTTCCCAGCCGCTACGCTAGAAACGGCTTGGCAGCGCGCGGTCCCGGTGCCAGACTATTGATGCACTGTGGGCAATACTGATTCCATTGGCGAGCAGCCCGGCAAGTTTCCATTTACGCGCGGCGTTCACGCGACGATGTATCGCGGAAAGCTGTGGACGATGCGCCAGTATGCCGGGTTCGGCGCCGCGCAGGAAACCAACAAGCGATACAGGTATCTGCTTTCGCAGGGCCAGACGGGCCTCTCGATGGCGTTCGATTTGCCGACGCAGATCGGGTACGACAGCGATGATGCGATGGCGCTCGGCGAAGTCGGTCGGGTCGGCGTCGCCATCTCGTCCCTGGCGGACATGGAGCAGGTCTTCGCCGGCATTCCGCTGGACAAGGTCAGCACGTCGATGACGATCAACGCGACGGCTTCCATATTGTTGGCTTTGTATCTCGCGGTCGCCGAAAAGCAGGGCGTGTCGTGGTCCAAAGTCTCGGGCACGGTGCAGAATGACATTCTCAAGGAATACATCGCGCGCGGCACATACATCTTTCCGCCACGACCCTCGTTGCGTCTCATTGCCGACGTGGTCGAGTTCTGCGTGGAGGAGGTCCCGGGATGGAACACAATCAGCGTCGGCGGCTATCACATGCGCGAGGCCGGCTGCACCGCCGCGCAGGAGATCGCCTTTACGCTGGCCGACGGCATCGCCTACGTGCAGACATGCGTCGAACGCGGGCTTGCGGTCGACGACTTCGCTACCCGCATCGCGTTCTTCTTCAATTGCCACAGCAATTTCCTCGAGGAGATCGCAAAATTCCGCGCGGCGCGCCGGCTGTGGGCGCACATCATGCGCGACCGCTTCGGGGCGAAGAACGAACGGTCGATGATGCTGCGGTTCCACACGCAGACGGCCGGTTCGACGCTCACGGCGCAACAGCCCGATAACAACGTCGTGCGAACGACGATCGAGGCTCTCGCCGCGGTGCTCGGCGGAACGCAGAGCCTGCACACGAACGCGAAGGACGAAGCCATCGGGTTGCCGACGGAGGAATCCGCGCTGCTCGCGTTGCGCACGCAGCAGATCATCGCGTACGAATCGGGCGTGACGGCGGAGCCCGACCCGCTGGGTGGCAGCCATTATGTCGAACGGCTCACGGACGAGTTGGACGCGAAAGCCCGCGAGTATCTCAACAAGATCGACAACCTGGGCGGAATGCTCAAGGCCGTCGAGAGCGGTTACGTGTACAAGGAGATTTACCGCGCCGCGTACGAACATCAGAAGGCGGTCGATCGCAAGGAGAAGATCATCGTCGGCGTAAACGAATTTGTCAGCGGCAAGAAGCTGACGTTGAAAGCGCAGAAGTCCGATCCGAAGATGGAGCCGCATCGCCGCCGCGACCTGTCCGCGCTCCGCAAGAAGCGGAACCGCGCGAAAGTTGAGAAATGTCTCGCAACCCTGGAACGAGCATCCAGGAGTTCCGAAAACCTGATGCCAATCCTTGTCGAATCCGTTCGGAATTACGTCACGGTCGGCGAGATTTGCCGGGTGTTGCGGGGAACGTTTGGCGAATATCGATCGAGTCATTCCCTATGAAGCGACCCATCAAGGTGTTGATTGCGAAGGCCGGGCTGGATGGCCACGAACGGGGGGCGCTCGTGGTGGCGATGGGATTGCGCGATGCGGGGATGGAGGTTGTGTACACGGGGATTCGCAACACGCCGGAACAGATCGTGGCCGCGGCGGTGCAGGAGGACGTGGACGTGATCGGGCTGAGTTCGTTATCGGGCGGACACATGGCGCAATTCAGCCGCGTGATGAAATTGCTGAAAAAGGAAAAAATCAAAGGCGTGTTGGTATTTGCCGGCGGCATCATACCGGACGAGGACGCGAGGAAACTGAAGAAGCTTGGGATCAAGGAAGTGTTCGGCCCGGGCAGTTCCATCGCCTCCATCGCGGAGTTTGTGACGAAGAGCGTGCGGCGGAAATGACAATCCAGGGCAAACAACTCACGAAATTGGTGACACGCCTGGAGAGTGGAGAGCCGTTGCCGGCGGAACTCTACGCGCGAACGGGCCGGGCGCGCATCGTGGGCATCACGGGCCCGCCCGGCGTGGGGAAGAGTTCGCTCATCGACCGGTTGATCGACGAGTTGCGCCGGCAGGGGAAGACCGTTGGCGTTGCGGTGATCGACCCGACCAGTCCGATTTCGGGTGGGGCGTTGCTGGGCGATCGGCTGCGGATGCAGCGGCACAGCGAGGATGAAGGCGTGTTCATTCGCAGTCTGGCGACGCGCCAGCACCACGGAGGGCTGACGGATTCGACGCCGCAGATCATCCACGCGTTGGACGCGGCGGGATTTGACGTCGTGATCGTGGAGACGGTGGGCACCGGGCAGGATGAAGTGGAGGTGGCGGAAGTAGCGGATACCGTGGTCGTGGTGCTGATGCCGGAGTTGGGCGACGAGATTCAGCGGGCGAAGTCGGGCTTGATGGAGATTGCGGATCTCCTGGTGATCAACAAGGCGGATTTGTTTGGTGCGGGCGCGACGGGCCGGGGTTTCCGCTCTCCCAACAAAGGTGAGAAATGGGAGCGACCGACGATTCACACCTCGGCCAAGAGCGGCGAGGGGATCACGATCCTTTGTGGGGCGCTGGACGCGCATCACGCATATCTTGTGTCATCCCATCAGCTTGCGCGACGACGCGAACGGGCGGCACGCGCCGAGGTGATTCGACTATTGCAATCACAGGTGACGGTGTCTATACTTCGCGCGCTGGAAGCACCACAGTCGCAGAGCATTCTGACCAACGTCGCGAAGAGAAAACTTGACCCCTGCGACGCGGTTGGAAAGCTGTTGGTGAGAATTTTAGGGAGCAACAACAGGAGTTCCAAACATGTCGCCAAAAGTCCTCGCTGAAAAACCGAAATCCGCCGCCAAGCCCGCGACGGAGGCGCGCCGCTACAAAAATTACATCAATGGGCAATGGGTGGATTCGTCGTCGGGCAAATTCGTACCGAACGTCAATCCCGCCCACACCGATGACATCATCGGGCACGCGCCGCAGTCGACGCGCGAGGAAGCGAAGGCGGCTGTGGAAGTGGCGAAGGCGGCTTTCCCGGCGTGGCGCAATACGCCCGCGCCTGTCCGCGGTCGCATTCTGGCGAAAGCGGTGCAGCTGTGCCACGAGCGCAAAGAGGAACTCGCGCGGACGATGACGCGTGAGGAAGGCAAGACGCTCAGTGAATCGCGCGGCGAAGTTGTGAAGAGCATCAATCTGCTCGAGTATTACGCGGGCCAGTCGTTTCGCATCGAGGGACGCACATGTCCCAGCGAGATGCCGAGCACGTTCGTGTACACCGTTCGCCAGCCGCTGGGCGTGGTGAGCTGCATCACGCCGTGGAATTTCCCGCTTTGCATTCCCGTATGGAAATCGGCTCCGGCGCTGGTGGCGGGCAACACGGTGGTATTCAAAGCCGCCACCAACACCCCTGGCTGCGCGGAATTGCTTGTGAAGATTTATGAAGACGCCGGGCTGCCGAAGGGCGTCCTGAATTTGGTGTATGGGGGCGGCGGCGTGGTCGGCGATGAGTTCGTGAACAACCCGACGATTCGGGCTGTGTCGTTTACCGGCTCGTGCGAAGTCGGCGGCGAAGTCGCCAAGCAGGCGGCGGGGCACCTGGCGAAGGTCACGTGCGAAATGGGTGGCAAGAACCCGGCGGTGGTGATGAACGACGCCGACCTCGATCTGGCGGTGGAAGGTTGCGCGCAGGGGGCTTTCGGTTCGACCGGGCAACGGTGCACGGCGACCAGCCGCGTGATTCTCCACAAGGCGATTGCCGACAAGTTTCTCGAAAAACTGGTCGAGCGCGTGAAGAAGATCAAGGTTGGTGACGGGATGGAAGACGGAATCAACATGGGCCCGGCGGTCGACAAGGCGCAGTACGAAACCGATTTGCGTTACCTCGAGATTGCGAAGAAGGAAGGCGGCAAGTGTTTGGTTGGCGGCGGCGCGTTGACCGGGGGAAAACTCGCGAAGGGCTATTTCGTTGCGCCGACGGTGTTCGACAACGTCAAGCCCGAGCACACGATCGCGCAGGAGGAAGTGTTCGGCCCGGTGCTGGCCGCCTTCCGCGTGGACGATTTCGACGAGGCGATGAAAGTCGCCAACAACGTCCGGTTCGGGCTGACGTGCTCGATCTACACCGGCGACCCGAATCTGGCGATGAGGTTTATCGACCGGATCGAGGCGGGCATGGTGCACATCAACTCGCCAACGGTGGGCGGCGAGGCGCAACTGCCGTTCGGCGGGATGAAGTCCACGGGCTACGGTAACCGCGAGATGAGTGAGGAAGGCCTGGAGTTTTTCACGGAATTGAAGACGGTGTTTTACGATTACACAGGCGTGAAACGACAGACGAACATCTACTAACGGGAGACGAGAACCATGGCGCGCATTGTACGAGGCGGACTGATTCAGGCAACGAACCCCGAGCCGGGGACGTCGTCGGTGAAGAAGATCAAGCAGGCGATGATCGAGAAGCACATAAAGCTGATCGAGCAGGCGGCCAAGAAGGGCGTGCAAGTGTTGTGCATGCAGGAGATCTTCTACGGCCCGTATTTCTGCTGCGAGCAGGAGATCAAGTGGTATGAATCAACGGAGCGCGTCCCCGAGGGTCCGACGGTAAAGTTGATGCAGCGGCTGGCGAAGAAGCACGGCATGGTGATCATCGCCCCGGTGTACGAAGAAGAGGGCACGGGCACGTATTACAACACGGCGGCCGTCATTGACGCCGACGGCAAATTCCTCGGCAAGTATCGCAAGAGCCACATCCCGCACTGCAAACCTGGTTTCTGGGAGAAGTTTTACTTCAAGCCCGGCAATCTCGGGTATCCGGTGTTCGAGACGGCGGTGGGCAAGGTCGGCGTTTATATTTGCTACGACCGTCACTTTCCCGAAGGCTGGCGGCTGCTCGGACTCAATGGCGCGGAGATTGTCTTCAACCCGAGCGCGACGACGGCGGGCATGAGCGAGTATCTGTGGAAGTTGGAGCAGCCGGCGGCAGCGGTCGCCAATATTTTTTACGTGGGGGCGATCAATCGTGTCGGGACGGAGAAGCCGTGGAGTTTCGGGGAATTTTACGGACAGAGTTATTTCGCCAATCCGCGCGGCCAGATCATTGCGGAAGGTCCCCGCGACAAGGACGCGATCATCGTGGCCGATCTCAACCTCGATATGATTCGCGACGTGCGCAACGTCTGGCAGTTCTACCGCGACCGTCGCCCCGAAACTTACAAAGAAATGTCCGAACTACTCCCGTAGTCCGATGAATCCTCCGGTCCACGAACACGACGGCGTCCGCGTGACCAACGGCATTCACGAGGTCACCGACGACATCTCGCATTCGCCGTATTGGAACGCGGATATCGCGCCCACGACCGTCAAGGACCGGAAGTGGGGATTGAAAGACATCGCGGCGTTGTGGATTTCGATGTCGGCGTGCATCCCGACGTACATGCTGGCCTCGTCGCTCATCTCCGAGGGCATGAACTGGTATCAGGCGGTGCTGACGATCTTTCTCGGCAACGCCATCGTTCTCATTCCGATGATCCTCAACGCCCACGCGGGCACGAAATACGGCATCCCGTTTCCCGTCTATTGCCGATCGGCGTTCGGCGTGCGGGGCGCGAACATACCCGCGCTGCTGCGGGCGTTCGTGGCGTGTGGCTGGTTCGGCATCCAGACGTGGATCGGCGGCTGGGCGATTTACAAAATCATCACGATCTATGTGCCGGCGTGGGACCAGTTGCCGAACTGGTTTGCCGGCATCAACATCGCGCAATTCGGCTGCTTCATGCTGTTCTGGGGCATCAACATGCTGGTCATTTTCAAGGGCATCGAGTCGATCCGCATCCTGCTCGACATCAAAGCTCCGCTGCTGATCCTGCTCGGGCTGGCGCTGCTGGCGTGGGCGTATCGGGCGGCGGGCGGGTTCGGGCCGATGCTCTCGCAACCGTCGGCGTTCGTGCCCGGCGGCGCGAAGGCCGGGCTGTTCTGGGCGGTATTCTTCCCGGCGCTGACCGGGCATGATCGGTTATTGGGCGACGCTGTCGCTCAACATCCCTGACTTCACCCGCTACTCACGCACGCAACGAGACCAAGTCGTAGGGCAGATGATCGGGCTGCCGGCGACGATGGCGCTGTACTCGTTCATTGGCGTGGCGGTGACTTCGGCCACGATTGTGATTTACGGCGGATTCCCCATTTGGGATCCGGTGGTGCTGATCACGAAATTCAAGAGTCCCCTCGTGCTCGCCGTTTCGCTATTCGCCTTGTGCCTGGCGACGCTGGCGACGAACCTTGCGGCCAACGTGGTCAGTCCCGCGAACGATTTCTCGAACCTCTGGCCCTCGAAGATCACGTTTCGCATCGGCGGGTTGATCACCGGCATCATCGGCATCCTGATTCAGCCGTGGAAGCTCGTGTCCGATCCGAGTGGTTACATTTTTACCTGGCTGGTTGGATATTCCGCGCTGCTGGGGCCGATTGGCGGAATTCTGATCTGCGATTACTTTGTCATCCGGCGCACCCAGCTGAATCCGATTGAGTTGTATTTGCGTGACGGGCGATATTTTTATGGCAACGGCTTCAATTTCGCCGCCGTTGTGGCGTTGGTTCTCGGAATCGCGCCGAACGTGCCGGGCTTTCTCGGCACCATCAAGGTGATCAACCCGGCATCGGTGGGAACATTTCTGATGCACTTGTACAGCTACGCCTGGTTCGTCGGTTTCTTCATTTCGTTCATGGTGTACTGGGTCTTGACAGTCCTGGTACGTAAACCCGGTACAGAAAGGTAGATCTTATGCATATGAAAAAAGCGGATACATTGACGCCCGACCAGATCGGGAAAATGCGGGACGAGTACATCCTGCCCAGCACGATGAAGTATTTCCCATTGAACATCGTGAAAGGCGAGATGCAGTTCGTGTACGACGACAAAGGGGAGAAGTATCTCGACGCATTCTCGGCAGTGGTCACGATCAGCGTCGGCCATTGTCATCCCGAGGTGACGAATCCCGTGATCGAGCAGATGAAGAATCTGCAGCACATGACCACGCTGTATTATCACCCGAATCTCGTCCGGTACGCCGAGAAGCTCGCCAGCGTGATGCCGGACGGGCTGAAGGTCAGCTTTTTCACCAACAGCGGCTGCGAAGCGAACGAACTGGCGGCGTTGTTGGCGAAGAATCACACCAAGAACACCGAGTTCGTCGCCCTGCGTCACAGTTTTCACGGCCGGACGTTGATGGCGATGACCATGACCGGCCAATCGAAGTGGCGGCATTCGTTGCCATACGTCTTCGGCGTGACCCACATTTCGCCGGGCTACTGCTATCGGTGTCCGTTCGGGCTGACGTATCCGTCGTGCAACGTCGCGTGCGCGCGCGAACTCGAAGACGTGATCAAGTACAACACGTCGGGCAAGATCGCGGCGTTTATCGCCGAACCGATCCAGGGATTTGGCGGCGTGGTGGATCCGCCGAAGGAATATTTTGAGATCACCTACGACATCGTGAAGAAATACGGCGGGGTGTTCATCTCCGATGAAGTGCAGACGGGATTTGGCCGGACGGGCGACAAGTGGTGGGGGATCGAGCAATGGGGCGTGAAACCCGACATGATCACGATGGCCAAGGGCATGGGCAACGGTCTTCCGTTGGGGGGCGTGACCTGCACGAAGGAAATTGCCGAGTCGATGCGGGAAAAGGTCCATTTCAACACCTACGGCGGCAATCCGGTCTCGATGGCCGGTGGGCTCGCGGTGGTGGAATGTATCGAGAAGAACAACTACATGCACAACGCCAAAGTGATGGGCGACCGGCTCCAGGAAGGCTTCGACAAGCTGGTGCGCAAACACAAGATCGTCGGCGAACATCGTGGCAAGGGGTTGATGCGGGGCTTGGAGATCGTGAAGGACAAGCAGTCCAAGGAAGCCGCTCCGCAGCATGTCCAGCGCGCGATGGAATTGTGCAAGGATCGCGGCATGTTGATTGGCCGTGGCGGCATGGCCGCGAACACGATCCGCATCAAGCCGCCATTCTGTATCGACAAGAACGACTGCGACTTCATCATCAAGACGCTCGACGAGGTATTTACGATTATTGAGAAGGGGTAGACGCGGTCGTATTGGATTCAAGAGCGGCGGGCAACCCGGCAGGGTTGCCCGCCGTTGTTTTGCGGGAAAAAAAGCGCAACGGCGGAGCAGCGCAAGGAGGTCTGTCCATCCCCATGCGGCCTTGGTAGGAGCGCACTTTGTCAGGACACGCTGCTCGGCCGTTGCGAGACAATGTACACGCGTTGGCGCTTTGTGCAACTGACGGCTCGCCGCCTGAAGCAGGCACGGCGTTTACGGGGTGAATTCTCTAGGGTGATTTCCCGGTTGAAAATAGGGAATCCAGTAATTTCAGGTTCTCCATGAATGCCGTTAGCGTCTGGTGTAATGAAAAACAACCAGACAACGGCGGTCATCCCCGTCAGGGTCCTGCGCCGGAGCGACGCGAGAGGAGACCAATGGGGGTGGAGGGGATCCAGATGCGTGAACATGTCATAGAGATTTCCACGGAGGTCTTCCACGTGCTGCAACAGCGCTCGCCGGGATATGTGCAGTGGGCTGAGGAGGAACCCGGCCCGACACAGAAGATTCTGGTGGGAGACGATGTGTACACGGAGTTTATTGACCGGGCAATCGCCCATCATCAAACGCTCGACCAAGTTATCCGCGAAGCCTGTACGAGGACCAGAAGCCAGATATTCTCTGGCGGTGGCCCCGGCGGCAACACCGGACGGCTGAAAAAGATGAGGTGACATGAACCTCCTGCTTTGCCCTCGTAGGGACTGGGAATCAGGGCAAGGGCTGATGGGGGCAAAGCGGGAGCTGTCACTTCTTTGATTTCTCCATCGGCTGGAATTGAACCCGCATCCCCGCCGCTATTCGGCCTTTTTGCTCCCAACATTCGTTCGGGTTGCGTTTGCCGCGGGAGTACGGGATGCGGCGTGTCGTCAGACTCCGCTATCGGTAATCGATATTTGTGCTGGACGCGGAGTTGCGGCGGTGGTATGAGGGTGATGGTTCTTTGACAGGCGAACTGCAGGGCGGCCGAGACGGCCGCTACTACAACTCTGACTTCGGTTGGGAGGGGAACTCTTTATATAGAAGAGTGTTTCTGCCAAACGAACCCAACGGAAAAATGTGGAAGTATTGTGGAATGAATGGGTTATGGAAAAAACTGAGTTGGGTTCGTTTTGCAAAAAGAGGCAAAAAACGGGGTGTAAAGCGCGAAAAACGCCGCCGGAATGGGGGATTTTAGGCAGAAACGAACCTGAAATCGGGGTGAAGTTGGGGCGGGAAATGCGGCGGCGGAACGCTGCGGCTGCATCGGCGCGGAAAGATGAATTCTGCCTAACATATTTGCGTCCCGCCCTTGAAACGAGGGCGGGATGGTGGGATGTTGCCGCGGGTAGCGGGTCGCGAGTCTGAGGTGGAGTGGCCGGTCGTCGGCACTGGGGGTGCATGGGGAAAGAGGGTGACGATGAAGGTGTATATCCAGGAAGCCGAGCGGACCAAGGCGTACAAGAAGACGGATTTGTCGCTCGTCGATTTGCTGTGCGAACCAGCCCAGAAGATTCTCTCGAAGGTTGACCCGAGCCGGATCGAGGGTGTTTTCGTCTCCGTCCAGAACATTTCGTCGTTCACCGGCGAAGGCAACATCGCGACCAAGGTAGCAGACCGACTCGGGTTGCGCGGCGCGGAAGCGGAACGCATTGAGACTGCTTCCAACGGGCAGACGGCGCTGTTGCGGGCGTACGACGCCGTGGCCAGCGGGCGTTGCCGGCGCGTGATTGCCATCGGCGGCGAGAAGATGAGCGCAGTGGAGCGCGAAGCACGTTCCCGGATCATCAGCGAGGTGATTGACCCCATCGATCGCGCTTGTGGGTTGACGATGCCGTCGGCCATCGCGTTGATTTCGCTGGAATACGCGCGGGTGAACGGCGTGGCATTTGAAGACTTCAAGGCGTTGCTGGAAAAGATCGCCATCCGTTCGTACCGCTATGCCGCCGCGAATCCCGACGCGCAGTTTTCGGGCAAGGCGATCACGGCGGAAGAATACCGGGACGCGTTGCGCAATCCTCCGGTCGCGACACCGTTGCATGTGTTCGATTCGTGCCCGACCAGCGATGCGTCGGGGGCGATCCTGGTCACGAACAAGGAGACGGACATCGAGATCTCGGGCGTCGGCCACGCGGTGGACGGGTCGCGGATTTTCGGGCGCTACTACCTCGACCATCTGGAGGCGACGCGGTGGGCGGCACGCAAGGCCTACCGACAGGCGGGCATCGTCCATCCGCGCGATCTCAAGGGGCTGATCGTCGAGCAACACGACGCGTTCGGGCCGCTGTTTCTGTTGAACCTTGTCGATTTGGGCATCTACACGCACAGCGAAGCGGTGAAGGCCATCGAGCAGGGGGCGCTCGACGAGGATGGTGAGATTCCGACGAACATTTCCGGCGGGTTGAAGGACTTGCATGCGCTGGGCGGGACCGGGTTGGTCAAAATCATCGAAGCGTGTCGGCAACTTCGCGGGGAGGCGCCGCCGGCAGTGCAGGTGAGAAAACCGAAGGTCGCGATTTGTCACAGCATCGGCGGCCCGGGGAACAACATCGCGGTGACCGTGCTCGACAAGGTTGGCAACCGCCGCTATCGGCATCATTTCCGCCGCTGGCAACCCGAGCCGCTCCCCCGGAACAACGAGCCGCACAAGCCAGTCCTGCCGGAGGGGATTCTCGAAGTTTCCACAACGGTTCATCCGCACGTGGGCAACCCGGGAGGCGTGTACACCGTGGCGGTTGTCAATTGCGGCGGCAAACGAATCCTCACCGCACCCGCGCATGAGAAGGTCCAGCGGGCTTGGGGTGAGGAAGTGAAGATCTCGACGGTCGCCCGGGGGACATTCAATCGCTACGTCTACGAATAGCTGGGGCAGACTCGCCTAGTGTTCGATGTAGCCGGGAGGCTCACACTTCGGATTTTTGCCGAGGGCAGCTTGGTATTGCCGCCAGGACATCGACTTCTTGTCGGTGGGCACCTCGACCATTTGGATGCAGCCGTCCACCGGGCAGACGAGCATGCACAGGTTGCAGCCGACGCATTCGGGATCGTTGACGACCGGGACACGGTGGCCGTTGCCCATTTCGAGGTCGATGCACTGGTGAGCACCGTCCCACGCGGCGACGTGGCAGAGTTCGCAGCCGATGCAAAGATTCGAATTGATGCGGGCGACCAGCTTGTAATTGAGATTGAGGTCGCCCCAGTCCTTGATGTTGGGCAGCGCTTTGCCGACGAAATCGGAGCATTTCTTGTAGCCCTTCTCGTCCATCCAGTTTTCGAGACCGTCGATCATGTCCTCGACGATGCGATAACCGTAGTGCATGACCGCCGTGCACACTTGCACGCTGGTGGCGCCGAGCACCATGAACTCCACCGCATCCTGCCAGGTGGCGATGCCGCCGATGCCGGAGATCGGGATGCCGATTTCCGGATCTTTGGCGACTTTGCTGACCATGTTCAACGCGATCGGCTTGACGGCCGGCCCGCAGTACCCGCCGTGACTGCCTTTGCCGTCGACGCTGGGGTAGGGCGAAAAGTTGTCGAGGTTGATGCCCATGATCGAGGTGATCGTGTTAATCAGCGAGAGGCCATCGGCTTTGCCGGCGGCGGCAGCGCGTCCGATAAATGCGATGTCGCTGATATTCGGCGTCAGTTTCACCAGCACCGGCACTTCGGCAACTTCCTTCACCCACTCGGTAATCATCTTCGTGTACTCGGGCACCTGGCCGACCGCGGCACCCATGCCCCGTTCGCTCATGCCATGCGGGCAGCCGAAGTTCAATTCGAGACCGTCGCAGCCGGTGTCGTTGAGTTCTTTGACGGCTTTTTGCCACACTTCCTTCTTGGATTCGACCATCAACGAGACGATGACGGCGTTTTTGGGGTATTTCTTCTTCGTCTCTATGATCTCGCGGAGGTTGGTGTCCCACGGTCGCGCGGTGATGAGCTCAATGTTGTTGAAACCCATCATGCGCGTCGGGCCATAATTGAGCGACCAGAAGCGCGAGTTGACGTTGATGATCGATTCGCCGAGTGTTTTCCACACCGCGCCGCCCCAACCGAGGTCGAACGCGCGCTGGATTTGCGCGCCGCTGTTGGTCGGCGGGGCGCTGGCCAGCCAGAATGGATTTGGTGATTTGATGCCTGCGAAATTGATGCTGAGATCTGCCATGGCTGGATTCTCCCTAGGCGTACTGAAATATTGCGGTGCTGGCGACGCGGCGGATGGTTTCGTCCTTCCACAGCCCCTCGAAATCGATATCCTGGCCCGATACGTTCTTGTGAATCGCCCAGGCCGCGCGCTTGCCGTGCGCGACGGCGTTGACGACTTCACGTCCGCCGTTGACGCAGTCGCCGCCCGCGTAGAATTTCGGGTTACTCGTCTGCAACGTGCGCTCATCCACGGCGATGCGGCCACGGTTGTCCGTCTTCAGGCCGAGGACTTTCTGGACAAAGTCATGCTGCTTCTTCTGGCCGAGCGATTTGATGACCATGTCGCACTCCAGTGTGAACTCGCTACGGGGAATCGGCTCAGGCGCGGGACGGCCGGAACTGTCAGCCTTGCCGAGCTTCATGCGGACGCACTCGATGCCTTCGACGGCGCCCTTGCCAACGATTCGCTTCGGCGCGGTGAGGAAGTAATACACGCAGCCGTCCTTCTTCGCGATCTCGTATTCGTAGTCGTAGGCGGGCATTTCGGCTTCCGAGCGGCGGTAAAGCACCATCACCATCTCCGCACCGAGCCGTTTCGTCTGGGTTGCGGCGTCCACCGACGTGTTGCCCGCGCCGATGACGGCAACACGTCGCCCCACCCGCACGTCGCGGAGCTTGTTGTGTTTGAGCTTGTCGATAAACGTGATGGCATCCACCACACCGGGCAGGTCTTCGCCGGGAATGCTGAGATCTTCCGTCTGCCCGAGGCCGATGCCCACGAAGACGGCATCGTTGTCTTTGATAAGCTTGTCGACGGCGACATCCTTGCCGACTTCGCAATTCTGTTTGAACTTCACACCAACGTGCTCCACGAGCCTCACTTCCTTGAGGGCTTCCGTGGCGCTCATCTTGTAACGGGCGATGCCGTAAGTGTTGAGGCCGCCGGGCTTGTCATGCTTGTCGTAAATGGTGACGGCGTAGCCGAGTTGCGCGAGGTAGAACGCGCAGGACAGGCTCGAGGGTCCGCCACCGATGCAGGCGACCTTCTTGCCGTTGGGCTTGCCCGCCTTGAACAGATGCTTCGTTTTGTCCCAGTTCTCGTAAAACCAATCGATCGAGTAGCGTTGGAGCCGCCCGATTTCAATCGGCTCGGTGTCCCGCTCATTGTACACACACGCACCTTCGCACAGCGAATCCACAGGGCAGATGCGCCCGCAACTCATGCCGAGGATGTTGGCGTCGAGAATATCCTTGGCACTGCCGCGCATGTTGCCCGACGCGATCTTTTTGATGAAGGCCGGAATATCGATGTGCGTCGGACAGGCGCGCGTGCACGGGGCATCGAAGCAGAACAGGCAGCGGTTGGCTTCCATCTTGGAGTTGTGCGGCGCGAACGGCGGATTGATGTCGGCGAAATTCTTTTCGTACTCAGCGTCCGACAACTTCGGGGCAAGATTCTTGATCATCATGTTCTCCGTTTCGCGCGACCCGCAAGGGCGAGGCTCGCAACCAGCCCTCACTCTGTCAATAAATTATATGGTGTGGGCCCATCAGCGCAACGCAAAAACACACCATCCAGCAACAAATCAAAAATGTGTCGGGTCGCGTTTGAGGAGTTTGCCACGGCCGACGTTGCCGACGAACTTGCCGTCTTTCGTGGCGATTTCGCCGCGGACGGTGACGACGTGCGGGCGGCCTTTGATCGGCCAGCCTTCAAATGCGCTGTAGTCCACGTTCATGAGTTGTGTCTTTTGCGAGATCTTGCCGCGGTAGTCGGGGTCGTAGACGACGAGGTCGGCGTCGCTGCCGATGGCGATTGTGCCCTTGCGCGGGAACAGGCCGAACAGTTTTGCGACTTGCGTGCTGGCGCAATCCACAAAGGTGGTGAGATCGAGCCGGCCTTCGCACACGCCATGCGTGTAGAGCAGGTTCACGCGGTCTTCGAGCGCCGGGATGCCGTTGGGGATCTTGGTGAAATCGCCGCGCCCCATTTCCTTCTGGCCCTTGAAGTCGAACGGCGCATGGTCGGTACCGACGGTGCTGATGAAGCGTTGCCTCAGGCCGTTCCAGAACACGTCCTGATTCTTCTTGTCGCACAACGGGGGAGACATCACGTACTTCGCGCCTTCAAAGTTCGGCAATTCGGCATAGCTCTTGTCCAGCACGAGGTATTCAATCAGAATCTCGACCCACACGTGAACGCCTCGCGCGGCAGCAGTGAACGCCTCGCGCAGCGCCTCTTCGTTGCTGGTGTGCACGACGTAGCAGTGCGCGTCGTGCATTTCCGCGAACGTCGTCAGGTGGTGGACGCCTTCAGCCTGGACTCGCGGTGGGCGGCTCCAGTAATGCCACTCTGGGCCGGTCTTGCCTTCGGCGAGCAGTTTCTTCTGCATCTCGAACACGAGGTCGGCATTTTCGCAATGGGCGGTGACGATCACGCCGAGTTTCTTGGCGAGTCGCATCGTGTGATACAACTCTTCGTCGCTGATGCCGAAGGCGCCCTTGTACGCGAGGAAAATCTTGAAGCTGCTGATGCCTTTCTTGACGATCTCGGTGAGTTGGTCTTCGCATTCCTTGTCCAGACGCGACACGGTCTGGTGAAACGTGAAATCGCAGGCACTATGGCCTTCGGCTTTGCTGAGCCAGAACTCAAAGCCGTCGGCGAGCGGCTGTTGCGTGCGGGACTGGCAGACCATCTCGATGATCGTGGTGGTGCCGCCGACGAGCGCTGCCTTGCTGCCGGTTTCGTGCGTGTCTTTCGAAAACGTGCCCATAAACGGCAAATGGATGTGCACGTGGGGATCAATGAAGCCGGGGAATACGTATTTGCCCGTGGCGTCGACGACGGTGGCTTTGGGCGGCGCGTCGAGGTTCGTCCCGATGCGGGTGATTTGCTCGCCCTCGCAATAGATGTCCGCCGTGTATTGTTCGCCGACGGTGACGATACGACCATTCTTGATGAGGAGTGACATGGTAACACCTCGTTTAGTGATATTATTCGCGCAACTTGCGGCGGGCATCATACTGCCTCACGTGCAGGGTGACAAGCGGCAAGAAATATGTTAGACACTGCGCCCATGCGGTTTCTTAAGCTGTTGGGCATTTTCGCCGCCAGTCTGGCCGTCTTCGCGTCGTCGGCATTTGCTGAATTCAAGGTTGCCTTGGTCTTGGATCGCGGGGGCAAGGACGACAAGTCGTTCAATGCCTCGGCGTATGAAGGGGCGACCGAAGCTAGGAAGAAGCTGGGGATCACGTTGAAGTACGTGGAAGCCAGCGATGACAACGCGTTCGAACCGCTGTTGCGCGCCTTCGCGCAAAAGGATTTCGACCTGATCATCGGCATCGGGTTCGCCCAGAAAGAATCGATTGCAAAAGTGGCCGCGCAGTTTCCACAAAAACATTTCGCCATCGTCGATGCGGAAGTCATTGCGCCCAACGTCCGATCGCTGCTTTTCGAAGAGCACGAAGGCGCATACATCGTGGGCGCCATTGCTGCCATGACCAGCAAGACGGGAAAGGTGGGGTTTGTGGGCGGGATGGATGTTCCTTTGATCCGCCGTTTTGAGATGGGGTATGAGGCGGGCGCCAAGAAGGTCAACCCACAGATTTCCATTGTTGCCAACTACGTCGGGGTGACGAGCGAGGCGTGGAACAATCCGCCGAAAGGCAAGGAACTGGCTTTGGCGCAGTATGACGACGGCGTCGACGTCATTTTTTGCGCGGCAGGAGCCTCGGGCTTCGGCGTATTCGATGCAGCGGAAGAGAGAAAGAAATTCGCCATCGGCGTGGATTCCAACCAGAATTGGATCAAGCCGGGGTTGATCCTCACGAGCATGCTGAAGCGGGTAAACCTGGCCGTCTTTGCGACCATCGAGGAGGCGAAGGCCGGCAAATTTACCGGGGGCATCAAACGCTTCGGGCTTCCAGACAAAGGTGTCGATTATGCGGTTGATCAATACAACGAGAAGATCCTGCCCGAATCCGTGCGCCGGCGCGCCGACGAATTGAAAGCCGAAATCATTGCCGGCGAAATCGTCGTCCCCGATTACTACAAGAAATAATGGCGGCAGACACAACCACTCGTGGTGAGGACCACTCGCGACGAGCCGCGGCAGTTGAATTACGCGGGCTGACGAAGCGGTTCGGCAGCGTGGTTGCCAACTCCGGGGTGGATCTGCGGGTTGAAGCCGGCACCATTCACGGAGTCATTGGCGAGAACGGTGCAGGCAAGTCCACCGCGATGAAGATGCTCTTTGGCATCTTTCAGCCGGACTCCGGTGACATACTCGTCAACGGAACGACCGGCGTATGGAATTCACCAGCGGATGCAATCAGCGCCGGGATCGGGATGGTCCACCAACATTTCATGCTCGCCGGGCCGTATTCCGCGCTCGATAACATTCTGCTGGGCGCAGAGCCGGTGCGGTTGGGGATGATCGAACGAAAGAAAGCCCGCGCGCGGCTGGAGGCGTTGGCCCGTCAGTACGGCTTGCCGGTGGATTGGAATGCGTCGGTCGAGAAGCTTCCTGTGGGCGTTCAACAGAGAGTCGAAATCCTGAAGCTGCTGTATCGCGATGCGAAGATTCTGATTCTGGATGAGCCGACGGCGGTGCTTACCCCGCAGGAGACGAGCGATTTTTTCCGCAATTTGAAGAAACTTCGCGACGAGGGGAAAACGATCCTTCTTGTCACGCATAAACTCAAAGAAGTGATGTCGTTTACGGATCGGGTAACGGTGTTTCGGGCGGGTAGAGTGACGGGCGAAATGCAGACTTCGCGGACCAGTCCGCAGGAACTCGCGAATCTCATGGTGGGACGGAAAGTGGTCCTGAGTATCGACGTGCCTCCCATGTGCGTTCGTGATGAACTGGCGATGGAAGTTGCGGGGTTGAGCCTGGCGGGGGCCGTGGCGGGAAGCCGCCATCAGCTTTCGGATGTGAGTTTTTCGGTGAACTGCGGCGAAATCGTGGGTATCGCCGGGGTCGAGGGGAACGGGCAGTCGGAATTGTTGCAGGCAATACTTCATCCGCGCGACCCGCTGTGCCGGACATCCGGCACCGTCAGGGTTCTGGGGGAAGACGTAACCTCCTGGCAGGCGCGGAAGATTCGCGATCTCGGGGTTGCCGTTATTCCCCAGGATCGCCAGGAGGAAGGGCTTCTGCTCGGTGAACCTGTTCGTGAGAATTTCCTGTTGGGTCTGCAGAGAACTTCAGCCTTCAGCCATGCGGGCCTCCTGAACTCGGAGAATATACAGGCGGCAGCCACGCGGGCGGTGGAAGAGTATGACGTTCGGCCGAGGGATTTGACGATTCTGGCGGGGATGCTTTCTGGCGGAAACCAACAAAAACTCATTGTGGCGCGAGAATTCCAAAGGAACCCACGGGTGTTGATTGCCGCGCAACCAACGCGCGGCGTGGACGTGGGCGCGATCGAGTTTATCCACAATCGAATCGTCCGTGCGCGCGATGAAGGAGCAGGCGTGGTGCTGGTCTCGTTCGAACTCGACGAGATTCTCACGCTATCAGACCGGATCTTGGTGATGTATGAGGGCCGTATCGCCGCGGAATTCAGGCGCGGGCAGGCGACCGAACGCGAACTGGGATTGAAGATGGCCGGCTCATGAGAAAGTTTCTGCAACCTGTCCTGGCAGCGGCTTTCGGGTTGGCTGTGGGATTGGGAGTCACGTGGATTGCGGGCGAAAGCCCATGGCATATCCTGCAAATCCTGGAGAAAAGCGCGTTTGGTTCGAGCTACGATTTTGGCATGACGCTGTTCTACTCAACGCCGCTCATTTTCACGGGTTTGGCGGTCGCGGTCCCGTTCCAAGCCGGGCTGTTCAACATCGGTGCCGAGGGGCAGCTCACGCTGGGTGCGCTCGCGGCGGCAGCCGTCGGTGCGCTCTGGCCCGGGGTACCATGGCCGATGGCCCCGGCGTTCGCCATCTTGGCGGCGATCCTGGCGGGAACGATCTGGGGCGCAATCCCCGGCTGGCTTCGGGCCAAACGAGGGAGCCACGAGGTCATCAACACGATCATGCTCAATTTCATTGCCGCCGGCCTCGCGAGCTACGTGACGCTGTACCTCCTGAAGAATCCCAACTCGCAGAATCCCGAAACGCGGCCCATCGGCGCGGGTTATCTGATCCAGCAGTTCGGTGTTTTTGGAGGGGCGCCCGTGAGCATGGCGCTGCCGCTGGCAATCATCGCCGCGGTTCTCGTTTGGATCCTGCTATGGCGGACGGTCGTGGGCTATGAAATGCGCGCGGTGGGACAAAGCGAGCCGGCGTCGCGGGCTGCGGGAATCAATCCGGGCCGAATGAGAATAATCGCCTTGTCTGTGGGCGGCGGGTTGGCCGGGCTGGTAGGGGTGGGTGAGGTTCTGGGGAACGCCGGAAAATTTCGACTCGGTTTTTCTCCCGAATACGGATTCATGGGGATCGCCGTGGCGTTGTTGGGACGGAACCAGCCGGCGGGCGTGATCGTTGCGGCGTTGCTTTTCGGCGCGCTTCACAAGGGGACCGCGGATTTGGATCTCGAGACCGAACACGTGACGCGCGAGCTGTCGCTGGTCCTTCAGGCCCTGATTATTCTGTCGGTTTCCGCCGAGGGACTGTGGAGCTGGATGAAGAAGCGTGGTGAATCATGACCGGGCAACTCATCGCGTCCACGCTCCGGGTTTCGACCCCACTGATCTTTGCGGCGCTGGGTGGGATGTTTAGCGAGCGTTCCGGCGTGATCAATATCGCGCTGGAAGGCATGATGTTGGTGGGAGCGTTCGCCGCGGCGGTGGGGACGCTGGTGTGTCATTCGCCGTGGATCGGCTCGGTTTTCGGGGTGGGAGCGGGATGTTTACTGGCGGCAGTCTATGCGCTGTTTGTGATTCGCTTGCGCGCCAACCAAATCGTGGCAGGCATGGCGATCAATATGCTGGCGATGGGTTTGACGCCGTTCCTTTGCAAAGTCCTGTATGACGTGACCGGCTCAACGCCTGCGATTCCCATTGGCGAACGGTTTCAATCCGCGCCGCTCTACCTGGGTTGGGCACTTGTCGTGGCTTGTTTTCTTTGGATAAAGTACAGCGCGACGGGTCTCTGGGTGAGCTTCGCGGGCGAACACCCCGAGGCGCTCGATGCGGCGGGGATACGGGTCAATCGCGTTCGGTGGATGGCGGTCCTGGTGAGCGGAGCGCTGGCGGGGATGGGCGGCGCTTCGCTTTCCATCTTTCTTTCCTCTTCCTTTTCGCGGGACATGACCGCGGGCCGTGGGTTCATGGCCCTGGCGGCGCTTATCTTTGGGAAGTGGAAGCCATTGCCGACGGCGCTCGCGTGCTTGCTTTTTGGCTTTGCCGATGCGGTGCAGATTCGGCTCCAGGGCGTGGCAGTCTGGGGCGAGCATCCGATCCCCGTTCAATTCATCCAGATTCTGCCGTACGTGGTGACAATTCTCGTGTTGGCCGGATTCGTGGGCCGATCGCGCCCGCCGAAAGCCATCGGCACGCCGTTTCAGATTGGGTAAATGAATTTAAAAGAACAGCCCAAGATCGATCTTCATCTCCACCTTGATGGGGCGATCAGGGTGCCGACGATCGCGGAGTTGGGTGGCGAACTGGGCATCCGGTTGCCCACGTATGACCCGAAGAAGCTGGCGAAGTTCGTGCAGGTGGGCCGGGATTGCCGCAGCCTTACGGATTTCCTGAAGCGCTTTGAGGTGCTTTACCCGATCCTGCCGTATGCGAGGACCCAGGAACGAATCGCCTACGAGTTGTGCGAGGATTGCGCGCGGGACAATGTGATTTATTTCGAGACACGCTTTGCACCTGCTCTGGCGTGCAATGAGAAGTTTACGATGGAAGATGCGGTGGTGGCAGCGCTGGAGGGACTGCGACGGGGCCAGCGTGATTTCGGGGTTCGTTGCGGACTGATTCTGTGCTGCTATCGTTCGGTCACGCCGCAGCAGAACATCGACATGGTGAAGCTGGCGTACAGGTACCGGGTCGGGGGTGTAGTCGGTATCGACCTCGCGGGCGACGAACTGCACTACCCGGCCGCGCCCCATGCGGAGGCATTCACGCTGGCACGGAAACTGGAGATGCCCATCACCATTCACGCAGGGGAGGGCGGGAAAGCTGAGAATATCCGCGAAGCGGTTTTCGAATACGGCGCGACGCGGATCGGTCATGGCGTGGCGCTGGAGCGGGATTTGGAATTGCTCAAGCAGGTGCGGGATCGGGGGACGGTGTTGGAGATTTGCCTGACGAGCAACCTGCAGACGTGTAGTGTCCCCTCCCTGCGAAGACATCCGTTTCAGAAGTTCTTCGATGAGAAGGTGCGGGTTACGCTCAACACGGACGATCCTGCGATCAGCAACATTACACTTACGGAGGAGTTCGCGTTGGCGGCGCGCGCCTACAAGCTGACGCCCGCGCAAATTCGTGAGTTGCTGGTCAATGCAGTGCAGGCGGCGTTTGTGGAGCCGTCGGTGCGGCGTGAATTGATATCGCGTTTGGGCACATAATCGCGGGGCGACGCAGCCGCGAATTGAATTCGTGCGGCACGCATGATATTGAGCAGCAACTAGTTGCGGGGCGATCCCTAATCCAATAAAAACCGCAAGAAAGCTCTTGCATAAGTCTATTGGTATAGTAGACTTACAAAGTCTACTGATTCAGTAGGCTTTATGCCAGAGACAACTGGCGTAAGCACGGAAGAGAGAAGAGCAAGGAGGAACGAACCATGAGCAAGCGGCAACGTATACTCAGCTTTATTGTAGTAGTCTCCATCGCGATTGCGACCATCGCAAACCTGTTCGCGGATGACACCAACGCGCCGCTCGCCGGCACGATCGATCAAAAGATCGAACAGTTGGATCAGGAGATTCGCAACCTGAAACGCCAGCGCGAACTCGACCAGGAGAAGGCGCAGCAACAGGCCGATCAAGCGGTGGAGAAGGCAAAGCAGATGCCGATAGTCACTGCCGGAGCGGACGGGTTCGCCTTGAAGTCGGCCGATGGAAACTTTGTGTTGCGGCTTCGTGGCTACGCGCAGGCGGACGGGCGGTTCTACCTCGATGACAAGACCCACACCGAGACCGACACGTTCCTCATGAGGCGGGTACGGCCCATTTTGGAAGGCACAATCTACCGAGATTTCGATTTCAGGATCATGCCGGATTTCGGGAACGGCGCGGCGTCGACCACAATTCTCCAAGATGCCTATGTCGAATGGCACTACTGGCCTTGGCTGAGAATCCGGGTCGGCAAGTACAAGGTGCCTGTCGGGCTCGAATGGCTGCAGGAGGACCGGTGGACAGAGTTCGCCGAGCGAGGTTTGGCGACAGATCTGGTACCCCAGCGCGATGTCGGCATCGAGCTTTCGGGCGATTTGTTCGATGGGATCGTCGCCTACCAGGCCGGGGTGTTCAATGGAGTCGTGGATGGAGGCATTGCGGACCTGGATACTGGGGATTCGAAGGACGCAGCAGGGCGCATCTTCGTCCAGCCATTCAAGGCAACGGACATCAGCTTGTTGAAAGGCTTTGGTGCCGGTTTCGCCGGAACGTATGGCAACGAGCAGGCATCCAGTACGACCACGAACCTGGCCTCCTACAAGACTGTGGGGCAAAACACGTTTTTCTCCTTCCGATCCGGCGTGGCACCCGAAGGGCCCGAGGCGCGCGTGTCACCTCAGTCGTATTACTACTGGGGACCCGTTGGGATCCTGGGCGAATACGTCCTCTCGGAGCAGCAACTTCGGGCCGGTACGGATCATCACTTCGTGAAGAACAGCGTTTGGCAGGTGGTGGGATCCGTTGTGCTCACCGGCGAAGACGCTGCCTACAACGGCATCACCCCGCGGCGTCCGTTTGATCTGAAGGCCGGCGGTTGGGGCGCATGGGAACTCGTCGCGCGGTACGGCGATTTGCGCATTGACGCCGATGCGTTCAACGTGAACCCGACGGCGGCCGGATTGCGGTTTGCTGACCCGACAAAGTCTGCACAAGAGGCGCGTGAATGGGGCGTCGGCCTCAACTGGTACGTGGATCGGAATGTAAAGTTCGTACTCGATTACGACCAGACGTCCTTCGATGGGGGCGCGGGAAGCGCGACCGCGAGCGCGTACACAGTCAAAAACCGCGAGACCGAACAGGTTGTGCTCGGTCGCGTACAATTCCAATTCTAACGGCGACGTCTCGATCCATGAAACGCATCTTTTGCACGGTTACTGCGCGGACTCTCCTAGTGGGAGCCAGCGTGCCATCGTCAGCGAGGAACGTCACGCAGGCTGATCGTCTTGACTTCTGGAAAAGATAGTTGCAATTCCCTAGTTAATACATAGAGTTTGCTTGCCATGCGGGTTTCGAAACGAGGCGAGTATGCGCTGCGGTCGCTGATCAATCTCGGTATTGCCCGGGAATTGGGCCGGCCCATGCTGCAGATTCGCCAGCTGGCCGAGAGGGAAAACATCCCGGTCAAATTCCTCGAAGCCATTTTGCTCGAGTTGAATCGGGCGGGCTACCTGGGCAGCAAACGCGGCAAGGGCGGTGGTTATTTTCTCAAGAAGCCGATGAACAAGATTGCCATCGGCGAGATTGTGCGGTTGATCGATGGACCGCTGGCCCCGATCTCCTGCGCGAGTGTGACGGCCTACCATCCTTGTTCGTGTCCCGATGAGGCGCATTGCGGTCTGCGGTTGTTGATGGTGGATGTCCGCAATGCGATTGCCAACATTCTCGACCGGTACACCTTGGCGGACACGGTCGAGGTGACGTTGCGGAAAATGCGGCGGGACAAAATACCGCTGCCTTTCTTGGAGGCAAGAAAATGAGACCACTTCGATGGATGGCACTCTTTGTGTTGTTGGGTTGTTCGGGTCGATCAGCACGCACGGAGAAAACTGTCATTCGTGTGGGCCATTTCCCGAATGTGACCCACGCGCAGGGACTGATCGCGCATGGATTGAGCCGTGCGGGCAAGGGGTGGTTTGAAGAGCGGCTGGGCCCTGACGTGGAAGTCCAATGGTTTGTCTACAACGCCGGACCGAGCGCGATGGAGGCGATTTTCGCGCGTTCGATCGATCTCACGTACGTCGGCCCGAATCCAGCCGTCAACGCGTACTTGAAGTCACAAGGCGAGGAAATCCGTATTATTGCGGGTGGGTGCAGCGGGGGCGCGGCACTGGTTGTGAAATCCGATGGCCCCATCAAGACGGACGCCGATTTCAAGGGCAGGAAGATTGCCACGCCACAACTTGGCAATACGCAGGATGTGGCCGCACGGACGTGGCTGGAATCGAGGGGATTGAACATTACGATGACGGGTGGGGATGCCTTCGTTATTCCAACGGCGAATCCGGACCAACTCGCACTGTTCCAGAGAGGAGAGGTGGATGCGGTGTGGACGGTGGAGCCGTGGGTGAGTCGGCTCGTCCAGGAAGCCGGCGGCAAAGTGTATCTCGATGAGAGTTCGTTATGGAATGACACGGGCGGCAAGTACGTCACCACGCATTTGGTCAGCAGCGTGAAGTTTCTGAAAGACCGACCCGACCTGGTCAGAAAATGGGTTGTGGCACACGTGGAATTGACGAAATGGATTAACGAACATCCGGACGAAGCGAAACGAATCCTCAACGACGAGATCAAGGCTGAGACGACAAAGGCCATCCCGCAGACGACGTTGGACAGCGCGTGGAAACGGCTGGAGATCACCTATGATCCCGTGAGCGCCTCACTGTTGAAATCCGCCGAGGATGCGTACCGCATCGGGTTCGTCAAGGAGAAGCCGGATTTGTCGCATATCTATGAGCTCGGATTGTTGAACAACGTGCTGCGCGAAAAGGGGTTGGCCGAAATCAAATGATGGCGATTCAAGACGAACTAAGAAACGTCGCGCCGGAAAAGTTGGTGGTGGAATGCGTGTCGAAGTGGTTTCGGTCGCGCCGCGCCGCGGTGCATGCGTTGGATAACGTCTCGTTGAACGTCCACGAAGGAGAATTTGTTTGTTTGGTCGGTCCGTCGGGTTGCGGCAAGTCAACACTTCTGAATATCGTCGCGGGTTTGGAAATGCCCGACAGCGGGCAGGTGTTGGCCGATGGCAAGCCCGTCACCGGGCCGGGCCGTGAGCGGATGATGATGTTCCAGGAATCGGCACTGTTTCCATGGCTGGACGTGATGGATAACGTGATGTTCGGTCTGAAGCTCAAGCCGAATTTGACCAACAAAGAACGGCGCGAAGTCGCCATGTACTACCTGCAGTTGGTGGGTTTAAGTAAATTTGCCGACGCGAGTATACACGAACTGTCCGGCGGTATGAAGCAGCGGGTGGCGCTCGCCCGCGCGCTGGCGCCGAATCCGCGCGTGTTGTTGATGGACGAGCCATTCGCGGCACTCGACGCGCTCACACGCGAGCAGCTTTACGGCGACATCCAGCGGATCTGGCAGGAGCGACAGAAGACCATTGTCTTTGTCACGCACAACGTCCGCGAGGCGGCGTGCCTGGGCGACCGGGTGGTGCTGTTTTCGCCGCATCCCGGGCGGATCCAAGAACACTTTCAGGTTGATCTTCCCAGACCCCGGGACATTAACAGCGTCAGTCTGGCGCAGCACGCGACCGAGATCCGGGAGGCGCTGAAGCGACATTTGACTTCGGACTTGGCAGAGGTGGCTCAATGAGGCGTACGCTGGTGGCGATTGTCTTCTTCGCGCTGCTCATTGGTGTGTGGGAGGTGCTGGTGCGGATGAAGATCTGGTCGCCAGTGCTGGTGCCATCACCGCTGGTCGTGGCCCGTTACTTGGATGGCGCGATTCGCGATGGTACGCTCGGGCGTGCGTCGCTTGTGACCATGCGGCGGCTGCTTACCGGATACGGGCTCGGGCTGGTGTTCGGATTGCCACTGGGATTGTTGACGGCGCGGTTCAAGTTCTGTGAAGACACGCTCGGCATCATCGCGCTTGGATTCCAGACACTACCCAGCGTGTGCTGGGTGCCGTTGGCGTTGCTGTGGTTTGGGCAGACGGAAGCAGCGATGCTATTCGTCGTCATCATGGGCACGCTATGGTCGGTGGTGATCGCGACCGACAACGGGGTGCGCACGGTGCCACCGATTTACGCGCGGGCGGCGCGCACGATGGGATCGAAGCGGCTGCATACGTGGGTGAAAGTGATCGTGCCCGCGTCCCTGCCGTTTATCGTGAGCGGCATGAAGCAGGGATGGGCTTTCGCATGGCGCTCGCTGATGGCAGCGGAGATTTTCGTGACCATCCTGAGTGGCTTCGGGCTGGGCCACCTGTTGCACTACGGACGCGAGCTTCAGGCGATGGACCAAGTCATTGCGATCATGCTGGTCATCATCGTCATCGGCCTGCTCGCCGACAAGATACTGTTCTCGCCGTGGGAACGGTTCTTCTACCGCCGCTGGGGAACGGAAAAAAGTTGAGCGAAAAAAGCCCGGCAGGTTGTGCCGAGCTCCTTCGAATTGGTAGCGGGGGTGGGATTTGAACCCACGACCTTCAGGTTATGAGCCTGACGAGCTACCGGGCTGCTCCACCCCGCAGTCAAAAGTCTGCTGCACCTTAGGGACGTATTGGGGGTTCGTCAAGCTTTGAATCCCTCGCGGGGAAGCCATGTTCAGCGTTGTGGGGACGTCGTCTGGGGTGAGGGTTCGAAGCGGAAAATGACTTCGTTCGGGCGCGCAAGATTCAGCTTATTACGCGCGGCGCGCTCGATGTAGCTGGAGTCGGTTTTCAAGGCTTCGATTTCGGTCTTTTGCTTATTCTCAAGCGTCTCTTGCTGCTGGATCTCGCGATCCAGTCGCGCAATGTCCTGCTGCATGCCATGCCGTTGATGGAGCAGCGGTACGAAAAGCAGGACAACTCCGAACCCGACGACCGCGACGAAGACGTAGAAGCCAAGGGACTGCAATCGAGCCCACAGCGTCGAAGTCCAACTCATGATTTAGAGTTTGCCTCCATATACGGCGTCTTTGCCGAGGATTTCTTCAATCCGCAGCAGTTGGTTGTATTTGCAAACGCGATCGGTGCGACAGAGGGAGCCGGTCTTGATTTGGCCGGCATTGGTCGCGACGGCGATATCGGCAATCGTGGTGTCTTCGGTCTCGCCCGAACGATGGCTGATGACGGCGGTGTAACCGGCTTCCTTCGCCATCTCGATGGCGTCGAGGGTTTCGGTAAGCGAGCCGATTTGGTTGACCTTCACCAGAATCGAATTGGCTGTGCCCGAGTCGATGCCGCGCTTGAGGAACTTCGTATTGGTGACGAACAAATCGTCGCCGACGAGTTGCAGTTTTTCGCCGAGTTGGTCGGTCATCAACTTCCAGCCGTCCCAATCGCTCTCGGCCAAGCCATCCTCGAGGGAAATGATCGGGTACTTGTTGCACAGGTCGCTGTAGAACTCGATCATCTGCGCGGCGGTGTGCTTCGAGCCGTCGGACTTCTTGAACACGTATTTTTTGGAGGCCGCATCGTAAAACTCGCTCGACGCGGGATCGAGCGCGATGAACACATCTTTGCCGGGCTTGTAGCCGGCTTGCTTGATGGCCGCGACGACGACCTCCAGCGCGTGCTCGTTGCTCTTCAAGGCCGGGGCAAAACCGCCTTCATCGCCGACCGCCGTGCTGAGATTACTCTTCTTCAATACGGCCTTCAGCGCATGGAACACCTCCGCGCCCATGCGCAACGCTTCACGGAAACTCGATGCACCCTTGGGCATGATCATGTATTCCTGTAGGTCGATCGGCGCGTCGCTGTGCGCGCCGCCGTTAAGAATATTCATCATCGGCACGGGCAACACTTTCGCGTTTGGTCCGCCGAGGTACTTGAAGAGTTCGACGTCGAGTTGCGCGGCAGCTGCGTGCGCGGTTGCGAGCGACACGCCAAGAATGGCGTTCGCCCCAAGCTTGGCCTTGTTCGCCGTGCCATCGAGATCGATCATGGTTCTGTCGATCCCGACCTGGTCGAGCGCGTCCTGTCCGATCAGTTCGCGGGCAATGGTCGTGTTGACGTTGCCCACAGCCTTCTGAACGCCCTTGCCACCGAAACGCGCCTTGTCGCCGTCGCGCAGTTCCCAAGCTTCATGTTCGCCGGTGCTGGCCCCGCTGGGAACGGCGGCACGACCGACGGCGCCGCCGGAAAGTTCCACGTCTACTTCAATGGTTGGGTTCCCGCGTGAATCCAATATTTCACGGGCGTGAATTCGAGTAATCTTTGTCACAGAAATCAGCTGCCTCCTTGAGGGGCATTCTAGGACGAACGCTTAACGAATCAAGAAAAGAAGCACCTCGACGAGAGAATTTTGCAGGCGCGAAACTCGCATGGCGGATGGTGCAAGACCATCCGGCAAGTCTTGACAGGTCTTCGACGTGCGGCCTAGGATGAGTCGGAAGACGCTATGGCATTGATTGATTGTCCAGAATGCGGGAAGGAGGTCTCGACGACGGCGGTGACGTGCCCGTCGTGCGGGTTTCCCGTGGCGGCGCAGGCAGCGCCGACGGCCCAACCCGCGCACGATACGCTGTTGGCGGAAGTGCGGCCATCGTGGTGGAACTTCTTCTGGTACCTCTGCTTCTGCTGGCTGATTGTGCCGCTGATCGTGGCGTGGGCGCGGCGCAAATCGGTCATCCTGCGAATCTACCCGGGCCGCATCATGCTGGAACGCGGTCTTATCTCCAAGAGCTACCGTGAATTTATGGCCCCCGATATCCGCTCCATCGAAATTGATCAGGGGCTTCTCGCAAGAATGCTCGGCATTGGCGACCTGACGATTTCCACGGCGGCGACGATTGACGCGGATGAAGAGATTGAAGGCATTCCCAATCCGAAGGCCATTCGCGACCTGATTCTGGCTCAGCGGCAGGGGCGGTAACGCGGGAAATTTCACGCCATCACCGCCACTGCGCGTCCCGCGCGCGCCGACTCTGCCAGCGCATCGATGGCGCGCATGTTTGCCCGCGAATCGCGCTCGGCGTCGATGTCCGGCGGGAACTGCGGCGCGCATCTCTCGCGCACGCACTGGCAGAAATGTTTCAACTCCAGCGTGTACGGCGCCAGAAAGTGCTCCAAAGATTTCGGCACATCAACGCGGACGATCTCCGTCTTGCCTTGTCGCGTCAGGTAAAGCTCGGCGGGCCAGGCCTGCGGCAACCACGGATGCGGGATAAGCAGTTTGCCTGCGGTCCCGATGATCTCCGCCGGATACGACGGTTCGGCTTCCATGCTGCAGACAAAGTGTGCCGTGACGCCTTCGTCGAAATGAAGGCTTCCGCACAACGTCAGGTCCACGCCGGTTTGCTCGCCGAAATGCGCGTTGGCCTCGACGCGTTTCGGTTCCGCCCCCGCGAAAAAGCGGGCCAGATTCACGGAATAGCAGCCGATGTCCAGCAACGCGCCGCCGCCGGCATCGCGCAGATACCGTGGATTGCTGCGGTCGCGTCCCTGGGCAGTGCGATTCGAGCGGATATGCAAAACGCGCCCAATCTCGCCCGAGGTGACAATGCGTTTGGCTTCGACCATTTGCGGATGAAACCGGTGCATAAACCCTTCCATCAACCACCGCTCGTTGGCATGCGCCGCAGCGAACATCCGCTCGACCTCGGCGCTCGAACACGCCAGCGGCTTTTCGCAGAGCACGTGTTTGCCCGCCTTGAGCGCACGCATCGTCCACTCACAATGCAATCCGTTGTGCAACGCGTTGACGATGATATCAATCTCGGGATCATCGACCAGGCTCTCATAGCTGGTATGAACGCGCGGCACCCCATGCTTCACGCCCGCCGCCCGTGCCCGCTCCGCGTCCCGACTCGCCACCGCTACCAGCGCCGCGTCGTCCAACATCCGAAACGCCTCCGCGTACTTCCCCAGCATCCAACCTGTCCCCAAAATCCCGCAACGCAGTTTCCCCGTCGGCCGCATGACCCCAAAGCGTAACGACCGCGCCCCGCTTGTAAAGGAGATTGTTTTGACTCCATCGCCACGCGTGGTTACGCTCCGACCACAATGACCCACGCCGTCAAATGGTTCTACCTCCTCACCCTCGCCGCCTGGATCGGCAGCATCATCTTCTTCAGTTTCATCGTCGCTCCGACCGTCTTCAAAACCCTCAAACCCGATGACGCCGCCACCCTCATCCGCCGCATCTTCTCCAAGTACTACCTTCTCGGCATCATCTGTTCCGCGGCTGGCATCGTTTCACTCAGTTTGATGCTGTTTGACCGCTCCTTTGCCAAATGGCCCGCCATCCTCAGCCTCCTCCTCGTCGCCAGCATGGGCGCCACCGACCTCTGGCTCCGCCAAGGCGTCATGCCTCACATGAACTCCCTTCGCGACCGCCGCGCCGCCCTCGAATCCTCCGCCCAACCTCCCGACCCCACCCTCGACCTCGAATGGCATTCCCTCCACCGCCTCAGCGTCCAACTCAACGTCGCCGTCCTCCTCTGCGGCCTCGTCCTCATTTTTCTCCTCGTCCACTCCCGCGTCGTCTGACCCCGCCGCCTTCAAACCGAACTAAAGCGAATTCAACCGCTCCATCCACACCTCACCCGCCCCCTCCTCGCAGCGGCAAGCGTGGCTAATCAACCTTGACCTTCTCACCTCGCCCCACCCCTACACGTACGCCTTCTCCCCGTGCAACGCCTCATCCAGCCCCAGCTCCTCCTCCTCCACCGTCACCCGCACCGCCGTGAACTTATTGATGATCCACAGCATCCCATACGTGAACAAAAATGCGTACACCGCCGCCCCCACCACCGCCACGCATTCCTTCACGAAAAACCCGCCGTCCCCATGCACCAGCCCATTCGCCCCCGTCTCATTCAACGCCTTATCCGCAAATATCCCCAGGCAAATCACCCCCAACACGCCCCCCACGCCGTGCACCCCCCACACATCCAACGCATCATCCCACCCCAACCGATTCTTCAAGTTCACCGCGATATAACACACCACACTCGCCGCCACCCCGATCGTCACCGCGCACGGCGTGCTCACATAACCCGCCGCCGGCGTCACCGCCGCCAACCCCGCGATCGACCCCGTCAACAACCCCACAAACTTCGGCTTCTTCTCAAACACCCACGCCATCACCAACCACACAATCGCCGCAAACGACGCCGCGATATCCGTATTCAAAAACGCCAGCGACGTCACCGCATCCACCCGCAACTCGCTCCCCGCGTTGAACCCGTACCACCCAAACCACAACAGCCCCGTCCCCAGCGCCACCAACGGAATACTGTGCGGCCCCGGCGGCTCCGGAATCCGCCGCCGCCCCACAAACATCACCGACGCCAACGCCGCAAACCCCGCGATGCAATGCACCACGATCCCCCCCGCAAAATCCAGCACGCCCCACTTCGCCAGCAACCCGCCGCCCCACACCATATGCACCATCGGGAAATACACCAACACCAGCCACGCCACCAAAAAGATCAAATACGCCGGGAACCGCACCCGATTCGTAAACGCCCCCGTGATCAGCGCCGGCGTGATCTGCGCGAACATCATCTGATACGCGATCAGCACGAACAACGGAATCGTCTTCGACCCCTCGAACGCATCCATCAGGTTCAACCCCCGAAAACACGCGTGATCCAGATTCCCGATCACCCCGCCCTGACCGCCGCTGAAACACAGCGAATACCCGAACGCGAACCAGATCACCGTCGTCACCCCCATCGACACGAAACTCTGGATCATGATCGCCAGCACATTCTTCCGGCTCACCAACCCGCCATAGAAAAATGCCAGCCCGGGAGTCATCAGCATCACCAGACTCGTCGCCACGAGCATAAAACCGGTGTTGCCAGTATCGAAAGTAGTAGACATGACGGCGCTCCTCCTTGCCTTTCGCCTCAGACGGGGTGAACTCCACCGGCGCGCCACGCAGACCCTGCCCAGGTCGCGCCGAATTGATTCCCTGAAGCTTGCCCCGCATTACCCCACACACCCCCCTAAAACACAAGTTTTTTCTTGCCACATTTGCCCCCTGTCGCCCCGTCGCCCTCTGCCGCCCATTGTGGGAGCGCCCTTCCGGGCGCGACCGGCCTGTCCGCTCCTTCCTAAATTGTAGGGCGCGATGCCTGAAAGGTATCCCGCCGTCCGCGTCGTCTCCTTTTGGAGTGCGCTGGCTCGACCCGCTTCCGCAATCCGTCATCCTGAGCTTGTCGAAAGCCGAGTCCGACGAGACGCCGCCGTAGTCTGCGGCAAATCTCTGCCGTCTCCCCCCTGTCTTGTGAATTCTGTCTCCCTTTCCCCGCCCCCCCTTGAACGTTGAGCGTTGACCGTTGGACGTTGCTTCTTCTCTCGCCTCCTTCTCCCGTCCACTCCGTCCACCTCGTCCACTCCGTCCATCCCCCTCTGTAAGGGAATCCCTTACCGGCTTGTAAGGTTTTCCCTTACAAACAAATTCCTGCCCGACGCTTGCTGCCGCAACAACCCGCTTGGTAGATTGCTCACGCGGGTGAGCGCTTGGAGACGGAGGCATCATGAAAAAGACGATTGTGGTGCTCGCAAACTCAGTGAAGAGTATGGGACGGTGTCTCGCGGGGAAGGAGTTGGTTCGGGAGGAAAGGGGATGGAAAGTCGGGGCTTGGATTCGGCCCGTCAGCACGCCAGAAGGCGGCGAACTGTCCATCGCCCAGATGATTGACTCCTTGGGACGAGAACCTGCGCTGCTCGAAATCATCGAAGTCCCGCTCGCCTCCGCTGCGCCATTACCTGATCAGCCCGAGAACTGGTTAATTGACCCACAGCAAAAATGGCAACGCGTTGGGAATTTGGATTGGTCACAGGCCAGTACGCTTGTTGATAGGCCGCGCCAGGTTTGGGACGAAGGAAGGGGAGGGCGGCGTGTCGCACCGGGATACGTTCAGAAAATGACCAACCCAGCATCACTGTATTTGATCAAGCCGGAGGAAATCGTTAGTGTTGAGGTGTGGTCAGAACCGAACAAGTTCGAACCTCCGCCTGCTGTCAAGCGTCACAGGGTCGCAAAACTCCGGTATGGAGGCACTGTGCATGATTTCGATATTGATGACCCGTTGCTCGCCGACCGCTATTATCCGAGATTTCCGGGAACCACAGCGGGTCGGCAAAAAATCACGTTGCGCGCACCGACAGAGACATTCGTATGCGTCAGCTTGACACTCGCATATAGAGGCTACCATTATAAGATAGCGGCTGCATTCATAGAACCGCCGCCGAACCGATGAACGAACTATTTACAATCGGCCACTCCGACCACGAGCAGGAGCATTTCCTCGCACTGCTTCGCCCTCTCGGCATCGCCGTCGTGGCTGACGTGAGATCGAGTCCCTACAGCAGCCGTTTCCCGCAATTCAACCGCGAGGGGCTGCAAGCGATTTTAAGACGGGTCGGCGTCCAATACGTCTTTCTCGGTAACGAACTTGGCGCGAGACGTTCCGAACCTGAATGCTATGTGAACGGCCAGGCTATCTACGAGCGGATAGCCGAAACCCCGTCGTTCAAGCACGGCATTCATCGCGTGGTTCAGGGAGCAACTCAAATGCGCCTCGCGCTGCTTTGTGCCGAGAAAGACCCGATCGATTGTCATCGCGCCATCCTCGTCTGCCGATACCTGAAAGCTGCTGTCCCATCCATATCACACATCCGTGGCGACGGATCGCTGGAAAGCCACCAGCAGTTGGAAGGGCGCCTCCTGCAACAATTCGAGCTGCCAAACAAGGATCTCCTCCGCAACCCGGCCGAAATGCTCGACGCCGCATACGAGCGACAGGGAAAGCGCATCGCCTACAAAGAGGAGACCGTCCTGCAACCGTGAGCCCGCAAGCAGCAGCGAGCACGATTCAGTTGTTCACGATTGGCTTCACCAAGAAATCGGCCCGCGAGTTCTTCACGAAGCTGAAAGAGGCCGGTGTCCGCCGTCTTGTCGACATTCGGCTCAACAACAAGTCACAACTGGCCGGCTTCACCAAGCAGGAAGACCTCGCCTACTTCCTTCAGGAAATCGGCGGCATCGAGTACGTGCACCGACCCGATCTCGCGCCGACACAAGACATTCTGGACGACTACAAAAAGAAGAAAGGCGACTGGCAAACCTACGAAACCAAATTCCTCAAGCTTATGGCCGACCGGCGCGTCGAGAACATCGTGCCGAAGGAACTGCTTGATCGAGGCTGTCTCCTCTGCAGCGAGGAAACACCGGAGCATTGCCATCGCCGTCTGGTTGCCGAATACCTCGCCGCCAAGTGGGGTGATTTGAAGATCACACACCTCGTTTAGCTTCGACCGCGATTCCCCGTTTCGTTTTATCCCTCCCGCTCACCGTTCCCCTCCAACAGAGAGGGCTGGGGTGGGTTCTTGGCCCGGCCACGATCCGCTGGCGCGACGCAATTCTAAGGTTCTAAGGGGTCAACGCTTGTCAACGCTTGACTCTAAGGGGTCTAAGGGGTCATCTAAGGGGTCAACGCTTGACTCTTGACACTTTCTAATCCAGCCCCGCCTTCCACTTCCCAAACGCCTGCGCGGCCACCCTTTTCCAATCCGCCTTTTTATCTTCCGCCCCTTCGTGCCCTTCGTATCTTCGTGGTGAACCGGACGTTCGTGCCCTTCGTGTCCTTCGTGGTGAACACCCGCGCCCCTTTACGCGCCGCCTTCCTTCTGTTATATAGCGCCCCATGATTCGTCGACTAAAAGTCGCCCTCGCAGGCGTTCTCGTCTCTCTTTTCCTCACCACACTCGCCGGCGTCACGGTTGCCGACGACTCGGTCGATCCCGTGTGTCTAAGGGGTCAACGCTTGACTCTTGACACTTTCTAATCCCGCCCCGCCTTCCACTTCCCAAACGCCTGCGCGGCCACCCTCTTCCAATCCGCCACGTTGAACGCTTGCCCTGTTCCCGTTGAGCGTTGTGCGTTGACAGTTGGACGCTTGCCACGTTCTACGTGGTTGCTTCTTCTCTCGCCTCCTTCGCCGTCCACTCCGTCCACCTCGTCCATCCCGTCCACCGCCCCGTCCGCTCCACCTTCCGCCTTCTGTCTCCTGTCTCCTGTATTCTGTCTTCTCTTCTCTCGCCCCCGCGCCCCTTTACGCGCCGCCTTCCTTCTGTTATATAGCGCCCCATGATTCGTCGATTAAAAGTCGCCCTCGCAGGCGTTCTCGTCTCTCTTTTCCTCACCACACTAACCGGCGTCACGGTTGCCGACGACTCGGTCGATCCCGTCCGTCTCGCCATCGAGGCCGCCGTCGCCCGCGTCAAACCAGCCCTCGTCCGCATCCAGGTCGTCGCCACGCAGTATTACCAGGGCCGCGAAGTGAAATACGAAGCGAGCGGCAGCGGCGTCATTATCAGCAAGGACGGCTTTGTCATCACCAACCATCACGTCGCCGGCCACGCGACCCGTATCGTCGTCATCCTCCCCAGCAACGAGGAAGTCCCCGCCGAGTTGGTCGGCACCGACGCCTTGGCCGATATCTCCGTGCTAAAACTCAAACCCGAAACCCCACGCGAATTCGCCCCCGCCGAGTTTGGCGATTCCATGCAATTGCAGGTCGGCGACGCCGTGCTCGCCATGGGCAGTCCGCTCGCCATGTCGCAGTCGGTCACGCTCGGCATCGTCAGCAATATCAAAATGGTCATGCCGTCAGCCTTCTCCAACTCCCGCTTCACGCTCGACGGCGAAGACGTCGGTTCGCTCGTGCGCTGGATCGGCCACGACGCCGATATTTATCCCGGCAACTCCGGCGGCCCGCTCGTCGATATGAAAGGCCACGTCGTCGGCATCAACGAAATCAGTTTCGGCCTCAGCGGCGCGATCCCGGGCAACCTCGCCCAGCATGTCGCCCGCCAAATCATCGACAAAGGCCGCGTCAGCCGCAGTTGGCTCGGCATCGAAATCCAGCCCTTGCTCAAAGAGGACAAGGAACCCCACGGCGTCCTGATCTCCGATGTGGTGGACGGCGGCCCGGCCGATAAAGCCGGCATCGATTCGGGCGACGTCCTCGTCAAAATCGCGGACAAAGATGTCCTCGTCCGTTACGCCGAGGAAATCCCGCTCCTCAACCAGATGGTCTCGGAATTGCCCGTCGGCAAGCAAATCGAGGTCGTCGTGGAACGCGACGGTAAAACGAAAACCCTCAACCTCACCACCGCCGAACGCGAGCAAAGCCAGTTGCAAACCTTCGAGCTGAAACAGTGGGGCATCACCGCCCGCAATATCTCCGAATTGGCCGCCCGCGAATTGCGCCTGAAAAACCGCAACGGCGTGCTCGTCACCTCCACCCGTCCCGGCGGCCCGGCCGACGACGCGAAACCAAACCTCAACGCCAGCGACGTGCTCAAGGAAATCAACGGCCAGCCCGTTCGCAATGTCGCCGAGATGATGGCCATTACCGACAAAATCACCGCGGGCAAATCGAAACCCGTCGCGACCTCTCTCGGCTTCCAGCGACGCACCGAACAGTTGCTCACCGTCGTCAAAGTCGGCATCAAGGAAATCGAAGACCCCGGCCTCGAAGCGCAAAAAGCCTGGTTGCCCGTCGCCACCCAGGCCATCACCCGCGAACTCGCCGAGCAACTCGGCAGCCCGGGCTTGAACGGCGTCCGCATCACGCAGGTCTATACCAACAGCACCGCCGCGAAAGCCGGCCTCAAAGTCGGCGACCTGTTGCTCGCGCTCGATGGCGATACCATCGCCGCCTCGCAGCCCGGCGACGAGGAAGTCCTCAACACGATGGTTCGCCAGTACAAAATCGGCTCGACCGCGACGTTCTCCGTCCAGCGCAATGGGGAAAAACTCAGCCTCCCCGTCGAGCTGGTCCGCGCGCCGAAGCTCGAACGCGAAATGAAAAAGTATCGCGACGAGGATTTTGAGTTCACCGCCCGCGATACCACCTTCTTCGACAAGGAACAGGAACAATGGTCACAGGAACAGCCCGGCGCGCTCGTCACCGAGGTCAAGGAAGGCGGTTGGGCCGCCATCGGCCGCCTCAGCTCCGGCGACCTCATCACCGCCGTCGATGGCCGGCCGGTCACCGACGTCTCGTCGCTGAAGGAAATGCTCCAACGCGTCGCCGCCGCGAAATCCAAGACCACTGTGCTCCGCGTCATCCGCGGAATTCATACGATGTTTCTCGAGTTGGAACCGAACTGGGACGGACGCAAGCAAGTCATGAAAGGAAATCTGTAGCATGAAACAATATCTCACGCTGATCGCATCCCTGGCCCTTGCTGTCGGGCCATTCACCGCCCGCGCCGACGACGCCGCCAAAGCCGGCCGCGACATCCTCGCGAAAACCCAGGGCGCGGTCGTCACGGTCAAGCTTGCCATCCGGCAGAGCATGTCGTTTAACGGACGCGATCAAAAATCCGAGACGAAGTCCGAAACCACCGGCACGATCATCGATCCCTCCGGCCTCACTGTCGTTTCGCTCGCCACCACCGACCCCGGCAGCACCGTCCGCGACACCTACACCCGCGCCATCGCCGCTCGCGGCGGCGACATCTCGCAGTTCAAATTCGATAGCGAATTGAGCGACGTGAAAATCGTCCTCCCCGACGGCACCGAGATGGCCGCCGATGTCGTCCTCCGCGACAAGGACCTCGATCTCGCGTACCTCCGCCCCTCCGAGAAACCCGCCAAACCCCTCGCGTTCATCGACCTCAAGCACGACGCGAAAGCCCAGGTTCTCGATGAAGTCATTGTCGTGAACCGCCTCAATCAGTCCGCCAACCGCGCCCCCGCCGTCTCCATCGGCCGCATCGAAGCCATCGTCGAGAAACCCCGCACGTTCTATCTCCTCGGCGAATCCATGTGGGCCTACTCCCTCGGCGCCCCGGTCTTCTCGCTCGACGGCAAACTCATCGGCATCATCTTCCTCCGCACCGCCAAGAGTCAGGCCGACCCCATGGCCGGCTTCATGTTCAGCAACCTCAGCCAGATGGGCATGATGCCCGCGGTCCTGCCCGCCTCGGACATCACCGACGGTGTCAAACAAGCCCTCGAGGCGAAAGTGCCCGCGCCCGAGGATAAACCGGCCGCCACCGAGAAACCCGCCGCCACTGAAAAACCGGCCGCGACCGAAAAATCGAAGCCACCCGCTAAAATCCAGTAGTTCTTCGCTCAACCAGAAGCTGTGTCGGGATTCATCCCCAAGCGTGGCTTCAGCACGAAGGCTAGCGCATAGAAGACCGCGACCAACAACACGAGCGCTCGGGTGCCGGCCACAAGGGCAACTGACTCAAGCAAGCCGCCCACCAATGCGCCGATCAAGTTTGACCCCAGCGCGCCCGACTTATCCGCGCAACTCGCAAACGAACGGATAAAAATCAACCCGGCAAAGAAGACCGGCGCGGTCAGAAACGCGCCGGCAGCCAGGATCTTTTCCGCGCCAGTCATGGCGTTGAACCAATCCAATGGCACCAGCGCGACTGCGGCAACGGTGACTGCCAGCCCGGTCCCGATCGCCCATCGCGGGTACCGGGGCCAGCGCGCCGCAACGATGTTCGAAAGCAGGATCATCACCAGCACAGCCGAGACGATGATCGCGTTGACGGCCCACGTCGTCCCGAACAACAGGGTCGCGCGGCTGACCGTTTGGACTTCCAACAAGAGAAACGCCGCCCCAAGCGCAAAAAAATGCCCATCCACCCCGCGGCTTCGTCCCCAGATTTCGCGCCCGGTGACGCCCACCATGCCAAGGAGGATCAGGTACATGATCCAGTACAGCTTCGGAATTCTTGGGTGTTCCAAATAGAGGTATGGCCAATCATCCGTGGTCGGTCGGGTCTGGTCGGAGACATTCCGAATGGAATTTGACATCAGATAATCGCGCTCCATGCCTTGAGGCAGGTCGTCGGGACTCAGCACTTTATTTCCCGTGACCAATGTGAGTTCTCCGCTCGATCCGTACACGTTGCTATCACGCCCCAGGTAAAACGCCAGCGGCGGATGCCTGAAAGCTTGCGTCAATAACCCATACAGCCGGTCAATGATCCAGTTGCGCAGCACCGAGAAGTTCACCAGCAAAATCCCATCCGGAGCCAGCAACCTCCGCGCTTCCTGAAAACTCTCCAGCGTATACACATATTGATCCAAACGACGGTTGTTGTACGAAGAACCAGGATTCGTATCCAGCAGCGCAAACCAAACCATGTCGTACGGCCCGGTCGCCCGTTTCATGAATGCCCGCGCGTCCGTAACGTACATGTGAACGCGGGGCGAGTCATACGGATGTTCCGGATGCAGCTTCTTCCCCAACGCGTAGATTTCCGGGTCGATTTCGACGCAGTCAATTTGCTCAACCCCGTGGCGCAACGCCGCCGCCGCATTGTTGCCTGCGCCCGCTCCTACAATCAGTAGCCGGCGCACCCGGGGCCTGAAGTAAAAGGCCAGGTTGTAGTGGCTGAGTCGAATGAGTTCTGGATCGTACAGGTCGGGATGCAACCGAAGAAAGTTGTCCGATAAATCCCAGATCAATTGGTAGCCACAGCCATTGGCCCGTATTTGATAGAAACCGCTGATAAACGGCTTGTCGGGTGCGCTCTTTATGAACAGGGGCTCGACCTCCAACTTCTGGTACGGTGACCAAACAGTGACCACCCCCCGATGGGATCCGAACCACACGCAGATTATCCCGACCCCCAGACTCGCAATCAGACTCCAACGCCAGCAGCCCATCAACCCTGCCACTGCCGCCAGGAGAATTGCCAGCACCGCAAACCACCAGACCGGAGCCGTGGCCCCCCAACTCAGTCCGATGAACAACCAGATTCCCACCAGGCTGCCCGCGATGTTGACAGAGTACGCCTCAATCGCGCGTGGATGCTCCTGTATCGCCCGTCCCAGCAGCTGCCCCACTGCCTTGAACGACGACATCGTCAGATACAGGACGATCACCACCAACCCCACCGCGATCAGAAAGAATCCGCCCAGCTTCACATCCGAACTGCCCAGCGACATGTCCTCGAAACCACCCAGCAAATCGGTCACTCGACTGAAATCCAAAAATTGAAAATGAAACGGATTGGCCACGAGCAATGCGAGCGCCGCCAACTGCAGACCTAGACTCCCCATTTTCACCGGACGAATCGCCAGATAGCAACCCAGACCCGTGCCAAAAAAACAAACCACCAGGATGAGATTGCCGAGAAACGCAAAGACGCGGAACTCTGTCCCGATCCAACGAATCAGCATCACTTCCTGAAAGAGAATCGCCGCACTGACGAAAAAAATCCCCGTGTTCCGCCAACAGCGCGACTTTTTTCGTTCTCCTTCCACTCGGAGGCATTCAATCACACCGCTCCCGTAATGGCAACTGTCGCTTGCCCCGTGTCAACTTTCATTGCGCGCAGAAGCGGTGCGCAATCCCAGGGACTCTGCCCCATACGAGCCGGGCTACGGCTTCACTTCCTTCAGATCGATGTTCGCCCGCCCGGATTGACCGAGACCGAGGCGACCGGCCGTCGCGATGTGCGCCGCGCGTGGGCCAATCAACGGCACTTTGGCTTCGCGCCGTTTGATATCCAGGGCCTCGACGCACAGGGAGTCGACAGCCACCGGATCGACGCTGAAATACAGCGCTCCATAGTTCCACGAATACTGCGGCTTGAAGCTCACCCCGCCCGCGTACCCGGCGATCAAACCATCCATGACATTCAGGACGAGTTTTTGCCGTATCTGCGACATCGCGCAAATCTGCGCAATCATCGGATCGCCGTTCTGGCCCAGCGATTCGAACCGGCGCGAGTTGTCCACCATGCCGAACGAAAGATTGTACAGGCATCCCGCCAGCCCGCACACGTCGTGATCCTGCAGCACAGGCACGTTGATCAGCTTCGTGATCGTCTCGGTCACGAGTTTCGGCAGATGGGAACGCTTGCTCAGCGCCTCCTCCTTGCCGAATAACAAATCGCCCCAGATGAGTTTGCCGGCCAGAGCGTTCTCGAAGTAAACCTTCGGGTCCCACCCCGTCCCGTCGATGATCGACACTTCCCGCATCAGATTGGTCGCGCCCCCCCTGCCGTAACCGGCCGCCCGCATCTGCAGCGGGTCCCGGTCAAACACGTAAATATTCGTCGCCGCCACCCCCGCCGCGCGCAACCCGTGCGCAATCGCTTCCACCACCGCGCGCCGCGTTGACTGGAGTGGGCCCAATTGCGTGTTGATCTTGATGCCCACCACGTCATTGCTGGACGCAAAGTGCCCCCACACTGCCGCCTCGTCGCTTTCGCCGGTCAACGCCGTGATGCCGGCCACGACCAACGCCCGGACTTTCGCGTCGTCCACCGCGAACCCGCCCACTGCACTGGCATCGCGCACTAGAACGACACGGCTTTTCGCCGCCGGGATCGATGGGGGGGTGGTTTCTTCCGCGTGCCCGCGAGCGCACAGCCAGCCGGCCGCCAACGCGATGGCGAGGTCGACGATGAATGGTCCGCGGCGCATGGGCAGGCTCTGCCGCGCGCTCAAAACTTCATTGAGAGCAGGAATTCCGCGTTGGAACGGGTCTTCTTGAGCTTCTCGGTGATCAGTTCCATCGCCTCCACGGGAGGCACGCCCGCCAGCGCCTTGCGCAGAATGTAAATGCGCTCGAGTTCGTCGGGGTGATACAGCAACTCTTCCTTGCGCGTGCCGCTCCGCTCGATGTTGATCGCCGGGAAGATGCGTTTGTCGACGAGATGACGGTCCAGGCAAAGTTCCATGTTGCCCGTGCCCTTGAACTCTTCAAAAATCACTTCGTCCATCCGCGAGCCGGTATCCACCAGCGCCGTGGCAATGATCGTTAGCGACCCGCCTTCCTCGACGTTGCGCGCCGACCCAAAAAATCGCTTCGGCTTGTGCAACGCGTTGGCATCAACGCCGCCGGACAGGATTTTGCCCGAGTGCGGCTGCAGCGTGTTATACGCGCGCGCCAACCGCGTGATCGAATCGAGCAGGATGACGACGTCCTTCTTGTGTTCGACGAGCCGCTTGGCTTTTTCGAGCACCATCTCCGCGACCTGCGCGTGCCGCTCGGGCGCTTCGTCGAAGGTCGAACTGATAATCTCAGCCTTGACCGTGCGCTTGAAGTCGGTCACTTCCTCGGGACGCTCATCGATCAACAACACGATGAGGATCGCCTCGGGGTTGTTCGTGAGGACGGAATTGGCGATCTTCTGCAGCAGGATTGTCTTGCCCGTGCGCGGCGCCGCCACAATCAGCCCACGCTGGCCTTTGCCAATCGGTGTAAACAGATCCATGACCCGGCTGTTGATCTCGTCCGAGGTCGTTTCGAGGATGAACCGGCTGGTCGGGAAGAAAGGCGTGAGATTGTCGAACATAATCTTCTCTTTCGCCTTGTCGGGATTCTCCCGATTCACTGCCTCGACCTTCAGCAGCGCGAAAAACCGCTCTTTGTCCTTGGGCGGGCGCACCTGGCCCGCGACGAGGTCGCCCGTCTGCAATTCAAACCGCCGAATCTGCGAGGGCGACACGTAGATGTCCTCGGGGCAGGGGAGATAATTGTACGCCGGTGACCGCAGGAAACCGAAACCGTCCGGCAGAATCTCCAGTACGCCCTCCCCAAACATCGCGCCGTTGCGCTCGGCGTTCTTCTTGAGAATCTCGAAAATAATCTCGTACTTCTTGAGGATGGCGACCGCTTCCACCCCGCCGTCCCGCGCCATCTTCTGCAGGTGCGGCATGGTCATCGCCTGGAGATCAGCCAGGTTCAGCGTCTCGCCGGGCGGCAACTCGTTGCGTAGCGCCGGGGCCGCCTCTTCCTTGTCCGTCGCGACGGCAACCGCCGTGCCGCCGTTCTTCTCGGCGTCATCGACCTTGATTTCCGTCGCGGCGGCGGCGGAGTCCGCCGCTGCCTTCGGTTCGTCGACTTTATGGTTTTTTACTCGCGGCATGATAACTCTCCTTGATGTTCGCCCAAATCATTCCGGCTTGTTCCGAGAGCACTTCGAACTTGCCGTCATTCCAAATCACAAAATCAGCCCGGTCCATTTTCGTCTGCAAAGGCCACTGCGCGTCGATCCGCGCGCGGGCTTGGGCTTCGCTCAATCCTTTGCCCACCAGCCGCAGGATCTGTGTTCGCTCGCTGCACCCCACCACCACCACGCAGTCAAATTGTGTCTCCACCGCCACTTCGTACAACAGCGGGATCGAGGCAACCACCACCTCCACCGCGCCTTCGCGCTCCAGTCTCTCGACCCGTTCCGTCCACATCCGGCCCACCGCCGGATGGATGATCCGATTCAGCACCGCCCGCTTCCCCTCGTCGGCGAACACAATGTCACCGAGCTGGCGGCGATTTACCGTCCGGTCCTTGTTCAAAATCCCTTCACCGAACGCCTTCACAACCTCCTGACACGTTGGGGTTTCCGGTTCAAGCGCCTGATGCGCCAACTCGTCGGCATCGATCCCGGCCGCCCCGGCCTCGTGCCAGCGTTCCAGTGTCGTGGATTTTCCCGTTGCGATCCCGCCCGTCAGGCCGACTTTGATGAGCTGTTTCATAACCCGGTTTTCTCAACCGAATTCATGGGAATGGTGAACACTTGAGTGTCTGGTGATTCGGGATTGGCTAACGACAAGGAGCCAGGCAACTTTTTCGCCTACGCGCTGAAAATACTACTACTGCCCCCCCGCGTCAAGCACCCAAATGCACTTTCTTGTGGACACCCAGCCGGCTCAATCGGCCCGTTCCAACCTGCTGACAGGCAATTCGGCGACTACGGCACCAGCCGCACTCGATAGTACCGCGACGGGAAATTGGTCGCCGCGCCGAGGTCCAGATAGTTGGTCGTCGTGCCGATGCTGTTGGTAACGACAAAAATATCAGCAAAGTTGTTGGAATAACTTCCGGTAATATCGCCGGTCGTCGCCTGCAACGCGTTGGTCCGGCCCATCCCGGTCATCCACGTCACCCGCACGTCGTTGCCCTCTTGAGCGACCGCTGTGATGCTGAAGAACGACGCGCTGTTGGTCGGATCGGTCCCGGCCAGATACTCCTGCAGATTGCTCATCCCATCGCCATCGGCGTCCTCATTGGCCAAATTCGGGTCGAGTGGATCAAGCCCATATTGCTGTTTCCAGCCATTCGGAATCCCATCCCCAACCGCGCTCAGGTTCGGATCAAGCACCAACGTGCCGATGATCTGCGTCCCGCCGTTGCGCACGAACAGCCCGCACGCATTGGTCATTACCAGCCCATCCGCCTGTAGCACCCCGCCATTCTGGATAAACGATCCATTCCGCACCTCCAACACCGCGTCATGCGTCGCATTGGTGACGATCAGGCTGCCACTGTCCAGTTGGACGAGATTGTCGCAGGCGGGCGAGTACGCTCCGATGGTAAGACTCGCGGCGAAAACCGTCCCGCCAGCTACGACCAACGACGCGTTCGTTCCTTGGTATCCCACGTACACCGTACCGCTCTGCCACACACCGCTGTCCGCCACGCGAACGCTGTCGCCGTTGTTGACATAAGCTACGTAGGCGTCCCTGTTGATCACCTGACCACCATTGCTGATCACCAAGCTGCTATTCCAGCTCGTGCGAAGGTCCCTGTTGCTCCATACCGAACCACTCCCCGTGACCAGGATGCTGCTCTTGGTAAAGAGGCCGCCGGTGCTGGTCATCTGGCCGCCATTGCTGACTACGAGGCTGTTGGGCCCGGCGGAGAACTCGACGTCCAGGGTATTCATGCTCCACACGGAGCCGGTCCCCGTCACGAGAACACTGTTATTGCTGGGGGAATTGTAGCCCACATAAGTGTTCTTGTTGAAGACGCGACCACTGTCGCTGATGATCAGGCTGTTGCTCGAGCCAAAGTTCCCGACGTACAGATCGTTCCGATTGCTCCACACCGAGCCCGAGCCGGTCACCACCACACTGTTGCTGCCACCAAAGTACCCGCCTGCATACCCGTAACCATCGATGACTTGCCCTCCGTTGCTGATCACCAAACTATTGCCACCGCTCGAATTACCCACCAATAAGTCGGCACCGTTGCTCCACACCGACCCGAGGCCGGTAATCACCACATTGTTGTTGCTGCTGCTGGAACCGCTGCCCACGGTGCCGCCGTTACTGAACACCGCGCCGCCATTTCTGATCACCAAACTGTTTCTCGCGCTGCCCGCGCCAACAAACAGGCTGTTTGCCACCTGCCAGGCGGAGCCGGTGTCGCTCACCAACACGGAATTGCTCACGGCGGAGGCGTTGGCCCCAATGTAAGCCGTGCTGTTGTACACGACCCCGCTGTTAAGGATCGCCAGGCTGTTGCGCGCGCCAAAATCGCCCACGACGAGATCATTGCTATTTGTCCACAGAGATCCGGGGCCGATAACCACCACGCTGTCGTTGCTGGCGCCCGAGTTGTAGCCCACGATGCCGAAGCCATTGAGTACAACGCCACCGTTGCTGACCACCAAACTGCATCTCGAGCCCCATTCCCCCACATTCAAACTCCCGGTGTTCTTCCAAACCGACCCGCTGTCGCTGACCACCACACTGTTGTTGCTCGCGGTAAATGCATTGTAGCCGATATGGCCCGCGCCATTGACCAACAAGCCTCCGTTGTTGACGACCACCCGGTTGCCCGCTTGATAAACCCCGATGTAAAGGTCACTACCGTTGCTCCAGACCGAACCGGTGCCGGTAACGACCACGCTGTTGCTGCTGATCCTCGGGCTGGCCCCGCCGCCGATGTTGGCGAATCCATCGAACACCTTCCCGCCGTTGCTGATCACCAGGTTGTTGCCCACCCCTTGGACGCCAACGTACAGAAAGCTGTTGCTCCAGATCGAGCCACTGTCGGTGACCAGCACGCTGTTGCTGCTGCTGACGCCATTGCCCACGTAACCCCCGAAGTTCGCCAGCACGCCGGTGCTCTGGAGCACCAACACGTCTCCAAAATTCAAATCGCCGACCCGATAGTCGCTTGACCAGTTGCTGGTTACGCTACTGATGATGTTCGTCTGGAAATTGGCCGTGTATTGCGCCCATACCGTCGGCGCGACGGTCATGCAAGGGGCAATGACCCCGACGACCATAATGCGCTTCGTGATGTTCATCGTCCGGTTCTCGTACCCGCTCGGAACCCGGTCCTAGCCTGCAGACTGGGAAACTAGCGACTTCCGTGTTTCCAGGCAAGCACGTTATCCATCAAGTCTGCCGTCAGCTTTTGCTTTGCAGCGTCCAACCGATGAGCTAAGGTGCTCGGCCATGCAGACGATGCGCGACGACCTCGAAGAAGTCCTGCTCACCGAAGAACAGATTCGGTCCCGGCTGGATGCCTTGGCCTTGGAACTCCAGCACGATTATTCGGGCAAGGATCTCACCGTGGTCGCGATTCTCACGGGCAGCGTCATGTTCATCGCCGACCTCCTCCGCCGGCTACCCATGCAACTCCGGCTCGATTATATCGGCGTATCCAGCTACCACGGCGAAACGCGTTCCACGGGAGAATTGATCGTCACCAAAGCCCTGAAACTCGACGTCCGCGACCGCGATGTGCTCGTGGTGGACGACATCCTCGACACCGGCCTGACCCTCGTGAACATCCGCGCCATGATCCAGAAACTCCATCCGCGCAGCGTGAAGTTTTGTACGCTGCTCGAGAAAGACATTCCACATCAGGAGAGCTTCCAGGCGGACTATGTCGCCTTTCACATCCCCAACAAGTTCGTCGTCGGGTACGGCTTGGATTACCACGAACGGTATCGAAACCTGCCGTACGTCGGCACCTTGCGACCCGAGGCGATTGCCGCGAAGTAGTGAAGATCACCGTCCAGTTTTTCAGTTTCCTCCGTCAACAGACGGGCCAGAACGAGGCCGCCCTCGAGTTGCCCGACGGTTCCACCGTGGCCGATGCTCTCACGCAACTCCAGGCAAAATTCCCCCAGCTCAAGGAAGCGGAGAAGACCACACTCATCGCCATCGGGGTCGAGTTCGCCACCCGATCCAGCCAGCTTCACGACGCCGATGTGCTGTCGCTGATGCCGCCGCTGCAGGGCGGAGCGGGACCGTCGGCGGACGAGTTGCTTCTCACCGACAAGGCGATTGACCCGGCGGAAGCGGAACTGGGCAGGCTCGACGACGAGGTGGGGGGTGTGGTGACGTTTTGGGGGATCGTGCGCGCGACCGAGGAGAGCCAGCCGATTCGCGCGCTCGAATACACCGCCTACCGCGAAATGGTCGAGCACCAAATCCGCAAACTACTCGCCGAAACCCGTCACCAGTGGCCGCTGAAACGAATCCGGGTCATCCACCGGGTCGGCGTGATCGCCGTGGGCGAGGCATCGTTATTGGTCCGGGTGGAGGCCGCCCATCGCGCCGAGGCATTCGCCGCCGCGCAGTTTATAATTGACGAGTTGAAGCAGAGAGTCCCGATTTGGAAGAAAGGTGTGCCACTGTCGCCACGCGCCCGAGGCCGGGCCTGACGGTTGCCACGGCGGCGGGAAGATCGATGTGGATCCGCGTGCCTTTGTCGAGTTCGCTTTCGATCTCGATCCTGCCGCCATGCACCTCGATGATGCGCTGGGCATACGTGAGCCCGAGTCCGACCCCGTCCTTCTTCTTGGTAAAGAATGGATCGCACGCGCGCTGACGCACGTCTTCGCTCATGCCTTCGCCTTCGTCCGCAATCGTGACCCGTACCAGGTCGTTCGGACAACGGGTCGTCACCACGACGATGCGGCCCTCGTCCAGCGAGGCGTCCATGGCGTTCTTGAGGATAGCGACCACCGCCTGCTCAAACAGCGGGCGGTCGAGCTGAACGTTGGGCAGGTCGTCAGCTGGTTCAAAATCAACGGTGATGCTGCGCTCCAAAAACAGCGGGTTCAGCAACGAGACCGAGTCGCGAATCACGGGCTCGATTGACTGGGGGCAGGCCTTGAGTTCGAGTGGCCGCGAGGCGTTGACCAGGCTCGTGACCCACCGATCCATGGCATTGGTCGAGGCGATCACGTAGTCGAACGTGGCCTTGACGCCGGGATCAAGGTTCTCCGCACTGCGCTTGCGCTGCGCCATGGTGCGCATCGACTGGACGAGATTGCGCAGGTTCTGACCGACGCGCGTGGAAGCTTCGCCCGCCGCGGACAACCGCTCGGCGCGCAGGGCGCGATTTTCCATTGCTTTGGCCTTTGCTACCAGGTCGCTTACCGGCGCGACGAGTTCGCGCATCTCATTGTCCGGCAGCGGATGCGCCGGATCGTTTGCGATGGCCACATGGATGGCGTCGTGCACGTCAAACAGCGGGCTGATGAACCAGCGCCGCACCAGGATCATGATCACCATGAGCAAAAGGATCCCGCTTCCCATGAGAATCGCGGCGCCCTGCACGGCCGATTGATGAACCGCCACCAATTGCTGACGCGCCTGCTCGGCGGCGTTGCGGTAGTACGCCGAAAGTTGTTCCAAACTGGCGATCGCCTGCGACGACGGAGCACCGCTCTCGACTGCCTTCCGCGTACTGGAAAGCTTGTCAATCTCAAGCTCGGTGCGCGCCAGGCGTCTGAGTTCCTCGATGCGCGCCAGATTCTGCCGTTCTCCCTCGGGATGCAACCGTAGCTCCGTGATCGTCTCGTCAGCTTGGGTGACTTGCAGGTTGTAGAACCCGACATTCTCGAGAATATGGTTGACGTGATCGATGAGCAACACCGACACCGCGGCTACAGCCAAGAGGAATGCGGCGGCGACAGAAAACGAGACGCTCAACTTGCCGGTGTTCGTCACAGGGATAATCATACCATAACTTGTCGCCGGTGGAAGTGTGAAAGAGAGATTTTTGCGTTGTCTGGTAACCATTGGTTACCACGTTCTGAAACAAATCTCCGTCGCCCCATCCACCTACCGCACGACGTTCTTGGCCGCGCCAGCCGCAAATGCGGCAATGTTCTCCGCCGTCGTGTCGAGAATGCGCTCCAGCGCTTCCTGGCTGTTGAACGCGTTGTGCGGCGTGAAGACGACGTTTGGCTTCTTCAAGATCACGTGGTTCTGCCACGCAATGCGCAGCTTCTCCGGATTCACCGCGTCGCCAAGCAACGCGCTCTCTTCGTAGATCGCCTCCTCACCCTCCAGCACGTCGAGCCCCGCGCCGGCCAGGGTGCCGTCGTCGAGCGCCTTCAGCAGCGCCTCCGTGTTCACCAACCCGCCCCGCGCCGTGTTGATCAGGATCGCGCCGCGTTTGATCTGGTGAATATTGTCGCGGTTGATCAGATGATGCGTGTGACGGTTGTACGGCGCGTGCAACGTGATGATGTCCGAACGCCCCAGCAGATCGTTCAACTCTGCGTACTCGAATCCCAACACCTCCGCCCAGAAACTGTCCTGCTTCGTGTCGAACGCCAGCACCTTCATCCCGAACCCGCGCGCAATCCGAATCACATGCAGTCCGATCCGTCCTGCGCCGATGACACCGATGGTCTTGCCCTTCAGGTCGAACCCGCGCAACCCGTCGAGTGAGAAGTTTCCCGCCCGCACCCGCACGAACGCCTCATGCACTTTCCGCGACAGCGCCAGAATCAACGCAAACGTGTGCTCCGCCACCGTGTTCTCGCCGTAAAACGGCACGTTGCAAACCATGATCCCGCGCCGGGAGCATTCCGCCACGTCGATGTGGTCAAAGCCTGTCGACCGCGTCGCGATCATTCTCAGCTTCGGCAGCTTCGCCAGCCGTTCCGCCGTCAGCTTCGAGTAAATGAACGGCGACACCACTTCCGCCTCCGCCATCTGCGCGAGATGCTTGTCTTCCAACACCCCGCGGATCGCCATCACCTCCTGCGCCCCGTCCACCCGTTTGCGCAGGTATTTCTCCTCCCACTCTTGGAGCTCAAGAAATGCAACTTTCATGTTACCGCCCTTTCGGGATTGAGCCCGACACTTCCGCACCAGTCGCGGTACGCGAACGGGGAGATCTCACTGGGTTTGATCTCGCTGCGGCCGCCCCAAAAGACATTCGTATAGCTCACCGCAATGCCCGCTTCTCTCAAATGTTCATCAATCGCCGCTTTGTGCGCGAGCAGCAATGGTTTGTCCGTGCCGTGAGCCACGCCCATGATGTTGACATTATGGAATTCGGGCCCGCCTTCACGCCAGTAGGCATGCGTCATAATATGATGCCGCCCCACCTCACGCCCCGCATCGATCTCGCGGCCCCGTGGCACCGCCCAGTGGAACAGCGCATTGTACCGCGTCACCGGCTCGCCGTTCGCGACCGATTTGACGTGCTCCAGAAAAGTCGAGAAACGACCGATGATTCTCCGCCGATTCAGGTCGGCCGCGACCTCGAAAAATGTGCCCAACGGCACGCCGGCTTCCGTCGCCCGCGCCGCCCAGATATCGGGGACGAGTTCTTCGGGCGTGAATTCACGTTTCAACGCGGTGAGAACGCGCCAGTCCCGATCGGTTAGCGTCGTGACGGAAACATCTGTGACCTCGGCGGGCACGTCGGCGCGGCTGCCGGGTTCGAGTCCGCGCCGCCGCACGTGGCCGACGCCCAGCGCAAACAGTTTCTTCGCGGGCAACAGGATGAATTTCTCCGCGCCCGTCGCATCGCAAAGGAAATGGCAGTGCGTGGTCATGGAGAACCCTTGCGGTACCTTCAGCGTCGTCCACAGCTTGTATTTCGAGCCGGTCGTCGTGTGGTCCGTGGTGCGAATGACCACGTGGCCGCTGAACGGGTCGCGCTGGAACATGTAGTCGAACGCGGCCTCGATCCGCTCCGCGGGCACCTGCCACGCCACGAGCGCCCCCTGCGCGAGATTCGTCGCCAGCAACGTTTGCCGCACGCGCCGGATCGTCCCCGCGCGCAGCAGCGCCTGGATCCGCTCGATGACGACGACCAACTCCACGCCCGATTGCCGCGCGATCTCGCCCAGCGGGTCGCGCTGGAAACCTTGGAGCCGATCTTCGGAAACCGCGAGAATCTTCGCGTTGACCGGATCGTGAATGCTGACGGAAACGGTGGCTGCGGCCATGCGACTCATCTTACTCTAGCTGGCGGAGCCTGCCAGCGCTTTCTCAACGAGCGCGTGGCATGCGGGCGTCATCGGGATGGTGAGCGCAATCTGCTGCGCCTGCGGCGTCATCTTTCGCCAAGTTTTTTGCAGGATGCCAATCATCTTCTCGTCGCCGGTTTTTGCTGTCGTCTCGGCAAATTGCGTTTCCAGGAACACCAGGCACAACGCGTCCTCAAGTACGCGGCCATCGGGGACCCGCGGAAAGTTGCGTTTACGAATCAAATCCTGTACGCGGGAAATGGTCGGCTCGTCGTACCCGGCTTCGCGCAGGATTTCGCCCGCTTTCTGCGCGTGGACTTGTTTCAGATCCTCGCGCCATTTCAGGTATCCGATGCGCCCCGGCGGATAGGTTGCGCGCGGGATCGTCCAGCGACAAATGTGTTGCGCGCGCGCGGCCAGCCGCAGTTCCTCCGATGCATCCGGCGCGAGCTGTTCGATCCACTTGCTGAGGCGTTGGGCATAGGGCAACTCGATGCCGTGCGGGTCCTGCGCGTTGGCGGCGTCGATGCGGGTAATCGCGTCTTGAAAACGGCCCGATTTCATGCCACAAGAATAGGTGTTTCCAGAGGAGAACACAATTAAATGAGCGATCCCATTAAAGTGGCCGAAGTTGGTGACCTGCAGCCCGGCGAATGCAAGACGGTGGCCGTCGGCGACCGGGAGCTGGCGCTCTATAATGTGGGTGGGAAGTTTTACGCGACCGACAACGTTTGCGCGCATCGCGGCGGACCCTTGGGTGAAGGGACCCTCGATGGCAACGTCGTGACCTGCCCGTGGCATGGATGGCGGTTCGACGTGAGCACCGGCCAAGCGCTCGCCGTGCCGACAGCGAAGGTGGAAAAGTTCGACTGCGTAATCGATGGTAACGACGTGAAAGTGAAACTCGATGGCGCTTAAATCGTCATGGGAACTCGCGCTGGCGCGCACGGGCGGCCAGTCCGACAAAAAGCTCACCGCCAAGCAGAAGGCCGGACTTGCCGAACTCGATCGCGTCTACACCGCTAGGATTGCCGAACGTGAACTCGATTTGAAAGCCAGGATTGCCGCCGCTCAAGGGAAAGGCGACGCCGAGACTGCCCGGAAGTTCGAGGAAATCCTCCGCGCCGAAGTCGCCAAGTTGCGCGCGAAGCTGGAAGCCGAAAAGGAAGCCGTACGACAGGCGAAGTGAATCACTCCGTTTGCGTGCTGGTCAGCGGTGGCCTCGATAGTTGCGTGATGCTCGCCGCACTGGCACGCCGGTGCCAGAAGGTTTACCCGATTTTCATTCGGCAAGGGCTCGTCTGGGAGGGAACAGAACTCCGATATCTCCGCCGCTTTCTCCACGCCATCGGAACTCGTTCCACGGTTCACGCTCTCACGGTCCTTTCGCTTCCTGTCCGCGACCTCTACGGCGTGCACTGGAGCACCACGGGCCGGCGCGTCCCGCATGCCGCGACGCCTGATGAAGCCGTGTATCTGCCCGGACGCAACTTGCTGCTGCTGTCCAAGGCCGCCGTGTTCTGCGCGCTCCACCAGATTGACGCCATCGCCGTCGGCTCGCTAGGCCACAATCCGTTCCCCGACGCCACTCCGAAATTCTTCCGCGACTTCGCGGGGGCGGCGGGCGAATCGCTGGATTCTCGGATAAAGATCATCGCCCCGTTCCGCGCGCTCACCAAGGAGCAGGTCGTCCGTCGCGGCCATGGTCTTGGTCTTCCGCTCCACCTCAGCTTCTCCTGCCTCGCCCCGCGCCGTGGCCTGCACTGCGGCCGCTGCAACAAATGCGCTGAGCGCCGCCGGGCCTTTCGTATTGCAGACATCGCCGACTGCACGAAGTACGCTAGCCACTAGCTCGTGACTGTGTTATTTGTTGCGTCATGGCTTACGATTCTTTGGGGGGGTTCGTACAGAAGCTGGAGGCAGCGGGGGAACTGAAGCGGATTGCCGTCGAGGTCGATCCCGTTCTCGAAATCACCGAGATTGCCGACCGCGAGATGAAATCTCCCAACGGGGGCAAGGCGTTGCTCTTCGAGAAATGCAAGGGCTCGCAATTCCCGCTGTTGATCAACGCCTACGGTTCGACGAAACGCATGGCGATGGCGCTGGGCGTGGACGACGTCGAGGACATCGCGCGCGAACTCGAAGGGTTGCTCAAAGCGAAACCACCCACCGCCTTCAAGGAAGCCATCATGCTGCTCGGGACGGCGCTCGAATTGCGTCATGCCAAGCCGAAAAGTTTGAACACCGGACCGTGCCGGGAAATGGCCCAGCCGAAGCCGAATGTGAACCTGCTCCCCATCCAGAAATGCTGGCCGCGGGACGCGGGCCGATTCATCTGCATGCCGCTCGTGATTACGCGCGATCCCGATAACGGCTCCCGCAACGTCGGTACCTACCGCATGCAGGTCATCGACGAGCGGACAACGTTTATGCACTGGCAATTGCACAAGACTGGCGCGCGCCATTGGCGGCGCTACATGGAATTGAAACAACGCATGCCCGTGGCCGTGGCGCTCGGTGGCGACCCGGGGTACACGTTTGCGGCGACCGCGCCGTTGCCGGACGGCATCGACGAGATGATGTTCGCCGGGTTTCTGCGCAAGAAATCGGTCGAACTGGTGAAGTGCGAGACGAACGATCTCGAAGTGCCCGCCGATTGCGATTTTGTGCTGGAAGGCTACGTCGAGCCCGAGGAGGAACTCGATCTTGAGGGGCCGTTCGGCGATCACACAGGGTATTACACGATGCCCGAACCGTATCCGAAGTTTCATATCGAGCGGATCACCCATCGGCGCGACGCGATTTATCCGAGCACCATCGTCGGCGTGCCGCCGATGGAGGATTTCTACATGGGTACGGCAAGCGTCCGCATCTTTTTGCCCGTTTTTAAAATGAACTTCCCTGAGATTGTGGATATGGCCTTGCCGGCGGAGGGCGTGTTCCACAATCTCGTCGTGGTCTCGATCAAGAAACACTTCCCTTATCACGCGATGAAGGTCATGCACGGGCTGTGGGGCATGGGCCTGATGATGTTCACCAAGATCATCGTGGTCGTGGATGAAGATGTGAATGTTCACAACACGAACGAGGTGCTGTTCCGCCTCTGCGCGAACATCGATCCCGGGCGCGACACGATTTTCACGAAAGGCCCCGCCGACGTGCTGGACCACGCCACGCCGGTCATGGGCTTCGGCAGCAAGATCGGCATCGACGCCACACACAAACTCAAGGGCGAGGCGGACACCCGTACGTGGCCGACCGTCATCCAAATGGACGCCGCCGTGAAGCAACGCATGACCGAATTGTTGCGCCATGTCACACGGTGAGTTCATCTGTCCGAATTGCGGGGCGGAGGTTCCCGCGAGTGCGAAAGCGTGCCCCGAATGCGGCTCGGATGAGAAGACGGGTTGGTCGGGAAACACGATCTACGATGGGACCGGCATCGAGGATCCTGGGGAGTTCGATCATGAGGACTGGAAGCGCCGTGATGTTGAGGGACGGACGCCACGCCGCACAAGGAAGCAATGGTTGTGGTGGGTTGTGGGCGTGACGATCCTGGCAGTGTTGGTATGGTTGTTCGTGGTGCGGCAATGGTGCGCGATTCCGTAATGAAGTCGGCGGCTTGAACCAAGGAGGGGTATCCTGGCACTCTTGAAGATCGACGCCAAGCGGTCGTTGGCACTGCTCGGCGCGGTGTTGTTGGCCGCGCTGGGGCTGCGGCTGTTTCATCTGCAACAACGCGCGCTTTGGTTCGATGAAGCCAACTCGTTGCTGATTGCGAAGGCTGCACCGGCTCGTATCATTGACGCAGTTCTCGACGACACGCACAGCCCGTTTTATTACCTGATTCTGCGTTACTGGCAATGTGTGGCAGGTGGGGAAACGGGGGCGCGATTGTTGTCGGTGCTTGCGGGCGTTGCGACGGTCGCCGTGGTCTATTCGCTGGGCCAGGCTCTGGCCGGTCGTGGGGCCGGCCTGCTGGCAGGAGCGCTTCTGAGTGTGTGTCCGCTGCATGTTTGGTATTCCCAGGAAGTCCGGATGTACACGCTTCAGACGTTGCTGATATGCCTTTCGTTTCTGTTCATGATGCTGGCATTGCGGCGGGAACGCGCCGTGTTTTGGGCGGGCTACTCCATCTTCGCGGCGCTCAGCCTCTACGCGCAGTACGTTTCCCTGTTCGTAATCATCGGGCAAAACGTCCTCGTGGCGATCTATTACTGGCGGGATCGACGGAAGTTGCTTCATTGGCTGCTGGCGCAAGGCGCAGTGGTTCTCTTATTTGCTCCGTGGTTGCCCCAAGTCTTGTCGCAGGCGCGTATGACCATGGGGAGCGGGTGGTCCGAGCCGCTCGACACTCGCCGGGTCTTGGGTTTCCTGTCGCTGTTCAGCGGCGCGTACCTGGGTGATTCGAGACCGCGTTTGTTTTCAATTCTGATCACGATCACGGTTCTGGCCTTTTCCGCCATACGGCTGCTGCGTCATCGGGCAAGCCGGCAGACGGCCTTCCTGTTGTTGCTCTGGTTCGTCGTGCCCATCGTCTTGTTGGCGTTGCAGTCACTAAATCAGAACCGGTTTCTGCCGCGCGTGCTGGTGTGCACGGCCCCGGCTCTGGCGTTGCTCCTGGGATGCGCGGCGGTGCAGGCTGGTCAGTCCATCGCTCGGGCTCTGGCGGTATTCGTGACCGTCACCCTCCTGTTGTCGAATCTGTACGCGTTGCGGCACTATTATTTCCTCGAGAATGCCTGGGTGAAATCCGATCTCCGGGAAGCCGCCGGTAAGCTCGCGCGGGAATTCCGGGCCGGTGACATCATTGTGCACACATCAGAGTTCTCCTACAGGCCGTTTGAGTACTATCTGGGGGAGAGCGTCGTGCAAGGAGTGGCCACGCCGCCCGTGTACCTGCCGCATCTGTTTCGCGCGACCGGCGATGGTCGGCTGCCATCGTCCACAGGCGGCTTTCGACGGATCTGGCTGGTCCTTTACCCTGATCACTTTCACCCGGATGTCCCCGAAAAAGCTCGCGCCTGGATGGACCAGCATCATCGTTTCGTGCAGCCCCTGCACGAGTCCCGCATGATTTTTGTCGGTCTCTACGAACGCAAAGATGCGCAGCTGATCCCGGCGGGCAATTAGATCGCGCAGAAGTCTTGATTGCCGTCGGTCGCGCACATACAGTGGCGTCAGCGAGGTGGGAATAGTTTAGATGAAGCACTCGGATTTTGTTCATCTGCATTTGCACACGGAATACAGCCTGCTCGACGGGGCGTGCCGCGTCTCGGACGTCGTCGACAAGGCGCATGCGTGCAAAATGCCGGCGGTGGCGATGACCGATCATGGCAACATGTTCGGAGCGATCGAGTTTTACCGGGAGGCGCAGGCCAAGGGGCTCAAGCCAATCATCGGTTGCGAAACCTACATTGCGCCGGGCTCGCGCCTCGAGAAGAAATCCGCCAACGCCCGCGACGCCGCCTATCATCTGGTGCTGCTGGCGAAGGACGAAGTGGGGTACAAAAACCTCATTCAGTTGGTTTCGTCGGCCCATCTGGAGGGCTTCTACTACAAGCCGCGCATCGACAAGGAAATCCTCGCGCAACACTCGAAGGGGCTCATCGGGTTCACCTCGTGCCTCAAGGGCGAGGTGCCGAACAAGATCAAGGAAGGCCAGATCAACCAGGCCAGGGCCGCGCTGGACGAGTATCGGCACATCTTCGAACCGGGCGATTTCTACGTGGAATTGCAGAACCACGGGATCGAGGAGCAGCGCACGGTCAACCGCACGCTGATCCCGTGGGCGAAGGAGTTCGGCCTCCCGGTGGTGGCGACCAATGACGTGCATTACGTCGAACGCCAACACTGGGAAGCGCACGACTGCATGATCTGTCTCCAGACGCAGTCGCTGTTGTCCGACGAAAAACGTATGCGGTACGTGTCCGAGCAGTTTTACCTGCGGACCCCCGAAGAGATGCACGAGCTGTTTGCCGAGGTGCCCGAGGCGTTGCAGAACACGCTGGCAGTCGCCGAGAAGTGCAATCTCCTGCTGGAATTCGACAAGCTGCGATTTCCCACGTACCAGCCGCCGGACGGGTTCACGCGCGAGCAGTATTTGCGGCACTTGTGCGAGCAGGGGCTGCGCGCCCGATACAACATCGAATGGAAAAAACCGAAGGACCCGCGCGAAAAGTCCATCGTCGACCGCATCGAGTTCGAACTGAAGATCATGGAGAAGACGGGGTTCGTCAGTTACTTCCTCATTGTCTGGGACTTCGTGCATTTTGCCAGGAGCAGCGGTATCCCGGTCGGCCCGGGCCGCGGGAGCGCCGCCGGCAGCGTCGTGGCGTATTTGTTGAGGATCACGGACATCGATCCTCTCCGCTACAACCTGCTCTTCGAGCGCTTTCTGAATCCCGAGCGCATCTCGCCGCCCGATATCGACATGGATTTTTGCTACAACCGGCGGCCGGAAGTCATCGAGTACGTCCGCAAGAAGTACGGCGACGATCATGTCGCGCAGATCATTACGTTCGGCACGCTCGGCGCGAAGATGGTCGTGCGCGACGTGGGTCGCGTGATGGGGCTTTCCTACGGCGAGTGCGACCGCATCGCCAAGATGATCCCGCCGGATATCGGGATGACACTGAAGAAGGCGCTGGAGATCAATCCCGAATTGAAAGGGGCCTACCAAAACGAGCCCGCCGTGCGGCGCGTGATCGATACCGGGTTCACGCTTGAAGGCATCTCCCGCAACGCGTCCACCCACGCCGCCGGCGTGGTCATCGGCGCGGAGCCGCTGACGAATATCGTTCCCCTGACCACGGGCACGAACTCGAATGAAATCGTGACGCAGTACTCGATGGATCCGCTGGGCCACCTCGGCCTGCTGAAGATGGACTTCCTTGGGCTGAAGACGTTGACCGTCATCAAGGACGCGCTCGACCTCGCCGAGCAGACCACCGGGCAGCGCCTGGATGTCGACAAGATCCCGATGCAAGACAAGAAGACGTTTGACCTGTTGGCCAAAGCCAACACCATCGGCGTGTTCCAGCTTGAATCTCAGGGGATGCGTGACCTGTGCCGCCGCATCGGCGTGGACTCCATTGACGTGATCATCGCCCTCATCGCCTTGTTCCGCCCGGGGCCGATGAACATGTTGGACGATTACGTCAACCGCAAGCACGGCAAAGTCAAGGTCGCGTACGACCATCCCTTGCTGGAGCCGATCCTCAAGGAAACCTTCGGCGTCTTTGTGTATCAGGAACAGGTGATGCAGGCCGCCAATGCCCTCGCCGGATACTCGCTCGGCGGGGCCGATGTGCTGCGCCGCGCGATGGGCAAGAAGAAGCCGGAGGAAATGGAGAAACAGCGCGAGATCTTCCTCAAGGGCTGCCACGAGAAAAACAGAATTCCGCGCGCGAAAGCCAACCAGATTTTCGACACGCTCGCCAAATTCGCGGGGTACGGCTTCAACAAGTCGCACAGTGCGGCCTACGCCATCGTCGCCTACCAGACCGCGTGGCTGAAAGCGAATTGCCCGGTCGAGTACATGGCCGCGCTGTTGTCCAACGAATTCGCCAACACGGACAAAATCCAGTTGTTCATCAACGAGTGCAAACGCATGGGCATCGAGGTCTTGGCGCCCGACGTCAATGAGAGCGGCCTGCGCTTCACCGTGCGCGATGGCCGGATTCGTTTTGGCCTGGCGGCCATCAAGAACGTTGGCGAAATCGCCGTGCGGAACGTAATCCAGGTGCGCGAGGCGAGCGGCCGATTCCAATCTTTCGAGGACTTTTGCACGCGGGTCGACCTGCGGATCGTGAACCGAAAGGTGCTGGAGTGCCTCGCGAAATGCGGCGCGTTCGATTCCCTGGGCGAACCCCGGACGCAGGTGTTCGCCGCCATCGAACACCAAATGAACCGCGCATCCAGCGTCCAGCGCGACCGCGAACGCGGGCAGGCCGCCCTGTTCGACGTGGAGCCGGTGAACGCCCGACAAAAAGCCACGGGTCGGCATCCCGCCGTGGACTGGTCGCCGAGCGAGATGCTCGGATTCGAGAAGGAGTTGCTCGGGTTCTACGTGACGGGCCATCCGTTGAGCGAGTTTGCCGAGGTCTTGCGACGCTACGATCTCGCCTCGTCGGGAAAACTGGCGCAACTTCAGGACGGGCAGGTGACGCGCATCGGCGGGATCGTCAGCAAATTGACTCCGAAGACGACGAAGCAGGGCCGACCGATGGCGATCATGACGCTGGAAGACCTCGATGGCTCGGTGGAAGTGTTGGTCTTCCCCGAATCGTACGCGAAGTACGGGCCGAGTCTGAAAGCCGACGCCGCGATCTTCGTTTGCGGGATGGTCAACTTGCGCGAAGACAAACCGAAGATCGTGGCCGATCAGATCATCGCGCTCGAGGATGTGCCGAAGAGATTTACCAAGGCGGTGCACATTCGGCTCTCGGTGGGGACCACGGAGGATTCCGCGCTCGCTCGCGTTCACGAAGTGGTGCGGGCCCACAACGGGAACATCCCGGTCTTGTTCTGCTTTATTTATCCCGACGGTAAGCTGGTCTTTCTGGAAGCTCACGAGCATTTCTCGGTCTCTCCGACACAACAGTTCGTGCGCGACATCGAGGCGATCCTCGGCGAGGACAGCGTCTGGCTCAAAGTGGACACCGAGAAACTGGCGGCGACCAATGAGGTGCGCCGCTCGCGCTCTTGGGAGCCACGGGGCGCGACGGCAGCCGCGGTGTCCCACTGACCCGTTGTTGACAACCTCCCGGCTTCGTCACTTCGTGGGGATGACGAGCTTCTGGCCGACCTTCAACGAATCGCTGGTTAGATTGTTGGCTTTTCTCAAATCGGCGATGGTCACGCCGCTGCTTTTCGCAATCGAGGTGAGCGTTTCGCCGCTCTGGACGACATGAACGCTGTGATCATCGGCGGTGGCGTCCGCGTTCTTGGGTGTGTTTGCGGTGGCGTTCTTGCCGTGCGAACCGCTCATGGACGCGAGTTCCTTGGCGAGTTGGTCGATGATGGCCTTCTTGTCTGTCTCGCGGGCGGCATCCAGCGCCCGCACGCGGGCTTCCAAAGCCTGAAGATCGTTGGCGGAGGCGCTGGGGCCGGTTCGGCGGACCTCTTCGAGTTGACTCTGGACCTGCTTGATGTCCTGCTGAAGTTGCTGCTGGTTGAACTGCAGCGCATCCACATCCGCGCGCAACTTGCTGAGACGTTCATCGAGAATCGACAACTGCTGGGCCTCAGTTTGATCCTCAGCCGGCGCAGATATCGGGATTACCGCGCAAACGATGGCAACTATGGCAAATTTGAGAAGCTCCGTACGTTTCATGGCCGCAGTCTAGAAACGGTCTGGAATCGTTGCAAGTACCGAATCCAAGCCTGGAATGCCCTGTCTGCTTGGGCCCGGGAGGGGTCTGGCCTGAATCGTGCTATTTGACATGAACTTGCGAGTTCACATGGGCGCATATGGGCACAGTTGATGTTCAACAAAATGAGGAGCTGAAGGTCGAGACGGAGCTGGAGGGTGCCATCATCCCCGCGGTTCCGACGGATTTTACCACCCCGCTTTTCACCAATCCCGCGGATTGGTTTGTCCCGCCGTTTCCCGACAAGCTGGAAGACCTGGGCGTCAATCCCGGTTTTCTCGCCGATCTGGCGTTGAAGACCGTGCCGCTGGACTCGGATTGCACGACCATCAGCATCGCGACCCGGATGCACCTGGGCATGTTGATTACCGAAGCGCTCCTCCAACGCCTGGTCCACGATAAACTCATCGAGATCACCGGCATGGTCGGCCTGCACAATCATCGCTACGCCATGCTCGATCACGGCTGGCAGGAATTGCAACGCTTGACGAGTTTCTGCAGTTACGCCGGCCCGGCCCCGGTCTCGCTGAAGTCCTACACCGAGATGATCACCCAGCAGGTTCGCAACCGCCCGCCCGCGTCGCGCGAGACCCTCGATCAGGCGATGTCGAACCTCATTCTTTCCGACTACGCCAAGGAAATCCTCGGGCTGGTTGTCGGCTCGGGCCGCAGCCTGTTCCTGACGGGTCCGTCCGGGTAACGGCAAGACTGCCACCGCCCGTGCCCTCGTCGAAGCCATCCCCGGCGAAATTTGGATCCCCTACGCCCTCGAAGTGGACGGACAGGCGGTCCGCATGTTCGATGCGCATAACCATCTGCCGGTCCCGCATCCGAACGACGATTACGACCGCCGCTGGGTGCGCATCCGCCCGCCCCTCGTGGTGGCCGGTGGCGAGTTGACCCTCGACAGTCTCGAACTCTCGTTCACCCAGACGCAACGCTTTTACGAAGCGCCCCTGCACATCAAGTCCAACGGCGGCGTGCTCGTGGTCGATGACCTCGGCCGCCAGCGCTGCTCCGCGACGGAATTGCTGAATCGCTGGATCATTCCGCTCGAATATCGCGTCGATTATCTCACCTTGAGCACCGGGCAAGAAAATCCAGGTGCCGTTCGAGCAGATCGTCGTGTTTGCCACGAACCTCACCGAATCGGATTTGGAAGACGAAGCGTTCATGCGCCGCATGGGCTACCGCTTGCACGCCGATTCTCCCAGCCCGGAAACCTACACCGAGATTTTCCTCCGCTACGCCCGCTCGCGCGGCCTGTTCGCCGACGAGAAACTGGTCATGCAGTTGTTGCACAAGTACCAGACCGAAGGACGCGTCCCGAAATCCTGCGATCCCCGCGACTTGATCGACCGCGCCGTCGACCGCTGCCGCCTCCAACGTCAGCCGGTCAAATTGACGGAACAAGGCTTGGAAGTCGTCTGGAACGGCTATTTCGGCCAGCCCGGCACCGACCCAAAACGCCGATAACGAACCCATCTTAGCCCATATTTGGGTTCGTTTTTGCATCCGGCAGGGCCTCAATTCACCGCCACGAAATTGTCCCCATACTAGCCATCCTCCTTTGCGTGAACGACTTGCCGTTCCGGTGAGTCCCTCCCAACTTGGCTTCGTTTTGGAGAAAGGGCATTAGTAGACTCCGCTGGCCTTCATTGCGACACCACCCACGGCGGCGGAATGCGTTCCCCGCGTCGTACCCGCTGCAACCGCTCCAGTTGATTCATCGCCCGATACAACTGCCGCTCCAGGCTCGCCTCATACTTTTGAATCTTGTCCAGTTTTGACCGCGATGGCAGGTGCGAAGCCTCTTGGTTCGTCTGCGCATCGCGTTTCTCCCGCCCCTCCATCAACACCAGTCTTTTTCCATAGTAGCCCAATTGGCCATCGAGAAAAGCCAGCACCCCTTGCTGCCATTCGGCTCGTGACTGCTCGGCGGACATGCCCTCGAGGTTCTCGTGCATCGTCCCAAGGAACCGGTGCAACCCCTCGGTCACCGCGTTGGACTGGCCCCGGTAAACATTCTCAACCCGCTCCACCGCCGCCGCCGTCAGTTCCCCCGTTTGCTGCACGTTCTCCCGTACTTGCTTCAGGACATGCACCAGAAAAAACAAGCCCGGGCCGGTCGATTCCACTTCCTTGCCCAGTACCGTCGGCACGAACTGCTCCGGGGCCATCAGATTGCCCTGCTGCTGCGCCTCGTCCACGCTCCGCGCGATTTCACCGCGTTCCGCGATCACCACCCGGTGCAGCCGCCAGTACGTCGTCACGATCCGTTCCACCAACATCTCTTCCAGCGGCCCCACCGGCTCCAGGTTTTCCCGGTACCACCGATACAGCGATTCAAATTCGCGTTCGCGTTCCCCGCGGTTCTCCCCCCGCAGGACCACCTCCCGCGAGAGGATGCCGTACTTGATCGCGTTCATCCGCGACATCGACTTGCCTTCCGGTGTCTTCGGCCCCGTCGATTTTCGACAGTTCATTCGATTCGCTTCCACCTGTTCTACTGACATGTGTTTTTTCATGCCTCTAAACCTCTCATATCCGCCCAAAACCCGTTAGCGTACTTTCGGACCGAGCCGCTGGGAGCGGCGAGAGGCACCGCCGAAGGTGGCCCAAAGGGCGAGCCGAGCGGGAGCGAGCGAGTGCAACGTTTGGAACGGTTGGAAGCTTTCTCCTCTCAGTCGTGCGCCGCGGGCCGAGCCGTGGCGACCTCGCCGTATTTTGGGCCTAAACCCCTCCATCCACACCTTTATCTGTACATCATGGTTTTTGTTCATGCCTCCAAGCCTCTCATATCCGCCCAAAACCCGTTAGCGTACTTTGGAAGGTTTGGAAGGTTTGGAAGCTTTTCTTTTTGGCCCGCAATAGCCTGAGCGAAGGCAGGTTACGTGCGCTGTAGCCGCATTTTGTAGCGATTAGGGGCGGGTTTCCACAATGTGTTGCCTCACCAAGAAGATACAGAAGCCGCGCAGCGGAGCAGACCACCATGCAGCCGGTGGGTGATCGCCCCATTTTCTCACACTACGAAGCACATACCTGAATGGACAGCGGAATAGCTTAGGGCTGGAAGAGCGACGATGGTAGCGGGCGTCAGGGGGAAGATTTCTTGAGGCCCCTCATCTTTGTAAGAAGGCCCGAGTATTGGTAAAGAGCTTTGAGAAGTTCGATGGTGAATTCGATCGCCACGTCGAGCTCAGGCTTGGAAATTTGGTCATAGGTTTTTGCTTCGATATGAGCTGCATCGTTTCCAAGAACGCGTAGTTCGTCCATCGCATCGAAGAGTTCGGGAGGAAGGACAACTTTCGCTTTCAAGTCATTAATGCGCTCTTTCAGGTCTTTACCGTTGGCCCCGCGCTCGTCGCAAATTTCCTCCAACGTGCGGCGGATCATGATGGCGGATGCGACAAAGCAGGTTTGCGCGTGCGACGTTACAGCTTCGTTGAACGTCTTCAGTATGGCTTCAGGTATATTCTGAGTGCTGAAAGCTGTACGCACGGGCGGGTATTGAAAAATCAAATCTCGTTTTTGATCGAGGATGATAAAGAGGTGACCCCTGCATTTAGGGTCTGGGCAAACGCGTTGTCCGCAGTAATAGGCGTTATTGATCAGTAGGTCGTACGGACCCACGATGGCAAAAGTACCTTTACCACCGCAGTGCGGGCAGATTGTGGAAATTGGCCCTCCATTTTCTTGATTCGCACTGGAGACTTTGATCGTTTCCATGTTGCTCCTTTTGCAAGAATTACACCGATAGTCTGTGTGTGAATTGTGCTCGTGGGGGGTGAGGTGGGCAAGCTAAATGACGCAAACTCGGTGCAGGCGGGAGCGAGGGCGGACGCGGCCCTTCAGCTACCCACCAGCTTGATTACGAAACCAGCTACCTGGTAAACTATGCCATTGGCCTACTTACAGTGGGATCACAATGATCTCTGAGATTCACTTAAAGAACTTTCGAGGATTTGAGGACCATGTCGTCCCGCTTCGCCCGATGACCGTCATCGTTGGGAGAAACAACGCAGGCAAATCGACCATCGTAGAAGCTCTTCGCTTGGTTTCTCTTGTGGTCAGTCGTTTCAAAGGTGAGCTATCGAGCATCCCGTCACATTGGCAGTTTCCGAAGAACTCGAAGGGTTCTGCACCATTTAAGAATCTCGAGATCAATCTTCAAAGCATATTTCATCGCTACGGAGACCCGCCAGCCATTATTAGTGCAACTTTTGCATCAGGTGCCGTGATTGAGTTGTCAATTACCCCCGAGGCCATAGTCGCAAGGCGCCTGCGGACCAAATCGAGTAATCTTCCAAGTACAAGACTTTCTAGAGTTAGCATTCTTCCACAGGTCGGCCCCGTTTCGATGGAGGAACGACTCCTAACTCCGGAATACGTCCGCAGCGCAATGTCTTCAGCACTCGCACCTCTGCATTTTCGGAATCAGCTCTACCTGCTTCAGGACGAGCATTTCGACTCCTTCACGCAAGCAGCAGAAACCACTTGGCCCGGTTTGCGGGTCACCAGTTTGGAAGAGAACGGGAGGTTCCCCGATCCGATCTACCTCTCGTTATTCGTCGAAGATCGACACTTCACTGCTGAAGTTGCGTGGATGGGGCATGGCCTTCAGATGTGGCTTCAGACCATTTGGTTCTTAACGCGTGCTAAAGACCATGAAACGGTAATACTGGATGAGCCAGACGTTTATATGCATGCAGACTTGCAACGCAGGCTAATCCGCTTTGTGCGGGGCAACCATCAACAGGTCGTTATCGCAACGCATTCATCCGAGATCATGGCGGAAGTCCAGCCAGAAGACATCCTGGTGGTTAATCGTCTGAATGATCGGTCCGCCTTTGCATCGTCGTTGCCCGCCGTGCAGAAGGTTTTAGGCGGTTTTGGAAGCGTACACAATCTGCAGCTTTCGAGGCTATGGACATCTCGCCGCTTTCTCATGGTTGAGGGAGAAGACATAGCGCTGCTGAAGCCAATCCAAAACACCATGTTTCCAACCACTCTGCTTCCGATAGACACAATCCCGTCGAGATCAGTCGAAGGATGGGGAGGGTGGAATTATGCCGTAGGCTCAGAGATGTTTCTAGAGAATGCAGGGGGTGAGGGGATAGTCACCTACTGCATATTTGACTCCGATTATCACACCTCTGAAGAGATTGCGAATCGTAGGCGGGAAGCAGTAAAGAGGGGCATATCATTGCACATTTGGACACGAAAAGAGCTCGAGAATTACCTATTGATTCCGAGTGCAATTCAAAGGGCCATACAGATACAGATGGCACAGGGTAAAGCAGCGCCTAGCGTGGATGAGGTCGAAGAGAAACTGGAAACGATTGCCGGAACCCTTAAGGTTGACGTTATCGACTGTACTGCAACCGCGATACAAAGTGTAGATCGAAAGCTTACGGCAGCGACATCGAACCAAAAGGCGCGTCGAATTGTGTCTGAACGATGGAAGACGCAGGTAGGTAGATTCGGGGCGATTCCAGGGAAGAAGGCGCTGGCTTCACTGTCTCGTTGGGTCCAGGAAAACTACAAAGTTTCGCTTGGGGCTTTCAACATCGCTCGCTGCATGACGCGAGACGAAATCGACGACGAACTGAAGGATGTTCTGTGGGCAATTGAAGAGGGAGAGCCATTCCTGCCACCCGTGACTGAACGCTGACGCCTGCAGATAAGAGGGATCGAACGAATTTCCTTGGTTCAACCCACCGTTGACATCGCCCGCCAAACCTGCTATTCTTTCCCTGTAATGAAGCAAACGCATCAACGCATCTCCGCAGTCACAGCGTGGTATTGGTTTTACTTTAGCCAGCCCTGTCTGCGGGCTGTGTGTTGATGCTCGAAACGTTGACACCAAACCGTCCCGCAGGCGCGGGACGGTTTTTTTATTGCCCAAAACCGGACCGCGCGCGGAAGAAGGAGCAAAACAATGATCATTGTGCTGAAACCAGGAAGTAGTGAACAGGACATCCAGCAAGTGGCCGACGCGGTGAAAAAGTTCAACTATGAACCCCGCCTCATTCGCGGCGTGGAACGGACGGTCGTCGCCTGTATTGGCGACGAACGCAACCATCACACGCTCGAATCGCTTATCGTCTTCCCGCAGGTCGAGAGCGTCACGCCCATCCAGAAGAAATACAAACTCGTCAGCCGCGAGTATCAGGCGCGCGATACGGTTCTCGATGTCCTGGGACGCAAGATCGGCGGGGACACCTTCCACGTCATCGCCGGCCCGTGCTCCGTGGAAAATGCCACGCAAACTTTGGAAACCGCGAAAGCGGTGAAGTCGTACGGCGCGACCCTCTTCCGTGGTGGCGCCTTCAAGCCCCGCACCTCGCCGTACGACTTCCAGGGATTGGGCCGCGAAGGGCTTGAGATACTAACGCAAGCCCGCGCGGCCACAGGATTGCCGATTGTCACGGAAGTCATGTCGCCGCTGGACGTCGAGATGGTTGCCGCCTGCGCCGATGTTCTGCAGATCGGCGCGCGCAACGCGCAAAACATTCCGCTCCTCGCTGCCGCCGCCGCTTCGGGCAAGGTCATCCTGCTCAAACGCGGCGTCTCGGGCCTGATCGACGAATGGTTGCTCGCTGCCGAGTACATCTGCGTCCACGGCAACAACAAGGTCATCCTTTGCGAGCGCGGCATCCGCACCTTCGAAACGGCCTGCCGCAATACGCTCGATCTCAGCGCCGTCGCCGTGGCGAAAAAGGAAACGCATCTGCCCGTGTTTGTCGATCCCAGCCATGCCGCCGGCCGGTTTGATATGGTGATCCCGCTGGCGCGCGCCGCGGTGGCCGTCGGCGCGGACGGCTTGCTGGTCGAGGTGCACCCGGACCCGGCCACCGCCCTCAGTGACGGCGGCCAGCAGCTCAAGCCGAAGCAGTTCGGCCAGTTGATGGCGGAAATCCGTCCGCTGGTGGAAGTGATGGGCAAGAAGATGGGCGACGGCTAAGCCCGGGTGACGCGCCAGAGCAGGTACAGGCCGAGGATCTCGAAAAACAGGTTGGGTGACCAGAGGATCGCCTCCGGGTAGATCCCAGGACGGGCCTTGAGCGTGTTGGCCAGCACGGTCACGAAATAGAATGCCAGCGCCAACCCGAGGCTGATGGCAATGCCGACGGACGTCTCGCGGCGGCTCGTCTTGATCCCGAGCGGGACGCCGATGAGCGTGAAAGCGAGACAGGCGACCGCGCCCGCCACCCGTTGGTGCGCCTCCATCAGCGCCGCGGCGGGATAAATGCCGTGCGCGCGCAAATCGCGAATCTCCCCGAGCAAGTCGGAAAAGACAAGATCAGTCAGTTGTCGCGCCGCCTTCGCCTGCCGTAGCGCCCGGCCGAGGTCCATCTCGAGCGGATAACGCTGCGCGGTGGTATCCGGGCGAATCTTGTGAATGTTGGTCGGTTCCTTCGCGTCGCGCAAGTCGCCGCGCACGTTATACAAATCGAGCAACAGTTTGCGCTCCGCCGGGTTCGAGGAGACGATTCCCCGTTGCGCTCGCAGGCTGGATACCACGTTGTTGCTGTCGTCGAGCGTGTAAATCATCACGTTCTCGATGTTGTTCGAGTTTTTCCGCCCCACGTAGATCACGTAGCCGGGGAAATCCTTGATGTAGGTGCCTTCCTCGAGCAAGGCCATCGGCCGTTCCGCCCCGAGCCGCACGAACAACGTCTTGAACTCAAACTTGCACCACGGTGCGAGGTTCGCGTTGATGTACAGGCAGCACACGCTGGTCAACGCCGCCAGCAGGATGACCGGCGCGATCACCTGCCCGAGACTCATCCCGTTGGCGCGCATGGCCGTGATCTCGTTGTCGGCGCTCATCCGCCCGAAAATCAGCAACGCCGTCGCCAGCATCGCCATCGGCAGCGAGAAACTCAGGATCGTCGGCGTCATCAGCAGCAGGAAATATCCCACCACTTCCAGGCCGACCTTTTGGTTCAGCAGCATCTCGCTGAGTTGCCTCAGGATGCGCGCCAGCAGCAGCACGAAGGTAAACACGCCGATCGTGAAAAACAGCGTGATGACCGCTTGCCGTGTGATATACTTCGACAAGATCTTCATTCGCTGTGGGTACGACTAGCAATTTTTCCGCCCGAACACCACGCAAAATCCATCTCGGTCCGTTTCAACCGACCTTGGAAGGGGCCCTCGCAGCCGAAATTGCCGCCCTCAAAAAATCCCGTGGCCCGCTCGCGCCCATCACTGTCGTTGTCCTGAATCGTTTGCTCGGCTTGCATTTGCAGCGCTCATTGGCCCGCGTTCTACCCCAGGGTCACGCCAATGTGCGCTTTTGCATGCCCGCCGAACTCTTGCCGCAAGCGCGGTTCCGCCCCACGGCTTGGCTTGGAGCTTCTCTGCGACCAGATTGCCAAAGACCACGTTCCGGCCACCGGTTATTTTGCGCCCGTCAGCGACACACGCGGCTTCCGCAGTGCGTTGTTGGAAACTTTCAAGGACCTTGAACAATCGGGCATCACACCCCAGGCATTCCGCAAGGCGGCCGGCAAATCGAAGAAGCTGTCCGAACTCTCGACCGCCTACACGGCGTACCGGGATTGGCTTGCCGACCACGAGTTTGTTACCGAATCCGATCTGTTTCTGAAGTCCACGCCCGCCGAGGCAACCTCGGAGGTGCTCCTGTACGGCTTCTACGACCTTACCGCCGCCCAAAAACAGTTCGTGAAGAGGCTGGCTCCGTCCACAATCTTTTTTCCCTGGACGGAGCACAACGCCTACGCCGATCCGCTCCTGGATTGGTTCCAATCCCTCGGCTACAAACTCGTGGGGCCTCCTCCGAGAATCAAGCATCCAGCGGCGACGATTCTCTCGTGCCCGGGCGAAACCAGCGAAGTGCAGGAGGCGATTCGCGAAGCGCTCAGGTTTGTCAGCGCCGACGGTCGCACGTTCAACGACGTGGCGATCCTGTGCCGCAGTCGCGAGCAATATGACTCCGTCCTGCGCGATACGCTCGCCAATCTGGGCATCCGGGCGTATTTCCGCCACGGGCGTCCGCTCACGGAGCAGCCGGATGCGCGGCTGTTGGGCCTGTTGCTGGAAACGATTCGGTCCGACTTCAGCCGCGCCTCGGTGATGGAACTGGCCTGCCATCTCGGCCCGAATTCGCATTGGGACGCGCTCTCGGTGCAGCTCGGCATCATCGGCGGACAACAACAGTGGATCGAGCGCCTCGAAGCCGCGTTCTCCGAGCCGGCGGGCGAACGACGCGGGACGGATGACGCCCGCCGTCGCGAATGGCGTCAGCGCACCGCCGGGCATTCACTCGCCTTTGTGAAAAGGCTTGTCACGCTCCTCGGCGCGTTGCCGGGGGAGGCAAAATGGAGCGAGTATGCCGCGACGCTGGTCACGGCGTTTCAGGCGCTGGGTGGCAGGAACGATGTGGTGATTGGCTGTCTTCAGGCGCTGGGGGATCTGGAGGCGTTTCAACCGCGCGTATCGTTCGATATCTTTGCCGATTACTGTCAGAGATCCCTCGAAGCGGCCGCCGACCAATCCGAAAAGTTCGAGGGCGGAGGCGTGTTTGTCGGCGACGTCATGAGCGCGCGCGGCTTGTCCTGGCCGCTGGTCATCGTGCTCGGTCTGGTCGAGAAAAGTTTCCCGCGCCCGGTCCGGGAAGACCCGCTTCTGGCCGACGAAGAACGGGCGCGGATCAGCGCCGGGTTGCCGCGCAAGCTCGACGGCCACGATGAGGAACGGCTGCTGTTCTCACTGGCGACAGCCGCCGCCCGCGAGAAACTCGTGCTCAGCTACCCGCGCCTGGAACCGGCCACGTCCCGTCCGCGCCTCGCTTCGTTCTTGTTGCTGGAGTACGCGGGCGCGGCGAGTTTCCAGGCGCTTGAAAAAGGCGCCACCAGGGTCCCGCTTGCGCCGGTGCGGGAAACCGACGAGCCGCTGAACGAGCGCGAATTGGATCTGGCGGCGCTGGAATCGCTTGTCGATCAATCACGCTACTTGCGTCAGATGTCGCCTCTGCTGGCGGATGGCGTGGCCCACACCGGTGCGCGCTGGCACGAGCGCGTCCTCACGCCCTACGACGGATTATTGGGAAACCCGGAGGCGTTGAAACTGTTGCGGGAGCGGTTCGGCTTGGAGAAAATCGTCATCAGCACGACGTCGCTCGAGGATTTCTTCGGGTGCCCGTTCTATTATTTTCAGAAACGGGTGCTCGGCATCGAACGGTGGGAGGAACCCGAGGCCGCGCTTTCGATCGACGCGCTGGATTTGGGTTCGCTCTACCACGCCATCCTCGAGGATTACTATCAATCGCCGGCCCGCGACATCGCGGCCGTCGCCGAGAAACATTTCCGCGAGTTCGAACGGCGCGGCGTGACGGGATATCCGACGATTTGGGAAATCAAGAAGCAGATTGTCGTGGAGGAACTGGGCGCGTTCATCGAACGTGATCGCGTCGCATCGGCGGGTTGGAGGCCGACCAGGTTCGAGGAGGCGTTCCAGGCCGTCGCGGTGGCGCCGCCGGTGCGGTTGCGGGGCAAGATCGATCGCATCGACCTGAGCGACGATGGCCGGCGCGCGCGGGTACTGGATTACAAGACGGGCCGGCAACCCCGCGGCTCGCGCGATAACTCGCTCGCGGGCGGTGAGACGCTGCAATTGCCGTTGTACATCCTGGCGGCGCAACAATTGTTGCCGAAGATCAGCGTCGAGTCGGCCCACTACCTGTATTTCACGTTGCGCGGCGGCTATCGCACCATCACGTTCACGCGCGCCGCGCTGGACGCCCAACGGACCGCGCTGACCGGCCTGCTCGATACCGCCGCCGACATGATTCGCCGTGGCGTTTTCGGGCAGTACGCGAGGCCCGAAGGCTGCCGCCACTGCGAGTTCCGCCCGATCTGCGGCAACGGCATCCTGAAACTGTATGAACTGAAACGGGAGGATGCCTCCATGGCGGCATTCCGCGCGATCAAGGAGACCGTCGAATGACGCGCCCGGTCGACCACGCGGAGCGTGAAGCCGCGGCCAATGAACTCGACACCACGTTCTTTGTCGAGGCCGCTGCGGGCACGGGCAAGACCACGTCGCTGGTCGCGCGCATCGTCGAGGGGATTCGCAGCGGACGCGCGCGGCTTCGCGAGATCGTCGCGATTACCTTTACCGAGAAAGCCGCGGGCGAGTTGAAAATGCGGCTGCGCGAAAAACTGGAAGAGACGCTTACGAAAGACTTGCGGCAGGAGGCCCTGGCCGATTTGGAGCAGTCTCACATCACCACGATCCATTCGTTCTGCGCCTGGGTCCTGCGGGAGTGGCCTGTCGAGGCCGCAGTCGACCCGCAGTTTGTGGTGGCGGATGAATTGCAGCGGCAACTGTTGCTCGAAGAGGCGTGGAACGAGTGGCTCGAAGCCGAATTGACGAAGAACCCGCCGCCGTTGCGACAGGCGCTGATCTCCGGCGTGGAATTGGACGCGCTTCCCGAGTTGGCGGCATTGCTCGTGGATCATCGCGACCGGCTCGCGTCCGTGAAAATGACGGAGCCGGTGGCGTTGTCCATCGATGGAGTGGTGGCGGAACTGCGGTCCGCCGCGCCGAGGCTCGAACATTGCCTGAAACACTTCACGGCGCGCGAGGAGAATGCCTATGCGCGCGCCCGCACACTGCTGGATACGTTGCCGTCGCTGCAGTACGCGTCACCGGAGCGCAAGATCGCCGTGCTTCGTTCGCTGGAGTTGACCGCTCCCAAAGCGAAGGCGCATTTCGATGGTGAAGAGGCGTTCCGCGAGATGAAGGACGTGGTCAAAACACTCAAGACGTCGTTGGAGGATTTTGCGGCGGCGGCGGACGACCATCTTCTTGCCGGCCTGATCGCCTGGCTGCGGGGGTTTGTCGATCATTTTCAAAAGGCCAAGCACGAGCGCGCGCTGTTGGACTTCGACGACCTGTTGATGAAGACGCGCGATTTATTGCGCGACAACGCGGACGCGCGACGCGGACTGCAACGGCGGTTCAAGTTTGTGCTGGTCGATGAATTCCAGGACACCGATCCCGTACAAACGGAGATTGTGCTGCTTCTCGGTGAGGGTGCGCCGGGCAAACTGTTTGTCGTCGGCGACCCGAAGCAGAGCATCTATGGGTTCCGCCGTGCCGACATTGAGATGTACGCCGACACCCGTCGCCGCGTCGAGCGCAGGGGCAGGGTGCTGGCGTTCCGCCAGAATTTTAGAAGCAAGTCCACAATTCTGGATTGGGTGAACGCCGTGTTCGCGAAAATTCTCGTCAAATCCACCGATGGCGATTATCAGCCCGACTACATCGAGCTGGCCGCATGGCCCAAGTTGCAGACCAATCAGCCGGCCGTCACGCTGCTTCGCCCGAAGGAGTTCCTCAAAGTGACCGCCGACGAACTGCGGTGTGCGGAAGCGACAGCCGTGGCGCGTTACCTTCGACAGCAGGTGGGGGGCGGCTCGCGCCAATGGGGCGACGTCGCGTTGCTCTTCCGCAGTTTCACGGGCGTCGAGACGTACGGTGAGGTGCTGCAGGAGCATGGCATCCCGTTTCGTGTCATCGGCGGCAAGGGCTACTATCAGCGGCAGGAAATCCAGACGCTGTCCTCGCTGTTGTCGTCCCTCGACAATCCGGCGGACACACTCCACCTCGTCGCGACGCTCCGCTCGCCACTCTTCGGCTGGGCCGATGATCAGGTGTTCCTGATCTCCGCGACAACGGGGTTGAATTATCTGGACAGGCCCGGAGCGGACGCGCCCGGGCAGGTAACGGAGACGTTCGCCCTGCTGCGCGAGTTGCACGAGTGCCGACACGAGTTCTCGGTCGCGGGCTACGTGGAACACGTGTTCGCGCGCACCCGGATCTGCGAGGCCTATTTCGCCAGCCAGCCCGACGGCGCTCCGTGTGTCGCCAATCTGTTGAAGGCCCTTGAATTGGCGCGACAACTGGAACGGGCGGGAGTGCGGTCGCTCCGCGCGTTTGTGCGGCGATTACGGGAAACGGTGCTGGGCGGCGTCGAGGAGGAGCCGTCGCCCGCCAGCGAGGAGACGGACGACGTCGTGCGCATCCTGACGATCCACAAGGCCAAGGGCCTCGAGTTTCCCGTGGTGGTGCTGCCGGATTTGGCGGGTCGCGGGTCTGATACGGGCCCGAAACTGCTGTTTCGCCGGGACGGCGGGTGCGAGCTGCGTTTCGCAAGCCGGCGGACGGCGGGATTCGACAAGGTGGACGACGACCATCGGAAACGTGAGGAGGCGGAAGAAATCCGGTTGCTGTACGTCGCGGCGACCCGCGCGAAAGAACGGCTCGTGATTCCGTGGTTCGCGGCGAAAGGCGGACGGATCGACTTGTTGGCGCGCGGGTTCGATCCTGTCGCCAGCCCCTTGGTCGAGACGCCCGATTGGGAATCGTTGCCTTCGGCCGGCTCAGAAGTCACCGGGCCGGAAACGAAGCGGGGCGAAACGGGCGAATTGATCGACCGACGTCGCCTGTGGGCGGACGTTCGTGCGAGATTACTGGCGCGCGCAGCGAAACCAGTGATGCGGGTGAGTCCGTCGAAGTTGGCCGGCGAGGCGGAGCCACGTGAGGCAGAACCGGGCGGCTTGGAGCGCGAACGAGCAATGGGTCTTGGCGTGTTGGTGCACGGGGCGCTGGAGGCGATGGACTTGAAAGCGCCGGCGACACAACAGCGCCAGCAAATCGAGCAGTTCATTGCCCGGTCGGGTCTGAATGATGAAGAGAAGCGGCGCGCGGTCGGGATGGTCGACGGAGTGCTTGGTTCGGAGTTGCTGGCGCGAGTCCGGCGGGCCGAGCAGGTCTATCGCGAGTTGCCGTTCACGCACGTGGTGGAAGAGGGATTGATGGAAGGGAAGATCGATCTGTTATTTTGCGAGAAGGGACAGTGGGTGCTGGTCGATTACAAGACGGACACGCGCGTGGCGGTCGAGAAATACGCGAAGCAGGTGCACGCCTACGAGGACGCGCTCCGGCAGGTGGCGGGCATCGAGCTTGCACAAAAGCTGCTGTTCTTCCTGGCCGGTGGCACTGTAAAACGGGTGACATAATGATCAAGGTGGATTTGCACATGCATTCGGGCGAAGACCCGGAAGACGGGTTGGGCTATCCCGCGACGGCGCTGGTGGACCGGGCGGTCGAACTCGGGTACGGCGCGATTGCGATCACGCTCCATTGCAAGGTGATGGAGGATGAGCGGGTGTTCGCGTACGCGCGCCAGAAAGGGTTGCTGCTCATCCGCGCGGTCGAGTGGAAGATCAAGGACCGCGACGTGTTGCTCTACAACGTCACGCAGCGCGAGGCCGAGAAACTGATTACGTTTGATGATCTTCGCGCGTACAAACGCGAGCGCGGCGAAGACCTGCTCATCATCGCCCCGCACCCGTTCTACCCGCAGGGACACAGTCTTCGCGGATTGTTCGAGCCGAACATCGACCTGTTTGACGCGGTCGAGTATGCGCAAATCCATCTTCCCTGGTTCGACGGATTCAACCAGCACGCCGTTCGCATTGCGCGGAAACACGGAAAGCCGGTTGTGGCGAACTCGGACTCGCACAATGTCTGGATGTTCGGGCGTCACTATACGCTGGTCGATGCGGAACCGACGATGCCGTCGATCTTTCGCGCCATCCGCGAGGGGCGCGTCCAGCCGCACAGCCCGCCCGTGTCCGTGTACGCCTGCGTCCGCATGTTTTTCCTCGATCCAGTCTCGGTGCGCAAACCGGGGCGGGTGTTGGAAAGCTTTCCCTCCGCGGCGGCCAAGGCAGGCTGAGCGGGCCGTCTCAGATTCCGAGTTTGTCGTCGCGCGTGAAGAACGAGGCGATGAAGTGGAACATGACGAAGTACTCGAGCGCAAACGGCAGGAAACCGAGGAAGCCCACCAGCGGCATCTCCATGTACTTCACGTTTTGGCCGACCGCGAAGATATAGACCCACTTGGTGTAGGCCCACATGTTCCAAAACTCCCAGAGCAACCCGCAGATCGCGCCGGCGACGAAGAGCTGGAGGGTCCGAGACAGGTCGCCGTGCTGCCAGTCGCGGTAGAGGCTGGGCATCCCGCGCCAATAATTGAACGGTTCCAGCAGGAAAAACCAGCCCATCCAGACGAAGGCCCACAGGTAGCCCCGCAGGTGCAGGGGCAGGAACGGCGGCAGGAAGGCGAACGCCGCGCCGACCACGACCGAGACGATGAGCGCGCCGCGGTTCCAGTGGATGCGCGGGATCCAGGCCCGCTCAAACAATTCATGGCTCTGCAGGAACTCGCAAGTCAGGAACAACCCGGGCATGATGGTTGCGAACGCGATGGCGTACCCGAGCAGGCGCAAGGAGAGATCCTGTTCGAGGTGCGCATAGCGCCAGCCCGGCATGACGCGATTATACGCTTCGAACAAACACCAAAATGCGATGGACAGGATGCACTGGATCACGAACGATTCGCGTCGATCCGCCAACAGCGACGTACCCCTGCGGAGATAAATCCACGCGTCGACGATCAGGATGTACGACCACCAGCACACGGGCGTGGCCCAGGTGGTGATTCGCCACCAAGGGAATTCGGGCAACACGTCGGTTCGCGAACAGTAAATAGCCGTCTCCATCAGCAGGAGCATGACCATCCCGGCCGTTCCGTATTGGGGAAAGCGGTGGCGATAGCCGTTCATGGGTGGTCGGCGCCGAAGTCGCGGGAATGATCCAGGTTCGAGAGCTGACGCAGCACGGCGTCCTTGCAGCTCCAGGCCAGTGACAGCGTCAGGGAGAACGGCAGCAGCAGGACGACGATGATCAACAGATTGGCGCGGCTGAGAAGGAACCGCAATTCCGAAAGTGGATCGCTCTTCTGGATGACAGCCATGCCAATGATGTACACGACGATGCAGGCGAACGGCAGGAGCAAGAGCCCGACGTTGCCGGTGCCAAACACGCGCGATTCAAACGCCACGTCCTTCCGTCCCAGAAACGCCCCGAGCGCCGCGACTCCCCGGTTGAAAGAGAGGACGTACGCGATTCCCGTGGCCGCGAAGGCGAACACATTGCCGAGCAGCCAGGTGCTTTCCGGGGCGCGCCGCCACAGGAAAAAGAACAGGCAAAAATACGTCATCAGCGCCGCCCAACGGAGCGTCCAGCGCGTTCGATGCTGCCAGGCGTCCCCGAGGCTGCGCACCTGATAGAGCCGCCAGGAACCGACCAGCGTGGCCAACACCCCGGCGCCGAGGAACAATTCGGCAAACGACGGCATCTCCACGGGCATGAGCAATTGCGCGCCCGTCAACACGGTCAAGAGCAGTCCCCAGAACACGAAATAGAAGCCCTGGGTCAGGCGGATGTAATCACGGGCGGGGACTTTGGGAGATGTGCCGGCGCTTTCCATGGCAGTGCGAGGACCGGGTCTTGTCGTCGGCTGCGCAGCCGCGTCAATTATGTCCGACATGTTTGTTGGGCAGCCTGCCTTGGAGTGTTTTCCAGAGTTCGAATTGCTGGATCTTCTTCTGGATCAGGGTCACGAGTTTCTCGACCCGTTCATCCGTGTCGAGGGTTTCCAGCATGGCCTGTTTGTCGTAGTAATCGTCCAGCACCGTGTAACTCACGAGGTCCGACAGATACTCCGCGTTCTTGACCGAACGCAGCGCCGTGAGCACTGATTTGGGCAATCCCGCGCCCATCCGCGCCCGCGCTTTCGCCAGTTGTGTGACCATTTTCAGCAACGGCTCGCCCACGACCCCGACGGCGTCCTCGGAGCTTTTCAACGGTTCGACACGCGCCACGCGATACGGTCGCAGTCTCAGATACTCGGTGATCCGGACCCGGGCCACGCCTTCCAGGATCACGTTGGCCGAGCCATCCGGCCGCGCCACGCAGGTGCGAATCACGCCGATGCCGGCGATGGGGTGGGGCGTGGGATTGTGCCCTTCCTTCTCCCAGCCCTTGCGCAGGAGCGCCACCGCAAACATGCGCTTGCCGTTCAAGCAATCGGCGAGCATCTGCTTGTAGCGGGGCTCGAAGATGTACAGGGGCAGCAGCACGCGTGGGAACAGGATCGCATTCGGCAGCGGCATGACTGCGATTTGCTTCGGCAACCTCACAGCGGAAGTATACCCGTTGACGCGACAGGCGTCAAAGGGAGAACGGCGAAAACGGAATGCGAATGGCGTCAAAACACCGTGAGAACGGGGTGGTAACCGCGCTACCGCAGGTTCTTCATCAGCAACGCGTAAAGCTCATCCAGCGCCTGAGGCACGACGTGGGTGTCGGCCAGAACGGGCATGTAATTGGTGTCGCCATTCCAACGAGGGACGATGTGCATGTGGATGTGGTCGACCACGCCCGCGCCCGCGCACCGGCCGAGGTTGATGCCGATATTGAACCCCTCCGCCTTCAGCGCCTTGCCCAGCAGTTGCTTGCAACGGCGGGTGAGCGCCATGAATTCGGAGAGTTCCTGCTCGGAGAGGTCGTCGAGTTCGCCCGTGTGCTTGTACGGCGCGACCATCAAGTGGCCGACGTTGTACGGGTAGGCGTTGAGCAGGGCGAAGCAGTTCCGCTCGCGGAAGACGATGTGGTTCTTTGCGTCGTTGGACTCCTGCGACTTGCGACAGAAGAAGCAACCCGCCTCCCGTTCCCCGAGGATGTACCGAATCCGCCACGGCGCCCAAAGATGTTCCATGGCGACCTTATAGAGCGCTGACGGAATGATGTCAACGCAGCGGCGTGCAAGACGTGGGCAAGGCGCTGGGTTGCCGCGTCATAAACCAGCGAGGGTTTGTAAAACTTGATGAAGGCGTTGGACGCGATCATCACCGCCCCACTCCTCCCAGAACACGGAGACATCGGTTACCGTGCCCTCAAACTCGAAGTACTCTTCGGAGAACTCTTTTGCCAGTTTCGTGAGAGCCCGGCGGAGATCATCGGAGACGTCACCCTGCAATAGATATCCATTTGGAAGCAGCGCGCCCTCGTGCTTGGTTCGCTGGAGAAGAGACCATTGGGAACGGCTTCCCTCACCATGGCGTGGAAGCGAGTACTTGACACAAGGCCCGCGCACGAGCTTGCATGATTTGTTCCCACGACCAAACTCAGGCAAATCCCGCTCGACATCGCTGACGGATATGCCAAGCCTGACTGCTTCCTCACGCTCAGAATGGCGTGACCCTCCAAACAGCTTGCTGAATGTGCTCACCGTGGACTCCAGCAGCCTATGCTTGCCATTTCTATTCGGTCTGACTGTGTTCACGATCACCGCGACGGAAATGCAAACAAGGAACGCGCCACCACACAAGTTGACAAATATCCGAAATCGAAATTCCCCCGGACTCTGTGCGCGATCAATGGTCCATCCGTGCCCCAAATTGTCCACATAGTGTATCCTGCCTCTTCTAATCCCGCGCATCGTTGCTTGGAAAGCAAAGTAGGAAACCGCAAGGAGGACCCCGCAGATAATAAGCCGAATCACCCGGCCTATTGGTTCCGAGATTCTCATGGACGAGGCATGGAACACCCCCTTCATATAGCGCTCAGGAAACGATGTCAACGCTCTCTCGTTAACAACCGCCCGGATTCCGCGCTTGACGACCGTTTGGGGCCTGATAGAAACTCTGATGGGTCCACCGACGATGCGAGAACAGATTCTTTTCCCGTTCCTGGCACTGCTCACGGCGGTTTCCGCCGTGGCGCTGCCCCCCGCGCCTAGGGCACTGCCGCCGGTGAGGATTATTCTGGTGGGAGATTCGACGATGGCGGTCCGGAGCGGATGGGGTCCCGGCTTTTCCAAGGACGTCGTTCCGCAAGTCACGTTCACCAACATGGCCAAGGGCGGCCGCAGTTCCGGCAGCTATCGCGCGGAAGGTTCCTGGGCGAAGGTGTTGGACGAATTGAAACGCAACGCCGAGTTCAAGGCGACGTATGTCCTGATCCAGTTCGGGCACAACGATCAACCCGGCAAGCCGGGCCGTTCGACCGACCTCGCGACCGAGTTTCCCGTGAACATCCGGCAGTATGTGCAGGACGTCCTGACGAACGGGGCCAAACCGGTATTGCTCACGCCGCTCACGCGACGGTGGTTCACGGACGGAAAAGTGAGAAACGACCTCGAACCGTGGGCCGACGCGACGAAGAAGGTGGCCGCGGAAATGGGCGTTCCCGTCCTTGACCTGAACGCCGACAGCGTGGCCGCTGTCCAGAAGATGGGCCCGGTCGAGGCCAACGCACTGGCGATGGCGCCACCGCCGCCCGTTGTCGCGGAGAGCGCCGCCAGCGGGAACTCCGTGGCCGCGCCGAAGACAACGGCGTTGACGTCCGCCACAAATTCCACCGCAGGACCGACCGGGAGCAGCAATGTGAATGCCGTGGTGGAGCGCAAAGGCGAGGCCGCGCCGGTGTTCGACTACACGCATCTCGGGACGAAAGGCTCGGCGTACTTTGGGCGCATGGTCGCGGATGAGCTGGCCAGGGCCGTTCCCGATCTGCAGCCATACATCAAACCCTGACGGAGATCGGAGGATTCAAATCATGCGCTTATCATCCAATTTCAAAAAGCGATTCCTTGTCGCCGCGCTGGCGCTTTGGGTGGTCCCGGCGGTCCACGCCGATTCCATACCACCGGCGAACCCTCCTCCAGCGGAGGGGCAGGGGGTGGTTGCCACGGTCGCGCTCCATCCCGCGCTGTTCCTGGTCGGAGATTCGATCATGAAGACCGGCACCGGCACCGGCGAGACCGGCGCGTGGGGCTGGGGCTCGGAGATCGGCGCGTTTTTTGACCCGGCGAAGATCCACGTCTATAACGAGGGACGCGGCGGACGCAGCAGCCGCGGATACATCGAAGAAGGCTCGTGGGCCAAAGTGTTGCAGCAACTGCAGCCCGGCGATTTCGTGATACTCCAGTTCGGCCACAACGACTCGGCCAACTCGCAGAACTATCCCGATCGCGCCACGATCACGGGAGGCGGCGATGAAACGATTCAACTCGGGGTGGGGGACTCAAAGAAAACCGTCCACAGCTACGGCTGGTATTTGCACCAGTACGTGGACGACACCCGGGGCAAGGGCGCGACCGCGATCATCTGTTCGCCGGTTCCCCGCAACACGTGGCTCGACGGCAGGATCAAGCGGGGCTTCGACGGCTACGTCCGATGGGCGGCAGATGTCGCCAGGGCTTCCGAGACGTTCTACATCGACCTCAACGCGTTTGCCGCCGACCGCTACGACGCGCTCGGCCAGGAGAAAGCGGCCAGCTATTTCAACGATTTTCAGCACACCAAGAAGATCGGCGCCCGTCTGAACGCCGAGTGCGTGGTGGAAGGGATCAAACAGTTGAAATACTGTCCGCTGGCCAGCTATCTTGCTTCCGCGCCCGCCACCGCGACTCAGGCTCCGTGAAGCATTGCGGTAAGTCAACGCGCGTTCAAAGAGCCCATTCGTTCGGCACTCTGTCTCGCTTCACATTTCGCCAACGTCCAGAGCCCCAGTACCAGGATAATCGGCCCAAGTGGGAAGTTAATGATGACACGTGCCCGTCGTGGGAGATGTGATGGGAAATACTTTTCCTCAAGCACCAGAGACTCTCGCGTGAATCCCTCCCTCGCCTCTTGGGTAATTCCGTCGCGGCTCTGCATTCGTTCGTAAACCCAATTTTGAATCGTAGGTCCTACGGTTAGACTGAAGACCGCCAACAGGCAGTAGCCGGCTATAATGGCGTACCCGCTTTTTCGGCTGATGTTGTAAGCCCAGACGGAAATGCCGAACCCAATCAAATAGACCAGAGGATTGAGCCATTCGACCGCTTTCATGAAATAGTAAAAGCCCCAGTCAATTTGCATATCGCAGGAACCTCACTTTCCATCGGGCAAGAATATTAACACAAAGTGACTTCGTCATATCAACGCTATTGCCGCCAAGAGACAACTCAAAGCAGCGCCAAGGACTGCCCGCTGGCCAACGATCTTGCACCCGCCCCCGCCGCTGTGACGCCGGCGCCGTGAACGATAGAGCGCCAACCGCAGCCGTCCCGCGTCAGCGCGGATGGCGGCTGGATGCAGCGCCGGGTTCGGCTGGAATTACAAGTGTTTGGTAGATTCATTCACTTGTTTTATTTGTTCCAGGATACGTTTTTGGATTTCCGGCCCATCTTTCACGCCAATCCATTTGGCACCCAACCCCGCGGCCACTTGTGATTGCCCGGTCATATCCCTGATGTCGATGGAACTGATCCCCGCAAGGAGTTCGGGAAACGTTCGACTGATTACCACGTCCGCGATGCGTTCCAACGGCACGCTTCGGACCTGGTATCCAATGAAGCCGTGACACCAAATCACGCGCTTATTGGTCAGCCAATAGTGATAGCGGCGCACGGCGATTACCGCCCACACGAATACAAGCGGAACAAAAACAATCCCGACGATGGTGATGGCGGCCTTGATCACCGCAAACCTCACAAAGCGGTACGGTCGCAATGAGAATATCACCTGTTCCTCATCCATCAGCCGGATGCCAAAATCAGAAGGGGGATCTTGAGCGGTTGTGTTGCTGGCATTCATGGGTCTCCTCTGTAGAAGGGGGTTAATCGCACGAACTCACACTGCCATTTCACTGCCGTTCCCGCGAAAAGACAAACTCAAAATGGCGGCAGTGCAATGACGGGCGCTGCTTGACGACGCGCCCGCTCCCACCGTTGCGACTCAGGCTCCGTGAACGATCAAGTTCAGCCACCATGAACCGCGCCAATGACCGGCGGTTCGCCCGGCGGCAGGGCTGGGCGTTGGGTCAGATGGCGGCAAAACCGAAAGAACCAAGTCGCGCCATAAAATGGTGCGAACAAGCAGAGAAGGCTAACGGGGAGACCCAGGAAGGCAAACCACGGCGACTGATCAATACGCTGAACGAAGAACTCGTTCAAAAGCCAATGATTAGGCAGTGAAAGCACTCCGAACACAACGATTGCGCCTACAACACCCAAAATGTTGAAAAGCTCCCGATACTGGCGACGAAGGCAAGTGTACGCTACGGCATAAAATGGGGCGGCGAAAAGGACAAGAAAACTGAGAGCGAAAAGTGAGCCGACCAAATTGCTGTCGGTGGGCATAATGACGAGGCAGCTAGCGCATACGGATGTCCAGATACCAAAACCGCCAAAGACGACTATCGCAATCCATCGCAGGATTTCTTTTGTTCGCGTCTGCATGTCGTCGCCCGGCAAGTTCATGGACAAACTTACCTTGGTATGTCAGCACTTTTGCCGCGAAAAGACAAACTCAAAACAGCGACAAGAACTGCCCGCTGGCCGAAGATCTCGTACCCACCACCACAACTCGGGCTCATTGAACGTCGAGGTCAGCTGCCACGAGCCGCGAAGAGGGTAGCGGCGAGTTGGGCAGAACGGTTAAGTTTTTCGTCTCTGCTTCGCCCTCCACATCCAAGTTCCGCAGCAATAGCCTCCAAGGGGCCAAACGACAAGTCCGATGAGAACCGCAAGAAGGAAATCAACTGACGTAAAGTGAGACCAACCATACTGTCGAACGTATACAATCAATGTCGTAGCGATACCCACTGGCAGACCCCACCCGAGCACTCCGTATCTCAGAATGAACTGAGAACGCGTCTTGCGAACGCCTTCATCCATTTCATTTCCTTCGCGAAGCATAACAGCGTTAACGGGACAAGCTCACTCTGCTATTTCACTGCCATTCCCACGAAAAGACAAACTCAAAATGGCAGCGGCGCAGTGCCACGCTGCTTGACAGCGGGGGGTGATGTTCGCACACTGCGGGCATGCCAGCGGCGGCGACAAAGACCAAATCCATTTACCTCGTGGGAGGGGCGGACGAGTTTTCGATCAAGGAAAGCGCGGCGAAGCTGGCGGACAAGCTCGCGCCGAAGAAGGCGGGTGAGTTTGGGTTGGAGATCATCGACGGCTCAGCGGCGAACCAGGACGAGGCGCTCAAGGTTCTTTCCCGGTTGCGCGAAGCGTTGAATACGGTGGGGTTGTTCGGCGGCGGCGACAAGCTGGTGTGGTTGAAGAACACCGATTTGCTCGCCGACACCCCGACCACGCGCGCGGAGTCGGTGAAAGACGCGCTGGCGGAACTGGCCGACCTGCTGAAGGGGGGGCTCGGCGACGGCGTGGTGTTGCTCATCAGCGCGATTGGCTGTGACCGGCGCAAGACGCTCTACAAGACCATCGAAAAGACCGGCGAAGTGCAATTCTTCGAGGCGCTGGAAGAAGGCAAGGGCGATTCCGACGAAGAAATCGAGGCATTCATCCAGTCCAAGCTGCGAGCGGACGGCAAGACGATGAGCGCCGACGCGGTCCAGGCGTTTCGCGAACTGGTCGCGCCGAACCTGCGCGAGATCGCGAACGAATTGGAGAAGCTGTTCACCTACGTCGGCAAACGACCGGCGATTGCGAAGGAAGACGTCCGCGCCATTTGCTCGGCATCGCGGCAGGCAGTAATCTGGGGGTTGACCGATGCGCTGGGGGGGCGTCACGCGTCGCACGCCATCACCGCGTTGGAGAACCTGCTCGACGCCGGCGAGTCGCCCATCGGCGTGTTGATGATGTTGGTGGCGCAATTTCGGCTGATGTTGCTGTCGAAAGACCTGATGCAGCGCAAACTGATCAGCGTCCGGGACGGTCAGGGCGGCAACTTCGAGTTTGTGAAGGCGTTCGATCGATTGCCCGAAACCGCGACGGCACATTTCCCGAAGACGAAGGAAGGCAAATTGCCCAACGCGTGGCGGTTGTACCGGTGCGCGCTGGCGGCGAAGAATTTCTCGGTGGCGGAATTGATTCGCGCGATGGATTTGCTTTTAGAGGCGAATCGCCAGTTGGTCACCACGCAACTCGACGATCGGCTGGTCATCGGGGAAGCCATCGCGAAAATCGCGCGGAAGTGATCCAGGCGGGGTGTAGCCGCACCCTTCAGGGTGCGCAGGCTAAAGCCTGCGGCTACGAGATCAACTTACGACTTCGACGAAGTATCAAAACGGATTCAGCAACTGCGGGGGAATGTCGGGGGCGCGGGCGACCGGCGAGTTCGTTGTCGAGGCCACAGTTTTCGTTTTCTCCAACAGATCGAGAAGCTCGGTCGGCGTCACATATTCCACGTGGCGCAATTCGGTATGTTCCCGTCCGTCAGGCCCGATGAACACGAGAGTCGGGACGCCCCAGATGCCGAAGTCTTTGCGCAACTTCTCGACTTCGGGCGAGCCTTCCTTCGTGAGGTCGGCCTTCAACATGACGAATTGGGCCGCCTGAGCCATGACCCGCTTGTCGCGGAAAGTGGTGCGCTCCATCTTGCGGCATGGTCCGCACCATTCCGCAGAGAAATCGATCAATACAGGGCGATGATCGGTTGCGGCCTGTTGGGCTTTCGCGGTGGAGTAGGGTTCCCAGACGATGCCGCCTTCGGGGGAAGTCAGGGCTTGGAGCCAGAGCGGGCTGGTGATCCAGACGGCGACGACGATCAACGCCGCGCCGAAGACCCGTTTCACCGAAACCATCCACGTACCCGATTTCGGGAGACGCGTCAGCAATCCGGAAAATGTCCCGAGCACGATGTACGGGAGACCCAGGCCTGAGGCGAGCGCGAAGAACATCCACCATCCGAGCCAGGGGTTGCCGCTCTGGCCGACAAACGCCAGCAAGGCGACGACGAACGGCGCGAGACACGGCGCGGCAATGACGCCAATGACCGCGCCGAAAAGGAACACGCCGATGTAGCCCGCTTTGGAAGACAAGCCGGTGGCTTTCTGCATGAGGAACTGTGGCGGCTGCAGTTCGTACAGGCCGAACATGCTCAAGGCGAGGGCGACGAGGAGCAACGCGATGCCGACCAGCAGCACGGGACTTTGCAGGGCCGAGCCGAAGAGGGAGCCCGTGAGCGCCGCAACCAGCCCGAGAGTTGAGTACGTCAGGACGATCCCGAGAAAATAGACCAGCGACGAGACAAACGCGCGGGTGGGGTCCCGTTGGCCGCCTTGTCCGCCGAAGTAACTGACCGTGATGGCGATCATCGGGTACACACAGGGGGTGAGGTTGAGCGCCAAGCCGCCGAGAAAAACGACGAGGAAGGTGGCGAACCAACCGTGTTTTTTCACGAGCGAGGCGATGGAGCCCTCGGAGTCGGTCTTGCCGGCGGCAGTCACGAGCGGCGCGAGCGGCGCGGTTTCGGTCGCGGCGCCGAAGATATCGGGATGAACGGGCTGCGGCTTCTGCGATTCGGGAACGACCTCGGTTTCCAGGGCGACTGGTATGTTTTTCGGCGCGACGCAGATGCTGTCGTTGCAGGCTTGGTAGCGCAACACGCCCTCGAGTTTCAGCGGTCCGGGTTTTGCGTCGGCGGTGACGTGGCCTTCGGCGAAAACTATGGCGTGGCCCGTGTAGAGCGCGACCGGGGTGTCAGACCACGTGACCTTCGTCGTCGCGCCCGGCGGATAGACGATGCGGTCGATGACCACGGAGGCAGGCGGCGAGAGCGTGAGCGTGGTCGGGATGAGGCCTTCGGCGTTGGCGGGGTTGGCATTGATGTGCCAGTGGTCGGCGACATCGATGACCACGGCGAGACGGAAGTGTGAGGTCGGGTTGAGTTTATCGACCGACAAGAAGGTCGCGATCTTCGCCTCGCCCTGGGGCGCGGCTTGTTGCGCGTGAGTGGATGGCGGCGCCAGCAGGACGGCGAGCGCGACGATGGCGAAGAAGAATCGTCGGAAGCGGCTCATTGTTTCGCGATGGCTTTCAGATAGGCGTCGAAGGCGTTTGTCTCGGTAACGCCGACATAGGTCTGGATGATATTCTGGTTCTTGTCGATGATGAACGTGGTGGGCATGGCGGTCAGGCTGCCAAAGCCCTTGATGAGGTTGTAATCGGCGAGATACAGGGGGTAGGTCAGGTGATGTTGTTCCGCGTAGGCCTTTACCAACTCGGGGTGCGTTTGATCGAGGGCGAAGCCGAGGACGGCCAGGTTCGTCTCGCCGTATTGTTTTTGAAGGTCGGTCAGGATCTTCATTTGCTGCTGGCTGTTGGTGTCCCACGTGGCGAGGAAGCAGACGATGAGCGCCTTGTTCTTGAAGTCCGTGAGCTTGACGGTTTGACCCTGCGCGATTTTGAGCACGAACGATGGCGCCGGCCTGGCTTCGCGGACTTCCCCTTCGCCGAACGCGCGATGCAGCAGACCCATGACCGCCAACAATGCGATGAGGCCGGCTGTCAATGAAATGAGGAGGCGGCCCGGCCTTGGATTCGGTTTAATGCTCATAAGTGCGAGTTATCGCCTCCACGTCCTCGATGCGCCAGCGATCAGATGGTGCGAGACACACTATTAAGCAACTTTATGCCTCTGCGCAAGAGCCGCGTCGCCCCGGTCGTCTCCACGGGGCGTTCCTTGACAAGGCTCGGCTGACGGCATAGGTTTTGCCCATCGATGCGCACGGCTTTAAGGTTATTGACAATGCTCCTGGTGACTTCGCTCATCGGCAGCTTGCAGGCGCAAACGGAATGGTGTGAAGCGGCCACAGCGCAGTGCCACGGAGCGCCGTCGGTGGATTGCTGCCGGCCGGGGCATTGCTGTTGCGATATGTCAGCGCGATCCCAGCCCGCATCGAATCCGAGGCCGGTGCGCGCCAACCCGGTCTCGGGGCGCGGGATGATGAAGATCGCGTCGCTGCCTGTGGCCACCGTGTTTCTGGCTGGTGGTGAACACGTCAACGCTCGCTCGACCTCCGGAGCGGGCGCGTTGCCGTCCGCGATTGCCCCGTCGTATCTCTTGACGCATGCCTTCCTGATCTGAGACGAGCTGCCACGCCCGTGGTGTCTCTTTTGTCCGTCTCCGATCAACATGCAACTTCACGAACAACCAGATTCCGAACTTGTCCGGCAGATTCAGTCGGGTGACGATGCCGGATTCGACGAACTCATGCGGCGCTACAAGCGTCCCGTGGTGAATTTCGTGTTCCGCGTGCTTGGGAACACAGAGGACGCGGAGGACATCGCCCAGGACGTGTTTGTGCGCGTCTACCAGAAGCTCGACACCTACCGGACGGAAACGAGGTTTTCGACGTGGCTATTCGCCATGGCGCGCAATGCAGCCATTGACCGGATGCGTTGGCGCGCGCGTCATCCCACGGAGTCGATCGAGTCGACGCCGGAGATCGCAATGCCGTCGGGCACGGCGGAAAAGGTGGGCGCACGGGAGATTGGCGAGCAGATCGCCGCGGCGGTCGCCAGACTGCCCGAAGATCAACGGACGGCGCTGATATTGTGCGAATACCAAGGAATGTCCTATGCGGAAATCGCGGGGGTAATGCGATGTTCGCAGAAATCGGTGGAGTCGCGTCTGTACCGCGCGAAGCAGACTCTGAGAGAAGCGCTACGGCACCTGCTGGATTGATCAACAACTGTTGCACTTTACTCACGGTGACTGATTCAGCGCAGCCGTTTTCCGGGGTTTGGTTTCGTTGAAAAACCCTGGACGTGTTCGAATGGATTGCAGTCACGAGAGTTGCGGAATATTCACAAAAGCGACCCAAGCTTGGCACGCGGGATGTTATATAGTACTGGCAACCGCGCGCGATGGTGCGCGACGCCAGCAGGGCGTTGCGGCTCACCTTCACCATAGCCGAAGGCCCTCCTTATCCCGTCGGAAGCTGAAAAACCCTCGCTGGAAACAGCGAGGGTTTTTGTTTTCCACGGCGTAATATTCCATGGAGCGGTCAAATAAGACTGACAATTGCGGGAGAGTTGGCAAAGTCGATTCTATGGTGGATTGTTGTGGAAACAAGCATGCCCCGGCGACAATGAAAGATCCTGTGTGCGGCATGGAGGTGAACCCCGGCGAAGCGGCTGGCTCCCTTGTGCATGGGGGGCGGACGTATTACTTTTGCAGTACTCACTGCCTCGAAAAATTTCGTTCGGCTGGCGAGAAATACGCGATTAAAAGCGCGGAAGAGCCCGTGGCGGCCGCAACGAGCTCTCGATACACATGTCCAATGCATCCCGAAGTGCGGAGCGACAAACCAGGGGCCTGCCCCAAATGCGGCATGGCCTTGGAGCCGGTCGCCGCCACGGCGGAAGAAGAGGACTCATCGGAACTGCGCGCCATGACCCGGCGGTTCTGGGTGAGCCTCACGCTGACGGTACCGGTATTCGCTATGGCCATGCTACACGTTGACGGACTGGGCTGGCTGCAATTCGCGCTCTCTGCTCCGGTTGTGTTGTGGGGTGGCTGGCCGTTTTTTCAACGGGGCTGGGCTTCCATCATCCAGCGCAGCCTGAATATGTTCACGCTGATCGCCATCGGCACGGGCGTGGCCTGGATGTACAGCGTCGTGGCGGTTGCTTATGGCGGCCGGGTGTACTTCGAGTCGGCGACCGTGATCGTAACCCTCGTGCTTTTGGGACAGGTGCTGGAATTGCGCTCGCGGCGACGCACATCCGGTGCGATCAGAGCCCTGCTCGGCCTCGCTCCCAAGACTGCCCGGTTGATCCGCAAGAACGGTACGGAACTGGATGTGCCGCTGGAAAACGTTCAGAAGGGGGACCGGCTCCGCGTGCGACCGGGAGAAAGGGTTCCGGTGGATGGCGTAATTCTCGAGGGCTCCGGCGGCGTGGACGAATCCATGGTTACCGGGGAATCCCTCCCCGTCGAAAAGCATGCGGGTGACAAGGTTACTGGTGGCTCGGTCAATGGCACAAGCGGCTTCGTGATGCGCGCCGAACGGGTCGGTAGCGAGACGTTGCTCGCGCAGATCGTCCGCATGGTGAGCGAGGCCCAACGCAGCCGGGCGCCCATTCAACGGCTGGCTGATGCAGTTGCGGGGTGGTTCGTGCCAGCCATCCTCGGTGCGGCGGTGGTCACATTCGGTGCTTGGATGATCTGGGGACCGGAGCCGCGGCTGGCGCACGCCCTGGTCAATGCCGTTGCGGTGCTGATCATCGCCTGTCCGTGCGCGCTGGGTCTGGCAACGCCGATGTCCATTATGGTGGGCACGGGACGCGGCGCAACTGCAGGTGTGCTTGTTCGAAATGCCGAGGCGTTGGAGATCCTGCAAAGAGTGGACACGCTGATTGTGGATAAGACCGGTACGCTCACGGAAGGCAGACCACGCGTGGTGACGGTGAAAGCGGAAGACGAAACGCTGCGACTTGCCGCGAGCGTCGAGCGTGCCAGCGAACATCCCCTGGGACGTGCGATTGTAGAGGCGGCGCAGGAGCGCAACCTCAAATTGGCTGATGTGACCGAGTTTCGATCGGAAACCGGCCACGGCGTGAGTGGCAAAGTGGATGGGCGGTTGGTAACGGTCAATGACCGGGGTACCGCCCCAGAGGCGGAAGCGTTGCGTCGCGAGGCACAGACGGTGGTGTTCATTGCCGTGGATGGCCAACCTGCCGGCGTACTGGGTATCGCCGACCCCATCAAGGATTCCACGCCCGAGGCGATTCGTTTGCTTCGCAAGGTGGGCATCCGCATTTTTATGGTGACCGGCGACAACCGCACGACCGCGGAAGCGGTCGCCCGCAAGCTTGGTCTGGATGATGTCGAAGCCGGGGTGCGACCCGAGCAGAAGAGCGAAGCGGTCAAACGGCTGCGAGACGAAGGCCGCATTGTTGCGATGGCGGGCGACGGCGTCAACGACGCGCCCGCGCTGGCTTTGGCGCACGTGGGAATCGCGATGGGGACCGGCACGGACGTGGCGATGGAAAGCGCCGGCGTCACCCTTGTGAAAGGCGACCTGCGAGGCATTGCCAAGGCCATCCGCCTCAGCCGGGCCACGATGCGCAACATTCGAGAGAACCTGTTTTTCGCGTTCATCTACAACGTTCTCGGTGTACCCATCGCAGCCGGGGTGCTGTATCCGTTCTTCGGAGTGCTCCTCAGCCCGATGATCGCGGCAGCGGCAATGAGCTTCAGTTCAGTTTCGGTCGTCGGCAACGCCTTGCGTTTGCGACGGTTAACCCTCTAGCTGGAAACAGCGGGGGTTTTCGCGTGCTACGACGTATTACTGTGTGATGAACCAGAATGACGACAAGCTGAGGGCATTGCTCCAGCAATGGCGGGACATTGAGCCGAAGGGTAACTTTGAGGCCAATGTCTGGCGGCAAATCCGGACGGCTGCCGCGGAACAACCCGAGCGGGTCAGCCTGATCGAAGCGATGGGGCGTCTGTTGTGGCAACCGGGATGGTCGATGGCGGTCGCGCTGTTCGTAGCAGTTGTGGTGGGTGTCTTGGGCGGCGTGGCGTCCATGTCGCCGCGCACGGACACGACCAGGGCCGAACTGCAATTTCTGGCTCCCGGCACGCTGGCCGGTAGCTACCTGCAAATGGGATCGAAGTAGACGCGATGAAGAGAACCCTGATAGCACTGGCGATACTAACGGTCCTGGTGGCAGGACTTTCGTACGGCGTGGCCAACTGGTACGTTCGGCGAGTGACTGCGGCCGAGACCGTGGTGGACCTGAACGACACGCCATGGCTCCAGCGAGAACTGAAGTTGACAAGCGCGCAGACCGCCGAGATCGAGAAGCTGAACAAGGAATTCAGCGCCAGGATTCAACATTGTTGCGACGAGCACTGCGGCGCACGGTTTGCGTTGAGCGAGGAATTGGCGAAGCCGCAGGTCGATCTCGCGAAAGCCTCTGCCTGCGTCGATCGCATGGCGGCAGCGCAATCCACATCGGAACGCGCCACGCTCGACCATATCCTCAAGGTTCGCGCGGTACTGACGCCCGTCCAGCAACAGCAGTACGCGGCGTTGGTGAGCAAGCAAGTGTGCACGGCGTGCCCGATGGGGATGCACCATCCAACGCCATGAAACTGATGATCGCCATTCTGTCCGTGGTGGTTTGGTCGATGTCTACCCGGGCCCAGACCAACGACTCGCTGGATGCGTTCCTTGAGACCGCCCTGGCCAACAACCCTGAAATTGCCACTGCCCACAAGAAATGGGACGCGGCATTGGCGAAGGTCCCGCAGGCACGCGCGTGGGATGATCCGTCGGTTGGCGTGGACGCGTGGCGCAAGAGCGCGGGCGCCGAGTCCGCGAGCCAGACGGGGTTGACGGTCTCCCAGGCGATTCCGTGGTTTGGGAAACGTGACCTGCGCGGGCGCGTAGAGACCGGGATGGCAAAACAAACGGAGATGGATTGGCGGATGAAGACGTTGGAGGTCGTGGCGACGGTGAAGCAGGCGTACTACGATCTCTGGCAGGCACAGCGTGAGGTGGAAATCAATGACCGCAATCAGGAGTTGATGCGCCAATTTGTCGAAGTAGCCCGAACGCGATATGAAACGGGAAAGGCCTCGCAGTCCGACCTCATCCGCGCGCAGAACGAATTGGCCAGGCTCACAGAGGACCACGTTGACCGGGTGCGCTCGCAACAGCAGGCGTTGGCGGAATTGAATCAACTACTGCGTCGCGCGCCGGAAACGCCGGTGCAGATCGGCCCCGAAGTGACGGCGCCCGTGCTGGAATTGGGCGTGACGATTGAACAGTTACAGGCCGCAGCCGAGGAGCGCCCCGAGGTGCTGGGCGTGCGTGAAGGGGCGGTGCGCAGCGCGGAGGCGGCGTTGGCGCTGGCGAAGAAGGGCTACGATCCTGATTTCCAGCTTCGTGCTGAGGGATGGCAGTATGAAGGCAAAGGCGGCATTCAGGAGTATGACATGGGGGTGTCGATCAATTTCCCGTGGCTGAATCGCGGCAAGTACAGGGCCGCCATCTCCGAGGCGCGCGCGAATCTCGACGCGAGCCGTGACAACCTGGACGCGATGCGTTCGCGGACGGCCGCCGAGGTGGAGAAACTCTACGACGGCGTCCACGCGATGCATCATCACTACGACTTGTACACCGAGAAATTGATTCCACAGCAGCAACTGGCCGTGGAGGCGGCGCGGGCCGCCTATGAGACGGGCACGGGCGGATTCATGGACGTGCTGGATGCCCGGCGCACGTTATTCGATCTTGAAATGCAAAACCTGCATCACGCCGCGGAATTTCAACGGCTGTTGGCGTCGCTGGAACGAATGGTGGGAGGCCGGTTGCCCATGACGACGGCGGAGGTGAAAAAATGAGCCGCAGGTTTCGCATGGCAGCCGTTGCCCTGGCGCTGGCGGGAAGTGTGGCGCTCGTTTCCTGCGGACGGAAAGAGGCGTCGACGATGGCTGCGGCTGACACTACGCCCGCAACCACGAAGTATCACTGCCCGATGCATCCATCCGTTGTCTCCGACAAGCCCGGCAACTGCCCGATTTGCAGCATGAAACTCGTACCCATGGGCGAGAGCGGCCCCGAGACCAAACTCGCGGCCAGGAAAACGATGTATCACTCGACCATGAATCCCAACGAAGTCAGCGACAAACCGGGAAAGGACTCGATGGGGATGGACATGGTGCCGGTCGAGGTTGAGAAGTCAGCCGAAGGGACGCCGGCGGGTCTGGCGGCGGTGTCCGTTACGACCGAAGCGCGACAACGGATGGGGTTGACGACGGGCGTGGTGGAAAAGCGCACGCTGGCCCGTGAGGTGCGTACTTCGGCGAGAATCCTGGCGGATGAGACCCGTTTGTATCGCGTCAACGTGAAGGTTGAGGGGTGGGTGGACAAGCTATACGCGGCGACCACAGGCCAGTTTGTGAAACAGGGCGATCCGCTCCTGAGCGTGTACAGTCCGGATCTGGTGTCGGCGCAGAATGAATATCTCACCGCCTGGCGTTCGGGCTCGACGAACCTGGTTGCTTCGGCGCGACGACGGATGTCGCTGTGGGACATCACCGACGACCAGATCGAGCGGCTGGAGAAAACCGGTGCAGCGGAGAAGATGCTCACGCTGTACGCGCCCGCCAGCGGCTGGATCCTCGAGCGTCTGGCGTTGCCCGGGCAGAAGATCATGGCGGGCGAACCGCTGTTGGTCATTGCGGATTTATCGACGGTGTGGGCGGACGCTGACATCTATGAGTCCGATCTCCCGTATGTGAAAGTGGGGATGCGTGCCGAGTTGTCGTTGCCGTACTGGCCCGACAAGAAGTTCACGGGCAAGGTCACGTTTGTTTCCCCAACGCTCGATGCCGAGAGCCGCACGCTGAAAGCGCGGTTGGAAATCCCGAACCCCGAAGTGTTGTTGAAGCCGGGGATGTTCGCGGCGGCGCAACTCTCCTATGAACTCGGCGAAGGCCGCGCCATTCCCGAAGCGGCGGTGATGCGCACCGGCCAGCAGACCTACGCGTTTCGTGACGCGGGCGATGGCCGGCTTGTGCCGACGCCGATCGTGGTGGGGGAACGCAGCGATGGATACTACCAGCTCGTCTCGGGATTGAGCGAAGGCGACAAGGTGGTTACGTCCGCCAATTTCCTCGTGGACTCCGAGTCGTCGATGAAGGCCGCGCTGGAATCGATGGCGGGTGGGACGCGCCAACCCTGAGTGGGCGGCCACCATGATCAAGAGAATCATCCAGTTCAGCGCGCACAATCGTCTACTGGTCGTCCTGCTCGTGGCGGCGGCGGTGGCGTACTCGTTCTACACGATGAAGAACATCCGGCTGGATGCGATTCCCGATCTCAGCGACACGCAGGTGATCGTGTTCACGAAATGGGACCGGAGCCCGGACATCGTCGAGGACCAGGTCACCTATCCGATCATTTCCGCCTTGCTGGGCGCGCCGCGGGTGAAAGCGATCCGCGGCGCCAGCGACTTCGGGTTTTCGTATGTGTACGTGATTTTCGAGGACGGCACGGACCTATATTGGGCGCGCAGCCGGGTGAATGAGTACCTCTCGAAAATCACGGGCCAATTACCCGCCGGAGTGATCCCCGAACTCGGTCCCGACGCAACGGGTGTGGGATGGGTTTACCAATACGCGCTTGTGGACAAATCGGGCAAACACAACCTGGCCGACTTGCGCAGCTATCAGGACTGGGTGTTGCGGTATGCGCTCCAGAGCGTGCCGGGCGTGGCGGAAGTGGCGGGACTCGGCGGATTTCAGAAAGCAATACCAGGTGACCGTCGATCCCGTGCGGCTCCAGGCGTACGGCGTGGGAATCATGGAGATCGCGGAGGCCATCAAGCGCAACAACAACGAGGTTGGCGGCCGGCTCATCGAGTGGAACGGCAAAGAGTTCATGGTGCGCGGGCGCGGCTACGTCAAGACGACAGCCGACCTGGATCAGGTGGTGGTCAAGACGACCAAGGAAGGGACGCCGGTGTTGTTGCGGGATGTGGCCGAGATTGCGTTGGGACCGCAGATCCGCCGGGGCATCGCGGATCTCAACGGCGAAGGCGACGTCGTGGGCGGCGTGGTGGTGATGCGACATGGTGAAAACGCTCTCAACGTCATCCGGCGCGTGAAGGCGAAACTGGAAGAGATGAAGCCGTCGATGCCCGAGGGGGTTGAGGTGGTTGCCACGTACGACCGTTCCGGGCTGATCCAGAAGTCCATCGACAACCTGAAGGACGACCTGATCATGGAAATGATCATCGTCAGCTTCGTGATCCTGTTTTTCCTCTGGCACATCCCGTCGGCCATCGTGCCGATCATCACCATCCCGGTCTCGGTCGCGCTGGCGTTCATCCCGATGTACTTCATGGGAATCACCTCGAACATCATGAGCCTGGCGGGCATCGCCATTTCGATCGGTGTGCTGGTGGACGGCGCGATTGTCGAGGTCGAGAACGCCTACAAGAAGCTCGAACGCTGGCAGGAAGAGGGGCGTCAGGGCGACTTCCACAAGATTCGGCTCGAAGCGCTGATGGAGGTCGGGCCATCGGTTTTTTTCTCGCTGCTGGTTATTGCGGTGGCATTCCTGCCCGTGTTCACGCTCGTCGATCAGGAAGGGCGATTGTTCTCACCGCTCGCGTACACCAAGACATTGGTCATGGCCGTGGCGGCGTTGTTGGCGGTCACGCTCGACCCGGCGGTGCGCATGTTGTTCACGCGGATGGAACCATTTCACACGGGTCCACGCTGGTTCGCGAAAGTGCTCAACGGCATGCTCGTCGGCAAGTATTACCCCGAGGAGAAACATCCCGTCAGCCGCGTGTTGTTCTGGCTGTACGAGAGACCGTGCCGCCTGGTGTTGCGTCATCCCAAGGCGACCATCGCGCTGGCGGCGTTGATCGTGGCGACGACCGTGCCCGTGTACTTCCAACTCGGCCACGAGTTCATGCCGCCGCTGAACGAAGGCACGATTCTCTACATGCCGACGACGTTCCCCGGTATCTCGGTGACCGAGGCGGGACGCCTGATGCAAACGCAGGACCGCATCCTGAAACAATTCCCCGAAGTCGTCTCCGTCCACGGCAAAGCGGGCCGGGCCGACACCTCGACCGATCCCGCGCCGTTCTCGATGATGGAAACGGTCGTGCAACTCAAACCGATGTCCGAATGGCGGGTGCAGAAGCGGTTCTTCTCGTCGTGGCCGGGGCCGCTGCGGTCGCTCCTCGGCCGCATCTGGCCGGAGCACATTTCGCAGGACGACCTCATCAACGAAATGGACCACGCGCTACAGATCCCCGGCAGCGTCAACGCCTGGACGATGCCCATCAAGAACCGCATCGACATGCTCGCCACGGGAATTCGCACGCCCGTCGGCATCAAGATTTTCGGCGCGAACCTCGACGAGATCCAACGCCTCGGCGAGAGCATCGAGGCCATCGTGCGCAAAGTGCCGGGCACGCGCAGCATATTCGCCGAGCGCGCCGCGGGCGGGTATTTCGTGGACATCGCGCCGAAACGCGAGACCCTCGCGCGTTACGGCCTGACGGTTGAAGACCTGCAGAACGTCATCATGACGGCGATCGGCGGCGAGACGGTCTCGACGACTATTGAAGGCCGCGAGCGGTACTCGATCAACCTGCGTTACCCGCGCGATTTGCGCGGCGACCTCGACCAACTCGAACGCGTGCTCGTCATGGCGCCGCTGGGGCGTCAGGTCCCGTTGAAGGAATTGGCCGACGTGTCGCTCGTCAACGGCCCCGCGATGATCCGCGACGAGAACGGGATGCTGGCGGGGTACGTGTATGTGGACATCACGGGCCGCGACGTGGGCGGTTACGTGGAAGACGCCAAGCGAGCCGTGGCCGCCGAACTGAAACTGCCGACGGGTTACTCGATCGTCTGGAGCGGGCAGTACGAGAATATGTTGCGGGTGCGCGAGCGGTTGAAAATGGTGCTGCCCGTGACCATCGTCCTGATCTTCGTACTGCTCTACATGAACACGAAATCGGCGTTCAAGGCGTCGGTGGTGATGCTGGCGGTGCCGTTCTCGCTGGTCGGCGCGGTGTGGCTGCTGTGGCTGCTCGGGTACAATATTTCCATCGCCGTATGGGTGGGGATGATTGCGTTGATGGGACTCGATGCGGAGACGGGCGTGTTCATGCTGCTGTTTCTCGATTTGTCCTACGACGAGGCGAAACGCGCCGGAAAACTGCGCAACCAATCGGAGCTGCACGAGGCCATCATACACGGCGCGGTGAAACGCATCCGCCCGAAGATGATGACCGTGGGCGCGGCGGTGATGGGATCTGATGCCGATCATGTGGTCGATCGGCAGCGGCGCGGACATGATGAAACGCATTGCCGCGCCGATGGTCGGCGGCTTGTTCACATCTTTTCTCATGGAATTACTCGTATATCCGGCTATCTATTACCTGTGGAAATGGCACAAAGAAGTCAAACCGTCGATGACCCCGGAAAGCGTCGAGGTTCGCGCATCGTGAGGGCGTTGGGATTGATGTTGTGCGTGGCGCTGTTTGCCACCGGTTGCGCCAAATCACCGCGCGTGTGCGCCGTGTGCCAGCGCGCCGAGTGCAAGGGAATGGCGTTTCGCGTCACGCTCGAGAACGGGAAAGTGGTCGAGACGTGTTGCCCGCGCTGTGCGCTCCATTATCTGGAGAGCAATCACCAGCAGGCCCGCGCGATGGAAGCGACGGATTTCGCGACCGGTCACTGGGTGGATGCGACGCATGCGGTGTATGTTTCCGACAGCGACATGCATCCGTGCGCGGAAATGAACTCCATGCGCGACCCGCAGGGCTGTTGCATGATGAAGACCTACGACCGTTGCCTGCCGAGCCTCGTCGCGTTCGCCGCCAAGGATGAGGCATCCGCGTTCCAGAAGACCCACGGTGGCCAACTCGTGGCGTTTTCGGAAATTCCGAAGAAGTGAATCGCATTGGACGGCGTAGCGTGCGCTGTCCTCAGCGCGTTGGTCTGGGCTGTGGAAATCTAGTTACAGCAACTCGGGATTGTGACGATTTCAGAACCCAAAAGTGTTGCCTAATTTGCTTCAAATTGTGGCAACATTTCTCATTTACCCTTGGTCAGATTGCCGACAACGGTCTTCACAATATCCAAAAGGGCGTGTTTGGTGACTTCATCTTCTTTCGGTGCGGCCTCCACCAATCCGAAGAACTTCTCAGTCATCTTGCCCTTGATCTCTTGCCGTTTTTCAGAGGGCAGAAGTTCGAGGTAGGCGTCAATTGCAGATAGCTCAAGTTGCAGTTTGCGGTTTATCCTTTCCCGCTCTCGATGTTTCGTGGATTCCTGTGCCGCATAAATCGCCGGAACCAATAGTAGTACACTCGTGGCTAGGCGAAAAATGAAGACGTGCCAATCGAATTCGTGGTTGATGAGAGTGTAGTAGAACGAGATTAGGGCAACGGCTATCATCGTCCCCATTAGTCCTAGTGCTATCCATCTAAAGATGTTGGCAGTCTTCCTTTCCTGCTCCGCCGTATTCTTGTAATCCCCAGCGACAGCAACGTTGCCAATGACGTTGAAGATCCGTTTCACTTCCTCTTCCTTCTGCTTCATCCAAGCCAGATGTTCCTCGGATTTGTTCTGCATGTCTTCATAGGAGGCGGCCACCCGTTCCTTGTGAATTGTGATATTGGCTTCAAACGCCTGCTTGAATTTTGTGATCTCGCCGTTGAACGTCTCGTTGTTCTTTTGACTGCTCGCTACAAATTCTTTCGCCCTATTCGCCTCTGTTTCCGAGAACTGCTTTTGAAACTGTGCTATTGCTTGATCGAGTCGAGTCTTTTGCTGTTCAATTGTCTTGTCGTTCGAGTCCACCCGTCCCTTCTGCTGCGTAATGACGTTGGACAACGCATCCAACTCAGCCTTGAATGTATTAGCTCTCGTGATCAACTGATTCAGTTGCTCAACAGTCTTCGCCTGAAATCCCGAACTTGCTTCGATTGTTGATTTCACCGCATCAGGACTGTCCATGAACCCTGCGGCTCCGAGAACATCCAATGCCTGATCTGTGAAGCTGTTGGCCTGTCGGAGATAAGCGGTATTTTTATTCTGAACAAAATTGTTAATTTGGCTGAATATATTCGACAGGGGATTGGCGAGGTTGTTAAGAAACTGGACGCCTGTTAACTCAGGGTCGAGGCTGGCAATCCTCATTTTGAAATACTTGAGTGCCTTTAAGACTCGTGCATACCTCGGCAACTCAGCGGGCGGCAACTTATCTCCTGGGTAGCCCTCCAGCAAGGCCATCGCGTTATCGATCTGTTTGTGAACCGGGTGATTCTTAAACCTATCGCTCCATTCGGGCATGGCCTACCTCTCGTGGTTTACTTTGGCTCTGGAACCGTTCTTCTTCATTGCATTTTGGATTCTTTCCAACGAAGCATTGGCCGGTGCATCCTTCAGCTCTTGGGGAACGAGTTTGCCCTCGAATGCCCGCTTGAGTATTCTAACAACCGGGTCATGAGCCGGAATTCTTGGGAAACAGGGTAACACTTCCAATCTTTGATTCAAGGATAGAACCAACTGGAGTATTACCATGGAATAGACTCAAGCCCTCGCCTCAGCAGGTAGTCCTTGAATGGTTTTCAGGCAACCAGCCTTCGCCAGAGGCTACGGCGGGCAGGCCAGCCTTCGCCGAGGCTTCCGCCGCCGCTGAAGGTTGCCGCAAACGACAGCGGGTTTGCGCCGACGGCAAGTACTCGGCGCGTCTCAGCGGCTAGTGCCGCTTTCGGCTCCGTCGGACTCGGCTTCCACGCTGCGAAAGACAGGCTCGAAAGCTCAGCATGACAGAAGCGGAGGCGGGCGGGCAAGACCTCGACGGCGTCGGCTTGGTTCGCCCACCGTGCGTAGTTGCGCAGCGGCTTGTGCGGGATGGGGGAGGGGTGGGAAACGACGGAGATGCTTCGACGAGTCCCGCAATTCTGCGGGATCCCGTCTGCTGACGGGACTCAGCATGACAAGCGGGGGAGTACGGCAGGAACGGTTGGCGGGGAGGGGGGCGCGGCTCATAGAAGCCCAAGGCGGCCGAGACGGCCGCTACTACACCGGCGAGGGCGAGGAAGCGGTCGCGCCCTCGGACTTGCAAAATATCAGAAAGTATGAAATACTGAATCCATGACCAAAGTGATTAACATCAATGAGCGGGGGACGCTGACGCTGCCCAAGGAAATGCGGCAACGGCTGGGCCTGCCAGAGGGCGGTCAGGTTGTCGCTGAAGAAACCGAGCAGGGCGTCTTGATCCGCACCGGCGTGACTTTTCCCGTGGAGATTTACACGGACAAGCGCGTCGCGGAATTCAACCGCAACAACGAGGAATCTCTCCGTCGGTATCGGCTTAAGAGCAGACGATGAGGGTATTTCTCGACGCCAACATCCTTTTCTCAGGTGCGAAACCGAAGAGCCGCATTCGGGCATTGATCGGCCTCCTCTCCCAGCATGGCGGATGTATGACGAACGCGTACGCCGTCGAGGAAGCCCATCGCAACCTTGCCTTGAAAGAACCCGCACTGGTCGAGGAGTTGGAGAGGCTGGTGCACACGCTGGAAATGGTTGGCGCCTTGAGCGTGGAACTGGAGATCGCCTTGCCGCCGAAAGACGTTCCGATTTTTGGCGGAGCGATTGCCGGCAATGCGACGCATTTGCTGACGGGTGATGAACGCGATTTTGGAGCTTACTTCGGCAAGACCATCCAGGGGGTGAAGATCGTTTCACCCCGCTTGCTCGCGGATGAATTGGTTCGACAAGGTTGGCTCAACAAGTCACGCGGACCGATGTAGCGATTTGCCGCGCGGCTGTGACCGGCGGCACAACAGGGGGAGAGTGGCGCTCTGGGCCAGAGCGCCCTACCGACGACAGCGACAACGGGGCCCGTTGTCCTACAATTCGGAGACTACGCTATCAATAATCGATAATTTTGCTGGACGGGGCGGGGCGGGGCGTGGTATAGGGGAGATGGTTGTTTGACATGGGATGGACGGAGTGGACGCCGCGTGAGGGCACACGGACTACATCTCGGAGACGATCACGGCTTGGTCGGCTTCGCACGGTACACGGGAAACGGTTCACAGAAGCGGAGGGCGGCCGAGACGGCCGCTACTACACCGGCGAGGGCGGACTCGGCTTCCCACGTGACACCGGAGTACGGTTTGCGAGGAAGCTTCTATAGAAAAGAGTGATTCTGCCAAACGAACCCAACTGAAAAATGCGGATGTGTTTGGACATGAAGATATTGTCCAAAATATGAGGTGGGTTCGGTCGACCAAACCGAACCCATTTTGAGGGGGGTTAAGGCGCAAAATAAGGCACCGGGGGCAGTTTTGTGCACGACCGAACCCAAAGCGAACCCAAACTGTCCCGCACAATATGGGGTGGGCCAGCGGCGACAACTTGTCGAGGTGGAGCGGGCCGTTGCGTCAAAACGTCAGGCAGTGGGGAGTCCAAACTCGACAGGTTTTTGTGCGGCTTTCCATTACTACACAGCAGGTTGTGCCAGTTGTGTGAGACATGGCACCGCCGCTGCTGAATTTGGGGGCAGTTGTCGCTTTATGGACAGGGCGTCGCGACAGGCGGAACCGGGACATAAGGGATTCAATGGACATTTGGCAGCAACTCACTGAGTCGGACGCGGTGCGCCGGCAGCAGGTTGCGTTTGGTTGCGCGACCGGGCTGCCGCTGACATTGCTGCCCGCGAGCGAAGGGGCCACGGCGCGGGTGCCGTCGGCGTTGTGTGTGAAAGGCTGCCTGGGCGTTTGCGGCAGTCAACTCTGTCAGGGCTCGCTGTTATCCGCGGAACACGATGCCTCCCAGACGGGTTGCTCGACCCAATTCGATTGTCCGACCGGGCTGACCAAGGTGCTGATGCCGGTGATGATCGGCGGACGGCACGTGGGGAGTTTGTTGGCGGGCCCGTTTCGCGTGGGGCCGCTGAAAGGGCCACGACGGCGTCGGCTGATGGGTCGGTTAAGAGCAAGCGGGCTCGGATCGCGGGTGGACATCGCGAAGGCGAGTTGGGACAGCAGCCCGGCGGTGACGCGCGAGAAGCTGCGGGCGATCGAGACGCTGCTGGAGATGTTCGCGCAATATCTGGCGGAGTGCGGCCAACGACTGTTGCTGCATGAGGCCGGGCAGCAATCGCCCCTGTTGCAGAAGATCGAGGCGCAGTTGGCCGAGCCGTCCGATCGGGCGTTGACCGTGCGCGAACTGGCGGAGCGGTTGCATATCAGTCCGTGTTATTTCTGCAAGCTGTTTCGGAAGCAGACGGGATTGACGTTCACCCGTTATCGGACGCAGGCACGCATCGAAGCCGCGAAACGACTGCTGCTGGACCCGACGCGGCGGGTGAGTGAAGCGGCCTACGAGTCCGGGTTCGATTCCATTCCGTATTTCAATCGCGCGTTTCGCCGCCATGTGGGTTGCTCGCCGTCGGAATTTCGGGTGCGGCAGGCGGGGTCAATCCGGGCTAAGAAGCTGACAAACCGGGCGTAGCCCGACGGTCCCCCAACGTGCTTAAGTACTCGGTGTCGAGAGAGACATGACACCGATGAAACGAGATTGGGCTTTTGCAGGTTTTCCGGTCGGCGACGCGTGGCGAAGTTCCGCGCGGCGCCGGGTGTCGGACTCTTCACTTTCTTCCAGGTCCCGGTACGGTGGAGATGAGTTGCCCGCGATGGGCGGTACGCCGCGCCGCGGGAGCGGACAGCTTCCCGGACGACCATCGCGACGGGCCGGTCGCTGGGCGTACGACTATCCAATGTCAGGGGCAACGGAGAACTTCACCCCACAACCGTTGCCCCTGCTCCCTCTTCGCAGACTTTCACCGGCGGGCGGATTGAGCGCCCGACCCGCATTGATTTCGAGTGGTCGCAGTTGAATGGCGAGCCGGAGGCCGGCAGTGCGTGGCCGCACTGCCGGCAACCAAGCAAAGACCAGACGTGCTCCGTCAGCCGCGTCCGATGAAGGAATCGGTCTGGGTCACATCCCCAACGACACGTCCTCGTCACAGCGCTACCCTCGCGCTTCGGCTTATTGGCGAGCTTGTAGTCGCGTGAGCGCGTTCTGCGCCGGTGTGAAATCGGGATTGATCCGCAACGCCTGCTGGTAGTGTCCGATGGCTTCGCGCACCTTGCCGGTTTGCTCCAGGGCCATCCCCAGATTGTTGTGCGCCTCGGCGAAGTCGGGCTTGATTCGCAGCGCCTCTTCGAAGTGTCCGATGGCTTCCTCGAACTTACCCGTTTGCGCCAAAGCGCTCCCGAGATTGCAATGCGCTTCAGCGTAGTCGGGGTCGATCCGCAACGCCTGCTCGTAGTGTTCGATGGCTTCCTTGACCCTGCCCGCTTGCTCCAAAGCGATGCCCAGATTGTTGTGCGCCTCAATGTAATCAGGCTTGATCCGCAACGCCTGCTGGTAATGTCCGATGGCTTCCTCGATCTTACCCGTTTGCTCCAAGGCGCTGCCCAGATTGCAGTGCGCCTCAAAGTAGTCGGGCTTGATCCGCAACGCCTGTTCATAACACCCGATAGCATCGCTGATCCTTCCCTCGAGCAAGAACGCATCTCCCAGATTGGAGTACGCCATCCAACACCGGGGATTTTTGGTTAGCGTATCGCGCCAGAGTGTTTCCAGGTTTTGATAAATGCGGGTCTGCCCCCACGTGGACCATCCCAGCGCCAGCAGCACGATTGCGGCGGCGACCGTTCCCAAACTGCGGCCCCAGTGACCGGCTCGAAGGCAGATCGCCGTGCCCGTGCACACTGCCAGAGAGATCAAGCCGATGCTGGCCACGTATTGAAAGTGATCCGCCACGTAGGAATAACGGAAGTAATAAACCCCACAGAAGCCGAGAACCGGCGACAACATGGCCGCGAAACAGAGCACGCCTGCCAGCGGGCCTTTCCCGATCCGTCGCCGTAGCGACCACAACGCGACGACCACGGCCAAGGCCATCACCGGGAAAAAATACTGCCACGCGGCACCCCCATCGATTCTCCAGCGTGGGTAGACAAAGGTGAGTTTACCTGGCCAAAACAATCTGGCCGCATAAAAGCACAGCGCCCGCCCCGCCAACAAGCAGCGCTCGACAATCGAAAGAGGCATTGTTGTTACGCTGGCGTTCGCCGGGCTGTGCTCCACCCGCACCATGATCAATCCCAGGATCAAGCTCGCCGCGAACCACGGGATCAAGTTCAGGACATCCCGCGCCGTGAGGCGATCCTGTTTCCACCAGATCAGCACCAGGATTGCCACCGGCAGGCAGCAGACGGCGGTCTTGCTCAGTAACGCGCCAAGGAAAAGCAGCGTCGCGACCGGATAAAAACGCCAATTCCAACTCGATGATGTTTCCTGGGGGGTTAGCGGCCGGAAGTGAAGAAACGCCAGCAGATGAGAGGAGTGAGAACGCGGCTGACAAGACATTCTTGAACTCGGTAATCCAAGCAACTGATTCAACCATGATTGGATGAACCGCAAAGATGGCTGCGGCCAGCCATGCGCCCGGAAGCTCCAGTCGTCGGAGTACCCGCCAAAGCAGGATCGCATTCAAGGCATGCAGCAGGACGTTGACGAGATGATAGCCGAGTGGCTTCAGTTTCCAGAGATGGTACTCCGTCCAGAACCCAGTGAAGGCCAGCGGATAATACGGCTGCCACCTGATCCCCGGCTGGGTCCAGATCTTTCGCAAGCCATCCGAAGACCGGAGCATCAGATTCTCCGTCACGTAGAAATCGTCATCCCAAATGAAGCCCCCGTGACGCAATACCGGCTGGTACGCCACGAGCGTGATGACCACCAACACGAAGGCGCAAACCCAGGACTTGGGCACAGACGTTGTCTTGGTGGCAGGTTGCGAAGATACCGTCTGCCCGCCCGGATCGTTGTCGGTCAACCGCCCGTTTGTCATCAACGCAATCATAGGGGCTGACGGGTCCGCAGGCAATAACGCGCGCGCGCGCTCGGTTTCGCACGCTAAAACGACGGCTTGGATGGGCTGGGGACATCTTCGTAAACGACACGCGAGCAGGCCCACGCTACACCGGAAACGGCTCGCACTCGGCAAGCGAGGCTACAAGAGGCGGCGTTTCAAGCCGGGCGATTATCGGAAAGCGATATTATTGCTGGACGTGGCCTTGCGGGGCGGGTATAATGACCGCCAGTTCTTTGAAAGAACTGGCGTCGTATAGGTGGCAGTTTTGCGACCTCGGCACAATGTGGTCGCGTTTGTCGTAGACGACAGCGGCGTCTCGCAGACTCGGCCCCGTCCGACTCGACTTTGACATAGGAAGAACGGTTCGGGCCTGCTTTGCCAGAGCAGCGGCTTCGACTACGAAGGCTGGAAGGCCGGCGAAATGATGGCAGCCACGGGACTCTCTATGGAGAAGAGTGTTTGACACCGCTCATTCCCATTCGCGGTGCTGTTCGGGTGCCGAAACGACATGGCCTCTTCTCGGCTTCTCCCAAAAACCTTGAAATTACCAAACGAACCCAACTGGAAAATGCGTAAGTGTGTGATTATTAGTTTATTAGGGAAAAGGCGAGTTGGGTTCGTTCTGCAAAAAAGAGCCAAAAAACGGGGGAAAAGTGCCCAAAAGAGGTGCCGGAAGGGGGTTTTTGCGTACGAACGAACCCAATTTGCCCCGCGCGGGCGCGGTGCCGGATGGCTTCGACGCGGGCCTCTCAGGAAGTGACTGGAACAAGTGAGTAAGTGGGTGCATTGTATTGTCAGAGTAGTTGGTGGCGAAACTCGCATCAGGGACAAACAAACAGGAGGATGTTTATGAAGAAGTTCATGGTATTCAGTGTCGCAGTCGTGGCCGCTGGGTTAATCGCGGGGTGGAGCGTTCGCGCGGCTGAACCCGCCGATGCGACCGTGACTGTCAAGGGCGAGGTGCTCGATATGGCCTGTTACATCGATCACGGCGCCCACGGCGAAAAACACGCCCAATGTGCGGCGACGTGCATTGAGTCCGGCCTGCCGGTGGGAATCAAAGGCGACGACGGCAAGACGTATTTGCTGATTGGCGAGCACAAGCCGCTCAATACGACGCTGGCTCAATACGCCGGGAAGACCATCACGGTCAAGGGCAAGTTCACCAGCCGCGATGGGATCAACATGATCTCCAACGCGGAAATCGTGAAGTAACCAAATCTCACACGGCTCGCACCCTCTCCCCGTTCGGGGGAGGGGGACAGGGTGAGACGAAAGGCCATGCCTGAGTATCAAGAGTTTCTCCAGCAACTCAAGCAGCCGGAATATGTCCATGTCCTGCTCAATCCGATTCCGGTCTATGCGATGGTGTGTGGGATTCTGGCGCTCGTCGTCGCGCTGATTCTAAGGAGCCGTTCGGCGCAGATCACGGCGTTCGTGGTGGTGATATTTGCGGCCTTGTCCGTGTGGCCGGTCGCGGAGTACGGCGAACGAGGTTACGACCGCGTGTACTCGATGTCGAACGGCGACGCGCAACAATGGCTTGATGTGCACGCGCACCGAGCCGATATCGGATCGTGGGTCTTTTATGCGACGGCGGCCATGGCAGTCGCCGCGTTGATTCTTCCCCGGTTCAAACCGCGCATGCAATTGCCGTTGGCGTTGGTAACGCTCGTATTTGCGCTGGTTTCGCTCGCGGCGGGCGCGTGGATCAGCCACGCTGGCGGGAAAGTGCGCCATTCCGAATTCCGCAACGGCCCACCGCACCATCCCGTCCTGCACGAACAAGAGCACTAACGCGGGCGATGACAATCAGGGAAGTCCGAGGTTACGACGGGCGCATCATTCCTTTTGCGCCACCGCTTTGAAGAAGGTGTAGCAAAAGACACCGTCGGACTGGGTGGTTCGGTACAAGTCCTCAATGCCCTTGTCGAACGCAGCGGCACTGATGAGTCGGGCGTCGAGAGCCCGGCCCCGCACGCCCTCGATCATCGCCGTGAAGGTTTTCTTCGTGAACCCGTCAACCAACTCCGGTTTGCTGGAGTCCGCATAGACCATCCGGGGAGAGACGCGGATTGATGCGAACCCGGCTTTGTTCAGCAGCGGGTGGAGTTCCCGGCCGATGTTGGCGTTGCCGCCCGCCCTCCGCTGCAGTTCGACCTGGCATCGTATCACCTCATGGGCCCACTGGCTGTCGGGGTAAAAGCAGGTTGAACCGTGATCGCCTTCGATGACGGTGATCGTGCCGCCGACGTGGAGCAGGCGTCCGAGCGCGATCAAAGCTTCCACCGGCCGTGCCAAATGTTCCAGGACAAAGCAAACAAAAACGTGGTCGAACGATCCCGGGCCGAAGGGCAACGAGAAAATATCGCCCTGTTGAAACGTCACATTCGTCAGACCGGCCGCCTCGACCCGTCGTCTGGCTTCCGCGAGGGAGCTTTCCGATAGGTCGATGGAGGTGATCGAAGCTCGCGGGCTCTTGCGGCTGAGCGTGATGGTTTGCGCGCCGACTCCACAGCCGGCTTCGAGCACGCGGCTCGCGGCCGGATAGGAGGTATCGGAGTGCAACAACTCGACCAGCGTCGAAGCTTGATCGTGGAGGCGGACGTTTTCTCGTTGATCGTATCCGTGAACGTAGGAAGTATCCATCGCGATTCCCTGCTGATGTCGGGCAGGAATCATAGCACGAAGTCCGTTGCACGGAACCAGATGATTCAGTGTGGTGGTTTGCCGCGAAGCAGATCGACGTATGCGCCTTCGATCAATTGTTGAGGAGAGATGCCAAGTGCGGCGAGCAGGTCACGGGCGATTCCCATTCCCGTTTCAGTGGACTCGCCTTCCGCCAGCACAACTTCCAATTCGAGGAAATCTCCAAGGCCATCGACGCGGTCAAGGTGAATCCGTGTCCGGCCCGCCAGGAACAGTGTGCGGTGTTTGCGGACGCGCCCCCACGCACCATAGGCGAGCGACAGAGCTTCGCGAAGCTTATCGGGCGACGCAGTCGGAGAGATGACATAGAAAGACTCCTTCGGGCCGGCCACGTTGGGTCGTTGATAGAAGATCAGTTCGCCGGCGGAGTCCGAGAACGCACGGAGTTTCAAGCGGCCGTTCGGACACACAAAAAACGTGTCGTCCTGAAAAATCTCGGTGGGACCGCTGTCGGCAATCGCCTTGACGCGTGGCAACAGTGTATCGACGCTCTCGATGTGCGCCTTGATCTCAACGTTTCTGGGCATGCCGAGAGACTATCCGAAGACAAGTGGTTTGTGCATCCAAAGTTCACCGAGCCGATCAAGCTTGTGTCCCTGATTAGACCTCTGCAAGGACCGCAAGGAAAGCACGAATTGCGGTCCTCACTTGCGACTCGAACAAGGGAAAGCCGGGCGCGACCCTAATCGTCGTCGTCCGTCTTGCCTTTACCGTGGGTGAAGACGAAGGCGGCACGGGTGGGCGGGGGCATGGGGGAATCGTCGCCGCGGACGGCCTGCCAGATGACTTTATTCAGGAGCAGATCGTCGGCGGCATCTTCCTTGGAGAAATCCATCGTGCGCGAAGTCTTTTCACCCCACGTAGTCTTGACATTCTTTTGGTCCAAATCGATGCGCGCGGGGAGCCCGGTGTAGGGAGCCAGATCGGGATTCGCTTGGAAGGCGGCAAACATGGGAGTGGCGGCGGCATCGTACTGCGACATCGGTTGGAGGCCGAGAACGAGCTCGATCGTCCGCAACATGCTGCTGGTCGAATACATGGTGGAATCGACGCTATGGCGTTTGATGTACGGACTGACGACGAACGCCACAGTCCGATGCGCATCGACGTGGTCGGCACCGTTCTGCGCGTCGTCCTCGACGATGAAAATGGCGGTTTGCGGCCAGAACTTCGAGTGGCTGATGGCGTCGACGATGCGTCCCAGGGCGAGATCGTGCTCGGCAACATAGGCGCTCGGCGTCCGTTTGCCCAAGGTTGCGCCCATGGTGTGGTCATTCGGCAATCGAACGATCTGTAAATGCGGCATATCGCCCACGTTCTCGAATCGTTTCAGTTCACTGACGAAGCGGTCGGCTCGTTTGGCGTCCAGGTAATTTAAGTCGAAGCCGTGATACTTTTCATCGATGTGGCCGCGCAAGGTTTTCACGCGGGCCACCGACGGGTCGTCGGGCGTTTTTCCGTTGGCGACGAATTCGCCGTAACTGCGATAAGTCACGCTGGCCTCGGCCGCGCGGTCCCAGAGATAGCCACCGGCGGGCTGGGCCACGGGGAAAATTCCTTCGGCGGGATAGATATACTTGCGACGTTTATCGTGGCCGTACTGGAGTGGCCACATCTTTTCCACGAAATCGGTTGCATACGCGCCCATCGTCCATTCATGCCCGTCCGCGCTGATCTCCGCGTCGGCGTAAAAATTGTCGAGCAGCACAAACTCACGGGCCAGTTGATGGTGGTTCGGCGAGATTTCCTCGGGAAACAGGCAGAGGTTCGTATCGCCGTTGCCTTCCGGCATGTCGCCGAGGACCTGATCGTAGGTGCGGTTCTCCTTGACGATGTAGAAGCAATACTTGATCGGGCCCGTATCGCCGGGGGTGAACGGGATCGGGTTGTCCTTCGGACGCGCGACCGATACAGAGGCGTCGGCTTTGAGCGGGCTGCACCGATAGGCCTGCGCGGTGTCAGTCACGAGTTGTTTCTCAAGCGCGTCCCGCGCCGGCAAATCGATCACGCTCAGGGTGCCGCGGAGGAGTTGGGCGATGTATTGCGGAAGTGTTTCCGCCTTGGTTTTGCGGCCGGGCTCCGGGCCACCGGGATTGGCCTTGGAGATGACGCCCTTGCCGTTGGTAACAAGCAGGCGCTTGCTGTCCGGCGTCACGCGCACGGATGTCGGATACCAGCCGACAGGAATGAAGCCGAGCGAGCGACTATGTCCCGGTGTGGCCACGTCGAACACGGCGACGTTGTTGTTGTCCGCGTTGGCCACAAACAGAGTGTTCCCATCTGGCGTCAGGGCGAGGCTGTTCGGGGTTGATCCTGAGAGCATGCGTGGGTAGAGCGATGTCGAAAGCGTTTCCAAAGCCTTGCCGCTCGTGGTGTCCAACACGGTAACGGTATTGCGGTTTGCGTTCGCGACGAAGAGCGTCTTGCCGGAGGTGGTCAGCGCCATTTCGTTGGGATGCTCCTGGGTGGGCCAGCGGTCGATTACTTTTTGCGACTTCAAATCGATCACGGCGATTTCGGCATTGCCCCACAAGCTCACATAAAGCCGCTGCCTCCGGTTGTCGACGCGGCAGGCATAGGGGAAAACCCCGGCGTGATTCAGCTCTTCCTCGGTAGATCGGTGACGTCGGGTGACCGTCTCGAAGGAGTTGGTCAGCGAGTTGGGGGTAAGCGGAATGTCGATTACCACGTTGGTATGCAAATCGACCAACGAAACGCTTTGCCCATACAGGTTTGCGACGTACAGTTTCTTCCCGTCGGAATCACCCGCCAATCCCGCGGCGATGCCCACGTCATCGGCGGGGCGCAGTCGGATATCGCGCGCATCCGAGAGTTGGCCGTCCTCGAAGTGAAACCCATGGATCACTTCTTCGCTGGCGCCGCTGCAGAACAGGCGGGAGCCATCGCGGGAGAAGTCGATCCCGTAGAATGCCTCTTCGAGGGGCGCGTTCGTGATGACTTTCTCAGCCACCACGTCCACGATCATGACGGCGTGCCGGCTGTACCCTGAGTGCAGGATGGCGACGAAGCGGCCTTGCGGATGGACGGCGATGTTGATGGGGAAATCGCCCAGTTCGATTTGTCGTCCGATCGGGCGGAGCGACCATTGATTAGGCAAGAGGACTGAACCGTCCGACCGCTGCCCGGGAAGTGTAACTGTCGGCTTGCCGTTGTCGGCCAGAGAGCCAGCTGAACTCAAGAGGAGAAGGAGAAAACTCAGGATCAATCTGTGCATGGGTCTGTAAACCATTTCATTTAGCTGTCATAACCGTGGGCCTTGGCGGGCAGAGCTGCCGCGAACAGCAATGAGCCCAAGGCGATCGCCACCAAGAGCAGCCGAAAGGCCGCATCCCATCCGTAGTGCTCCAGCAGCATGCCCACGCCCCATCCGGAGAGCACGGTGCTGGCGTATCCAAATATGCTGGTCAGACCGATCGCCGTTGCGGCAGCCCGTTTGGTGGCTAGGTTGGCAGCGGCGACGGCGAGCAGACATTGGGGACCATAGATGAAGAAACCCACAGCGCCCAACATCGCGGTGGTTAACAGTTCCGACCGCACTGGCACCTTCCAAAACACGAGAGTCGCAACGCCTGCGAGGAGCATGTAAATGAAACAGGTCCACACGGCGCGTCCGCCGAGAAACCGGTCCGTCAACCATCCACCGATGATCGCGCCCGTCACCCCGCAGGCTTCGAACCCTGCCACCATCCACCCGGCGTGTCGGATCTGGATGTGCTTGACTTGCAGCAGCAAGGTCGGTCCCCAGTCCAACATGACAAACCGGACGGTGTATACGAAGAAATTGGCGCTCGAGACCAGCCAGATGTACTTATTGCGAAAGACCTGCTTCCTCACAAAGGCTTTGAACTCCTCGCGCGACTGTTCTTGTGGGCCTGCAGTCCGCGTGCCCGCCACTTCCGGCAAGCCGACTGATGGCGGGGTATCGGGAGCCGCCAGCCAAATAAACACGGCCGAGGTCAGAACAATGGCTGCCGGGACGAAGAAGCAAGCGCGCCAGCCGTACACGACGAGATAACCGCAAAGAATCAGAATCAACCCACTACCGATGTTCTGGCCCAGGTTCCAAATGGACATTTTGGTAGCGAGTTGCTTCGGCGGGAACCAGTGTGTCAGCAAGCGGGCGCAGGGGGGGAAGCCCATGCCCTGAAACCATCCGTTGAACATCCAAATGAGGCCCAACGCCACAACAGTCTGAATTCAGGCCAAACAGCAGGTTCAGAATCGCCGAGACCGCCAAGCCGGTTACGAGAAAGGCGCGCGCGTTGGCGCGGTCCGCGAGAAACCCATTGGCAAACTTTGAGACGCCATAGAGCAGCCCGCCCAAGGTCAAAAACAAGCCGAGGCTGGACTTTTGGAGGTGGAGATCGCGTTCCATGAACGGCATGGCGATGCTGAGGTTCTTGCGAACAAAATAGAAGAGCGCGTAGCCGCTGATCGAAGCGACCAGGACCCGGTTCTGCCAATACCGATATTTCAGCCCGATCTCGACAGGATCGGTGAGCATGACCGCGGCGGGAGGAGCCGGCTGGAAAACCCTTAGCAACCACCCCCGAGGAGGGGGGGCTTCTGGTAGCGCCGTCGCTGGTTCGGCGACCGCAGCCGGTTCAAATTGATGGTCCACGCTTTACCAGTTTATCAAGACGAATTATACCCGCACCGGATGGCGAATAGCCGTAACATAAATGAGATGGGTTTCGCAAGCCCAGGTTTGTCAAGGTTCAGTTCTCCAATCACTCCCTCTCGAAGGTTGAATTTCGAGGCGCGAGGTGCTACGTAACCGAGATGCAAGTCGCGTCACCCCCATACTTTCCGTTATCGTGCGCGACGCCGTCGAACAAACGCGCGGCGATTTGCGCTTCAAGAGCGAAGGCGGTGCTGGGGGTTCCCTTGATCGTGATCGGGTTGGCGCTGACGCTGTTTTCAGGGCTGGCGCAGGCCCAGACGGGAACGGTCGCTTTCAGCCAGTCCGCGTATTCGGTGGACGTCAACCAGAGCAATGTGGCCATTGACGTTGGCTTTACGGGTAGCACGGACGGCGTTGCCACGGTCGATTTTGCGACAAGCGATGGCACGGGCACTGCGGGCGTTGATTATGTCGCGACCAACGGCACGCTGACGTTTGCCACCAATGTCCTCATCGCCACATTCACCGTTTCTATTTTGGACAACGGTATGCCGCAATCCACCCAGACCGTCAATCTGGCGCTATCGAATCCGACCGGGTTTGCTGTTCTGAGCAGCCTGTCAAACGCGGTGCTCACAATCATCAACACCTCCGTGGAGCAGATGCAATTCGCGCAAAGCGCCTACGCGGTGAATGAAGGGTTGGGCAACGCGGTGATCACGCTGGTCCGGACGGGCGGATCCAACGGGACTGCTTCCGTTGATTTCAGCACCAGCGATGGCAGCGCGAAGGCGGGTATTGATTACACGGCGACGAACGGGACGGTGACGTTTGGTGTGGGAGTTCTTACGAATACTTTCGCCATTCCCATTTTGGAGACCAGCCCGTTGGAGACCAACCAGACCGTGAAACTGACCCTCTCCAATCCGCAAGGGGGTGTTCTGGGCAGTCCGAAGAGCGCGGTGCTGACCATCGTCGCCACCGGGCCTCCCGCTATTCAGTTTGGCGCAGCCAACTACCACGTCCACGAGCACGTCGGCAGGGCCACGATCACGGTCCTCCGTTTCGGAGATACTTCTGGTGCGGCGAGCGTGGATTACGCCACCAGTGATGGAACGGCAAAGAACGGGATCGACTATCTGGAGACGAGCGGGACCCTGGCTTTTCCCGCGGGCGTGGAGAGTACAAGTTTCAGTTTCCAATTCGTGGAGTTTCGGGATTTACAAAGCAACAAGACGGTTATCGCGACCTTGAGCAACCCGGTCGGGGCAACCCTGGGAACCCAGGTTACGGCGGTGGTGACGATCGTCAACGACCGGCCGCAAACGATCGCCTTTACGAGTGGCGCCGGGGATTCGGTGACGATGACTCTTCTGCACGCCGGGACGATGCAGATTTCGACGAACGAACCGCCGAGCATTGTCTTGTCCGACACTGATGCGTCCAGTCAGGTGACGATCAGGGTTAAGAAAGGCGGAGCCGGAACGGGCGTGCTGTCGGTAGATGGAATTACCGGCGATGGAGATTGCCGGTCGATCAATGCCCCCGGCGTTGATTTGGTGGGCAGCGGCATCCAGATCGGCGGTTACCTGAAACTGTTGCAGGTTCATGACATCCTGAACGGCGCGGTCGTAATCGCGGGTGGGTCTTCGGGTCAGGGCACGAAGATTATTGCCCACAATATCGACGACGGGGCAAGCATCGACGTCGGGAGCCAGATTCAGACGTTACAAGCCGCGCGCTTTGGCGCGGGTACCATCCAGGCGCCCCGCATCGCCAAGATGTTGATCAAGGGCGATCGACGCAACGGAATCGCAGGCGATTGTGAGGCGGCGTTCGAGCTTTCCGGCGATGGCGTTCCGGCCGGTGGTTCCACGTTGGGAACACTCGTCGTAGCGGGCGCGATCAGCAATGCCAGTATCAACATCGCGAGCGGCAACGTGGGCTCGGTGGCCGCCTCGGAGATGGTTGACTCCACAATCTACGTGGGCTTCACGCCGGGCGATCCCAGCAACCCATTACTGGGCGGGACATTCGTTCCCGATTTGCGCCTGGAATCGCTCGGTGTTAAATCGTCCGTGAACGGGTTCGCTGACAGCGACCTTGTCGCTGCGATCATTGGCGATGTGCATCTTGGCAGCGTTGTCACGGACAATGGAGGGTTGCCTTTTGGCGTTTTGGTGAATCAATCGATTTCCTTGGTCACCGTCAAAACGCCGTCGTTCAAGTGGAGTCGCACGGGGGCGACCGATCAATCCTCGGGCGACTTCCACGTAATAAGACCGTAAGCGCGCAACCTCTGGGGTCAACACCCCATATCATTCCGCCATTGTCCCCCGTATCGTTCTGGCATGAATCATAACTCAGGATGGTCAGCTTTGAAATTGGCGGTCTTGTTGGGCACAATGTCGGTGTTACTCACGGGATGCTTTATCTGGCGAGACGACGATCACGATCGCCGCGAAGCGCCTCGCCATGAGGATCAGGATCATCACGATCAGGATCACCACGACGATCAGGATCACCACGACGATCAAGATCACCATGATAATGACGACCACCACTGATGGTCAGGATCGTCCATGAGTGAATAGCCGGGCCTGCTCCTTTCTCTCGACCCACGCGACTGCGCAGATAGTTGTCAAGGGTTCCACGCGCCGGGAAGCCGTTCTGTTTCGCACCTGTCGAACTCCCTTAGCCGTCTCGATTTACTTGCGCGAGGGCGGAAACGTGGCATAATGACGCCGCGATTTTGCCAACGTAGCTCAGCTGGTAGAGCAGCGGTTTCGTAAACCGCAGGTCGTCGGTTCGATTCCGACCGTTGGCTCCAGATTTTTGCATGGTAGAGCAGCTCCGAACGCGCCAGCGTGTTCGGAGCAGGTCGTCCCGAAGGAGTTCGGGGGGTACAGTTTTGGTCGTGCTAGACGGGGAGGTAGCGGTTCCCTGCACCAGCAACCCGCTATAGCTGGGTCGAATTCCTCGCCGAGGCGGCGACGTGGGCGGGCAAACCGCGGGGCGGCGTTGAGGGCCGGGTCCGATGCAATGGTTGCCTGCGAACCCCGCCAGGGTCGGAAGACAGCAACGGTAAGCTTGATGTTCCATGTGCTGTCGGGGCGCCTGGTCGGAGCTTTAACCGCGGCGCGCAAGCCGATGTCGATTGTCGACGCGAGGTGCACGACCTTTTTTCGGTGTGGTGAGTTTCTCGAGTTAACCGCATGGCACAGCAATATCAGGTTTTAGCCAGGAAATGGCGTCCGCAGCAGTTTGACGACGTGGTGGGGCAGGAGCATGTCACCACCACGCTGAAGAACGCGGTTGAGCAGAACCGTCTGGCGCACGCCTATCTCTTCGTGGGCCCGCGCGGCATCGGCAAGACGTCGACGGCCCGGATTTTCGCCAAGGCGCTCAACTGCGTGAAAGGGCCCACGGTCACGCCGTGCGATGAGTGCGACAACTGCAAGGAAATCACCGAGGGGCGCTCGCTCGACGTGCTGGAGATCGATGGCGCATCCAATAATGGTGTCGAGCAGGTTCGGGAACTGCGCGACACCGTCCGCTATGCGCCCGCCCGCAGCAAATTCAAGATCTACATCATCGACGAAGTCCACATGCTCACCACGCAGGCGTTCAACGCGCTCTTGAAAACGCTCGAAGAACCGCCGGCGCACGTGAAGTTCTTCTTTGCCACGACGGAACCGCAGAAAGTGCTGCCGACGATACTGTCCCGGTGTCAGCGGTTCGATTTGAGGCGGATCCCGGCGAACCTCATCGTCAGTCACCTCAAGAAGATCGCGAAGAAGGAGAAGGTGGAGATTGACGACGCGGCGCTGGCGGCGATTGCGCGCGGGGCCGAAGGCGGTTTGCGCGATGCGGAAAGCACGCTCGACCAGCTCATCGCGTTTTGTGGCAACAAGATTGCCGAGGTCGATGTCCTGTCGGTGTTCGGGCTTGTGGCGCACGATAAGATCGCGGCGCTGACGGACGCGATCCTCGATGGCGAAACAATCAAGGCGTTGAAGGTGCTCAAAGAGCTGGACGAGATCGGCAAGGACCTGCAGCGGCTTGTCGCCGATTTGCTGGATCATTTTCGCAACCTGCTGGTGGTGACCCTGGGCGAAGAGGGGATTACGTCGCTGCAGTTGCCCGACACGGAGTTGGGGTTGCTGAAGGCGCAGGCGAAACGCACCGACTCCGACGCGGTGTTGCGCATCATCGACGCGCTGGCGGCGGCTGAGGGGCGGCTCCGCTACGCGCTATCGAAGCGCGTGTTCTTCGAGATCGCACTGGTGAAAGCCGTCAAGGCGCGGGACATGACGGGTATCGACGGTGTGTTGAAGAAGCTGAACGAGTTGAAGGCCGGTGGCGCGGTGACGGCAGTTCCGGCGGCGCCTCAGCCCGCACCCGCGCGAGCCCGGCCGTCCGGGGGCTGAGACGGCGGCCCCGGCGACTTCCGCCGCACTCGATGAAGCATGGGACTATGCGGTCGAGCACCTCGGGAAAGCGGTTCCGATGGCGAAATCATATCTGGTGGGCACGCGTCCGCTGGGGATGCAGGGGAATGTGTTGGTGGTCGGATTCGATCCCGAGTTTGCCGACCGCAAGGAACTGGCCGACCGTCCGCGCAACATCGAGATTTTGCAGGCGAAACTGAAGGAGAAATTGCGGATGGACGTGGCGCTGAAGTTTCAGGCAACGGAACCGGGCAATTCGCCGGCACCGCGAAAGGCGTCGGCGTCCGTTCCGGCGAAACCCGTCGGGGCAAGCAAGCCGGCGGCGGAGCCCGCAAAAAAAAACCTCGATGACTTCAAGAACGATCCGCTGATCAAGAAAGCGCTGGAGATTTTCAAGGGAACAATCGTGGACGTCAGAAAGTGATGGTGGATTATGGCCGGACTCGGAAAATTTCTCAAACAAGCCCAGAAGATGCAGGCCGAAATGACGCGCGTGCAGGAGGAACTGGCGCAGCGCGAAGTGGAAGCCACGGCGGGCGGCGGGGCCGTGAAAGCCGTCGCCAAGTGTGACGGAACGATTGCGTCGATCAAGATCGATCCCAAGGTGGTGGACCCGAAGGACGTGGAGATGCTGGAGGATTTGGTGCTCGGGGCCGTGACCAACGCCCTGCAGTCGGCGAAGAAGACGCAGGAAGAAGAGATGGGCAAGGTCACCGCCGGCATGAACCTGCCCGGGATGATGTAACGGCGCGAGACCGATGGATCATTGATGATTAGGCATGATGCTGCGTTTGTTTTGACAGTTCACGCCGCATTCGCAGCGACGCCGATCGTTGATCGATTGGGAACCACCGGTGCCGTGATCCTGGAGCGTGTTGCCAAAGGAGGCGGAGCCACGAGGTGGTATTATTGTCCTGACAACAGCCAGCTCGGAGCCGTAGAGGAGAGGCTCTCACCCGGTAGCACTGTTAGTTTCTACTTTGACGGCCGAATTCGAAGCGCCCTCTACTCGCCCAAGGTCAAATCCGACATCGAAGGAATCATTATCGATGAAAGTGAGGCAGTAATCGGGCGTCTTCGTGACGATGGTCTGCAGATCCAAGTGGAAATCGTTTCCAATCTCGATGAGATCGACGATTTTGGATCGACCATCAACCCCACGTCACGCGTATTCTATGGCGCATTCCCGGCCACCGACAATGATGGGGTCGGCGCTGTCACGGTGGTTCTTCCCGCACTGGCAGAATCGTAGGGGCGGGTACCCATTGAAGGGAGAGTCGGTTCGATTCTCGTTAGTGACCGCATCGGTTCATGAAGACAAACGAGTGTGCTTTGCTTGTTTTTGGATGTGAGAACGGATAGAACCGAGGCCGATGGATTATCCCACACCCGTACAGAATTTGATCACGCAATTGTCGCGGCTGCCGGGGATTGGCAAGCGGAGCGCGGAGCGGATTGCGCTGTATCTGCTGAGGTCCAACGGCGATACCAACCGTCAACTGTCGCAGGCGATCGTCGATGCCAAGGCGAAGATCCGCAATTGCACGCGGTGCGGGAGTTATACGGAGAAGGACCCCTGCGAGATCTGCGACAACCCGCGCCGGGAACAGTCCTCGATCTGCGTGGTGGAAGGCCCGAATGACATTCTCACGCTGGAACGGGCGGGAGTGCACAAGGGCGTGTATCACGCGTTGATGGGGCGGATTTCGCCGCTGGACGACGTCGGCCCGGAGAAATTGCGCATCGCGGCGTTGTTGGAGCGGGTGAAGCGCGATAAACCGACGGAGATCATCCTGGCGTTGGGGGCGGACGTGGAGAGCGAGGCGACGGCGAGCCACCTGATCGCCCAGCTCAAGCCGCTCGGGGTGTCGGTCAGCCGCATCGCGCTGGGGTTGGCGGTGGGCAGCGCGCTGGAAACGGCGGATGAAGTCACGCTGGCCCGGGCGCTGGAAGGTCGGCGGAAAGTCTGACGAACAAACGCCGCGTGAGGGTTGCGGCCTACAACGGCGGCGGAGCGGCTGGATACACCTCGTCGGACTCGGGCATCCAGCCCTTGTATCTATGTTTTCTGGTAGTGTTTCCGTGTGGCTGAGGAAGGAACTTCGGCCACAGGGCCGCTCGTGGGGGGCATGCCCCCCACGAGCGCAACGCCGACGTGATCGTTCCAGCCCTCGAACCGCGACGAGCGCGTTCGTTTGTAGCAGGGTCCGTCGGCTGACTTTGGTCCTGTACTCGAACAGTTGCCAGAGCGGTGCGGAGTTGCCTTCCGACCAGCTCGCATTGCAAGGAGGAGTCTAACCATGTTGCCGTCTGTCGTCTACGTTGGAATGGATATCGCCAAAGCCACGCTGGATCTGCATGCGCTGAGCACGCCGCCGCAGGCCCGTCAGTTTGCCAACAGCTCCGCCGGCCACCGGGCGCTGGTGCGGTGGCTCCAAGGTCTGGGCTTGGTCCACGTCGTGTGTGAAGCCAGCGGCGGGTATGAACGTCCGGTCGTCCTGGCCCTGCAGCGATCGGCCCTCGCCATCAGTGTCGTCAATCCGCGCCAAGCTCGTGACTTTGCCCGTGCGCAAGGTCGGTTGGCCAAGACCGATCGGCTGGATGCGCAAGTGCTGGCGGAGTTCGGTCAGCGCCTGCAGCCAGCGGCCACGCCCGCTCTCAGTGCCGCCCAGCGTCAGTTGGCCGAGTTGGTGTCGCGCCGTCAGCAAGTGCAGCAGTTGCGCATCGCCGAGCACAACCGTCTGGAGCACACCACGCATCCGGCTGTGCGTCGCCAGGTGCAGCGTCATGTGGCCGCCCTGGATCGGCAGCTGGAACAACTCGACGCTTGGATCACCGAATTGCTCCAAGCCGAGCCCGCGCTGGCGCACAAGGTGGCGCGACTGTGTGCGGTGGTGGGCGTGGGCCGAATTACGGCGGTGGTGCTGTTGGCCACGATGCCGGAGTTGGGGACACTCAACCGGCGGCAAGCCGCAGCACTGGTCGGAGTGGCACCCTTCAATCGTGATAGTGGCCCGCGCCGTGGTCATCGGCTGATCGGCGGAGGTCGGGCGGTCGCGCGGCGGGCGTTGTACATGGCGGCGCTGGTCGCGGCGTTTACCAACGCTCGGCTGAAAGTATTCTACCAGCGCCTGATCGCGGCCGGCAAAGCTCCCAAGGTGGCCCTCGTCGCCGTGATGCGCAAACTCATCATCCTGCTCAATCAACTGCTTAAAAACCCAGAATTCCAACCCACATGACAAGACAGTTGCTACAAAGCGGGGCGGGGAAAGGCCGCGCTCACCGCGCGCGGCTACAACGGACCCTGCAAAAAAAGCTTCCAAAGCTTCCAAACCTTCCAAAGTACACTAACGGGTTTTCTAGGATTGTGAGAGAATCGGGGTGTGAAGATAGGTGCAACAGGGCGACTGAAGGAAGCCGACCGAAGGCAGTTGGGAGGGAGCCTATATAGAGAAGAGTGTTTCTGCCAAACGAACCCAACTAAAAAACGCACATGTATTTCGACATGAAACAGTTATGAAAAAACAGAGTTGGGTTCGTTCTGCAAAAAAGAGGCAAAAAACGGGGAATAAATGCTGGAAAACAGCTCCGGGAGGGCGATTTTCCGCATCATTCGGGGTCGAAAAGGGGGACCCGGTGCTGAAGCTTGTGGAGGGTTTGGCGATTCCGCTACACTACCGCGCCTTATGAAAGTCCGAGGGAAAGATTATCGCGCGGTGTGGATGCGGGGACGCGACGTGGTGGTGATCAACCAGCCGTTGCTGCCGCACCGGTTTGAGCTATTGCGGCTGAAGAACCATCGCGAGACGGCGCGGGCCATCCAAACGATGATCGTCCGCGGCGCGGGCACCATCGGCGCGACGGCGGGTTACGGCATGGCGCAAGCGTATCTGGAGGGAGTTGATCTCGACCGCGCGTACCGCACACTGGTCGAGACGCGCCCGACGGCAGCCGACTTGAAACATGCGCTCGACCGCGTTCGCGCCCGGGCGAAGTCGGCGAAAGAGGCCGTGGCCGAAGCCGAGGCGATTGCGGATGAGTACGTCGAACGCGCGAAGGAGATAGCCCGCGTGGGGCTGCCACTCGTTCCCAGCGGCACAAGGGTGCTGACGCACTGTAATGCCGGCTGGCTGGCATTGGTGGACTGGGGGAGCGCGCCCGCGCCGATTTATTTGGCGCATCGCCAGGGGCGGAAGATTTTTGTGTGGGTGGATGAGACGCGGCCACGGAACCAGGGAGCGAACCTGACGAGCTGGGAATTCCTGCAGGAAGGCGTGCCGCACAAGATCATTGCGGACAACGCGGGGGGACTCTACATGCGGCGGGGCGAAGTGGATTTGTGCATCGTCGGGGCCGACCGCATCGCAGCCAACGGCGACGTCGCGAACAAGATCGGCACGTACCAGAAGGCGGTGCTGGCGCGCGAGAACGGCATACCGTTTTACGTGGCCGCGCCGAGTTCGACGATCGATTTGAAGTGTCCGAGCGGGGACGACATCCCGATTGAGGAACGGGACGAGGACGAGATGCATTATGTGTCGGGCCGGACGGCGGGGAAAAAGCTGGAGCGCGTCCGCGTTTCGCCGCATGGAGCGGCGGCCGGGAATCCGGCGTTTGACGTGACACCGGCGAAATACATCACGGGAATCATCACGGAACGCGGAATCGTGAAGCCCGGCGGGATCCGAAGACAGTTTGGGAACTGACGCGACGATGGGCGAGGTCTACACAGGAACGAAATTTCGGACGGTGTTCGCGCAACGCGCGGTGTCGGGCGACGAGCGCATGGGCGAGTTGCTGAAATGGTGCCGGCGCTGGGCGTCGCTCGGATTGGTGGGGGACACGGTGGGCAACCTCAGCTTCCGCACGGTGAACGGATTTCTTATCAACCGCACCGCGGGCGATTTGGGCGGGATCACGCGGCAGGAGTTTGTGGAGGTGGTCGAGACGGACCGGGAGAAGCGGGAGTTGAAGGTGGTGGGGTTGTACGAACCGTCGAGCGAGAGCCTGATGCACGCGGGGATTTACGCGGCGCGGCCCGGCATCAACGCGGTGTTTCACGGGCACAGCGAGCGCTTGCTGGCGGAGGCGGAGCGGTTGGGGCTGCCGGTCACGGCGCACGAGCAAGCATACGGGACGGCGGAGTTGGTCGCCGAGATCCTGAGCGCGCTGGACGGACACAAATTCGTGGTCATGCGAAACCACGGGTTTGTCTCGTTCGGCGTGACAATGGAGGAAGCGGGACGCAGCGCGGAGGATGTTTTGAAACGATTATGAACGGGGTCGAGGCGGTCATTTTTGATTTGGGCAACGTGTTGCTGGCCTACGACGAGGAGCGCGCGGCAGAGCGGCTGGCCGCGCGCACGGGCAAGACGCGGCGCCAAATCGGCGAGTACGCGCGCAGCACGCCGTACGTGACCGAATTGGCATTGGGCAAGCTTTCCAAAGTGCAGTTCTTTCACACGGTTGCGAGAGATCTGGCGTTCGACGGCACGTATGAAGAGTTTGCGCTCCTATGGTCCGATATCTTCACGCCCATCGAGCCGATGATCGCGCTGGCCGAATCGCTGAAGACGCGCGTGCCACGGCTTTTGTTGTCGAACACCAACGCCATCCATATCGATTTTGTGCTGGAACACTACCCGTTCCTGAACGAGTTTGACGCGCATGTGTTCTCACACGAGGTCGGCCTGCTCAAGCCCGACGCGGCGATCTACCAGCACACGCTGGGCAAGTACGGGCTGACCGCCGGGCGGACTGTGTTTCTCGACGACATCGCCGCCAACGTGGAAGGGGCCCGGCGCGTCGGCATGCAGGCGGTGCAGTATCGGGATTTCGGGCAGGCGCGCGAGGAGTTGACGAAACTGGGCGTGTCGCCTATATAAATGCGCATCTATTTCCGGTTCCGCAGTAGCTCAATGGTGGAGCAGCGCACTGTTAATGCGCGGGTTGTAGGTTCGAGTCCTACCTGCGGAGCCAATTTCTTTGCCATGACACACTCCGTCATGATATTTTCCCAGTCGCCAGGAGCAAAACAGTTGAGGTGGTTGGTGGTATGAGCAACTTTCGAAGATTGAAGCCTGCGGTGATCGCACTCGGGTGCGTGTTCATCATCGGCTGGACCGGATTCTTTCTTGTCGGTCGACTGAGGAGCGACGCCGCGCAAATTGTCGACGACACGCTTCCGGGACTGGTTTATGGAGGCCAGATTGATTCGGAACTCTCAGAAGGCTTCGCCCGAACATTGTTGGTCGTCAATTCCGGCAGCCCCGAGGAACGGGACCTGTACCTGAAAACAATTGAGGAAGCAGGCCAGCGAGTCAACGACAGCATGCAGGCGTACCAGCGCTCCATTTATGAGGAGGAGGACAAACAATTGTTCGATCACCTCGTAGCAGCGCGCGAGAAGTATCGAGAGATTCGCCGGCAGGTTTTCGACCTGGTGAAGGCCGGCAAGCGGCCGGAAGCCTTGCAATTGTTTGACACCGAGGGGCTGCCCGCTTACGTGGCCCAAAAGAAGGCAGGAGAAGCCCTGTTCGGCTACAATGTGAGACAGGGCCGGAAACGAGGAACACAGATCGAGATTCTTTGCCGCCGGACCCAATGGGTCATGGCCGCTATCTGCGTGGCGGTTTTTGTGGGGGGTTTTTTCGCGCCATTTTTTGCGATTCGCCTTCCACCAAACATCTGGAAGTAGAAAAGATCAGGGAGGTCCCGCCCGCTCAGTCCAAAAGACTGGATGCCCCGCGCCAGACGTTGGGACAATCACTCGACATTCGCCACGGTTTTTGCTATGATTGCTCGACGGTGAGCGAAAGGCGGATGTGAGTTGCTCCGTGTCCTGTAAATGCTTGCTGTGTCGGCTCATGAACGAGGCATAACGAATGCTCGGTAAGAACGTAATGAATGCACCGAGTGATTCACCGGGTCAATCGCGCCCAACGATCACGGTCGTTGGTTTTGGCGCCTGTCTCATCACCGGTTATCCTGTGGACGAAAAGGGCGGCTTCCTGCGGATGGCAATCGCGCAGGCTCAACCGGAAGTTGAAGCCGAGATAAAATACAGCATTGCCACCATCACGGCTTGTCCGGCGCCAACGGCGGTCGAACGTTTGGAAGAGAATGTATTTCCCCACCGTCCCGACATTGTGGTGCTGCAATTCGGGTCGTCGGATGCGAAGATTGCGGTTCGACGGGTGTGGAATGAGGTGCTTGGTCGGAAGAAGAAGCCTTCCAAGGCGCCGGTTCTGGTGGCCAACCGGCCGCCGAATTTCAGGAATCGGATGAATGCGTTTTTGCGGGGTTGGGGCGGTCTCGCCCTGGGAGCGCGTCCCGTCACGTCCCGTTCGGTCTATCGACAAAGCATCGCGAAGATGGTTGATTCCGTGGTTTCCATCGGCGCTTATCCGATTGTTTTCACTCCATTTGTCTTCGACAATTTTCTATCGGATGCTTGGGCTCGTTGTTACAGTTGTGACCTCACTGCCGATTTTGCCGGGCGCGCGGATGTTTGTATCATCGATGGTTGGAAGTTGCTGGCCCAGTATCCGCGCAATCAGACCCTTCTGCACGATGGACTTCACCTATCCCAATGGGGACATGAGGTTCTGGCACAACACTTGAAACCGAAACTGGTCGAGCTGATTCGGGCGCGTGCGTCCAAGTTGCCCAGCACGACAGAATCCCACGCACGCGACTTGGGCTAAAAGGCTCGGCGGAATCCATTGGCTGCACGTCGCCGCGGCTCTGGCGGCAGCCCCCACGAACCGGAAACCGAACCCCGGCCGCGGGACGATCGTTTTCCCGATTATCCACCACGATGGTTGCGGATTCATCCACAAGCGCAATTCGGGGGACAGAGTCCGCAGCCCATTTTTGAGTTGACGCCTGGCTGGCCGGTGGGGGTTATTGCCTGCGGGAAGCAAGGATTGTGACGAATCGATTGGCGGCACCATGAAGAACGCGTGGACATGGCTGGTCGCAGTGTGCGTACTGGTTATTGGGGTGTACGCGTATGCGGCCCAGTCGGGCATCATGGAATCATTGACCCTGAAGGCGGCGGACACATATTACAATTTATTGGTGCAGGGTTTTCGCGCCGGCCAACTGAACCTGAAAAAAGATGTGCCCGACGGATTGGCACAACTCGCCGACCCCTACGATCCCGCCGCAAATGCTCCCTATCGGTCCACCCCCTACGGGGTGCACGACATGAGCTACTACCACGGCAAGCTCTACCTGTATTTCGGGGTCACACCCACCTTGATATTGTTCTGGCCGTTCGTCGCGCTGACCGGCCAGTACTTGTTTCACCGGCAAGCCGTGGCGATCTTTTGCGCCATCGGCTTTCTGGCCAGTGCGGGTTTGCTGCACGACTTGTGGCGGCGCTATTTTGCCGAAGTCAGCGTCGGGGTGGTGGTGGCGTGCACACTCGCGCTCGGTCTGGCGACGGGGCTGCCGGTGTTCGTATCCGTGGCCGAGTTTTACCAAGTGCCGATCAGTTGCGGGTATATGCTGACGATGCTGGCACTGGCGGCGATCTGGTGCGCGCTGCACGAGGCGGAGCGGAAAGGCCGGTGGCTGGTGGCGGCGAGTGTGGCGTACGGGCTGGCGGTGGGAGCGCGGCCGAACTTGCTGTTCGGAGCGTTAATCCTGCTGGTGCCAGTAGCCAAAGCGCGGCATGAGCAGCGACCGGTTGGGGCATTACTGATGGCGGCGGTGGGGCCTTTCATCCTCATAGGGTCGGGGTTGATGTTGTACAACGCCCTGCGATTCGATAGCCCGTTCGAATTCGGCATGAGTTACGCGCTGTCCGGGCGGCGGTGTGTTGCGGGGCACTTCTTTAGTCTGCGTTATCTTTGGTTCAATTTCCGGGTCTATTTTCTGGAGCCGGCACGCTGGAGCGCTCATTTTCCCTTCGTGCATGAAATCGCCGTGCCGCCGTTGCCAGCGGGCTTTGCGTTGGTGGAGGCGCCATTCGGTGTCCTGACCAACATTCCGGTGGTGTGGCTGGCGTTGGCCGCGCTATTGGCTTGGCGGAGTCAGTCGGGGCAGGCAGCCTTGATTTTGCGCTGGTTTGTGACGGCGGTGGCCCTGCTTTTTGGGATTTGCGCGCTGACCCTTGGGCTCTTCGAGAGCGCGACGTTCCGCTATGAGGTGGACTTCTTGCCTGCATTGCTACTGCTGGCGGTGGTTGGCATCCTCGAGTTGGAGCGCTCACTGGCGGATCGGCCGGCATGGCAACGCGCGGCGCGTTGGGGTTGGGGCCTATTGCTTGGCTTTTCGGTGGCGTTCAACGTGCTCGCAGCCGTTGAGCATCACGCCCGGATGCACAACGACTTGGGAGTCGTCATGGGACGGGGGGGCAGAATTCAGGAGGCGATCGGACAGTTCGAAGAAGCGCTGCGAATCGCGCCCGAGTATGACGAGGCGCACTACAACCTGGGGGTTGCCTTGGAGCAAGCCGGTAGAAACCAGGAGGCGATCGGGCAGTATGAGCAGGTGTTGCGGATCACGCCCGGTTTCACCGAGGCGCGAAACGCGCGCGCGCGATTGCAAGCCGGCAGCCAGTGACAGTTTTCGGAAGTTTGAACTCCATTCCCCTGGCCCGTGCGCTTGCTCATTACGCTCGTAACCCAACTTGCTCCATGGTAGGAGAATTTGGTGGTTCGGATGTAATATATGATCATGCGAAGACATCGACGACAAAGGCATGGCCCGATGCCGGCCCAAAGCTGCACCACCTCGAGGAGACATCATGAAGATTAGGCCCGGCGTCACGAATATCCTTTGGATGGCCGCTGGGGCGGCAGCGCTGCTGGTGCTGATGCTGGTGGTGCTGCATTTTCACACAAACCAGAGCCCGGCCGAGCAACTCGCATTCAAGGCGAGAAGAGTTGACCTGGTGGAACGAATGCGCCTGGGTTTGGCCTCGGCTTCAGAGGCTGAAAAGAGTGCCGTGATGGCCGTCACCGACCAAGACTCGCAGACGTACGCCGACCAAGCCCGTGCGGCCACGGCGGAAGTGGAACGGGGACGCAAAGAGATGGGGGAACTCCTCTCGGCAGGCGGCACCCAGGGCGAAAAGGACTCTCTGGCGCAATTCTCCAGGGTCTTTACCGAGTTCCAACGGATCGACAGCGAACTGTTGGTTTTAGCGGTCAAGAACACCAACCTCAAAGCATACAGCCTGGCATTTGGCCCGGCGGCGGACGCGCTCAAGGAAATGGACACGGCGCTTTCCCGCCTTGTGGCGAAGAGCGGGGGCTTACCGGAGGCCAGAGAGGTGGCATTGCTTGCTTTCGGCGCCCAGACCGCGGCGTTACGCATACAAACTCTGCTCGCTCCACACATCGCGGAAGAAAGCGACAAGAGGATGGACGAGTTGGAGGCGCAGATGGCCAAGGAAGATCAGGTGGTTCGCAAAGATCTGGATGGCTTGGTCGCACTTCAGAATCTTGGCGGCGACCCTGATCTGAAGACAGCCGTGTCGACGTACGCACAGTTCAGCGAAATCCGGACACGCATACTCGCTCTCTCCCGCGAGAACACCAACGTCCGATCTCTGGCCATCTCTCTGGACCAAAAGCGCAAGGTGATGTTTTTGTGCCAGGACGCGTTGGCCACCCTGCAACAGGCAATTCTGACGGAGCCTATCGCTGGCGTGGACTATGGCGCGCCGGTGAGCCCTCGTCAGTTGGGTGCCACCCCCCTGAAGGTTTCGACGATCTTGATTGCAGGGAGGTGAAAAATTCTGTCGTCGCGCCAATGAAACGGGTAATAGCAGCGTGTGCGGCGATTCTGCTGGCTACGGTCGGCATTTATTTCGCGGCGTTTTACCGGCGGGCCCGGTGGAAATCCGTGATGATTTTGAGAATGGATTCAGTCCGGTTTGGGGTTGGGAAAGGCCCGATCAGGACGCAGCCAGAATTTTGCCGGATCCCCGCGCACCGGCAAGCATGTGGCCGGTTTCTTCCTGAAGCGGGATGACGCTCTCGTTCAGGGCGCGCAACGCGTGGAGATGAAGTTGGGATGTGTCGGGCTGGGAGAGGCTTACCGGTATGCGTTTGAAGCCCGTTTGCCGGATGACTATGTACCCGAGGTTGCGGTAGATAATATTGCCCAGTGGCATGACCTACCGGACTTCCTGCTGGGCGAGACGTGGAGAAGTCCATCCCTCAAGCTCATGATCCGTGACGGCCGGTGGCTCCTGTCGCATCGCTGGTCTTCCGCGAAGGTCAACCGGTTCCTTTGGGAACGGGTGGGGCGAGACGCGAATGAAGAAGTCGATCTCGGAGGGGTGGAGAAGGGGAAGTGGGTGCGATGGGAGTTTCGTGTACTTTGGGAGTGGGATGATCGTGGACGCCTCCAAATCTTTCGGGATGGCCGTAGCGCATACAGGAAACAGGGGCCGACGGCGTATCGCGATTGGAGAGGCCCGTATTTCAAAATTGGCATGTACAAGCCCGACTGGAGCGTCAACCCTGGCGTATCTTCCGTTAGCGAGAGGCACATCTACTACCGCAACGTGGAGGTCAAACGAATCCCAGCTGCAGAAGTCTTTGCCGACGAATAGAAAAGCCTGTGTGGTTGCAAAGAAGGTTCGAGACAAGGCGAAGAGAGACGTTCCCGCTGCGACAGTCCTCGTGCCGGCGCGTCACGGAGACGGTACAAAGATGACAAAACCGGTTTGATTGGTGCCCTGAAAGAATCCCGCGCCCGAGTTGTCGGTCTGCAACACCAGGCCGCCCAACTTGGAGGTCTTACCAACGGCTGGATTCACGAAACCGCCGCTGAATTGTCCTGTTGTTGGGTTGACCTTCAACTTCAGTTGGTCGCTGCCGGCAGGGGATACGGTGACGTTGCCATTCGCCTCAATGACGATGTTCTTGACGAGATTGCTCTCAAGGCTGCCCCCACCCAGGGTTAACTGTTCGCTTCCAGCGATCGATGGGCCCCCGTCAGCTGGCGGGACGTAAATCGCACCGGTCAGCGTGACTGCCGTGGTGAAGCCATCGGCATAATCGGGGCCTTTCGATCCGGCTGGCTTAAACCAGTTCACGGTCGCGGCGAGTGTGTTATTGGTGGCGATGGTCACCAGACCGATGGACGAACCTTGCTTCTTGTAGAGAGAAGCATAGAGCGGCCACGTGCCATATCCTGAGACAGGAAACGTAGCGGTGAACTTCGTTCCGTCACCCAATACCCCCTGCATGCGTCCACCGCCGAGGGCCGTCACAGAGAGCGTTCCGTAGCCGTATCCTTGCGGAACACTTGGATCGGTGTCGTCAGACGGTTCTAGGACAAACGTGTAGCGCCCCGCGAAGGGGCAGGGATTCACTTTGCTGAATACGGCAAGATCAGCCAAGACTTGGGATGTGAATATGCCATCGGAAACCGTCCCCGTAATCTGATCGGTCTGGTTGGTGACGTTCAACAACTGGAGGATGACCTGCAGGGAATTCAGGTTCTTCCGGACCACGGTGTTGGTTGCGTTGCCGGATGTGTCAAACTGCCCTTTGAACGCGGAGCGGACACCATCGATAGTCACGTCCGCCTGAAATGCGCCCGTCTTGCCAAGAACGAGAGTAATAAAGCCGGAACTGGCCTGCGCGGGGGTACCGGCAATGGCGAGGCCGTTGTAGGTTCCTCCAAGGAATTGACCGAACACTTCGGCTTGCTGCGATATCGTGAAGGTCCTGCCAGCTGCAGTGATGGTGCCCGCGCGGGCGCTGGCACTCGGATTGGCTGTCACAGAATACGAAACCGTCCCGTCGCCGGCACCGCTGCTGCCGGAGGTAATCGTGATCCAATCAACATTGTTGGTCGCAATCCAGGGACAGTTTGTCGTGCTGGCGATAACGCTGAAGGTGCCACTATCCTCGATGGCAGGAAGCGTCACATGGGGTGGCGAGAGTGAATACGTGCAGGGTTGAACGAGTGTGAAGATGGTTCCCGCGTTGTCAGTTCCCCCGGCCGAGGTCGTCCCATAGTAATTACTGGAGCTGCCCTGGATCAGGCCCGTCTCGGGGTTGGAGCCATCAAGGCCGCTGAAGCTATGCAGAGTCGTCAACGCGTCCCCCGCAGTGATTTTAAAAACTGTGCCTACGCCGCTCGACCCCCCGGCGGAAGTTGTCCCGTAGAAATTACCGTCGCTTCCCCAGACAAGGCCCGCTTGGGGGGAGCCGCCATCGGCGCCGCCGGTGAAGTTGTACAGCGCTGTCAATGTGCCCGCCGAGGTGATTTTGAACACTGCGCCCAAGCCTTCTCCTCCGCCAAAGGTCGTCCCGAAAAAGTTGCTATTGTTACCCAGCACAAGCCCTGCAGCTGGGTTGGCACCGTCACTTGAGCCGGTGAAGGCATACAACGACGTAAACGTACCCGCCGTGCTGATCCGAAACACTGTGCCCGAGCCATATCCACCGCCATACGTTGTCCCGTAGAGGCGGTTGTTGGCCCCAAACACCAGCCCCGCTTCCGGGTTGGCACCATCAGCTCCGCCAGTGAAGCGATACAACGTAGTCAGCGATCCTGCCGAATTGATGGCGAAGATGGTGCCCGCGTTGTTGGTCCCTCCGGCGGAGGTCGTCCCATAGAAATTGCTGTCGCTGCCTTGGACAAGGCCGCCGTACGGTTGGGCGCCGTCGCTGCCGCCGCTGAACTGATACAGCGTTGTCAGCGTCCCTGTTGGGCTGATGGAAAAAACGGTGCCTGCACTGGCGGGCAGGCCTCCGCTGTAGGTCGTCCCGTAGAAAATGCCGTCGCTGGCTTGGATAAGCGCCCCGCGCGGCTGGCCGCCGTCGGCATTTCCGCTAAAGCGATACAGTGTCGTCAACGTCCCCAGCGAATTGATGGTGAACACGGTGCCCGCGCCGCCCGACGCTCCGGCGAAGGTTGTCCCGTAGAAATTGCTTTCACTGCCTTGAACAAGTGTGCCCAGCGGTTGGATGCCGTCAGCGCCGCCGATAAAACCATACAGGGTGGTCAATGTGGCGGCGCTTGATCCGTCAGGGTGATCAATCAACATCACGAGGGCAATCCATACAAAACCAAGGCGCAGTGCTTTCATAATAGTTTTCCCAATCACCAATATACTGATAACACTGGTTTCCTTGGAAAGTCGCGCCTATTCGGTTGCGGTGCGTTCGGCGCCAACCATATGAAGCGGCGGAGGTGAGGACTGGCGATGACAGTGGGCCGTGCCACGGATCCGCTGAAGGTACGGCAAAAATGTGCCACGATCGTTTCCGGCTTGTGTTTACGGTTTGGTTTTGGTCTGCTTTGCGTAGGGCGAGCCGTGAGGGATGAAGGGTGCGGGTGGGAGTTGCAGAATCCTTTTCAGAAGGGACCGCGATTCACGTTTCCCGCAGAGTACTAGACAGAGGTGGGTCTGCGTTATTTCCAATTGCCTGGCCGCACGCCGTTGCGACCAACCAAGTTGAGTCATGCGCGCCCGCGCACGATTACGAGTAATCACCGCTTCTGTATATCGGAAAGCCGATATTTTGTCAACCACAAGAATCGCAAGGCCGATGGTTGCTGATGGAAACTTTCTCAAACCAACTGCGGAAGCTCATGGTTTCGAAACAATGGAATCAGGTGAAGGCAGCTAGTGAGCTTGGCCTTACGCAGTCGCAAGTCAGCGATTATCTCAGTGGCAAGAGCGAGCCGTATCTGAGTACGGCCGCCGCGGTTGCCAAGAGGCTTGGTGTGTCATTGGATGAACTGTCAGGGGTCGTGACGGCGAAGATCGCGGTCCGGGAGGAAGGCCCGGTATATCACACGGAGCCGCCTTACGATCAATGGATTGAGAAGGTTCGGCGTCGCTGGCAGCGAAAGGGAGCAGCCCGCGCCGAAATGGAGCTGGCAATTCGGATTCTTTTTCCTGACGACGCGGGCAAGATGATCGACTGGCTGAACAGATCCTGAAGTTCCGTCAGCTCTCTTTTCCAGCCCTGTTGAGACAGGATGTCGTACGCGCGGCATTGTTGCGTCAAGTTGTCAGTCACAGGCCGTCAGGCTCCTGTTCGGGCTCGACAAGAGTTGAGCGCGCAACGGATTTTCTATCAATGAATAGCAGGGTTTTTGACTTTGCGGGGTTTTCGTCTTGCCTTTGGCAAAGGATATGCTAAAGGACAACCTGTAGGTTTAGTAGGACGTGTATAGTCAGGGGGCATTTATGAAGACCCATGACGGTCTTCGGGAACAGATATAAGGACTCACGAAGGTCTTGATTGATTCTTCTACCATCACCGTAGCCGCTGCCGTTTCTTTCACCCCGAGCGAATGCGGGCATTGCGCGGTTTAGTAGTGGACGCATCGTTCAGGACATAGGCTCCCCGACAGCCAAGAAGCTGGAAGGAATGGCAGCCAATGAAGTATCCGCAGAGCTCTCACGTACTGGAGTTTGCGATGTTGCTGGCCACGGCATTGCCGATCACGGCGAGCCAGGCGGGCAATTTCACCACGACCGTCACCCCATCGTACCAAATACCGCTACAGACATGGAATGATGCCATTTGGCAGCCGGGGCCTGTCTCTCCGGCCACCGGCAACAGCTACGAAGTTCTGGACGGCGGCATTCTTCGAAATCCGCCGGACGGTGGGATTCAGATCTTTCCCGGAGACTCACTCACTCTGGATTCTGGCTCACGGCTCAAGGCCACCGGTTGGTCGGGCGTAACGTTAGGTTTTCCCGGTGTGGATGGGAGTCCGGGCCTGATCCTCAACGGCGGGAAACTGCAGGCGTCCTACGGTCAGGCCTTCACCATTTCGGGCCAAATGTCCGTGGTGGCCGATTCGACTATCGACCAAGGATGGGGATCACGCGGGTTTGTGATCACCGCGCAAATCGCCGGTGCCGCCAACTTGACGCTCATTAATGGTAGCCGCTGGAACCCGCTGGATATCCAAAGCACGAACAATCCCTACAGCGGCAACTGGCTGATCAGGAGAGGCTACCTCAAAGGTACGGGTCAAGGTTCCCTCGGCACAGGCAGCATCACGGTAGCCAGTGGAGCCGGGTTTGAAGTCAGCTACGACGTCCAGAGTCCCGGTGCGCTCACGCTACAGGGAAGCAACAGCGTGATGGTCCTGCACCAGGATTGTCAGTTCGGCGCCGTGACGATCAACGGTACGACGCTGGCGCCCGGCACGTACGCCTATGACGAATTGGCCGCGCAATTCCCTGATAATTTTGCGGGCGGCGGCTCGGGCAGCTTGATTGTGCCAGCCTCGATTCTTCTTACGGAAGATCCAACGGCGGTGGCGACTGACGACGCTGCCACCTCTGACGACGGCAGTACGTCTGATCCAACCGTCAGCACAGTTGCCACCGTAACCGGTTTCACAACTCCGGCGGTCGTGGACACGATTGCTCCTGCGATATTGAGCGGGGTGATCATCTCGGTGGATTCCTCGACCCAGATCACAGTCGGTTGGAACAGTGGCACGGACGCTGGCGGTTCCGGGTTGGCCGGGTATCAAGTGTACCGCAACGGAGTCTTGGTGGCAACGACGTCGGCGACCAGTTATGCTGACAGCGGGCTATCACCGGGCACGCAATACTGTTACACAGTCGTGGCCTACGATAACGTGGGCAATGTCTCCCCTGTCAGCGCCCCAGCCTGTGCCACAACACTTCCGCGAGACACGATAGCCCCCACAACACCGAACGGGGTGATTGTCTCGGTGGGTTCTTCGTCTCAGATCACGATCAGTTGGAACTCCAGCACTGACACGGGCGGTTCCGGGTTTAACGGGTATCGAGTGTATCACAATGGGGTGTTGGTGGGGACAACGACGACAACCACCTACGCCGACAGCGGGTTGTCGCCGAGCACGCAGTACTGTTACACGATCATCGCATATGACAATGCCGGCAACCTGTCGAGCCCCAGTGCCCAAGCCTGTGCCACGACGCTGGCACTGGTCGATACGACAGCGCCTTCCGTCCCGAGCAACGTATCGGCGACGACAAACTCGTCGACGCAAATCTCCGTGACGTGGAGCGGTTCTTCCGACAGCGGCGGCTCCGGGCTAAGCGGGTACCGTGTATACCGCAATGGGACGTTGGTGGGGACAACGACGGCACCCAGCTACGCCGACAGCGGGTTGTCGCCGAGCACGCAGTACTGTTACACCGTTGTCGCCTACGACAACGCCGGAAACAGTTCGTCCTCCAGTGTTCAAGCCTGTGTTGTCACACCATCGGCCCCCGTCTCCAGCCTGCCGGCGGATGAATTCAACGGACCGTTCGCCAGTTGGGCCAATCTAAAGGCCAACTACGGAGCCAAAGGTGACGGTGTGACTGACGACACCAGCGCGTTGCAATCGGCCCTCAATGACCTCGGCAAGAGCGGTCACCCGGCGGTGCTGTATATCCCGGCCGGAACGTATCGCATCACCAGTACCGTGACCCTGCAATCGCAGCAGTATGTCAGCATCATCGGTGCTGACCCCGGTACGACCGCGCTGAAATGGGGAGGCGCGTCGGGCGGAGTGCTGCTGCACATTGACGGCGTGGCGTACAGCCGGTTTGACCGTCTGACGTTTAACGGCTCAAGCACGGCCGGGGTGCTGATCGACCAATCGTTGAACGCGGGCACCTACTTCGACACCGGCAACGAGTACGCCGATGACGTCTTTCAGGATGCCGGGATTGGCATTCGTGGTGGTAACAATGGACAGGGCGCGGCGGAAAGCTCGGTGTTGCGGTGCCAGTTCCTGCGCCAGAGCGTCGCGGGCATCATCCTGAAGAATTTCAACGCGCTGGATTGGTTCATCTGGTACTGCACGTTTAACGACAACTACGACGGGGTCTCCAATAATCCAGGCGCGGGCAACTTCCACGTCTTCGGTTCGTTGTTCCAGCGCTCGACGAATTCCGATATCGACATTGGCAACACGGGCCTGTTCTCGTTCCGCTACAACACATCTATCGGCTCCAAGCAGTTCTTTAAACTGCCGAATACTGGGTCCAATGGGGCGGAACTGACGTTCCAGGGCAACACGATTGCCGACACGACCTCGGACACCGCGATTTCCATCGGCACCATGGGCCCGGTCTTTTTGGTTGATAACGTGATCGCCAGCCGCAGCGGGGCGACCGGCGCAGCCGTCGTGCAAAACGCCGGTGATGTGCCGGACATGATAGCCGTGGGCAACACTTTCACAGTGAACAACCCGATGACGGTCACCGGCGGCTCGGGCACGCCGCGGTTCATCAATGTCGATAACCAGACGGTGGCACGCAGTTCGTTGACGGTCACGACGCCGACCATGCCCGGCGTGCTACCGGACAATAACCGCACCGTATTCGAGGTTGCCGCCGGTTCCAGCGGCAGCACGATCCAGGCAGCCATCAACCAGGCGGCGGCCTTGAGCGGGCAACGGCCGGTGGTGCATCTGGCTCAGGGCGTGTACACCATCCTGTCCACGCTGACCGTGCCGGCCAATGCCGACGTGCAGATCATCGGTGATGGTAGCGTGACTGACCTGCAATGGGGTGGCCCTCAAGGCACCAGTCCGGTGATCGATCTGGCCGGGCCCTCGCGCGCCATTCTGCGAGACTTTATGATCCAGACGTACGGCAAGAGCGCCGGTATCCAAGTGGACAACGCCGACCAGGCCGGGGCCCGTATCTTTATGGAACAGGCGACGCTGACCCGCGGTCTGACCGCTGGCCTGCTGGTCGATCAACTGGACAATGCCGTTGTGGAACTGCACGATTTCTACCCGTCACAAACGTCCATCGCTCCGGCCGTAACCGGAACCGGTTTGAAGGTAGTCGGCGGAGCGAAGGCGGCGGCTGGCAATCCGCAAGGGGGCAAAACTTCGGTGTTTGCCGGGGCCACGTCGAATGACTATCTAACCTTCGAGGTCATCAGCGGTGGTCGCCTGCTGGCCAACGATCTTTGGTATGAAGGCCCGAATGCTTCGACGTTCGCTCACGTTGCCGATAACAGCATATTCACCGTGGACAATTGCCGGATGGCGCTGCCGCAGAATGGGTACTCGGTACGCATCGACAACCTGAGCGGAAAGGCGTCGATCTTGAACTGCCAGCCTGATGCGCCGGTGGGCGTGCTCGGTACGGGCAACGGCACGGCGTGGGTGGCCGGCAACGAGAGCCATGGCGCCAGCAGTTACTTCAGCGACACGGCGGTATCGACAACCGGGGTGTTCAGCGACAACCGCTGGTACGACACCAGTTACGGTTCACGCTCGGTGCCTGATCAAGGCACAGCGGACGCCAATCTGGTGCGAAACATGTTGGCCCACATCCGTTCGGAGAGGCCGCTGTCCCAACCCGATGTGCTGCCCAGCGGCGTGACCGACCTGCGGATGTACCGCGTGTTTGTGGACAGTGCTGTTACGGACATCCATCTCTCGCGGTAGGGACGAAATTACATGACGGCCGGTTGCTTGACACAACCACGGTAAGAAGGAATCTTGGCAGTAGTGCGAGGTTCGAATGCGTAGAACTGGTAGACAGTTGAGAAGTTTAGTCGTGACCATTGCCTGCATGGTGATTGTTTCCACGGTTCGCTCCGACCTGATTGTCACCAACAGCGCTGGAGTGCGCGCGGGCATTCCCGGGATTATTCACCTAGCACCCACCAATGGCTCACCCGACAGCGTGAATGTGCTATGGAGTGTGGTGGATCCCACGGGTACGAATGTGACCCTCTTCAAGATCCAGCGAAGTTCTGACTTGAAAGGGTGGTCGGACTACACCATGTCAACGCAGACGGTAATTGGCACGAGCAATGGTTCAGTCAGTGACTTCACCAGTTCCACGAACCAGTTTTACCGCATGCGGTTGATTAATTTCCAGTGATTGCCCCGCGAATTTCAAGTCGGGCGGCCTGAACAGGTGAAAGGAAGAAGGCTGCGAACTCGCTGGTGCAATTGTACCCCTTGCCCCAAATCACGCCCTTCGCCCTCGTGATTTTCCTCACCGTATGGAAGCAGACGAATCCGCAGCCAATTTCCAAAGCCCGATCCAGCTAATACCATCGTTGGTCGTCGGCGTGCAAGCCTTATTGTGTAAAGCTGACAAGGCGTCTCGTTCAGTGGTGGATTCGAACGCAAGTCATGGAAAGCGCGTGATTCTAAGATGCATGAATCTCCTGTCAGCGGTCGCGATGGGATTGCCCGCATCGCTGGCCTTGATGGTCTGGGTGACGCCATTATTGGCGATCACTTGCTCCGTGATGCCGTCAGTGCTCCACGGTCCGCCAGGATCGGAGGCAGCTTCGGGGAGATAAAAGATGTCCGTCGCGGAAATGACCTTGGTGTAAGTCAGCGTCAGGCATTCGCAGGTTGGATCGACTTGCGGAACGGGTAATCCAGACACGTCGGCGACATTCGGGTCCAGATGCAGCGCGTACTCCAGCAGGTTGGGGATGCCATCGCCATCGGGATCGGCGAAATCTCCGCTGATGGCCAGATTATTGGCGTTGGTTCCGAACTCAGCCAGGCACCACGTATTGAACGGCGTATCGTGGATGGTGACCGTGGCGATGGCGGGTGCGCCGAGATTGTACGTTGTTGACGCCGACAGACTAAGGACCACCATGATATCGCCATCGACCTGATTGTCATCGAGGGGGACAATGGTGATTGCGGTCGAAGTCGCACCGGCAGGAATCGAGATCGAATTTGAAATTGAGCTATAGTTGATTCCGTTACTGGCCGTGCCCCCGATGGCATAGTTCACGGTCAAATCAAGGTTCGTGCCCCCGATCCGCGTGATCGCAAACGCGCCGGGTATGGCGCCGAACTTATACGCATCAGGCTCGCTTGCCGAAATGCTGAGGGCCGGCGACGAGACTTGAAACATCTGGCTTGCCAGATTGGCGGCCGCAAAAATGTTCGAGCCGCCCAGGACGGTGACCGAGCCGAAATAGTCGCCCGCCGGCGTGGCCGGACTGATGGTAACCCCGAATACAATGTCGCTGTAGGTTTCTCCTGGAAGCAGGATGCCGGGAACATTTGCGAAGAATGAGTTCGTGTCCGCCGCCAGATAGTTGGTCGCAGCGCCGGTGAAACTGAATTGGATGTCATTGAGAAACAGATTGCTCGTCAGGCTCGTATTGCTCAAAACGCCGACGAAGAACACTTCATTGCTGATGGCAGCCGATTCCGCCGCTGGTGTGAGGACGAAAGTCAGGTCTGCTTGCGCGGTTGCGACCACGAACCACAACGCCAGCCCCAACGGCACGATGAATGTTCTGGAGCGCACGATTCGTTTCCCTCATCGACCGACGGCAAAGAGAATGGCGTTGTTGATGGCGTATACGGTTCCATCAACACCCACAAGGGTGGGGGTGTAAGCCTCGCCGACTCCCGGCGTCAGCGTGGCCGTTTCCGAAAGCGTATTGAAAGTCAAATCCCAGCGGTAGAGATTGCCGTCCTCACTGTTGGCCAGGATGGACTTGGTGAATGGGTCGACCGCCGCCGCATTGATGCACCATTCCCTGACACCGGGGAGAGAGGGATTCGGCGTGGGACCGACGATCGTCAGGACCTCATTCATTACGTTCGTACCCGTGATTGGATCGATTTCCGTATTCCGGGGATCCAGGACGGCGATCTTGTTGGATCCGTTTCCTCCAATTCCCCAATCGGCGTAATTGTTGTACTTACACATTAATAGGTACGGTGAACTGCCGTGATACGAGGCAACCAGCGAAGCAGGGACGATGGATGCCGTATCGTCCCAGCCAAAGGCTCCCGGGATCTTCGTCTGGCTCAACGCACCGTCGAAATGCAGCAGCCAGCCACGATCGTGATTTTCGCAGCACGGGTTCTCCAGCACACCGTAGTAAACATCACCGTCAGGACCGACAGTGGGCGAGGCCGTTCCATCGTCGGGTACATTGGCGTCATTGCCGGGAATCGCCACATCTTTAAGCCGGATGCTGGCGAGCGGCGCGAGTGTCCGGCTGTCCAGCGACGCGAGGTAGCCGCCGACACCCCAATCACCGGTGCCGTTGTTGACGGCCACATACAATGTTTTGTGATCGTTGGCCAACGCGGGGGCGCAGTTCATGGCGACTTTGATAATGCCGGCATTGGTAACGATGGAATTGGCGGCAATCCAAGAGCCGGTCCCGTTGTAATCGATGCGGGCGACGCCGCTTGTGAGACTTACAGACGCGGAATTGGCGACTTGAAAACCGAAGAATATATTCCCATATCGATCGGATGTGATGGGGGTGTTGATGAATACGTTCGCCAAATACGCGTTGGTATTGGCGTTGTAATTGGTCGTCCCGTAGAAGGCGACCTGCCCGATGACGGGAAGATTGGTCGAATCGGGCGAATCACAGTAGTAAACGGTCCCGCCGCCACCGGGGAAGTAGAGCCGGTTCTTCGGAGTCAAGGTTGGCGAGAAACTCGGCGTCCAGTTGTGAGCTGGCAGAATGTAGTCCGTGGATTGCATCCACTGCAACACACCATTGGTGCCCGCGTGCGCCTCGATGCGGAACCCGCCGGTGCCGGTGGTTTTCACCGGCACAATGACGGTATTGGAACGCGTGATCAGCGGCGAACCGTAGTGGATAAACAATTCGCTCGTGTTGTTGGTGGGTACAGTCAAGTCCACTGAAGTTTGCCAGAGGATGTGGTTCAGCGGCTGGGATGCCGACGACGAGATGTCGCTGTGCTGCGCGTCGTGGGCATAGTCGCTCCACGGCACACGAATGCTTTGCGCCAGCGCGCCCGTATGCGACAGCAGGCTGCAAACAGTCGCCACCTCGAAAGCGGCAAACAGCTTGCCCACGACCCGATCGATCATACGCCTTTTCATACCTCCAGCACTGGGCCAAACCCGCAGGCTTTTCCAGTGGTACAGTGCTTTGCCAGCCGGGGGGAAGGTAGGTTACATGCCTTGACGGAGCAAGTGAAATTTCTCTTCTCGGCACTTGCGAAAGCCATTATTTTGGGTAAGCTGAAAACTGCGTGGGACGATGGTGTATGAAAAGACTGATGGCCAGTGTCGCAGTTTTGTTTTTCCTGGCGAGTGCCTCTTTGCAGGCAACGGATGCGCCACGGGGTGAACTCTTGGAGTTGCATTCGTGTCAGTTGTACATCGGCGGCTGCATCGCCTCCGCGGAGGCCACGCAAGACGGCCGATACCTGTTGCGCGTGTGGAATGTTACGGGCGGTTCCCATCAGGGAACAGAACTGCGCGGGTTACAAGTCGCGTTGCTGCAGGTAGCCGACCAGAATCTGGCCGTCACGGGAACACGTCCGACCGAATCGATTGTGTATCTCCCGCAATCAGCCACCCCCACCCAGACGGCGGCGATGATTGACTGGCTGAAGACCATCAACCCCGAACTCGCGGGCCGGAAACTGCGGACGCGTACGGTTCCCATGCAGTTCACTGGTGCGCGCAGCGGCGATTCCTTTTCCGCCGGTGATTTTCTTCAGATCGAGACCCGGCCGTTTGCACCCTGCGGCCTTGTCAGTTGCGGTGAATCGCTGTGGTACACGCCTCGTTCGTCGATGACGTCGTACACCGTCGCTGTCACCAGCAAGACGGTTGTCCGCGAACCGGCGCTGGCGTTGCGATGGATCGACCACGGCAAGAACAGCGTCTTCCAGGGTCGTTTCGGTGAAGGCACAACCTCTCCTGCCACATTTGACCCACCCGCGCTCGTCTGCGCTGTGGCCGATCATCCCGATCCTCTGGCGCATGAGTGAACGATCCCACAACGAGTCGGGCTCCGCTGAGATCAGTCGCCGCTCGTTTCTGAAAGGATTGGGAACCGTCGTGGTCGCGTCGGCGACCGCGCCAGTAGGGGCGGTCGCCGCCGAAGTTGAGGAGTTGCAGAAACTCGGGGCCGACAAGACCCTCGGACCGGGACAGGTTCCCGTCACCCTGACGATCAACGGCAAGCCGCTCAAGTTGAACCTCGAGCCGCGTGTGACCCTGCTAGACGCCTTGCGCAATCATTCCCCTCTCACCGGCACAAAGGAGGTTTGTGACCGCGCCTCGTGCGGTGCATGCACCGTGTTGTTCGACGGCAAACCGATCTACTCCTGCATGAAACTGGCCATCGAGGCACAAGGCCACGAAATCATGACGGTGGAAGGATTATCGGAGGGCGGCAAACTTACTCAAGTGCAACAGGCATTTGTCGAGTGCGACGCATTGATGTGCGGTTACTGCACTCCCGGGTTCGTGATGAGTGTGACGGCGCTTCTGAAACGGAATCCGCATCCCAGCGCGGACGAAGTGCGCGTCGCGTGTTCGGGCAATCTCTGCCGGTGCGGCACACAACGCCGCGTGCTCGCCGCCGCCCTGAAGGTGGCCGGCGTGGCGGTCGCGGACAAAGCGGAGGTCATTCGTTATGCCTAGCTGGCCGGAAAAGCGGGACGTGATCGGCCAGAAGGTGCAGCGTATTGACGCCCCCGCGAAAGTCACCGGTGCCGCCAAGTATTCTTCTGATGTCCAGCCGACCGGATGGCTGTACGGGATGATCTATCGCTCCCGCTGGCCCGCGGCTCATGTGACCAGCATCAACCTCGACAAGGCCAGGCAAGTTCCCGGCATCAAGGCCGCCGTCGCCGAGCGCAAGGGGGAACGGACCATACGTTTTTACGGTGAAGAACTGGCCGGAGTCGCGGGAACGTCCAAGCAGGCGTGCCTCGACGCGTTGCGGGCGATCGAAGTCGAAGCCACGCCGTTGCCGTTCGTCGTCAGGGAAGAGACTGCGAAGAGTCCGGATGCGCCGCGGGTCTGGCCCGAGGCGCCCAATCTCGGCGAGGCGAATGTCAGAGAGAAGGGAGACGTCGACAAGGCATTCGCTGGAGCGGCGGCGATTGTCGAAGGTTATTTTACCACGCCGGTCCAGCTTCATCAGCCGCTTGAGACGCACGGCAACACGGTGTCGGCGACGGATGATGGCGTGACCTGCTGGGCTTCGACGCAGGGTATCTTCAGCGTCCGCGAAGGCTTGGCATCCTACCTCGATGTGCCGCAGGAAAAGGTTCGCGTGCTCACCGAGTACATGGGCGGCGGTTTCGGCGCGAAATTCGGCCCCGGCACCGAGGGGGGTCTGGCGGCGCGGCTCTCGCAGGCGGCGGGCGCGCCGGTGAAATTGATGCTGACGCGTTTCGATCAATCATTGGCCGTGGGCAATCGCCCATCGTCATTCCAACGGATACGATTGGGGGCGGACGCGGACGGCAAGCTCGTCGCTTTCGACATGGACGCATTTGGCACGGCGGGCATCGGCGCAGGCACGAGTTCGGCGGGCGGGGGCGGCGGCGCAGGTTTTCCCGCGCCCTATATTTACACGGTTCCCAACATTCGCGTGAAACAGGCCCATGTGGCCGTCAACGCGGGTGAAGGCCGCGCGTTCCGCGCGCCGGGGCATCCGGTCGCCTCGTTCGGCATGGAATCGATCATGGACGAATTGGCGGTGAAGTTGAAGATGGACCCGGTGGAGCTTCGGTTGAAGAACGACCCGAGCAAGGTCCGCCAGAAGGAATACGCCATCGGCGTGGAGCGGTTCGGGTGGAAGCAGAAATACAAGTCGCCGGGTTCTTCGCCTGGACCCGTTAAGGTGGGTGTCGGGTGTGCGGGAGCGACATGGGGCGGCGGCGGACGCGGCTCGCAGGCCGAAGCGCAAATCAACCCGGATGGCAGCGTCGAGGTTCGGTGCGGCACGCAGGATTTGGGGACGGGCACGCGCACCTTGGTGGCGATGGTTGCGGCGGAAGTTTTCAGGCTCAAGCCGGAGCAGATCACCGTGAAGATCGGCGATACCCGGTTCCCGCCGTCGGGCGGAAGCGGCGGCAGTACCACGGCGGCGTCGGTTTGCCCCGCGATCATGGATACCTGCACCAATGCGCTCCACGATTTACAGCAGAAGACAGGAGTCGCCGACGCGCGTGGGGCGAACTGGGCGGGCGCCTGCAAGAAACTGGGCGTCAATCCGCTCACGTCACATGGTCAATGGCAGGAGGGGCTTTCGTCGAGCGGGGCCGGGGGCGTGCAGTTTGCCGAGGTCGAGGTGGACACGGAAACCGGCTTTGTGAGGGTTCGCAAGATTTTGTGCGTGCAGGATTGCGGACTCGTCGTCAACAAGCTCACGTGTGAGACGCAGGTCAACGGAGGCGTGATCATGGGAATGGGGTACGCGCTCTACGAAGAACGCGTCATGGACCCCGCGACGGGCGTCGTATTGAACCCGAATTTTGAGACGTACAAGTTGCCCAATTTCGCCGATGTCCCGGAGATTGAAGTGATCTTGATGGACATGCCCGAGCGCGGCGTGATCGGTATCGGCGAACCGTCCACCATCCCGACTGCGGGCGCCATTGCCAACGCCGTTGCCAACGCCCTCGGCGTCCGCGTCAGCAGCCTGCCTATGACGCCCGCGCGGGTTCTCGCGGCCCTGGGCAAGGTGAAGAAGCCGGGGGCTTCGGCGTGAATCCATTTCAATACGTCAGTCCGCGCACGGTCGATAGCGCCGTCTCACTGGCGGCAGACCGAGGCCGTTTTTTGGCGGGCGGTATCGACATGCTCGGTGAGATGAAAGAATACATTGCCAGTCCGCCGGTGCTGGTGAACGTAAAGGATTTACCTGCCACCCGCAACATTACTGAGGGAAAAGGGAACTGGACGATTGGCGCCAACGTCACCATTTCCGAAATTGAGCAGCATGCGGAATTGAAGCGCGTGTATCCCGGCTTGCAGCAGGCGGCGGCGGAAGTCGGCTCGCCGCAAGTCCGCAATGTCGCGACTGTTGGCGGCAATCTGGCGCAGCATTCGCGCTGCTGGTATTACCGGCATCGGGATATTCATTGCCTGAAGAAGGGCGGCAGCACTTGTTACGCGCATGAGGGCGAGAACAAGTACCATAGTTTATTCTCCGGTAACCCGTGCATCAGCCCGGTCGTCTCCAATCTGGCGGTGGCGCTTGCCGCGCTCGACGCGAGGGTGGTTGTCCGTCGCGGCAAGGACGAGGTGACGCTGACGATTCCCGAGTTCTACGCGAAAGCATGGGAGAATCCCGAGGCGCACCATTCGCTGGGACCGAGCGACCTGATTCTTCGCGTGCATATTCCAGACAACGGCCGCACCAGCGCGTATATGCAGATCAGCGAGAAGGCGAGTTTCGATTGGGCGCTGGTCAGTTGCGCCGCAGCGGCGGCAAAGCTCGGCGGGAAGAAGCTCGGCAGCGTTCGGGTGGTTCTGGGCGCGGTGGCGCCGATTCCGTATCAGGTCCAGGCCGCGCACGAGTTTCTCGAAGGCAAGGAACTCAGCGACGACGTGGCCACGCACGCCTCCGAGATCATCCTGAAGGATGCCAGTCCGTATCCGCACAACGGTTACAAAGTGCCCATCGCCGCGGCCCTGATTCGCCGGACCCTCGCACAGCTTGTGGGGTGAACCATGAACACAAACACGCCTGTCTGCAAATGTCTTCGCACGAAGAAAATGTTCATTCCCGAAGATGAAGCCAGCGCCCTTTCCGAGCAAACCGAGCCCGGCGCGGAGGCATTCTACTGGTGCAACCGCACGTTAAACGGGATCGGCGCCGATGATCGCCCCGCCCATCTGCGCACGTGCATCCCGGGACGCTCCTGCTTCGAAGTATAGCCGTCCCGAGGCACTATAGCCGGACGCTCTCCCTGATGTTGCACATAACCAGCGTCCCTTCAGGGACTTGACCTGCTTGCTAGAATTGAACGTGGTCGCCATCGTTCATGTCTAAATGATTGCTGCTGGGATGTGAACCTCAAGAGGAAGGAACAATGGAACAAGGAATCGGCGCGATTAACGAACAGGTCAAACGAGAAAGTGAATTTGTACGGGTGCTGGTCGGCGAAATCAGCAAAGTCATCGTCGGCCAGAAGTATCTGATCGAACGGTTGCTGGTCGGGTTGCTGGCGGACGGGCACGTACTGCTCGAAGGTGTGCCGGGGCTGGCCAAAACGTTGTCGGTGAAGACGCTTTCGGCGGCGATCCAGACGACGTTCCATCGCATCCAGTTTACGCCCGACCTGTTGCCTGCCGACGTGATCGGCACGCTCATCTACAATCCCAAGGACGGCGAGTTCCGCATCAAGAAGGGACCGGTGTTTGCCAACCTGATTCTGGCCGACGAAATCAACCGCGCGCCTGCGAAGGTGCAGAGCGCGCTGCTCGAAGCGATGCAAGAGCGGCAGGTGACGATCGGCGAGCAGACGTTCAAGCTGCCGGAGCCGTTCCTCGTGCTGGCGACGCAAAACCCGATCGAGCAGGAAGGCACGTACCCGCTGCCCGAGGCGCAGGTTGACCGGTTCATGCTCAAGCTTTCGATCCAGTACCCGAGTAAACAGGAAGAGCGCGAGATCATGGATCGCATGGCCGAAACGGGCAAACACATCGTCACGCAACCCGTGGTCACACCCGAACAGATTTTGAAAGCACGCAAGGTCGTGGATGCCGTCTATATGGACGAGAAGATCAAGAACTACATCGTGGATCTCGTCCATGCCACGCGCGAACCAAAGACGTACCACATTGATGTCGGCAGCCTCATCCAATACGGCGCGTCGCCGCGCGCGACGATCTATCTGGCGATTGCGGCGAAGGCCTACGCATTCTTGCAAGGACGCGGCTACGTGACGCCGCAGGATGTAAAGACGATTGGTATGGATGTGCTCCGTCATCGTGTCATCGTCAGCTACGAAGCCGAAGCCGAGGAAATGACCAGCGAAGACGTCGTCAAACGCATTTTTGAAGAAGTGCCTGTACCGTGATCCCCAAAGAAGTTCTCAAGAAAGTCCGTCAGATTGAGATCCGCACGAACCGCGAAGTCACGGACGTGCTGGGGGGGCAGTATCATTCCGTGTTCAAGGGCCACGGGATGGAGTTCGAGGAAGTGCGCGAGTACCTGCCGGGCGACGAGGTTCGCTCCATCGATTGGAACGTGACGGCGCGGCTCGGGCATCCGTTCGTGAAGAAATTCAAGGAAGAGCGCGAGTTGACCGTGATGCTGGTGGTGGACGTGAGCGCTTCGGGGCAATTCGGGAGTGTGCGGCAGACCAAGAATGAACTGGCGGCAGAACTCGCGGCCGTGCTGGCATTTTCCGCCATCCGCAACAACGACAAGGTCGGCCTCATCATGTTTACGGACCAGATTGAGAAATACGTGCCGCCGAAGAAAGGACGCGGTCACGTGCTCCGCGTGATTCGCGAGATTCTCGCGTTTCAGCCAAGAGGTCGCGGGACGAATCTCGAGTTGGCACTCGACTACCTCAACCATGTCCAGAGACGTCGGGCCGTCACGTTCGTGCTGTCGGATTTCCAGGTGGACGACGACGAGTTGGTCCGGAAGAAACTGCGCGTGGCGAGCAAGCGTCACGACGTGGTCGCGCTGAGCCTGCGCGATCCACGTGAAGAGGAACTGCCGGCGGTCGGCTTGGTGGAACTTCGTGACGCGGAGACCGGTGAGCGCGTGCTGGTGGATACCTTCGACCGAAACGTTCGCGACGGGTTTGCCGCGAAGGGGCGCGCGCGGCTGGAAACGTTGCGTCTTCTGTTGCGGTCGGCAAGCGTGGATCACGTGGAGATCCGCTGCGAAGCCGATTACATGTTGCCGCTGATCAAGTTCTTCAAGATGCGCGAGCGCCGAATCTGATGGAAGATATTCACGACATCAAAGGCCTCGTTCCGGTGCCGCACGGCCTATGGTGGCTGTGGGTGCTGTTGTTTATTGCCGTGGCGGCAGCGGTGGTTTTCTGGCTGTGGAAACGCCGGCGAACAGCTTCGCCGACCGCGGCAATTCCGCCGCCCACGCCTTACGAGGTGGCGATTCGCGCGTTCCAGCGGCTGCGCGAGGAGAATCCGCCCGTGGAGGAGTTTTACACGCGGTTATCCGACATCGTGCGCCATTATCTCGAAGGCCAATTGGGTTTGCGGGCGCCCGAGCGCACGACCGAAGAATTCCTCTACGAAGCGTCCCGCGATCACACGCTCTCAGCGGAGCACAAGGAACTGCTTGGCGCGTTTCTTCAGGAGTCCGACTTGGTGAAGTTCGCGCGCTTTCGTCCGGGGGCGGACGACAGGCAGCGGGCGTTTGATGCGGCCGAAAAGTTTGTGCACGACACCCAGCCGCAGACGCAGGAGGTCGTCGCGTCGGCATGAAGTTCGCCAGTCCATGGTCGCTGTTTTTGCTGCTCGTGTTGCCGTTATGGCTTTGGTGGGAACGCCGTTCCGCCCGGCGCGGGGGACTGAGATTCTCCTCAGTGGCGCCGGCCCGGTCATTGTCGTCACTATGGTCGGCGCTTGGCCCGTCGCTGTTGCTCCTGTTGCGTGGGGCGACGCTCGCGTTGTTCGTCGCGGCGCTGGCGCGTCCGCAGTTGGGCCGCAGCGAAAGCAAAGTCAAGACCGAGGGCATCGACATCGTGCTGGTGGTGGATATTTCCGGAAGCATGCAAGCGATGGACTATGAAAAGATGGGACAACGCCAATCGCGGATCGACGCCGTGAAGGATGTGGTGCGTGAATTCATCCGCTCGCGCCCCAACGACCGCATCGGCATGGTCGTGTTTGGCACACACGCGTATGTGGCCAGCCCGCTGACATTGGACCACGATTGGCTGGAGCGCAATCTCGACCGCGTGCGCATTGGTCTGGTCGAAGGCAATACGGCCATTGGGGCCGGCATCGGCACGGCGGTCAACCGCCTTCGCGAGACAAAGGCCAAGAGCAAGGTGATCGTGTTGTTGACCGATGGCGGTGAAAACGTCAAGAACCCGCCGGCGCTCGAAGCCGCCAAGGCGGCGAAGGAATTCAACGTGCGCGTGTATACCGTCGGTGCCGGCTCGAAAGGGATCGCACCCATGCCGGTCTACGATCGGGACGGCAATCTACTGGGTTATCAACCGATTCAGGCCGATCTGGATGAGGATTTGCTGAAGCAAATTGCCATACTGACGGGTGGACAGTATTTCCGTGCAGCGGACTCGGCGTCGCTGAAGAAGACCTATGCACAGATTGACGCGATGGAAAAGCAGAAGGTCGAGACACTGGCGTACGAAGAGTGGCGGGAACTGTTTCCATGGTTTCTGGCGCCGGGACTCGGATGCTTGGTGCTGGCGGTGACGCTGGAGCATACGCGACTGCGGAGGCTGCCATAATGCAGTTCGGCAATCCAACTTCATTCTGGCTTCTGGCTCTGACGCCGGTGCTGGCAGTGTTCCTTGTATGGGCGTTTGGGGCCCGGCGACGAGCGCTGGGGCGGTTTGCATCGCAGCCGTTGCTACCGCGGCTGGCGGAGTCGGTTCGTCCCGGGGCGCGACGTTGGAAAGCAGTGCTTATCGTCACGGCGGTGACGTTGGCGGCATTGGCGCTTACCCAACCGCGCTGGGGTTTTGAGTGGCGCGAGGTGAAGCACAAAGGCGTGGACATCTTCGTGCTACTCGATGTTTCCAAGAGCATGTGGACGGAGGACGTGCGGCCGAATCGACTGACCCAGGCGAAGTACGCCGTGCAGGACTTGCTCGAAAAGCTTCGCGGAGACCGAATCGGCCTGGTGGCGTTCGCGGGGACGGCGTTTGCGCAGTGTCCGTTAACAGTGGACTACGAGGCGTTTCGCCTGACGTTGAAGGATGCCGATCCGCGGATCATTCAGCGCGGCGGCACGGCGATTGGCACCGCGATTCGGACGGCGCTGAAGGCGTTCGAGGCGGGCGAGGGGTGCGACCGGGCGATTGTCCTGATCACCGACGGCGAGGAAACGGAGAGCGATGCATTGGCTGCGGCTGGCGAGGCGGCAAAAGCTGGCGTGAAGATTTACGCCATCGGTGTCGGCACGGCGGAGGGTGAATTGATACCCGTGCGCGAGGATGGGAAGCCGATGGAGTTTTTGAAGGATCGAGAGGGACAAGTGGTCAAGTCACGGCTCGACGAGGAGATGCTCCGACAGCTCGCGCTGAAAACGGGCGGCATCTACGTGCGTAGCGCGGCAGGCGATTTCGGCATCGACACGATCTACGAAAAGGGCATCGCGCAACTCCAGCGCAAGGAGTATGAAGCGCGACTGCACAAACAGTACTTTGAGCGATTCCAGTGGCCCCTGGGTTTCGCGTTTGCCTTGCTGGTCGTCGAAGCGTTTACGAACGACAGGAGGGGAACATGAGATTCTGGTGGTTGCTACTTCTGCTGCCGGACGTGGCGCTGGCTAAGTCGGAAACTTGGCCGCAGCTTTATAACGGCGGCGTGACAGCCTACCGGAGCAACGACTTCGCGCGCGCGGCGGCGTTATTCGAGAATGCGACTTCCTCCACTGACCGCGCGTTGCAACAACGCGCGCTCTACAATTTTGGAAACACCGACTATCGTCTCGGCCAGGCTCAGCCGGCGCAGGCGCAACCGCTTTGGCAACGCGCGCTGAAGAGCTACGAGGCTGCGCTGGTTCTCGATCCAAAGGATGCTGATGTCAGGTTCAACCGCGACCTTGTGAAAAAGAAACTCGAAGAACTCAAGAAACAACAGCAACAGCAGCAACAGAACCAGAAGAATCAGCAGGATAAGAAACAAGATCAGAAGAAGAATGACGAACAGCAACAACAGCAGAGCCAACAACAGAACAAGCCTGACGACAAGCAATCTGATCAACGACAAAAGTCCCAACAATCGCAGGAACAGCAGAATCAGGAACAACGGCAGAAAGATCAGCAGGAGAAGGGGCAAAACGATCAACGGAAGCAACAACAGAAGCCAGAGCAACCCGAACAACAACCGCAAGAGAATGGTGGCCAACCCCAGGATTACGATAAGATGCAAGCCACCGCGCTGCTGGACGAACTGCGCGAGGATGAGCGCAACTGGAACTTTTTTCCCGAAGTGCAAATGAAGGACTTAAAAAACTCCGGCGAGCCGGCGAAGGATTGGTGAGGATGAGATTGTGGCCGGTCATTGGACTGCTGCTGGCAGCGACGCGCGCCTTTGCCGACGTGTCGGTTGTTGCCACGGTTGACAAGAACCACATCGGATTCGGGGATTCGGCGATCCTGACAGTCGCGGTGCAGGGCGCACAAGGGGCCTCGGCGCCTTCCATTCCGGGGGTCAATGGGCTATCCTTCAGTGGGCCGTCGACCCAAAGCAGCATGTCCCTTAACAATGGGCAGTTCAGCCAGTCAGTCAGTTATACGTATCAGGTCACACCGAGTCGGACTGGTGAGTTCACGATCCCCGGGATTGAGGTAATCGTCGGCGGCAAGAGTTATCTCACGGCGCCGATCAAGCTGGTGGTCGAAGCGGGCGCGGCGCAGAATGATTCAAACCAGACCCTCTTCGCCCGGGTGCTTCTGCCGTCGAAACAAGTGTACATCGGCCAGACCATGCCGTTGCGGGTGGTCGTGTATTCGCGTAGCGATGTTCCGTTGAAGGGTTTTGACGGATTCAACTACGAAGCCGAAGGCCTAGGTTTCAAGCTCCAGCCGAACGTGAAACCCGGCGCTCCGGTCGTGAACAATGGGGAGTCGTTCAATGTCCAGATAATCGACGGAGCGATCTCGCCGACTCGCACAGGGGCATTGACCTTCGGGCCGTGCGTACTCAAGGCGCAGCTGGCGGTCCAGAAGCGTGGACGCAGCGATTGGCCCTTTGACGATTTCTTCGGACGGGTCGAATTGAGCGAAACGCCAGTGACAATCGAGGCCGTGCCGATCGAAGTGCTGCCGTTGCCCGCGGAGGGCCGGCCCGGCGATTTCGTCGGCGCGATCGGCGAATGGAAGCTCGATGTGACGGCCAAGCCGACGGAGGTTGCTGTCGGCGACCCGATCACGTTTACGATCAAGATTAGCGGCAGCGGCAACATCGATACCGTGCCGGCGCCGAAGCTCGGATCGCTGGATGGATTCAAGACGTACGAGCCGACGATAAAAACGACCAAGGATGACCTAAACACGACGGGCGAGCGGGTCATCCAGCAGGTGCTCATCCCCAAGAGCGTCAATGTGAAGGAGCTCCCGGAAGTGCGGCTCGCGTATTTCGACCCGGCGGCGAAAACCTACCGAACTTCCGTCCAATCGCCGATTACGCTGGTGGTCAAGGCCGGCAGCGGCGGGCAGAGCACGATCATTGGCGGCGGTGGTCGATTGCGACCTGAAGAAAGACTTGGCCAAGACATCGTTTATCTCAAGGGGGAGCCTGGGCCGGCGGCTTCGCCCGTTCCGTTCTACGCAACCCTCCCGTTTTGGGCGCTGAATCTCATGCCCGTGCTTGCGTTGTTTGGAGGCATCGGCTGGAAACGGCGCACGGACAAGCTACGTGGTGACGTGGCGTACGCCCGTCGTGCCCGTGCGGCGAGAAATGCGCGCAAGCTTCTGGCCGTGGCAACGAGTTACGACGAGGTGCAGCGTGCTCTGCAGAACTATCTGGGGGATCGCCTGAACATTCCCGCCGCCGGCATCACGGCTTCCGTTGTGGACGAACAACTCGTGCCGCGAGGTGTAAACGGTGAATTGGCAACCCAGGCCAGGGCGTGTTTCGAGGCATGCGACACGGCGCGATTCGCAGGCGGCGCCACAGATGGTGGGGTGCCGGAGACGCGGGAACAGATGGAACGATTGATCAATGAACTTGAGAAAAAACAGCTTTAGGATTCTCGTGGTCATCGGGTGGCTGGGGCTGACGGCTGCGAGGGCAACTCCGGTCGATGAATTCCGGGCGGCCAACCAGTTGTATGACGCCGGCAAGTTCGCAGAGGCTGTGGGGATTTACGAGAAGATCGAACCGAAGACAGCGTACGTCTATTACAACCTGGGCAACACGTGGTTCCGGCAGGACAAGTTGGGGCTGGCGGTGCTCAACTATGAGCGGGCGCGCAGGCTGGCGCCGCGGGACCCCGACATCCTCGCGAATCTCAAGTTTGCCCGGCAACGGCTTGGCGTGGAAGAAGTGAACACCCCTCCGCAGGCCGGCAAGAGGTTTCTGCGCTCCGCGATCGGGAGCCACACCTCCACGGAATGGGGCCTATGCGAACTGACGACACTTTGGTTGAGCGTATTGGCGGTGGGGGCGTGGATTTACCTCCCCAGAATGCGGGCGGGATTACTGGTGATGGCGGTGGCTGGCTTTACAGGATTTGCCGTCTCGACATTTGCCCTCAGCTACCAGGCGATCAACGACCACACGGCTCCGGAAGCAATCGTTGTGGTTACTGCGGCGGAGGCGCGGTTTGCTCCGATGCCCGACTCCACGATTCACTTCCGGCTCGTGGAGGGCACCGACGTTGAGGTCCGGGAAGATCGAGGGCAATGGCTGTTCGTGGAGCGGGCGGATGGCCAGCAGGGATGGGTAAAGTCGGAGACCCTCGGCCGCATCGGCCCCTCCTGACGAGGCCCGGTCCTCAGCCAGCGTTTTTTCAAGCTCTTGGTTTCTGCGACAGACCATCGATTCGCACTTGACTATTCAGTCAACTCGGTGAATCGTGTCTGCGAACGAGAGTAGTTATGAAAACGGAATGTGAAACGCGACAAAAGCTGCTACAAACTGCGAAGGCGCTGATCTGGGAGCAGAGTTACGGAGCAGTGAGCGTGGATGACATTTGCGAACGGGCCGGCGCAAAGAAGGGGAGCTTCTATCATTTCTTCCCGTCCAAGTCCGACCTGGCAGTCGCGGCGATCGACGATCACTGGCAGAAGTTACGACCCGATCTTGATCGCATCTTTTCGCCACAGACGCCGCCGTTGGAACGGTTGGCGGGATATTGCGATCTTATTTACGAGCAGCAGAAGCAGAAGATGCGGGAATTTGGCAGGGTTTGTGGCTGCATTTTTTCGTCCTTGGGCTCCGAGTTGAGCACACAGGATGAGAAGATTCGTAAGAAATCGCAGCAGATCCTTGAATACCGCAGCAAGTATTTCGCGGGAGCGATCCGGGACGCCGTACGGGAAGGACTGGCACCGGAGCAGGACTGCGAGGCCAAGGCTCGCGATTTGTATGGCTGCATCATCGGGGGGCTTTTGCAGGCGAAGATTGAGAACGACCTGGAGATTCTTCGCCACTTGAAGCCGACGATTTTTCGATTGATCGGCGTGCCAGAGAAGGAAATCGCAGCCGCATCAGGCACCCGGATCTAGACTAACTGGTCAATACCACAGGATGAATACCACTCGGATACAATTACGGAGGACGCTATGTGGATTGTCCGCCTAGCGCTTCGTCGGCCCTATACGTTCGTCGTGGCGGCGTTGCTGTTGCTCTTGCTGACCCCGTTCATCCTGCTACGGACGCCGACGGATATTTTTCCGGCGATCAATATTCCGGTCGTTAGCGTCATCTGGAACTATACGGGCCTGAACGCGGTGGAGATGGCAAACCGCATCGTCTACAATGAAGAGCGGGCGCTGACCACCACGGTCAACAACATCGAGCACATTGAGTCCTCTTCGTACTACGGTATCGGCGTTATCAAGGTGTTCTTCCGCCAAGGGACCTCGGTGGACGCGGGCGTGGCGCAGGTCACGGCGATCTCACAGACGGTCCTGCGCGCGCTACCGCCCGGGACCACGCCGCCGCTTGTCATCCAGTACAACGCCTCCACGGTCCCCATCGTCCAGTACGGTGTCAGCAGCAAAACTCTTTCCGAACAGGAAATTTTTGACGCGAGTGTAAACCAGATTCGCGTCAGCCTGGTCACGGTCCAAGGCGCCGCCATCCCGTACCCGTATGGTGGCAAGCAGCGGCTTGTTTCCATAGATTTGGACCTGAAGGCACTGCAGTCGCGGAACCTTTCGCCCCAAGACGTTGTCGCGGCCATCAGCGCTCAGAACCTCGTCCTGCCCAGCGGCACGGCGAAGATCGGTTCCACGGAATACGACCTCGCCCTCAACACCAGCCCGAAACTGCTCGACGAGTTGAACGACCTGCCCATCAGGACCGTCAATGGGGCCGTCATTTACGTTCGCGACGTTGCCCAAGTGCGCGACGGTTATCTACCCCAACAAAACATTGTCCGCCAGGATGGGGTTCGTAGTGTCCTAATCAGCATTCTCAAAACCGGAACCGCGTCGACGCTGAGTGTCGCGAACGGCGTCAAGCAAGCGATGGCCGCCACGATGAAGACGGTCTCTGACAAACTGATCGTGAAGCAATTCATCGACCAATCGATCTTCGTGCGCGCCGCCATCTCGGGCGTGGTGCGCGAGGGGGTGATCGCGGCGTGCCTGACGGCGATCATGATTCTGTTATTCCTGGGTTCGTGGCGGGGCACGGTCATCATTGCCCTCTCGATTCCGTTGTCGGTGTTGGTGTCGCTGGCCACTCTGAGCGCGCTGGGGGAGACGATCAACCTCATGACGCTGGGCGGGCTGGCGCTGGCCGTTGGCATTCTCGTGGACGACGCGACCGTCGAGCTGGAGAACGTCCACCGCCAGATGGCGCTGGGCAAGCCGACCATCCAGGCGATTCTGGACGGCGCCCAGGAGATCGCGTTGCCGGCGTTCGTCTCCACGCTGTGCATCTGCATTGTGTTTGTCCCGATGTTTTTCCTGACGGGCGTGGCGCGGTATTTGTTCGTGCCGCTGGCGGAAGCGGTGGTGTTTGCGATGCTCGCGAGCTATGCATTGTCACGGACGCTGGTGCCGACGATGGTGATGTGGTTCTACCGCCACCACGCCTACCACGGCCACCTGACCGATCCCAACAAGGTTGCGCCATGGCTGCGTCCATTCGTCAGGCTGCAGGGCCGCTTCGAGAGGGGTTTTGATCGATTGCGCGAGAACTATCGCACCCTCCTTGGCGTCATCTTTGAGCACCGGGTTGCGTTTGCAGCAGTATTCCTGGCATTTTGCATCGGTTCGTGTCTGCTCGTGCCGACCCTCGGACAGGACTTCTTTCCCTCGGTTGACGCGGGGACGTTCCGGTTACACGTGCGCCTCCGCAGCGGCACACGCATTGAGGAAACCGCCAAGGCCATCGACGAGGTCGAAGCCGCCATTCGCCGGGAGATCCCGGCGGAAGAATTGCACGGCATTCTCGACAACATTGGATTGCCGAATTCGGGTATCAACCTCAGTTACAGCGACAGCGGCGTGGTGGGGCCGGGCGACGCGGACATCCTGGTCTCGCTCAACGCAGGCCATCGGCCCACCCCGGAGTATGTCCGACACTTGCGCCTCCGCTTGAACCACGACTTTCCCGGAACGACGTTCTATTTTCTGCCGGCGGACATCGTCAGCCAGACGATCAACTTCGGCCTGCCCGCCCCCTTCGACATCCAGATCGTCGGTCGCGATCAAGTCAAGAACCGGGTGGTGGCCGCGCGCCTCGTGGATCAACTCCGCCGTATTCCCGGCGCGGTGGATGTGCGCATCCAGCAACCTGGCGACCGTCCCCGAATCGATTTCGCGATCGACCGTACCAAGGCGTCCGAGATGGGGCTTACCGAGAGCGATATTGCCAACTCGGTATTACTGAACCTCAGCGGCAGCAGTCAGGTGGCGCCTTCCTACTGGGTCAATTTTGGAATCGGCATCCAGTACTTATTGAACGTCCGCGCCCCCGAATACCGGATGGAATCGCTGACCGATCTCAACTCGATGCCAGTGAGTGCCAGCCAGCCCGGTGCAGGGAACGGCCAACTGCTCTCCAATCTCGCCAGCTTCAAACGCACGACCGGCCCCACCGTCGTCTCCCACTACGATATCCAGCCCGTGATTGATATCTTTGGCGGCGTGAGCGGTCGTGATTTGGGAGGGGTGCTGCAGGACATCCAGCCGCTTATCAAACAGGCGGAAAAGGAATTGCCGCGGGGGAGCCTCATCCTGCTGCGCGGGCAGGCGGAGACGATGCATTCGAGTTTCATCGGGCTGAGCATCGGCTTGGTGATGGCCATTGCGCTCATTTACCTACTGCTGGTCGTGAACTTCCAGAGTTGGCTCGACCCATTCATTATCATTACCGCGTTGCCGGGCGCACTGGCCGGCGTGGTCTGGGCGTTACACATCACGGTCACCACCGCAAGCGTCCCGGCCCTCATGGGCGCGATCATGAGCCTCGGGGTCGCCACGGCAAATTCCGTTCTCGTCGTCACATTCGCGCGAAACCATCTCCACGAGGGACGCGACCCGCTGCACGCAGCCTGGGAAGCCGGTGTGGGCCGTCTGCGGCCGGTACTGATGACGGCGTTAGCCATGATCATCGGCATGCTCCCCATGGCCTTGGGACTTGGGGAAGGCGGCGAGCAGAATGCGCCGCTGGGCCGCGCGGTCATTGGCGGTCTGGTGGTCGCCACATTTGCCACGCTCTTTTTCGTGCCGGTCGTGTTCAGTCTGCTGCGTCGTCAGGAGTCGGCCTCGGCCCAGGAAAAAGTCGACGCGGTGATACAATCACGCGGTGTTCTTCCAACCGCAGTACAGACATGAGGGAATGTTGTTATGAACTCGCTTGAGAACAACCAAACAAAGCCCCCGGAATTCAGGGAGCATTCTTCGCCAGTCGCGCCCCCCGGTTCGGAAACCGGAAGGGACCCGGTCCGGCTGCGGCGCATTGGCGGCATGGTCGCGGCGGTCATCGTGGTCGGATTCGTCATTGGTTTTGTCCCGCGCTGGCATCAACGCGCGGTGGTGCGCGCCGAGACGATCGAACTGGCGACGCCCAGCGTCAGTGTGGTGTCACCCACACCCAGCCAGCCGGCTGGCGGTCTGATGCTGCCGGCGGAGGTCAAACCCCTGCTCGAAGCGCCCATATTCGCCCGGGCCAACGGGTATCTCAAACGCTGGCTCGTGGATATTGGCGCGCACGTCACGGAGGGGCAGTTGCTGGCGGAGATCGATACACCCGAACTGAACCAACAACTCGAGCAGGCCCGCGCCGAACTCGCGCAAACGGATGCCGCCCTGGCGCTGGCCAAGATCACCGCCGACCGCTGGGCCGACCTGTTGAAGACGTCCAGCGTCAGCGAGCAGGAAAACGCGGAAAAGCAAGCGGACTTCAAGCTCAAGACCGCGACGGTCGATGCTGCGCGCGCCAACGTTCACCGGCTGGAGGAACTTGTGTCATTTGCGCGGGTCACGGCGCCATTTGCAGGGACAATCACGGCGCGCAATACCGATGTCGGCGATCTTATCGTGGCGGGCAGCAGCAAGGAACTCTTTCGTCTCGCGCAAACCGAGACGCTTCGGGTGTATGTGCGCGTGCCGCAATCCGCCGCCCACGGCATCATCCCCGGCCAATTGGCGGAGATGATGATCCCTGAAATACCCGGTCACGTATTTCCCGCGAAGGTTGTCACCACCTCGCAAGCAATGTCGACGGATTCACGCACGCTGCTGACCGAGTTGGAAGTGGACAACTCCCAAGGGGAAATCCTCCCGGGTAGCTACGCCCAAGTGCGTTTTCTCGATGTGAAACTCGCCACCGCGCTGACATTGCCGTCGAACACATTGCTGTTCCGCGCTGAGGGGCTGCAGGTTGGCGTCGTGGGACCCGATAAGAAGGTTGATTTGCACAACGTGGAGATCGGTCGTGACTTTGGGCAGAAGGTCGAGGTGATTTCCGGCGTTGGCCCGACCGACCAAGTCATCGTCAATCCCGCCGACTCGCTGGTCAGCGGCACGACCGTCCGGATCGTTGAGGCGAAATGAAGGTTGTGCAGCATGGTATCGTTGTTGCGATGACCGGCGCGTTGCTGGCCGGCTGCGCCGTCGGGCCCGATTATAAACGACCTGAAGCGGCGACGGTGCCCGCAGTATATGCCGGCGCGACCAACGGATGGAAAGTTGCCGAGCCCCGGGCGCATCTGTCCAAAGGCAATTGGTGGGAAATCTTTGGGGATGCGGAGTTGAACCGTCTGGAAACCAACGCGGTGGTGGCAAACCAGGAGCTCAAGGCTGCCGTGGCCAGCTTCGATCAAGCCCGCGCGGTCACGGATGTCACGAAGTCCGGGCTGTTTCCACACATCGATCTCTCGCCCACAGTCACCGCTCAGCGCAACTCTTTTAACCAGCCGGTTCTTGCCCGGCCGGCAGGCAAGACCAACACGTTCCCTTATGCCACTCTCCTTGTGCCGCTGGACCTCAGTTACGAGGTGGATCTCTGGGGACGAGTTCGACGACGCGTTGAATCGGCGCAGTCTCTGCAACAGGCCGATGCGGACGATTTGGAGGCGGTCAGACTCTCCATCGAGGCCGAAGTGGCGACGGACTATTTCACGCTCCGCGCGCTCGATGCGGAAAAGGCGTTGCTCAGTTCCGACATCGAAGTCTTCCGCAAATCACTGGAATTGACCCAGAACCGCCGCGTGGGCGGGATTGCGTCCGACCTGGACGTGGCCCAGGCCGAAACGGTGCTCAAGACGACGCAGGCGGAACTGCCGGCCACCATGTTGCAGCGGGAACAGTTTGAGCACGCCCTTGCCGTGTTGACGGGGCAACCGGCCTCCACGTTCGCTGTGGCGGAACGACCGCTCAACGCCATGCCACCCGCCGTTCCGCCGGGGTTGCCATCCCAGCTGTTGGAGCGACGGCCCGACATCGCGGCCGCTGAACGCCGCATGGCCTCCGCGAACGCGGACATCGGCGTGGCAAAGGCGGCGTTTTTCCCGACCATCGAGCTCAACGGATTGGCCGGTCTCGAGAGTCTTCATGCCGGCTCCCTGTTTAACTGGCAGAGCCGGCTCTGGTCGATTGGCCCGTCCCTGACGATGCCGATTTTCGATGCCGGGCAGAACCGCGCGAACCTCAGGTTGGCGAGAGCGGCCTATGATGAGATGGTCGCCAACTACCGTCAGACGGTGCTCGCGGCGTTTGCGGACGTGGAGGATAATCTGTCCGCGCAAGTTCTTCTCGCCGACCAGAGCGAAGCGGAAACAGCCGCGTTGCAAGCGGCGCGGAAGCAACTCGACATCGCTGATAATCGGTACCGCGCCGGACTGGTCACTTATCTCGAAGTGGCCACTGCGCAAAACACGGCACTGAGTGTCGAGCGTACCGCGGTGCAACTTCGCGGGCAGCAGCTTGTGGCCGCCGTGGCGTTGGTGAAGTCACTCGGCGGCGGCTGGCAGGACCCGGTGGCGGCGGCACAGCCTTCTCGTGCGGCGAATCGCTGAGCGGTTCACCAGGCAAAGTGGTGCAGCCCGTAGATCAAAGAGGCGCCGAGGTACCCGGCCGCGCTGACGAGGATGACCCCGATGACCAAGGTGAGGCGGAAATAGCCTCTCACGCGAAGTGGGCTTCCACTTCTGTTCGCAAATTGCAGCAGCGTAGCGATCAGCACCGCCCACACCGCCGTCGCGGTTCCGAACCAGCGGTGCCACGCGAGTATTGGGACCGAGGTTCCGCGGAAATCTGAGAACGCGGCATCACACCAGCCAAGCGTGGCTGCACCGGCCGCGGTGACCGCACCGAGCATGACGCAAAATCGAACGGTATCCCTCCATGAATCCTTGCGAGTAAGCATCCACATGAACTCGGCTGGGACCGCAACAATCAGCAGGGCGATGGGAAAATGCGTTGCGGGAGGGTGAAATTGTCCGAGGTAACGAATAATTCGCTGGCGAAGTGTCAATCGAGGCGCGGCATACGGGTTGACCTGAGACACGTTGGCAGGCGCGCCGGCTTCTATCCAATATTTCACAATGTCCTTTTCAGTGCGCGTCAATGGCGGTGAATTGCCTTTTGGGTTGGGCATTTCGTTGTGCACGAGCATTTGGTAGAGCTCGGATTGCGCGGGTTTGCCCGGCACGATCATCTTGGGGTTGGCGGCGACCCGGGCGAGGTCGAGGACATAGCCGAACTTTCCTTTGGGTCGCGGGAGATCAGAGGCATGACACTCGACGCACTTGACTTGAAAGATTGTGTGAACCTGTGTGGCAAGCGACAGTGGTTCGTCAAATGGGCGGCTATCAGCCTCCCCCGCGCGAGGGGTCGTGAGAATCAAAGCCAAAGCAAGCGCCCCAGCAACGCCGCGCCTCACGTTTACTGCCCCGGTGGCGGGCTCCGGTGCTTTCCGCCTCCGCCCACCCCTAGTTCCTTGTGGCTCGAGTCCTTCAACTGCGCGATGTTGGCAATCTCAGTCTTGGCGACTTCCAGTTTGTCGGCGGCGATCGCTTGCTGCAGCGCACCAATCTCCTTGATCAATGTGTCCAAATCATTGTGAAACGAGTCGAGGTACTTGGTTTGGTCCGCCCCGGACAATTTATCCGCCCTGGGAGGGGTGAGTGTCCGGGCCTTCTGGGCGTGCTTTTGCATGTCGGCCACGAAATTCAATGTGGATGCTTTTTGGGTCGGGTCGGCATACTGGCGGCTCACCAAGCGGAAATCCTGGTTGATTCCCTCCATTTCATCGTGAAGCGGAGATTCGTGGCCTCCCGCCGCGAAAGCGTTGAGCGGCACGAGCACAGTGGCCAACAAGACCAAGACATGAGAACTGCGGATCGTTGTTTTCATAAGAATTTCCCGATGACACTAGATTAATGACCCAGTTGGTGGCTCCACGCAAGCACGGAACGAGTTAGCGGTTGGCAGGATGTGCCGTATCCTAAGGCGCGGTCGCGAGTTCCGTCAGTTCGTGGCGGCGTCGGACCTTGAACCTTTGGCGCAGATGTTCGAATGCCAGATAGACCACCGGGGTGGTGTAGAGGGTGAGGCCCTGTGAGAACAACAAGCCGCCGACGACGGCGATGCCCAGTGGCTGGCGCAGTTCGGAGCCGGTGCCAAGCCCAATGGCCAACGGAACGGCACCGAGCAGTGCGGCCATCGTGGTCATCATGATCGGGCGGAAACGGATGACGCAGGCCTTGTAGATTGCATCCTCCGGGCTCAATCCTTCGGTGCGTTCGGCGTCGAGCGCGAAGTCGATCATCATAATGGCATTCTTCTTCACGATGCCCATCAGGAGGATGATGCCGATAAAAGAAACCAGCGACAGGTCAACACGGCATGCCATGAGCGCCAGTAATGCCCCGACACCCGCTGAGGGCAGCGACAGAAGAATTGTGATCGGGTGGACCATGCTCTCGTACAGCATCCCCAGCACGATGTACACAACGATCAGCGCCGCGACCGCCAACAAGGGCAGGGTCGACAGGGAATCTTTAAAGACCTGCGCCGTGCCCTGAAAACTACCTTGTACGCTCGCCGGCATCCGCATGTCCTGTGCGACCTTCTGGATGATTTCCGTCGCTTGGCCGAGCGCCACACCGGGAGCCAGGTTGAACGACAAGGTCACGGCCGGGAACTGGCCTTGGTGATTGACCGACAAGCTGGTATTGCTGGTGGTAAACTTGGCGACGCTGGCCAGCGGGACCATTTGTCCGGTGTTGGACTTTACGTAGATTTTATTCAACGCCGACGGTTCCAATTGATCCTTTGGGTCGACTTCGAGAACCACGTGGTGCTGGTTGTACTCTTCGTAGATGATTGCCACCTGCCGCTGGCCGAAGGCGTCGTACAAGGTATCATCGATTGCTTGGGGCGAGACGCCCAAGCGGGAGGCGGAGTCGCGATCGATGACTACGTTGCTTTGCAGACCGTGCGTCAGTTGATCACTGTTGACATCCCGAAGCTGTGGAGTTTTGCGGAGTTTGTTGAGCAGTTGGTCTGACCAGTAGTTGAGTGCGCCCAGGTCAGTGGACGTCAGGGAGTACTGGTATAACGCGGCAGTGAGCCGGCCGCCTGTCCGGATATCCTGAATCGGTTGGAGCCGCAAGGTAATGCCGGGAACAGCTGCCGTGTTGCGGCGAAGCCGGTCGATGACCTCATCCACCCGCACCTTTCTCTTGGAGAGCGGTTTGAGGCTGATGAACATACGACCGTTATTCAGAGTTGAGCTGCCGGAGGCGGCGCCGATGAACGAGCCCAGCGTATCGATCGCCGGGTCGGCGAGAACAATCCGTGCCACTTGATCTTGGAGCCGGGCCATGGTGGGGAAGGAAACGTCTTGGGAGGCCTCGGTGGTTCCGATCATGACCCCGGTATCCTGCTGCGGGAAAAAACCTTTGGGCACGATGACGTAGAGCCAGACAGTTGCGATAATGGTCCCCAAGGCAACCAGCAGCATGACGGCCTGGTGGCGTAGCACCCATTTGAGGCCTGTTTCGTAATGACCGAGCAGCCAATGGAAGGACTTTTCGCACGCCAAACAGAATGCGTTGGGTTTGGCGTACGCCGATTCCGGTTTGAGAAACCGTGAGCATAACATCGGTGTCAGCGTGAGCGAGACAACTCCCGATACGAGAATCGCTAGGCTCAGGGTGACCGCAAATTCGTGGAATAAGCGACCGACCAATCCCCCCATGAACAACAGCGGAATAAACACGGCGACCAATGAGGTGCTGATCGAGATGACGGTGAAGCCAATCTGCCGCGCCCCCTTCAGTGACGCCGCCAGGGACGACTCTCCCTGCTCGATGTAACGGTAGATATTCTCAATGACGACGATCGCGTCGTCGACGACAAATCCGACTGAGATGGTGATCGCCATGAGCGAAAGGTTGTCGAGGCTGTAATCCAACAAATACATGATGCCACATGTGCCGGCCAGGGCGAGCGGAACGGTCACATTCGCGATAAATGTCGGCCAGAATCGCCGCAGGAACAAAAAGATGACCATGACCACCAGCGCAATGCTCACGAGTAGCGAAAACTGGACGTCGTTCACCGAGGCCCGGATCGTCGTCGTCCGGTCAGCCAGCACCTTGAGCCTCACTGACGGGGGAACCCACCGTTCGAGGCGGGGCATCTCCGCCTTGATGCGATCCACGGTATCGATAACGTTCGCGCCAGCCTGCTTAAAGACGATCAATAGCACAGCCCGCCGGGTCCCGTCCCAGCCGGCAAGCAGATTATTCTCGACGCCCTCCATGGTTTTTCCGAGGGAGGCGAGCTTGACTGGGGTGTTATTGATTTGCGTCAGAATGAGGGAGCGATATTCCCGCGCGTCGATTAATTGATCGTTACTGGCGAACGTATAGGAGTTTTGGTTGCCATCAATGCCGCCAATGGGTTGCACCACCGTGGCCTGACCCAGAAACGTCCGCACATCCTCGAGGCTGAGACCGGCCGACGCGAGAGCCGTCGGATCGATTTGCACGCGCACGGCGGATTTTTCCGCGCCGTTGATACCGACCTGGCTGACGCCGTCGATCTGGCTGATTTTTTGGCCCATGATTTGATCGGCAAATTCGTACACCTGCGCTGGCGGGAGCGTATCCGAATACATCGACAACACCATAATCGGGGAATCCGCAGGATTGTATTTTCGGTATGTCGGTGGGCTGGGCAGGTTGAGGGGGAGTTCGCTGGCAGCGGCGTTGATGGCCGCCTGCACGTCGCGCGCCGCGCCATCGATGTTGCGATCGAGACCGAACAGAATATTGATAGTGCTGCCGCCCAGCGTGCTGGAAGAGGTGAGCTCCGATACGTCTGAAATCTGGGCCAGCCGCCGTTCGAGTGGGGCCGCCAGCGAAGAGGCCACGGTCTCCGGGTCGGCACCCGGTAGCGACGCGGACACAGAGATAGCCGGGTAGTCGATGCGTGGGATTGCCGCGACCGGCAGGAACCGATAGGCCACGATCCCCATTAGAAACAACCCGCCAGCCAGCAGGGAGGTACCCACGGGGCGGCGGATGAAAGGCTCGGAGACGTTCATGATGCGGACGTGGGGCTCTTGTTACCTGCGGTGTCGCTTTCCAGTTGTCCCTCACTGAGCATACCCGCTTGTGCACGCCAATCGTGAAGCCATCTTGCGCATCTCTCCATGTAGAGATAGATCACGGGCGTCGTATACAGGGTGAGGAACTGAGAGACAAGCAAGCCGCCGACGATTGAGATGCCCATGGGACGGCGCAATTCCGAGCCGGTGCCCCGTTCCAGCGCCAGGGGCAATGCGCCGAGCAATGCGGCCATTGTGGTCATCATAATCGGACGAAACCGCAGCAAACAAGCTTGGTAAATCGATTTCTCAGGCGGCAATCCTTCCACGCGCTCGGCTTCAAGTGCGAAATCGATCATCATGATCGCGTTCTTTTTCACGATACCGATCAGCAGCACGACCCCGATGAGGGCAATCATCGAAAAGTCGATACGACAGATCATCAGCGCCAGCAATGCTCCCACGCCTGCCGAAGGAAGGGTGGAGAGAATGGTGATCGGATGAATGTAACTCTCGTATAGGACGCCCAACACAATGTAGATAACCACGACTGCTGCTAGTATTAGGTAGGGCTCACTCTTGAGTGATGAACGAAATTCAGCAGCGCTGCCGGAAAATGTTGTCAATACCGTCTCGGGCAAGCCAATCTCCTTTTCGGCCTTTTGAATCGCGTCGACGGCTTCACCCAGCGAACTGCCGGGACTCAGGTTAAACGACAGCGTGACTGCAGGGAATTGGCCTTCGTGGGTGATCACCAGTGGCGCGGTCACGGTCCGCAGGTGGGCAAACGCGCTCAGGGGCACCATTTGGCCGGTGGACGATTTGACATAAATCTTGTTCAGCGATTCCGGGGTGAGTTGATAACGCGGCTCGCTTTCGAGAATCACGCGATACTGGTTGAGCTGGGTGAACATGATCGACACCTGTCGTTGCCCGAAGGCGTCATAGAGCGTATCGTCAATGGTCTGCGGCAGGATATTGAGGCGTGACGCCGTGTCGCGGTCGATTTCAATATCGAGTTGCAGCCCGTTCCGTTGCTCATCGGTGGCTACATCGACCAACTCGGGTGAAGTCTGCAGTTGATTGAGCAGCTTCGACGACCATTGTGAAAGCTCGGTTTCGTCGGCATCCTCCAACGTGTATTGATACTGGGTACGGCTGACGCGGCTGTCGATCTGGACGTCCTGCACAGCTTGCATGAACAGCGAAATACCTTGAACGTCCTTGGTCGCGGCGCGCAACCGGTCAATGACCTGGCTGGCACTGGAGCGGCGTTGGTCACGCGGCTTAAGGTTGATATAGAGGCGGCCGGTATTGACGGTGGCGTTGACCGTGCCTGCGCCGACAAATGAAGCCACGCTGACCACATCGGCGTCCTTACGTACGATCTCGGCGATGACACGTTGGCGTTCCGCCATCGCCTTGAATGAGATCGATTGTGCGGCATCGGTCACGCCGGTAATGAGGCCGGTGTCTTGCTCGGGCAAAAGTCCCTTGGGCACGATGATGTAGAGCAGAATCGTGACGACGAGGGTTGCAATGGCCACGGTCAACGTCAGCGGCTGATGTTGCAGCACCCATTTAAGACCACGCTCATACCAGTCCAGCATGCCTTGGAACATTCGCTCGGTCATTTCATAGAAGCGACCATGCTTCTGTTCCTTCTCAGCTTTCAACAGGCGCGCGCACATCATCGGGGTGAGTGTGAGGGAAACAATTGCCGAAACCGCCACCGCCACACTCAGGGTGATGGCGAATTCCCGAAATAGTCGGCCCACGATACCGGTCATGAATAGCAGTGGGATAAAAACGGCGATAAGCGAGATGCTGAGGGAGATGACGGTGAAACCGATTTGTTTCGCGCCCTTGAGCGCGGCCTGCAGTGGCGGCTCTCCCGCCTCGATGAAGCGGACGATGTTCTCGATCATTACAATCGCGTCGTCCACGACGAAGCCTGTGGAAATCGTCAGTGCCATCAGCGATAGGTTGTCGAGGCTAAACCCGACCAGCTTCATCACGCCGAATGTGCCGATAATGGCCAATGGCAGTGCGACGCTGGGGATGACGGTGGCCCAGAACTTTCGCAGGAAGACGAACATGACCATGACGACCAAGAACACAGTCAGGATGAGTGTGAATTGAACGTCGGACACCGACGCACGGATGGTTTCGGTGCGATCCGTCATGATCGAGACCTTAACGGATGGCGGAATGGAAGCGCGTAGTCTCGGCAGCAAGGCCTTTACTCGATCTGCCGTTTCAATGATGTTGGCGCCCGGTTGGCGTTGGACATCAAGAATGACGGATGGTTTGTCGTCGACCCAGGCGGCCAAACGAGCGTTTTCCACGTTGTCGATCACTTCTCCGATATCCTCGAGCCGCACCGGCGATCCATTTCGGTAGGCCACGATGACCGGGCGGTACTCGGCGGCGGATAAAATCTGGTCGTTCGCGCCAATGGTGTACGATTGGCGGGCGCCGTCGAAGCTCCCTTTCGGTGCATTGACGTTGTTGTTCATCAGGGCCGCGCGCACATCCTCCAACCCCAGCCCGAGCGAAGCGATGGCAGTCGGGTTGACGCGGACGCGGACCGCGGGCTTTTGGTTCCCCTCAATGGTGACGAGGCCGACGCCACTGACCTCACTGAGTTTTTGCGCCAGCACCGTATCGGCGAGGTCGTTGACTTTTTCCAGCGGAAGTGTGTCCGAAGTGATTTGCAGCGTGAGAATGGGAGTGTCGGCGGGGTTGACCTTATTGTAGGTCGGCGGATTGGGCATATTCTTCGGCAGCACGCCGCCGGCGGCATTGATCGCGGCTTGGACGTCCTGCGCGGCGGCGTCGATGTCGCGATTGAGATTGAACTGGAGGATGATGGTTGACGTTCCGAAGGAACTCTGGGAGGTCATCTGCGCCAGACCGCTGATCTGGCCGAATTGCCGCTCCAAGGGAGTCGTTACCGATGAGGCCATGACATCCGGACTCGCCCCTGGATATTGCGCGGTCACTTGGATCGTTGGAAAATCAACCGGCGGCAATGCGGAGATTGGCAGGAGGAGGTAGCCGAGCAACCCCATGAGCACCACGCCCACCATGAGCAACGACGTGGCGACCGGGCGCTGAATGAAAGGTTCCGAGATGTTCACAAACGTTCGCCGTCAGGATCCGGTACCGTCGGTTTTCCCGGAGGAGGCCGGTTTCACGTGCGACCCGACCTGCAGCTTGTATTGTCCATCGACCACGACCCGTTCATTGGGCTGAAGTCCCTCATCAATCAACGCCTCACCTTTTTCGATTTGCGCCACCTTCACGGGACGGACTTCGACGCTTTGGTCATCCTTGATGACGAAGGCATAGGAGCCTTGCGGCCCCCGCTGGATTACCGATGCGGGAACCACGAGACCATTCTTGCGCGTGTTCAACAGCAGGCGGGCGTTCACGAACTGGCCGGGCCAGAGTCGGAGGTCGTCATTGGGGAAGTTCGCCTTGAGACGGATCGTGCCGGTCGTGGTATCGATTTGGTTGTCGATCACGGCCAGTTTTCCTTCGCCCAGCAGGGTGCTGTTGTCGCGGTCCAAGGCAAGTACTGTGATGCCCTGAGGGGAAGCTTCCTTCTGTATCTGGCTTAGCGTTTGTTCGGGAAGCGTGAAGATTAGGGAGATGGGTCGTAGTTGCGTGATTACCACCAAGCCATTGACATCGACGGCATGAACGATATTTCCCTGGTCCACCAGGCGAATACCGGTGCGACCGTCGATGGGAGAGACGATGGTCGTGTAGTCAAGTTGGACGGTGGCACTATCGATCGCTGCCTGGTCTGCCTTGACGGTCGCGTCAAGCTGGTCGACGAGGGCTTTTTGCGTATCGTACTGCTGCTGGGTGGCGATTTTTTGCTCGACCAGATCGGTGTCTCGCTTCAGATCAAGGTTGGCGTTGGCCAATTGCGCTTCATCCTGCTTTTTCTTTGCCTCGTTCTGTTCGAGCTGGGCTTGGAATGGGGCGGGGTCGATCTGGGCAAGCACGTCTCCGGTGTGGACATCTTGCCCTTCGATGAAGGCGACCTTTTGCAGCTGACCGTCGACTCGGACGTGAACGGTCACGGTGTTGTACGCCAGAACGGTGCCGAGTCCGTCGAGATAGATGGGAACGTCCTTCTGCTGTACCTTGGCCTCAACAACTGCTACGACAGGCCCGCCCGATGGAGCATGCACGGACGCTTTCTTTGCAGCAGTTGCGCGGGAGTAACGCAGGCCTACGAAACCTCCAATGACCAGCACCGCACAGGCAACGCTGACGATCAGCTTTTTGGGGGCGGGGGATGTTTCTTGTTGCAGTGGGGGTTGGGATTGTGCCCGAAAATCCTTCAGCGAGCCGCCAGCCCGCGCCGCGTCGGCCCGATCCACGTCCTGGCTGTCTTGAAGTTCGTCGTGTTTCAGCATACCCGAGGTGACTCCGTGTTGGCATTACCTGTTACAGCTTAACATCAAACACCAGTACCCGACTATAGGTTTCAAAATATGTCGACGGTCGGGAATGTCAAATGATGACCTTCGCGACGCAACAGTTCAATGAGAATCCGCACGGGCGCGGAATCGGGTTGCGCGGGTTCGAGATGCGCATGCGCAACGCGGATCGCAAGCTCACGGCATCTGGTTGGCGAAGGATCTCTTAAAGGCAACCCGAAAGAGGTCCATGTCGGTGGTTGCAAGAAATCTGTTCACAAGCGGGCGGGTTGGGATAAGATGAGGGTTGCCACATAAAACGTGGTCAACTTCGCATGTTTACCGCACGCACATTGCTCGAAGGCAAATGGCCAATCCTGATTTTTGCAGCGTTGACGGTTGCGACACTGACAGGATGCCCCGTAGACTGGGCGCCGATCGTTCCGCTGGCGCTGCTGGCCTTTACGATCTCATTTTTCCGCGACCCCGAGGTAAACGTGCCGCCGGACACAAAGCTCGTTGTCGCGCCGGCGACTGGGAAGATCGTCGAGATCAAGACCGTCCAAGAGCCGCTTTTTCTGAACGGCGAGGCGACGATGGTGGCGGTTTTTTTATCAGTCTTCGACGTGCACGTGCAGCGGGCGCCGATCGACGGCGAGGTCAAGTTTGTGCACTACAACCGGGGTAAATTCCTCGACGCCCGTGATCCGAACGCGTCGCTCCAAAACGAGAACCGCGTGGTTGGCATCGAGTCGGCGGACGGATTTCGAGTGACTGTCCGCCAGATTGCTGGGTTGATTGCGCGACGCATAGTCGGCTGGGCTGATCAGGGCGCAACGCTGTCGAAGGGTGAACGGTTCGGGATGATCCGGTTCGGTTCGCGCGTGGAACTATTCCTGCCGCACGGCACGGAGATTATGGCGAAAGTGGGCGATTACGCGAAAGGTGGTGAGACGATCCTTGCCAGAAGAACATGATATACGATCGCGCACGGAAGCCCGCGTGCTGAATGCCGCCACCTCGCCGCACCGCGAAGAGAAGGTTCGGATCTACTTTTTGCCAAACCTGCTGACGGCAGGCAATCTCGCATGCGGCTTCTTTGCCCTGACGTGGATTTTCAAGTATCAGGAGGGGGGGACTTCGAGCCGATCCGGACGGCGATCCGCCTGATTCTGGCGGCGTTTGCGTTCGACCTGTTTGACGGGCGGCTGGCGCGGCTGGCGCATAAAGAATCACGGTTTGGGCGCGAGTTCGATTCCATCGCGGACATCGTGAGTTTCGGTGTGGCACCGGCGTTCCTGATCTATCGGATTGTGCTGCAGGAATTCGATTCCGGCTGGGTGATTGCGGCGTTTTATCTGGTGTGCGGCGGGATTCGGCTGGCACGGTTCAATGTCCTGAGTGCGCGGCCCGGAGGTGCGGACGAGCGCGAGTTTGTCGGATTCCCAATCCCGTCGGCAGCAGCCTTGGTGGTGAGCGTGACGATGCTCATCATGTGGATGGTCGGACACGACCGAACGCTGGGCAACTGGCGGTTTGTGCTGCCGGCATTGATGCTGTTGCTCTCGGGTCTGATGGTCAGCAACGTTCGCTACCCGACCTTCAAGTACGTGGACTGGACGTTGTATCGATCGGTGGCCACCTTTGCCGCCGCAGTGATTGTCGGGTTGTTGCTGGCAAGGTACTTTCAGATCACCTTGGCACTCTTGTTCATTGCGTACTTGTTATACGGGCTGGTGCGTCCATGGGTGAGCAAACGGTGGCGGCGCGAGATTGAATCGGACGAAGAGGACGAAGACGATTCGGCAGAGGGCTAGACAACAGCGTGGTAGAGAACCTTTTTCAACCTTTCCTTGCAGGAATCGTCTGCGGATTCTTGGTGTCGGTCCCGGTCGGCCCCGTGAATCTCACCGTCATCAACCAGGCACTGCGCCGGGGTTTTGGCGCCGCGTTTCTAATGGGCCTCGGGGCAATCTTCGCGGAGTCGTTGTACGCGTCGCTGATGCTCTGGGGGCACACGTCGATTCTCGACGAACCGCGCGTGGTGCTGATCTTGCGCATCGTTGCCGTCGTAGTGATCGCGGGATTGGGCGCGCGCTACCTGCTCTTCAAGACCGAACGACTGGACGTCAGCGAGGCGGCAGCCCAACGGTTGGATGAACGCTGGCATCATCCACAGTCGTTCTTCCTCGGGTTTGCGTTGACGATTACAAACTTTATGTTGGTGGTGGTGTGGGCGACGATAGTGACCCTGCTGTTCGCGCATGAATGGGTGACGCGGACACGCGCCAGCCGGGTCCTGTGCATCATGGGGGTTCTTGTTGGTGGCACGGCGTGGTTCTTTCTGGTGGCCTTCTTCGTCTCTCGCGCGCATCGTCGTATAAAGGCGGGAACCTTGACCTTGCTCGTGCGCAGCTGCGGCGTGGTCTTTCTGGGGTTCGCCGCGCTGTTGGCGTACAAGCTGATTCACCACTGGCTGTAGAGACAGCGGCAACCGCACTCTCACTTTCCGAGCTTCTTCAGCAAACCCGGTAGCTTTCTCAACGCGATGATCTGGCGTTTGGTTTGCATTGCCGGTTGCGCAGGGCTGCCGAACACGACCGAGCCTGGTGGCACATCCTCCGCAACGCCGCTCTGTGCGGCCACCACCGAGTTCGCCCCGATCTTGAGATGATCAGCCACGCCGGCCTGTCCGGCCAGCGTCACGTTGTCGCCAATCTGTACGCTGCCGGCGATGCCGACTTGCGAGATCACGATGCAATTCTGGCCAAGGGTGACGTTATGGGCGATCTGCACAAGGTTGTCGATCTTGGTCCCGCGCTTGATGAGGGTTGAATCCATCGTCGCCCGATCGATGGCCACGTTCGCGCCGATCTCGACGTCGTCTTCAATGATCACGTTGCCAGTCTGTGGGATTTTCAGCCGGTCCCCGCCGTCCTGCACATAGCCGAAACCATCGCTGCCGATGACCGACCCAGCGTGAATGGCGACGCGATTGCCGAGATGGATGTCATGGTAGAGCGTGACGTTCGGGTACAGCAGGCAATCATCGCCAAGGGTGCTGCCTTCGCCGACGACGCTGTGCGCGTCGATGACCGTGCGGTTGCCGATGGAGACGTGGTCGCGCAGCACCGCGTACTCGCCGATGAATACACCCTCGCCAAGCCGCACATCGTGACCCAATTGGGCAGTCGGGTGAACGCGCGCGGGATATTGGCGCGGTGGATGAAAAATCGCCAGCGCCCGCGCAAACGCGGCCCGCGGGTTTTTCACTCGGATCACCGTCTTGTGTAAGGGGGGTGTGTTGAGCGGAACGATGATTGCCGCCGCTGCGGAGCCTTCGGCGTCCGCGCTGTGTTTCGCGTTTTCCGCAAACGTGATGTCGGTGGGTTGGGCTCGAGGGATTGGCGCAATTCCACTCAGCGAAATGTTCCCGTCGCCTTCGACCTGGCCGCCGATTCGCGCCGCGAGCGCGTGAACGGTAATGGACATCGCGTGCAGCGTAACAGAAGGCCCTCGTGAAGGCAACGAATTGACTTGGCCGCCGGCGAACCGTAGACTTTCGGCCATGGCCAAGCAAAAGCACACGGCGTTTGCGGGCTGGCTGGCGAGGACAAAGCAGTTCCTTGAAGAAACTCCGATCGAGCCCGGGGGAGCGCGCCCGATCGTCCAGAGGCTGCACACGGCCGCGCACTTCATCACGCTCATCGTTCGCGGGTTCGTGAACAATCGCTGCCCGATGCGGGCGGCGGCGCTCTGCTACACAACACTTCTGGCGCTCGTGCCGCTGTTGGCGGTGGTTTTCAGCATCTCAAGAAGCTTCCTGCAAACCACGAGCGCGGACCTGGCGCCGAGGGTGGTTGACGCAATTGTGGGGAAGGTGGCGCCGCAACTCGAGTACGTGCCCGCCGACGGCCAGGCCCCGATAGGCGGCTCGACTGCCAGGGGGCATGTCGTGGTTTCGACGCAGGCCCGCCAACAGGTCGTCGACAAGATCCAGTCGTTCATCGGCAACATTGACCGGGGCAAGCTGGGCACAGTCGGGGGCGTGTTGCTGGCGCTGGTCGCCGTGCGGTTGTTGATGACCATCGAACAAACCTTCAACGACATTTGGGGCGTACAGCGGGGGCGCTCGATCTGGCGCAAGGTGGTGTACTACTGGACTTCGATCACGCTCGGGCCCATTGTTTTGTTCACCGCATTGGCAGCGACCGGGACCGCGGAGTTTTCCACCGTCATGGGACGGTTGTCGTTTGCGCCGGGTTTTCAGCGGTGGCTGCTGGAACTGGCGCCCTACGCCATCCTGTGGGTCGGCTTCTCGCTCATGTACGGGCTGATGCCGAACACCCGCGTGCGATTTCATGCCGCGCTGATTGGCGGTGTGGTCGGGGGAACGTTGTGGCAATGGAACAGTCAGCTCAACACGATGTACCTGTCCCGTGTAGTCACTTACAGTAAAATCTACGGCGGGCTGGGGGTGGTGCCGGTCTTCCTGCTGGGCCTCTATTTTTCGTGGTTGATCGTGCTGTTCGGGGCGCAAGTGTCGTTCGCCGCGCAGAACGTGCACCTCTACCTGCAGCAGCGCGCGAGCGAACGGATGGACCAGGCCCGGCGCGAGTTGCTCGCCTGTCGGGTTGTCCTCCATGCATGCCAAAGCTTTTTGCGCGGCGCGCCACCACCCGACACGGAAATGCTGGCGAGCCAGCTTCGCGCGCCGCTGCAGTCGCTCAACCAGTTGGCGCACCGACTCGTCGAAGGTGGCGTCCTCGTCGAGGTGGCCAGCGCCCAAGGAGGCCTGCAGCCGGCGCACCCGCCGGAATCGATTACCATTGCCGACGTGCTGCACGTCGTGCGCACGAGCGACGGATCCTGCTCGGATGAACCGAGGCGCCCGGGTTCGGAACCAGTCGAGCGGACACTTTCCGAAATCGCCGCCGTGGTGCGATCCGCGACCGCCAACGCCAATTTCGGTGACCTGGTGACAAAGCTGAACTAGTGTTTCGGCAGGACGCGCCCCCTCATGCTCTTGTGAAGGAAGGTGGTCACGGCGTCAGGCCGTGTTGTAAGGGCTGCTGGACACGAGTGTCTAGTATGTCAGGCGGACTGGACACTCCAGACATGTCCAGATCACCCTGTCGGCGATGCCCTACGTACGGCTGGTATCCACCAAGTGCCAGCCTCCCTAGTGGTTACATTTTGATTGACTTCGACGGCGGCCAAGCCTTATTCTTTGTGGCATGCAAGGCGCTTGATGGTGGCATCGTTGGAGAAGCGCCTTCGAGTGGGTATTGAGGCTCACTTCCAAGGTGACGGTGGTTTGTAGTTTTGGGTATATGGGTTGAAGGGAAGGATGAAGGGGTGTTGTAACAGGCGAGAATCATAGCCAGGGTCGTGCTGCAAACGGTCGCGTAAGCCGAAAAGCCATCCTGAAGTGGTGCACATCCAGAAGCCAAGGATTCTGCTGACACCCGATCCGAGCCAGGGCTCATGATGTTGTCGTACTATCCGACGTTGGATGGTAACCTCCATGAGTCGAGTTTGGAATCCGAATCCCGATCAGGCGAGGTGAATTGAACCATGCGATATTTGCTACAGGGAATTAAAGGCCGCGGGCAACGACTTGGTCGCGATCATTCCGGGCAGGCATTGATCGAGTTTGTGCTTCCCTCCATTTTTCTGATCCTGTTGCTGTTCGGCCTGATCGACTTCGCGATCGCGATTTTCTACCGGCAGGCCATGATCAATGTTTCCCGGGAAGGCTCGAACATCGCCGCCCGGATTGGCGCGAGCACACCGGCTGCCGCCGTTAATACCGCCCTCGTTACCGTGGTTACGTCGGCCTACCCGCCGCTCCTGATCATGGGAACTACCGCGGACAGGGGCATGGGAAGGGTGATTGTATCCGCCGTGATCAAGAATGGTGCGAATTACAGCGTGATCGCTCAAGCGTCGCAGGGGGGACTCGACTCGACCACGGCCCCCAGCAAAATCCATGAGGGAGTGGGTGTGATACGCACCGGCAATGGCGTCGGCTTGCCTCAGACAAACCCGCAAATCCCGGCTGGCAACAGTACCCTGTACATCACCGAGGTGTATTACAAGTTCAAGACAGCCTCGCCGCTGGGCGGGTTGGTGGGATATATCATGACCAACCAATTGTATGACGCCGCGTACTTTTAGCAATTTGAGGAGGGAACCATGAAACGATTTATGATTCGGGGGAACGCCGGACGCGGCGGCGAGCGCGGCCAGATGTTGCCGTTGGTCGCGCTGTCGGCGGCGGTCCTGATCGCCCTGATCGGTTTGTCTATCGACCTCGGGTTTGCGTACGTGACCAAGGCGCGACTCTCCAAAGCCTGTGATGCCGCCGCGTTGGCGGGGATGGAGAACATCAATCTGGGGACGACCACCGCAGCCGCGGTTGCCAAGGCCGAATTCTACGCCAACTATGCCAATGGCGGCACCAGAACGACCTTGGACACGGCCCCGGTCTCTCCGACGTTTACATTCACGCCCAATTCCTCCGCCGCGACGCAACTGACCGTTAGCGCAAAGACGACGATCCAGACATTCTTTCTGAAGGTATTGCCGGCCTTGGGATTTGCGCAATGGAATGCCGTGTCGGCCGGTGATTCCTCCGTGGTTTCACGAGGTCATCTTGCCTTTACATTGGTGTTGGATAAATCGGGTGTCCATCGAACGGAAACGGAGGAAGAGCGGCGATGTATCCAACCGTGACGAATTTCCTCGGTTTTTTCAGTGACACTCTCGACCAAGCGGCGCTGGTGACATTTAATACGCTTGCCACCACCAACGTGCCGATGATAGCGCCTTTCACGTCAACGATAAGCAGTTCGACGCACGTGGTATATGTGACAGGGCCCTACCCCACACAGCTTCCAACTGATCCCAACACCTTCACGGACGGCGAACGCGGGCTGTACGACGCCCTGAATATAGAAGCTCCAATAAACGCATCGAATTTTGTTAAAGCGGTCATTTTCTTTACCGACGGTCATATGAACACTCTGGAAGACACCCTGAATTGCCCCGGTTCGACCAACCTCGTTTTTACAGCAGGCGACGGCAGCCAGACCGAAATCGATTTCTTTTACAAGTACCCTGTTGCGCTACCTTTTGCGGGCAGTGCAACGAATATAGGCTGCAAAGTCTGCGGCGGCAAGGATCCCTGCTCCGCGTCCACAAGCTTCCCATCCCTTCATGGTGGTGGAGGGACGTTGTCTTTTACCGCCGATAATGTGCGGGAAGAGGCCGAAGATCGCTGTATAGAATGGGCGAGCGAAATGCGTGATAACAAGATTGTCGTCTGCGCGGTTGGATTGGGCACGGGATCCGATCGACCCGATGTACCCTTTATGCAGATCGTCGCCAACGACCCCGCTTATCCGGGCCTTACGCCGACTCCATACGACGGCATCTACGTTACAGCAACCAACTCAACCGACATGCTGCCAGCCTTCCAGACAATTGCTGAGACTCTTTTGCTGCGATTGATACACTAGGCGCGCGTCGTTGGTAACAAGCCGTTCGAAACAGTGGCACGACACTGTTCCACATCGAATCTTCTCTTCCCAGCCTGTAACCGGACTGAGTAACCACCGCTGTGTCCAGTTCGCTGAACACTCGGAGTGTTCAGGTGACCTTGACACAGTGTTCAGCATGTAAAGGCTGGTGGACATTCGGCCGGCTCGTTTCGGAGGTCACTGCGTTTCCCGCAGGATTTTTCAATTTCGCAATCCACTCATCGGCTGCCAGTTACGTCGTGCGAAGGGTAACCACCCGCCAAGCCTTGGTTTTATTGGCATAGCGGACGCTAGGTAGGAAGGAGTCACTTGGAGAAGTGAGCGGGTGGGTTGTGGATTGAACACAGGGTGCGTCCATCTGTCGCGCCCAACTTGGAACGCGAGCGCAGACGACGAGGGGTGGTCAAATGACTGAGAACCAGATTGTGAAACAGTTGCAGGGAATCGCCTCGAGGTTGACGAGTGATCCCGATCAGCAAAGGGACCTGATGCAGGAGATGTTTGTGCACCTCATCCGCGTCCAGACCGCCGAACCCGGCCAGGCGCTTGGCTGGTACCTGAAAAGCTGTGAATTCCGCGCCCGCAATTACCTCAAACCCGGCCACGGCGTCGACGCGTCCCGACGCGCCGGCATCGGCCTGCCCGTCGACGAAGTTACCGCCGCCGGCGGCATGAGCCCGCGTAACGGCACACGTCTTTCTCCCGAGCCGATTGGTCCGATCGAAATCCAGGGCGAGCTCATCACCAGCGAAGTCCTCAACCTCATTGTCCCTCTTCTTTCCGACATGCGGCAACGAGTGCTGTTCTTGCTGATGAAGGGGTGCGGCGTCCGCGAAGCCGCCCGGGAACTGGGCATCACCCACCCGGCGGTCATCAAGCACCGAAAAAAGATCGCCCGCATCGCCCGCGAACTGTTGCAGGAGTCGGAAGGCGTCGGCGTTGCGGTCGCCGTCCAAAATGGCGCCGAAGATAACGGCAACGGCAACGGCAACGGTAACGGTAACGGAAATGGCAACGGCAATGGTAACGGCAGCGCCAATGGAGAGCCGCACGCCGGTTAGCGCCCCGCCCCGCATTGGGGCTTCCCAGCCGCAATTTCCTGTCGTGACAAGCTCGCATCGGTGGGTAAACTGCGGCCATGCTTTACGGCCAAACCCCGAAGTGGATCGACCGGCTGGAACGCCTGCTGCCCGGCCTTGGCATTCCCAAGCTCGCACTTTATCTCGTTGGAGCACAGGCGTTTGGGTTCTTGTTGGCCCTGTTTGATCCGCACACACTGCTGCTTCTGCCTCTCGATCCGGACCTGGTGCTCAAGGGGGAACTGTGGCGGCTCGTCACGTTTCTGGCGGTGCCACTGTCGGTCAGTCCGTTGTGGATGGTGTTCGTGCTCTACTTCCTGTTCTTCATTATCAACGGCATCGAAGAGGAATGGGGCGAATTCCGCACGACGCTCTACGTGCTGGTGTCGGTGTTGTTGACCATCGCGTTTTCGTTTGCGTTCCACATGGCGATTGGGACCGTCGGTCCTCTCGAATCGACGCTGTTTCTGGCCGCGGCCACCATTGCGCCCGAATACCAGATCCTGTTGTTCCTCGTCCTTCCCGTGAAAATGAAATGGCTGGCCTGGCTGGCCGTGGCGGCCATCGTCTGGGAGCTGATCTTCGGGACATGGTTGGGGCGCCTCTATTTGTTGACGATGTACGCGAATTACCTGTTGTTTTTCGGCCCGTATTTTGTCGACCGGCTCAAGGCGTTCCAGCGCCGCAAAAAATTCCAGCACGACGCGGCGGCCGGTCGCCCCGATAAAGGCGAGTCAATCGAATGAGTACGCCGATGAAATATCGCCGTTTCGGCCGCACGAATCTCTCGATGCCGGTCATTTCCTGCGGGGGAATGCGCTACCAGCATTCGTGGAAGGACGACGACGCGGCGGGCATCACCGCGGAAGGCCAGGCGAACCTCGAAGCCACGATCCACCGCGCGCTCGAACTGGGCATCCATCACATCGAGACCGCCCGCGGGTACGGCACGTCGGAACTTCAACTTGGCAAGATCCTCCCGAATCTTCCGCGTGAGGACCTGATCGTGCAAACCAAGGTCAGCCCGACCGCCGACACGAAGGAGTTTCTGGAGACGTTCGAGAAATCGATGCGCAACCTGCAACTTGAGTATGTTGATTTGCTGGGCATCCACGGCATCAACAACGAGGAGTTGCTCGACTTCACCCTCCGCCGCGGTGGCTGCCTTCAGGCCGCGCGCCAACTCCAAAAGGATGGCCGCGTCCGCTTCATCGGGTTTTCCACGCACGCGGTGCCCCGCGTGATCCGGGGGGCCATCGAGTCGGACGAATTCGACTATGTGAACCTGCACTGGTACTTCGTCAATCCGCTCAACTGGTCGGCGGTGCAGGCTGCGACGAAACACGACATGGGGGTGTTCCTCATCAGCCCGAACGACAAAGGCGGCATGTTGCAGAACCGGCCGACCAAGATGGCGGGGTTGTGCGCTCCGCTCTCGCCGATGCAATTTAACGACCTCTTCTGCCTCGCGCGGCCCGAAGTCCACACGCTCAGTTGCGGCGCGGCCCGCCCGACGGATTTCGATGCGCATATCGAGGCGCTGAAGTTTTATGATCGTGCCGCAAAAACCATCGCGCCCATCGAGCATGGTCTGCGCGAGGAGATGGAGCGCGTGCTCGGGGCGGATTGGTGCGCGCATTGGTCCGAAGGCTTGCCGGAGTACGCCGACGACGCCGTACAACGTGAACATCGTTGAGATTCTCCGGCTGTGGACCTACGCGAAATCCCTCGATCTCGTCGAGTGGGGCCGGATGCGCTACAACCTGCTTGGCGGCAACGGCGGCCACTGGTTCCCCGGCGAGATGACCAACAAGATCGAAGACGAACAGAAGCTGCTGGCGGCGGTCGCGCGCAGCCCGTTTGCGGCGCGGATTCCGCAGATTCTTCGCGAAGCCCATGAGATGCTGTACACGGCGCCGAAGAAACGCCTGAGCCAAAGTTGAGTCCGGAGCGTTAGACGGCGCAGAGGTTGTTCTGGGTGTACTCAAAGCTCTGTTTCAACGAGTCGAACGGGTCGCCGGGGCAGGTGTCCTGTTCGATGCAATACCACTGGCAACCGGCGGCGTCTGCGGCGGGAATGATTCGTTTCCAATCGAGGTTGCCGTTGCCGATTTCCGCGAAGGTCGCCTGGTTGTCGGGCGTCACGGTGTAATCCTTCATGTGCAGGACCGGCAATCGGCCCGTGAGCCGCTGGCACCATGCGACGGGGTCGCCGCCACCGTGTTGCACCCAATAGGTATCAAGTTCGGCCTGGAGATAACGGGGGTCGGTTTCCGCGAAGAGGATTTCCAGCACGGGTTTCCCGGCCACGCGACGAAACTCGATATGGTGATTGTGGTAGCAAAGTACCTGTCCTGCCTCGTGCAACAACTTGCCCGCCGCGTTGAGCCGGATGGCGAACGCCTTGACCTCGGCGAGGGTGTCGAACTTCACCCCGCCAGGCCACGGATAGACGGTGATGCGACAGCCAAGGTTCCGGAGCCGATTAACGACGCGTTGCGGTTCGTTGAGGAGGACATCGCCGGATTCGTGCGTGGAACAACAGGTCAAACCTTCGCCTTGGAGCAGCGACACCAACTCATTGTCCGCAATCGGCCCCAGCGCGCTGAGTTCGACGACCTGATAGCCGATGGCGCGGATTTTCTTCAGCGTCCGGGCGATCTCGGCTGGCGTCCCGGTGAAATCACGAACGGTGTACAATTGGGCGGCGATTTGTTGGAGTTTCATCGGTTAAACGATTTCGCAAGGTCATCGGCCACCACGCTCGGGGTGCGCACAGCATTCTTGTTGAAACGCGAGGTGGAGATTTTTTCTTTCAGGTACCTCTCATACGCGGCGGAATCCAACGGCAGTTCGACCGTTTGGTTGAGCGCCGAGGAAAGGAGTATGGCGTTGACGAGTTCGACGGAACGAATGCCTTCGCCGGCTGGCGCGAGCAGCGGCTTGCCGTCAAGGATCGCATCGACGAAATCCTGCAGCACGGCGACGTGTTGCCCGCCATGGTCGGGGAAGGTGAACCTCACTTCCTGCGTCGCGGGGGCCGCAAACGCCTTGGTGGCGGTGCGACTGAATTCGCTCATGGGCATTTCATTTTTGAGGAACACGAGCGTGTCGTTTTCGAGCACCAGTTTCCCGTTCTCCCCGGCGATTTCGAGGCGATTGGTGCCGGGCGCTTCCCCGGTGGAGGTGAGGAACACCGCCGTCGCCCCGTCGGCGTATTCGAAATACGCGGTCGCGTCATCCTCCACCTCGATGTCGTGATAACGGCCGAACCGGCAGAAGCCGCGCACGCGTGTCGGCATCCCGAAGAACCATTGGAAGAGGTCGAGGTTGTGCAGGCATTGGTTGAGCAGGACGCCGCCGCCTTCACCGGCCCACGTCGCGCGCCAGCTGCCGAGCTTGAAGTACGCCTCCGGGCGAAACCAGTTCGTGATGATCCAGTTGATGCGGCGAATCGGGCCGAGCTCTCCGCCTTGGATGAGTTCCCGCACTTTTCGATAGTACGGATCTGTGCGTTGATTGAATACGACGGCGAACACCTGTTTCGGGTTCTGATGGGCCGCGATCAGCCGTTCACAGTCGGCTTTCTGGACGGAAATCGGTTTCTCCACGAGGACATGCAATCCCTGCTGCAAGGCGTCGATGCCGATGGGCGTGTGGCTGAAATGCGGCGTCGCGATGAGCACCGCGTCAACTGCGCCCGAGCGGATGAGTTCCTCGCTGCGTGTAAAGCCTTTGGCACTTGGGAAACGCGTGAATTTTTCCGGCGTGGGACCGCACACAGCCGTGAGTTCGCAACGGCTGACTTTTCCGGACACGATGTTCCCGGCGTGTCCCAGTCCCATGTTGCCCAAGCCGATGATTCCCAGTCGAACCGATTTCATGAAACGTGCCCTTTCAATCCTTCTTCATCCTATGCCACCGGCGGCCCGTCAAGCGCGTTTTCCCCGAGGAACCCGTCGGCCGTCTTGTAAGGGAAAACCTTACAACAAAATCAGGGAAACCCCTACAGACAGAGTATCGGAGTTTCGATTATACAAAGAGTCGAAAACTAGGGAGCCAGGTGCCAATCGCTGCGTACAGGATCGTGTGCGTCGAACGACAACGGGTCGGTCAACCCGAATCCCATGTACACATTGTGAGGATCGGCACTGCGGACGACGGTATCGGCGCCCGGCAATGGAGCATCCAACAAGTGTTGGTCGCAATGGAAGAAGGCGATGTGTTTTACACACAGGATATGACCAGCGGGAAGATCGCCAGTGTGGCCGCCTACCAATGCGCGCAATGCCGTCAAACCTACATCCGCTCCGACGCCAATGCCCTTGCTGGCAGCAATCTTGATAATCTGCCGGGCTGCGCGTCGCCGTAGTCGGGGCCAAACCCGTGATTCTCTCGTGGCTCGGCGCGGCAAAATGGGTTCGTTTGGCTTCGCTTCGGTAAAACCACCCCATTTTCGACACAAGTACGCCTCCTGCACCCCTCAAAATGGGTTCGTGTTTCGTCGAACGAACTCAATCTCATTTTACATAACTTATTCACAGCTAGAGCGATATGCATTTTTGAAATGGCTTCGCTTTTGAAAAACATACTTTAATAGAGAGCCAAGCCGCTGGGAGTGCCGGAGCCGAGTCCGACGAGACGCCGCACGCCGTACTCCCCGGCAAACGCAACACCGAAGGTGGCCCGAAGGCCGAGCCGAGCGGGAGCGAGCGAGTGAAGCCGAGCCCGAGGGTAGGGCGAGACGCAGATCCGCGTAGCGGAGAGCCGTAGGCCGAGCCGAGCGGGAGCGAGCGAGTGCAATTCCCCCTCCCATGCGAACTGTTCTTTCGTCGCCTTCCCGCGCATGTCTCTACGATCCATGCTCACCCCTCGATTCTCTCACAATCCCAGAAATACCGTTATCGTACTTTGGAAGGTTTGGAAGGTTTGGAAGCTTTTCTTTAAGAATCCACGCTGCGGGATTCCCAAAACCAGCCTGTGCCAGAGCCAAGTGCCTGTACTGATTGACCGAACGCAGTAAGCTTCTCTTTGTGAACCGGACTCTCTGGCGAGCGGTTTATACGGCGTGGGCTGTGGTTTATATTGGGACGTTTGCTGTCTGTATCTCTTCCGGCTTGGAGAAAACCCTCTGGTTGCTGATTACGCCGTTGTGGGGGTTGTGCGCCTTCGCCCTGATAAGGATGAGGTCTCCAAAGCGGCACAGCTTCCGTTACGGCCCAAGGTAATCCGCCACCGTTCAACAGGGCCATTCAGCCTGTGCCAATACCGTCGCGCTTGCCCACCTGACAAACGGCGGATACTGTGCCGCTCGTGGACAACATTGCACACGGGCTGACGGGGGCGCTAATTGGCTATTGCGGGTTTCGGCAGCGGGGCGGGACTGAATCGGGCCGGGCTGCGCTCTGGACGTGCGTTGCGGCGGCGGAGTTTCCCGATATGGATGTCGTGTTGGGCTTTTTTGGCCGCGATACATTTTTTCGCTGGCATCGCAGCTTCACGCACTCGGCAATCATGTTGCCGCTGTGGGCCACTCTGTTGGCGTGGGTGTTTTGGGAATGGTCGGATCGCAGGAACTTCCGGTTGTTGTGGTGGGCTGCCGTCGCGGGGATCGCCTCGCATTTGTTGCTCGACTGGCTGACCAACTACGGGACAGAACTGCTTTGGCCGCTGAGCGACCGGCGATTTGCCCTGAGTTGGGTGTTCATTGTGGACGTCTATGTATGGGCGGTGTTGCTGATCGGGACGGTGGCGGCGATTTGGACACAGCGCGCGTGGGTGGCAAGGACGGCGTTGGGGCTGGTCGGGGTGTTCTTTCTTTTCTGCGGCGTCTCGCGAGCGGAGGCGTTGCACCGATACGAAGCAGGTGGCGTGTCGGGACGGATTGGCGCGTTCCCGCAACCGATGGATCCGTTGCACTGGACGATGGTCCGCGACGACGGCGGCACCATGTATTGGGTGAGCGGTTCTCACTCCAACAGGTTCGCGCAGTTTCACGATGACAACTTGCTGTCGAAGGCGGAGGCGACAGAGGCCGTGAGGCTATTCCGATGGTTTGCGGAGTTTCCCCTGGTGGAGAAAACCGAGGAAGACGGCCACACGGTATTGCGGTACCGCGATCTGCGATTTCGTTCACCAATGCCGCGGGGCCGCGTGCGCGAGGGGATGTTCGTCATTGCGAAGGTCGTCTTCGACGACCACGGCAACGTCATTGCGGCGAAACTCGCCAGCGAAAATGACCGGTAGCGGAACTGGAGCAGAGCCTGAGCAGCCGGTGATTACTTCGCTTGGGGCTGACATAGTCGACGTGAAGAGGGCCGCGCCTGCTCGACTGGCAAACAGCGGATACACTATCCGGCCACGGCGGTTCTCAAGGCGCGGGGCTGCGCATTGAGGGCAGTCGTTCATCGCGTGACACGCTCGATCGGGGCGAGGTTGTTGGTGTTCCAAGCGTAGGATACGCCGTTGGGGAAGGCGACAACGTAGCGGCCGTTGGGGAATCGGGTGAGAGTGGGTCTGCCGCGAGTGCCCTTGGTAATATCGACGAGGCATTGCCCCCACGGCGCGGCGCGGTTGGCGGCTGTGTTCCAGCAACCGTAAAAGGAGTGGGTGTCGTCACCTTTGAACCGGCTTATGTCATCGCCCGCATACGTCCAGCCAGCGGCGTAGTCGTGCGGCTGGATGAGTTGCACACCGGCGGCGAGCATGATGAGGACGACCTTGGCGTTGCGGTCGGCATTGGACCGGACGAAGCCGACTTCGTCGCAGAACATCGGCATACCGGCCGGCAGCATCGCTTTATCGGCCATGAGGTTATCGTAGAGCGGGGCGGATGGAGTTTGTGCCTGCACAGCAGGATGATCCGCCGGATTATAGGGCACGTCAGGAGCCGTAACCCATGAGCCGTAATAGTGAAAGCTGACAGCATCGCAGTTGGTGGCACAGCCACGGTCAACTAGCTCCTTGAACTCTCTGGGGCCGCAGCCCTGAAGTGTGAACCCGACGATCTTGACGCGGCCACGCGACAAAGCATGGCATCGTTGGAGAATCGCCGCGTGGCGATCAAAACCTTCCGGTGAGTAGAAGGGTTCGTTGTCGGGCGCAATCCAGAGGTTGTCCTTGGCGGTCGTGTAGCGTATGCAAAGATGCTCAAACAATCGACCAAGGCGGTCAACGTAGTTGGAGGTGGTCACATCAAGGGGTGGGTCGAAGATCTTTAGGATGACCTGTCGGCCCCCCTGTGCGGCGAGCCAGCCGTCGAGGCCGGTGAAGTCGAAGATGGTGCTGAATTGCTGCGGAAACAACGCCCTAGCGTCTCGTCCCGCCAGTGCGGGATTCGGTATCTCCATTGCCAACCAGCGTGTCTCAGGTGCGCCGCCAACGCTCCATGCCGGATGCAACGCGGCAACGGCTGGGTCGGACTTGGAGAAGCTTGCCAACGACAGCCACGGCACGGAACCCGGAGGCGCAGCGGCGGAGCATGGTTTGCAGGCGGCGAGCGCGATCGCGGAGGTGAGTGCGGCAAACAACACAACGCCGATATAAGGACTTCTCATGATGTTGCGTACCCCGGTTAGTTCAATTGATCGTGCCTGTCAAGTGCCCGATCGGAACAGGCATGGCGATTCTCCAGCCGCCACGACCCCTGCCTCGCATTGGTTGCCTATCACTTGCTGGGTTTCGTTTGCTTGCGAGTCTCACTGAGTTAACGTTGCCCCCCATTGTCAGACGCCACCATCACGACGGCGAATCTCTCTCCTGTGACTGCAGTTTCTTTGATCAGAACTGGGTTAACTCGACTACCGAGAGCGGCCGCAACGACGTTGGCAGCTTTGCGGGGACAACTGCCATTGAGGGGGGGCGGAACATGATGGGCTCTTCGCCGGGGCAGCGATGATCCTCTCCGTGGTAAGGAATCTGATCTTGGAGCGACGGGAAGGGCACGGAATCGGCTTATCAGCATTGTCAAAGGTGATAAAGGTGATACTATGAACGCTTGTCCGACTGAATGGTCCGCGACTGTCGCAAGGCGTGAGTCATACGGGAAAGGTCGGATTGGAAGGTCTTCCTCACGATGACACCGCAACGGAGATTCATCAAGGAGTTGGACAGGCCCGGTCTTCAGCCAGTCCTGGCGTTTCTGGCAACCCGGTATGCTCAACGAAAAACCGGGTTGGATCCGCAGATTTTCCATGACGCTGGGTGGATCCGGCGAGTGGGACACTATTATTTGGCCGAATCTACGACCTTTGATTGGCTTGCGGGCCAAATCGCGGCATGGCGCAACGACCTCGGCGGCATTCTCCACATGTACGGGGACTGCTGGTCTTACCAATACAAACCCAAGGAAGGTGACGTCGTGGTGGATATTGGCACCGGTGTCGGAATCTGCAGGCCATGACAAGAACGGAATCGAGCCGGAATTTGTCGACTAAGCCCGCTGGGGCTTATTCCGTCATTGCGCAGAACCGACACGGCTTCATTGGTGATCCATGAAACAGGTTCTCATCCTGACGCCATTCTATGACCCGGCCAAAGACGGTATTGCCGAAGCGGCAAAGGTGACGGCGGTCGGTTTGGCCAACCGTGGCTACCGGGTAACCGTGGCGACTGGTTATCTTCCAGATCGCGGGACGGAAGCGCCCGAAGCCAATCCGACCGTAAAACAATTCAAGGTGAGCGGGAACTCAAGTCTGCGTGTTGGTATTCAAGGTGAAATAACCGCTTATAAAGACTTCGTCGCGAACTTCAACGGGGAGTTTATCATTTGCCACAGCTGGGAGTGCTGGTCCACCGACCTCGCGGCATCTGTGTTTCGCAAAACACCAGCGAAGAAAATTCTGGTGAGTCACGGGCTTACCGCTCATCTCGTGCATTGGCACAGTCACTTCCCCTGGGGGCTTGGCCAATGGCTGGGGTGGCAGCCCTACGTAGTGCGCCTGCCGTTCTTGATGAGGAAATTTTCCCGGGTCGTGCTCTTGAGCAAACGGGTTGATCGACGACGGTTTTTTGACCATCGAGTTGCCAAGCTCACCGGCTATCGGGGGATCGTGGTGATTCCCAACGGTGTCGACCCGGACACATTTGACAGACCACTGCCCGACTTCCGCCGCGAGTTCGGTGTCGGGGAAGGTTGCCTGTTTTTATGCGTGGCGAACTACTGCACGCGCAAGAATCAGGAACTGGCCTTGCGCGCGTTCCGCAAGGCCCGAACAGCCGGGGCAACCCTGGTGTTCATTGGCAGTGAGTTCAATGAGTACCAAGCCATGGTGCGCGACCTCGATCAGGAACTGGCAAAATCGCATCCCGAAGGGCGGGTCGTGTTCCTCGAGAAAATCACCCGAGATATGACGCTGGCAGCCTACAACTCGTGTGATGCTTTCGTCCTGACGTCGAAAGACGAAACTCAGCCGATTGTGCTCTTGGAGGCCATGGCTTGCGCAAAACCGTTTATCAGTACGGAAAGCAGCGGTTGTATCGAAGAGTTGCCTGGTGGAGTGGTGGCGCGCTCGGAGCAGGAAATCAGCGAACAGATGAAACATCTTGCTGAAAATCCCGATGCCCGTGTCGCGCTCGGGAAAACGGGACGCGACGCCTGTCTGACGCGGTACACTCACGAACGCGTGGTGGACGCATACCAAAAACTGTTGGAATCCCTCGGATGAAGTTTGCTCCGTGACGCTGCCCGGGGCGATCAGTCGCCCTGGACGGATCAAAATCCCAATCTCCGCCGCAAGCTCCGGCAGGCCATTCTCCCGAGTTCCCGACAAGAACGAAACCGGGCGTGATTGTATCTTCGATAGTCTTCTGCGGTGAAGTATTCCTTGGCGTAGGGGAAGAACCCATCTGGCGTAATCAAGAACCCATCCGTTACATACGGGTCAAAACCAAGGGCTGGAAAAGAACGCTTCTGAAGATGGATGTACGCATATTCGTGGTCGATGGTACCGCCGTCTCGATTCCGATAGGCTTGAAAAATCTTGCCCTTGTACCAGTAGAAAACTTGATCGGAATAGTTCGTGATCTCCGTTCCCTCGAACCGGGTGTGCTTCCACCGTGTCGGAGCCCTTACGTCGACGATGAACTCCGCATGGTATTGCACGACGTTGTGGTATCGCAGAATCGGGTGAATCCCGCGCCATTCGTCGAATTGCCTTGTCTCCGGGTCACGAAACGCATCCCGGTAATTGACCACATTCGGGGCTTTCAGCGTGAAATACCGGTTCACTTCCGGAGTGTTGCGGTAGAGGCTCAGATGGGCTCGGTTGAGGACCTTGTTGTGAGACCGGAGAATATCTTCAGTGATAAACGCCCGTAGATCGCCGTAGATCACATCCAAATCACAGTGCCCCCAAAAATCGTATCCCGTAAGCGCTTCGGCGAATAAGCACCCGTAGGCGGGTTTGAATTTGCACAATTGGTAAGGATTTGGAAGGCTCACCTCAAAGCCCAACTTCTTGGAGAAGCCTTCCCGAAATTCGTCCATGGTCGCGTGCTTGATATGCACATTCGAAGGAAGGCGCCGCGCCGTCTTGTCATCTGTAAAGACAAGCCAGTCGATGTCGGGATTGCCTTCGCAGGAACGGAGCACACAATCGATGTAGGACGGCAGTTTCCCTATGTAGCAGACGACCAGACAAACGGAATTTTTTGACTTCAATGGATCTGCATTAGCCATTCTGCGGCGTCTCCTGGCTTGCCGGGGTCATCACACGCCTCGTTCGTATGTATGGGCATCCCGATGGACAACACGATGTTTTTTATACAGAAGCCTGGCCGCAGTGGCAATACGCATTACTTGACGAGCTTGTTGCAGGCGCCATTTGGCTGCTTGGGCAAGACTCAGAGTGCCCGTGCCGGGGAAAACAGTCACCGCATCCGTCGGTCCCGTGGGCGCAATCCTGTTGCCAAATATATCGGTGATACTGGTCCAGCCATTTGCCGTCAGGGCGGTGAACAACAGAAAAAAGCCACACAGGTTCTTCATGGCGTCGTGTGCGAGAAGGGTGAATAGTATTCGTTGTTCCTGTCAAGTACCCATTTGGAAGCGGCTCGGTGCTTGTTGGGCCGCCGAGATCCTGCTACGGATTCTTTGCCAATCGCCTACTGCGTCCCATTTGCACCCGAGTTTTACTAAAGCAGCTCCGTCGCGATCGCTTTCAGAGACCATGATCACGACGACGAAGATCTCTCGTGCGGTCGCGATCTCTTTGCCCGGCACTGGATCAGCTCAATTGCTGAGTGCGGCGGCAACGGCGTTGGCAGCATTGCGCGCGGAACCGCCTTTGAGGGGACGGAACAGGATCGGCTCCTCCCCCAAGGATCCGGGAGTAATATCGTTGCCGTAGATGTCCGTCATGCGGAAGCCGGGCAGTGCGGCGATGGCGCGTGATTGTCCCTCGACGCACCACGCAAACACAATCATACCGGTCCTGGGCCGCTTCCATGTGTAGAGATAAACCTGGCCATCAAGGACCCGGCTGTCGCCGAGTTTTGCGTGGTTCAGCCAGTAGCAGGTCATCAAGAATGCCGAGGTCTTGGGGTGTGGGCCGCGCGGAGCGTACACGTTATTATTCGGGGCGGGCGACTCATCCCAGCCGTAGATTTCCCAGTTGGAATTTGAAACCGCTCCAAATAACCCCATGCATTGCGGAGCAAGGTCGACCACTCCGGCGGCGCGGTACATGATGGTCGTCTTAATGGTACGGCAGAAACCACGATACCATGAAAGCCCAGACATTGTAATAGTCTCATCGTCTGGGTGAGTTAAATTGGCACCGAGTGCGCTGGTGCCGTAAAGCCCAATCTCGGTAACGAGCATCGGCTTCTTGGCAACCAACGGACCGAAGTTTGTCGCCAAACGGCTGGGGATCGGCATGGCCCAAGAGTCGTTTTCATCAGGCGCCCACCAGCGCATGTCGTAATCGTGGAAGCTCCAGTAGTCGAGCATTTTCAGGATCCCCTGTTGAACCAAAGCGTCGCTCTCAGTTCGGATGCGGGGGCTGGCCCAGGTAGGACCAACGAGTTTGATGTTCAGATGCAGCGTCTTACGGACAGAATCTGCTGCGCGGGTGAGATTCATCAACACAGGGACCACGTCCATCTCGTTGGTTCCGCCGAATTTCGTATACCACGGTTCATTCCAGATTTCCCAACCATAGAGCTTCGAGCCGTACCGCCGCATGGCGGCAGTGGCGAATTGGGTATAGGCGGTGACAAGTTCGTTCGTGCCCACCCAGGAAGGCACGCTATCGCCACCCAGATAGATGATTTTACGGTTGGTGCCTGCCAGGGCAGCCATGCCCTGATCCATCTGGGACCAATCCCAGACGTCACGTTGCGGCTGGACGACTGACCAACCGCCAAGGCCGGTACGTTCCCAACTTGGGCCCAACAGGGCATTCAGGCGGTCGCTGAAAAACCAAGCCCCGGTAAATTGCGAAGAGGGAAGAGAGGTCGGGGCATAGTCGTCTGGCAACACGGCAAACTGTGTTCGGTCGCCATCGGTCTCGACGAAGTAATGGCCCTGCGAGAATTGCATGTTGGTCGAAGTGCCCTCGTAGACGACGTTGCCGAACGTGTTCAGAACGCGAAATGGGTTCCCATTGGTCGTGGCAATCCCAATCGTATCGGAAACACGGAACAGGCCGTTCCTGTCATCAGGTGTTAGCTGAAATACGCCGGGGTTGTAGACGTTAGACGAATACGAGAAGGGGATTGTGCTGACCGTCACCTGCGCGGAGGCGGGTCTGATCTCCTGAAACTGCAATGCAATCAACCACAGCAGCACCAGCGGCCAGCTGTTGTGCTGCGTTTCTCGACGGGGAATACAGAGTGTCATGAACGTATCAATTGTCCTGCTGGAACCTGCGCGCGATACTTAGAGCAGGCGGTGAGCCAAGAAAGCTGCCGGGGGTCAGTACTTTTGAGTCGGTGCGGGAGTGTCGAGTCTGAGAAACAGAAGCAACTTTGAGACTGGAGAGGACAGTGGTTGGCAAGCGGAGCGGCAGGAGCCTCGGCTTGCGGCCACGTTTTTCCCATGCCGAGTTGAGTTCTCTCCTGTTGCGAGGGGACTGGGGACAGCGAAACTGAAGGACTCATAAATGTGGTTGACGAGGTCTATGTGGAAATGGATGATTGTAGTCCTTGATACTGCGAGCTTCGATGGGCAAGTCCGTTCGACGCTGGGGCAGGTTTCTTTGTTCGTGCAAGCAACTGAGTGCTCAAAAGTGAAAACAACCGAAGTCGCCTTGACGGCGACCTGCGGCTAACCGGGCTGGTGAGAGCCATAATTTTTGCAGCCCACAAAGGATGATCTTGATGGGAGCAAGCTCCAACCCGAAAACGATTCTTGTCACCGGATCGAACGGCCTGATCGGGTCAGAGGTCTGCCTGCACTTCGCGGCGCGGGGATTCGCCGTCTCGGGCATCGACAACAACCAACGGGCGGTTTTTTTTGGACCCCAAGGGGACACGCGCTGGAACCAGGGCCGCCTCCAGAAGGCGATCCCTGATTTCCGTCATTACGAAGTCGATGTACGGGACCGTGCTCGCATCGAGCAGACGATCAAGGAAGTCTCGCCCCAGTTGATCGTGCATGCGGCGGCGCAACCGTCACACGATCTGGCCGCTTCCATGCCCTTTGAGGATTTTGACACCAATGCCGTTGGGACACTGAACATGCTCGAGGCGACGCGCCGACATTGTCTGGAAACCCCGTTTGTGTATCTATCGACGAACAAGGTTTATGGAGATGGTCCCAACACAATTCGCCTTAAAGAGCACGAGACGCGCTGGGATTACGATGACCCTCGGTTCACCCACGGGATTCCGGAGACGTTTCCCGTGGATCAGGTCTTGCATTCGCTCTTCGGGGCCTCGAAGCTTGCGGCGGATACACTGGTCCAGGAATACGGACGCTATTTCAAGATGCCAACTTGCTGCTTGCGAGGCGGTTGCCTGACCGGCCCCAGTCATTCCGGGGTGGAACTCCATGGCTTTCTCAGCTATCTCATCAAGTGCAACTACGAGAACAAGCCGTACAAAGTTTACGGCTACAAGGGCAAACAGGTCCGCGATAACATCCACTCCGAGGATGTGGCCGCGTTCATCTACGAGTTCTATCGCCGACCACGGGTGGCGGAGGTATATAACATCGGCGGTGGAGTCGAGAACTCCTGCTCGATTCTTGAGGCGTTTTCATTTGCAGAGAAGCTGAGTGGACGGAAGCAGGTATACGAATACGTCGATCAAAACCGGATTGGAGATCACATTTGCTATTATAGTGACCTGCGCAAGATGAAGGAACACTATCCATCCTGGTCGATCACCAAGACCTTGCCACAGATTTTCAAGGAGATTGCGGCATCTTGGGGCCAGCGATTGGATCGGGGAGCCACGGATCACCACTAGCCGCCGTGACGATGGCGCATCAGGACGATGAAGATACTTATCACCGGGGTTTGCGGTTTTGTCGGCAGCACGATTGCGGAGGAGTTGGCCCGGTCGTCGTCGGGCTGCCAGTTGTTCGGGCTCGATAACCTGAGCCGGGCCGGTAGCGAGGTGAACCTGCCCCGCGTCAAGAAATGCGGCGTGCGTTTTTTCCCCGGCGACGTCCGGAACGCCAGTGATCTGGAATCTCTTCCCACCGTTGACTGGGTCATCGATGCCGCCGCCAATCCGAGTGTGCTGGCGGGAATTACCGGCCAAGTGAGCAGCCGCCAGCTCATTGAACATAATCTGCTGGGGACCATCAACGTGTTGGAGCACTGCAAGCGCTCGAGCGGCGGGTTGATACTGCTCAGCACCAGCCGCGTCTATTCGATTGCCGCGCTGGCGAGCGCGCCGCTGGACGTGGTGAACGAAGCCTTCGTACCGCGGCGGCGTGAGATCAACCAACCGGGGTGGACGGAGCACGGGATTCGCGAAGACTTTTCCACCCAATCCCCCTTGTCCTTATATGGTTGCTCCAAACTCACGTCGGAACTATTAGCGCAGGAGTACGGGGCGGCATTCGGATTGCCTGTTTACATCAACCGGTGTGGGGTCTTGGCCGGCGCGGGTCAATTCGGAAAGCCGGACCAGGGTATTTTCTCGTTCTGGATCCATTCCCACTGCCGGCGTCGCCCACTCAAATACATCGGCTTCGGCGGGCACGGCCATCAAGTGCGCGATTGCCTGCATCCGCGCGACCTCGTGCCGCTGTTGTACAAGCAGATGCAGAGCTCGGGCAGGCATGCCGGACAAATCATCAACTTGGGTGGCGGGATGGCCAGCGGCGTTTCTCTCGCGCAATTGAGCCAATGGTGTGATCGCCGGTTTGGTTCACACCCCGTCGGGAGCGACAGCGTCGACCGGCCCTTTGACATTCCCTGGATCGTGCTTGACCCGTCTCGCGCGGAGCAACTTTGGGGATGGCGGGCGACGACGTCGCTGGAACAGGTTCTGGACGAGATCGCCGAGCACGCCTTGGCGCACCCCGAGTGGTTGGACTTGTCAAGCAACCCATGACCGAAACGCCTCCAGTGCCCCGACCGTTGACATTGCTTTCCGTGGTGCTTCCCGCGCGGGACGAAGAGGGGTGCATTTGCTCCACCGTGGAGCATCTGCACGTCGAATTGCGACTGCGCAATGTGCCGCACGAGATCATCGTGGTGGATGACGGCAGCACGGACGCGACATGGCGATTACTTCTCGAACTGCAGCAGCGGGTGCCCACGCTGAGACCGGTTCAAAACACCGGGCTGCATGGGATTGGCCGAGCAATCATTTGTGGACTGGACGCCATGCGAGGCGACGCAGGGGTGATCATGATGGCCGACGAGTCGGACGACTGTCGTGATGTGGTGCGTTATTGGGTCGAATTGAACAAGGGGTTCGACTGCGTCTTCGGCAGCCGGTTTATCAAGGGTGGCGGGGTGATCGACTACCCCCCGCACAAGCTTGTGTTGAATCGTCTGGCCAATTATTTCCTCCGGATTCTGTTCCGCATTCGGCTCAACGACACCACGAATGCGTTCAAAGCCTATCGCAAAGAGGTGATTATCGGCTGTCGTCCGCTGATCTCGCCGCATTTCAACCTGTTAGTGGAACTTCCGTTGAAGGCGATCGTGCGTGGCTATACCTGGACGGTGATTCCCATCACGTGGCGCAATCGTCGCACCGGTGAGGCAAAGCTCAAGATCAAGGAGATGGGCAGCCGCTACCTGTTCATCTGTCTCTACGTCTGGCTGGAAAAGTATTTCAGCCAGGGCGACTACAAGAAACACGGCCAAAACTCATCCAACTGCTGAAACCCCCGGCATCGTGGATTGCGGCGGTGTGGGTCAGGGAATCTCCTTGATGAGTATATCGTCATTCTGAAACAAAGTCTTCCAACCATCCGCGACATGCGTCAGATGCAAGTGATAGGTCTCCCGCGCCAACCGGGCCTGTCCGGGATTGATCACTTGGACGGCATGGAGCAAGGGAGATTCACTTATCATAACCAGTTTGTTGTACCCGAGTTCTTTGATCCTCGCCAGGTTCGCGGGGTTTTCTAGAAACTCAGTGCCCCAAATGCTCAATCCCTTCCGGTTCGTCAGCAGAAACTCGTTGCCACCCCATCCGCCGTTCTGCACCAGCAGGCGGTCCGATTCGTTGGTGTACTTTTGGATTAGCGCCGCGATTTGGCGCGGGTACGGATCGTATTCTTCGACAACCTTTATGCCCAGCAGTCCTTGAATCAAAGACAAGCCCAACAGGACGGCGGCGGCACCGACCCAAAGGCGTTCCCTTGACAGGACGCTCGGCATCGCGAGGGCCTCAAAGTCCACCACTGCCTGTGCACAAAGCATGGCGATTGCCGGCGAATACATCAGGTAGTAGTGGCGATGGTGAAGAACAAGATGGGAAAAGATCATCGTTGTCAGGACATCTCCCAACAGCCAGTACTTGGACACGCTACCGCGCTTGCCGAACAAGAGCGCGTATCCCAGCAGCCCGACGAGAACCAGGCTGCCAAAGCAACAGTTCAGGATCCTCCAACAAGCTTTACCCCAGATCGCCGGAGAGAGACGGTAGTGCCAGTCTCCGAAGTACCAAAAAACCATTTGCGGATCGGACAGGCGAAGATCAACCAGGGGAAACTCCGCTTGGGTGACGCAAGAATTTGTATGCCTCGTCCATGCGGCGAACGCGCTGGCCGCCACCAACCCCGCTGTCCCCAAAAGCAACCAGTGCCGATGGGATTGTCGGTGGAACCGAAGAAGCAGGAAAAACGCGGCAAGTCCTGCCGCCATGAAAAAAGGCAGTTTTGAGGTGGCTGAAACCGCCCCTGATAGACACGCGAGTGCCCACCAGAATGCGTTCGGGTGTTGAAGGAGCTTCACGGCGAAGTATAAGAACCACACCATGCTGGCAAGCGAGAATCCATCCGTACCCGCGACGCCCGAGTAAAAGAAAACAATCGGCTGAGCCAGAAAGAACACTAAGGTCCACGCCGCGCAGCGCCTGCCAAGGTACTCGCGGGACACTTGGTAGAGTGGCCACAGGCAGGTGAAGAACAAGATAAGCGAGGTGATATTCCCCCACCCGAACCACGGGCCGCAAAGCTTGAAAACCAGGGCGGTGGCGGCCTGCCAGAGGGGAAATTCCTGTGGAGTCGGCGTCTGCGAAGCATTGAAACCGACGATGACGGGTCGCAGAAGATCAATCCTTGTCCGGGCGTAGCGCAAAGCCGCACCCAGATGCTGATCGCGATAAAGTGGATAGCCCGCCCGGGCACTGGCTATATGAAACAGGCAGGCAGCCACTGCAAAGAAGGCGGCCACAAGCAACAGTAGCTTGGTTCCGTTCTGCCGGGGTTTGTCGTCAATCATGGAATTTGGCCTGTCCTGCGAACACTTCGCATCCCATTCCGATGAGCTTGGAGCCCACAGAATACCCGCCCTTGCCGGATTTGCCAGCAAAAACGCCAGTAATACGGGCGTGACTTATTCCGAGAGTGGCACGATCGGTCAACTCCGTTCGAACGCGGCATGGACTGGGATCGGCTTGCTTTGGAATGAGGTTTTGCATTAGAAAGTCTTCCTCACGATGACACCGCAACGGAGATTCATCAAGGCCTTGGACAGGCCCGGTCTTCAGCCAGTCCTGGCGTTCTTGGCGACCCGGTATGCTCGACGAAAAACCGGGCTGGATGTGCAGATTTGTTATGATGCCGGGTGGATCCGGCGAGTGGGAGACTATTGTCTTGCCGAATCCACGACCTTTGACTGGCAGGCGGACCAAATCGCGGCATGGCGGGACAATCTTGGCGATATTCTCGACATGCACCGGGACTGGTGGTTTTACCAATACAAGCCTAAGGAAGGTGATGTCGTGGTCGATATCGGCGCTGGCGTCGGGGAGGCAACGCTGCTCTTTTCGAAATCCGTGGGGACACGAGGAAGGGTTCTCTCCGTAGAGGCCCACCCCACGACCTTTCAGCTTTTGCAGAAGACCTGCCGCTACAATCAATTGGATCAGAACACAACCTGTCTGCAACGCGCCGTCATGGACAAAGCCGGCAGCATTCGTATTGATAATCGTGCTCACAAGGGTAGCACCATCCGATTGTCGGAGAATCATGACTCTTCACTTCCTCAGATAGCCGCGATATCACTGGATGAATTGTGTGCAGACCAGAGCATCTCCCAGGTTGACTTCCTGAAGATGAACATTGAGGGGGCCGAACGATTCGCGATCCAGGGGATGCCTCGCATGATTGAGCGGACGCGCGCACTGTGCATCGCCTGCCATGACTTCATTGGTGCCCGCGATGGCTTTTATCGGACGAAGGCCTTGGTTATTGATTATCTGCGGGATCACAATTTTGATGTCGTCACGCGAGAACAGCACCCGGAACCGTGGGCGAGAGACCATGTTTACGGAATCCGCAGGACATGAATGCGGACGGAATATGACCGAACTCTGTCAATTGGGTCCAGCGGGTCTGTATTTCGTCATTGCGCAGAACCGACACGGCGTTGTTGGTGATCCATGAAACAGGTTCTCATCCTGACCCCATTCATTATGACCCGGCCAAAGACGGTCTTGCCGAAGTGGCAAAGGCGACGGCGGTCGCTTTGGCCAACCGTGGCTACCGGGTAACGGTGGCGACTGGTTATCTTCCAGATCGCGGGACGGAAGCGCCCGAAGCCAATCCGACCGAAAACAATTCAAGGTGAGCGGGAACTCAAGTCTGCGCGTTGGTATACAAGGTGAAATAACCCCTTATAAAGACTTCGTCGCGAACTTCAAGGGGGAGTTTATCATTTGCCACAGATGGGAGTGCTGGTCCACCGACCTCGCGGCATCTGTGTTTCGCAAAACACCAGCGAAGAAGATTCTGGTGAGTCACGGGCTTACCGCTCATCTCGTGCATTGGCACAGTCGCTTCCCATGGGGGGCTTCGCCAACGGCTGGGGCGGCATGCTTCTGCCGCGCGTGTTCTCTCGGGTCTATCGCCTGCTGCTGCTCAAGGAAGTATTCCCCAACTGGGGGCATGGTATTTACGCGTATTACCCGCATGTCTAACGTTCGGGGACTGTTGTGCACTGCGCCGGGGTGTGCGGCACACCGCCCCGGCATGAACATCAAGTCCCTGGGATCGCCCCACCTCTAACCAACCCGCCCGCCGGTTGCGGGCTCACTTGTTGGCGCCCAAAAGAGGGGCCAGCATCGGCTGGAAGAATCGTGGCACGTGCCCGAGGACTTCCACTCGCATTTCCCTGGTCATGCCGTAGCGGAGAAATAGAATAAGACCGAGAGGGCCAAGCGACACTGCATTCACTACCAACCGTGGGACGGGCCGGAGCCCTTGGCCAAGATACCACACGACCAGTGCCGTCAGGATCATGATCCCCGCCACTCTTACCGTCGTAGCCAGCCACCGAAGCTCCAATTCGGGAAAATGGAACCCGAAGTAGGCGTTGATGCGTTTGATACCGTAGGGCCCGCTGAAGCAGGCGCTGCACAAAATCGAGGTGCCAATAATCGCTGGAAAACCTCCTTGACGGCTCACCAGGCTGGCGACAATGACAAATACCAGGCCTTCCAGCAGATAGACGTACCGCATAAAGCCGATTCGTTTGGTCAGAATGGTGAAACAATTGTCGGCATGAACGACGATGGTAACGATCAGCCAGCAGTCCAATAGCACGTCATTCCATCCCGACCACGAGATCTTGCCCGCGGTCCACACAGTAACGAAGGTGCTATTGCAGGACGCGTAGATCACTGCGGCAACGACGCCGATCACTTCCGAAATAACGAGGATTCCACTGAAACGCGTCCGCAGTCTCTCGTGCTCGCCCCGGACGATCATTTCGGAGAACGCCGGCTCCGAGAAATCATAAAACTGGTAGATCAACTGGCTGATGAAGGCAAACGCCTTCGTGCCCACAACCCAGACGGCCACCGCCACCAACCCCATGGTGCGTGAGATGATCACAGACTGGGTTGCCATGATCAGCAGGCTGCCGAGGTGGATCACGAACACATCCTTGCTATACATGAATAGTTCCTTGAACCGTGACCACACCGGTCTTCCCCAAGCATGACGCGGGGGGAGCAACCGCAGCTTTAAACAGCTCCAGCAGTTGACGGACACGCTGAACATCAGGGCGAACGCATTCATCCACAGAATGCTGAACACGCCGGATTGCGCCCTTAATGCCACATAGAGAACTCCGAGCTGAACGAGAAACATAACGGCCTGCATGTGATTGATGATGTCGTTACGTTGGTGTGCATACAGAACGTTCCGGAACAAGCGGGTCGCAAAGGTTGCGCCGGTAATGGCGCATTGCCAGCGCACCAAAAGGTTGAACTGTGGCCGGACTTCGATTGGTATCCGCAGGAGATTGGCGAAGAATGGGGCCAGTAGTAGCCCCGTCGCCAGAATCAGGAGTCCCTGCACCAGATTCACCAGAACGGCTGTCTGGATCAGGCTCCCGTACGCCCCGCTGGCGGGTTGGTCCTTCTCTTCAATCAACAGGCGCGCCACGGCTGGCGACATGCCGAAATCGATCACGATCAGATAGCTCGCAATCTGAAACATCAAGGCCCACAACCCGAACTCCTGCTTGGTTACGAAGTGGAGAGCCAGGGGTACGGAAGCAACCGAGTAGACGAGATTGCTTGCCAGCGATACATAGCTGGAAGCGATGCTGTGAAGAAAAAAACGAAGTCGTGACATGGCCCGCTCGGCTTAAACCAACACCTCAATGCCGTGATCGTATTGCTTTGTCGTTAGGCTCCGACCGTGCTCGACATTTCCCATATGACTCACGCCCCGCGACCGCTGCGGGCCATTCAGCCTGACAGCCACTCACAGTATCACTTTAGACAATGCCGACAAGCCGATTCTGATGCTTTTGTGTTCACTCCCAGATCGGATTCCCTATTGCGGAGAGGATGGTCGCCGCCTCCGGCAACGTCCAATACGGCGTCACGGACCCGTTTGGGGCAACTGTTTCAGGCAGCGGATCACACGTGCCGGATTGCCCACGACCAATGAGTCGGGCGGGATCTCCTTGATTGAAACCACGCTGCCGGCGCCAATGATGCTGCGGTCGCCGATGGTGACACCCTTTAAGATTACGGCGTTGGCGCCGATCAAGACGTCGTCCCCGATTGCGACGGGTGCGGTTCTACAGCCGGCTCTGTCAGCCGCAACGTCGCGGCGGGCGAGATGGTCCAAGGCGTGAAAATCGTGGTCGTAAATTCGGGCGCTCCCGCCGATTTTCGTGTTCTGACCGATCCGAATACTGGTCTTGGAGGACAGAACCGCAAACGAGCAGCCGCTATTATTGCCGATGGCAATGCGGCCTTCACCCAGGCACTGGAAGATCGTGGGATTCGTCCGGCCAACCAGATTGGAACCGGTGCGGGAGTTGATTATCACGTTCTCGCCAATCTGAATGGCGCCCCGTCGAGCCACGCGAATGATAGCGTGACCATCCACGCGAAGGCCCCGACCATACGGGCAGCTGAGTATCCGCAGCAGCATTTTGGTTCTGAGTGTCCAAAAGAACGTGGAGGCGTATCCGACGATGATGTCAAACGCGACAAACAGATGCGCGGGGAAGTCATACTTGTCGATAAACTGTTGCAGACGCGTTCTCTTCATGGCCCCGTCCATCTAATCAGCCGGGCCCGATTGCTTCAAGCTTCAAGATTTCATGGTAGGCATCCATGGTCTGCGCCGCGACGCGTTCGGGCAGGTGGCGCTCCCGGGCGACCGGCTGTGCGTTCCTGCCCAGGCGCGCTCTCTCCTCGGGATGTTCGAATAATTGAAGAATGACCTCCGCCAGGCGAGCGGGGTCACGAGGAGGAACCAGCAGTCCGGTTTGCCCATCTTCCACCATCGACGGAATTCCGCCAACGGCGGTGGCGATTACGGGCATACCCGAAACCATCGCTTCCGCGAGTGTGTTCGGACTATTCTCGTTTCCAGACGGCAGGACGAATACCTGGCAATCGAGATGGTGCCTGGCGATCTGATCCTTTGATTGGAAACCCAGAAACTCAACGTGGCTGGCGATCTGCAGGCGTTCACACAATTCTTTATAGCCGGTTTGATCTCCGCCCCCAACGACCGTGAGCATGGTCTTCGGGCGCGTGCCCAGCACCAGTTTCAACGCCTCGAGCAGGATGTCGAGGCCCTTGCGCTTTTCGAGCGAGCCGACATAAAGCAGTCGGTCCGTATCGCGCACCTCCCAGTTGTTGTGAAAGTAAACAGGGCTCATCGCCTCATGGATGGTGAAGATGCGGGCGCGCGGGTTGACCGATCGGACGAACCCGGTGTCGAAGTTGGTGCGGCACGTGAAGTATTTGGAGCGACGCACGGAATCCTGTTCGTAATGGCGGACAATTTGATAGCGCAGGCACGGATCGGTCTTGAAGTACTCTGTGATGATGCCCTGAATCGAGATCAGATAAGGGAAACCGGAGTATTGTGCCGCCAGCGCGTAGGCGGCCTCGGTGCCATGCGCATGCACGATGTCGGGGCGGATGCGTCGCAGCTCGGCCGTGAAGCGGCGGATGTTCCAGGCGAACCGGGTGAGCATGTCCAGTTGCATGAACCCAGGGAAACCACGGTGAAGAAACGGAACCCCGCATTTCTGCACGTGATAGACGATGTTGCCATTCGTGATGGTTTGGCTTCGCGTGACAAGGGGGCTCTCGGTCAGCAGGTGCAATTCCACGTCGGGTCGCTGCGACAACGCCTGGGAAAGATTGACGATCCAACTACAGGGGTGAGACACGGGGACGTGACGTCCCAGCTTCAGTGCGGGCGCGAGATACTGCACTGGATAGGGTGCAAGCCAGGTAATTCTCATGCGCAGTAGGAGGCGCGATCAGTTCCCCAGGTTCCCGGGACGCAAAGCGAAACGGGGAACGGTTGCCGGCTGCGGTAAACGGATCGGTTCCGTTGCCGGAGCGGTTGCGGAGGGGGGATACCTCTCCGCCATGCCAAGGATCAGAACCAGCAGGCCCGTAAGAAGCAACATCTGGGGTACGTCAGCATCATAAGCGCCAAAAATCAATGTGAAATGGAACGGTATCCAGACCAACTGAACGGCCAAAAAAACCGCCGCGGGAAACAGGGGCGAGCCGCGGCACCGGCCAACACATTTTACGGAGTAGACCGCCGCGGCGATCATCCACGCATAGTACAGAACCAGTCCGATGACTCCCGCGAAGCGAATCGTGGTCAATGGACCGTTGTGAAGGTTGCCCGTTACAGTAAACCAATCGAAGGTGTGGGACGAGAACGCCATCAAATTGAAGTCGCTTTCAGTGACACCAAAACCGTCACCCGTCCACCAGTTCTTGATCACGCCTTCGCTAAGAATGGTGCGCCACCACGCAAAGCGCCCCTCCGAACTTTCTCTGGCTTCGTCCTTGACGACTTCGGTCCACTCGCCGGGCAGAAAGGCGAGTGCTCGTTGGGCGGTCAAGGGCAATTGGAAAAAGCGACCCTGGCCGAAGATCAGGATCCCGACGAATAACGTGCCGACGGCCCCCACCAGGACCATGTGACGCCAGCTGCGTTGGAATATCGAAGCGAGCACGACCGACACCATCGCGTAGGCCAGCATATTGCGGAAACCCGAAGCCAGGATGCCCGCGATGGCCAGTAGAAACAGATAGCACCGCCACCGCAGCGGATTAAAGAGTGTTTGCGGCGGGTAATAGGCCACCAGAATCTGCACCAGCATCAGGCCGAAACCGCCCAGTTGCATGAATCGTCTGATCTCCGGCTCCCCCGTCCTCACCGAAGCGAAGAGGCTTGAGGTGTCGATGCCCCCATAGAAGGGCAGAATAAACCTTGCAGTGGACGGAAAGATGTACACGATCACGTTGATTGCAGTGACAAGGACCATTCCCCCCAACATCCAAAGCGGAGCTTTGGAAACGCTCTGGTAGGATTCGGGCAAATGCACGATCACCCAATATGCGAACAGGGCAAGTAACATGTTGATGTAGGGACGTGCGCCCATCGTCTCGGCACCGAGCGCCCGCACTCCTGCGGGGTGCAACACAAATGTGAAGGCAATATAGGCGCAGTTGACGGCCACGAGTGTTTCCAATATGCCCCAGGGCCGGCGAGCGTTGCTGCCAATCAGGACGCGATAGGTGATATACCCGCACATCGCGAGCAAGATCGAGATGTCATGGATTGAAGCTGGTACGGGAAGCACGTAGGTACTGCCCGTGATGTACCAACAAACGAGAATCAGCAGCCAGGCATTTCGTTGCAGTCCCACGGCCACCAAGGTCGCTAGGATCACCCCCCCCAAGATTCCGAGCATGAGCATCTGCTGGTCCGCAATCCAGAAAGATACGGCAATCGCTACGGCGAAGCCAATGGTCAGAACGGTCCACCGACGGATGTACTCGGGGGCCAGCAGAGGGTTCTGTATAATGTCGAAAAGTTTCATTACCGGGGGCGTCTTCCAGCATTCAGCGTACCCGGACTTTACATGTGCCCTCGTCAACCTGCAAGTGCCTCGGAAAGAAATCTGCTGGCAGGGAGGATCCTTGGCCACAGCCCGCAGGATTTATGCGATTCGGCGCCGAATCAGAGTGGGAATTCCTGCCAGGCGCTTTCGGGCCGCACATTGAAACTTGGGCTTGAAAAGGCATTTGATGAACCTATACCGGCTGTGCTAGGAATCAGCCTGGCCCCGCCCATGAGAATGCCCGGGGATCGGAAGGCAATATCCTGAGCGTCGGAGCCGGATGACGTGATGACAGCTACAACGGTTGAAGTTTCTGTAGTGATCCCGTGTTTGAATGAGGCGCGGTCCATCGCCTTTTGTGTGGACAAAGCCTTGGCCGGGTTCAAAGCCGGGGGCATCGCCGGTGAAGTAATCGTGGCCGACAACGGTTCGACGGACGGTTCACAGCAGATTGCCATGCAGCATGGGGCGCGTGTCGTAGTCGTCGCGCTGAAAGGGTATGGACACGCCTTGCGGACGGGCATCGAGGCCGCGTGGGGGCAGTTCATCATCATGGGCGACGCCGATGACAGTTACGATTTCTCGGAGGCGCCGCGGTTTGTAGCCCAATGGCGTGAAGGATGGGAAGTGGTGATGGGCAATCGGTTTGCGGGCGAGATCAAGGCAGGCGCGATGCCCTGGCACCACAGGTATATCGGCAACCCGGTTTTGTCGGGTTTGTTGCGGATATTGTTCCACGCTCACATTGGTGATTCGCATTGCGGGATGCGGGGGTTCACCAAGTCGGTGTATGAGCGAATGGATTTGCGGACCACCGGCATGGAATTTGCCAGCGAGTTTGTCATCAAGGCTGCCAAGCTCCAGGTGCGCATGACGGAGATCCCCATCACTCTCTGGCCCGACAAACGCGGGCGGCCTCCGCATCTGCGCAGTTTTCGCGATGGCTGGCGCCACCTGCGTTTCATGCTGCTGTACGCTCCCAATTGGTTGTTTCTCGGCCCCGGTGGAGCGTTAATGACGGTCGGACTGGCGCTGGTCGTCTGGCTCCTGCCGGGACCGCGTTGGATCGGCCAGGTGCGGTTTGACATTCACACGATGTTCTTTGGGGTTCTCTTTACGTTACTGGCGATGCAGATTCTATCGATCGGACTGTTTGCCAAGATTTTCTCGTACACCGAGCGATTTGATCATTCCAACGTCGGATTGAGCCGCTGGCTGCGGCGGCTGCCGCTGGAAAGCGGGCTGGTGGCCGGAACGGCGCTGGCAATCGTGGGCTTCGTCGGAAATGTGGCCATCTTTTGGAAGTGGAAACAAGGGGGATTTGGGGCATTGTCGGAAATGCGATGGCTGTTGTTTTGGTCGATGTTGTTTTTCATCGGGGCCCAGATCGTGTTTTCATCTTTCTTTATGAGCATGCTCGGCGTCAGCCGCGGAACCTATGTTGGCGACAAAGAGTTTCAGTCATGACGGGAGCGGTGTGCCAACCGTATTAGTGACCGGGGCCGCGGGTTTCATTGGCCGAAATGTTGTCACCCGCCTGCTGCAACGCGGCTGGCACGTGAAGGCGATGGTGCGGCGCTTGGAAACGTCTGAGGGGTTGCCGAAAAATGATCTTCTCGAAATCGTCCAGGCCGACATGCGGGATGTGGAGGCGCTACGCCGGGCGGTGCAAGATACAGATGCCGTCGTTCATCTCGCCGCCGCGAAGACCGATGAGAAGGATAGCGAAGAGATCAATGTCGGCGGCGCACGGAATTTGGTGGCCAACTGCCGCGCAACAGGGTGTTTGCGCATAGTCAACATCAGCACGCAATCGGCAAAAATCCTTCGCAAGGGGTTGTACGCGCGAACCAAGAGTGCAGCCGACGAGGTGTTTCACGGTTCAGGGTTGGCGGTGACCACCCTGCTGCCGAGTATCGTTTACGGGGATGAAACCAGCGGCGTGTTCGGTACTGTGCTGGGTTTCGTGCAGAGGCTGCCAGTGGTGCCGGTTCTGGGGGATGGTCGGTGGATTTCGGCGCCAGTCTATGTGGGTGATGTGGCCGAAGCGATTCTCGCCTGCTTGGAACACGACAAGACGATCGGTCAACGCTACGATCTGGGCGGTCCCGACCAACTCTCGTTCGACGATTTCATCGACCGCATTTGTGCTGCCCGGTCCATCCGGCGACCGAAGTTGCACATCCCATTTGGCCTGTCACTCCTGGCGGCCCGGGTCGCGACGCGGCTGTTGCCCAAGCCGGCGATCACCATCAGCAATGTGCTCGGGTCCAACCAGAATACCCACATCGATATCGGACCTGCCCGGCGAGACTTCGGATTTCAGCCGATGGATTTTCAAAGCGGCTTGGCACGCGTGCTCGGAGCCGTAACCGCCGAAGATCGCATTCTTGCCACGGAAAGCACCACAATCGCGCGGTATTTGATTGGGCGGGCACCCTCGCTCGAATTGCAACACCGATATGCGGCCGCGTGCCGGGTGCGATTGCGCGAGGGCGCGGACGTCGAACTGGAGTTCGCCCGCCGCCATCCGTACTCCTGGCCGTTCTTGGATGCCGCCACCGGGCTGCTCCGCCCGTATTCAGGCGTGCGAGAGCGAGTGTTTCTGATGGCTGCGGTGCTGGAAGCGTCACCGGAACACGCGGAGTTCTTCCTCAAACCGCCGGAGAAGCCACTGAAGTTAATAACCCGTGTGGCCTGGCAGGGAATCCGTAGCGTGGTGTTGGCTGCGGTTGGTGTTCCACTTTTGTTCTGGGCGAGGCGCAGAGCATGAACGCGTTCTGCGATGTAATCGTGGTCGGTTCCGGCGCAAGCGCCGTGCACGCGGCCCGAGCAGTAGTGGAAGCAGGACGTACCGTGGTGATGATCGACGTGGGACACGAGGACACGACGTACGGAACCCTGATCGCGCAGGCTCCCTTTGCCCAGTTACGCCGTTCTGATCGGGGCCAGCACCGTTATTTCCTCGGAGACGAGTTTGAAGGCGTTCCTCTGGGCGTGTTGGGTGCCGGACCGCAGGTCACGCCGCCGCAGCAATACGTGGTGCGGCATGTCGACGCGCTTACCCCCACGCGGGCCCCCGATTTCGCGGCGCTCGAAAGCGTGGCGCTCGGCGGATTGGGTGGCGCGTGGGGCGCGGTGTGCTTTCCATTTCTAGAACACGAATTGTCACAGTGCGGGTTGCCGGCGGCTGAGATGCGTGAGCACTACGAGGTCATTGCCCGCCGCATCGGGATTAGCGGCGATCGCGATGATCTTGAACCGTTGCGCGGTCGGATCGAGCCGCTACAGGCACCATTGGAAATTGACACCAACGCCTCTCTGATTCTCGCCCGGTACGAACGCCGAAAGAAGGCGCTTCGCGGCGAGGGGGTTTATGTCGGGAAACCATTATTGGCGGTACTCAGCCAGGCAATGAACGACCGCCAAGCAAACCCCTATTACGATATGGACTTCTGGTCGAATGCCGGCAACAGCGTCTATCGCCCGCAATTGACAGTGCGCCAGTTGGAGAGGTCTCGCAACTTTTCATATCGCCGACCCTATCTGGTGGACAGCTTTGTGGAGACGGTTGATGGTCGGGTTAGTGTCCAAGCTCGTGCGTTGAACGCCGGGGGCGCCGAAACGTTTGAAGCGCGCCGCCTGATCCTGGCGGCCGGTGCGTTGGGTACCGCGCGGATCGCCTTGCGATCGCTCGGTCAATACGACATGCCTGTGCCGCTCACGTGCAACGCACACGGTTATATCCCCTGCCTGCATTACCGCAATCTTGGCCAGGCACCCGCCGACCGCTGTCATAGCCTCGCGCAATTGACCATGATCTACGATCCCACGGGGGATCGTCAGCATCTCGTGCAGGGCCAGCTGTACTCGTATCGTTCGCTGCTATTGTTTCGCCTGCTGAAGGAATTGCCGTTGCCCCAATCAGAGTCTCTGCGCATCATGCGTGAACTGGCGCCCAGCATGGTGATCTGGGTGATCCAGCACGAAGATCACTTGAGCCCCGACAACCACTGCGTACTGCGACGGAGTCCGGGCGGAGGCGGTGACTACCTGGATATTGCGTGGCAGGAGTCCACCGTTGTAAGAAAGTCCCAGCAATCGAGCGAACGGGCAATGATGCGTGCTATGCGGCGGTTGGGTTGCTGGCCGTTGCGTCCCGTGCATCCCCAGCACGGATCGAGTGTCCACTACGCCAGCACGTTGCCTTTCAGCACTGTCGACAAACCACTGACCACAGAACCGTCAGGCCGATTGCGGGGGACGAACGCGGTGTACATCGGCGATGGCGCGGCCTTTGCCTACCTGCCTGCAAAGGGGTTGACCGGCACCCTGATGGCCAACGCCAACCGCATTGGCGAGTTCGTGGCGCGAAGCATGGGCTAGCGCAGAGACTGCTGGGGAATCCTCAACTCGGTGTGCCACCAACCATACGGGGCGACGACGATGTCTTTCTCAGGTTTCAACAACCGATTCCCCAGGCGCCGCGCCAGACGCAACACTTGGTATCCACCGTGCAACATCCAGAGCGTTGGCCCATTGTCCAACCAGCGCAGGCGGCGCAGGCCGAGATAGTGTCGTTGCAGCGCGCGGAATTCCTGGCGACCGCGCGCATGATGAACCGAACTCACGTTGGCTTCATGCCAGCGGAAGCAAGCCAGTGGCTGCGGCAGATGTTCAAATCGGAAACCAGCCTGCGCCAGGCGCAGGTAATACTCCAAGTCCATGGCAACCTTCTGCGATGCGTCAAGCAAGTGACCGGCGTCGACCAGTTCACGACGGTAGAAGGTGGCAGTCGACGGGATGAATGTCCCGTAAAAGAGGAGCATCCAATAGCTGAAGTCGCCTTCGCGCTTCTTCTTCACAATATTGCCCTGCTTGTCCACGAAGTCAGAATCGCCGTAGATCACATCCGCTTGGGGGTGGGCTTGTGCAAACTGGGCTGCTTTGGCAAACGTTTTCGGCAACAGGTAATCGTCAGCGTTCAACCACATCAACCAGTCACCGGTAGCTTGGCGGAACCCCTTGTTGATCGCATCCGTTTGTCCCCGGTCCGGTTCGGAAGTCCACCGGATGTGCGGATACGACTTCAAGATCGCCACCGTTTCGTCTGTGGAACAGCCGTCCACGACGATGTGCTCCACCTCGACATCCGCCTGGGCCCGCACGCTCTCAATACAGTCGCGGATGAAACACCCTTGGTTCAGGCTCGGAGTGATCACGGAAAACTTCATCGCCCCCAATCTATCCGTCCGGGCCGTCGTCGCCAAACAAAAACAAGCCGGCTGTCCGACGGATACTCTGGTGTGTCCGAAGAGAATTGTCAGAAAGCTCATTGTGAATAGGCACCCAATTTGCTAGAAGAATAGGTCTGATTGTCACTCGACTGGTTGGCGAAGCAGAGGGCATCGGGAAGTGCGGGCTCTCGACGGCCCGGTTTGGAAACAGCCTGTCGGTTAGTCCCGCTTAGGAATGCGATAACATGTCCGATACGGGTTCACCCTTAGAAACCACGCGTGCACACCGTCCGATACTCGTAACCGGGTCACACCGATCCGGGACAACCTGGGTAGGGAAAATCATCAGTTCGTCCCCGACGGTGGGCTATATTCAGGAACCGTTTAACATCCACTGCCGACCCGGGCGATGCACTGCGCGATTTCCGTACTGGTTCCAATACATATGTGAAGAGAACGAAGAACAGTACCTCCATCATATCGAACAGACCCTTCAGTTCCGCTATCACGTTGGGGAGGAAATCGGGGTCATGCGCGGGCCTCGGGACGCGGCCCGGATGGTGCGGGACCTCTGGCGATTTCAGTTTCATCGGATCAACCGCCATCGCCCGCTGCTCCGTGATCCCTTTGCGTTCTACTCGGCGGAATGGCTCGCCAAACGGTTTGCCTTCGATGTGGTGGTTCTAATCCGTCAGCCATCTGCGTTTGTGGCGAGCGTCAAGCTGCTCCAGTGGGAGCATCCATTCGATCATTTCCTCAAACAACCCCTCTTGATGCGCGATCATCTGGGCGCGTTTGAAGGCGAGATCCGTGAGTTTGCGGAGCGGAAGCAGGCCGTCGTAGATCAGGCCATTCTGCTATGGCGATTGACTCACAGCGTTATCATCCGTTATCGCGACAGGCATCCGGAATGGATCTTCGCCCGTCACCGCGATCTTTCGTTGAACCCGTTGTCGGAATTTCCCCAGATTTTTGCGCGGCTGAACCTGCCCTACGGAGTCCGTGAAGAGATCAATACGCGCCATTACTGCATGGCGGAGGCAAGACGAACCAGATATGTTTGGGATGACGTCGTTCGCAACTCGGCGCGGAACGTGAGCTTATGGCGAAAAGTATTGACCGATGAGGAGTTGGAGCGGGTGCGTGAAAGGTGCTACGACATCGCGCAACACTTCTTTTCGAAGGAGGAAATGCCTGCCATCGGGCTCGTGCCGGGAGCGTAGAATGGCGGGTCGCGGACGTGCCAGCCCGGCTCCGCTTCTTCGCGACGAACGGAATCGCTGCGGCGGCACTGCCAAGCGCTCCCGCTGTCCCTTCCTCAAGGCGTGACTTTGGGGCGCGGCTTTTGTATTTTGAACCTCGCCAGACTTGAGATCGGCGCCGGCATGACCTCTGGGACGGTAAGAATGCTCACGAGCACCACAAGACCAAAAGAAGTGATTATCGCCACGCGGATGCGACCGCAGAGGGACGCGGGGGTTCAAGTGCGCTTCAACGTTTCTCAGGTCGATGAATGGGCTTCCAAAGGGAAGATCCGCTCGGGGGACACCCTGCACCGGGCCATTCGACGACGCGAGCGGGACGCCCTGCCACGGCTGGATGGGATTGCGTTTATCTCCGATTTTGTTGGGGGGAAGTGTCCCGCCGCATTCTCGATGCGAAGCGGGTTCCAGCGGTGGTTATCTCGAGTCTTATCGAGAAAACAGATCAACCAAATTCTTCCTCACCGGGGAACGATTTGATCAAAATTATTGGCACGTTGGGGCCGCGCAACAACCAACAGTTCTTGCTCAAGGTGCTGGCCAAGAAGCTGGGCAAACAATACAGGCTTTCCTTATTTGACGAGTCCGTCATGGGACAACGCCTTTTGAGCTTCTTTTTGCGGTCAAACGGCGTCTTTGGGTGGGGATTCAACTCCTTCTCGGAATCATGAAATCGCGACTATGCACTATGGGCTGGCTGGCTTTGCTCTCCGGGGTGATCCTGTTCTTCTTTCACGAGACGATTATGGACGGGTTCAGCTTGGTACCAACCGACGTACTTAACCGCTTGATGGCACCCTACAACCACGGGGTTCAGGACTTCCGCGTGCAGAACCACTACACATGGGATATTGTGCGCATGGATTACGCGTTCGCCGAGTTCGCGCAGGAACGAATGCGTGCGGGCGAAGTGCCACTGTGGAACCCGTATATCTACGGTGGGCACCCGCACATGGCCGTGAGCATGCACGGTGTATTCAACCCTTTCAAAGTGCTCTATTTGTTTTTGTCTGCCGAGCGCGCCTTTAGTCTCGTCATCGTGTTGGAGTTGTGGCTGGCCGGCTTGTTGATGTTCGCGTTCTTGCGGGAACTGGGGCGGTCGCACCCCGCGGCGTTTCTGGGAGGTGTCGCGTACGCGCTGAACAGCGGGTTCCTGATGTGGTACTGGAGGGTGCCGAGCACCATGGCGTGGGCGCCGCTGATACTGATGCTGGTGGAACGCTCGGTCCGTCGAGAGGCGTGGTGGGGATATGCCGTCGGGGCAGGAGGCATACTGGGTCTGGCGATGATCAGCGGCAGCATCCAAGCGGCCTCACATCTGGGGTTCCTCTGTGTCATCTACATGGTTGGCACAGTGGTTTCTCGCGACAACGAGAGCCGGGCCAAATCGCTGCAACGAGCCGGCGTGGTTCTACTGGTTGGCATGCTGCTGTATGCGGTGCAACTGTTGCCGACAACCGAGTTGGTGCTGAATGGAGGCATACACCGGATTCAGGAGACAGGGCCGAAAATGAACTTGCGCCGCACGGTTCTGGACATTCCCTTTCTGTTGACGTTTATGTTCCCGGGGTTGGCCGGCTCGACGGAATCCTATTCGTTGGGCAAGGCGTTTGGGGTCGACATTATAGACTTCACCAGCTACGTCGGAATCGTGCCGTTCGTGTTGTTTGTGATTGGGGCAGTGACCGCGCGAGTACGGCCGGCCCGCTGGTTGGTGCTGACGGCTGGCGCCGTGGTCGTCATCCTCGTATTCACACCATTGGCGCGGTTTCTGTATTATCGGTTCTTCATTGTCGCCACCTTTGCCATGTCGGTGCTGGCGGCCTATGGGATGGACGCATTGCTGGATGCATCCGCTGCCCACAGCCGGACGATTGGTCGATGGCTGTTCGGGATGATGGTCGTGGGGCTGGCGGTAGCGATCGGGCTGCTCGCCGTGCAATGGATTGTTGCCACGAACTGGAACCGGTTGTTGGAGGCCGGCCAAAAATACATCTTGAGCCATGAGGGCACGGCGACGTTCAGTATTCGGCAGTGGCAATTGGACCGCGTGGAATTGTTTCTGCGGCATTACCGGATCACGAATGTGGTTTTTTGGCTGCCGTTAACATTTCTGGCTGGCACTGTCTTGGGATGGCGGGCGTATGTGCGTGGGTGGCTGAGCCGAAATGCATTCGTTGCCGCACTGCTCATCTTCACCGTGACGGATTTGACGGTGCTGGGGCGAGAAATGGTGCCGCAGGTTGATCTGCGGCAGTTTCCACTGTATCCAGAGATGGAGACGATCCGAACGGTGCAGGCAGATCCCGGCCTTTTCCGCGTGGAGCAGTGGGAGCCGGGGAACACCCTCTTTTTTGCGCAAAACGTGCTGTTCGCGTATGGCCTATCCACCATCAGGAACGAAGATTCCATGGTACCCGAGAACGGGCTCTCACTGCCGTACCGTTTGGACGGGCAGTGGACCGCCCTCGCTGATCTTCTCAACATCAAGTACATTCTTGTCCCAGACCCGGTCACGCTCCCAAAAGACCGCTTTTCGTTCGTTCAGCAGAGCCAAGGCGTCCGGCTATACCGCAACGACCGGTGCCTGCCACGGCTGCAGTTTATTCCTGGCTGGAAGGCGGCGCGGAGCCATGAGGAAGTATTGACAGCGATGAGCGCGCCGACTTTTGACCCGCGCCAGGTGGTGTTCATCGAAACCGGTTCGGCACCGCCGATCGCCGGTGCACCGACCGAACCAGGCTTGTCGACAACCCCGGCCACGGTGCAAGTGGAACAATACGCGCCGCGTCGAGTACGCGCGCATGTCCACTGCACCCAACCGGGTGTGGTCCTGTTGGCGGATGCGTTTTATCCTGGTTGGTACGCGACGGTTGACGGCGCGCCCGCGCCCATCTATCGCGCCGATTACGTGATGCGGGCGGTATTCGTGGCTGCGGGCGACCACGAGATCGAGTTTCACTACGTACCGCTGTCGTTTCGACTGGGCGCGACGATCAGCGGCGTCACGTTGGCCGGCCTAGCGCTAATGGGGCTATTGCGCGGGATGCGTCGGCGGATTGCCCGCGGGAAAGCATGACGTGTCCACGCTCGCTTTCTCGCGAATACGTCACGGTGCCGTGGCGAGATTCATCTCATTTGATGGCTACGCGCCACCGTCGGCCGGAATGATTCTGGCCAGTCTCGACAGGTCTTGGTTGCTGGGATAGAGTGGCGCCACGATGCCAAGAATCGTTCAGTGTGTCACGCCTCACCGAATGAATATTACTCCCGTGCGTTGAGGATGAAGGTCTCCATCATCACGCCGTCTTTCAATCAGGCGCGATTTCTGCCGGAGACGCTGCGTTCCGTTCGCGGGCAAACCCACCCGCACATTGAGCACATCATCGTGGATGGAGGATCAACGGACGGTTCGGTGGATATTCTTCGGGCGGCGCCTAGCATTCGTTGGGTGTCGGAGAGTGATCGTGGACAAGTGGATGCGATCAATAAGGGCTTCTCACTCGCCACTGGTGAGGTTCTCGCGTGGTTGAACTCCGATGACACGCTGGATCCCGATGCCGTTCGCCTCGCCGTAGAGGCGCTGCAGCGCACGGGCGCGGATCTGGTGTACGGCGACCTGCGCATTATTGATGCGGAGGGTACGCACATACGGATGTTCTATGGCATCCCGTTTGACTATCGGACGCTGCTATACGGCATCAATTACATCGGGCAGCAGACGGCATTTTCCCGTCGCACGCTTCTGGGAAACGCCGGTCCACTGCGCGCTGAGTATGACAATGGTTTTGACTACGAGTTGTGGCTGCGCATGGCCCGGTACGGGCGGCTGGTGTATGTGCCGCAGGTGCGCGGGCAAATTCGCTGGCATGTCGACGCCAAGTCGGTCGTCCGCGCGCAACGGACATGGACCGATACAGACCGGATTCGGCGGGAATACTGGCGTACGGGCGGATTGCCGGCGTTCTTGGCGCGGCGGCCCTGGGCCGGGGTCGTCAACTGGTATTACCGTCTGAAGCGCATTTGGCGGATTCGGAAAGCGTCGCGGACGCGAGAACGGCCGCGCATTCTGGTGTTGGGCTATCTGCCGCCGCCGATTCACGGCCCGGCCATCACGTTTCAATCGCTGTTACGGTCTCCGTTTGCCCGGCAGTTCGATGTGAGCTTTGTGAACCTGAACGTGGTGCGAGACTACCGGGAGTTGGAGGTATTTCACTGGCGCAAGCTGGCCCGGCTGGGCCGGCTGATCGGGACCGAATGGTGGCGCCTCACGAGCCAGCAGTTCGACTTTGTATTGTACCCGATCTCGATCAACCGCAACGCTTTTCTCAAGGATGCGCTCTTGCTGGCCATCGTTCGGGCATTTCGCGTGCCGGTTGTCCTCTGTGGCCTCGGCAACAATCTGCCGGAGTTTCGCGATAAATCCCCGCGCTGGCTGCGGTGCGTGATCGACTGGACGGTTCGTGGCGCGGTGGCGGCGACGGTGCCGGGCCGGAACCTGCGGTTTAATTTCCTGAATTGTCTCCGCGAAGATCAAGTATTCGCAGTCCCCATTGGTATCGAAGTGCCGGTCGCGCTGCCGCCGGTCGTCAGGCCGGCCGGCCGGTTTACCGTGCTCTATCTTGGCAATCTGGTGCGCGAGAAGGGAGTATTCGTCATCCTCGATGCGATTCCCCTGGTGCGGGCGCGTTGTCCCGAAGCGCGCTTCGTTTTCGCGGGCGCATGGTGGAACGTCCGGGATCGCGTCGAAGCGGAGCGCGTGGTGCAGGACCGCGGTCTGGCGTCCGTCGTCGAGTTTACCGGGGCGGTCACGGGGGCCGCGAAGTGGGAGGCCGTTTCCCGAGGCGACGTGCTGGTGTTTCCGACGTTCTATCACCACGAAACGTTTGGCCAGGTTTTGCTGGAAGCGATGGGCGTCGGGCTGCCGGTCATCGCCACGCGGCGGGCGGCGATTCCCGAGATCGTGGAGGAGGGCGTGAACGGCCTCTTCGTGGCGGAACAGAACCCCGGTGATCTGGCGGAAAAGATTGTCACACTGGCCAACGACCCGGCTCTCCGCGCGCGGATGGCGGAGGCCAACCGCCGGAAGTACGCGAGTTTCTACACCGTCGAGCACTATGGGCAGCGGATGGTGGCCGTGTTCGAGGAATTACTTGCGCGGCAGAGGCGCGACACCAAGTCGCCGTAGGCCATACCGGCGAACAGGGTAAGCACCCGATCGACCGGCAGCCGGTAGCGCAGACAGGGTTCTTCGGTCATGAAAGTGGCAAAAGTGAACACTTATGATGACCATGTAACCCGAAGAATCAGCCCATCGCGCAATGCCGCCAGCGCCACACACCGTAGAACCCTGCGGGAAGCAGTAGTGCTGGAGGCGACGCTCTGTCTGTGTTCGGTCGAAAATCGTGCTCAACGGGATCAAGGGCAGAAGTCATCTCGCCCGAAGTTAGGAATCCAATCGCGGAGAGGTCAGAACGGCTTGAAGGCACTGGCAGAGATGATACGATGTTGGTTAATGAGACTGAATGACCCGCGATGGTCGCGGAGCCTATGTCATATGGGAAATGTCGGGTTAAAGGAAATTCGTTCAGTTCGGCATGTTTGGCTGATGGTTTCGCTGGCGGTGGCGACGGCGGTTCTGCACGGCGTGTTTGGCGTCTACTACGCGACCCAAGCGGAGAATTTGACGTCGAAACCCACATTGCAGATGGAAGGGATTGAATATCTCAAATCCTTTCCAGGGTGGGATGCCGTCGGGGAGAACGATGCGGCGGCGTACAACCGCGCGGCATTGGGGGTTTTGCGCGCGGGCGTTCCTCGCAATCGCTCGGGTGGCGTGTCCGTACACGCGCTGGTCTATGACTATTTCTTGGCGGCTTGCTACTGGATCGGTGGGATCCGACTGTATTCCGTCGCCATCCCCCAAGCGTTGCTGGCCGGGTTGACCTGTCTGTTGGTGGGCCTGACCGCCTCGCGAATAGCGGGGCCGTCGGCGCCGTGGGCCGGCTGTCTGGCGGCGGCGATCATGCTGTCAAACCTCCGATTGGCAGTATATGTCGGCAACATGCTACCCACGGTTTTGCTCCTATTTCTTTTCTCGATGGCCTTGTATGCAGCGGCGGGACCGCGAACCGCGGCTAATCGTGCGATGTTTGTCGGAACCATGGGCCTGGCGATCTTCACTCAGGCCGGGTTTTTTGTGGTGGCCACGGCTGGCGCGGCGTGGTTGGCGCTGGAGGCCTTCCGCCACCGGCAAGCGGCAGCCCGGTACGGGTGCCTGGGGATCATCGTGCTCGTGGGCTTTCGCTTGGCATTGCCCCTGATCGATTTTGGCGGGACGCGGGAGGATGGCTGGCGGAACACTGACAACGGTGGCATTTTGTGGGAATCGAATAATCCCTATTACGAGAGCATGCAACTCACCACTCTTTGGGAACGACGGCCCGGCAATCCATGGACCGTCTGGTACATGTCCCCACAGGAACAGCAGCGTTACGACGAATACAAGGAACGCGCCCACCAGAACATTCGCCGGGCCGCCACCTCGTGGATTCGCGAGAATCCCATCCAATACGCGAAACTGTGTTTCATTCGACTCCGGACAGAGTTGGGGCCGTATACCGCCATGATGTCACCCCGTAACCGGCTGATCTCGACCTTGTACTGGCTGTTGATTTTCCCGGCCGGATTATTCGGACTGTGGCAATCGCGCGACTCGGAGTGGGCGGGGTTGATCGAGTTGGTGATGCTGGCGGTCTTCACGTTTGACGCCCTCGTGTTTGTCGAGTGGTATTTGCGCTATCGGCTGCCGGTGGATCTGGCCCTCACGGTGTACGCGGGGGTGGCATATGCCGGCGGCCTGACTTCATGGGCAGCGAAACGCGCCCGTCCTTTGCTAGCCTGAGTGATTACCCATTCACTTCTGAGGTGAACTCGGATGCGCAGGGTATCCTGTGCTTCAGTGATGATATGCCAGCATGGAGAATCCACGTCAACATGACCGCGAAGCCCCATCGGCGGACGGGCTTTCGCGAAGAAGGAGTTGTCCCGGTTTCCGTCATGGGAGAACCGGCGGCGTCTGATGCTTAGGCGTAGCCGTTGGGATGTGCGAAATGCCAGCGCCAAGCGCTTTCCAGAATCGGCTCGATCAGGTCAAAACGACGTTTCCAGCCTAGGACTTTGCTGATTCTTGTGGAGTCGGCCACCAGCTTCGGCGGGTCGCCAGGTCGGGCCGGACGTTCCACCGCTTGGATGGTTCGCCCCGTCACCTTGCGGGCGGTTTCGATGACTTCCCTGACGGAGTACCCGTTGCCACTACCGAGATTGAAGGCGTCGGACCCTTCCGCATGAAGCGCCAGCATATGCGCCTGTGCCAGGTCGACCACGTGAACGTAGTCGCGGATGCAGGTACCGTCGGGCGTGGGATACTGCGTGCCGTAGATTTCGACGGCGGGTTTTTGTCCGAGTGCCACCTTGAGGACGTTCGGGATCAGATGCGTCTCTTCGACGTGGTGTTCGCCAAACTTCTGCGAGGCTCCCGCGGCATTGAAGTAGCGCAGGCTCACATGGCGCACGCCGAAGAGTTTTTCGTACCAAGCCAACGTGCGTTCAACCGTCCACTTGGACTCCCCGTAGGGATTGATAGGTCCCTTCGGCGTCTCCTCGGTGATGGGAATGGTCTTGGGAATGCCGAAGATGGAACACGTGGACGAAAACACAAAATTCTTCACACCGGCCGCCACGCACGCATCGAGCAGATTCACAGCATTGGAAACGTTGTCACCGAGGTAGAGGCCGGGATGGATCATGCTGACGGGAACGAGCGTGTTCGACGCGAAATGCATGACTGCGTCAGGCCGCACGCGTTTCATCTCTTCCAACAACGTGGCGCGGTTGGCGAGGTCGCCTTGGATAAACTCCGCGCGCCCGTCGATGGCGGCCCGATGCCCCTCACTGAGGTTATCGATCACGGCCACTTGATAGCCGGCGTTGAGCAATTCTTCCACACAGACGCTTCCGATATAGCCGGCGCCGCCGGTAACGAAGATTTTCATGGGTTGTCTTGTAGCAGGCCCCAAGCCTTGCGACAAGCCATTTACCGGGTCAAGCCATTGTGCCGCAGCGACGAACAGAAAGTCGCCATCTCTCGACATTCTCGTACCTTACGTGTAACATAAAAGTGAATGCGCGTACGGAAGCTACAAGTCCTCGTCATCGGCTATTTGCCGCCGCCATACTTCGGTCCGAGCGTGACGTTTCAGGCGCTGATGCGATCCACGTTCCCGGAACGAATCGACGCAACCTTTATCGACCAAACCGTGTCCAGAAAGGTTGGGGAGTTGGAGCACGTGCAATTGCGCAAGTTACTGCTGCTGGCGGGAATGCTTCTCCAGGTTATCCGGCGATTGATGCGAGGAAAGTTTGACTACTGTTGTCTATCAGTCTCGGTCAACCGCAACGCGTTCCTCAAGGAGTGGTTGTTGATTCGCATCGCCCGCACGTTTGGGGTGCCGTCGGTGTTGTACGCTCACGCCAATGGATTCCTTGATTTCTACAGCGGCTCGACGCCGCGGATGCGACGCCGTATCGATGACACGGTCTCCAAGGCAGCCGGGGCGATCGTCATGGGAGAGAGCCTGCGCGTCAACTTCGAGCACTGGTTGCCCGCGGAGAGAATCTTTGTGGTCGGCAGCGGCATCGAACCGTCGGAGCTTCCCAAGCGGTCCGTCAGTGCCGATCATCCGTTCACTGTTCTCTTCCTTGGCAACTTGATCCGTGAGAAGGGGGTTTTTGTGCTGCTCGATGCCGCACCGAAGATTCTTGCGGCGCATCCCCATGTGCGGTTCGTCTTTGCGGGTGACTGGAAGATTGAGAGCGACCGGTTGGACGCGGAGCGCCAGATTCAGGGGGCGGGAATCCAAGAACATGTATCCTTCGCCGGTGTAGTATGGGGTCAGCGAAAGGCGCAATTGTTGGCGGACGCGGACATCTTCGCCTACCCGACGTATTACCCACTGGAAGCGCACCCGCTCGTAGTCGTTGAGGCGCTGGAAGCGGGGTTGCCGGTCGTCACGACCCGATGGGCCGCGATTCCCGAAATCATCGAGGATGGGGTGAACGGTCTCCTGGTCAAAACACACGATGCCCACGATTTGGCGGAGAAGATTGCCCAGGTCATCCGCGATCCCGCGTTACGCGAGCGGATTAGCCGGGCGAACCGTCGGCGCTTTGAGGATTTCTATACGCACGAACATTATGGGAACCGGATGGTTGATGTGTTTGAGACGCTGGCGGACCGACAGGGCACGTTGGCTGGAGAACAACGGCCTGTGGCTGGCAGCAGCCAACCAGAAGCCAGCCAGCCGGACCGTTATGCTTGTGGAAAATTGCAATAGGCTTCTGATCAATATGTTAGGCATATTTCGACAGCGAGTGAGTTGGTAGGTCAAATGCTTGTCTGTATGCGGAATAATGCGAGTAACGGCTGAATATCACAGATCGTGACGACCGACCTTCAACATCGCTTCATCATTGGCACACGGGTCGACGCGACAAATTACGCCGACGCCACCGCGCGGATCGTACGCTGGGCGCAGGCGGGCGAGTCGCGCTACGTCTGCGTCTGCAACGTCCACATGGTCATGGAAGCCTACGACGCCCCTGGTTTCCAGAAGGTGGTGAACGCGGCGGATCTCGTGACGCCCGATGGCATGCCGCTGGTGTGGGTTTTGCGGGTCATGGGTTTTCGACACACGCCGCGGGTCGATGGCTCGACGCTCACGTACCACATTTGCGAAGCGGCCGCCCGGGAAGGAATCCCGATCGCGTTGTACGGCGGCGGCGAGGAAACCATCGCCGCGTTCACCGCATTTGCGAAGCGCACCTTCCCCGGTATCCGTGTCGTCGACGCGATCTCGCCGCCCTACCGGGAATTGACGGCCCAGGATATCGAGTCGCACGCACAGGAGTTAGCGGCTTCCAAAGCGAAGATCGTGCTGGTGGCGCTGGGCTGCCCGAAGCAGGAGCGGTGGATGGCCGAGCACAAGCCGCAGTTAAAGACGGTCATGATTGGGATTGGCGCCGCGCTCGATTTCCATGCCGGTCGCGTGCCGCGCGCGCCGCGATGGATGCAGAAGTCCGGGTTGGAGTGGTTTTTCCGGCTTATGATGGAGCCGCGCCGTCTCTGGCGGCGCTATTTGATCCACAATCCGCGATTCATTTTGTTGTTGTTGGCGCAACGGCTTCATTTGAGACGATTTGACCCGGACAGCCTTGAGGAGGGCCGTGGACACTAAGGGCAAATGTCGTTCGCCGTTTCAGAGGAAGGGCAGGTCGGACGACTGATGAACCCAGCGTTGTCACAACCCCATGTGCTGTTGCGCTACCTCCAAGGCAGCTGGGTGTATTTGCGCGAGTTGCGGCGGACACAGTGGCTGTCCGTCGATGAATTCCACGCGTTGCAGCTTCGCCGGTTGCGCGGGCTTCTTCGCGAGGCTGCCGCGAACGTGCCGTATTATCAATCTCTCTTCCAAAAGCTCGGCGCGACACCCGATGACTTTCGCGAGTTTTCCGACCTGGCCCGACTTCCCGTGTTGGAAAAGCAACAGGTGCGGGACAATCCCGACCAGTTTCTCAATCGCCGCTACAACCGGAGCCGGCTGATCGAAGACCACACAAGCGGCTCGACGGGCGAGCCGCTGCGATTTTTCCTCACTGTCAGGCAAAAGGCGTGCGAGATGGGATACTCGATCCGTTTCTGGCACTGGGCAGGCTATCGCACGGGCGCACGCATCGCAGCCTTTCGCCACTATATCCCCAAGACAGAACGCGATCCGTTGTGGGACCATCACCGGCGCACGCGGACGCTTTTCTTCAGCGTGTACGACATGAAGCCCGCCAACCTACGGGCGTACGTCGAGGAGTTCAATCGCTTCCAGCCGGAATTCGTCCGCGGTTATCCGTCGTCGATTTACATTTTTGCGCAATTCGCGGCCAGCGAAGGGCTTCGTGTGCACGCGCCGCGTGCAGTGCTCAGTTCCAGTGAGACTCTCTCGCCCGAGATGCGTGTGGTAATCGAGCGCGTACTGCAATGTCCCGTGTATGATTGGTGGGGCAGCAACGAGCGGGTGGTCACCGCCTGCCAATGCGAGCGCCGCGGCCCGTTCCACGTGAATGGCGAAGGGGGCATTCTCGAACTCGTGCCGGTTGGCAACGGTGCGGCTGATGCCGGCCATCGCCTGATCGGCACGGGCCTGATCAACCACGCAATGCCGCTGATTCGGTACGACCTCGGCGATCTGGCGGTTCCGGCGAAAGAGTCGTGTGGATGCGGGCGCGGGCTGCCGTGCGTCGCGCGCATTCTTGGCCGCGTCAACGACACGATTGTCACGGGCGAGCAGAAATACGTTCCGTCGGTGCGGTTCTACACGTTGTTCGAGACGCACGAGATGGTGCGCCAGTTTCAGGTGGTGCAAACCGGCCCGAACGCGGTGGTTGTGCGCATCGTACCCGCGCGCGCGTTCAACGGGGCGGAGACGAACGAGCTTCGTGGCAAACTCACGCGTTTCCTAGGCGACGCCGTGACGATCGATTTCGAATTGGTCGACCATATTCAACCCGAACCGAGCGGCAAGATCCGCAACGTGGTGAGCTTGGTGAAGCGATGATTTGCGCCGACCTCCATTGTCATACATGCTACTCGCACGACAGCTTCGCGATGGTGGACGCGGTGTTGGAGCAAGCGTCGCGGCGGGGGTTGACGCACCTGGCAATCACCGACCACGACGAGGTCGAGGGCGCGTTGCGCGCGCGCGACAAGAACCACGGGCTCGCCATCATCGTGGGCACAGAAGTCTCACTGGAAGGTGGCGCGCACATCATTGGCTTGTTTTTAGAGCGCAAGATCGCGGCGCGAAACTGGTGGGGAGCGGTGGATGAAATCCGCGCGCAGCGGGGTTTTGTCGTGCTGCCGCATCCGTTCCACCCGGTGTCGGGATTGTTGGGCCCGGGTCTGGATGAAGAATTGTTGCGCTCCGCCGACGCGATTGAGGTTTGCAACGGGTACGAGCCGGCTGAGCGCAACGCGATGGCGGCGAAACTGGCCCGCGAGCGCGGGCTGCCCGCACAGGCGGGCAGCGACGCCCATTACGCGGTGGATGTGGGGCGCGCGTGCGTTGAGTTTCCCGACGAGTCGGGGGAATTGACGCCGGACCTGCTGCGGAAGGCGTCGCGCAAACTATACGGGCCGGCACAGGACCTGGCGGCGCTGCACGCGGCGGACTCGGACTGGCGCGCAAACACGATCCCGCGGGTGCGCAAACTGCTCCCGAAAGCGTTGCGCAACTGCGCCAAGCGGGCAAACTGGCTGCGCGTGCAACGGCAGATTGAACGGAACGCGCATGAACCCGTGCGAAGGGAATTCCAAGGATGACAGCCTTTCCGATCGACAAATGGGTGCCGCCGCATATCGCGGCATTGGACGGTTATCATGCCGCCGTGTCTGTCCCCGGCGGCCTCAATGTACTGAAGATGGATTTGAATGAGTGCCAGGCACCGCCGTCGCCGCAAGTGCTGGCGGCCTTGCGCGCGGCCGTGGCGCAGGACGCGGCGCTGAATTGGTACCCCGACAGCACGTGCTCGGCCCTGCGGCGGGCGATTGGCCGTTACCTGAATGTGCCCGCGGATTTCGTGCTCGTGACGAACGGCTCGAACATGGCGATGGAGCTGATCGCGCGCGCGTTCCTGACGAAGGACGACTCCGTATTGATCGTGTCGCCCGTGTACGCCGTGTTCGCTCTGCAATGCAAGCTGCAGCAGGCCCACATCGAATCCTTCCAATTCAGCAAGCTGTTCGCGCCCGATTTCCAAGAACTGCTTGCCAAGAGCGGCGCGCACAAGATCATTTACCTCGCGAACCCGAACAATCCAACCGGCGTCGGCTACCCGCGTGAACGGATCCGAGCGCTGTTGGAAAAGCGACGGGATGCGTTGGTGGTGCTCGATGAAGCGTATGTCGAGTATTACGGCATGAGCTGCGTCGATCTGATTGAGAGCCACCCGAACCTGCTGGTGCTGCGCTCGTTTTCCAAGGCGTTTTCCCTTGCGGGCATGCGGTGCGGCTACGCGATGGCCCAGCCCGCCGTGCTGGACGTCCTGACGCGCGTGCTCGCGCCGTGGGCGGTCAGCGAGTTGACGCAAGTCGCGGCCTTGGCCGCGATGGAAGACTTGCCGTACATGCGTCAAACGGTGGCCGCGTGCAGTCGCGCCCGGCAGTCGATCGTTGATGGGCTGAAGGAACTTGGATTTGTTGCGTACAACACCCAGGCGAATTTCATCATTTGGCAGGTGCGCGAGCCCGCGCGGGCGGTGCAGGCTCTGGCGGCACGGGACGTGTACGTCAGCAACAAAGATTCGGTCCCGCAGATGAAAGGATGTTTGCGTGTCACCGTGGGCAACTCCGCCCAATCGGAGCAGTTCCTCGGGATTGTGCAGGAACTTCGGGCCAAAGGATTGCTTGAGCCGTGAGACAACTCATCCAGGACTTCAAGAGTGGTCAGATCAAGTTGGTGGACGTGCCGCCACCGGCGCTCGCGCCGGGTTGCGTGCGCGTGCGCAACGCGTTCTCACTGGTCAGCGCGGGCACGGAACGGGCGACGGTCAACCTCGCTCAGCAATCGCTCGTCGGCAAGGCGCGTTCGCGGCCGGATTTGGTCAGGCGCGTGGTGGATACGGTCAAACGCGAGGGGTTGTCGGCAGCGGTGCGCAAAGTGCAGTCACAACTCGATCAATGGAAGACACTGGGTTACTCGTGCGCGGGTACCGTCATCGAGGTCGGCGAAGGCGTGACCGGGCTGTCGGTCAACGACCGCGTGGCTTGCGCCGGCCAGGACTACGCGAGCCATGCCGAAATAGTGGTTGTGCCACAGAACCTGTGCGCGAAATTGTCGGAGAGCGTTGTGTTCGAGCACGCGGCGTTTACCACGCTCGGCGCGGTCGCGATGCAGGGGGTGCGTCAGGCGGATGTGCGCATCGGGGAAGTGGTCGCGGTGATTGGCCTGGGGTTGGTCGGGCAACTGACCGTGGAGATACTGAGGGCGGCCGGCTGCGTGGTGCTGGGGATCGACGTGAGCGCGGAAGCTTGTGAATTGGCCGGGCAGTGCGGCTGTGATTCCGTGGTGAGATTGCCGCAGCAAGATGCAGAGAGAGCGGCGGCGACGTTGACGAGCGGGTTCGGGGTGGACACGGCCATTATCACGGCGGCGGCGCCGACCAACGATCCGATCGAGTTGGCTGCAAAGATTTGCCGAGACCGCGGGCGGGTGGTGATGGTCGGGGTGACGGGAATGGAGATTCCGCGTGACCTGTTTTATGCGAAGGAACTCGAATTCAAACTTTCGCGGAGCTACGGGCCGGGCCGCTATGATTCGTTGTACGAGGAAAAGGGCGTCGATTATCCAATTGGTTACGTGCGCTGGACCGAGCAGCGGAACATGGAGGCGTTCGTCCGGTTGCTGGAATCGCAGCGGGTGAATGTGGCGCCGCTGATCACCCATACGTTTAAGATCGACGATGCGCCCCAGGCATACGAGTTGGTCGCCGGAAAGACCGGGGAACGTTTCGTGGGCGTGCTGTTGCAGTACCCGAAGGGGGAAGGACGGGGTGGGAAGGTCGAAGCGACTCCGAAATGCCCTTCGTCGGCTGCACCCCGCGCGTCGGTCGTGCTGGGTGTTATCGGCGCGGGCCATTACGCGCAAGGCGTGTTGTTGCCGCAGTTCAAGGCGAACGCGGATGTGACACTGCGCGTTGTCTGCACGGCGACGGGTGTAAAGGCCGAGAAGGCGAAGGAGAAGTTTGGTTTCGAGAGTTGCACGACGATCTGGGGCGACGTGCTGGCGGACGAAGCGGTAAACGCGGTGGCGATTGCGACGCGGCATGATTTGCACGCGTCGATTGTCTGCGAGGCGTTGCGGGCCGGGAAAGCCGTGTTCTGTGAAAAGCCCCTGTGCCTGCGCGGCGAGGAACTCGATGAGATCATCCGCACGATCAAGGACTCAGGGAACGCGCGGTTGATGGTCGGCTTCAATCGGCGGTTTGCGCCGTTTGCTGCCAAGGTGCGCGAGGTGGCGGCGCCGCTGGTGATGCGCTATCGCGTGAGCGTGCGGCCGTTGCCAGCGGAGCATTGGATTAACGACCCTGACGCGGGTGGCGGGAGAATCCTCGGCGAGGCGTGTCATTTCATCGATTTTTTGCGGTTCGTAGCCCGATCGCGAATGGTATCGGTCTTTGCACAAGGCTTTGGAGCGGAGAACGTGCAGGTTTCGCTTCGGTTCGCCGATGGTTCCGTGGGATCGATTGACTACTTCAGCGTTGCGGACGCAGGTTTGGAGAAGGAGCGCTTTGAGGCGTTCGGTGCTGGTCAACACGTGGTCGTGGACGATTTTCGCGAGAAAGGGCAGGCCGAGGAAGTGAAGCAGTTTGTACAAGCGGTGAAAACGGGCGGGTCGATGCCAATTCCGGTGGACGAGATTTTGGAAAGCACGCGGGCGACGTTGGCGGTTCTGGAATCCATGCGGACGGGGCGGGCGGTCGAAGTGTAACCGCTGATGAACGCGCCCACGATGCTTGCGGCAGGCGTGAACGATCGCGAACGGTTTCGCGAAGTGTGGCGGAAGCTGCACGAGTATTGCACGACGCGCGGCTGGCGCGGGTACGACCCGTATGACGGGTTGAACTCGCCGCTGGCGCGGGTGCTGCCGGGAAAGATCGCGCGGCAGGCGTGGACGCAGTTGCATCGGCGAAGCCCGATCAACCTGCGGCGGCTGTGCGGGATTGAGCCAACGCTGAACGCGAAGACATTGGCGCTGGCGGCGCTGGGAAGTCGCGATGAGAGATTGTTGGATAAGCTGGAAACATTGCGGACGACAGACGGCGGATGGGGTTACCCATTCGACTGGCAGTCGCGGGCATTTTTTGCGCCACGCGGCACGCCGAATCTTATTTGCACGGTCTTCGCGGCGCGGGCGTGCCAGCGACTGGGACGGAAGTGTGATGTGAGCATCATCGAGAGACGTTTATTGCGCGAACGGAATGGCGAGCGGTGGCTGGCGTATGTGCCGCAGACTGACACCCAAGTGCACAACATCAACATGCTGGGAGCGGCGGTGTTGGGGCGACGCGATTGCATGGAGTTCTCCGTGAAACGGCAGCGCGCGGACGGTTCGTGGTGGTATGGCGAGGCGGCCAACCAGCGATGGATCGACAATTTTCATACGGGATACAATCTCGTGGCGCTCAAGGAATACGAAGGCCGGACGGGCGACCGCAGTTTCACGGGAAGCGCGGAGCGCGGGTTTGCGTTTTGGGAACGAACATTTTGGCGGGCGGACGGCGCGCCACGGTATTACCACAATGGCGATTACCCGCTCGACCCTCATTGCAGTGCGCAAGGCGTCCTGACCTGCCTGGCATTCGGGCGAATCGAGCAAGCCGTGTTGATGGCCCGGTGGGCTGTGGAAAACATGTGGGACAAACTGGGTTTTTTCTGGTATCAACGCGGGCGGTATTGCGTCAACCGCATGAGCTACGTGCGGTGGACGGAAGCATGGATGTACTATGCGCTGGCGGAATTGCTTGCGGTAATTGAGAAGACGTGATGAAGATGCGGATTGTCAACGTGGTGGGCGCGCGGCCCAACTTTATGAAGATGGCGCCGCTAATGACGGAGTATGCGCGTCATCGGGACCAGTTTGACCCGGTGCTTGTGCATACGGGGCAGCATTACGATGACAATATGTCAAAGTTGTTTTTCGAGCAATTGGGCCTGCCCAAACCGGATGCGTACCTGGGGGTCGGCTCGGGGTCGCACGCCGGGCAAACCGCCCGAATCATGATCGAGTTGGAAAAGCTGCTGGTGACGAATCGGCCGGACTTGGTCGTGGTTGTTGGAGATGTGAACTCCACGATGGCGGCGGCCGTTGTGGCGGCCAAGCTGTGCATTCCGGTGGCGCACGTGGAAGCGGGTCTGCGAAGCTTTGATCGGACCATGCCGGAAGAGATCAACCGCATGGTAACGGACACGTTGAGCGACTACTGCTTCACGACCTGTGCGGATGCTGGGGAAAACCTCCTGCGGGAAGGCGTGGCCAAAGAGAAGATATTTTTCGTGGGCAACGTGATGATCGACACGTTGCTCAAGCTCAGGGACAAGAGCCGCCAATCCAACATCGGCAAGGAACTCAAGTTCGGATCGGAGTACGGATACGTCACGTTGCACCGCCCCAGCAACGTGGATTCGAAGAAGACTCTCGCAGAAATCCTGTCCGCGCTGGATGCGGTCCAGAAGCGGCTGCCGCTGGCGTTCCCCGTGCATCCAAGGACCCAGGCGCGCTTGAAGGAGTTTGGCTATTGGGATGAGATCGTCCGGTGGCCGAATCTGCGGATCGTCGGACCGTTGGGCTATCTGGACTCGCTGTGCTTGATGGCCGGTGCGAAGCTTGTCTTGACGGATTCCGGGGGCATTCAAGAGGAGACCACTGTGCTGGGCGTCCCCTGCCTGACTCTTCGTGAGAACACCGACCGTCCGGTGACCGTTACCGAGGGCACGAGCGTCATCTGTGGAACCAGCCAAGCGAGGATCGTCTCGGAAGCGCAGAAGATACTCGAGGGGCATCCCAAGAACGGTCGCGTCCCCAAATACTGGGATGGAAAGGCCGCAGCGCGAATCATCCAAAGTCTGCTGGAGCATCCACCTACCTCGTGAAAACTCCATCCACTGAAAAAGTTATCCTTTTTGGCGTCCCGGTGAACAACCTCACGATGCAGGAAACGGTGGACTGCATTGAAGCGATGGTTGGGGATGGAAAGATCCATCAGCACGTTGTCATCAACGTGGACAAAATTGTAAAGATGGAATCGAATCAGGCCCTTCGAGACGCCGTGCTGGACTGTGACCTGATCAATGCGGATGGACAGCCAATTATCTGGGTATCACGTATTTTACAATCGCCTCTTGAAGAAAGGGTTACAGGGATAGATTTGTTTGATGTTTTGATTGCCCGATGCGCGGAACGGGGACTCCGTCCATATTTGGTTGGAGCCCGCCAAGATGTTGTTGCGAAGACGGTTGATGTGCTGAAAGCGAAGTACCCGAAGCTACAACTGGCCGGCTGGCGTAATGGTTACTGGACAGCAAATGAAGAACATGCTGTGGTGCAAGAGATTAGGAAGGCACAGCCAGACGTGCTTTGCATGGCGGTCGGGTCACCGAAACAGGAGCTTTTCTTGTGCAAGTGGAAGAAGGAGATGCAGGTGCCCTTCGTAATGGGAGTGGGCGGTAGTTTTGACGTGACCGCTGGAGTATTGAAACGCGCGCCTGGGTGGATGCAGGACTCCGGGTTGGAATGGCTGTTTCGGCTTGCCCAAGAGCCACGGCGGCTTTGGCGGCGGTATTTAATCGAGGACATGGCGTTCTTCCGATTGGTGTGGCGGGAGTGGCGACGACGGCGCTAGTAGCGTTTTCGGTTGTTTCTCGCTTGCATTTTCAGTGTGTTCTACAAGAATGGCCCGACTTAACTTTTGTACGGAGGATCATGGCACAAGACGCGCAAGGCGACTTACGAATAATCGATCAGTTTGATTTCGAGGCATTTTGGGCGAGTTACGGGAAGCGTATTACCATCGCTGTCGTGGCGGTTTTGGTGGTTGGTTTCATTGTGTTCTATCGGCAGCATCAATCAAATCTGCAGGCGGACCAAGCGGCTGAAAGCTTGGCACGCGCGACCGATGTAGCGTCGCTGGAGCGGGTTATAGGCACTTTCCCGGGCTCCCAGTCCGCTGCGGAAGCCTTGTCTCGGTTGGCAGACATATACTACAGAAATGGCAGATACGCCGATGCCACAAGCACTTATCAAAGAATCGAGAGAGAGTTTCCGGGGCATCCGTTGGCGGAATCAGCCAAGTTGGGTGTGGCGACTGTTTTGGAAGCCCAAGGGAATTGGGATGGAGCGAAAACGGACTATTTGCAGATCCTCAACGCCAACCCTAGCAGCTACGTCGCAAACGCCGCGAAGCTTGGATTGGCGCGTTGTTTGGAGATTCAAGGCCAGAAGAAGGAAGCTATGCAGTACTATGAGGAGGTGGCGGCTGCGGCTCAGAATTCACCGTGGTTCCAGCAGGCATATTTACGGCTGCTCGTTTTGAATCGCGATGTGACGCCCGGAAAGCCCGACCAGCCTTTGGCGCAAACGACCACGCCATCTTCGAACGGCCTGCCGCAGCTTTTCCCGCCCAAGTCACAGTAGCGCTGCGGGGCGGATTTCATGTCTTGACACACATTGTGCCATTCCTATACTTCCCCATAACGATGGGAAGGTTGAAGCTAGGGGCAGATTGGTTGGGCGGTTTACGCAGGAGAGACTTGCGGAGCAAAGGATTAGGAATAGGCCTCAATCTTGGGTAGCGTATTGGAGCTTGACACGTTTTGGGTCATGCCTATACTCGACCCGAAAGTGAAGCTTGGGGGGGTAGTTTCAGTTCAGTTCCGTTTCGGGAGGCAATTCGTAGTGGCAGGCAGATGTGGAGGCTTGTCATCGAAGCGGAAACGACCCCTGACATTTGAAAATCGAAAGCTTGTGCCTTGGGCACAGCGAACGTAAACAAAACACAGGAGGACACAGTGAAGAAAGTATGGCTAGTGGTTGCGTTGGTAGCCTTGGGGGGATTGACCAGCAAGACATTCGCCGATGTCCAGAATATCCGCATCAGCGGTGATATTCGCATCCGCGGATATTATCTGAACGGAGAGGACTTTGATGCTGTCACCGGGCACGACGGCTCTGACGCGTCGTTCATTTCGCAGCGAACGCGCGTTTCTGTCGAGGCTGACCTCGAAGACCATGTACTCGTGGTCGTCACCCTGCAGTCCGAAGGCACCTGGGGCTCCGATAATGCCACCAGTGATTCATCAGGTGCAGGCACGGCGGGCGGCAGTTCGAGCGATGCGATTAGCAGGGGCTGGGATCTCGGTGTTGCCGAGGCCTACGTCCAATTCAACGAGTTGTTCTACACTCCGGCTACGTTGAAACTTGGCCGTCAGTACTTGCATTATGGTCGCGGCCTGATCCTCAGCAGCACGGAGCAGGAATACAACTATGACGCGGCTCGGTTGGTTCTTGACTATTACCCGCTGACAATTGATCTCGTCGGCGCGGAACTTGTCAACAACCAAGCCTTCGGTGGACTCTCCAGTCATCTCGGCGCGAACGACCTGCTTTTCGTGAACACGCGCTATGAACTGAGTGACTCGGCGATCAAGGATGTGGAACTGTATTTTGGTTGGGTTTCCCAGAGCCATAGCGGCCTTGGCGGCCCGAACACTGGTCCTTTCGCTACTGGTCGCGTACCTCCCACCGCGGCAGGTTCGTCCCCTCTCTTGGTCGGCTTGCGTAGCGATATGAATCTGACCGAGGGACTGCAGACCTGGATTGAAGGCGGGTATGAGTTCGGCGGCGATGGCACCGCGAATGGCGACACAATCAGTGCGTTCCTGTTTAATCTGGGTGGCCGTTTTACCTTCAAGGACGTCCAGTGGGCGCCGGTGTTCAACGCCACGTACACGTTTGCGACAGGCGGCGGCAAGGGCAACTCGGACGGTTCATTCCGTCCGTGGTTTGACTACGTGGACGGTTACAACGGCTACGTGTTTATGCCCGCGCTCACAGACATTCACATCTTCAATGTGGGCGCTTCCGTAAAGCCTTACGAGAACACCACGCTTTCGCTTCAGGCCTATTACTACTACAGGGCTGACACCGACGGCATTACGGGAAGCAATGGCAATGTTGACTGGGGTGGCTCCACGTGGTCCACTCTGCCCTCGGGCACTGCCTCAGGCCGCGATCTGGGTGCGGAAATCGACGGCATTCTTGGCTATGACTATAGCAAGGACGTTCGTCTCCAACTCGTCTACGGCGTGTTCGTACCCGGCGGCGCTTATACGGACTTCGGCATTAGCCGTTGCGTGAACGAAGTTCGTGGCGAAGTCAACGTCAAGTTCTAAACCAGGAAGACAAACTCTAACCGAGGGCCCCCCGACAGTTCGGGGGGCCTTCTTTTTCTCTCGGTGCGACTTTCGTGGTATGATTTCGCCCACGAATATGACCCGGCAAACCGAATCAGAAGAGATCTTCGATGTCGTCGACGAGTGCGACCGCGTCATCCGCCGGGCGCCTCGCGCGGAAGTTCATGCCGGCAAGCTCCGCCATCGCGCTGTCCATGTACTACTCTTCAACGGGCGCGGCGAATTCTTCGTCCAGAAGCGGGCCGCATGCAAAGATACGTTTCCGCGCTGCTACGACTCCAGCGCATCGGGCCACCTGAACAGTGGAGAGGATTACGACAGTTGTGCCAGGCGTGAGATTCGGGAGGAACTCGGGTTGGTTGTGCCTTCGGAGCGGCTCCGCAAGCATTTCAAGATCGAAACGGGTGAAGACACTGGTTGGGAGTTTGTCTGGGTGTACAGTGTGATCACCGATGAACGCCCCACGATCAACCCCGAGGAACTGGAATCGGGTGAATTCTGGACGCGCGACCACACGAAATCGATGCTGGCGGCACATCCCGAGCAGTTCGCACGGAGCTTTGCGCGGGTATTCAGGGAATTCGACGGGCGCGGCTTCTGTCCCTCCGCCCCGTTGTGAAGCCGAGTTGAAACCGTTGCAAACCAGCGCCATTTTTCGTATACAAGTGTCGTGCAGTTTGGGTGGCGGCGACCTGATTTGTTCGACAATCGCAAAGGAGATTTATGCCGACGGTTGAGTTCTTGAATGCAGGCAAGAAGGTGGATTGCGGACAGTATGCGAACCTCCGCAAGGTTGCGCTGCTCCATGAGGTTCCCGTCTACAAGGGGATCGACCAGAAAGTGAATTGCCAGGGGAACGGTTTGTGTGGCACGTGCCGAGTGGAGATTGTGGAAGGAGCCGGACATCTCTCTCCCCTGACGCGCCGCGAGAAACTTCGGCTGAAGGGCCAGCCGCCAAATCGCCGCCTGAGTTGTCAGTGCCAGGTCATGGGGGACATCATCTGCATTACCTCTCCGGCACTGGACTGACCCGAAGAACATGGCTTGCCTCCCACCGCCCGCCGCAGTAGAATCCTCCTGCTCGGGGATCGCATCAGCATTCCGCGAGTCACTCAGCAACGGGAATCGTATTAAGGGATCACCATGGATTTGAGGCCAACGACGGAACTGCGAGTTGTCTCCAGGAATCTGTACGGCTGGGCGAGCTTCCATACCCAATGGAAGGTGGATTTCAACAGCTACGCACTGAAGACTGCCGAGGGAGTGGTCTTTATCGACCCCTTGAAACCGGCCCGACATCATCAAGAAACTGGAAGCTCTCGGCGAACCCATCGGGGTTCTGCTCACCAACGCCCACCACGACCGTGACGCCGACTGGTTTCGCAAACAATACGAGATTCAGGTCTATGCCCACGAAAAAGCCAAGGCCGATTGCGATACGAAAATCGACATTCTGCTGATGGACGGAGAACGGTTGCCCGGCGGAGTCAAGGCGGTGCATATGCCCGGAAGTTCGGCCGGTGAAACCGCCTTTTATGCCAGAGCGAGCGGCGGCATCGTCTTGCTGGGAGACACGTTGATGAACCAGCGCGACAACGGGTTGACGTTGTTGCCCGAGCCATACATTGAAGACAAGAAACAGGCCGTGAAATCTCTGCACCGGCTCCTGGATCTCGATTTCAAAATCATCACGTTCGCCCACGGCGATCCCATCGTGCAGAATGCCCGGAATGAAATTGTAAAATTCCTGAAGAAACCGAAAAGAAAGGCCCATGAGCCAGCAACACAATAAAGTCGAGAAACGTAGTCGTCGTGCCGCCTACCTCAGGCGCCTGAAAGCGCGGCAGAAGAAGTCAGTTTCAAGGCCGCTCGGTCATCGACCGCCGCCGCCGCGAAGTGAAACGCTTCGCCTAGGCGACCGGTGCCAGGCCGTAGTTCCGGGCGCGCAGCTCGGCGAGCGTCGTCAACTCCGCAGGCGTCAGGTCGGGAGTGTCGGATGCCGCGGCGAATTCGCGGAGTTGGCGTTCGTTGTAGATGTTCGGGAGCACGGAACCAATGCTCGGTTCGGCGAGGATGAACTTGATCGCTGCCTGGCTGAGCGTGCGGCCTGTGTCCTTCGTCCGGAACGCTATCTGTTCGACCTTCTTCAGCCCATCCACCAGCCACGCCTTGCGTTTGTCGTCGTCAGCCACGCGAAAACTCCGATGGTCGTCCTTGCCAAACGTCGTCGTTTCTGAATAACCGCCTTCGAGCAGCCCCGAGCAGTGCGGCACGCGGGTGAACACGCACAAATCGCACTCGCGCGCCACGGGGAAACCGGTTCCCCGATCATTTGCTCGAACAAGTTGTAGATGATTTGCGCGTGCGCGCCGCGCTCCCGGAGCGCGGCGATGCTCTCGGCGATCTGGCGCCGGTCGATCGCGGGCCCGAACGCCACGCCGAACGA
>CAWIJG010000003.1:0-37272 GCA_963836315.1 uncultured Verrucomicrobiae bacterium
CGCGTTGCCCATGCCGCGCATTCTAACCGCAAATACGTCGCGTGGCGACCACTTATGGCGTCGCTGGCGCTGGCGCCGGCGCGGGTGGCGGACAGGTGCCTGGCGGCAGGAGCAGGTGCGGTGCGGGGCCGGCGTCGCTGCCGCGGCGGCCTTGGCCTTCGCTTCGGCTTCACGTTTTTCCTTGCGCAGGACGTAACCCGATTTCGGCAATGCGTCTTGCAGGCCCTGGGCAGATAGTTCAACACGCAGCCGAAATACCACATGCTCCACAGCACCCCCAGTACCACCACGAGCACGATCAATTTGTTGCGTCCCGCGTGGCTCTCGGCAAATGGGTCGGTCAAATCGCGTTGCGAACCCGGCGGCAACGCGGCCACCCCCGTCAGCGACGCGCCGAACGGGATGTTGATCTTGGCCTTGGCGTTGACCGCCCAGCCGTTGGCGTCGAGGATCGGGCCGAGGTTGCGCTTGCGGAGTTTCAACGCCGCGATAATCATCGACGGCAGCGAGATCACCAGGATGACTCCCAGCACGACAAATAGCATCTTCCACGGCGCGATGTCCGCCAGCTTCGCGAAGATAGGCCCGAACGCCGTGGCCAGCGAACCGAACGCGACGCCCAACGCGGCCACGGTGCCCACATCGAATCTTCTTCGGCTGCTGTGCGGCGGCGGCGGTCGTCGCTTTGTCGGCGTTCGCGGCCTGCTCGGCGGTTTGCGCCAACTGCGTATTCGTGGCGGCGTCCGCGGCGGCGGCGCGCTTGGCGACCTGCTCCTCGATCATCCGCACCAGCTTCTTGTACGGCGACCAGAAGGCCTGCCGCAGGCTGATCGGATTGTCGATCAATTTGATGATGGTGGCGTCCCAGTCGCGGCCCTCGCGGTCGTAGAAGATGCCGTTGCGCCCGACCATCAGGTTGTCCGAGTCGCCGTCGGTGAACGCCGCGGCGATGGTCATCTTCTCGCCCGTGCTCTTGCGCGCGCAATCGCAATAGGCCAGATACGACCCGCCAGCGCCGCCATGAGGCGTGCTTGGCGATGTCCTCCACGCGCAGGCACAGGTCGCAGCTTCGCTGGTCGAGGTACAGCGTGCCGGCCTGGAAGACGGCCTTGCGCTTTGCGGCCGTAGAAGTCGCGGAAGGAGACGAAGTTGACCAGCAGCTTGTAGAGGTCGCGGTAGTAACGCGTCAGCCGATCCACCGCCGAAATGGCGTTGAACTCCGGCTCCAGCGCCTTGTCCTTGGCGATCAGGGCCGTGATCGTGTCCTTGGCCTTGCCCGGCGAGGATTTCGCGCACGCGCTTGATGCCGAGTTTCTCGACCGACGCGCCGGCCTTGCCTGCGGCCCAGGCGTCGTAGCCGGCGAGTTTGGCGAGCAGCGCGGCCCAGTCGGCTTCGGTGAGTGCAGTTTTGTCGCCGAGCAGCGGCTTGACGACGTCGGTCTGGAATTGCGCGAGCGCGCCGGCCCAGGCCGGATTCACTCCCGCCGCGCAGCGGCAGGGACGGTCGGCTGCGATGCGCGCCAGCGGGAAAGCCGGCGATCTCGGCCGAGTTGACGGTCAGATCTTTGGCCGCCAGCGCGAGGTATTCCTTTTCCTCCCGGTTCAGCGCGCCGAGCGGCGCGCGCGTCGAACGCCGCCGAGCCGGCAGCGGGCGAAATAATCGTCCACTTCGCCTTGACCGCCTTGACGCGGCCGCTGCGGCGGCGGTGGCGTCGCCGAGCGGCAGGACGTTCATGTCGCCCTCGGCCTTCTTCCACCAATCGGAATACGCCTGCGGCGTCGGCGAAGAACTGGTCGAGCTTGGCCTGGTTGATGCCGGGCTTGCCGCTGCGGTCGGTTTCGGCGCCGAGACAGGCGATGATGTCGGTGATGACCGCCTTGGTGGCGTCATCGCGTCGCGGCGTCGGCGGGAATGATGCCGTCGCCGTTGAAATTCGTTTGCGACGAAAATCTTGGTCGTGTCGGCGGTGTCCTCGACGGTGATCTCCGTGGCGTCTTTCTTGCCGAGATCGGAGAGGATTTGCCGCGCGGACGACAACAAGTGTCTTGCCTTCGGGCGTGGCGTCGTTGATGGCGGCTCAGGGGCAGGGCGGGGGACGACTTCAACAGATCGTCGGGGTTCTTGAGGCAACCGGCCGCCCATTTCGCCGCGGCGATGATTTCCGGCGCGCGGATCCGCCCGTCCTTGTCCGTGTCGACGAGATCGAGCGTCTTCGTGTCGAATTCGATCCCGCGCGTCGGGCAGGCCAGCGCGACCCACAGCTTCTGGTCGAGTTCGTCGAGGTGGGCGAGGTCGGCCCCCCGGTCCAGTTTCACCTGGTCGAAGCCGCCCGCGCGAAAGAAACGCCATCTGTATGAGTTCGTCATGGTTCATCGCCCCCGGTGCCTCTCCGGAGATTTCTTCTAATGGATTTACGGAGGAAAGGCAACTGGAGAGAAGGCCGGTTGGCGGGTGACATTCTGGACTTGCTGGGGAGCCTTCTTCGTTCTAGATATTGCCGGATGAACGTCACGCTGCGACCCGGGAAGCCGGAGGATGTCAAAGTCTGCGCCACGATTTGTTACGAGGCGTTCCAGCAAGATTTCCGAGGCGCACAATTTCGCTCCCGACATACCGTCCGTTGAAGTCGCGGCCGAAATTCTCGGAGTGGATGTTTTCGCATCCGGGGTTTTACACCGTCGTCGCCGAAATGGACGGCCAAATGGTTGGCAGCAACATCTTGGATGAGCGCAACGACATCGCGGGCGTCGGGCCGATCACGGTTGATCCAAGCGCGCAGAATCAGATGATCGGCCGTCAACTCATGGAAAACGTGATGGCTCGCGCCGCCGAAAAGGAATTTCCCGGCGTGCGGCTGGTTCAGGCCGCGTTCCACAACCGGTCGCTTTCGCTGTATACCAAGCTTGGGTTTGACGTTCGGGAACCGCTGGCGTGCATGCAGGGCCCGGCGCTGAATCTCAAGGTGCCCGGGTGCGCTGTCCGACCGGCCACGGAGGCGGATCTGAGCGCTTGCGATCGCGTCTGCCGGCAGGTTCACGGCCACCGTCGGAGCGGGGAATTGCTCGACGCGATCCATCGCGGGAACGGCGACCGTCGTGGAGCATTTTGGCCGCATCACGGGTTGCGCGTCGATCGTCGGCTTCTTTGGGTATGCGGTTGGCGAAACCAATGAGGAACTGAAAGCCCTCATCGGCGCCGCACCGGGTTTTGCGGGCCCGGGCTTTCTCCTGCCCACGCGCAACGCCGCGCTGTTCCGCTGGTGCCTGGCGCATGGACTGCGGGTGACGCAACCGATGACCCTGATGACCACCGGGTTGTACAACCGACCAACCGGGTCGTTCCTGGCGTCGATTACGTATTGATCATCGGCGTGGGGCTGGCAGCCTCAATAATCTGTTATTTCATGCCGAAAATAATCAATCCAATCGAGCGGGCTTGACACCACACAAATGTGTGGTATACTCCGCGCATGGATACGAAACTGATAAGGCTGGCGGAGCGTTTCATGGAACTGGTGACATTGGCGCTGATCGTGGTTGTGGCTATCAGGAACTGGAATCTTAATCGACGGGTGAGGAGGCTGGAAGCCAGTTTCGGATTCCAAGGGAAGCCGCAACGGGTCGGCATCAAACTTTCATGAGCGGGGCGGCTGTTTGCGCAACGGTTTGACCGTTCCCCACAGGGCGATCGAACCGACGACGAGTAGCCAGAACGGGAAGACGCCCAGACCGGGAATGGCTTCGGCAATCAAAGCCGGAAGAATGACCCATTGTCGGCCGAGGATAAAGAACAGCGCCGCGGCGGTGACGATGTCGAGTGCCCACTGCAGCGGCGGCACGAAATCGAATGCCATGGAGAGAATATCGGACGACCGCCGCGACAGCGAATGCCGCAATGAGCCGCGTCTTGCGCCGGACAGGCACACGCGGTTGATCCGCGGGCGGTGTGGACTCTTCTTTCGGCAAAACTTCCCAATCAGCCATCGTGCGCTGCCTAATGGGCGGATTGCCAACTGGTGAGAGCACCGTCGTCGAAATTCAGATACTCCTCGCCGGGCGACCCGGTCTTGTAATACCACTGTTCGTGGGTGCCAGTGGTCGGTCTCGGTGGTGCCGATTTGGTCGGGCTCTCCAATGGAGGCGCGCACGTCGGTTTCCGTCATTCCGGCCAGAACATCTCCGTGCGCGATGGCTTTCTTGACCGCCGGCGCGAGGTCGGGATTGGCTTCGATGTACCCCAGACGACGCCTCGTCTCATCGAGCTGCAGTTGTTTGGCCGCGCGTCTTCTCCTCTTCCTTCTTCGATGGTGTGGTATGACACCCGGCGAGACGTCAGCAGACCACCACAATGCGACTTCATTTCGCACGATCCAATCGTGTTCAGGATGTCGGGATGTTCGGCCGACAACCGCAATCGCTGTCAGACTCAATTCACAGCCAGCAGTTCGACATCGAACACCAGCGTAGCATTCGGAGGAATCATGCCGCCCGCGCCGTTGTGCGCCATACGCCAGGCTCGGCGGAATGGTCAGCTTGCGGACACCGCCCACCTTCATTCCCACAACGCCCTGGTCCCAGCCCTTGATGACCTGGCCGCGCTCCCAGTTGGAACGTGAACGGCTGTCCGTGATCCTTCGACGAATCAAACTTCGTGCCGTCGGTCAGCCAGCCCGTGTAATGAACCGTCACGCTCTTGCCCGTCAAGGCTTCGTCGCCCGTGCCGACCTTGGTGTCTTCCATTTTCAATTCGGTCACAATAACTCCTGGTTGGGGTGTCGCAGCGGTGGCTGGTTGCGCCGTTGCAGCAGCCGCTGGCTGTTGGTCTTGTTTCGGCGCCTCGCTCTGCGAGCAGCCTGTCGCGAAGGCGACAAGCGCGAGAACGAGTGCATGCGTGGCGATAAATCGATTCAATGTCATGGCTGTATTCTTCATGGTCTTCGGCAAAGTGTAGTGACAGGTAGAACCGATTGCAAGTCGGCCCATCGTGTGCTGGACCAGCCGGTTTTGGCTTTCGGGAAGCGCCCCTTCCGTGGCAGAATTCGGGTCGATGCCAATCAGCCGACAACCCCGACTCACCGGAAGGGACCGAATTATGGCACTTGTGGAATTGGTTGATAAACTGATTCGAGAGCACGGAAGCGGCTCGATCTCAAAGGAACACGTCGAACTTCTCCGTGACGAAGCCCGCGCCACGGAGGAGCGTCATGCGCAGGAAATCGCGCGTCTCAAGGAAGTTCACGCGGAACAGATGAAGCAGCGGGAACGCACGGCGGCATGGCTGTTGTTCTGCGGCGCCCTCTGGGGATTAGGACTTGCGCTGTGTGCCGTGATTGTCGAGAAGCTGTACTTCCGTTGAGCCTGTCTGGTCCGAACAACCAGGAAGTGGTTGATCCGCGCGCGGCGGCGTTCAAAGGGGCAAATTGGAAATGTACCAATGATTAGGCCTGACCTCGACAACGCCCGTCGTGGCAATTCTGCCACAACTATTCGTGCAGTAACGCTAGCTTCTTGCGCAGCCTCTTAATACGTCCTTCGAAGCCAGTCTTCGTATCGTCCGAGACCCGATGGTCAATGGCTAGCTGACAGTATTCCGCTGCTCGGTTTGTCTGCGATTCACGCTCCCAAAAGAGACAGATCCATTTGAAAAGCATTCCCTCATTTGGATATCTGGCAACGGCTGCGCGAAAAACCTTGTCGAGTTCTCCCGAGGTCTGGTCGCTGCCACCATGGCAGAATCGATATAGCTCCGCAAAACGCTTGTAATTCCACCAGAATTCAGCATAGCGATTCAGGAAGGCGATGCTGGCTTCCGTCACCCGCACCTGGGCGAAGGCACTAATCCGACATTTCCCATATGACCTGTTCCCGCGACCCTCGCGGGATGTTGAACTTCATTGAGTGCCATTTTATTACCGCTGACGGTGTCTGCAAGCTTAATTCTGCCATGCCAAGACCCGATTTCTGACTCGGGCGACCTAGTTTCTGCCCGCAACCGGGTGTCGCAGCGAATCGTAACCGAGCATCAACACAATCCATCTTCCAGCACACGCCCATTCCAAAACCTTCAACCGGCGGCGGTCAACCCGCCTGCGATGTCGGCAGTCGCAGCCACCCGATCCGCTCCAGAATCTCACGAAACAGTTCGCGGGGAACTGCCACTTCCGCCATCTGGAAGATCACCTGCCGGGCATGGCGCACCACCTTCGCTCCGATCTTGATGAGTTTCTCCCGCAACGTCGTCAGCGTCCAGTGCCGCACCTCTCGGGGCAACACGGCCTGCCGCAGAAAGTTACCCAGATTGTACGCCAGCACAAATAGCTGCAACCGCACTTGGTTGTCCACAAAGTCGTGACAGGACAGGCGCGTCCATTTGACGGCGTTCTTGCCTTCCTTGATCCACTGCTCCGCCGTGCCCCGCTGGTTGTAGAATCGCACGACTCGTTTGGCTGGAGCGACCCAGATTGGTCACGATGAACCCGACGCGGGGGAACAATTCGCCCTTGTGCCATTCCACCTTGGCTACCACGCGGCGGGCGCGTTCCCAACTCTGCGCCTGATACAAAAAGTCATCATACCAGACCACCGGTGCGTTCGAGGGACGGCCCACCGGACGAGTCAGCAGCGGCTCGATTTCCCGCTGCAAGACCTCGTTTGCTGGCAGGCGGATGGCATACCCGTAGCCTTCGGCTTCCAAGAACTCATACACCTCCGGGTTGGCAAAGGCCGCATCCGCTCGGAAGTAGCGCGGCAACTTCTGGCCGCGATAGCGGGCCACCACCGGCTCCAACACGGCCAGCCAATCGTCGGCGCTATGGACGTTGCCTTCACGCAACAGGGTACGCTCCACATCGCCAAACTGATTGAAGCAAAACAGCGGGTGGTAGCAGGTACAGCCGAAATGCCCGTTGTACGCCGTGCCTTCCTGCTCCCCATAGGTTTCGCTGACCGAACTATCCAAGTCGAGGATGAGTTCCCGCATGGGTTGGCGATCCCGCAACTGCTCAATCCATAACCCCGACAACCTCGTCAACTCCGCCAGATTCCGCGGCTGCGTCAACACTTCCGTCTCGAAGCGACCCATTTGGCTCGTGGAGGCCGCCGTGCGCTCCGTGGCTCGCCCGCCAACGACCTGTCGCATGGTGGGATCAACCGCGAGCCGTTCGGCGTCATTGGTGTCTTCGTATCCAGCCAGCCGACTAAAGATCGACTGCCGCAGCAGAGCCACCAGTGAGTGTTGCGTGTTCTTGCCTGTGCGCCAATCATCCAACAGTCCACCACTCCTTGCGGTCAGTTCCAGCGCCTCATCAAGTTCCCGGTACGCCAGCAGGCCCGCATCGGAGGTGACCTTGGAACCGTGAAACTCCAGCTTCACACGACTATCAAAAGTTACCCGCAGAGCCGATTTGTTAGTTGCACCCATTAAATCCTCCGCTTTTTGTCGCCTCAACATCGACCAGAGCCTTTGTTTATGCGGCTGAATTGTATGTCACTACCATTGACTTGTGAAGCGAATCCGGGAAATCTGGGTGAAAAGGTCATCTTGGGCTTGAATACTGTGATGGCGTTGTCGTCTATCGGTTCATGCGCGGAGACCACCCCCACCTAGACTTGTGGGACTCGACAGCCCACGCCCTCAGCTGACGATTCCCGCGTTGGACGATTTGCGAACCTGGCGGGTTGAAGTGCCGAGACAACCGAACCCGTTGCGTGGGCTGGTTACTTCACCCCTGCCTGGGTTACCGTGAACGTCTGGCCGCCGATGGTGATCGAACCGGTGACGGGCGTGGTGTTGGTGTTGGCCGGACGGTGTAAGTGACCGTTCCCTTGCCCGTGCCGCTGGCGCCATTCGTGATGGTGATAAACGAATCGTTGCTGACGGCGGTCCAGCCACAGTCGCTGAAGTTGGGGGTCACCTTCACGGTCGCCGAACCGCCGGCCGCCTTGAGTTTTCCGCTCTTCGGGCTCAGCTTGAACGTGCATCCGCCGGCCGCTTGATTGACCGTGAAGGTCTGGTTGCGAATGGTGATCGTGCCGCTGATGGCCGTGGTATTCGTGTTGCCAGGGACGGTGTAACTCGACCTTGCCGTGGCCCGCGCCGTGCTCCGGACGTGATGGTGATGAATGAGTTGGTGCTGACCGCCGACCAGGAGCAATCGCTGCTGGCTTTCACGGTCAGGCTCTTGGCGCCGCCTTTCGCCGGCAGCGTGATGCCGGTGGCGCTGAGCGTGACGGTGCAGTTGGTGTCAACCACGACCCGAAACACGGTGCCCTGGTCATGGGTCCCGCCCGCGGAGGTTGTCCCGTAGTAACTGCCGTCGCCGGCCAGGGTCAGACCTCCCAGCGGCTGGTTGCCGTCGAGGACATCAAATTGATACAACGTGGTCACGGTACCCTGCGGGGTGATCGTGTACACAGTGCCTTCGTGGTTCGTGCCTCCGGCTTGGCTCGTCCCGTAGAAATTGCCATCGGTTCCGAGCGTGAGGCTTCCCGGAATGGCTGGCTCCGGGTCGCCACTGAAATCGTGCAGGGTGGTCAGTGTGCCTTGCGGGGTGATCTTGAACACCGTGCCGCAACCGATCGTACCGCACCACTTCAGGCCCGCTTTCCCGCCGCCGTTGAGTGTCGTTCCGTAGAAATTGCCGTCGAGACCCTGAACAAGCTGCGCCTTCGGATAAGCGCCATCATCCCCGCCGGTAAACGAGTACAGGAGCGTGAATGTGCCGGCGGAACTGATGGTGTAGACCGTGCCAGCGTCGGATGCGCCGCCAAACAGGGTCGTCCCGTAGAGATTACCGTCGGCGCCAACGATGGCTTCCTTGCCCGGGTTGGCGCCGTCGGGGCCGCTAAAACTGTGGAGGGTCGTCAACGTGCTCTGCGGCGAGATCTTGTAGACCGTGCCGGGCGGATTGTTTACACTATCGCCGTAACTATCTTGCGCGGTGCCGTTGTACGGCGTGGTCACCGTGCCTCCGCCATAGGTGGTGCCGTAAAAGTTGCCGTCACCGCTCGGCACCAGGCCCGGAATCCGCCGTCTCGCCGTCGGTGCCGCTGAAGTTATAGATGGTAGTCAATGTCCCCTCGGAGGTGATGGTAAACACCGTGCCACAGCATAGGCTTGTCTCCGTACTCGAGATGACGATTCCGGCCCCGCCTAACTTGGTTGTCCCGTAGAACAGGCCATTGGTCTCGACCAGCAGGCCGCGCGGTCCGATGCCATCATACCCTTGGAAATTGTACAGGGTGGTGAGGGTGCCCTGTGGTGTCATCATGTAGACAGTGCCGTTGCCGTCCGCCCCGCCGTAATAGGTCGTCCCGAAAAAATTACCGTCGCCGCCTTCGGTGGGCGGTTGCACAGCATACGAGCCGTCGAAGCTGCCGTAGGGGCCGTTGGTGACGCCGAAATTATACAGGATGGTCATGGTGGCTGTGTCCGCATCGGCGGTTCGACCACACAACGCTGCCAGAATGATCACGACGAACGTGCGGAGTGTTTTCATGACGATTCTCCCTTTTGCCTTTGTTGTTTGACGGACCCGCTGCCCACCCGGTGGCCGGTCGCGGCGGACCCAAAAGACCCGGTCGGTGCGCGCCCTCGCTTTGGCGCTCGAACCAGCGGCATTGCCTATGACCCTCAACCCGACATTTCCCATACATCGTACGCCCCCGACGATCGTTGACCCTTCAGAGAAAATCCTCTTCGGATGCGTCGAACGTCAATGCACCCTGCCATTCACCAAATGCCGGAAACGCAACTGAGGCGCCAGCCCCTTCACTTTTCCAATTAACCGGAATACAGCAAAGAACCACCCGACCGTCAAGTAGATTTGGGCTTTCCAAACCGGCCCCCGCCACGCACGTCTCGCCAACGCTGACTGCACGAGGGAGCGTGTCTTACAACGAAATATCGTCAGTGGGAAATTGGCTCCCCGGTTTGGACGCTTTGCGAACCTTGCGGTTTGAACTTCTGAGGGGTGCCACTTACTGGTGAGGCCGCAGTCGCGCCAAAGCGCTTCGAGCCTCGGCGTAATCGGGCTTGAGCCGTAGCGCCTGCTGCAAATGCTCGATCCCTTCCGCTGTCCTGCCCTCCTGCCCCAAGGCGATCCCCAGATTGTAGTGCGCCTCGGCGAAATCGGGCTTGATCCGCAGGGCCTGCTCGTAGTGGGCGATGGCTTCCTCGAGCTTGCCCGCTTGCGCCAGGGCAATTCCCAGATTGTTGTGCGCCTCGGCGTAATCGGGCTTGATCCGCAGGGCCTGCTCGTAGTGCGCGATGGCTTCCTCGATCTTGCCCAGTCTGCGCCAAGGCATTTCCCAGATTGTTGTGCGCCTCGGCGAAATCGGGCTTGATCCGCAGGGCCTGCTCGTAGTGGGCGATGGCTTCCTCGATCTTACCCGTTTGCGCCAAAGCGATCCCCAGATTGTAGTGCGCCTCGGCGTAATCGGGCTTGATCCGCAGGGCCTGCTCGTAGTGGGCGATGGCTTCCTCGATCTTGCCCGTTTGCGCCAAAGCGATCCCCAGATTGTAGTGCGCCTCGGCGTAATCGGGCTTGATCCGCAGGGCCTGCTCGTAGTGGGCGATGGCTTCCTCGATCTTTCCCGTTTGCGCCAAAGCGACTGCCCGAGGTTGCTGTGCGCCCGAGGGTTGTTGGGACGCTTCTCCACCGTGTCCTGCCAAATGGTCAACGCCGAGTTGTAGTCCCGATTGCGTTGGATGGTCAGGAGGGTGAACAGTACCACCACGGATCCACTCGCCACGCATCCGAGCACAACACCTTGCTGCTTATTGAACAGCCGTTTCCCGAGCTCGAACGCCCCGACCACAACCATGGCACCACTGCTGCCAATGGCAGGTACATGCGATGTTCGGCGATGGTTTGTGTTGTCACAGGCAGCACGCTGGAAGTGGGGGCCAGAATGGCAAAAAACCAGACACCGAGGAAACCCACAGAGGGCCAACGACGAACCGCGACCAACGTGCCAATCAGCAGGGCGGTAACAATCAGTGCGGACGGCAAAACCTCACCAACCCCGTTCGCCAACACGGTTCCGTAATCGAATACCAGTGGATGCGGCCAGACGCTCAGGCGGAGGTAATGCGCGACCGCTTGAAATTGCGTGAGTGCATACGCCGTCCACGCCATACCGGTGCCCATGCCCGCGCTGCCAGCACGGTTGCCAGTCGTGACCACGAGATACCCTAGCAGGATCCAGGTGCCGGCCAACCCCAGATACAACCGCCACCGCCGCCGCCACGCCTCGGTAAACGAGCCGGTGAGAAACGTCCGATCATACAGGAGCACAATCAAGGGAGCCGATACCATCACCTCCTTACTGGCCATCCCGAGCAGGCACGAGGCAACAGACAAGACATACCACATGTTCGGCGAGTCCGACTCCGCCCCGCGAATCGTGCAATACAGTGTCAGCAGGTAAAACAATCCCATCATCGACTCCGCTCTTTGGACGACATACGTCACCGACTCGGTCTGCAAGGGATGGACAACCCAGATGACTGCAATAACCAGCGCCAAGGGCAGTGCTTCCGCGCCGAAGCGTTGACGCAGCGGCGACCGCAGCAACGTCCGCCGCGTAATTCCTAAGACCACTAAGCCCGCCGCTATATGAATCGCCAGGTTCACCGCGTGATACCCCCACACTCGCAACCCATCGATCGCATAGTTGATCGCCAGGGAGACATCGAAGACGGGACGCCCCTCCGCAGTGAAGCCTCGCTTGTACGCCGTCACTGCCTGCCACACAGGCCACAGGTGACGGATCGTCGGGTTTTCGACAATGCTGGCCACATCATCAAAAATAAATGGCCCCTGAAAACTGTTGTGATACGCCAAAATGCCAGCGGCAATTACCAACACCGGGATGAACTGGCGCAGCTTCAATAGTCCAAGACTTTATCTCAGCTTACCTCGCGCGACCAGTGTTTACTGAGCTACGTCTCTCCGCAGGAAGGACTCGTACTTGAGACAACACCATCCCCATCGTTGCGCCTTGTATTTCAAGACACGAAACAGAATCTCGCTCGCCACCCACCACGTCACAAGTATCTGCGAAGATTTGTCCACCGCAAGAAACGGGTGTGCCGCAAATTCACGGCTAAGAATGTCGAGGTGAACCTTTTCGGGGAATGGCCTGATCTCTGGCTGATCGTGTTCCTTGGCCCGCTCGTCTACCGTGAAACAACACTCTCCGAAACTCTACGACGCTGTCAGGTAGCGTAATCGCCTCAACATCGGGCAGTCCAAACGCCGATTGTATCTGCGCGGCTTCGTCCGCCATTCGCTCAGTTGTTGTCGCCACGCTTCAACCCCGTCAGGTATCGGGCCAGATCGGTTCGCTTGGCGGGGTCGATGAATAAAGCCAAGCGTTGCGCCCATTCGGTAACGTTCATATTGATGTCCTGTGTCTCCACGGGCTTTCCGAACCCGTAAGCACCCAGAAATGTTCGTGCCTCAGCATTCGCCGCGTCAGTCGCCTTCGGGTTCTCCAAGACGGCCAGCGCGTCATCAACCTGCAGTTTGCCGTCCTTGGTCTTCTCACGGATGTAGGCTCCGAAGCCCTTGGTACGACCAGAGGGATTGCCAGACTGCCCCGGCAAAAACCCCTTCCCCGTCACTCCACCCGTTGTTCTACCGTTGTTAGCAACGTCACTGTTGTTGCCATTCCCGTTGTGTTCTTCGCTCATTGTCCTCGCAACAACTCTAGTCCCATCACCGGCAGCATGCCACACGTTTGTGTGGTATCAAGCGGCTACTTCGTATCTGGCTGACGGAGCACGTGCCTTAAGGCTGGTTCCTGAGCGGAGTATTAGGCGGGCCCAATGTCCGTTCTTCTGACGGCTCGGCAACGAACGCCGGTCCTTGTTTCTGAATCGTGGCGATGAGGTCTTCCTCGACCGACTCGCGGTGGGCGAAGGCATTGTGAAGATCAAGGGTCGTGTTCGACCCTGCTACGTCAAATTCCCTCTGGTTCCGGTCAAAAGGGCACGGTGTCGGATGCCGATCTTGGGGAAAGGGGTGAGGATGCTGCAGAAGCGGGTCTGGATTAAGTCGGGTGTCATTGAGGTGATTGACGAACGTGAAGTGCGCCTGCTGGAACTCGTCTACGAGAAGATTGTCTACTATTACCGGCATCTGCACGGAACGCGACCGGTCTACCAGTACCCACTCAGCCTTTCCCGGCTGATGAAACTCTGCAACCGCAGCGGCAGCGCCGTCCGAACCGCCCTGCATTACCTCGCCAACACGATCCCGCTCGGCTCCCACGACGGCACGCTCATCCACTACAACCGTGTCCAGTCCGTAAAAAATAAATCGCACCGCCCTTACCGAATCTTCCTGCGCCACAAGTCTGATGCATTACATACGTAAGTATGTGGGGAAATTCCCACCAAAAACCACTCCCCCACCACACACAGATCCCGTCGTTTCCGAACCGTTCGTGAGCGAAATATTTAAGTACACGTACAATTAACACAGTATGGGAACGCAAGAAAGTACCCGGACGAGAGACGCCGCTGTCAATCACGGCTCGTGGCTTGATCAGTACCCACTCGAGATCTTGGAGGAAGCCTTGAGAATTCTGAAGGCACAACGCCGTGAGGACGCGGTTCCCGGGTGACGACCGTAAGCCGTAGGCGCTTCACCCTCTAAATCTGGGGAACCGAACAGTTTTGTTCGGTGTCCGTCGGGGCCATCGAACAGAAGTGTTCGGTGGCCGAAAACTTTATATAGGGGCCGCCCTTTCGTAAGTTATGATTGTCAAGATCCGCGCTCACCACAACAGCCTGGAGGCCCGCAAACGCAGCCTGCTGCACTGGAAGATCCCCGAGTCCACGAAGAAGGAATTGCTCCGGTTCACCTCCGATCTGGAATTGGGCAAGGTCAATAAGGGCCGAAAAATCTCCGATGCCGCACAGCTCAAGTATCTGAACGTGCTGAAGCCTGCCCTCGAATTTCTGAATACGCCCACACCAAAACTCACCGCGCGCGACATCGAACAGTTTGAGCGGGCACTCAGTTCTGGCCAGATCATGAACCGGTGGCGTGGTCGAGAGTATTCCCATTCTACCAAGGTCGGCATTCGCAAGGGGGTGAAGGTCTTTGTGCGTTGGAGGCTGGGCTCGCCCAAGGCCGTTCCATTGGTCGGATGGCTTGACACCAGGGATCGGGAGAAGACACCGGAGTTTCTCACCGCGGACGAAGTCGAGCAGATGTATCGCCGCTGTCGGACTGCGGAGCATCGCTATCTGGTGGCCGTGCTTTTCGATGCCGGCGCGAGAGCGGAGGAATTCATCAACATTCGGTACGAAGATATTCGTCTCCCCGAGGGCAAGGAGAATTTTGTCAAGTTGACGCTGCGGGAGGAATTCAGCAAAACGAAAGGCCGCACGATCTCCCTTTACTGGCGACACAGCGTTGAAGCCGTAACGGAATACTTAAAGCAACGGATCGACCAGGGCATCGGTCCGCAAGACCCCGTGTTTACGACCACCTATGACGCCATGCGAGTGGGACTGGCACGACTCGGTCAGAAAGCCCTGAAACGAAGGGTCTATCCCCACCTATTTCGCCATAGCTCGGCCACATATTACGCGACGAAATTGAACCGACAGGAATTGTGCTATCGATACGGGTGGAGATTCAGCAGCAACATGCCCGACGTGTACATCTCCCGAGCGGGCATGGAAAACAGGGATTTGGACATCAAATTCACGAAGACTGAAATCGGCGACCTCAAGGACGACCTCACTAAATTCCAGCAAGAAACCAAAATCAAGGACGACCGGATCGCCAAGCTGGAAAACTCGCTCACTGAGTTACAGGCAAAATTCCAAAAGGTCACTGAGATTCTCCAGAAGAATCCGTCCCTGGCACAGGTGGAAGCCGCGGTACGCAGGAAACGGGCTCTCGGAGGAACTCGATCACATCCCGATCTCGACCGAGACGCCGTTCAACTTGCATAACCGCCGGATCTCTTCCAGCGTGACTCGCTGACTGCATTGACTAAATGGCCAGGCAGGACAATGAGCCGGCTGCCGCTGTTGATCTGTTGCTGCACAATTCTGATGAGTTCGGATTCTGCGCTGGAGATCGCCATATTTCGGTGAAGCGAAGACTCGTGGACTTATAAACCTTTTGGCTCGTGCTTACCTGAGCTAATCGAGGCTCCGGCTCCAAGGAAGAGACTGTGTGGGGTGTCTCGGTTTATCGAAACCGAGCGGTCAAAGGCCTCCAAAGTCATAGTGAGATCGCTCATGAGCAAATTTTCACCCCAGTTGAATTCTCGCCAAAACCTTCTTTCTCTCGCGCCAATCGGGGAGACAACGGGTCAGGAGGCTTTGAAACCGATGGCCGTGATCGTGATGAACGAGGTGACAGAGTTCGTGCATGATCACGTACTCGATACAATGGACGGGCACTTGCACGAGTTTGACGTTGAGGGTGACTCGGCCAGATGGCGTACAACTTCCCCAGCGCCGCCGCATTATGCGCAAGGACAGCACGGGCTTGTGAATCCCATGACGTGACGTGACGACACAGCATTTCTCCAGATAGCGCCGAAATACCTCGTTTGCGCGTTGCCGATACCAATCCTCGACGGCGGACCTCACTCGAACAGATGTCGCCTTGGTTGTTCGCTTGAACCCGGAAAGTACCGGCCATCGAGTTTTGCCGTTTGCCGTGGACCTGACACAACTTTGAGGCGGTACTGCCGTCCCAAGTATACAAACGTTTCGCCATTGATGAATTTTTTTGGCGTCGGTAGCGGGTGGTACATTTCAACGTGGTCGAGCGTTTTCGTGATCCACGCTGCTTTTTTCCGAATAGCTTCGAAGATTCTATCGGGACTTACCCGCTCGGGGGCATACGCGTTAACCGTCAGGTCGGGAGAAACGACGATGCGGAGCCTTTTTCCATTCGAGCGATGAAGATGGTATACGATCCGCCTTGTGCCGTATTCAAGGACATGTGCTGAAGAGCTAGTCTTCATTGGCGATGGCCACCTCAATGCACCGATCAATGATCGCATCGTGCTCGTTGACCGGTATTTCAAGATGCTCTTCGGCTGCGACTTCAAAAAGCGCGTCATCAATCTCGCCGCGCATCCGATTTAGCGCATCTGGATTCGTTCGCCAGTCGCGAATCTTGTGTTTCGCCAACCGCTCGGCGACTAAACGCGCGATTAGAGCGGACGGCTTCTCACCGCCGGTCATGTAACCGGCCAGACTTTCCTTGACGCACCCAAGAATGGCAACCCGCACCTGTACTACACTTGCACCAATGTGGTGAAAGACGGTAGTGCAGCGGAATGCCTTGTGCGAAGCATTCCTGCTCGAGACTTTGAGAAACTGATTATCGGTTACATCGGCGAGTTAGGCCGTCATCCGGAGATTATTCAGGCCACAGTCCAAGCGTCGAATGAGGCCAAGAAGAAAAGTATACGTCCGCTGAAATCACAGCTTGCAGCATTGGACAAGCGGCATCGTGAACTCTCGGAGGCGGTAAACAATTGCGTGGAAACCGCCAAGAAAAAAGGCGCCAAGAATATTACAGCCCATTTCATGGCCGAGGCGGAGCGGTTGGCCGAGGAAAAGCACACAGTCGAACTGGAGAGGGAAAAACTCAGGATCGACATCGATTATCGCGAAAAAGTGGTCGCTGACGAGCGGGCCATAGCCGATGCGCTTTTGCGCCTTGAGACGGTGGTGGGCAGCCTTCCGCCCGAGGAGCAGAAGGAGTTATTGCGCCTCATTATCAGGGAGATCACTGTTAAACACTGCGACCCCGAAAAGGACAAAGCCCCTGTCCATGAGGGCGTCTTCAGAACGAAAATACGAACCAAATGGTATCTGGTTAACATGTCCCTTTACGCAAGTGGCTTAACCTCAAGGGTCGCGCAGGAGGGCAAAATAAGTTCGTATTTTGGTGAAATTGGCTCCGCAGGAAGGACTCGAACCTTCAACCTAGTGATTAACAGGCCACAACGCTTGATTCTGCGCGAGTCGCTGCGTATCTCGGCATAGTCTCGGAAGGCTGATTTACAAGGGTTTCGACGCACGTTAGACCCTCGCAGATACGACGTGAGACGCCCGTTTATCATCGGGCTACGTGTGACTAGCCTTTTGACTAGCTTGGTCGCATCCTCAGCGGGTGCAACCGTGTGACGAATGCGCCGCGCTTGCGCCAACAGGTGATCGTGCCGCAAGTCGCCGTAAGTGCTGGCGATCATGCGGGGCCGGTCTTGTCGCCAATGAGCATGGCGATCTCCGCGTCCGTAAGCCCGCTCTGCCGCGCTTGCGTCACAAAGTAGGAGCGCAGCCCGTGCGGGGTGACGTGCGGCAGCTTCAGCTTCTTGGTAGCCGCATTCAGCCGGTGACGGACTGCCGACGCATCGCGGGGCTTGCTCGCGTCAAACGGCGACGGGAAAAGCAACTCGCCAGTCGCCCGCGCCGTCATGTCGCGCAAGAGGGTTTCCAGTTCCGGCGTGATCGCAACCCACGGATTCACGCCCCGCTTTTCGCGTTGCACGTTCACCAAGCCTTCGCCGAGATTCACCTTGTCCCATGTCAACGGCAATGCTTCCCCGATTCTCAGGCCCGTGTAGGCGAGAAACTGCACAAGGTCGGCAACCGCCGTCTCGTTGCGCCCGCGCAACCAGCCCGTGATCGCCTGCAAGCCTTCGGGCGTCGGGGCGACTTCGCGGCAGTGGCGCACGTCCTCAGCGCACGGATAGCGCCCGCGCCCGACCAGCGGATTTACTTTAGCAACCCGCGCCGCACCGCCAGCGTCAAGGCATTACTCAGGGATTGCAACTCCAAGTCCACCGCCCGATTCCCGCCCTTCGTTTTCCGTGTCTGCGAATGGCCGCGCACCTTGAACGTCGTGACAAACTTGCCTTCCTTCCGCCATTGGCGGTACTTGTCGCAATCATGCAACGTCAGACCAGCGGCGGGCGTGTCACCGAAGTAAGACCGCACGGGCCGCAACCGCCGCTTTTCATCTTCGACGGTCTGCGGTTTCTTCGGCTGTTCTTTTTGTACGGGCAACCCGCTTCCGTGTAGGTGTCCACGATCTCAGCGACCGTCACCCGCTGACGTTGCAGCGTCACGCCTTCGGGTTCGATGCCCTTGGCGAGCATCCACTTTTCCTTGTTCCACTTTTTCAACCAAGTGCGGGCATCTTTCGGCGTCTTCGGTTTCGGTGGATTTCCACGTCCACCGCCCCTTGTCCCGCACGCGGGCAAAAATCGTCTTGCCTTCGTAACGGAAGGGCTTGCCGTTATCGTCAACGCCTTCCGCACTTGCCGCGCCAGACACGGCGCGACACTCTCGAATCGTGTCTTGCTGGTCATGATAGCTTCCCCTTTTGAAGTAGGCCGCAAGCAGCCTTCTCAATAACCCAACTTCGCGGGCGTTCGTTCTTGCGGCAGTAGGCGTCCAACTTCGCCGAATGTTTCGGGCGACAGCGAGATATTGAATTTATTCACTGTGCCCAGCGGACTTCTTGGACTTCGTGTCATTCTGTTTCTCCTTTCGTGCCTATCGGTAGCACCATTACCCACCACTTACAAGAACAATCTTCCAGAATCATTCCGAGACAAGCGGCAACCGTGGTGCAAGTGCAATGGTGCAATCATGGTGCAAATTGCACTGCCGCACTAGTGGTGCAACGGTGCAACAACCCTTTAGGGTTGCACCTTTGCACCATGCGGGAACATTAGACTTTTTCATAAGACGCGGTTTCCTCATTTTGCGGATACAGCCAGCATCGGTTGCGCGTTTGATTGCGTCCTTCGCCGTGCGCGGGCTGGTGTCAAACTTCTTGCTTAACACTTCCGCAAGTTTGCCGGTAGTCGCCCTTGTCGCCGATTGACACGGCCACATCTTGCGGTGTGATTTCGTTGCCCGTTTTTCGCCCGTCGAAAACGTAGTCGGCTAACGGGTCAAACCAGAGTGTTTCGCGGTTGCGGTGAAATGCCATCGGCTCAGGTTCTTCAGCATTGCGTAGGTCAAACGTCAGCTTCACGATTTCGCGTTTGCGGTCGCGCCACGTCAACGTCAATAAACTGTCGGGCCAGTCGGCAATCGTGGAACTGCCTCGGTTCAAATGGGCCGCAATGGACACATTCTCACCCGTGCCCTTGCCGTGGTGATGCACCAACACAACGGCAACGCCAAAGTCGTAAATCAGCGCGTCCAGCGGGTCGAAAAAGACGGTCATATCACGCACGCTGCTCTAGTCGCCAGTGTTGAACTTGTAAAGCGGGTCGAACACAACGACTTCGGGCTTGCGCGACTTCACGGCTTCACGGATAGCCTGCACCGCCTCTGCCCGTGTAGATTTCCAGGCGCGGGTCGTTGCAGAAAAGCAAATTTTCCCGCAGCAATTGTTCATCGACAGGGAACACGGCCAACATCTTTTTCAGACGTTCCTGCAGGTTGCGCTCACTTACCTCGGCTTGGATGTAGAGTACGCGACGGGCCTTGGTGATGGGGAAGACCCCATTACATGTTCCCGTTGCAACGCCCAGCGCCAAGCCCAGTGTGAAGCGGGTTTTACCCAGCTTCGCGGGTGCGGAAACAATCGCCCGCGCTCGTGTCGGCAGGATACCCGCAACGATGTCGTCCGCTTCGGGGAATTGACGTTGTAGCAGGTCAAACGCGTTTACGATTACCAAGCCGCTCTCCCTGTTGCGTAATTCAGTTAGCGTGCCCGTTTGCCCGTCAAGGCAGGGGGCGTTTTTGTTTTCAGTTATCACTAGGCCGCGCTCCCTTCCGCGTTTCGCTCCAAGAATCGAAGCCAGTCGGATTCGCGGACACGCACGCACCCCCCGACACGAAACATCTTCAGGCCGTGTTCATGTCGCCAGCGGTAAACGGTCGGGCGTGAAACTCTCGCGAGTTCCTCAATTTCTTTGAGGGTTAGCAGTTTCTCGGTTGGTGTCGTGTTCATAGCTGCCTCTCTTCAGTGAACGCAGCCGTGTCAGAATCGGTTTCGGTGTAGATTCGTTGCCCGTTGGCGACACGCTTGGGCGCGATTTGGTGTTGTAGCTCCCAGCGCAGCAACGTAGAGCGGGAGACGCCCACCACTTCAGCGGCTTCGCTGATTGTGTAAAGGCGGTCATTTGTTTGGGGTTCATTCGCGTCATTCATGGTTAGTCACTCTCGTTAGGTTTGCGGGCAAATTTTTTTTGGCGGGATGCGTGGTGCCCGACTTAGGCAATTTGGGCCACCGAATGCGCGACGGTTCGACGGCGGATGATTGTACTGACAACTGCTTTTCCATAACCATTACCCTTCTTGGTTGTGGAATCAAAAGAGGTGGGATTACTTTTGGAGTTTCTCCCGAATCTGCCCGCAAGCTTTTTTCCTGTAGCTTCGGCGTGTACCACCGTGGCCTTTCGGCTCGGTTGGTGGATCGGCATGTAATGCCAACCCGTCTTTCGATTCCTTACTCTACATTAGTTTACTATACTGCACGGAACGCACTTTGTCAAGTGCACCCCTGCTACAAGACGCGCCTAACGCGGTTCGACGCTAATCTTTCTGGTAGAGAGCGAGCGTTACAGTTGCAGTTTTGGTTACAGGTTTGCTCCTTATTTCAACTTGATACTTATACTTCATGCGCGTTGTTCCAAGGAGCGTGTAACCCGCAGGGGCAACAGAGTTAGTGGGTAGGGCTAGATAGGAGCCTTGTGGCACACCAGAAACCGCAACAGGGATACTGGGGATTCCCGTAATTTGGATGTTCAATGAGCCAGCGTTGCCCGCATATCCACAATCGTTGACTCCAAGTTGCAGTTGCGTGGCTCCGCTTGGAACCGTGAAAGTGCCCAAATCGCCAATCGCAAACGGTGTGCCTACAATTTGCCCGTTCGCATCTGCGAATGTGCCCAACAGTTCCATGCAATAAATGGGGTGGGTTGCCGCATTCATATAATAACTAGGGGGAAGTCCGCCCCCTTCCTGCGGAGTATTATTCAGTGTGTCACCTGAGTTGCCATTCGCACCTATCTCGACGGGTACAAGGCTCGACTTAATATCGGGAATCCGTCATCGGCGACTTACGGCGGGTTCAAGCTGACCGTAGTATGGGGGAAGGCAGAGCCAGAGAGTCCTTTCTTCACTGTGGGGGGTCAACCAAGTCTGCCTTTTCCACCAAAGGCTGACGATACCAAGAAATGGGTTGACTACGTTGCTCGGCATGATGAATGGCGAAACTCGTTGCGGACAAACGCAGTGGAGTTTACCGACATACTCAAACCTGCCACTTGGAACCCAGTCGAAGTCGTGCTTTCACCCGCCAAATCGGATGAACTCGGATACCTAGAGGTCAAGATGCAGACAGGCCAACTCTCTCTGAAAACGCCAAGGGAGAGCACAGGACAGTGAAGGGAGAAGTCGTCTTTTTGAGGGACACCGACCTGCCTTGAAACGGGAGCGCGACAGGTTGCGAGGCGGTAATGGGCGGTTATGAGCCAAAATAAACAACAATATTAATGTCCTGCAAGTGGTTTTGCCTTTTGTGTTTTGTATTTTTCAGCCAAGGCGGTGGACAGGTGACACTCTCTCGCCCGCGCCATTGTCGGCCCCTCCCCCTCCCCTTTGCCCGTCTCACCGCGTCACGCGCACCAGCGACCGTCCTGAGCGCACCGCAACGCCTTCCCGCTGCCTCAGTGCCGCGCCCGATTCGCCTGCCACAAGCCCCGCCTTGTCCGCTTGTCTGATTGCGTCGCCGTCTCTCTCCGCTCCCTGCGCCGTGTGACTAGCGAAGGATTTTTTCAGGGTGTGACTAGCCTTGTGACTAGCCTAGCCAAAAATGAAAGAGGGCGTCACGCTTGCATCTTGCGTAACGCCCTCTCTCCGTGAGCCTAAGATTGGCTCCGCAGGAAGGACTCGAACCTTCAACCTAGTGATTAACAGTCACTCGCTCCACCATTGAGCTACTGCGGAACCTGAAAGTGACGCGTCCTTATATAGGCGACACGCCCAGTTTCGTCAACTCCGCGCGCGCCTGCTCGGGATTCTGATAATGGATGGCCTGCATCCCGACGCGGCGGGCGCCCTCCACGTTGGTGGTCAGGTCGTCCAGAAACACCGTCCGTTCCGCCGCCAGGCCGTATTTCTCCAGCGTATATCGGTAGATGGCCGCGTCGGGCTTGAGCAGGCCGACCTCGTGCGAGAGCACGTGCGCGTCGAAATCGTCCAGAAACCGGTAGTCGCTCGAAAATGTAGTCCATGTGGATGGCGTTGGTGTTCGACAGCAGCAGCCGCGGCAGGCGCGTTTTCAACGATTCCGCCAGCGCGATCATCGGCTCGATCGGGGTGAACACCTCGCTCCAGATCAGCGCGAACTCGTCGTACGTGCCGTCGAACCCGAGTGTCCCTGGCGCCACGGTGTGGAAAAACTGCTTCTTCGAGAGTTTGCCCAGGGCCAATTCGTGTTCGTGGGGCGTGCCGCGAATATATTCTCGAATTTGTTCCGGCGTCTTGCCGGTGCGCGCCGCCATACGCTCCATCGCGCGCGCCTCATCGACCGTGATCAGCACGTTGCCCAAATCAAAAATGACCGCGTCAATCCCGTTCATACCCGCCTCAAAATCTCCTCCGCTACCTGCCCCGCTTCTTTCATCGTCGCTCCGAACGAAACAAACCCGTGATTGCGCATGACCACAAACCGGTGTCCATCCAGCGCGCCCAAAATCTCCGCGACCAGCTCCGGCGTGCCGTACGGCTGTTCGCGCGCGGTAATCGGCAGCCCCAACCGTTCCGCTTCCGCCAGCAACCGTTCGCTGTGTCCGTGAAACACGGCGTTGATTCCCGGGCGCGCGGCATAAATGCCCGCGTGCATCAGGCTTTCGCTGGACGGCTCGTACAACCCCACCACCGTCAGTTCGGCGCGACCCGGTTCCGCCTGCAACCACCTCGACAAATTCCTGCCGCGTGATCCCGCCCAGGTCGCCCGCGGTGCGGTTGATGAGAAACCCGTTCACGGTGCGGAAACTGAGGTTGCCGACCGTGTCGCCGACCAACCCCAGCGCCGCCCAGCGCCGGCACCACATCAGCAATTCGCCCAGCCGCTCGTCGCCGGACACGGCGCGCCGCGCGAATACCGTACGAAATTTCGTCCCGACGTAGACTTCGCCCATGATCATGCTATTTCCCGAACCGCTGTCCGAATTTGTCCCGGCGCCACAATCCCCCGCTCCGTGATGATTCCCGTAATGTATCGGGCCGGCGTGACGTCAAACGCCGGATTCCCCGCCGCCGCCCGCCGCGGCGACACGCGGACGCGGGCGAGTTTCGATCCGGTGGTCATGCCCGAAACGAAGTGTACTTCATCCTCATCGCGCTCTTCAATCGGGATGTCATCGCCGCTGCGGCACGTCAAATCAATCGTCGAACTCGGCGCGGCCACGTAAAACGGGATGCCGTTTTCGCGCGCCAACACGGCTTTCTGATACGTCCCGATCTTGTTGGCCACGTCGCCATTGGCCGCGATGCGGTCGGCGCCGACGATACACAAGTCCACCTCGCCCCGCCGCATATAAAAACCGCCCGCGTTGTCCGCAATGATCTTGTGTGGCACGCCTTCCTGGAGGAATTCCCAACTCGTCAGGTTCGCCCCCTGGTTGCGCGGGCGCGTCTCGTCCACCCACACGAATACCTTCCGTCCACGGCGATGCGCCAGATAGATCGGCGCGGGCGCACTCCCCCAGTCGACCAACGCCAGCCAACCGGCATTGCAGTGCGTCAACACGCGCGTCCCGTTCTTGATCAGCGGAAGGCCGAATTTGGCAATTCTGTTTCGCGCGCTCGACGTATTCGTCCGCAATGGCTTCCGCTTCCGCCACCGCTTCCTTCGCCGATGCGGCGCGACTGCGAACACGGTCGAGAGCGTGTTTCAGATCCGCTGCCGTCGGTCGCGTTTCGAGCAAGGTGCGATAGGCCCGGTCGATGTCCACACCTTCGGAATACGCCTGGGCCAGACCGTAGGCTGCCGTGGCGCCGATGGTGCCTGCGCCACGGACAACCATCGTTTGGATCGCCCGGGCTGTTTCACGGTGGTTCCTCAACCGCAACAACTTAAACCGATGAGGGAGCAATGGTTGATTGATCACGACGACATCGCGACCCTCCATCCAGACAGCTCGGTATTCCCGGTTTCGGACTTTCATCGGCCAAGACACTGTAACGAAGCGGCGATAATCCCGCAACACGGCGAAGACGTGCGTCGGGCGGAATATGCACCGTCCCCTGCCGTGGAACCGTGCAATCTCCTGCGGTCATGCCAGCGTCCGCGCCCGTTCCGGCAAGTTAGGGTGAGGATGCCGCCACAGCTGGAACCGTGCGGACTACACCTGTCGCCGACCTTCAAGCGCTCGCGAAAGCGTTACTTCGTCAGCAGTCTCCAGCGCGCTTCCCGCGGATAATCCCAGAGCGATGCGGCTGACCGATACCCCGAGCGGTTTGAGCAGGTCGATCAAATGGCTGGCCGTGGCTTCGCTTTCCACGTCGGCCCCCAGCGCCAGAATGACCTCGGTCGGCTTGTCGCGCTTCACGCGCTCCAGCAGCGCCGCGATGCGGAGTTGCTCCGGGCCCACGCCGTTCAGCGGCGAAATCCGCCCCATCAACGCGTGGTACACGCCCCGGTGGACGCCCGCCCGCTCCAAGGTGAGAATGTCGTTGGGGCCTTCCACCACGCAAATGGAGTTCTGGTCGCGCCGCGGGCTCGGCGCAAATCTCGCAGGGATCATGTTCGGTGTAGCTGCCGCAGCGCGAGCAATTGCGGATCTTCGCCTTGGCATCGAGAATCGACTGCGCGAGTTGCCGATTGGTGTCGCCGTTGGACTTGAGCAGGTGCAGCGCGATCCGCTCCGCGCTGCGTTTGCCGATGCCGGGCAGCCGCGCGAATTGCGTAATGAGATTCTGAACGGGCGTTGGATAATCCATCGCTAAACATGTACCTGTTTCAACGCGCGAAAACAAGTGAAGGCTCGCGGCCTGATGGCCCACGCCCTCATCCGCCGCAGACGACCGATGTTTCCTACGCCCGGCTTCTCAGGCCAACGCAAGCCCACAATGATGATTAGTGAGATCCGATTCGAGCCAATGCCCTGCACATTTCCAGTAGAACCGTGGTCGTATTGGCAAAAGCATCGATCGTTTCAAGCATTTCGGCTTCCTTCCATCGGTCACCATACGATCTGCCGACGGCGATACTAATTGTCTGAGTCTCATCGTTGACCGAATCCCAAATTGCGTTGAAGTGATAAACCGATAAGTGAATGAAGCCAGAAGTGCCCTCATATACAGTTTCCAGCCACGGGTAGCCTTTGCCCAACCGTTTTATCAGGTATGCATCACGAAGGTCATTGCCGTCTCTCGATTTGAGTTTGTGCAACGGCTTGTCCTCCAAAAGATGGTTATATACGACATTGGGGTCATCCACGAGCTGGCAAGCGAAAAGTCTCATTACGCTGTCTATTTGCATCCGGACGAGCGGCGCGGCACAGAGCACATTTCGCTGCTCAACCATGAGGCTGAACCCATCGATAAGTGCAAGAGATCGTTGAATTGCCGCCAGCGCCACTGAGTGGGCGGAGAACATGCCACGTTCGCCGGCCTTCGCTATCGCTAGTCCCACTTCGATATGCTCTCGTTCTCGATTCCGTAATTTCGACAGCCGTTTAGCTACCGCGGGAGGTAGGGTCGCACTCATTTGTTACTGGATAGAATCGCTCTTCGTGCGGTTGCATTTCTCGCAGAGGAGTTCGATATTGCGAGCGGTATTGCTGCCCCCTTTCGAGATTGGGATTATGTGATCGTACTCCAAGTTCTCTCTGCTCCCGCATTTCACGCACTTGCCGCCGTCTCTGCGCCATACCTCTCTTTTGACCGAGGATGGGATTGCGACACGACCCTGACTCGGCTCGTCATCTACCATCGAGTCGGACGCACCTAGAGCGGCAAGCACCGCCTCCGCATTGATTGACGACACGGACTTGACCGCTGCGTAGTCTCTCAGGGTCTTCAGCGAATGTAGGATGCCATGTGGCGTCCCGTTTGAATGCCTCGCAAGTTGCTCGACTGCTGGTTGGTCAAGTCTCAGGCCAAAGCCGATGGCAAATCTCTCGCTCAAAACCACTAGCAGGCTACTAAAGAAGTCTGCATTACGGCAGTGGTTTGGGTGATGGCGGTTTGGGAGGGCTGTAACGATGCCCTGTCCTGAGTGTCGTGCGGGTTGAGCCAACAGTTCGACATGATCGGTCGGTTCATGAACTGGTCTCCAAACGAACCAGTCGCACCAAGTTGTACGCGCTGACTGTCACCAGGACCTCTTGGGCAATCTTCCACCGACCTACGAAGCGGGTTCGGGCCAGCCGGCCCACCGTCTTGCACCAGCCGAAGATTTCTTCGACCCGTTTGCGGAGGCGTTGGCTGACCCGGTAGCGCGCCGTGCGCATCCGCTGCCGTGCTCGGTGGCGGGCCCGCCCGGCCGCATCCCGGGCCACGAGGCGCCCCCGGCGAATCGGCACGTGCGGTTCGATCCCGGCGCGCTCCAACTGCGCCAGAAACTTGCCGTCCTGGTAGCCGCCATCCAGGCCCAGCGTTCGCGGATGCAGTCGCTGTCGACGTTTGGCGCGTCGCACCAACGCCCGCGCTTGCCGCCGCTCGGCGTGTCCGTCGGCGGCATCCACGGCGACGCCGACGCACAGACCGTGACGGTTCTCCATTAACACGTGCGCGCTGTGGCACAACTGCGCCTCCTTGCCCAGGCCCTTGCGCGCCAAGCGGGCTTGGGGATCGGTGGCACTCTGGTGGGTGTCGTTGGTGCGACGCTGCCCATGAAAGTTCACCGTCGGATTGCCCGGATCGTCGGGCGGTTCGCTGGACGCGGCGCCGTCCTTGGGCTGCACGCTCTTCAGGCTGGCCCACGAGCGTAGCAACGTGCCGTCCACCGTAAAGTGTTCGTCACTGACGTAGCCTTCCAGCATCGCTTGGCGCACCAGCGCATCGAAGAACGCCTGCACCAATCCATGCTCGGCAAACCGCTCACGGTTGACGCTGAACACTTCCGGCGTCCACGCGCGTTGCTCCAACGGCAAATCCACAAACCACCGATACAGTTGGTTGAACTCGATATGCTCCATCAGGGCGATCTCACTGCGGATTGAGTACAGCGCTTGCAGCAGCAGAGCTTTGAGCAATTGCTCCGGCGGAATGGAGGGCCGCCCCAGCGAACTATAGGCGCGGGTAAACTGCCGATTCATCTGGGCCAACAGTTCGTCACAGCGGCGCTTGATGGGCCGCAATGGATGGTCCGGGGGCACCCGCTGCTCCAACGAAACGACCACAAACAACGACTCTTGCCGATCAATCTGTCCACGCATGCCAAACCCTCCCTGTTCGCCACGTAGTATAACCGGCCCGTCAACCCGACTTCTTTAGTACCCTGCTAGGTCTTCGTGGGCGTAGTCCGTGAACTCCGCTGTGATGGAGAAGCACGACAGCAGGGTGGCTGGCAATCGCTCAGCGCAGGCAGTTGCACCAACCAAGGTAAAGCACGGAAGGCAACCACCAACCCCGAAGTTTTTGCCGCCCACCACGTCAAATTCGGAACCCGTTAACGCAGGCAGCATGTACTCTATGATGCTACCTCGCATCCGCTCTACGTCCTCGACGAAAATGACCCCGCCATTCAGCGACTCGGTGAGTACACCGAAGAGGTCGCTTGGCTGTCGAACGGCAGCAGCATTCACAGAAAGGAATTTCACGCCCAGTCTAATGGCGGTTATCTCAGCGAGCGTGCGTTTGCCAATCCCATACGGTCCCGACCAAAAGGATGTGCGGCAAGGTTTCCTTCCGCAGCCTGCTCGCTTCGATGGCTATTTCTAACCGTTCCTTGACCTTGCTCTGCGAAACGAACTCTTGAAACGTGATCGGCGCAAAAAGCCGGAAGCTTGGCAATCCGATTTTGTAGGAATTGAACTCTGTCCTGAAGCCTCCTCAAGTGGCTCTCAAGTTCTCGCTTCTCAACCAACTCTTCGACGCCCCGCTGAACGTCTAATAACGTTTCGCAATGAGACGCATCCGGCGTGATGAAAACCCGGTCATCTGACTTGAAGAAAACCGGTCTGTTGCTCCGAGATTTCGGAAAGGTCCGCAATGAAGCAGCGGTAATCCGCTTCCTTCAATCCCCCAGCTTTTCGGATCGTCGTCCACTTGTCGAGCAAAGGTGTCAGAACTCCGATTCTTTTGTCATTGGGATTCTCTTGGGTCAGTTCCTCCAACCATTGTCGAGTGGAACCAAGAAAGGGCGAGATCAGGTTGACATAGATAAAACTCTCCGCGGCTGCGATGAGTTCCTCCAAGTGACCGGCGGCAAGCTGCTCCAAGTGGGTCGGAGAGGGAACATTTCCTCTCTGGAAGTTGGATTCCAAGGCCGTCGTCACAACGTCGCAATCCGACATTGGCTTTTCGAGTGTACGCAAGCGATTGTGGATTTCAGCAACAGCTTGCTGATTCTGTTTCCCCGTAACTTTTAACTCGCGCTCGTGCTTGACGTTTCGTGCCTGCTCAATTCGGCTGCCGAGCCACTGACGAACATCATGTAGCACCTTCCCGGTCTTTGATTCCGCCGATGGTACTCGCAATGGCTGATGGCAATTCGGGCACTCGACATCTACTCCAGCGCCCGCCCCATCAACCACGATACTCTGTCCGCACTTGTCGCAGCTAAAGGTGATGTCCATAGCCTCTCATGCCCCGGCTTAGCGCATCGTATCAATGAATGCCGCACGGTACAAGCCACCGGATTATTGGGGGACAGCCCACGGGATGGGGTCAAATCTCACTAACCATCATTTCGCGGTGCTCCGCTACATCATCCCGGGCAGGTTCATGCCGGCAGTGACCTTGCCGAGTTCTTCTTCCTGGGTCTTCTTCGCGGTCTGCAACGCGTTGCTGACCGCCCCGAGGATCAGGTCCTCCAGCATCTCGACATCCTTCGGGTCCACGACCTTGGGATCGATCTTGACCGACACGATCGAGCCATCGCACTTCGCCACGGCCTTCACCGCTCCGCCACCCGAGGTGGCTTCCACCTGGCGCTGTGCCAGTTCCTCCTGCACACGCTGCATTTCCGCCTGCATTTTCTGGGCTTGTTTGAGGAATTTTCCGAGTCCGGCCATTCTCCACCATCACTTTCTGACTTCGACGATTGTTCCTTTGAAAATCTCCAGCGCCTTCTTGATCAACGGGTCGTTTTTGAATTCATCCAGGCTCTTCTTCACCGGCTCCGCTCCCTTGACCGGCGCCGACGGAGTCCGCGCGGGGGTTGGTGTCGCGGACTTCACCACTTCGAACTTCAACGCCACATCCATCCGCAGTTTTTCTTTCAGTTTGGCCTGCAACACCTCGATATTGCGCGGCCGGTCGGCAAACTCCTTGCGATCCGCAAACTCCTGGTCGAACCCGACCACCAACACGTTCCCCTGCATCCCCAGCGGACGCGTGCCCACCAGATAACTCTTGGCGATGGGTGTGACCTTCCCCAAGTGCTCCACCGCGTACGCCCACGCCTCCTCGATTGAGACCGACAAATCCACCGGCGCCGCCTCGCTGCTGTGGCGTTGCGGCGCGGGTGCCGCAGGTTTATTGGCCTTGGGCTCGCTAACAACCGGCAGGCTGACTGCGCTGGCACCGATTACCGCCTGCCCTTTCAATTCGTTCAGCTTTTTCAATACACCGTCGATACCGACCAATTCGCGGGCTTTGACGGCCTTCACCAGGGCAATCTCCAGAAACACCCGCTTGGACAACGCATACCGCAACCGTCCTTCGGCGGCCGACAACGCGTCGATGATGCGCAGCACCGCGTCCGCATCCACGCGCTTCGCTTGCGCCTGTAGCAGGTCGATCTCCGATTCTGGCAACTGCAATGACTGGACCCCTCCTTCGCCCAACGTCACCACCAGCAGATTGCGAAAATGATCGAGCAGGTCCGCCATCAGCCGTTGCAGGTCCTTGCCCACGTCATCCAATTCTTTCAACACCTTCAGGGCTTTCGTGGTCTGCCCGTCAATGACTGCGTCCGTCAATTTCGCGATCTGGTCGTGGGCGACGAGTCCGAACACCGACAGCACGTCGCTCTCGGCGATCTTGTTCCCGCAAAACGCGATCAACTGGTCGAGCGCGCTCTCGGCGTCGCGCAAGCCGCCCTCGGCCCCGCGCGCAATGGCGGCCAGCGCCGCGTCATCGATCGACACCTTCTCCTTCTTGGCGATGTCCTTGAGGTGCTTGACGATCAGGTTCGCGGGAATCCGCCGCAGATCGAACCGCTGGCAGCGCGACAGGATCGTCGGCAACACTTTCTGGGGTTCGGTCGTGGCGAAGAAAAACTTCACATGCGCGGGCGGCTCTTCGAGCGTCTTGAGCAACGCGTTGAACGCCTGCGTGCGTGAGCATGTGGACTTCGTCGATGATGTAGATCTTGAACTTGCCGCGGGCCGGCGCGTAGCGAACCGTGTCGCGCAGTTCGCGGACCTGCTCGACGCCGTTGTTCGATCGCGCCGTCGATTTCCAGCACGTCCAGCGAACGGCCCTCGGTGATTTCCTTGCAGTTGTCGCATTTGTCGCAGGGGGTGATGGTCGGCCCCTTCACGCAATTCAGCGCCTTGGCGAAAATGCGGGCCGTGGAGGTCTTGCCGATGCCGCGCGGGCCGACAAACAGGTACGCGTGCGCGAGACGGTTCTGTTCAATGGCGTTCTTCAGCGTGGTGGTCACGTGCTCCTGTCCCACCACGTCGTCGAACTGTTGCGGGCGCCATTTCCGCGCCAGAACCTGATATTGTTGTGCCATTCCGTTCCCTAACGAATCCTGCACAACTGAAAAATGGTCGTGCACCTCACGTCGACGAGCGACATCGGCTTGCGCGCCGCGGTTAAAGCTCCAGCCAGGCGACCCGACGGCACATGGAACATCAAGCTTACCGTTGCTGTCTTCCGACCCTGGCGGGGTTCGCAGGCAACCATTGCATCGGACCCGGCTTTCAACGCCGCCCCGTGGTTTGCTCACCCACATCACCGCCTCGGCGAGGAATTCGACCCAGCTATAGCGGGTTGCTGGTGCAGGGAACCGCTACCTCCCCGTCTAGCACGACCAAAACTGCCGCCGCGAAATTGTTTCGCGGCCACACCGTGAATCAAAAATCTGGAGCCAACGGTCGGAATCGAACCGACGACCTGCGGTTTACGAAACCGCTGCTCTACCAACTGAGCTACGCTGGCAATATGTTAAACAACAATTACTTATGACAACTTCCGATGACTATCATTTTCTGCTTGTAACCAAGAGATGTAACCCCGTATGTTACAGGGCATGAAAACGACTCCCATCGTTCAACACACCCTGCAACATGCCGGGGAAAATCTGTATCGCAGCCAATCATCGGGCATCTACTATGCCCTTTTCAAACGTGATGGCAAGCAAATCCGCCGCAGCCTCAGAACCACCGACAAGGACTTAGCCCGCCGCCGCTTGGCTGATCTACGCGAGCAAGTCCAACGCCTCTCCGCTGACGACGCCACGACCCTACCTTTCGCGGAGTACAAACGAGACGAAAGGACCGGCGAGGCGACTGACGAACTGATCGGCGGGCTGGCGAAGCGTTGGTTCGACGTGGCGACCGCTGGCTTGAAACCGTCCAGTCGCAAGCGCCGCTTGGTAGCCGTCAAATCGCTGGCTCCCCATTTCCGGGGCCTGACGGTGCGCAACATCACTTTACGCCGCGTCGAGCAATGGTATTCCAAGCGCACCGCCGAGCGCGCCGCGCAGACGGTGAATATCGAAGTCGAGACATTGCGTAGCATCTTGGCCTACGCCTGCAAACACGGTTTGCTCTTGGATAATCCCGCCGCTGACCTGAAACGCTTGCGAATGACCAGCAAGCCGATACTCTGCCCCACTCGCGAGCAATTCACAGCGCTCTTGGCCTCCATGCGCTCTAACAAGGGTAAGCGTGACGCTGAGCAGTCTGCGGATATAGTCGAGTTCCTTGGATATTCAGGCTGGCGCGTTGGGGAAGCCCGCAATCTGCGTCGGCAACATGTGAATTTCGAGCTAGGCCAGATCACAATTGCCGGGGATGAAAACACCGGCACCAAAAACCGCAAGGCCAAAACCGTGCCGATGAGTCCACCCTTGTTGCGCTTGCTTCAACGACTGCGCGATGAATCTGCGTCAGCGTCGCTGCCAAGCGAGCGCGTGTTTGCTGTGGACAATCCACGCAAGGCAATTGCGACAGCCTGCAATGGGTTGAAGTTTCCCGCGTTCACCGTTCACAGTCTGCGGCATTTCTTCATTACCAACGCCATTGAAGCGGGCCTCGACTTTCGCGCCGTAGCAGGACTTGTGAACCACTCTGACGGCGGTGCATTGCTGGCACGTCGCTATGCCCACTTGCGCGACACCCATTTGACTGCGAGTGTGGCGAAGCTAACGTTTGACGCTGCGGGAGACAGTCCGGCGAATGTTGTGTGCCGATGAAAGCCGGTTCTTATCAGTAGGTGCAACCTTCACTCGCCAGTCACAACTCGCAGACAAAGACGCCCAGCCGCAACCGCTCACGTTTACGCACACCTGAGATAACTTGATTGATCTTGGCTTGCCACTCGGTCGGGTGCTACACACAGCACTCAGAGCATGAAGAGCGCGAGACCCACGCTGACCGCGTTAAAGAGAAATTGGTGGTGGCACAAAAGGGCCACTCTCCGGCTTCTCCGCACACGTGTTGCCTGGCCTGATGTAGAGGAGGCTGCCCGCAATTATGAATTGGCGCGCCGTTCGTCAAAAGGAAAGCGGCAGTTTGTTACGGCCTACCCCGATTTGGGATATGGGCAGACACTGGTTCACTGTGCGTGGCCGTCATGGTCGCCGCCGGTTCGGAGAATTCCAACCCGTCGTGAGGAGTATCAAGAAATCGGCTGGACGCCTGTTTACGAATACCAGCAATGGCAATGGAATCTGCGCGCGGCAGACAAGCATCTAATTGACGAATTCATAAGGGAGATACGATTATTGCGAGAGATTCAGAAAATCGAAGCTCCCCATCCTCTCAAAGGCAAGAAATATCGCGGTGTGTCCTGGAAGCTCGTGGAGATTCTCGACAGGGTAGAAGCCGGGGCTAAATCGCTCGACGACAGTGACCGCCACACCCTGAGTAAGGCGCGCCAATTGGCAGAACAATACTTTGTCGAATTCACGTCGGAATTGGAAAAGAGGAAGGCCCAACCGGATCCGTTTGCCGATCTTCGTGCCGAAGAATTGGCAGATGATGAGGAGGAAGTCTAGCCTGTGGCGAGTCTTTAGTTTCCAAGACTAATGACTCCGAGTTTTTATTTTTCAAAACTATTGCCGCATTGCGCTTCGTAAGTACTGCGCATAAATGGGTGGGCGTATGAAAAATACGCCTACACCAGAAAACGCAGCACAAAATCAGCAGCGTCTAGCTCTCACGCGCACACAAGCGGCAGAAGCTCTAGGCGTCAGCCCCGTCACGATAGATCGACTCACCAAGCGAGGATTGCTCCGGCCGTCACGGGCCACGCGACGGCCCCTTTACGCCGTCTCCGAGATTGAACGCTTTTTGCGTGAGACGATCGGACATCTAGCCGTGAACGATTTGATACGACCGCTTGGATCGTGCCTACCTGTTGAAAGGTCAAGACATGGACACCGGCGTTGAATTTGAACTCTACTCCCCAAGTGACGCTGGGCTGGCCTGTCAATGTTGCGCTGCCACGGTGAAACAATCGCCGATGAACTTCGCCTGCCGGTGATGCGCACGCGCGGCGGAATTCGCTTATTCACCGGCAGCCAAGTCGAAAGAATTCAACAAGAGCGAATCCGCCGTGCAAAAGAGGCGGCGCTGCGGTGATTGACGAAGCGACATTAGACGCTATTCGCACGGCCAACCCTTTGGCGGACGTTCTGCGCGGGACTACGGGCTGAAGGTTCTGCCGCACGGCGCTGGACGCAAACGGGTGCTGTGCATCTTCCACAGCGAGACGGATGCGAGCATGGTGTTGAACGAGAACGCCAACACGTTCAAGTGTTTTGGTTGTGGCGAACACGGTGACGTGTTCAAGGTCGTGATGAAGTTGGACGGCCTGCCGTTTCCCCAAGCTGCCGAGAAACTGGCAAACCGTGCCGGGATCTCATTGCACGGGAGCAACGGCAGAAGGCATCCAACGAAGGCGCTCACAGTAACGGGTGAAGCGAAGATCGTCAAAGCCTACGACTATGCCGACGAAACCGGGAAATTGCTTTTCCAGTGTGTGCGATACGAGCCGAAAGACTTTCGGCAGCGGCAACCCGATGGCAAGGGCGGCTGGACGTGGAATCTCAAAGGCGTGCGCTTGGTGCTGTATCGGTTGCCTGAAATTGTGAAGGTGTCTGAGGTGTGGGTTGTCGAGGGCGAGAAGGACGCCGACACATTAGCTGCGTTGGGCTTCGTTGCAACCTGCAATCCAATGGGTGCGGGCAAGTGGCGCGACGAATACAACGAAGCGTTGCGCGGCAAGTCCGTCCTGATTGTGCCGGACAACGATAAGCCAGGGCGCGACCATGCAGAGCAAGTAGCGCGTTCGCTTCACGGCATTGCTGCCAGCGTGAAGACCGTTCTTTTGCCGGATACCGTGAAGGATGCGACCGACTTCGTTGCCACGTTCAACGACAAAGCGGAAGCTGCCGAGCGGTTGGCGGTGATGGCCGATAGCGCGGCGGAGTGGGCGCAGGCGGAGTCGGAAGCGGACGCAACTCTACCGAAACGGGCTGCGTCCACTTTGGAGTTTCTACGGCCATCGGAATTGCGGGATTACAAACCCCCGGAAGGGATTGTGCTTGTCGGTGACTGTCACGTTGTACGCGGCAGCGTGTTTGTCATTGGCGGCGCGCCCGGTGTTGGCAAGAGTCGCGCGGCTGTGGCGCTGGCCGTAGCAGGCGCAACATCCGCAGATTGGTTTGGCCTTAAAGTCCACACTCGCTTTCGCACGATGATAGTCCAAAACGAAAACGGGCGCTTCCGTTTGTCGAAGGAGTTTGCGGACTTGGACTGTCCCGTGTTGGAAGACTTCGTGAGGATATGTCCACCCCCGCCACTAGGGTTGGCGTTTGACAGAGTGGAGTTTCAAGCGGCGTTGTCGGCGGCGATTGCCGACTTCCGGCCTGACGTGATCGTGGTTGATCCATGGAACGCCGTGGCACGAGATGAGAAGGCGCGGGACTACTTGGAGACCTTCAACCTGATTCGCGGCGTGGTTCCTGCGGGCGATGATGCACCAGCACTCGGTATTGTTGCCCATACGCGCAAACCAAAAAGCGATGAGCGAACCACCGGGCGCGGGCTGCTGAATTTACTGGCTGGTAGCTATGTGCTTGGGAGCGTCCCCCGTACCGTGTTTATCTTGCAATCCGCCAGTGATGATCCCGAAGAAGACCGCGTTATATGGACATGTTGCAAAAACAATGACGGTGAGCTTGGTCAACGGACGGCATGGCAACGGCGCAATGGCCTTTTCACACCCGCCAACGATTTCGACTGGACGGCCTTTGATGGGGCACAAGACAACGCCAAGCACAAGGTGAGCGTTCAAGATGTGACGGACGCTATCGGCGCTCGCAGTTACACCGCCTACTCACGCCTTGCCGACTTGGTAGCCGAACGGTGTCGGGTATCTGAGCGCACAGCAAAAGGTGCAATCCGCCGGGCAACCGATGCCGGGGCGATACGCAAACGAGAGGATGGCCTTTATGCAGTCGTTTGACGTAGTGCAACGGTGCAGCCTCTCTAGGATAGTTGCACCTTGCACTATTGGTGCAGAAGTGCATTTGCACCAGCTTGCACCATTTGCACGATCCCAAAGACAATCACGGCGCAATGTCCTTTCCCCGTATCCAGACAGGAGCGGGATGCAACAAAAAAGTAACGTAAGGAGGGAAAAACATGAACTTGGAATTTAGACCCGTCAAAAAAGGCCGAGCGGTCGCCAAATGGGTGAAGGCGCTGAAAAATGAGTCCGGCGCCTATATCATCCGGGAACGCGGTTGGCTCGGTGACGTGCTTTATGTCGGCGAAAGTCGCACTGGCCGATTGTATTCGACGTTGCTCCGCCATTTCCAGCACTGGAAAGGCCCGACCGCAGGCCCGACATTTGCGGTTTCAAAGGTTGAAGTGGCGGTGATCCGCACGCCAGCGGAAAAGGCCGTTGAAACGCAAAATGCCCTGGTCACCGAATATCGGCCAGAACTTAACGCCACAGGGAAACCCAAAGGCATTCTAGAAGTGCTTTTCGGCGGCTGAGCCTAGTTCCAGCATTGCCCCGGCGAGACAGGAAATGAAATAATTGTGAAGCGAACAAACATGAATACACAAACCAAACCACTGATTGCCCAGCTTGCGCCAGGCATCGCCGCCGCCGCCCCACTATTGCTGATTGTGGGCGGAATCTATGTCGTAGCAAAACTACTCGGTTCTGATAGCGGTGAAAAATCGGAAGGCAGAGCGCCAGAAGGAAAGCCATTGTCTATTCCGCCCAGTTCTGGCGGAAATTTCACGGAAAATCGCGGAATTCGTGCAGGTTCCGCTGGAAAACCGAATCTAACGCCCGCGTCGTCCCCGGCTGCCCCAGCAACAAGTCATGCAATTTCCATTCCGAACGCGCCGAAAATTCCGGTCACGCCGCTGCCCACTTTTACAGCAGCGAAAATTACGCCGAAGATACCCCTAATGGCCCAGAACAAATCCATTACAAGGGAAGACATGGCAAAGATTTTCGATAGTGGCACGCGCAGCCTCACGCGGAAGTCCGCCGTCGCCGCTTTGAAGGCTCTTGGCTTCGGAAAGACGGCTGCTTATGAAGCGTTAGCTACCGACGGTCGTTTTGCTTCTTGGCTCCAATTTGCGCCGGATGGGATAATCACCTGGAAAAGCTAGCTAACTGGCGCATAATTATTAACAATTATCCGGTCGTCGAGGACATTTTTTTGCGAGTTGACCCTTTTTAGGACGCACCGGGGCATGAGTCAACTCTCGGCGCGTCTAAGGGCCGGATCGGCTTCCGCGCTTCTGTTTCTCCGGTTCCCGAGCACTGCCGGATATTGCTCTATCGCGCGCTGACGGCCTTCGCAGTTCACGATAAGACAACTATTTCGCAATTCTTTGTTGGTGAGAAAACAGTCCCCTTCTTGCTTAAAA